>JAJTBD010000036.1 GCA_021287075.1 Micrococcales bacterium | reverse complement strand
CCCAACTGGGCTAAAGCGCCCGGGGCGTTTGTGCCCAACTGGGCTAAAGCGCCCGCACTGCCCACCACGGGACACGGGGCGTTTGTGCCCAACTGGGCTAAAGCGCCCGCACGGCCCACCACAGGGCCCGGGGCGTTTGTGCCCAACTGGGCCAAAGGGCCAGGAGGGGGTGGGCTGGGTCAGGTGAGCCGGGCGAGGATGATCTCGCGGGCCTTGCCGGCGTCGGCCTGGCCCTTCATCTCCTTCATGACCTGACCGATCAGGGCACCTGCGGCCTGGACCTTGCCGCCCCGGATCTTGTCTGCCACATCGGGATTGGCCTCGATCACCTTGTCGACCGCCGCCTCGAGGGCGCCGTCGTCCTGGACCAGCTCGAGCCCGCGGGCATCGGCCACGGCCGTCGGGCCGCCCTCACCGGCGAGGACACCGTCGAGCACCTGCCGGGCCATCGAGTCGTTGAGCCGGCCGCCCTTGACCAGGCCGTCGAGCTCGGCCACGCCGGCGGGCGTCAGGCCCGCGCCCTCGGCGAAGGAGACGAGGTCCTGGCCCGCGGCATTCGCCCGGCGGGAGACCTCGCCCATCCACCACTTGCGCGCACCCGCGGGGGCGGCACCGGCCGAGACGGTCTCCTCGATGAGCTCGGTGGCGCCGGCGTTGACGACGTCGCGCATCTCGAGATCGCTGTAGCCCCAGTCGGACTGGAGCCGCTTGCGCCGCTGGGCCGGGGGCTCGGGCAGGGTCGCCCGCAGCGCCTCGACGGTCTCACGCGTCGGCGCGACGGGCACGAGGTCGGGCTCGGGGAAGTAGCGGTAGTCCTCGGCGTCGGACTTCTCGCGGCCACTGGTGGTGATGCCGGTGTCCTCGTGCCAGTGCCGCGTCTCCTGGATGACCCTGCCGCCGCCGGAGAGGATCGCGGCGTGCCGCCCGATCTCATAGCGCACCGCGCGCTCGACCGAGCGCAGCGAGTTGACGTTCTTGGTCTCCGAGCGCGTGCCCAGCGGCACCTGCTGCTGCTCGGGCGAGGTGGGCTCCCCCGCCTTGGGGCGCAGCGAGAGGTTGACATCGCAGCGCATCGAGCCCTGCTCCATCTTGACGTCGGAGACCTTGAGCGCCTTGAGCAGGTCGCGCAGGGTGGCGACATAGGCACGGGCGATCTCGGGCGCCCGCTCCCCCGCCCCGGTCAGCGGCTTGGTGACGATCTCGATCAGCGGGATGCCGGCGCGGTTGTAGTCGACGAGGGAGTACTCGGCACCGTGGATGCGGCCGGTGGCACCGCCGACGTGCAGCGACTTGCCGGTGTCCTCCTCCATGTGGGCGCGCTCGATCTCGACGCGATAGGTGCTGCCGTCCTCGAGCTCCACGTCGAGGTGACCGTCGAAGGCGATCGGCTCGTCGTACTGGCTGGTCTGGAAGTTCTTGGGCATGTCCGGATAGAAGTAGTTCTTCCGGGCGAAGCGGCACCATTCGGCGATCTCGCAGTTGAGGGCGAGCCCGATGCGGATGGCCGACTCGACGCCCACGGCGTTGACGACCGGCAGCGCGCCGGGCAGGCCGAGGCAGACCGGGCACACCTGGGTGTTGGGCTCGGCGCCGAAGGTGGTGGCGCAGCCGCAGAACATCTTGGTGTTGGTCCCGAGCTCGACGTGGACCTCGAGCCCCATCACCGGGTCGTATGCCGCGAGCGCCTCGTCATAGGGCAGCACGGCCTCGCTCGTCTGGGCGGTCATGCTCAGGCTCCCTTCTCGGTCAGCTGCGGGGCCTTGGCCAGCAGTGGGCCGCCCCAGTCCTTGGTGAGCTCGCGCTCGAGGGCCGCGCCCACGGCATACAGCCGCTCGTCCTGCATCGCGGGGGCGAGGATCTGCATGCCGGCGGGCAGGCCGTCCTCGTCGGCGAGGCCGGTCGGCACGGACATGCCGGGGACGCCCGCGAGGTTGGCGGGGATGGTGGCGATGTCGTTGAGGTACATGGCCATCGGGTCGTCGAGCTTCTCGCCCATCTTGAAGGCGGTCGTCGGCGCGGTGGGGCTGACCAGCACGTCGGCCTGCTCGTAGGCGGCCGCGAAGTCGCGCGCGATGAGCGTGCGGACCTTCTGCGCCGAGCCGTAGTAGGCGTCGTAGTAGCCGGAGGAGAGCGCATAGGTGCCCAGGATGATGCGGCGCTTGACCTCGTCGCCGAAGCCGGCGTCGCGGCTGGCGGCCATGACCTGCTCGGCCGAGGGGTCGAGCACGCCCTCGGGCGCGACGCGCAGGCCATAGCGCATCGCGTCGAACTTGGCGAGGTTGGAGGACGCCTCGCTCGGGAGGATGAGGTAGTAGGCCGCGAGCGCGTAGTCGAAGTGGGGGCAGGAGACCTCGACGGTCTCGGCGCCCAGGTCGACGAGCCTGCCGACGGCCTCCTCGAAGCGGGCCCGCACGCCGGGCTGGAAGCCCTCGCCGGACAGCTCCTTGACGATGCCGATGCGCATGCCCTTGACGTCGGCACGGCGGGCGGCCTCGACGACGGCCGGGACGGGCGCGTTGATCGAGGTGGAGTCCATCGGGTCGTGCCCCGCCATGACCGAGTGCAGCAGCGCGGTGTCGAGGACGGTGCGCGCGCAGGGGCCGGCCTGGTCGAGCGAGCTCGCAAGCGCGACAAGGCCATAGCGCGAGACGCCGCCATAGGTGGGCTTGGTGCCGACGGTGCCGGTGACGGCCGCGGGCTGGCGGATCGAGCCGCCGGTGTCGGTGCCCGTGGCCAGCGGTGCCTGGAAGGAGGCTACGACGGCGCTGGAGCCACCGCCGGAGCCACCCGGGATGCGCTCGAGGTCCCACGGGTTGTGGGTCGGGCCAAAGGCGCTGTGCTCGGTGGAGGAGCCCATCGCGAACTCGTCCATGTTGACCTTGCCGAGGATCGGCATGCCGGCCTCGCGGATCTTGCGGACCACGGTCGCGTCATAGGGCGGCACCCAGCCCTCGAGGATCCTGGACCCGCAGGTCGTCGGCAGGCCCTTGGTGGCCATGACGTCCTTGACGGCGATGGGCACACCGGCGAGGACGTGCAGCTCCTCCCCAGCGGCGCGGCGCTGGTCGATGTCGCGGGCGGTCGCGAGCGCGCCCTCGTTGTCGACGTGGAGGTAGGCGTGCACCTGGTCGTCGACGGCCGCGGTGCGCTCGAGGTGGGCCTGGGTCACCTCGACGGCGGAGGCCTCGCCGCGGGCGAGGAGGTCGGCCAGCTCGGCAGCGCTGGCTCGGGTCAGGTCAGTCACGGGTCGTCTCTTCTCGTTGCGCCTGGTCGGTCGGTGGTCTGCGAGGGGTATGCCGCGGGGCCGGGCCACGCGCGCGGGGTGCGCTGCGCGGCATACCGCATCGGTGGGGCTCAGTCCTCGTCGAGGATGCGCGGGACGGAGAAGCGCTGCTCCTCCTGGGCGGGCGCGCCGGAGAGCGCCTCGGCGGCACTCAGGCTCGGGCGCACCTCGTCGGGCCGGGTGACATTGGTCAGCGGCAGGGGGTGCGACATCGGGGGGACGTCCTCGCCGGCGACCTCGGAGACCTTGGCGACGGACTCGAGGATGACGCCGAGCTCGCCGACCATGCGGTCGAGCTCCGCCTCGTCGAGGGCGATGCGGGCCAGCCCGGCCAGGTGGGCGACATCGTCGCGGGTGAGTTCAGCCATGCGGGCCAGTCTAGGTGGCCGCGAGGGCGCCGCACCGCACCGGCCATGGCCGACGGGGAGCCCTCCCCGTTGTGGTGGGCCGGCGCTGCGAATACGGTCTGTGTGCGAGTCGAGCACCCCAGGGGGACCAGATGCCAAAAGTCGAGACAGCGGCGATCCGGCGCCACGCCAACATCGTCAAGGCGCAGGCCGACGAGGTCGACGCCATGTCCCGCGCCGCGTCCGTGGACGGCCAGGCGTTCGGGATGATCCTGTCCTGGCTGCCCGGCCTGTTCAACAGCGCTTTCGGCGATATCGACGCGGCCTTCGACGCGGCGGCCACCACGGCGCGGCAGACCGAGAACGGCCTGCGCTACATGGCCGACCGCTACGACGCCGACGACGAGCAGGCGGCCTTCGAGCTGAGGAGCACCTACCCGTGAGCACCTATGTGGCGCAGGAGCAGGGCAGGAGCGGCACGTCCGGCGCGGGTCTGATCGACAGCGGCTGGTCGACCATCGACGCCCTGTGCCAGGGCCGGTGGATCGACGCGGCGCTCAGCGGCGTGAGCACGGTCCTCGACACGGCCGCCGCGGTCAGCGACCCGCTCGGCTCCCTGATCGCCGCCGGCATCGGCTGGGTCATCGACCACCTCAACCCGATCAAGCGGTGGTTCGACGAGGTCACCGGCAACCCCGAGGGCGTCGTCGCCCAGGCCCAGACCTGGGGCAATGTCTCCGACGGCGCCAAGAGCGCCGCCAGCCAGTGGCGCAGCGACGCCAGCCGGGTGCTGGAGCCGATGGAGGGCACCGCGGTCGACTCCTACTGGAGTTTTGCGAGCGAGCGGACCGACGCCCTCGACGCGCTCGGCGGCGCCGCCCTAGGCATGCAGACCGCGATGTCGGTCTCGGCGGGTCTGGTCGGCTTCGTCCACGGCTTCCTGCGCGACATGCTCTCCCAGATCATCGGCAGCATCCTCAGCTATGCCGTGGAGATCGTCGCCTCCCTGGGCACCATGGTCCCCTGGGTGATCGAGCAGGTCAGCACCCGCGTCGCGGCGCTGAGCGGGCGCGCCTCCACCTTCGTCAACGGGTTGATCAACAGCGGCTCCCGACTGGGCCGACTGCTGGGCGAGCTGCGCACCTTCGGCCAGGCGGTGCTGCGCTTCCTCGACCGCATCAGCCCCAACGGCGCCGGTCACACCCCCCAGCACCGGATGCCCGGTCCGGTGGAGGGACCGCCCACTCCGGGGCCCTGGACGCGCCGACCACCGGCAGGCTGGTCCCCCAACGGTGGGGCGCGGCATGCGGCCACCCCGGGGTCGAATCTGCGCGACAGCCTGCGCGGCCTGCCCGGTGAGGCGCCCATCACGGCAGGCACCAATGGCCTCGACGCGACCAAGAAGGGCCTCGAGGGCGGCAACGTCCCACAGTGACACCCCGCTGGGCAGGTCGGCTCGGGGTGTCGTGCTCAGTGCCAGGGCGTCAGCCGGATCCCCTGGGCGAAGACCGGGATCAGTGCCACCAGTCCGACGGTCATCACCACGGCCAGCAGACCGTAGTAGCCCCACCGCCAGCGCAGCCCACGCTGGGTGCGCTGGTCGCGCGGCGGGGCCCGGAAGACGCGCTGGAAGCGCGACATCGTCAGCATGGTCCAGCGGCCGTCCGGGCGGCGCTCGAAGGGCAGCCACGGGTCGTGCACCCGCCAGGCCCGCACCGCATGCCAGATCACCGGGCCCGTCGCCACCAGCCAGATCAGCAGGACGCACCCGATCAGGAAGGACCACATGCCGAGCGCGGCCGTGTTGATGCGGATCATGCTGCCGACGGGCACGCGCCTCTCCCCCTTGCGCTCGATGGCCGGTCGACCGGCCGAAGGTGGTGCCCATCATGCCGCAGCCGGGCCCCGGTGGCCTGCGCGGGCCGCGGACGCCTATCGTCTCGGTCATGGCACAGGGCGGCACAGATGAGTGACATCCCCGGATATGACAGCCCGGAGGCCGCGCTGGCGGCGGTGGCGGCCGATGTGGAGCAGGCCCATGCCCGAGCAGAGCGCGCCTCGGCGTGGCGGGAGCAGGCGACCACGCTGGTGGGGGCGGGGCGAGCGGACGGGGGCGACGCGCGCATCGAGATCGATGTCGACGGCACCCTGTCCGGGGTCTTCGTCTCGGACCGTCTTGCGCAGGCAGGCGGGGCGGCAGTCTCCCGGGCCCTGCACCAGGCGATGGTGCGGGCGCAGGAGTCGCTGCGCAGCCAGAGCGCCGAGCTGACCGAGGATGCGTTCGGCGCGGGCTCGACGACGGCAGCGGTCGTCGCGGCCGAGCTGGCCGCCAACACGGTGGCACCCGAGGCGCCCGAGGAGCCGCCGGAGGAAGGGCAGGCACGCGACACCCGCCCGGGCGCTGGCTCGCGGTCGGTCACCGCGCCTGGCGCGCAGTCCCCTGCACGGCCACCGCGCGGCGGCAGTGGGAGCGCCTTCGGGCTCGGGCATGGGGGCCAGTGGTGACCCGCGACGCGTTCCCCGGCGCCGATGCGCATCGCTTCGACGGGGAGACCCCGACCCAGCTCGAGCTCGACCGGCTGGTGGCCCAGGCACAGGCTGTCTTTGCCTGGCGCGCAGAGGTGGACGGCCTCGAGGCGCAGGGCGAGGTCGAGGGTGTCACCGTGACCGTCGACGGCAATGGCAATGTCAGGGCCATCGTCGTGTCCGACGACGCCTGCGGCGACGGCGGCAAGCGAGTCGCGGCACGGGTGGCCGCGGCCGCGCATGAGGCGCACCGCCTGCTGGGCGAGCAGATCCGCGCCTCCGCCGAGGCGGCTTTCGGCGCGGGATCACCAGTCCTCCGGTCGGTGGAGGGCGGCATCGAGCGGCGCTTCTCCCACCCCGCCGGTGTGCTTCCCGAGGAGGAGGCGAAGGAGGCGGGGCCGGCGGGCCCGACCTGGTGACCTCGACTGGCTAGGTGGCGGTGTCGTCACCCAGCCCAGCCACGGCCCCGGTCTCGAGCAGCTCGGTGAACTGGGCCTCGGTGAGGATCGGCCGCCCGAGCTCGCGGGCCTTGTCCTCCTTGGAGCCTGCGTTGTCCCCCACCACGACATAGTCGGTCTTCTTGCTCACCGAGCCGGCGGCCTTGCCGCCCCGGGCGAGGATCGCCTCCTTGGCCTCGTCGCGGGAGTAGCCCTCGAGGGAGCCGGTGACCACGACCGTCTTGCCGGCGAGGGTCTGCTCGACGGACTCGTCGCGCTCGTCGGCCATCCGCACCCCGTCGGCCGCCCACTGCTCGACGATGCGGGTGCGCCAGCCGGACTCGGGGCCGTCGAACCACTCGCGCACGGACTCGGCGATGATGCCGCCGACGCCCTCGACACCGGCGAGCTCCTCGGCGCTGGCGGCGCGGATCGCGTCCATCGAGCCGAAGTGCTGGGCCAGGGCCCGCGCGGCAGTGGGCCCGACGTGGCGGATCGACAGGGCCACCAGCACCCGCCAGAGCGGCTGGGCCCTGGCGGCCTGGAGGTTGGCGACCAGCTTGGCGCCGTTGGCCGAGAGCACCCGGCCGTCGACGATGCCGGGAGGCACCACCGCATCGGGGTCGGCGAGCTGCTTTGTGGTGGCCGCGCGGGTATAGAGCGGGACGCGGGCCACGTCGGCGTCGGTCAGCCCGAAGAGCATCGCCTCGCTGGGGCCGCCGAGGTCGGGGTCCTCGAGCACACCGGACTCCAGGAGCCCGATCGAGCCCTCCCAGCCGAGTGCCTCGATGTCGAAGGCGCCGCGGCCGGCGAGCCCGAAGAGCCGCTCCCGCAGCTGGCTCGGGCAGGAGCGGGCGTTGGGGCAGCGGATGTCCTTGTCGCCCTCCTTCTGCGGGGCGAGCGTCGCACCGCACGACGGGCACTCGGTGGGCATGGCGAACTCGCGCTCGCTGCCGTCGCGCAGGTCGACGACGGGGCCGAGGATCTCGGGGATGACATCGCCGGCCTTGCGCAGCACGACGGTGTCGCCGATGAGCACGCCCTTGCGGCGCACCTCGTGGGCGTTGTGCAGGGTCGCCATCGAGACGGTCGACCCGGCCACGACGACCGGCTCCATCACGCCGAAGGGCGTGACGCGGCCGGTGCGGCCGACGTTGACCTGGATGTCGAGCAGGCGGGTGTTGACCTCCTCTGGCGGGAACTTGTAGGCGATCGCCCAGCGCGGGGCGCGCGAGGTGGACCCCAGCCGCCGCTGCACGGCGATCTCGTCGACCTTGACGACAACACCGTCGATCTCGTGCTCGACGCTGTGGCGGTGCTCGCCGGTCTCGCGGACGAACTGCTGCACCTGCTCGATGTCGTCGAGCACACGGTAGTGGGTGGAGACCGGCAGACCCCACTCGCGCAGCTGGTCATAGACCTGCGACTGCCGCACGATCTCGAAGCCCTCACGGAAGCCGATGCCGTGGACGAGCATGTGGAGCGGGCGGCTCGCGGTGACGCGAGGGTCCTTCTGCCGCAACGATCCTGCGGCCGCGTTGCGTGGGTTGGCGAAGGGCGCCTTGCCGGCCTCGACGAGCGAGGCGTTGAGGTCGGCGAAGGCCTCGATGGGGAAGAAGACCTCGCCGCGGATCTCGACGCGGGCCGGGTGGTCGCTGCCGGCGAGCTCGGTGGGGATGCCGTCGATGGTGCGGACGTTGAGCGTGATGTCCTCGCCCGTGCGGCCGTCGCCGCGGGTCAGCGCGCGGGTCAGCTGGCCGTGCTCATAGAGGAGGTTGACCGCGAGGCCGTCGATCTTGAGCTCGCAGAGAAAGTGCAGACCGGTGTTGGCGTCGCGCTCGACACGGGCCGCCCAGGCGGCGAGCTCCTCGGGCGAGAAGGCGTTGTCGAGCGAGAGCATGCGCTCGAGGTGGTCGACGGCCTCGAAGCCGGTGGCGAAGACCGCCCCGCCCACCTGCTGGGTGGGGCTGTCAGGGGTGCGCAGGCTGGGATGCGTCTCCTCGAGCTCGCCGAGCCGTCGCATGAGCGCGTCGTACTCGCCGTCGCTGATCGTCGGCGCGTCCTTGACGTGATAGGCGAACTGGTGGCCGCGGGCCTCCTCGGCCAGCCGCCCCCACTCCTGCTGGACCTCGTCGGGCACGTCGTCCTCGATGGGCGAGCCACCGGCGCCGGCGGGTGCAGCCGGCGGCAGGTCCTCGGCGTCGTCGATCGGTGGCGGGACATCGCGGGTCGTTGGCACGGGCCCATCCTGCCGCACCGGTGTGACAGTCCAGCGGACCGACGAGCACACGGCATACCCCTCGTGCCCGCAGTGACGTGACCGACTCGCCCACCCACTAGTCACCGGCCGATGCGCCCGGTGAGAATGGCGGCATTCACACGAGCAAGGGAGCCCGCTGTCATGACCAACCTGGCCAATGTACTCACCGAGACGGCCGCCGAGCACGCCGACAAGCCCGCCATCCGCCTCGACCAGCTCGACGTGGGCTATGGCCAGCTCGTGGGCATGGCCGCCAAGGTCGCCGGCCAGCTGCGCGCGGCGGGGCTCCAGCCCGGTGACCGCGTCTCGCTGATCCTGCCCAACGTCCCGGCATACCCCGTCATCTTCTGGGGCACGCTCATGGCCGGCGGCATCGTCGTGCCGATGAACCCGCTGCTCAAGCACTACGAGATCGAGTACTACTACGACGACGCGGGCGCGAAGTTCTCCTTCGTCTGGCCGGACTTCATGTCCGAGGCCAAGATCGCCGGCGAGGCCACCGGCACCCAGGTCATCGAGTGCACCCCGGTCGGCCCGGTCGAGGGCGCGCTGCCTGACGGCGACCCGGTCACCGAGCCGACGCCGCGCGAGGACGACGACACCGCCGTGATCCTCTACACCTCGGGCACCACCGGCAAGCCCAAGGGCGCCGAGCTGACCCACGCCAACCTGCGCGTCAACGCGTGGCACTCCAGCCACGACATCATGGAGATGAGCAGCGACGACATGATCATGGGCTGCCTGCCGCTCTTCCACGTCTTCGGCCTGACCTGCGGCCTGATCGCCGCCACCCACGTCGGCGCGACCCTCTCGCTCATCCCCCGCTTCGACCCCGCCAAGGCGCTCGAGGTCCTCGAGCGCGACAAGGTCACGATCATGCAGGGCGTCCCGACGATGTATGCCGCGATGCTGCACCACCCGGCCGGCGAGACCACCGACGTCTCGGGCCTGCGCACCTGCGTCTCGGGCGGATCCGCGATGCCGGTGGAGGTCATGCGCGCCTTCGAGGACAAGTTCGGCTGCCGCATCCTCGAGGGCTATGGCCTCTCGGAGACCTCGCCGGTCGCGTCCTTCAACATGCCCGACGCCCCGAGCAAGCCCGGCACGATCGGCCGCGCCATCCCCGGCTGCGAGATGAAGCTGCTCGACGAGAACGGCACCGAGGTCGGCCCCGGCCCCGACGCCGTCGGCGAGATCTGCATCCGCGGCGAGAACCTCATGAAGGGCTACTGGAACAAGCCCGAGGAGACGGCCGCCTCGATCCCCGACGGCTGGTTCCGCACCGGCGACCTGGCCATCGTCGACGACGAGGGCTACTACACGATCGTGGACCGCAAGAAGGACATGATCATCCGCGGCGGGCTCAACGTCTATCCGCGCGAGGTCGAGGAGGTGCTCTACCAGCACCCGGCCGTCGCCGAGGCCGCCGTCGTCGGCGTGCCCGACGAGATGATGGGCGAGGACATCGGCGCGGCCGTGGCCTTCAAGCCCGGCGAGGAGGTCTCCCCCGAGGAGCTCCAGCAGTTCGTCAAGGAGCGCCTCGCGGCCTACAAGTACCCGCGCAAGGTCTGGACGCTCGAGGAGCTCCCCAAGGGCCCGACGGGCAAGATCCTGCGCCGCGAGGTCAAGCCTCCGACGGAGTGACGGCTGCGCCGCGCTGGCGCGCTCAGCGGCTCGACGCCGCCCGGTCCGACAGGTGCCGGGCGGCGTCGATCACGTTGCGCTGCAGGCGGACTGCGCCCTCGGCGCTCTGGCCGGCAAGCCCGCAGGCGGGGGTGAGCACGACCTCGGTGAGTCGCTGCGGGTCCAGGCCGAGCTCGTCCCAGGTGCGGGTGAGCCGCTCGGCCGCCCCGCTGGCGGTGAGGCTCCCGTCGGTGGGCAGGCACCCGGCATACAGCGTCGTGCCGGACTCCACGCTCGCCGCCACCGACTCCCACCCCGCGGGGGTGAGCAGCGAGGTGTCGAGGGCGATGCCGGCGGCACCGCTGCCTCGCAGCAACGGGATCGGTATGCCGCGGTCGCAGCAGTGCACCAGCGCGCCCTCCCCTGCCGCGTCGATCACCTCGGTGAGCGCTGCGCCGACGACCTGGGGGTCGACCGCGCGGATCGTGCCATAGCCGGACGCCGTCGGCAGGCGCCCGGCGAGGACCGATGGCAGCGAGGGCTCGTCGATCTGCACGACGGGACTGGCCCCCGGCACCAGCCGTCGGATGTCGGCCAGGTGTGCGCGCACGCCCTCGGCGAGCGACCCGGCGAGGTCGCGCATCGCGCCGGCGTCGACGACCGCCCGCTCGCCGCGGTGCAGGTGGATGCCCGCGCCCAGCGTCCACGGGCCGGCGACCTGGAGCTTGAGCGGGCCGGCATATCCGTCGAAGACCTCGGTCAGCTGGTCGAGGTCCTCGCGCCAGAGGCTCGCCGTGCGGGCGGCGTCCTTGCCGGGCCGGTCGACAAAGCGCCAGCCGGCGGGCTGGAGGTCCACCGCGAGCTCGACGAGCAGACCGGCGCTGCGGCCGATTATGTCGGATCCCGGCCCACGAGAAGGCAGCTCGGGCAGATAGGGGATGCCGGTGACGCCGTCGTCGTCCGCCCCGGAGAGCAGGTCGCGCACGATCGTCAGGGCCTCCCTGACGCTCGTGCCGGGCCAGGAGCCGATGCCGGTCGCCGCAGTCACGATGCCGAGCCTATGCGCTGGCGCGAGGCGCTCGAGATCGTGGCCGAGCCGACGACGCGGGTGCCGTCATAGAGCACGACGGACTGGCCCGGCGCGACACCGCGCACCCGGCGCTCCAGACGAACCTGCACGGTCGGCTCCCCCGCCGCCGGCGATCCGGCCGCGCCGGTTGGGTCGGCCGCGCCGGTCGGGTCGGACTGGCCCGCCTCGAGCACCCGCACGACCGCAGGGACCTCCTCGCCGTGGGCCCGGATCTGCGCGCCGAGCCGCGCCTCGCCCCGAGGCACCGGGCCGCACCAGCGCAGGTGGTCGCCGTGGATCTCGTCGACGCCGAGCAGGTCTGCGGTGCCCACCGTGACGACATTGCGGGGGACGTCGACATCGACGACATAGCGGGGGGCGCCGTCGGCGGCGGGGCGCGGGAGGTGCAGCCCGCGGCGCTGGCCGACGGTGAACCCATAGGCGCCAGAGTGTGATCCGACGGTCTGGCCGGACTCGTCGACGATCTCGCCGGGTCGCTCCCCCAGCCGCTGCGTGAGCCAAGCACGGGTGTCGCCATCGGCGATGAAGCAGATGTCGTGGCTGTCGGGCTTGGCCGCGACGCTGAAGCCGCGGCGCTGCGCCTCGGCGCGGATCTCTGGCTTGGTGGTGTCGCCGAGCGGGAAGAAGGAGCGGGCCAGCTGGTCCTCGTCGAGCACACCGAGGACATAGGACTGGTCCTTGGCGGGATCGACCGCGCGGTGCAGTTCCCTTGTGCCGTCGGCGTTCTCGACGATCTGGGCATAGTGACCGGTGGCCACCGCGTCGAAGCCGAGCGCCAGCGCCTTGTCGAGCAGCGCCGCGAACTTGATCTTCTCGTTGCACCGCAGGCAGGGGTTGGGCGTGCGCCCCGCGGCATACTCCTGGACGAAGTCCTCGACGACATCGCGACGGAAGCGCTCGGCGACATCCCAGACATAGAAGGGGATGCCGAGCCGGTCGGCCACGCGGCGCGCGTCGCCGGCGTCCTCGATCGTGCAGCAGCCGCGGGAGGACTCGCGCAGCGTCGCGGCGCTCTGGCTCAGCGCGAGGTGCACGCCGACCACCTCGTGACCGGCGTCGAGCATCCGCGCGGCAGCCACGGCGGAGTCGACCCCGCCGCTCATGGCGGCGACGACCCGCATCAGCGCACCCCGTGGGCGCGGCGGGCCCGCTCGACCGCGCCGGGCAGCGCGGCCAGGAAGGCGTCGACGTCGGCGTCGGTGGAGGTGTGCCCGAGGGAGAGGCGCAGCGCGCCGCGAGCCTGGGCCTCGGAGTAGCCCATCGCGAGCAGCACATGGCTCGGCTGCGGGACACCGGCCTGGCACGCCGAGCCCGTGGAGCACTCCACGCCGGCGGCGTCGAGCAGATAGAGCAGTGAGTCGCCCTCGCAGTCGGGCACGAGCAGGTGGGCATTGCCGGGGAGCCGGCCCGCCGCGTCACCCTCCTGCCAGCAGCCGCTGACGGTGATGCCGTAGTCGAGGTCGAGCGCGCCCCGGACCAGCCTGTCGCGCAGCGCGACCAGCCGTCGCTGCTCCTCCGCCAGCCCTGCGGTGGCGGCCTCGAGGGCGACGGCGAGCCCGCGGACCGCGGGGGTGTCGAGGGTGCCGCTGCGCAGCTGGCGCTCCTGCCCGCCGCCGAAGACGAGGGGGCTGATCTCAGCGGCCCGGGTGGCCAGCAGCGCGCCGACCCCAAGGGGCCCGCCGAGCTTGTGGCCGGTGAGGGTCAGCAGGTCGACGCCCGCTCCGGCGAAGTCGACGGGCAGGTGGCCGACGGCCTGGACCGCGTCGGTGTGGATGGGTATGCCGTGGGCGTGGGCCACCGCCGCCAGCTCGGCGACCGGCTGCACGGTGCCGACCTCGTTGTTGGCCCACATGACCGAGACCAGGGCCACGGACTCAGGGTCGTCGCCGATGGCGGCCGTCAGGGCCTGCGGTGTGACGTGCCCGCAGCGGTCGACCTCGACCCAGCTGACCTCGGCCCGCCCGCTGCGCACGAGGTGCTCCACGCAGTCGATGACCGCGTGGTGCTCGATGGTGCTGACCACCAGCCGGCGGCGCCTCGGGTCGGCGGCCGAGCGGGCCGCTAGGGTGCCTTGGAGGGCGAGGTTGTCGGACTCGGTGCCGCCGCTGGTGAGGATGACCTCCGACGGTCGTGCGCCCAGCGCTGCGGCGATGCTCTCGCGCGACTCCTCCACGACCCGGCGCGCGGCCCTGCCGGAGGTGTGGAGCGAGGAGGCGTTGCCCACGACCGCCGACTGCGCGGCGACGGCCTCGATGGCTGCGGGCAGCATCGGGGTCGTCGCGGCGTGGTCGAGATAGGCGTTCACCCCACGAGTTTAGGCAACCGCCTCGACCAGCGCAGGCACGGCCAGGGTCAGCAGGACGATGCCGGTGATGACGGTGTAGGGGTGGACGGCAAGCCACGCCACCAGCGAGCGCGACGGCTCTCCCGCCTGGCGCGGGTCGACGATCTCGTCGCTGTTGGGGTGGGTCAGCTCCCAGCCGACTGATGCGGCGAGGATGGCGAATGCCGCCACCGCCGGCAGCACCGGCGAGATCGTCGCCAGCTCGCGTCGGAGGAGCAGCGGGAGCATGACCATCGCGGTGATGGCCGCTGTCAGGACGAGCCAGAGCACCCACGGCCGCCGGCCGATCAGCTGGAGGGCGGGCACGGCGGCCAGCAGCCCCACCAGTCCGGCGATCGCGGCCAGGACCAGCCCGACGGGGATGGTCAATCGCTCGCCGGCCAGCCAGGCCCCACCGGCCCACAGCGCGGTCATGATCGCGAGCATGGCGAGCGCACCCCAGGCCACGGTGCGGCCGAGGCCCGACCCGGTGTCGGCCGGGCGGAAGGTGAGGCTCGCGGCATACTCCTCCGGGGAGCCGAAGGCCTCCTGCGGCGACTCGCCGCTCTCGGCGCAGTAGGCCTGGATGTGGGCGAGCGCGTCGCCGATCGCCCGCCCGGACACGAGCCGGCCGCGCAGCGCGATCGTGAAGCGCTCTTCCCACTTGGTGTCGGTGGTCATCATGATCTCCCCTGCTCTCCGGCGCCGTCGGCGCCTCGATCCTGTGTGCGCTGTGCCGGCGGGTCGACGAAGGACCTCGTCACGGCGGTGAACTCCGCCCAGGTGCGGGACTGCTCGGCCAGCGCCTGCCGGCCCGCCTCGCTGAGCGTGTAGTACTTGCGGCCCGGGCCGCCCTCGCCCGCACGCCACTCGACCTCGACGAGGTCGGCGGTCTCCAGCCGGGACAGGAGCGGATAGAGCGTGCCGCCCTTGACCGTGCCCAGACCCGCGTCGGCGAGCGCGGCCGCGATCGCGTAGCCATAGGTCGGCCCATCGGCCAGGGCCCGCAGGACACAGACCTCGAGCACTCCACGGAGCCATTCGGCGGGCCACTGGCGTTCGGTCATGGCTATATCGTCTCGCTAAACTAGTCAGCCTGTCAATCTAGTTAGCGCAACTGGCTAGCCCAGAACGGGTGGGGACGCGACGAGGCCCGGACCACACGGGTCCGGGCCTCGGTGTCGACGTGGCGTCGACGTGGTGTCGGCTGCGTCGGGTCAGTTCACCGACACGTGCACGTGGTCGTAGTGGTTGGCGGTCGCGCTCCCCCGGTCGGCCATGAACTTCCAGCCCCGGCCGGGCATCCAGATGCGCTGCTCCCAGATGACGTATTTGATGTTGAGCGAGCCGGCGTGGTTGATCATGTAGCTCGCGATGGCGTCGCCCGTGGCGCCGCTGGTCATGATGTCGGCGGCGTTGCCCGTGCCGTGGTCACCCCAGTCGCCCGCGCGGTAGCCGCCGACCGAGGAGATGCCGGAGCCGAAGTTGGCCAGGGCCGCCGCGCAGACCCGCTGGGCGCTGTAGCTCAGGCCCTTGCCGGCGCACTTGGACATGAAGGCGCCGGTGTTGCCGCCGCCGGACGAGGACTGGCTCGAGGACTCCGACGAGGAGGACCCGCTGGAGGACGAGGACTCGCTCGACGAGGAGGACCCACCCGACGAGGAGCTCGAGGACGCGTCGTCCGAGGAGGAGCCGGACTTGCCCTGGCTCGCGGCGTCCGAGGACGGGGTCTGGCTGGCCGACTCGTCGCTCGACGCCGTCGAGCTGTCGTTGGAGTCGGTGGCGGACGAGCTCTGCTCGTCGGTGCTGTCCGACTCCTCCACGACCGGCTTGGGCTTCGGCTTCGGCTTGGGCTTGGCGACGGCGGTGAAGCCGGTCAGGCCGTATGCCGCGGCGGGCGCGGCTGCCTTGGCTGCGGTGGCGCCGGGCTTGGCCGCCGGGGCAGCGGCCGCCGGGGCCTTGACCGCGATGGCGGCCGCGGCGCGGCTCACGCGGGCGGTCGAGCGCGAGGCGGCGTCGGTGTCGCGGGGGCCGGGACGGGCCACCGAGGAGGCGGCGACCGGGGCCGCGGCGGCCGGCTCGGCGGACGCCTGCTGGGGCGCGGTCTCGAGCGCGAGGGCACCGGCGACACCGGCGACCAGGCTCAGACCGGCGACGGTCTTGGCACCGGCGCGGGTGACGGAGGTGAGCGAACGCAGGTCCGGGAGTCGCTTGACACGACCGCCGTGGCGGGAGTGGGTGGGCTGCGGGGAGGACACGCAGTCAGGCCTTTCGAGGGGGGCGGGACTCACTCAGGGTAGCGACCCGGAGCCCCAAAGTCACAAAACGGCAACGGGGAGGGGTGAGGCGGTGCTCACATGACGGACTCGCCGCCTCCCGCGATGGGGAGACGGCGAGTCCGGTGGGTCCAGCGCTGGTGGCCGGGCAGCCCCGGCCGCGCGGGCTCACTTGCGCTTGGCAACCGCCTCGGTGGCCTGCGGCAGCACGTTGAACAGGTCGCCGACGACGCCGAAGTCCACGAGCTCGAAGATCGGGGCCTCCTCGTCCTTGTTGACGGCGACGATCGTCTTGGACGTCTGCATGCCGGCCCGGTGCTGGATGGCGCCGGAGATGCCGCAGGCGACATAGAGCTGCGGGGAGACCTGCTTGCCGGTCTGGCCGACCTGCGAGGTGTGCGGGTACCAGCCGGCGTCGACCGCGGCGCGCGAGGCACCCACGGCGGCGCCGAGGCTGTCGGCGAACTCCTCGACCTTGGAGAAGTCGCCGCCGGTGCCACGGCCACCGGAGACCACGATGGCGGCCTCGGTCAGCTCGGGACGGCCCGTCTTCTCCTTGGGCTTGGAGTCGGTGACCGTGGCGGCCTTGGCGACGTCGGACAGCTGCACGTCGACCTCGACGACCTCGGCCGCAGCCGGGGCGGGCTCGATCGCGGCGGAGTTGGGCTTGACCGCGATGATCGCCGCACCCTTGGTGACCGTGGACTTCACGGTGTAGGAGCCGGCGAAGACCGACTGGGTGGTCTCGACGCCGTCGGCGCCGGCCTGGACGTCGACCGCGTCGGTGATCAGGCCCGACTCGAGCTTGACCGCGAGGCGGGCGGCGATCTCCTTGCCGCCGGCGTTGCTCGGGATGAGCACCGCGGAGGGGTTGGCCTGCTCGGCCACGGCGGCGAGCGCCTCGGCCTGCGGGGCGACGAGGTACTGGAGGACCTCGGGGTTGCTGACGACGTAGACCTTGTGCGCGCCGTACTTGGCGAGCGTCACCTTGGCCTGCTCGACGTTGTCGCCGATGAAGACGGCGGACGGCTCACCGAGGCGCTTGGCGATCGTGAGCAGCTCGGCGGTGGTCTTGCGCAGCACACCCTGGGCGTGGTCGACCAGAACGAGAACTTCAGCCATGTCTGTTATTTCCTTTCCGTCGACTCGGCTCAGATGAACTTGCGGGAGGCGAGGAACTCTGCCAGCTTGCTGCCGCCGTCACCCTCGTCCTTGACGATCTCGCCCTGCTCGCGCGGCGGGCGCTTGGTGAACTCCAGGACCTTGGTCCAGGAGTTGTCGAGGCCGACCTGGCCCGCGTCGACGCCGAGGTCGGCGAGCGTCCACGTCTCGACCGGCTTCTTCTTGGCGGCCATGATCCCCTTGAAGGAGGGGTAGCGCGGCTCGTTGATCTGGTCGGTCACGGAGACCAGGCAGGGCAGCGAGGCCTCGATGGTCTCGGACGCGACGTCACCGTCACGGCGGATCTTGACCGCGTCGCCCTCGACGCTCAGCTCGGAGGCCTGGGTGACCTGCGGGAGGCCGAGGCGCTCGGCGAGCATCGCCGGGACGACGCTCATCGTGCCGTCGGTGGAGGCCAGGCCGCACAGGACCAGGTCGGGCGAGCCGATCTTCTTGATGGCCTCGGCGAGGACCAGCGAGGTCGCCGGGGCGTCGGAGCCGTGGATGGCCTCGTCGGAGATGTGGACGGCCTTGTCGGCGCCCATCTGGAGGGCCTTCTTGACCGCGTCGGCGGCCTGGTCGGGGCCGACGGTCACGACGGTGACCTCGCCCTCGCCGGCCTCGACCAGCTTGAGGGCCTCTTCGACGGCGTACTCGTCGAGCTCGGACAGCAGCCCGTCGACGCTCTCGCGGTCGGTGGTCTTGTCGGAGTCGTTGAACGTGCGGTCCGACTGTGCGTCGGGCACGTACTTGACGCAGACGACGATGTTCATGCGCGTGATCGCCCTCTCGTTGGGTTGGGGGTTTTCGTCCCGTGCATCCTCTCAGCCGCCCGCCGATGCCCGATACCCGCCACCCCGTGATTACCGCCACGTCGGCTTTTCGGAATGCCCGGGCCGCCCGGGACGTCCCCGGCGCGTGCCCAGAGCAGCGGTATGCCGCGGACGCAGCGTGCGTCCGCGGCATACCCCGTGGTCGTGCGAGCCGGCGGCTCAGGCGTCCTCGAAGACCGCCTTGCCCGGGCCGTTCTCCATGAAGGACTTCATGCCGGTGGCCCGGTCCTTGGTGGCGAACATGGCCGCGAAGAGCATCCGCTCGATCTCGAGGCCGGTCTGGAGATCGGTCTCGATGCCGCGGTCGATCGCCTCCTTGGCGGCGCGCAGCGCATAGGCCGGCATGGAGACGAAGCGCGCCATCTTGTCGCGGGCCAGCTCATAGACCTGGTCGGGCTCGGCCACCCAGTCGGCCAGGCCGATGCGCTCGGCCTCCTCGGCGTCGACCATGCGGCCGCTGAAGATCAGCTCCTTGGCCCTGCTCGGGCCCACGAGGCGCGGCAGGCGCTGGGAGCCGCCCATGCCGGGGATGAGGCCGAGCAGGATCTCGGGCTGGCCCATCTTCGCGTTGCTGCCCACGACCCGGAAGTCGCACGCGAGCGCTAGCTCGCACCCGCCGCCCAGGGCGTAGCCGGTGATCGCGGCCACGGTGGGCTTGGGGATCGCCGCGACCGAGGAGATGGCCGACATCAGATAGGAGCCGGCGTCGACCATGTCGGTGAAGGACATCGCCTCCATCTCCTTGATGTCGGCGCCCGCGGCGAAGACCCGCTCGCCCCCATAGAGGATGACCGCCTTGACGTCCTTGCGGTCGGTCGCCTCCTTGGCCGCGGCCCGGATGTCCTCCTGGAGCTCGCGGTTGAGGGCGTTCATCTTGGGGCGGTCGAGCACGATCGTGCCGATGCCGTCGGCGACCTCGAGGCGGGCCAGGCCGGTCATGACAGGTCGCCCCCGGGGGTGCCCTCGGGGCCGCCGGGCTGGCCCAGGCCACCGGGCTCGAGGCCGAGGATGCGCTCGTGCCACATCTGCACGCCGGCCAGGACGATCTGGATGGTGATCTGGAGCAGGGAGGCCAGGTCGGAGTCGTCGCCGACGAGGTGCTCGCCCGTGACCACGAGGGTGTTGTTGGCCAGACCCGTCTTGATCAGGTTGAGGGTGAGGTTGATCTCATTGCAGGTCTCGAGCTGCTTCTGCGGGTCGGCCGGGATCTCGGGCGCCAGGGCCCACTGGCCGAAGACGCGCATGATCGGGAAGTCACCCTCGGTGCACCGCACGAACAGCTGCTGGTCGTCGATCTGGATCGCGACGTCGCCGTCGGCGTCCACGTTGGGCTGCATGCCCTGGTCGATGAGGGCGTCGAGGACCCGTCCGCGCAGGGGGTGCTCGTCGGCGGGAGGCGGGAAGTTGGGCAGCGAGGTGGGATCGGTCATGGACCCAACCTAACCAGTCCTTATCCTTGTGACCATGCAGATGAGCCCGAGGCGCGCACGGGACCTTGCGCCCAGGCTCGGAATGACCCTGCGGAGCGACGGTGCCGACTTCGCCGTCTATGCCGGACACGCCGAGAGCGTCTCCCTCTGTCTCTTTGACGAGGGTGACCTCGACGGGTCTAGCGAGCGGCGCATCGAGCTGGTCGACCGGGCCCACGGGGTGTGGTTCGGCTTCGTCCCCGGCATCGGTCTCGGGCAGCGCTATGGCATCCGCGTCGATGGCCCCTGGGATCCCGAGAGCGGTCAGCGGCACAACCCCCACAAGCTCCTGATGGACCCCTATGCCAAGGCCATCGAGGGCGAGGTCCGTTGGGGCCCAGAGGTTTTCGGGCACGTGGTCGACGAGGGCTGGCACGGCGACGGCTACCGTCAGTCCGAGCTGGACAGCGCGGCATACATGCCCCGCTCGGTGGTCATCGACGACCGTGACTTCGACTGGGGCTTCGACCAGCCACCGCAGATCCCGCGGTCCGACAGCCTCATCTATGAGGTCCACGTCAAGGAGATGACCCGGCTGCACCCCGAGGTGCCGCCGGAGCTGCGCGGCACCTATGCCGGCCTGGCCAACCCGCCCGTCGTCGACTACCTCAAGCGTCTCGGCGTCACCGCGGTCGAGCTGCTGCCCATCCATGCCTTCACCCACGAGCCCCACCTCGTCCAGCGCGGGCTGGTCAACCACTGGGGCTACAACTCGATGGGCTTCTTCGCGCCGCAGGCCGCCTATGCCCACGACCGCACGCCGCAGGGCGCGGTCAACGAGTTCAAGGGCATGGTCAAGATCCTGCACGAGCACGACATCGAGGTGATCCTCGACGTCGTCTACAACCACACGGCCGAGCAGTCCGCCTTCACCGGCGCCACCCTCTCGTGGCGCGGGCTGGACAGCCGGGCCTACTACCGGCTCGACGACCGCGGCCGCGATGTCGATGTCACCGGCTGCGGCAACACCCTCGACCTGCGCCACCCCGTGGTCGCCCAGCAGGTGCTCGACTCGCTGCGCTACTGGGTCGAGGTCTGCCATGTCGACGGCTTCCGCTTCGACCTGGCGGTCGCCCTCGGCCGTGGGCGCGGCAAGGGCGACGACTACGACCCGGACCACCCCTTCCTGGTGGCGCTGCGCACCGACCCGGTGCTCTCCCGGGTCAAGCTGATCTCCGAGCCGTGGGACCTCGGGCTGCACGGCTGGCGCACCGGCCAGTTCCCGCCGCCCTTCAGCGAGTGGAACGACCGCTTCCGCGACGCCGTACGCACCTACTGGCTGGCCGACTACCCCGCCCGCGCCAAGGGCCGCCCCGGCCGGGGTGTGCAGGATCTCGCGACGCGCATCGCCGGCAGCCAAGACCTGTTCGGCACCCGCGACCGGGGCCCCCAGGCGTCGGTCAACTTCGTGACCGCCCACGACGGGTTCACCGCCTATGACCTCACGGCATACGCGGTGAAGCACAACGAGGCCAACGGCGAGGGCAACCGCGACGGCTCCGACGGCAACAGCTCGTGGAACCACGGCCACGAGGGCGAGCTCGACGCCGGCAGCCCCGGTGAGGAGGAGCTGCGCCGGGAGCGCCTCCGCTCCCTGCGCAACCTGCTGGCCACCACCCTGCTGGCCACGGGCGTGCCGATGCTCAACTCCGGCGACGAGTTCGGCCGCACCCAGCACGGCAACAACAACGCCTACTGCCAGGACAACGAGCTCACCTGGATGGACTGGGAGCTCGCCCCGTGGCAGGTCGACCTGCTCGAGACCACCCGCTATCTGTCCCGGATCCGCGCCGAGCACACCGTGCTGCGCCAGCGCACCTTCTTCAGCGGCCGCACCGTCCACGAGGACGGCTCGACCGACCTCGCGTGGTTTGACGCGTCCGGCGCGCCGATGCAGTGGTGGCAGTGGGAGGACCCGACCACCCGCTCGGTGCAGGTCTGCTTCAACGGCGCCTGGCTCGGGCACACCTCGATCCTGATCGTCTTCCACGGCGCCGAGGACGACGACCAGTTCGTGCTCGCCTCTCCCCCGGGCGTGCGGGCCCTCCAGCTGCTGTGGGACAGCGCCTGGGAGCGGCCCCGCGAGCCCGGTGAGCCGGTGCCGCCCGGCCCCGTCAACGTGACAGCCCGCAGCATGCAGGTCTATCTGGCGGTCGATCCGACCTGAGGTCTTGGGCAGCGCGCCCAAGAGCCATAACAACCGGGGCACGAATCCCGGACACCGCGTCGCTAAGCCTCGATCCACCGATGAGCTCGGGTCTTTGAGCGTGCCGTAACGACGAGA
>JAJTBD010000011.1 GCA_021287075.1 Micrococcales bacterium | reverse complement strand
GCTTCTACAGCGACACGCTCACCGGGAGCCGTACACCACTCTGCCGGACTCCACTTCACACCAACTGGCGAGTTCCGCCCCTCCCCGATCGCTGACTTCGGCTGTCGGTACTCGCCGATAGCGTTCTTTCATGGTCGAAACCTCCTCCGGCGCAGGCGCGGAGCTGACCCTGGCAGAGCGGATGACCGCTCTGGAGTCGGCCTGCACTGCGCTCGAGGGCATCGGTGACCGACTGTGGGAGGCCGGCGAGCAGCGCCTTGGCGAGCTGCTGCGACGGGTCGACGAGCTTGCCCGCAAGGCCGAGGCGACCCGCTTCCGCCTCGTGGTCGAGATCGTCGAGCGCGGGGTCGGCGGCAAGGCCGATGTCGAGTGGATCGCGGAGCACTCACCCCACACCCGCCCCGCCCAGGTCAAGCGCATGCTCGCCGCGGCCCGCACAACCCGCCAGCCGGCGATGGAGGATTTCAGAAGCGCCGTCCTGACCGGCCGGATCACTGTCGATGAGGCCTCCGCGTGCGTCTCCGAGCTCGAGAAGCTGCTCGACCGGCTCCAGCCCGAGGCGGTGCCCACCGTGCGCGAGGGGCTGATCACCGTCTGTGAGGCCGACGGCATCCGCGAGATGCGCAAGCTGCGCCCCGCCCTCATCGCAAAATATGGCCACGCGGGCGAGCTTGACGACCTCGCGGTCGTCCAAGCCCGACGGCGTGCCCTGTCGGCACCGTGGGTCGACGAGGACGGGATGGCGTCCTACCGGCTGATCCTCGACCCCGAGGGTCAGGCGGTCGTCGAGTCCGCCATGGGCGCCCTCGCCGCGCCCCGCCCCGACCAGGACGGCCCCGACCCCCGCCCCACCGAGCGACGCAGGGCGGACGCACTGATCGAGATCATCCGCCGCGGCGGCGCATACACCGACCACATTGCCGGCAAGAAGACCGCCGCCAAGACCCAGCTCGTGCTGAGCATGAGCCTGGCCGACCTCATTGCCGGGCTCGGCTCCGCGACGACACTCGCCGACACCACCAGCGGCCACCCCCTGCCGCCGGGCGTGGTGCGACGCCTCTCCTGCGAGGCAGAGATCACCCCCATCGTGCTCGGCACCAAGAGCGAGATCCTCGACCTCGGCTCCTCCGCCCGCCTCTTCACCCCCGGGCAGGTCAAGGCCCTGTGGGCCCGCGACATGACCTGCACCTTCCCCCGCTGCTGTGCACCGGGCATCTGGGCCGACGCGCATCACCTGATCCACTGGGCCCACGGCGGTCCGACCAACCTTGGCAATGGCGCGCTGCTCTGCCAGCGCCACCACACCCACGTCCACGACAAGGACCTCTACGGCTGGGTGGGCCCCGACGGGCAGGTCCACTGGGACACCACCCCCGGCTCCTATACCGCCCACCGCGTCAGGGCCGGTCCCGCCGCAGCATGACCCGCGCGGGTCGGGCAAGGATCTGCCGCCCGCGCTCTTCCACGCCCTGGCGCTGATCTCCCGACTCTCCCCCGGCGCTCCGTGTCCACGCGCCCCGCGTCCATGCGCTCCCCGCGGCCCTCCGCCTTCACGGGCTCTGTGTCCACGCGCCCCGCGTTCACGCGCTCCCCCGGCGCTCCGCGTTCACCACCTCCGTGCCTACGCGCTCCGTTCCCACGCGCCTGTCCCCCGGCGCGAAGTGCCACGCCCTCGCCGGCGCGGGGCACTATGGCTTCACGGCACGACGAAGGGCACCCCATGTCGAGGTGCCCTTCGTCAGCTGCGCTCAGCGCGGTCGGCCCGGCGCTTGCGCGTCACTCCCACTCGATGGTGCCCGGCGGCTTGCTGGTCACGTCGAGGACGACACGGTTGACCTCGCGCACCTCGTTGGTGATGCGAGTGGAGATCTTGGCCAGCACCTCATAGGGCACCCGCGTCCAGTCGGCCGTCATGGCGTCCTCCGAGGACACCGGCCGCAACACGATCGGGTGGCCATAGGTGCGGCCGTCGCCCTGGACCCCGACCGATCGGACATCGGCGAGCAGGACGACGGGGCACTGCCAGATCTCGCGGTCGAGACCGGCCGCGGTCAGCTCCTCGCGGGCGATCGCGTCGGCCCGGCGCAGCACGTCGAGGCGGTCGGCAGTGACCTCGCCGATGATCCGGATGCCGAGGCCCGGGCCTGGGAAGGGCTGGCGCCACACGATGGCCTCGGGCACACCGAGCTCGAGGCCGACGTGGCGCACCTCGTCCTTGAAGAGATGGCGCAACGGCTCGACCAGCTTGAACTGGAGGTCGTCGGGCAGTCCGCCGACGTTGTGGTGGCTCTTGATATTGGCCGTGCCGGTGCCGCCACCAGACTCGACGACATCGGGATAGAGCGTGCCCTGCACGAGGAACTCGATCGGGTGACCGTCCTCGGCCTCGTGGCCGGCGATGTCACGCGCCGCCTGCTCGAAGGTCCGGATGAACTGGGCCCCGATGGTCTTGCGCTTCTCCTCCGGGTCGGTCAGCCCTGCCAGGGCCCCGAGGAACTGCTCCTTGGCGTCGACGACGACCAGCTTGACCCCCGTCGCCTCCACGAACTCCTGCTCGACCTGCTCGGCCTCGCCCTCGCGGAGCAGGCCGTGGTCGACAAAGACACACGTCAGCTGGTCGCCAACAGCCTTCTGCACCAAGGCTGCCGCGACGGAGGAGTCGACGCCTCCGGACAGCGCGCACAGCACCGACGCCTCGCCCACCTGCTCACGGATCGACTCGACCAGCTCGGTGACGACGTGGGCCGGGGTCCAGTCGCCGGCCAGGCCGGCGCCCTTCCACAGGAAGTTCTCCAGCACCCGCTGGCCAAAGGTCGAGTGCATCACCTCGGGGTGCCACTGCACGCCATAGAGCCGACGCTGGTCGTCCTCGAACGCCGCGACCTGCGCGCCCGCAGTCGACGCGGTGACGGCCATGCCCTCGGGGGCGGCGGTGACCGAGTCCCCGTGGCTCATCCACACCGACTGGTCGGTGGGCTGGCCGTTGAAGAGCGTCGACTCCGTCTGGGAGATCGTCGCTGGCGTCGAGCCGTACTCCCCCAGGCCTGTCTTGGAGACGGTGCCGCCGAGCGCCTGGGCCATCGCCTGGAAGCCGTAGCACATCCCGAACACGGGCACCCCGGCCTGAAGCAGCGAGCCGTCGAGCGAGGGCGCACCCTCCTCATAGACCGACGAGGGGCCACCGGAGAGGATCACGGCCGCCGGCTGCTTGGCGAGCATCTCGCTCACGGGCATCGTGTGCGGCACGACCTCGGAGTAGACCTTGGCCTCGCGCACGCGGCGCGCGATCAGCTGGGCATACTGCGCGCCGAAGTCGACGACGAGGACCGGGCGGTCGGTCAGGTGGGCAGTGGGAGTCTCACTCACGAGGCAAGGCTACCGGCGAGCTGCGGCTCGACCTCCTGGGCCACCCGCTTCTCCATGACGAAGGCCACGAAGGGGACGCAGGCGGCCAGCAGGATGCCGATCATGCGCCCAAAGCTCCACCTGAGCTTGAGCCCGAGGTTGAAGGTCGCCAGCGCGAACACCATGAAGATGAAGCCGTGCACCGGGCTCCACCACGCCAGCGCGTCGTTCTTCATCGCATACTTCATCACCATCTCGGCGATGAGCACGAACATCGCCAGACCGGCGGCGATCGAGGTGACCTTGAAAAGGGTCAGTGCGGTGCGGACGCCCTTGGGGTCCTTGATCGTGGGGGTGCTCATGTGGGGCTGATCTCCTTGTCTGCCAACGCTTCTGCGCGGGCTTCCTGCTCGTCCTCATACTCGTCCCGCATCGCCCGCAGATACATATAGACCGCGAAGCCCGCGAAGATCACCCATTGCCCGGCGTATGCCGCGTTGCGCCACTTCACGCCGTGGTCGGGCAGTGGGGGCGGCACCGCCCGCATCGCCGAGGCGGGTACGGCCGGGTCCTCGCTGATCCCGAAGCCGAAGGCGTTGTAGAACTCGCCGGGCATCGCGTTGACATATTTTGCGAGGTCGACCGACCCCATTGTCCCCGACTCGACCGACCCGCTGGTGGGCGACTCCCCCGGCGCCAGGCCCATCACCACCGTGACCTTGCCGGAGGGCGGGGCGGGGGCGGTGCTCGGGTCGCTGACAAAGCCCCGCACCACAGGCACGGTGACCCGCGGCGAGTCGATGACCAGCGGCGTGACGACCCATGACCCACTGACACCGTCGAGTCGGCGAGGCGTGACGAGGACCTGCTGCGCCGCGGCATACGCCCCGGTCGCGCTCACCCGGCGCGCACTCGCGGTGGCCGGGAAGCCGGAGTGGGGCTTGAGCACCTGGCTGATATCGACGACGGGGCGGCTCGCGGCGGCCTTGACGGCCTCGACCTCGCCCTTGTCTTGGGCGACGCCCAGCTGCCAGGCGGCCAGCCGCAGGCAGACGGCGATGGCGACCGCGAGGAGGGCCAGCAGGCCCAGCCACTTCGGTCTCCGGGCGATCTGCAGCACGGGTTCAGGCTACGCGAGCGGGTATGCCGCGACCTCACGAGGGGCGGCCAGCCGGCGGTCCGAAGGGCGGCCAGCCGGCGGCCCGAGGGCGGTGACTCAGCCCAGCTGCGCGCCGGAGTCGTCGAAGACGACCACGGAGCCGGACTCACAGGCCACCCAGACCCGCTCGGTGAGGGGGTCATAGGCCAGTGCGGTGGGGCGGGCGTCGACATGGACCTTGCCGAGGACGGCGAGGTCCTTGGCGCGCAGCTTGGTCAGGGTGCCGTCGGCATGGTCGATGGCATAGAGAGCGGTGCCGTCGCTCGAGCGGGCCAGCGCGCGCGGGTCGGGCCCGACGCGGGCCACCGTCGCGATGTGGCCGCGCACGACGCGGACGACGGCACCGTCGCCGTTGGCCACGGCATACAGGTCACCTCGCGCCAGGAGGAGGTCACGGGGGCCGTCGCCGGGGGTGGAGTGGGCCTGGACCGCGCGGGTGGCCAGGTCCACCTCGACCACACGGTCGGAGCCCATGAGCGCGACATAGGCGTGTCGGCTGTCGGGCGAGCTGACCAGACCGCGGGGGTGGCTGCCCCCCAACGGGATCCGGCTGACCTCCTTGTTGGTGGCCACGTCGACGACCGAGAGGTCGGCGCTGCACCAGTTGGCGACCAGCACCCGCTTGCCGTCGGGCGTGAGCGCGACCTTGCGGGGCGATGCGCCCACCGGCACGACCCGGGTGACGGCGCGGCTGGTGAGGTCGACCCGATAGACGAAGGAGTCGTCGACGTCATCGCTGCTGGAGCAGGAGTCCTTGCCCGGAGCGCCGAAGCCCGCACCGGTCATGGCCTGGCTGACCACCCAGGCCGTGCGGCCGTCGGGGCTGACGGCCGCCTCGAGCGGGGAGCCGGTGGAGCGCCCAGGGTGGTTGCCGATGCCGTGGTCGAGGAGGGTGACGGCAGCACTCACGGAGCCGGCCCGCCGACCATCGGAGCGGAAGAGGGTCATCGTGCCGCCGGGGTCGGCGGTGATGACGTGCCCGCCTCCTGCCGCGATGCCCTTGGGCGTCACGCCGGCGATGCGCTCCACGCGCTGGAGCCTGGTCTGGTCGGCCGCGAGCGCCGGGCGGGCCGGCAGCGCCGGGGAGGCGGGGGCGGAGGGAGTCGTCGTCGACGGGGCCTGGGCCGTCGCGCTCGGCAGTTGGTGCTGTGTCGAGCCGTCAGCCGGCGGAGCGGTGGGTCGCGCCGGCGCGCTATCGGATGCCGTGTGCGCGGACTGCGCGGAGGTGGTGGACGTCGGCATCGGCACCCGCGAGGGTGTCGACAGCGTCTCACGGGGCGTCGGCGTCGGTGTGCCAGCGGCCGTGGGACCGGCAGCCGCGCCAGCGGCCGTGGGACCGGCAGCCGTGCCAGCAGCCGTGGGACCGGCAGCCGTGCCAGCGGCAGTGGGGCGGGCGGGCGCGCGAGTGGCGGTGGCGGTCGTCGAGGTGCGCGGGGCCGCGGCCGGGGTGAGGCCGCCCGAGAGCGCCCCGACCGTGGCCCGCACGATCTGGACGGCGCCGGTGACCACGAGGACGAGCGAGAGGACGGCAAGGACCGCAGCAGCGCGACGGCGCCGCACGAAGCGCGGCTCGCTCCTGACGATCACGGGCGGTCCTCATCGGGTCACGGGACAGGTCTGGTCCGACCCTAGGAGGTGACCCTCCTCCCGCCCGGTAGCCACGCGGGGAAGCCGAAAAGTCAGGCGTGCGAAGGAGATTCGACCTGGGCGCTCTCGTGTGTGAACCGTGTGACAGATGGTGCGTGTGGTGCGACTGGGGTAACGCGGGCATAGGCCTCGCCCTGCGCCGGCCGCGGGTCGGCATCGCCCTTGTTGGGCCACAGCGCGAAGGCCCGCTCGGCCTGCGCGGTGATGGTCAGGCTCGGGTTGACGCCGAGATTGGCCGAGACGGCGGAGCCGTCGACCACATGCACGCCGGGGTGTCCCCACACCCGGTGATAGGGGTCGACCACACCCGTCTGCGGGGAGTCGCCGATCACGACCCCTCCGAGGAAGTGCGCGGTCATCGGGATATCGGCGATCTCGCTCGTCGAGCCTCCGGGCGAGGCCTTGAGCCCCGTCGCCTCCGAGAGCCGCTTGGCGAGCGCGTCCATGGCCGCGTGCCCCTCGGGCAGATAGGTCGGGTTGGGCTCTCCGTGACCCTGACGGCTCGTGAGCGACCGCCCGCCGAGGAGCCCGCGCTTGCCGCTCACCTTGAGCGAGTTGTCGCGGGTCTGCATGACCAGGCCGATGACGGTCCGCTCGCTCCAGCGGTACTGCGAGAGCGAGCGCAGGAAGACACCCGGGTGCTTTGCCGCCTCGACCACCGCCTGGATCGGCCGCGGCAGCGCGGTGTCACCGGGGACGGCGATCGTGGCGAGCGCGCCCATGGCATTGGATCCCTTGCCATAGCGCACGTTCTCGACGTGGGTGTGCTCGTCGGGGTGGAAGGAGGAGGTGATCGCCACGCCCTTGGACAGGTCGACGCCACGCGGCACCCGCTCGGTCATCGCGCCGAGGATCGCCTCGGAGTTGGTGCGCGTGAGAGCGCCCAGCAGGTCGGAGATGCGCGGCAGCTCGCTCTCGTCCTTCATCGCGTGGAGCAGCTTCTGGGTGCCCCACGCCCCCGCCGCCACCACGACGTGGCGGGCCGTGATCACCCGCGGGTCCTTGTCGCGCCAGGCGCCGGTGCGCTCGTGCCGGATCCGATAGACCGGGTATGCCGCGTCCGCACCATCGGTGCCCGGCACCAGTCCCAGCCGGGTCACCGTGCGCAGCGGGGCGATCGTCGCCCCGAGCTGCTCGGCGAGCGCGAGATAGTTCTTGACCAGGGTGTTCTTGGCACCGACCCGGCAGCCGACCATGCAGTTGCCACACTCGGTGCAGCCGGTCCGGGACGGCCCGGCCCCACCGAAGTAGGGGTCGGGCACGGTCACGTCCGGCGTGCCGAAGTAGACGCCGACCGGGGTCTTGCGGAAGGTCTGGGGCACACCGAGATCCACCGCGGTGCGCTGCATGACCCGCTCCACGGGGCCGTCGCACGGGTTGGTGACGACGCCGAGCATCGTCGAGGCCATCCGGTAGTGCGGGGCCAGCTCGTCCTGCCAGTCGGTGATGTGCCCCCACTGCGGGTCGCGGAAGAACGGCTCCGGTGGCACATAGAGCGTCTGGGCGTAGTTGAGCGACCCGCCGCCGACGCCCGCTCCGGCCAGGATCAGCACGTCGGGCAGCTTGTGGATCCGCTGCACGCCAAAGCAGCCGAGCCGCGGCGCCCACAGGTAGTTGCGCACGTCCCACGAGGTCCTGGCGAACTCATGGTCCTCGAACCGTCGCCCGGACTCCAGCACGTGCACGCTGTAGCCCTTCTCGGCCAGGCGGAGCGCCGCCACGGAGCCGCCGAAGCCGGAGCCGATCACCACCACGTCATAGTCGGGCTCGGGCACGGCCGAGGCCGAGGCCGAGGCGACGGGAGTCGTTGTCGCAGTGGGCGATCCGGTCACGACATGCCTGCCTTCTTCATCACTGACAGGGCCATGCCGAGGATCTTCGCCTGGCGCTTGTCGCTCACACCGGGGGGCGGCCCGAAGCCCATGACCCGCTGCACCGAGACGGTCTGCGGCTCGGTGTACTTGTGGATGCCCTCGGCGCCGTGCCGGCGGCCGACGCCCGAGGCCTTCATGCCGCCCATGGGTGCGGCCACCGACCCCCAGGCCGCGGCATACGCCTCGTTGATGTTGACGGTGCCGGTGCGGATCTGGGCGGCGATGCGCCGACCCCTCGCGATGTCGCGGGTGTAGACGGCGGAGTTGAGGCCGTATTCGGTGTCATTGGCCAGCCGGATGGCCTCTGCGTCGGAACCCACCTTGTAGATCGCGGCGACCGGCCCGAAGGTCTCCTCATCGCGGCATTCCATTGCGGCAGTGACGTTCTCGAGCAGTGTCGGCTCATAGGCATAGGGGCCGATGTCGGGTCGGGCGCGGCCGCCGGCAAGGACGGTGGCGCCCTTGGCCTTGGCGTCCTCGACGTGGCCGGTGACGCGGTCGAGCTGGTCGGCGGAGATCAGCGAGCCCATGTCGGCGCCCCAGTCGAGTTCGACGCCGAGCCGCATCGCGCGGACGGCCTCGACAAAGGCGGGGACGAAGGTGTCATAGATGTCGGCGTGGACCAGCACCCGCTCGGCCGAGATGCACAGTTGGCCGGCGGAGGAGAAACAGCCGCGGGTCAGTCCCTCGACGGCCTTGGGGATGTCGGCGTCGTCGCAGACATACATGGAGTTCTTGCCGCCGAGCTCGAGGCTGGCGCCCACCAGCCGCTCCCCCGCGGTCGCCGCCACGCGCCGGCCGGTGGCCGTCGAGCCGGTGAAGCAGACATAGTCGCCCAGGTCGACGACGGCCTGGCCGGTGGTGGAGCCGTCGCCCAGCACGATCTGGAAGACGCCCTCGGGCAGACCGGCCTCGATGAGCAGGTCGAGCCCGCTGAGCGCAGACAGCGAGGCCTGCTTGTCGGGGCGCAGCACCACGGCATTGCCGGCCATGAGGGCGGGCAGGGCGTCGGTGATCGACAGTGACAGGGGGTAGTTCCACGGCGAGACGATGCCGACGACGCCCTTGGGCAGCCGCGACTCGATGGTCTGGGTGAAGACCGGGATGGCCCCTGCCCGCCGGCGCGGCTTGAGATAGCCCTTGGCCGCGCGGGCATAGTGGCGGGCGGTCGTCGCGCAGTCGGCGACCTCCTCGAACGCGTGGCGGCGGGCCTTGCCGGACTCGAGCTGGACGATGTCGAGCAGCTCGCTCTGGCGGGCCAGGCACAGGTCGTGGAAGCGCAGCAGGATCGCCCCGCGGTGCTCGACGCTGGTCTGGGCCCACGCCTTCTGGATGCCGCGCGCGGAGTCGAAGGCCACCGTCACGTCCTCGCGGGAGGACATCGGCAGGGTCGCCAGGGGCGCGCCGGTCAGGGGGGTGTGGGTGGTGAAGGTCTGCGCGCCGGGCGAGCAGGCCACCCGGCGGGCGAGGCGGGCAGCCCGCGCCGGGTCGAAGGCGGGCGTCGTCGGGGCGGCACCGGGGTGCGCCTGGGACTGGGGGTCGAGCATCGCGGGCTGGGCCATTTCCCGATGGTAGAAGGGGCCCCCACGATATGGCTACCCATGGGTAGGAAATGTCCGCTTTCCCGCAGCGTCCCCTCGCCCCGGCTCAGGGGGCGGGTCGCGGGCCCTGCTCCAGGTCTTCCAGCGCGTCCTCGTCCTCGCCCATGTTGATCGTGAGCGGCCGGCGGAGGAAGCGGGTCAGGCCCAGCAGGACCAGCACCCCGACCCCCAGCCAGACCAGGCCATAGTTGCGCGACTCCGGCGAGAGCTTGAGCCAGAGCACGAGCGTGAAGGCCAGGCCCACCAGCGGCAGCAGCAGGTTGAGCGCGATCTGCTTGGGGGTGTTGCACTCGCGGCGCCGCACGACGAACCACGCGATGACGGTGAGGTTGACGAAGCTGAAGGCCAGCAGGGCGCCGAAGTTGATCAGGGCGGCGATGAAGTCGAGGTTGAAGGGGATGGCGCCCAGGGAGACGATCCCGACGAAGAGCACGGCATACGCCGGGGTGCGATAGGACGGGTGCACATAGCCCAGCAGCCGCGAGATCGGGCCGGAGCCGTCGCGCGCCATGACAAACAGCAGCCGCGAGACCGAGGCGTGCGAGGCCAGCCCGGAGGCGGCCGTCGCAGCGAATGCCGCCGCCGTCAGCAGGATCTTGAAGGCATTGCCCCCGACGAGATAGGCGATCTCGGGCAGCGCGCTGTTCTCCAGGGAGTCGGCGCTGAAGTCGTCGACGGAGGGGAAGAGCGACTGGGTGAACCACGCCGCGATGAAGAAGATCGCCCCGCCGATGACCAGGGTGAGCACGATCGCCTTGGGGACCGTGGCGGCGTCCTTGGCCTCCTCGGTGTACATGGTGATCGCGTCGAAGCCGATGAAGGAGAAGCACACCATCGTCGCGCCGGTGATCACCGCGCCCAGATGGGTGCCGCCGTGCCAGGCCGGTCGGCTCGAGAGGATCGTGCCGTTGCCGTCGCCGGCGGCCAGTGCGCGCCACGCCAGGACGACGAAGACGGCGATCAGGACGATCGAGAAGAGCACGAGCAGCCCGTTGACGCGGGAGGTGTTGCTCATGCTGAAGAGCACCAGTGCCGTCACGACGGCGACATAGCCGACGACCCAGATCCACGGCGGCACGTCGGGGAAGAACGCCTCCATGTAGCTGCGGATGATCAGCGCGTTGACCAGCGGCAGCAGCAGGTAGTCCAGCAGCGAGGACCACCCGACGAGGAAGCCGAGGTTGGGGCTCATCGTCCGCGAGGTGTAGGTGTAGGCCGAGCCGGCCGACGGGAAGACCCGCGTCATCCGGCCATAGCTGATCGCGGTGAAGAACATCGCGACCAGGGCGAAGAAATAGGCCGTGGGCACGACCCCGAAGGTCTGGTCCGAGACGATCCCGAAGGTGTCGAAGACGACCGTGGGCGTCATATAGCCCAGGCCGAGGAAGACGATCGCCCACATCCCCAACGAGCGCGACAGATTGCTTGGAGCCTCCGCAGTGGCCTGCCCTGACATGGCCTTCTCTGGCATCCGATCCACCCTTTCCCTGCGCTGGAACGTAGCAGCCGGGAGCGCCCCCCGTCCCGGATAACCGGATGCTGGCCCGCGCGGGTTCGCGGGCCGATACGCTGACTGCCCAGGAGCCAATCCACCCAGATCCACCCAAGGAGGCGGCGTGCGGTTCGTGGTCGGTTATGTCCCACAGCGGCGCGGGCTGGAGGCGGTGCACCTGGGCTCGACGCTCGCGGGCGGGCGCGAGGCCGTGCTCGACATCGTGGTGGTCCTGCCCGAGGACGCCCCCACCCACGACATGTACTCCCCCGACCGGCGCTATCAGCACGAGCTCGACGGCCAGGCCCAGGAGTGGCTCACCGAGGCCCTCGCCGCGGTCCCGACCGGGGTCACCGCGCACGGTCAGGTGCGCCACGCCCGCACGGTCGCCGAGGGCCTGATCGAGGCCGCCACCGACCCCGAGGCCGAGTCGGTCGCCGAGGCGATCATCGTCGGCGGCTCCCACCGCAGCCTGATCGGCGAGGTGCTCATCGGCAGCACGGCCAGCTCGCTGCTGCACGCCTCACCCGTGCCGGTGGCCCTGGCGCCTGGTGGCTATCCGGGCCACCCCGCCGTCACGCGGTTCACCTGCGCACTGGGCGACCGCCATGGCTCACAGGCCCTGCTGGAGACCGCGATCCAGGCCTCGGCCGCGCGGTCGGTGCCGCTGCGGGTGATGTCGCTCGTGGCGCTCGACCCCGACCCCACGGCCAATGACCACGAGTCGAGCGTCGCGGCCGAGGAGCACACCGGCGCGCTGGTGGAGCAGGCCCGCGCGCAGCTGCCGGCGGGCATCGAGGTCACCGGGGTGGTCGGCAGCGGCCACGACCTCGAGGAGTGCGTCACCTCGCTCGACTTCGAGCCCGCCGAGCTCGTCCTCTTCGGCTCCAGCCGCCTGGGGGCCCCGCGCCGGGTCTTCCTCGGCGCCACCGCCCACCGGATCGCCCGCGCCCTGCCCGTGCCCATGGTCGTGGTGCCCCGCGACTACGCGATCGGCTGACCCGCGCCGGCCCGCATCCCGCCAGGACCACCGAGGGGTATGCCGCGGGCTCAGGTGAGCGCCGCGGCATACCCCTCGGTCGTGGTGGTCCCGCTCAGCTGGAGGCGGGGGCATAGGGCGCGACGACGACCTCGACCCGCTGGAACTCCTTGAGGTCGGAGTATCCGGTGGTGGCCATCGCGCGCTTGAGGGCGCCGATGATGTTGGTGGTGCCGTCGGCGACCTTGCTGGGGCCGAAGAGGATCTCGTCCATCGAGGCGATGCCGCCGACCTCGACCCGCTCGCCGCGCGGCAGCTCCTGGTGGTGGGCCTCGGGGCCCCAGTGGTAGCCGCGGCCGGGCGCCTCGGTGGCGCGGGCGAGGGCCGCGCCGAGCATGACAGCGTCGGCGCCGCAGGCCACGGCCTTGACGATGTCGCCCGAGCTGCCCACGCCGCCGTCGGCGATGACGTGCACATAGCGGCCGCCGGACTCGTCGAGGTAGTCGCGCCGGGCGGCGGCGACGTCGGCGATGGCGCTGGCCATGGGCGTGTGGATGCCGAGGGTGCGGCGGGTGGTGTGGGCCGCGCCACCGCCGAAGCCGACGAGCACGCCGGCCGCACCGGTGCGCATGAGGTGCAGTGCGGCGGTGTAGGAGCCGGCGCCGCCGACGATCACCGGCACGTCGAGCTCATAGATGAAGCGCTTGAGGTTGAGCGGCTCGGCGACACCCGAGACGTGCTCGGCCGAGACCGTCGTGCCGCGGATGACGAAGAGGTCGACACCGGCGTCGACGACGTGCTTCCAGTACTGCTGGGTGCGCTGCGGCGAGAGGGCGCCCGCGACGGTCACACCCGCCTCACGCACCTCACGCAGCCGCTCGGCGATCAGCTCGGGCTGGATCGGCGCCGAGTAGATCTCCTGCATGCGCGCGTTGGCGACATTGGGGTCGAGGTTGGCGATCTCGGCGAGCTGGACGGTCGGGTCCTCGTAGCGGGTCCACAGGCCCTCGAGGTCGAGCACCGGCAGGCCGCCGGCCTGGCCGAGGGCGATGGCCGACTGCGGCGACATGACCGAGTCCATCGGCGCCGCGATGACGGGGATCTCGAAGTGGTAGGCGTCGATCTGCCACGAGACCGACACCTCCTCCGGGTCGCGCGTGCGCCGTGAGGGCACGACCGCGATGTCATCCAGCGAGTAGGCCCTGCGCCCGCGCTTGCCGCGTCCGATCTCGATCTCGTTCACCCGCCAAGGCTACAAGCCCGCCACCGGCCCGACCCCAGCGCGTCGCCGCGTGGTCACGACCACCCCTTTGGATGGGGGATACTTGTGTCGCGCACATAAATCTGCGCGCCCCGCGGCATCGAGGCCGCCTCCACCCTCCCCTTCCCAACCAGATGGAGACACCTGTGTCCTCTGCTGCCCCGACGCAGACCGTCGACGGCTATCCCGACAAGATCGACGCGGCCGTCCTCAAGGTCGCCGGCGTCGTCGTGCTCGGCGCCATCATGTCGATCCTCGACATCACCGTCGTCAACGTCGCGCTGCCCACCTTCCAGAGCGTCTTCGCCAGCGGCGGAGAGCCGCTGGACTACTCCACCGTCGCGTGGACGGTCACCGGCTACACGCTCGCGCTGGCCACCGTCATCCCCCTGTCCGGCTGGGCCGCCGACCGCTTCGGCACCAAGCGCCTCTACATGCTCGCGCTCGTGCTCTTCACCCTCGGCTCGGTGCTGTGCGCCACCGCCGGCTCGATCTCCATGCTCATCGTGTGGCGCGTCGTGCAGGGTCTCGGCGGCGGTCTGCTCATGCCGATCGGCATGACGATCATGACGCGCGCGGCCGGCCCGCACCGCATGGGCCGTCTCATGGCCATCCTCGGCATCCCGATGCTGCTCGGCCCGATCTTCGGCCCCATCCTCGGTGGCTGGCTGATCGACAACGCCTCGTGGCACTGGATCTTCCTGATCAACGTGCCGATCGGCATCATCGCCCTGGCGTATGCCGCGTGGGCCCTGCCCAAGGACAGCACCGAGCCGAGCGAGAGCCTCGACCTGACCGGCCTGCTGCTGATGAGCCCCGGCCTGGCGCTCTTCCTCTATGGCATCTCCTCGATCCCCGGCGAGGGCACCTTCTTCTCGGCCAAGGTCGGCATCCCGGCGACCATCGGCGTGATCATGCTCGCGGCATTCGTCTTCTGGAGCTTCCGCCCCAAGCACCCGCTGCTGGACCTGCGGCTCTTCCGCAACCGCAACCTGAGCGTCGCCACCATCACGATGTTCCTCTTCGCGGGCGCCTTCTTCGGCGGCCTGCTGCTCGTCCCGACCTATTTCCAGCAGGTGCGCGGCGAGGACACCCTCCACGCCGGCCTGCTCGTCGCGCCGCAGGGCCTGGGCGCGATGCTGACGATGCCGATCGCCGGCGCGCTCGCCGACAAGTTCCCCGTCGGCCGCATCGTCCCGGTCGGTCTGGCGATCATCACCGGCGCGTTCTTTGCCCTGACCCAGATCGACGCCCACACCAGCTACACCTATCTGATCGCGGTGCTCTTCGTGATGGGTCTCGGCATGGGCTTCACCATGATGCCGCTGATGACCTCGGCCATCAAGACGCTCCAGTCCCACGAGGTCGCCCGCGGCTCGACGCTGATCAACATCGTCCAGCAGGTCGCCAGCTCCCTTGGCACGGCTGTGATCTCGGTGCTGCTGACCAACGGTTTCAAGGACCACGCGGTCATCGGCCAGGCCCAGGGCTTCGCCGAGGCGAGCCAGGGCGTCAAGGACCCCGGCGAGATCCAGCAGCTGCTGGCCCGCTTCCCCGAGGTCGCCAAGATCTTCGGCGCCCACCAGGGCGACCAGGCCGGCGCGGCCGACGCGCTGACCGCCGCCGTGCGTGACGCGATGGCCGCCGCCTTCTCGCACACCTACTGGATTGCGGCGTTCATGGTCGCTGCCACGCTCATCCCGGCGTTCTTCCTGCCCCGCCGTCACGAGGAGAGCCACCTGCTCGACGACGTCGACGAGGACCACCCCGCGCCGGTGCTCATGCACTGAGCCAGACGTGAGGTATGCCGCGGGCCCGCCCCGCGGCATACCTCACCCAGGCGCGGCGCACCCAGGCGCGGCGCACCCAGGCACGAAGAAGCGCGTCAAAAGGCCCTGTCGGACTCGACTGTCCGACAGGGTCTTTGGCGTCGCTGGAGGCGAGATGCCTTATTTGGCGCTGTAGTTGGGAGCCTCGACGATGCCCTGCACGTCGTGGGGGTGGCTCTCCTTGAGGCCGGCGGTCGTGATGCGCACGAACTGGCCCTTGTCCTTCAGCTCCGGGATCGTGGGGGCACCCACATAGAACATCGACTGGTGCAGGCCCCCGACGAGCTGGCGCACGACGCCGGAGACGGGGCCGCGATAGGCGACCTGGCCCTCGATGCCCTCGGGGATCAGCTGGTCGTCGCTGGAGACGTCGGCCTGGAAATAGCGGTCCTTGGAGTAGGACTTCTTGCCGCGCGAGGACATCGCGCCGAGCGAGCCCATGCCGCGATAGGCCTTGTACTGCTTGCCGTTGATGAAGACGAGCTCGCCCGGCGACTCCTCACAGCCGGCGAGCAGCGAGCCCACCATGACGGTGTCGGCGCCGGCGACGAGGGCCTTGGCGATGTCGCCGGAGTACTGGAGGCCACCGTCGCCGATGACCGGCACACCGGCCGGCCGGCACGCCTTGGCCGCCTCGTTGATCGCGGTGATCTGTGGGACGCCGACGCCCGCGACGATGCGCGTGGTGCAGATCGAGCCCGGCCCGACGCCGACCTTGACCGCGTCGACCCCGGCGTCGACGAGCGCCTGGGCGCCGGCCCGGGTCGCGACATTGCCGCCGACGATCTGCACATGGCTGGTGGCCGGGTCCTTCTTGAGCCGCTCGATCATCTGGAGCAGCAGGGAGGCGTGGCCGTGGGCGGTGTCGACGACGAGGACGTCGACGCCGGCATCGATGAGGGTGGTGGCGCGCTGCCACGAGTCGCCGAAGAAGCCGACCGCGGCACCCACGAGCAGCCGACCCTCGGCGTCCTTGCTGGCATTGGGGTACTGCTCGGACTTCACGAAGTCCTTGACGGTGATCAGGCCGGCGAGGCGGCCCTCCTCGTCGACCAGCGGCAGTCGCTCGCGCTTGTGCTGGCGCAGCAGGGCGGTCGCCGTCTCACGGTCGGTGTCGACGGGCGCGGTGATCAGCGGCATGGGGGTCATCACGTCGCGCACGAGCGTGCTGCCCCACTCGGCGACCGGGGTGAAGCGCAGGTCGCGGTTGGTGCAGATGCCGAGCAGGTGGCCCTCGCCGTCGACGACCGGCAGGCCGGAGACGCGGTACTCACCGCACTTGGTGTCGAGGTCCTCGAGCGTGGCGTCGGGGCCGATGGTGACGGGGTTGGTGATCCGGCCGGTCTGGGTGCGCTTGACGAGGTCGACCTGATAGGCCTGGTCCTCGATCGAGAGGTTGCGGTGCAGGACGCCGAGGCCGCCCTGACGCGCCATGGCGATCGCCATCCGCGCCTCGGTGACGGTGTCCATCGCGGCCGAGACCAGCGGGATGCGGATCTCGAGGCCGCGGGTCAGCCGGGCGGTGGTGTCGCAGTCGCTGGGGATGACATCGGACAGCCCTGGCAGGAGCAGCACGTCGTCAAAGGTCAGGCCGAAATCGGCGAGCGGAGCGTGGTCGGACGAGGGGCCAAGACTCATTGCCACATTCTACGGGCGCCACGCGGGGCGGGAGCACCGGTCCGCCGACTGGCCGGGGAGCACCTACTGAATCCGTAGATCGACGTACTGGCCCACAGATATCTTGACGATCTCTTGAACAAGTCTTGACCGTCCATGCACTGACCCGCTGGGGGTCGCCGGGATAGCGTCGAACCGTCGTGACGACGGAATCCGCACAGGGGGCTTCCGTCGTCGCCCAGCTGACCGACCGTCCACTGCCGAGACCTCTAGGGGGAGCGCTCATGGCTGAGGTACCACGTCTTCCAGGACCCGTCGCCGACCTCTGGGAGTGGCAGTTCGAAGGGGCGTGCCGCAGCCACGGTCCCGACACCTTCTTCCACCCCGAGGGCGAGCGCGGCAGTGCCCGCAAGAGCCGCGACATCCGGGCCAAGGAGGTCTGCCTGGGCTGCCCCGTGCTGATGCAGTGCCGCACCCACGCCCTGGAGGCCCGCGAGCCCTACGGCGTGTGGGGTGGCCTGTCCGAGGACGACCGCGAGGCCTACTACGCCCGGATCGACCGGGTGCTCAGCGCGAGCTGAGCCCGATGACCTCCTGGCTCTCCGCAGGGATGAGAGTCAGGACCCCAGCGGGGGCGGCGCTGTGAGGGCGGCGCCGCCCCCGTGCCCCTGCCGGAGGGGTATGCCGCGTGCGGCCGGCCGCACGCGGCATACCCCGTCCTGGGCAGGTCACTCGTCCATCAGACGCGACCGAATCAGGAACCGCTTGCCCTCGGGCGACTCCAGGGAGAAGCCGCCACCCCGGCCATCGACGACGTCGACCGTCAGGTGGGTGTGGCGCCAGTAGTCGAACTGCTCCCGGCTCATCCAGAAGGCAATCTCACCGGTCGACCCGTCCGGCAGCGGGAGGTCGAAGGCGCCGATCTCGACATCGGCTGCGCCCGTGAGGAATTCACCCTCGGGGTAGCACATCGGGGCCGACCCGTCACAGCAGCCACCCGACTGGTGGAACATCAGCGGGCCGTGACGCTCCCACAGTCGCGTCAGGAGTTCGACCGCTGCAGGCGTCAGTGCCACCCGGCTGGCGGTCTCCCCCGCGATGACGGGTCGGGCCTCGAGTGCCTCGGTCATGTCAGCCTTGCTCGTCGGCCCGGAAGTCGAGCACCACGCGCCCGTCGATCTTGCCGTGGTGCATCTCGTCGAAGATCGAGTTGATGTCCCCCAGCGGGCGCTTCTGATAGGTCGGGTGGATCAGGCCGCGGGCATAGAAGTCCAGGGCCTCCTCCATGTCCTGCCGCGTCCCGACGATCGATCCGCGGATCGTCAGGCCCTTGAGCACGACCTCGAAGATCGGCGCGGGGAAGTCACCCGGCGGCAACCCGTTGAAGACGATCGTCCCGCCGCGTCGGGTCATCCCGATGGCCTGGCCGAAGGCCTTGGGATGGACGGCCGTCACGAGCACCCCGTGGGCGCCACCGCCGGTCGCGTCCACGACTGCCTGGGCAGGATCCTCGACGGCTGCGTTGACGACGACCTCGGCGCCGTGCTTCTGGGCGAGGGCGAGCTTGTCGTCGGCCACGTCGATGGCGACGACCCGCATGCCCATCGCGATCGCATACTGGACGGCGATGTGTCCGAGCCCGCCGATGCCGGAGATGACCAGCCATTGACCGGGGCGGACCTCGGTGCATTTCAGACCCTTGTAGACGGTCACCCCGGCGCAGAGCACGGGCGCGATCTCGTGCGGGTCGGAGCCCTCCGGGATGCGGGCGGCGAATCGGGCGTCGACGAGCATGTACTGGCCGAACGAACCGTCCACGCTGTATCCGCCGTTGTTCTGCTCCTCACAGAGCGTCTCCCACCCCGTGCGGCAGTGCTCGCAGACACCGCAGGCCGACCACAACCAGGCGTTGCCGACGAGGTCCCCCACGGCCAGGTCGTCCACACCTTCTCCGACCTTCTCGACGACACCGACTCCTTCGTGGCCCGGGATGAAGGGCGGCTCCGGCTTGACCGGCCAGTCCCCGTCACGAGCGTGGAGGTCGGTGTGGCAGACCCCCGAGGCGATCAGCCGGACGAGCGCCTGTCCGGGTCCGGGTGTGGGGACCGGGACGTCGGAGACATCGAGTTCCTTGCCGAAGGACGTGACGACGGCCGCCTGCATGGTAGTGCTCATGGTTCTCTCCTTCTGAGGTTGATGTGCTGGATCTGATTGAGCAGCAATGGAATTGGCTTGGATCGGATCAGAAGAAGCCCAGCTTGTCCTCGGAGTAGGACACGAGCAGGTTCTTCGTCTGCTGATAGTGGTCGAGCATCATCAGGTGGTTCTCGCGGCCGATGCCCGAGGACTTGTATCCGCCGAAGGCGGAGTGCGCCGGGTAGTTGTGGTAGCAGTTCACCCAGACCCGGCCGGCCTGAATGGTCCGGCCCGCGCGGTATGCCGTGTTGCCGTTGCGGGACCAGACGCCGGCGCCCAGCCCGTAGAGGGTGTCGTTGGCGACGTGCATGGCCTCGTCGTAGTCGGCGAAGCGAGCCACCGACAGCACCGGTCCGAAGATCTCCTCCTGGAAGATCCGCATCGAGTTGGTCCCCTCGAAGACGGTCGGCGTGACATAGAAGCCGCCGGCCAGATCGCCGTCGAGGTGCGCCTGCTCCCCGCCGGTCAGGACCTTGGCGCCCTCCTGCTTGCCGATGTCGATGTAGGACAGGATCTTCTGGAGCTGGTCGTTGGACGCCTGCGCACCGATCATCGTGTCGGTGTCGAGGGGGTTGCCCTGGGTGACGGCCTTGACACGTTCGATGCCGTCGGCAATGAACTGGTCGTAGATCGAGGCCTGGACCAGGGCCCGCGACGGGCAGGTGCAGATCTCCCCCTGGTTGAGGGCGAAGAAGGCGAAGCCTTCGAGCGCCTTGTCGTAGAAGGCATCCTTCTCGGCCGCCACGTCCTCGAAGAAGATGTTCGGCGATTTGCCGCCGAGCTCCAGCGTGACCGGAATGATGTTCTGCGAGGCGTACTGCATGATCAGTCGGCCCGTGGTGGTCTCGCCCGTGAAAGCAATCTTGCGGATCCGGGGGCTCGAGGCCAGCGGCTTGCCGGCCTCGACGCCGAAGCCGTTGACGATGTTGACCACACCGGCGGGCAGGAGGTCGCCGATGATGTCGATCAGCACGAGGATCGAGGCCGGCGTCTGCTCGGCCGGCTTGAGGACCACGCAGTTGCCGGCCGCCAGCGCGGGGGCGAGCTTCCAGACCGCCATCAGGATCGGGAAGTTCCAGGGGATGATCTGACCGACGACACCGAGGGGCTCGTGGTAGTGGTAGGCGACCGTGGTCTCGTCCAGTTGAGAGAGGCTGCCTTCCTGTGCGCGGATGGCACCGGCGAAGTAGCGGAAGTGGTCGATAGCCAGCGGGATGTCGGCGTTGAGCGTCTCCCGGACCGGCTTGCCGTTGTCCCAGGTCTCCGCGACCGCGATCGTCTCGAGGTGCTCCTCCATGCGATCGGCGATCTTGTTGAGGATGATGGCCCGCTCCGTGGGCGAGGTGGTGTTCCACGCAGGGGCCGCCGCCCAGGCTGCGTCGAGCGCGGCGTCGATGTCCTCGGCCGTCCCTCGAGCCACCTCACAGAAGGTCTGGCCGGTGACGGGCGTCGGGTTTTCGAAGTACTCACCCTTGACGGGGGCCACCCACTGACCGCCGATGTAGTGCTCGTAGCGGGACTCGAAGGTGACCTTCGAGCCTTCCTGACCGGGCTGTGCGTAGACAGGCATTGCCCACTCCTTCGGATTCGGTTGCCGCGACCGTTGCGGCATTTCCGAGGAGGCTAGGCAGGGGCACGTTGCAGCGATGTTGCATCTCCTGTCGCCGCCGCCGAGGGGGTGCGCAACCCGAAGGCCGACGCTATGGTGTGGTCCACCTCACGCTCCGACGCCGCAGCCGGTGGCTTCGGACGTGTGTCCGTCTGTGAGGGTGACGTGGCCAATCCAACCGTTGTGGGCCGATCCCCCGCGGCTCCCGCTGCGGGCGGTGACTGGCTGGGTCATGTCATTCCCCTGGTCCAGACGCTGCTGACCTCCTCGGCCACGGACCAGGGCTGCATCGTGGCGCTGACCGACGCCGACGGCCACATCAGGTGGATCGATGGGGATCGCCGGGCGCGGACCCGCGCCGAGGGCATCGGCTTCGTCGAAGGTGAGGACTGGTCGGAGGCGGTCGCGGGCCGCAACGCCCCGGGGCGGGCGCTGGCCGGGGTCAAGCCGGTGTCGGTCGTCCGTGAGGAGCACAGCAGGCCGGATGTCCACGGGTGGTCCTGTGCCGCGGCACCGGTGTGGAACCCGGCGACGGGCGAGGTGGCCGGGGTCATCGATGTCACCGGCGGCGACGCGGCCGTGAGTGCGTTGGCGTTGGTGACCGCCACGGCTGCGGCGGCCGACCGCGAGCTCCGTCTGCGCCACGCGTCCGGTGACCTGGCCCGCCACGTGTCGGTGCCGCGACTCCGACTGCGGCTGGTCCATCAGGGGCGCCCGCTGCTCGAGGTCGGGGGGCAGGAGCATCTCCTCAGCGACCGACACGCAGAGTTGCTCACCCTGCTCGCCGTCAACCCTCAGGGCCTCAGCGGTGAAGAAGTCGCCGTCCTCGCCTATCGGGAGGGCGCCTCACCGTCGACCGTTCGCGTCGAGTTGCTCCGGCTACGGAGACTGCTGGAGAGCCTGCCCGGAGCTCCGGTGTTGCATTCACGTCCCTACCGGTTGAGCGAGCCCGTCGAGGTCGATGCCGTTGAGGTGACCCGGTTGGTGGGGGCAGGCGACCACGACGGGGCGCTCGACCTCTACCGCGGCCCGGCCCTGCGCCGGTCCGAGGCCCCTGCTGTCCTGACCTTGTTGCACGAGACCGCGGCGACGGTGCGTGAGGCGATGCTCGCCGACGCCGCGGCATTGCCCCTCATGCGCTATCTCCAGTTGCCCGAGGCCCGGGAGGACGTCGACTCGTGGCGTACCGCGCTGCGCATCCTGCCGCCGAACTCGCCACAGCGCGCCTACGTCGTGACCCACCTCGACGGCCTCGAGCGCAACCTTGCCTGACACGCACGCGGCGTCGGCGGCCTAGACTGCCGAGCGTGAGCTCCCCCATCATCGTCCCGATCCGCGACGAGTCCATCCGCCTCGGCCAGCTGCTCAAGCTCGCCGGTGTCGTCGAGGACGGCGCCATGGCTCGGATGGTCATCGAGAACGAGGAAGTCACCGTCGACGGCGTGATGGAGCACCGGCGCGGCAAGCAGGTCCGGCCCGGTCAGGTCGTGGAGTATGCCGGTGAGCGCATCGAGGTCACCGGCCCGCAGGCCTGAGGGCGGAGCCGGGCCAAGGTAGGTCTGCGGACCGATCAATTCTGCGTGCGCCGCGGGCCGAGGTACATGAACCAACCCGAAGTCAGCAGCGTAACCGCTGCCCAAGCCCACAAGGGCATGGTCGACACAGCCCGGGAGACCGGGCGCCCCGGAGTGCCTTCAGCGAGCAACATCATCACGCCCAGGCCCAATGGGACCACCCAGGCCAGTTCTCCGACAACGGTGAGAGCGAGAAGAGAGACGCTCCACAGCAAGGCGAACATGGCGGCTTCGGCGGTCCAGTTCTGCCCCACGCCTCGCACATGCAGCCACGTGGGAGCGAGCGCACCAGATCCGATCACAAGTGCTCCACAGGTAGCCGCGACCCTGACCTGCGCCTCCCGCAGCAACGACGGCGCGAGCTCTGGGAATCGCGTGTACAACGGGACGAGCAGAGCCGCGACCAAAGCGGGAGGCACGAACTCCCGGGCTGGGAGGGGAACGTCCACGAACGGCACCCGGACCTCGAGCGCGCGCGTGCCCCAACTCGTCAATCCGAGCACTGCGACCAGGAGGAGCGTCAACGGCCACTGGCGGGCCCATAGAACACGCCTCATGAGTCCGACTTGACGACAGGGCAACCCGTCAGGCTCGCGTAGGCGCTCTTGATATCACTCGTTGCATGAGTCGGCGTCGAACCAGCGAGACCTTGCTGGACCCACTCCATGACCCGACTCTGCGCCGCCATCAAGTCGACCGGGGGCGCAGCCGCAAAATAGCCCGCGCAGGGCCGGGGCGTGGTCAGCGTCGCGGCGATGTCATCGACCGACAGATGTCCGTCCCGCATCAACTCTGGATTCAAGGTCAGGACACCGCCCGCGCGCTCCGGCCGGTTCGATCGGTTCAGTTCGTAGTCCGTAACCCAGTCCAAATCCTTACCCAGTCTCGCCTGGGCCGCAGCCAGGTCCTTGCCTGCCTGCGCCAGGAGCGGGCGGGCGGCTCGAGGCCCACAGACGGTCACCGGCCCCGGTACACATGTGTCGGCCGGCGTGGCGCGTAGTGGGTCATGAAGTTGGCTCTGACGGTGTGCGACCGCGCCCGATAAGAGCAACAGTGCGGCACTGGTCCAGACACCGACGTGACGCCAGAGAGGCGTGATCCCCCTGGCGCCAGCAGCGTCGCCACACGCGAGCATCAGCAGCCCAACGCAGAGGTGAAGAGCGATCAGCGAGGAAGACACTGACACGGTTCGTTCCAAACCCAGAAGAGTGCCCACCGAACCACCGGCACGGAAAGCTTCGGGAACGCCGAGGCTGCCGCCGAACATCTGGAGGACGAACATGGTGGCGAACGCCAGCGGACCCGCTGCGCGGTTTCGCGTCCAGGCTCCGATGGCGAAACCCACCCCAGCGCCCGCAAAGAGGAGAGCGATGGCTTCCGCCAGAGCGATCCAGTTCGTCGGCGGCCAGACCGCGCCACCACGCCACGCCGCGACGAGAGCCACGGCAGCGACCAGAACCAGCGCGATCATCGACCAGACGAGTGACCCGAGCAGCACACCGATCAGGCCAGGGCGTCCACGCGGCGTGGTCTGCGCGAGCGAGGCCAGGGAGGGCTCGGCCGCTCGCGCTCGGTCGTGTGCGATCAGGCCCGCTGTGACTGGGCTGAGCAACGAGGACGTGCCTGCAGCCTGATCAAGCGCCCAACCCCACTCGTGGTTCCAACCTTTGCGCAGAAGTAGCAGTGCCAACGCCATACCGACAAGGAAAGGCAGTAGTCGGCGGGCGCTCCCGCTCCTCATCCACACGCGCGCTGCCGTCATTGCAGCCCCCGTCCCCGCGCGACCAGCCTCAAGAACCCTGCCTCGGCGCGTCGGTCCTCACGAGTCCCGTCGGGCGCTGCCGACGCCAGGTCATCCGTCGAGCCGGCGAAGAGCAAGCGTCCACTGTCGAGAACCAGCACGCGGGAGCAGATATCGACGACATCCTCCATCACGTGGCTGCTCAACAGAACACTCCGCTCGACTCGTCCCAGCATCTCCACCATGGTCCGCCGCTGCTCGGGGTCCAGGCCCGTGCTCGGCTCGTCGAGCACGAGGACGTCAGCATTCGAGGCCAAAGCCTGGGCAAGTGCCACCCTGCGGACCATCCCGCCCGACAACGCGCGGATCCGACTGCGCTGCCGATCCTGGAGTCCGACCAAGTCCAGCGCCTCAGCCGCCCGGCGGCGAGCATCACCCGAGTTCGCACCGCGCATCCACGTGAGGTACTCCACCACCTCAAGCGCGGTCATGTTCCCGGGAAAGACGCACTGCTGGGGCATCAGCGCGATCCGCAGTAGAGCTGAGGAGCGCTCACTTCGGCCATAAGGGTTGAAGCCCCCCACAGTCACTGTCCCCCGCGAGGGAGGCAAACCACCACAGAGAGCGTTCAGCAGCGTCGATTTCCCGGCCCCGTTCACTCCAACCAGAGCGGTCCTTCCCTCAGCCAACTCGAAAGTGACGTGCTCCAGCGCAACCCGTTCGCCGTAGGAGACACTGAGATCGGCAACTGAGGCGACGCCTCGGCTGCCGACCTCAGTGGAGACTGCCCCGGTCAAAGGGCGCCCTTCACCTCGGTCGAGCACCAGTCCGGAGCGCTGGGGCGATCCTGACAGGTCTTGGCGTAGCCGGTGTATCCGGACATGACGCCGCCGCTGTAGCCGTACTTCGTAGCCATGGTGGCCCAGGTTGACCCGCCATCAGAACGCCTTCCCGACTGCACACCGAAGTACTTGCCCCCAGCGGCGTAACCCTTTGCGTCCATGAACGTCCGGGTACCGTCCACCCTCACGTCCCGCAGCGAAGTCGAGAGCCGAGCCGAACTTGTGCTCACTCGCGTGAAACTCCCTGCGCCTTGACCCCTGAGCAACGAATCGCCGTAGACGCTGAGCGGTGATGTTTGGTAAGCGATCGTGAACCCGGAGGCGGACGATGCCCCTGCGATCAGCAGGGCCAATGCGCCCACGGCGGAACGAAGGCTACGCTTGCATCCCTTCATCTGAATTCCCCTTGTGTGCAACCACTTTGGGAGTGGCGCCCCCCCCCCCCCCCTGACACCCAGGAGGAATGTCAACGTAGCACCGCGGCTCTCGATGCGCGCGTCGAAGCGCTCGGGCGCACCGACCCCGGCCCTCACTGTGGGACGGTAGACACACCAAAAGGTATGCCGCGCAACCCGATCGGGCTGCGCGGCATACCGCGTGGTGCTGGTTGAGCCCTCAGGCTCAGTGACCGTGGCCGTGGCCGTGACCGCCGGCGGGGGCCTCGGCCTCGTCCTCCTTCTTCTCCACGACCAGCGTGTCGGTCGTCAGGACCATGGAGGCGATGGACGCGGCGTTGCGCAGCGCGGAGCGGGTGACCTTCACCGGGTCGATGACGCCGGCGGCGACGAGGTCGCCGTATTCACCGGTGGCCGCGTTGAGGCCCTGGCCGGGCTCCATCTCGGCAACCTTGGAGGTGGCGACGTAGCCCTCCATGCCGGCGTTCTCGGCGATCCAGCGCAGCGGCTCGGCCGCGGCCTTCTTGACGATGTTGGCGCCGACGAGCTCGTCACCGGTCAGGTCGACGTCCTCGAGGGCCTTGACGGCCTGGATGAGGGCGGAGCCGCCACCGGCGACGATGCCCTCCTCGATCGCGGCGCGCGTCGCGGAGATCGCGTCCTCGATGCGGTGCTTCTTCTCCTTGAGCTCGACCTCGGTGTGCGCGCCGACCTTGATGACGCAGACGCCGCCGGCGAGCTTGGCGAGGCGCTCCTGGAGCTTCTCGCGGTCCCAGTCGGAGTCGGTGCGCTCGATGGTCGACTTCAGCTCCTGGACGCGGCCCTCGACGTCGGCCTGGTCGCCCTGGCCGTCGATGATCGTGGTGTTGTCCTTGGTGACGACCACGCGGCGGGCCTGGCCCAGCAGGGTCAGGTCGGCCTGGTCGAGCTTGAGGCCGACCTCCTCGGCGATGACCTGGCCGCCGGTGAGGATGGCCATGTCCTGCATCATCGCCTTGCGGCGGTCACCGAAGCCGGGGGCCTTGACCGCCACGACGTTGAAGGTGCCACGCAGCTTGTTGACCACGAGGGTGGACAGGGCCTCGCCCTCGACGTCCTCGGCGAGGATCAGCAGCGGCTTGCCGGACTGCACGACCTTCTCGAGGACCGGCAGGATCTCCTGGATCGCCGAGATCTTGCCCTGGTTGAGCAGGATGTAGGCGTCCTCGAGGACGGCCTCCATGCGCTCGGGGTCGGTGACGAAGTAGGGCGAGATGTAGCCCTTGTCGAACTGCATGCCCTCGGTGAACTCGAGCTCGGTGGCGGCGGTCGAGGACTCCTCGACGGTGATGACGCCGTCCTTGCCGACCTTGTCGAAGGCGTCGGCGATCGTGGCGCCGATCTCCTTGTCCTGGGCGGACAGCGCTGCGACAGAGGCGATCTCGTCCTTGCCGTCGACCTCGCGGGCGTTGGCGAGCAGACGCTCGGAGACGATCTCGACGGCCTTGTCCATGCCGCGCTTCAGGCCGGCCGGGGACGCGCCCGCGGCGACATTGCGCAGGCCCTCCTTGACCATGGCCTGGGCGAGCACGGTCGCCGTCGTGGTGCCGTCACCGGCGATGTCGTTGGTCTTGGTCGCGACCTCCTTGGCGAGCTGCGCGCCGAGGTTCTCGTAGGGGTCGTCCAGCTCGACCTCGCGGGCGATCGTCACACCATCGTTGGTGATGGTGGGCGCGCCCCACTTCTTGTCGATGACCACGTTGCGGCCCTTGGGGCCCAGGGTCACCTTGACGGCGTTCGCGAGTGCGTCGACGCCGCGCTCAAGGGACTTGCGTGCGTCATCGTTGAACTCAAGCGTCTTGGCCATGGGAGTCCTTCACGTCCTTGGTGGATTGGTGCGGAGCGCGTGGGTGACGCGCAGGTATGCCGCGTGCGCGGCATACCGGGGAAAAGTTCACGCCCCGGCGGGCCCGGCGTGCGGGACTGCCGGGGCGTGAGCAGTGGAGCTGTCTCAGCCGACGATGGCGAGGACGTCGCGGGCGGAGAGGATGAGGTACTCCTCGCCGCCGTGCTTGATCTCGGTGCCGCCGTACTTGGAGAAGATGACGCGATCGCCGACGTTGACGTCAAGGGCGACGCGGTTGCCGTTGTCGTCGATGCGGCCGGGGCCGACGGCCAGGACCTCGCCCTCCTGGGGCTTCTCCTTGGCGGTGTCGGGGATGACCAGACCGGAGGCGGTGGTCTGCTCGGCCTCGAGGGACTTGATGATGATGCGGTCCTCGAGCGGCTTGATGTTAACCGACATGGGGCGTACTCCCGATGTGTGTTCGGAGCGGATATGGGTCGCTGTGGCCCGTCTCGTCGGCCGCCGTCGCGGGGGTCGGCCTCGGATCGCGGGCTGGCACTCGATGGGGCTGAGTGCCAATGAGGCAAATCTAGGCCGCCGGTTAGCACTCGGTCAACTCGAGTGCCAAGGTGCGGTCCGCGGGGCGGGTCAGCCCATGAGGAGGGCCGCGAGGGTGCCACCCAACTCGTACGCCGCCGCCTCGTGCCGGTCGGTCACGTCGCCGACGATCTCGAGCACCGGGGCCGCCTGGGTCCAGGGCAGCGCACCCACGATCGCCTCGACGGAGCGGACCGCACCGGAGATGTCATAGCGGCCGTGGACGGCCAGCCCGAAGGGCATGCGACCGGGGCTCGTGGCGTCGGCCGAGCCGTCATCGGACAGCCCTCCACCGATCTCGAGGAAGGTCCGGTCGAAGAAGTCCTTGAGCATCCCGGCCATGTAGCCGAAGTTGGCGGGGGTGACCAGGAGGATGCCGTCGGCGCCGGAGACGTCCGCGGCCGCCGCCTCCCCGGCCGGCCGGTCGATGACCTCGACGCCCTCGATGTCGTCGTCACGGGCGCCGGCGAGCACGGCGTCGACGATCCTGCGGACGGTGGGGGTCGGCGCGTGGTGGACGACGAGCAGACGGGCGCTCACGGCATACCCCTGCTCTAGAGGACCTCGGCGAGCCTCATCGGCGGGCGACCGGTGAGGCGCTCGATGTCATCGCTGACGCTCTCGAGCTCACCCTTGGCGATCGCGGTGTAGGTCGAGATCCAGACCTCGACCAGCCACTCGGGTGCGCCGAAGCCAGAGCGGGACTCGCGCGCCTGGTCGAGCGTCTCGCCGACATAGGCGATCTCGGAGCCGCTCGCGCGCGAGAGCAAAGCCGCGGTCTCGTCGAGGGTCAGCGCCTCCGGGCCGGTCAGGTCATAGGTGCAGCCTGCATGGGGTGCGGGGTCGCGGACGACCGCTGCCGCAGCAGCGGCGATGTCGTCCTGGGCGACCCAGGAGACCCGGCCGTTGCCGCCTGGCCCTCGGATCGCGCCGTCGGTGACCAGCTCGGGGACGAAGTCGGCATAGAGGCTGTCGCGCAGGAAGGTCCACGCCAGTCCGGAGCCGCGAAGGTACTCCTCGGTGTGGAAGTGGTCGCGCGCGTGGACGAAGGTCGCATCGGGCGCCGCGCCGAGGAAGGAGATGTAGACGAGGTGGCGCACGCCGGCCGCGACGGCGCCGTCGATGAAGGCCCGGTGCTGCGCCAGCCGGTGCTCGCTCTCGCGGAAGGAGACCATGAGCACGGTCTCGATGCCCTCCAGGGCGGTGCGCACGGACGCGGTGTCGGCGTAGTCGCAGTCGACCGCCTGGGACTGCGCCAGCGCCGGGGCTCGGGTCGCGTCACGGACCGGCAGGCGAAGCGGCAGGCCCGCCTCCTCGCTGAGGAGACGGGCGATCCTGCCCCCGAGGAGTCCGGTGGCGCCGGTGACGGCCACCGTCGGGGTGTGAGTCATCGAGTCCATGGGCATCGAGTCTGTCAGAGCCGCCGCGCCGACACCCCTGCTGTCGGCGCGGCGCCCCCGGTCAGGCCCCGGCCTCGAGACGGGCCAGCCGCCGCTCGACGGCCCGTGCGGCCGACTCGCCCAGGAACCGGTTGACGGCATAGAAGAGGGCGAAGGTCACCACCAGGTCGATGGCCGCGAAGAGGGCCAGCACGGCCGGGCCAGACGCCGCGAACGCGAGGGAGTCACGCAGCGCGGCGGTGTCACCCATGGCGAACCCGGCGATGGCCAGCACCAGCAGCGCGACGGCGAACAGCGCGGCGTCGAGCGCATAGGAGCGGCGTCGGGTCGCGACCTCCTCCGGGGAGGGCCCGGTCGACAGCTCCGCCCCGAGGACCGAGCGCGGCGCCTCCGCACCGAACATGCGCTGGAGGACCGCGAACAGCCCGCCGCTGGCGAGCAGGACCAGCACGGCGCCGGTGTTGGTCACCTCGCTGGTGCGGATGTACTCCCAGGCCAGGACCCCGAGTGCACCCATGCAGATGAGGGCCAGCGCGATGAGGGCCGCCTTGCCCGCGTTGAGCTCTTAACGCTCGTCCATGTCACCGCTCGCTTTCTTCCCAGAAGAGGGAGTTGAGGTCTGTGTGGAGTGCGCGGCAGATGTCGACGCACAGGTTGATCGTGGGGTTGTGGGCGCCGGCCTCGATCATGCTGATCGTCTGCCGCGAGACCTTCACCTGCGCGGCGAGCTCGGCCTGGGTGAGCCCGAGGGCGACCCGCGCGGCCTTCATCCGGACATTGCCGGTCCGGGTGCTCTGCGTCGTGGTCACGTGTCAAATATAGCCGACATCATGTCGCATATACAAGACATCACGTCAACTATTCCCGACATGGCCGGTGGCGCCTCGCCTCCCTGGGGCATGGGAGACTGCCGCGGTGGACGCGGAGACCGTGCGGAGCCTGACGGCGGGCGAGGGCTGGGGCCTGCTCCAGTCGCTGCCGCCCTATGAGGAGTCGAGCGCGCTCTCCCTCCAGACCCGCCTGCGCGAGGCGGGCTTCGATCCCGCCCTCGTCTCCGTGGCGCTGACCCAGTCGCGGCTGCGCGCCCGGGCCCGCGAGAAGTTCGGCGACTTCGCCGACGGCATGCTCTTCACCCCCGACGGGCTGGAGCAGGCCACCCGGCTCGAGGTCGCGGCAGTGCACGCCCAGCGCTTCCGCGACGCGGGGGTGACGACAGTCCATGACCTCGGCTGCGGCGTCGGGTCCGACGCCATGGCCCTGTCGACCCTCGACCTCGCGGTTGAGGCTGTCGACGCCGACGAGGTCACCGCCCTGGTCGCCGAGTCCAACCTGCGGCACTGGCCCGGCACAGCCGTCCACCACGCGCGCGCCGAGGAGGTCGCGCTGCCCTCGGGGGCCGCCGCGCGGCATACCGGGGTGTGGCTCGACCCGGCCCGCCGCACACCCGGCGTCGCCGACATCACGGGGCGGACCAAGCGGGTCTTCCGTCTCGAGGAGATCTCTCCCAGCTGGGATTTCGTGCGCGATGTCGCTGGCCGGATCGAGGCGACCGGGGCAAAGCTGAGCCCCGCGATCGCGCACCGCGACATCCCGGCGGGATGCGAGGCGCAGTGGGTGTCGTGGGCCGGCGAGGTGGTGGAGTGCGCGATCTGGTGGGGGCCGCTGGTCCGCACCGCGGGGCGCACCGCCCTGGTCCTCGGCCCCACTCGCATGCCGACGATGGTCAGTGAGGCAGCCGCCGAGAAGCCTTCTGCCGCAAGGCGACCCGACAGCATCGGCCCCTATCTGCTCGAGCCCGACAAGGCAGTGCTGCGCGCGGGTCTCGTCGGCGCGGTCACCGCGGCGGTCGACGGCGTGGAGCTCGACCCGGGGGTCGGCTATGTGTCGGCCGAGCGGCCCGGGGAACTCGCCTATGCCAGGGCCTATGTCGTGCTGGAGTCAATGCCCTTCAACGTCAAGGCCCTTCGCGCCTGGTGCCGTGACCAGAGGATCGGCCGCGTGACGATCAAGAAGCGCGGCGTGACCATCGACTTCGACCAGCTGCGCCGGCAGCTGCGCCTGCCGGGCAAGGGCCCCGAGGCCGTGCTCGTCCTCACCCGGGTCGCCGGCCAGCAGATGGTGCTGGTCGTCGCGCCCCACGCCTGAGCGCGGAGGCGGATCCGACCCACGACGCGGCTCGGCCTCCCCGCTCCGTGGGGAGGGGGAGTCCGAGTCGTTGGCTCACTTGCCGGCAGTCGGCTCCGTGGAGCGGATCGGCCGCTCGGCGAGCTCGGCGTCGAGGCGCAGAAGGCCGGGACCGTCGTCGTTGATCAGCTCGATGCGCGAGACGATCTCGCTGACCGTGGCCTCCTCCTCGATCTGCTCGTCGAGGAACCAGTTGAGCAGCGGGCGCGAGTCGAGGTCACCGTCGGCCTCGGCCGCGCGATAGAGGTCGCGGATGGACTCGCTGACCTTCTGCTCGTGCTTGAGCGCGGCCTCGAAGCAGGACAGGACGCTGTCGATCTTGGCCACGCTGGGCGGGAGCGTGATGTTGCCGATGACCGGGTGGTTGTCACGGTCGTTGAGGTGGTCGATGAACTTGTTGGCGTGGACGATCTCCTCGTCGGCCTGACGGCGCAGCCAGCCGGCCATGCCGGGCAGGTCGCGTTGGTCCATCTCGATTCCGAGCTGGCGATAGACGAGCGAGGCCTCGAACTCCAGCGTGATCTGTGCGTTGAACTTCTTCTCGAGTGCAGCCTTCATCTTCATGGCAACCCACCCTAGGTGCTGCGGGCTGTCCGGTGGCAGATCCGCAAGGGTGTTATCGCAGGTCAGCGTCGCGTCGCAGGAGGGGTATGCCGCGTGGCCGGTCGCCGCTCACAGGCGTGCGTCGCTCTGTGCGCCGGCATGGCGCACGGCATCCGCGCCGGCCTGGAGGGCCCGGCGTGCTGCCTCGTCGCGGTCGGCCCCGGTGGCGAGCGCTGCCGCAAGGGCCCCACAGAAGGCATCGCCCGCGCCAGTGGTGTCGACGACCGCGTCGGGTGGGACGGGGACCGCGTCGAACTGCTCGCCGTCCCAGCTGATCCCGTGGGCCCCGAAGGTCACGAGCGTCGAGGCCGGCACGAGCCCGGCCTCGGCGAGGGCCAGCGCCTCGTGCTCGTTGACCACGACCGGGTCGGCGAGGGCGACGACATCGGCGGGCAGCGCGGCATACGGCGCAGCATTGATGACGACCCTCGCGCCGATGTGGGCGGCACTGCGGGCGGCGCGGGCGACCTCGGGCACGGGGAGCTCGAGCTGCATGAGCAGCACATCGCCGGGGCGGAGGGCATCGATGGCGTCGTGGACGGACTGCCCCTCAGTGAGGTGGTTCGCACCGGGCACGACGATGATCGTGTTCTCCCCCGCGTCGTCGACCGCGACGAGCGCGTGGCCGGTCGGTGTGCCGGCGACGGTGTGCACCGCCGAGACGTCGATCCCCAGCCGGGCGAGGCGGCGGCGGTATGCCGCGCCCGCGTCGTCGTCTCCAACGCACCCGACCATCGCGACCTGCGCCCCGGCAGCCGCGGCTGCCACGGCTTGGTTGGCGCCCTTGCCGCCGGCCAGCCGCTCGAGGCCCTCGCCGAGGAGCGTCTCGCCGGGGCGTGGATGCCGCTCGACCCGGGTGACGAGGTCGACGTTGAGCGAGCCGAGCACCACCACGCGACCCATCAGGCCACCCCCTCCGAGACCGTCCGGACCCATTGCGCCGCAAAGCGGCCCGCCTGCACATCCAGCGCGACCTCGATCGGGTCGGGAGGGGAGCCGTGCGGGTCGTGGGTGAGGTCGCCGCTCCAGTCGCGGCGGTCGACGATGGTGCGGCCGCGGGAGTAGTCGCCCGAGAGCTCGATGCGCACCGGCAGCGAGCGCGTGGTGATGCCCGCACGGTCGATGGCCGCGCAGACCGCCCCGGCGTCGCCGATCGTCGCGGCGTCGCTGTGGAAGCGCTCGCACTGGTAGCGGATCAGCCGCCCGCCGAGCCCGGCCGGCCCCCGGTCGTCGGTGGCGATCATCGCCTCGGCGAATTGCCGGGTCACCCGTGGCTCATAGAAGACGTCAAGGCCATACATGGTCACCGGGATGCCCAGCTCGGTCGTGGCCTGGAGGACGACCGCAGCGGCCTCGGGATCGTGGAAGACGTTGAACTCCGCTGAGGCAGTGGCGTTCCCGACGTTGGCCGCCCCGCCCATGAAGAGGATCTCCCGCAGCCCGCGCGCGGCCTGGGGATAGGTGCGCAGGAGCAGCGCGGCATTCGTCATCGGCGCCAGCGTGACGAGAGTGATCCGCTCGGGGTCGGGGCCCTCGGCCGCCTCGAGCAGCAGGTCGCGCAGCAGCTCGAGGGCATGGCGGGCGTCGGGCTGCCGGGTGGACTTCGGCCAGTCGAGGTCGCCCATCCCGTCGCGGCCGTGGACGTGTCGCGCGTCGTGGGGCTCGGCGAGCAGCGGCCGGTGCGCCCCGGCGGCGACAGGCACGTCCTCGCGGCCGCAGGCGTCGAGGACGGTGAGGGTGTTGGTGACGACTGCCTCGAGGGGAGCATTGCCGCCGACACAGGTGACGCCACGGAGGTCGACGCCGGGATGACGGGCCGCCAGCAGGAGGGCGCAGGCGTCGTCAACACCGGTGTCCACGTCGAGCACGAGAGGCAGCATGGGCCCCACCCTAGATCGCGAGTAGGGGCCGGGACGGGCGGTCCGCTACCGTCGAGGCGTGACCGCTCGCGCTCTGCCCTCCCCCGCCGTCCGGGCCCTCGCGGCCCTGGTCGGACTCTCGTCACTGGCCGCCTGCACCGCGGGCGACAGCACGACCCCGGTGACCTCGACGTCCACGGTCACCGCGAGCGCGACGACCGGCACCGGGGTGGGCGCAGGGACCGAGCGCCCCAGCGCATCGACCTCCGCGCCCTCGAGCGCCACCACACAGCCGACGAGCACGACGGCTGGCGCGCCACCGGCCTCGGGCTCCACGCCTGCGGGGTCCGCGAACGCCTGTGTCACCAGCACCTTCGACGCGCTCGACGAGCAGCAGCGGGTGGGCCAGCTGCTGATGATCGCCTTCCAGACCGGTCACTCCGCCTCGACGCTCGACGCGACGATCGCCTCGACCCGTGCCGGCAATGTCATCTATCTCGGCGGGTGGCAGGGCGCCGACAACGTGACCGCCACCTCTGCACACCTCCAGCGGCAGGCCACGAAGGCGAGCACCGGCGGCATACCTCTGCTCATCGCCGCAGACCAGGAGGGCGGTGAGGTCCAGCAGCTGCGCGGTGCCGGCTTCACCCGGCTGCCCTCGGCCAAGGTGCAGGCCCAGATGGCGCCCGCCGAGCTGACTCGGCAGGCGAGCACGTGGGCGGCCGAGCTCAAGCGGGTCGGCATCAACGTCAACCTGGCGCCGGTCACCGACACCGTGCCGGAGGAGATCGGCCGAGCCAACACACCGATCGGCAAGTGGGGCAGGCAGTACGGCAGCGATCCGGCCACGGTCAGCCGGGCGGCCGTCGCGTTCATGAAGGGCATGGACGCCGGCGGGGTGCAGTCGGTCGTCAAGCATTTCCCCGGCCTCGGGCGGATCACGGAGAACACCGACTTCTCCACCACGGGGATCACCGACAGCGTGACCAGCCGCACCGACCCATATCTCTCCCCCTTCAAGGCCGGGATCGACGCTGGCGCCGGCATGGTGATGGTCGGCTCGGCCCGGTATCCCAAACTCGACGGCGACAACCCGGCGATGTTCTCGCGGGCGATCATCACCGACCTGCTCCGCGGCGACATGGGCTATGACGGCGTCGTCATCACCGACGACGTCAACGCCAAGGCGGTCCGCGATGTCGCCCCCGCCCAGCGCGCAGTGCGGCTGCTCGATGCCGGCGGCGACATCGTGCTCACCGGCGACCCCTCGCACGCCGAGGCGATGTCGAGCGCGCTGCTCGCAAAAGCCAGTTCCGACAAGGCTTTTGGGGCCAAGGTCGACGCCTCCGTTAACCGCGTCCTCACCCTCAAGGACCGGATGGGCCTGCTGGAGTGCTCCGCCGGCTGATGCAGCCGGGTATGCCGTGAGGTGGACGCCCTGGGACCTAGCCCGAACCCTACGGCCGGCAGAACGGCGCCTGCTCTAGGGTCGAGGCCATGAAGTCGCAAGTGCAGGCCAGCATCGCGCTCGGGGCGGTGGCGGCGGTTGTGATCGGCTGGGCTCTCGCACCGACTTCGTTGGCCTCAGGTGTGGCCATCGGAGGGGTCGGGCTGCTGCTGGTCGCGGCATACGGCGCGTGGTCCTTGCGCCGCGGACGGCACACGCCGTGGTCCTCGGCGCAGGAGCAGATCCGACCTGGCCGGGCGGTGGTCCTCTGGAAACCCGGGTGCCCCTTCTGCGAACTCCTTCTTCGCGCCCTCAAGGATGACGAGCGCATCACCTGGGTCAACGTCTGGCGCGACGACGCTGCCCAGGCCAGGGTGTGCGAGCTCAACGACGGCAACGAATACGTCCCCACCGCCCTGGTCGGCGATCGCGTCCTGCGCAACCCATCTGCCGACGAGCTGACTCACGCACTGCGCTAAGGAGGCCGACATGGCTGCGACCGTCGTTCTCCACTTCCACCCGGGATGGGCCTTCGGGGACGGGACAGTGCTCGATGCCCTGGCATCCACGGGCGTCTACCGGAGCCAGTTCGAGACTGGGACGTCGAACGGCGGCCTGACCGCCCACCCCGGCGGTGACAGATGGCGTTGGGAGAGCGCCCTTTTCGAGGGGAGATACGACAACTCACCTGCACACGAGCGCCCGGTCTATGGCGCTTGGAACCGCCGCGACGACCCCTACGGCGCATCCCCACGGTTCGGTTCCGCGTATCTGAGACTCCGCCCCGAGGTGGTCGGACGGGCAACCTTCTGCTGGCCGGACAGTGTCTTCGAACCGAGCGCGGTCGGAGGACCGGAGCTGCTCGATCACCTCTGCCGGCTCGCGGACTCGGCGACCAGCGGTGAGGGCCCGCACCCGGTTGCACCTCCCGACCTGCCATTCGAGGATCCCCTCAATGACTATGTGGAGGCGCATGTCCACGGGGGCCTGCTGCTCACGCGCGATGTCGAGGCAGTCGTGGTCGATCCCTCCGACCGCCACGCCCATGAGCACGTGCTGGCGCGGCTCGGCTGCGCCGTCGAGACACACCCGGGCTACCGCGTCACGGCGGAGCGCATCGACCCCGCGTATCGCGGTGAGGCGCCGGTGCAGCTCGCCCATGAGATCGGTGGGGTGATCACCCCCGCCAGGCTGGCCAGCGCGCAGCGGTCGGGTGAGCACCCCCCGCAGTCGGTCAAGTGGCTCTGTCACTGCCTCGCCCGTTTTGGCCGCTCCTGGTGATGCCTGCGGGCAGCCTGGGTCAGCCGGCGTGAAGTGCGTCGTGGGCGCTGGCGGGGCCGGCCGGCTCGTTGTGGACGTCGGTGACGGGCATGGAGGAGTCGGCCGGGAAGTCGAGCCCTGAGGGCACACGACCCTTGGCCATCATCTGCGCACCGAGCGAGGCGACCATGGCGCCGTTGTCGGTGCACAGCCCCGGCCGGGGCACCCGCAGCTGGATGCCGGCGCGGTCACACCGCTCCTGGGCCATCGCGCGCAGCCTCGTGTTGGCCGCGACGCCGCCCCCGATCTGGAGGTGACCGACGCCCTGCTCCTGACAGGCGAGGATCGCCTTGCGGGTGAGCACGTCGGTCACGGCCTCCTGGAAGGACGCGGCGACATCGGCGACCGGCACGTCCTCCCCGGCGGCCTGGCGCGCCTGGACCCACCGGGAGACAGCGGTCTTGAGGCCGGAGAAGGAGAAGTCGTAGCGATGGCGCTCCATGTCGCGACCGCTCGTCAGACCGCGCGGGAAGTCGATCTCGATGGCCCCATCCCGTGCCGCCCGGTCGATGTGCGGCCCTCCCGGGAAGGGCAGCCCGAGCACCCGGGCGACCTTGTCGAAGGCCTCACCGGCCGCGTCGTCGATGGTCGAGCCGAGCGGCCGGATGTCGTCGGTCACGTCGGGCACGAGCAACAGCGAGGAGTGCCCGCCCGAGACGAGCAGCGCCATCGTCGGCTCAGGCAGCGGACCGTGCTCGACGATGTCCACGGCGACGTGGGAGGCCAGGTGGTTGACCCCATAGACCGGCACCCCCAGCCCGATCCCGAGCGCCTTGGCGCTCGCGACGCCCACCATCAGCGCGCCAGCGAGACCGGGGCCCGACGTCACCGCGATCCCGTCGAGGTCCGTGAGCGCGACTCCCGCTGTGGCACAGGCCCGTTCGATCGTCGGGACCATCGCCTCGAGGTGTGCGCGGCTGGCCACCTCGGGCACGACCCCGCCAAAGCGCGCGTGCTCGTCGACACTGCTCGCGATCGCGTCGACCAGGAGCGTCTCGCCGCGCACGATGCCGACACCGGTCTCGTCGCACGAGGTCTCGATGCCGAGCACCAGTGGCTCGTCGGTCATGGCTGGTCCTCCCGCACAAGATGGCGCCGCATGATGACGGCGTCGACGTCACCGGGCTGGTAGTAGCGACGTCGGATGGTCAGAGTCTCAAAACCGTTGCGGTCATAGAGTTTTCGCGCTGACTCATTGTCGGCGCGCACCTCCAGCAGCAGCGCCTCCGCTCCCCCGTCAGTGGCCAGCCGCACCAGCGCATCGAGCATCGCCCGCCCCGCGCCGCGCCCCTGGGCGTCGGGCGCCACCGCGATCGTCATGACATCGGCGGTCTCCCCCGCGACGTCGACCCCGCCGTATGCCGCGATGCGCCCGTCCTGCTCCTCGATCACATAGCGTCGCCGCGGCCGCTCGGCCAGCTCGGACCACCAGGTCGCCGGGGCCCAGGCGTCGTCGGCGAAGAGCTCGACATCGAGAGCCGCGAGGGTCTCGATGTCGCTCCAGTGCATCTCGCGCAGGGTCACGCCCGCTCCACCGCCGCCTGCCGCTCGGCCGTCGTGAGCGCGTCGGGCCGGCGCAGATACATCGGCTCGACCGGCAGCGCCTCACCCGCCTCGAGCGCGCGCTGCGCCACGAGGGCCACGTCACCGGCATACACATCAAGGGGCTCGCCGCCGTCCGGCAGGGCCTCGGGATAGAGCAGGGCGCCCCGGCCCACCACCGGCAGCGCGCGCACCTCGGCGGGGATGTCCGCCGCGCGCCCCACGACCGGCTCGCTCAGGCGCGTCGGCACGCCGGACTCCCCGCGGTAGCGCGCCCAGTAGACCTCCTTGCGACGGGCATCGGTCGCGACGAGGAAGTCGCCCTCGATGCCGGCGCCCTGCGCGAGCGCGTCGAGGCTGCACACGCCATGGACTGCTATGCCGCGGGTGTGCCCGAGGGTCAGGGCCGTGACCAGCCCGACCCGAAGCCCGGTGAAGGGCCCGGGGCCGACGCCCACGGCGATGTCGGTCAGGTCGGTGACGGCCACGCCCGCAGCCGCGAGCGCGGTGGTGATCCCGGGCGCGAGCAGCTCGGTGTGACGACGGGCATCGAGCACGGTGTGGTCGCCGAGCACCGTCTCCCCGTCGTGGACGGCCACGGTGATCGCGCTCGTCGAGGTGTCGAGGGCGAGCATCAGCATGGTCTCTCCTCCGCGTCGTCCTTGTCGAGATCCGTTGTGAGAGAGTCCCATCGATCACCGGTCGGGCGCATCACGAGGGTGCGCTCCTCGGTCTCGGGATTGGCCTCCAGCACGATCTCGAGGTGGCTGTCGCTGAGGCTCTCGGCCATGCCGTGGCCCCACTCGACCACTGTCACCGAGTCCTCCAGTGACTCCTCGAGGTCGAGGTCCTCCAGCTCGGCGAGCCCGCCGAGCCGATAGGCGTCGACGTGGACCAGAGCCGGACCACCGGTCAGCCCCGGGTGCACCCGGGCGATGACGAAGGTCGGCGAGGTGATCGGCCCGCGGACCCCCAGCCCGTTGGCGATCCCCTGGGTGAGGGTGGTCTTGCCGGCGCCGAGGTCACCGGTGAGGACGAGCAGGTCACCGGCACGCAGGAGCCGCCCCAGCCGGATGCCGAGCTCCCGGGTGGCCTCGGCCGTGGCGAGGGTATGCCGCACCGTCACGAGGCGGACTTCCGCGCGGCCTCGTCCCCGGCCGCCTTCTTGGCCGTCTTGGCCCGTGTGGCGGCACCACCGTCGGCCCGACCGCCCTTGCCCGCCGCCGCCTTGCCCGCCACCGAGGCCTTGGGGGCGGCGACCTTGCCCGCACCGGTCGGCATGACGCCGGCCGGGATCTTGCCGTCGGCCGGGACGGCCCGTTTGCGGGTGGCGGCCTTGGCCTTTGCCTGGGCGGCCTTGGCCTTGGCCTGCGCGGGCTTGGTCTTGCGGTCGGCAGCGTCACGGGCCTGCTGCGCCCGCTTCTGCCGGTTGGTGGCGTCGGAGGCGCGCGTGGAGGCACGGGCCGCCTCCAGCTCGCGCCTCTTGGTGACATCGGTGACCGTGCGCCGCACCCGCGGTTTGGCCTCGACGGCGACGTCCTCGGCGACCGCGCGACGCCCCCGCTCGATGAGGTCGAGCAGCTGCTCGTTGAGCACGTCGGGGTGCTCGATCATGATGATGTGCCCCGCGTCGCGCACGAGCAGGTGCTCCGCGCCGGGCACATGACGCACGATCGCCGCGCTGTGGTCGGGCGGGGTGAGGATGTCTTGGACGCCGTTGAAGACCAGGACCTCCTGGCCGTGGAAGTTGCCGAGCGCATGCAGCTTGTCGTGGGCGTCGAAGGTCGGCAGGAAGTCGCTCATCACCTCGAAGGGCGTCGCAAAGATCATGTCGCCGGTGAAGCGGATCGCCGCCGGCGAGACCGGCGAGGCAAACGACAGCTGCTCGACGAAGAAGTCCTCGACCTCACGGCCGAGCGGCCGCAGCCGGTGCAGCACCTTGCTCCGAGCGCCGAGCCCGTCGAGAAGTCCTGGTCCGATGCGGCCGAGGATCTCACCGAAGCGCTCACCGAAACCGAGTGAGATCAGCTGTGCCCCACCGGCGCTCGTGGCGACGAAGGCCGTGGCGAGCACCCGCTCCTCGACCAGCTCAGGGGCGTGATCGGCGAGCGCCATGATGGTCATGCCGCCCATGGAGTGACCCACGAGCACGAGCGGACCCTCGGGGCAGGTCGCGTCGATGACGGCCTTCATATCACGGCCGAGCTGGTCGATGTCGCAGGACTCCTCCGACCCGCGCTCGGACTCACCGTGACCGCGCTGGTCCCACAGGACGACCCGGAAGCCGGCCTCGGTCAGGGCGCGACGCTGGAGCACCCAGCTGCGCAGGTTGAGGCAGAAGCCGTGGGCGAAGACCACGGTCGGGGCGGCGCCGGCACCCTCGATGCGCTCCGGCGTCGCCCGTGGGGCGTCGATCTCGACGTGCAGGGGCACCCCGTCCTCGGCGACGACAGCCAGGATCTCGTCGGGGATGTGCTCATAGGTCGCGGCACTCGAGAGGCGCTGGCGCGCCCGGCGGTCGAGCGAGAGGCGGTCGGTGGCCAGTCCGGCGGCACCGGCGATCGCGGCCGCGGTCGCCCCGAGGCCCAGTCGCGGCAGTCCTGCCGGCCCACGCTTGACGGCCATCAGGTGTCCTTCCCCACGCGGTCGGCGCCACGATAGATGCGGGGCACCCGGGCACCCACTCTGGTGACGATCTCATAGTTGATCGTGTCGGTGGCGGCCGCCCAGTCCTGTGCCGTGGGCTCCCCCGCCACACCCCGCCCGAAGAGCACCGCCTCGTCGCCCGGCTGGGCCGGGTGACTCGGGCCGAGGTCGACGACGAACTGGTCCATGCAGACCCTGCCCGAGATCTGCTGGCGGGCGCCGCCGATCTGCACAGGGGCGACATTGGAGGCGGCCCTCGGTATGCCGTCGGCATAGCCGAGCGGGACCAGCCCGACAGTCGTGTCGGCGGCGGTGGTGTAGGTGTGGCCGTAGGAGATCCCCTGCCCGGCCGGCAGCCGCTTCACCAGCGGGAGGCGGGCGACCAGCCGCATCGCCTCGGTCAGGCCGTAGTCCTCCGGCCCGGCCAGGTCGGGCACGGGCGAGAGGCCATAGACGGCCAGGCCCGGCCGCACCATGTCGAAGTGTGCCGACGGGTTGGTCAGTGTCGCAGCAGAGTTGGCCAGATGGCGCAGCTGCGGGCGCAGCCCGGCCCGCTCGGCCTCGGCACAGGCCTCGACGAAGCGCTCCTGCTGGGCCCGCACCGTGGGGTGCTCGGGGGCATCGGCAAAGATGAAGTGGGAGAAGATGCCGACCAGCTCGACGGCGCCCTCGGCGACGGCCGGCCCGACGTCGGAGAGCAGGTCGGTGTAGTCGGAGCCAAAGGCCCCACCGCGACCCAGACCGGTGTCGACCTTGACGTGGATGCGGGCCGTGCGGCCGGTCGCGCGGGCCGCGGCCACCGTCTCCGCCAGCGCCCACCGGCTCGCGATCGAGATGTCGATGCCGCGCGAGACGGCGTCGGCGAGGGGCGCTCCTGGCGAGAAGATCCACGCCAGGAGCGGCGCGTCGACCCCGGCCTCGCGCAGGGCGATCGCCTCGGTGAGCTGGGCGATGCCGAGATAGTCGGCCCCTCCGGCCAGCGCGGCACGGGCCGAGTGCACCAGTCCGTGCCCATAGGCGTCGGCCTTGACGACGGCCATGAGTGCGCCCGAGGCGGACCTGCCGCGCAGGGCGGCGACATTATCGCGGATCGCGTCGAGGTCGACCTCGGCCCAGGCCGTCAGGCCCCGGGTCGGGTCAGCCTGCGTCGGGTCGACCGTGGTCGGGTCCGCCGTGCCGACGGCGCGAGTGCTCTCTGACATAGCCCATCGAGTCTACGTCCGCTCCCTGAGCAGTCCTGCCACCGTCCGCGGAATGGCGCGGCTCACATCGCTGGCCCGGATGGGCCCGCCGGGGTTGGCGTCGTCGGCGGCGACGCCGTGCACGAGAGCCGCGACGCTGCCCGCCGTGAGCGGGTCCAGGCCGGCGGCCAGCAGGGTGCCGGCGAGCCCGGACAGCACGTCTCCGGCGCCGGCGGTCGCCAGCCAGGCCGGCGCGTCGTCCTGGGCGCGGACCGGCAGGCCAGCGTCGCTCGGCGGCACCACCAACGTCGTGGCCCCCTTGAGCAGCACGGTCGCGCGGGTGCGGTCGGCGAGCTCGCGCGCGTGGGCCAGCGGCCGGCGGTCGACGTCCTCGCGGGAGCACTCGTGCCCGAGGCGGGTGAGCAGGCGGGCGCACTCCCCCGCGTGCGGGGTCAGCAGGGTCGGGGCCTCCCGTGTCCCCTCGACCAGGTCGAGGCCGCCCGCGTCGACGAGCACGGGCTCGGGCGAGGCCAGCGCCTCACGTGCCACGGCGAGCATGTCGGCGGCCTGGGCGCCGGAGGCGGTGACGTCCATGCCGGGCCCGATGACCCAGGCCTGCACCTGCCCGGCTCCGATGACGGCCTCCGGGACCATCGCCCGCACCAGGGCGGTCGGCTTGCCGGTGCCGACATAGCGCACCATGCCGGCCCCCGAGCTGACCGCGGACCCGACCGAGAGCAGCGCGGCGCCGGTGTACTGCTCGCCGCCGGCGACCACGCCCAGCACCCCGCGGGAGTACTTGTCATCGCCGGTGCCCGGCACCGGCCACAGCCCCGCGATGTCGTCTCGGCCAAGCCGCTCGACGGCGGGGGTGACACCGTCGAGGTCCAGCCCGATGTCGATCACGGTGAGCTGGCCACTGGCATGCGCGGTCGGCGGCAGCAGGTGCAGCGGTTTGGGCGCACCGAAGGTGACGGTCTCGTCGGCGAAGACCCCGTCCGGGTTGAGCGCCTCCAGCCCCTCGGGGTCATGGCCGGAGGGCACGTCGACGGCGATCACATAGGCGTCCTGCGGGATCAGGTCCACCCACTGGCCGGCCGGCTCGGGCAGACCCGGCCGACCCCCGATCCCGAGGATGCCGTCGACGACGAGCTGCGCACCGGCGAGGGCGCCCAGCGCCGCCTCACCCTCGAGCACATGGACATTCGCGGCCTTGGCGGTCAGCAGCGCCATCTCGTGCACGGGCCAGTCACCGCGGACCGCGGTGACGTCATAGCCACGCTCGGAGACGCGCGCCGCGGCATACAGCGTGTCGGCGCCGTTGTTGCCGGGGCCCACGAGGGCGACGACGCGGCGGGCGCGACGTGTCTCGAGCCTGGCCAGGATCACGGCGGCGAGCCCCTTGGCGGCCCGCTTCATGAGCTTGCCCTCGGGCAGGCCCGCCATGGCGGTCTCCTCGGCGGCGCGGATGTCGCTGACGGCATACGACTCGATCATGGGACAAGCCTGACGTATGCCGCGCGCCCGTGGGGAGGGGGGTGTGGTCAGGAGCGCCGCACATACATGGTGTTGACGGCGGCGGTGCGGCGGGATGAGGGGCAGTAGGTCGTGTAGCGCTGCCCGGTGAGGCCCAGGACCCTGGTGACGCAGTCGGCGTTGCGCTCCAGGCCGGTCGTGCCGGTGCCGCCGTAGATCTGGTTCATCCGGCGCTGCATCGTCCAGTAGCCCGCGACGCCCCCGTAGGCGCGCAGCTGCTTGGCGTGGGCGCACTCGTGGGCGGTGACATAGCGCAGGCGATAGGAGCTCAGCCCGGGCGCGATGTAGATCCGGTTGCGCGCGAAGTCGAAGGTGCCCTGGTGGCCGTAGGCGCTGGTGATCGCGACCGGCGTGCTGCTGCACCCGTAGTAGGTGACGAGACTGCGGACGTACTGGTAGTAGCTGCCGGCGTGGGCCGGCCTGGCCGAGAACGCCGGCGCCAGGACGGCGGCGAGGATGGCGAGGACGAGGATCACGGCACGATTCTGGGCATGGCTGAGGGACTCCTTGGGCAGGGTGGATCGCACGGGAGGACTCCGCGGAGGGTTGCGGTCGTCCCGTGTCCCGGGGCCGCCACACGTGCGGCCCGGCGAAGAATGCTCTGGCAGGGGCATCACGGAGCCGTGCAGCGGCTCCCACCCGGTTCGTCACGCACGGATGCCCCCGCCCGGGATGACCCGGATGAGGGCATGACCGCCTGCGCAGCGGCACGGTTGAGGGCCCGACGCGGCCGGGTGCGAGGGATGTGAGGGTGTGCACCAGCCACGGCGTGCTGCGCGCTGACGCGTTCTGGGGACGCGTCAGCAGGCTCCGTTAGTTGAATGTTACACGGTAACTTAACTTCCCGCCAAACCCGCAGGAGCCACGAGGTCGCGGGACTGGCCACCGAGCTCGAGGCCATCGGCGACGGCCCCGCCCGCCCGCAGCTCCTCGACCACCTCGTCGAGCCACGCCACCGCGGCCGGGTCCGTGCCCACCGGCACCCCGATCGCCTGCCGGATCTGCATGAAGGCCGGCTCGAGCAGCCGGACGTCGTCGCGCTCGGCGACCCAGGCGGTCACCGGCTCGCGGATGCCCGCCCCCGCCGCGAGCCCCTGCTCGGCGAAGACCTCGACTCCCTCGGCGCCCCGGACGACCTCGGCATGCGCGAGCTCACGGGTCAGGTGCAGGTCATAGGCCGAGCCCTGCTTCACGCCGACCCGCACCCCGGGGGCGTCGACGTCGCCGGCGGAGGCGAGACGGGAGGCGAGCGGCACGGCATACACGCCCTCGATCACGACATAGGGGCGGGTGAAGGCGACCGTCCCGGCGCGGGCCGGGTCGATGGCCAGGAAGCACAGGTCGGCCTCGCCGCGCTCCATCGCCGCGAGCGAGTCGCGGGCGGCATCCCAGGTGAGCAGCTCGACAGGCACCCCCAGCCGACGCCCGATCTCGCGGGCGAGCTCGACCGTCACGCCGGCCGGCTCCTCGTGGGTGCCGCCGGCGAGCACGGCATTGCCGAGGTTGATCGACGCGCGCAGCGTCCCGGTCGGCGCGAGCTGGGCGGCGGGGGTGGCGGTCATGGCCACAGCGTATGCCGCGTGGCCGCGGCGCGTGGGCGGGTCGCCTCAGCGCTCGGCGACCACGACCGCCGAGGCGATGCCCGCGTCATGGCTGAGCGAGAGGTGCAGCCGCTCGATGCCGAGCTCGGCGATGCGCGCCGCCACACTCCCCTCGGTGTGCAGCACCGGCTGGCCGCTCTCGAGCCGCACGACCGTCACATCCACCCAGTGCAGGGTGCCGGGCGCGCCCAGCGCCTTGGCCAGGGCCTCCTTGGCGGCGAACCGCGCCGCCAGCGAGGCGAGCGGCAGGTCGCGCTCGGTCGCGGTGAAGAGGCGCTCGCGCAGGCCCGGCGTCCGCTCGAGGGACTCCCCGAAGCGGTCGATGTCGACGACGTCGATGCCGAGGCCGGCGATCACTCGACCGTGACGCTCTTGGCGAGGTTGCGCGGCTGGTCGACGTCGAGGCCCTTGGCCGTCGAGAGGTGCAGGGCGAAGACCTGGAGCGGGACGACCGCCAGCAGCGGGGCCAGCAGCGGCGAGGTGTGCGGGATGCGGATGACCTCGTCGGCGAAGGGCTCGACCTTGTCGTCACCCTCCTCGGCGATGACGAGGGTGCGGGCGCCGCGGGCGCGGATCTCCTGGATGTTGGAGACGACCTTGTCGTGCAGGCCGTGCGGGGTGTCCGGGCCGGGGACGACGATGAAGACCGGCTGGCCGGCGTCGATGAGGGCGATCGGCCCGTGCTTGAGCTCGCCAGCGGCGAAGCCCTCGGCGTGGATGTAGGCCAGCTCCTTGAGCTTGAGCGCACCCTCCATCGCGACCGGGTAGCCGACATTGCGGCCGAGGAAGAGGACCGAGCGGGTGTCGGCCATGAAGCGGGCGATCTCCTTGACCCGCTTCATCGAGCCGAGCAGCTCCTCGAGCTTGGCCGGGACCTCGCTCAGCTCCTTCATGACGGCCTGGGCGTCCTCGGCGTAGGTGCCGCCGCGCAGCTGCGCGAGATAGAGGCCGAGGATGTAGCAGGCGGTGATCTGGGCCAGGAAGGCCTTGGTCGAGGCGACCGCGATCTCGGGGCCGGCGTGGGTGTAGAGCACGGCGTCGGACTCGCGCGGGATGGTCGAGCCGTGGGTGTTGCAGATCGAGAGGGTGCGCGCGCCCAGCTCCTTGGCGTGCTTGACCGCCATCAGGGTGTCCATGGTCTCGCCGGACTGGCTGATCGAGACCACCAGGGTCTTGTCGTCGACGACCGGGTCGCTGTAGCGGAACTCGTGGGCGAGCTCGACGGCGACGGGGATGCGGGTCCAGTGCTCGACGGCATACTTCGCGACGAAGCCGGCGTAGGACGCGGTGCCGCACGCGACGATCACGATCTTGTCGATCGCGCGGAACTCCTCCTCGGTGATGTCCATCTCGTCGAGGACGAGGCGCCCGTCCTCGTCGGTGCGGCCCAGGAGGGTGTCGGCGACGGCGTGGGGCTGCTCGTTGATCTCCTTCTCCATGAAGGTCGCGTAGCCGCCCTTCTCCGCGGCCGCGGCATCCCAGGTGACCTCGTAGTGCTTGCCCTCGGCGGGCGTGCCGTCGAAGTTCATCACCGTGACCGACTCGGGGGTGATCGTCACGATCTGGTCCTGCGCGAGCTCGAGCGCCTGCCGGGTGTAGCCGATGAAGGCGGCCACGTCTGAGCCGAGGAAGTTCTCGCCCTCGCCGAGACCCACGACGAGCGGGCTGTTGCGGCGGGCGCCGACGACGGTGCCGGCCTGGTCGGCGTGCACGGCGAGGAGGGTGAAGGCGCCCTCGAGGTCGGCAACGACGGTCTGCATCGCGGCCGTCAGGTCACCCTGCGCGGCATACGCCTTGGCAAGGAGGTGGGCGACGACCTCGGTGTCGGTCTCGGAGCGGAACTCGACGCCCTCGGCGATCAGGCCCTTCTTGAGGGCGTGGAAGTTCTCGATGATGCCGTTGTGGACGAGCGCGAGCTTGCCGTCCTCGCCGCCGCGGTGCGGGTGGGCGTTGGCGTCGGTCGGGCCACCGTGGGTGGCCCAGCGGGTGTGGCCGATCGCGGTCGAGGAGTCGGGCAGCGGGTGGGCCTCGATGGCGCTGCGCAGGTTGACGAGCTTGCCGGCCCTCTTCTCCGAGGCGATCGCGCCGTCGGCGACCAGTGCCACCCCGGCGGAGTCATAGCCGCGGTACTCGAGACGGGCCAGGCCCTCCATGACGACGTCGATGGCCTTGGCGTCGGCGTTCGGCCCGACGTATCCCACGATTCCACACATGGTCACAAGGGTAGACGGCCGGAACCCAAACCACCGCATGCGCCACGGAGGGGCGCGTCTGGCACGATTGCGGGATGGAGCAAGTCCACGTCGCCGCGCCGACGCCGTCGCGGGCACTCCCCTCCCCCTATGTCGACCTCGACCGGGCCGCGTGGGCGCGACTGCGCGAGAACCACCCGATGAGCCTGACGCCCGACGACATCGTCCGGCTGCGGGGCCTGGGCGACCGGCTCGACCTCAACGAGGTCGAGGAGGTCTATCTCCCCCTCTCGCGGCTGCTCATCTTCTATGTCGAGGCGACCTATGGCCTGCACCTCGCGACCAGCGAGTTCCTCGGCGAGCGCCCCGGGCGCACCCCCTTCGTCATCGGCGTGGCCGGGTCGGTGGCCGTCGGCAAGTCCACGACCGCCCGCATCCTCAAGGAGCTGCTCAGCCGCTGGCCCAACACCCCCCGGGTCGAGCTGGTCACGACCGACGGCTTCCTGCTGCCCAATGCCGAGCTGGAGCGACGGGGTCTGCTGACCCGCAAGGGCTTCCCCGAGTCCTATGACCGGCGCCGGCTGCTGCGCTTCGTCGCCGAGGTCAAGGCCGGCAAGGCCCAGGTCACGGCGCCGCAGTACTCCCACCTCACCTATGACGTGCTGCCCGACGAGCTCGTGATCGACAAGCCCGACGTGCTCATCGTCGAGGGCCTCAACGTGCTCCAGCCGCCGCGGGCCCAGGCCGATGGCCGCTCCGGCCTGTCGGTCAGCGACTTCTTCGACTTCTCGGTCTATGTCGACGCGGGGCTGTCCGACATCCGCGAGTGGTATGTCAGCCGCTTCCTGCGGCTGCGCGAGACCGCCTTCGCCGATCCCGACTCCTACTTCCACCGCTATGCCGGGCTCACCGACGAGCAGGCCCGCGAGACCGCGCTGTCGATCTGGGCCTCGATCAACGAGCCCAACCTCGTGCAGAACGTCCTGCCCACCCGCAGCCGCGCGACCCTGGTCCTGTCCAAGGGCGCCAACCACGCCGTCAGCCGGATCCGCCTCCGCAAGGTCTGACCCCACCAAACCACAGCGGTATGCCGCGCTGCCCGGGCGGGCGGCGCGGCATACCTGATGCGTGCGGCCGGTCGTGTCGGCGGAGTGCGCGGGTCAGTACCAGTTGACGGACTGGCTGTGGCCCCAGGCCGCGCACGGGGTGCCGTAGCGGCCCTTGATGTAGTCCAGGCCCCACTTGATCTGGGTGACCGGGTTGGTCTGCCAGTCGCTGCCGAAGGTGGCCATCTTGCTGCCGGGCAGGGACTGCGGGATGCCATAGGCGCCGGACGAGGGGTTGGTCGCGCGGAAGTTCCAGCCCGACTCCTTCATCCAGAGCGAGTTGAGGCAGGAGAACTGGTCCTCGCCCCAGCCGTGGTCGGCCAGCAGGCTCTTGGCCGCGGCCTTGGGGTCGGACTGCGCGGAGGCCAGGGCGGAGGCCTTTGCCGCGGCGACGGAGGCGCGCTCCTTGTCGCGGGCGGCCTTGTCGGCGGCGGCCTTGCGCTCGGCGGCGGCCTTCTCTGCGGCGGCCTTGCGGGCCCGCTCCTCGGCGGCCTTCTTCTCGGCAGCCGCCTTGGCCGCGGCGACGCGCGCCTTCTGGTCGGCGATGGCCTTGCCGGTCACCGCGGAGCCACGCTCGGCCTGGTCGTTGGCCGCCTCACGGGAGGCGAGGATCGCGGCCGACCTGGCCGCGGCCTGCCCGGCGGCCGTGATCTCGAGGGCGGGGGCGTCGGCCTGGGCGCTCGCGGCATACCCGGCGACGCTGAGGCACACGGTGGCGGCACCCACGGACGAGGCGACCACGGGCCGGCGCAGGGCTCCACCGAGCGCGCCGCCGAGGGCGGCGGTGCGCGAGAAGCCGGGGCTGGCGTGCTTGGCGGCGTGGCGGCCTTCGTAGCGGGGCACGGGTGATCTCCAAAGGGCGAACTGGGGATGGCCAACGCCCGGGGTCGGCGTTACCAAACCGAGATCATACGGGGGCAACCATCCCGGGCGCCAATCGGGTCCGCGCGCCTGAGCACGCGGACCCGAGGACGGCGACCGGCATCCCGGGGCCGCAGCCCCGCCCGGCTCAGAGGTCGAGGCCCTCCAGCAGGTCGGTCACCAGCGCCGCGACCGGGCTGCGCTCGCTGCGGGTGAGCGTGACGTGGGCAAAGAGGGGGTGGCCCTTGAGTGCCTCGATGACGGCGGCGACGCCGTCGTGCCGGCCCACCCGCAGGTTGTCGCGCTGGGCGACGTCGTGGGTGAGCACGACCTTGGAGTTCTGGCCGATCCGCGAGAGCACGGTCAGCAGCACATTGCGCTCGAGCGACTGGGCCTCGTCGACGATGACGAAGGAGTCGTGCAGGGAGCGGCCGCGGATGTGGGTGAGCGGCAGCACCTCGAGCATGTCGCGGTCGATGACCTCCTCGACGACCTCCTTGGAGACGACGGCGCCGAGGGTGTCGAAGACCGCCTGCGCCCAGGGGCCCATCTTCTCGTTCTCGCTGCCGGGCAGATAGCCGAGCTCCTGCCCGCCGACGGCATAGAGCGGCCGGAAGACGATGACCCGCCGGTGCTGGCGCCGCTCCATGACCGCCTCGAGGCCGGCGCACAGGGCGAGCGCCGACTTGCCGGTGCCGGCGCGGCCGCCGAGCGAGACGATGCCGACGTCGGGGTCCATGAGCAGGTCGAGCGCGATGCGCTGCTCGGCGCTGCGACCGTGCAGCCCGAAGGCGTCGCGGTCGCCCCGGACAAGGCGCAGCGCGCGGTCGGCGCCGACGCGGGCGAGGCCGCTGCTGCGCGGGCCGTGCAGGACGACCCCGGTGTGGCAGGGCAGCTCGGTCGCGGCGATGTGCTCGACGCGGCCGTGCTCATAGAGCGCCTCCATCTCCTCGGTGGTGACGTCGAGCTCGGTCATGCCGGTCCAGCCGGAGTCGACGGCCAGCTCCGCGCGGTACTCCTGGGCGTCGAGGCCGACCGCGGAGGCCTTGACGCGCATCGGCAGGTCCTTGGAGACGACGACGACGTCGTTGCCCTCGTTGGCGAGGTTCTTGGCGACAGCGAGGATCCGGGTGTCGTTATCGCCGAGGCGGAAGCCGGCCGGGAGGGCCATCGGGTCGGTGTGGTTGAGCTCGACGCGCAGCGTGCCGCCCTGGTCACCGACCTCGACCGGGTGGTCGAGGCGCCCCTCCTGCACGCGCAGGTCGTCGAGATAGCGCAGCGCCTTGCGGGCGAAGTAGCCCAGCTCGGGGTGGTGGCGCTTGGCCTCCAGCTCGGTGATGACCACGACCGGCACGACCACCTCGTGCTCGGCGAACCGGAAGAGCGCCCGCGGGTCCGACAGCAGCACCGAGGTGTCGAGGATGTGGGTGCGGCGGGCGGTCTCGACCCGCTCCTCGCTGGTCTCGGAGGTCGCGGCGTCGGGCACGGTGGGGGTGATGGCCATGGGTCAGGCTCCTCTTCCGGGCACCGCGCCGCCGTCGGCGCGCTGCGCCTACTCGCGGTTCTGGTGCCGGGAACGGCCTGGGTCCAGCGGCGACCGACTGCGGTCTGCGCTGTGGAGCTGATGCTCCCTCGGCTGCAACGCCATCGACTCTGGGCCCCTCCCGAGACGGGTGGCGGGGCGCCTCCCGTCGATCCCGACGCTAAGGCCCAGACCCCGGATTCGCGGCACGCCAGAGCGCGTGTCGCGTTGTCGCACAGCGGATTTCACCGCGCGTTCATGTCTTCTGAGGCTGGTGGGGCTGGTGTGACAGATGGGGTATGCCGCGATGCGGCTCAGCGGCCCATCCGTCGGTGCCGCTCGGCATACGCCCGAAGTGCGCGCAGGAAGTCGACCCGTCGGAAGTCGGGCCAGTAGGCCTCGCAGAAGTAGAACTCCGAGTGCGCCGACTGCCAGAGCAGGAAGCCCGACAGCCGCTGCTCACCGGAGGTGCGGATGACCAGGTCGGGGTCGGGCTGCCCCTTGGTGTAGAGGTGCTCGGCGATGTCCTCGACCGACAGGCTCTCGGCGATCTGCTCGACGCCCTCGCCCCGCGCCGCGCGCTCGTGCAGCAGCGAGCGGACCGCGTCGGCGATCTCCTGACGGCCGCCATAGCCCACCGCGACGTTGACGTGCATGCCCTCGACATCGGCGGTCTGCTCCGCGGCCGCGGCCAGGGCCGCGGCCGTGCGCTCGGGGAGCAGGTCCTTGGCGCCGACGGGGTTCAGCCGCCAGCGATGCGCCGCGGCCAGGTCGGCGACCGCCTTCTCGATGATCGCCAGCAGCGGCTCGAGCTCCTCGGTGGCCCGGTCGAGGTTGTCGGTCGAGAGCAGCCACAGCGTGACGACCTGGACCCCGGCCTCCTCACACCACTCGAGGAAATCGTCGATGTTGTCGGCCCCTGCCTGGTGCCCCTCGCGCGTGCCGCGCCCGCGCTCCTTGGCCCAGCGCCGGTTGCCGTCAAGCATCACGCCGACGTGCCGCGGAGTCGGCAGGGCCTCGAGCTCCTTCACCAGAAGGCGCTCGTAGGCGGCATACAGCGGGTTGCTCAACTCCACGGCGCAAACCTACCCCTCCCCTCGGGTGGGCCCCGGGCACCGGCGCCCCGCGACCACGGATCGCGGACTACTCTCTGGCCTATGCGACCGCGGATGCCTGAGGCCGATGGGCCCCTCGAGACCCTCGAGGCGGTCGTCGACGCCGTCAAGCCCAAACTGCGTGGCTGGCTGCACGCGGGGATGGTCCCTGCGGTGGTCGCCGCCGGCATCGTGCTCATCGTGACGGCGCCGCACGAGACCGCCAAGATCGCCGCCACGGTCTTCACCACGGCGGCGCTGCTGCTCTTCGGGACCTCCGCCGTCTATCACCGCGGCAACTGGTCGCCCAAGGTCGCCGCGGTGCTCAAGCGTGCCGACCACTCCAACATCTTCCTGATCATCGCCGGCAGCTACACGCCCTTTGCGCTGCTGCTGCCCGACGACCAGGCCCGCGAGCTGCTGATCATCGTCTGGGTCGGCGCGCTCGCCGGCGTGATCTTCCGGATCTTCTGGGTCGACGCGCCGCGCTGGCTCTACACGCCGATCTACGTCGCCCTGGGCTGGGTCGCGGTCTTCTACCTCGGCCCGCTGTGGCACTACGGCGGCCCGGCGATCGTCACGCTCATCGCGGTCGGTGGCGTGCTCTACACCCTCGGCGCGGTCGTCTACGGCACCAAATGGCCCCGACTGTCACCGCGCTGGTTCGGCTTCCACGAGCTCTTCCACACCTTCACGGTGCTCGCCTTCGCCGCGCACTATGCCGCCGCCGCACTCACCCTCTCGACGCCGGCCGTCGCCCACGGCTGACCCGCCGACGCGCCGCCACCGCGACATCACTGACACCGGGCGCCAGGGCGTTTTCGCCCAATTGGGCGAAAACGCCCGGTGGGCCTAGCGCTCGTGCGGGCCGGGCTCTCCCTGGTCCACCGGCTCGGCGCGGTCCGGCACCACCGGCTCGGCGCGGTCCGGCACCACCGGCTCGGCGCGGTCCGCTGCCACGGGCTCGGCAGTGTCCGGCGCCAGCGGCTCGCTGACGTCGTCGACCGGCTGCTCGCCGGACCGGCGCGCGGCCTCGGCACGCTCGACGTCCTCCTGGCGGTAGGACATCCGGCGCAGGACCCCACCCATGCTGCGCATGAGCAGCCAGAGCGCGAGGGCGAGCAGGAAGAAGGCGAGGAAGGCCCCGAAGCCCGGGGAGATACTGCTGTCGGGTGCGCTCATGAGGGGATCTCCGTCCGTCCGTCGTGCTGCACGGTGCGCTCACCTGAGGTCGCGAGCGCGTCTGCGTCGATGTCCCGCACCCCGGCGAAGAGGTCGTCCTCGCCGTCGGCCAGCGGCACATAGGCCAGCGCGAGCTCGAACTCCTCCCACGGCCACCGCTCCTGCTGGACCTCCAGCGGCACGGCGAAGAAGCTGCCGTCGGGGTCGACCTGGGTCGCGTGGGCCCGCAGGGCGTCGTCACGCTGGGGGTAGTAGTCCGCGGCGTCGATCCGGGTGGTGACGGTGCGCGGGGGGCGCTTGGCCGAGCGCTCGAGCCACTCCTCGAAGGGGCTCTCCTCCTCGAGCGCGATGAGCGCCTCGTGGAAGACCCGCAGCCGCTCGGCGCTGAAGCTCACGTCGTAGTAGAGCTTGAGGGGCTGCCAGGCCTCGCCTGCATGGGGGTATGCAGCGGCGTCGCCGGCGGCCTCGAACGCGGACATCGACACGCGGTGGCACATGATGTGGTCCGGGTGTGGATAGCCGCCCTGCTCGTTGTAGGTCGTCATGACATGGGGCCGGAACTCGCGCACGACCCGCACGAGGGCCTCGGTGGTGACATCCAGCGGCTCGAGGGCGAAGCAGCCCTCCGGCAGCGGGGGCAGCGGGTCGCCCTCGGGCAGACCGGAGTCGACGAAACCGAGCCAGGTGTGCTGGATCCCGAGGACCGCCTGGGCCCCGGCCATCTCGTCGCGCCGGACCTGGGCCAGGTCGCGCTGGATGTGGGGGTCGTCGGCGAGTTTGGGGTTGAGCACGTCGCCGCGCTCGCCCCCTGTGCACGAGACGACGAGGACCTCCACGCCCTCGGCGACGTACTTGGCCATCGTCGCGGCACCCTTGCTGGACTCGTCGTCCGGATGGGCGTGCACGGCCATGAGGCGCAGTGCACCGCTCATGGGCATCGCTCCTGTCATCGGACCGCCCTGCCGGGGACGCGGGCGGCGGTGGGACACTTGTCGGGGTCGGCCGGTGCTACGCGGCTGGCAGCCCGGGACCGGTCTCGGGCCCCATTGTCCCATCCGTGCACCGCACGGCCGAACGCCCCACCCGGAAGGCCAGCCACCATGTCGCTCCCCCGCCCCGCGCCCGGTCAAGGCAAGTGGTGGGTCATGGGCGCGATCGGGATCACGATCGGCGTCGCGCTGGCGACCTGGTTCGGGCTGGCGATCTCGGTCGGCCAGATCACGTGGAAGACCACGGCATACAAGGTCGTCAGCGACAGCGAGGCGAGCGTGACCTTCGAGGTGCACCGCCCCGACGGCCGCGCCACCACCTGCACCGTCCAGGCCCTCGACGTCTCCTATGGCGTCGTGGGGACTCTCGACGTGCCCGTCGAGGCGGGCCCCAAGGTCGCCCAGCGCAGCGCCACCGTCAAGACGACCTCTCGCGCCAACACGGTCACCGCCAAGTCCTGCACGCAGTAGGGGCACGCCCGCAGCCAGTGCCCCCAGTGGCGCGGAACACATCGCCCCGCCAGCACGTTTGCTAGCATTGACAGTTCACAAGCGTGGGTTCGGGCCGCACGGCGGCCCGGACCCTCATTGTTTCGCGAGACCCGCCCACCTTGGGCGGGCAACCACAAGGAGTGACACCGTGAGCGACACCGCGACGCCCCAGACCAGCTTCCTGACCCAGGATGCCTATGACCGTCTGAAGGCCGAGCTGGACGAGCTCTCCGGCCCGGGCCGGGTCGAGATCGCCAAGCGCATCGAGGCGGCCCGCGAGGAGGGCGACCTCCGCGAGAACGGCGGCTACCACGCGGCCAAGGAGGAGCAGGGCAAGATGGAGGCCCGCATCCGCCAGCTGACCCAGCTGCTCGAGACGGCCACCGTCGGCGAGGCCCCCGAGGACGACGGCATCGTCGAGTCCGGCATGGTCGTCACCGTCGAGATGTTCGGCGACGAGGAGACCTTCCTCCTCGGCTCGCGCGAGATCGCCGGCGACACCGACCTCCAGGTCTTCAGCGAGAAGTCCCCGCTGGGCGCCGCCATCTATGGCAAGAAGGTCGGCGACACCGCGTCCTACACCGCCCCCAACGGCAACGAGATCGAGGTCTCGATCAAGGGCGCCAAGCCCTACAAGGGCTGATCCGGCCAGACGCTCGAGGGCGCCTTCCCCATCGGGGAGGCGCCCTCGTCGTGTCCGGGGCCGATCCCGCGCGCGGCACCCTCGCCGCACCGGGGCGACCGATGAGGCGTATGCCGCGGGCGCGGCATACCTAGGACGTGGCGGCGAGAAGCGCCCCACCGAGGCCAAGGACGAAGACGCTCGCGCCGATGAGCATCGGGCCCAGCCCGGACGTGCGGCGCCCGCGCCGGGCGACCTCTCCGTGATGGACCGCAAGCACAGGCAGGAGCAGGCCGAGCGCGAGCGCCGGTGTGCCACAGAGGATCTGGAGCCAACGCGCCGGTGCGGCGTCTGGGGAGGCGAGCGCGAGCAGCCCCCGCCACAGCCCCCAGCCGGCCGCGAGACCGACGGGGACGAGCGCGGTCAGCGCCCAGGCGAGCCGCAGGGCGCCCGCAGCACGGCGGGGCGAGACCCAGTCCTCGGCCACCCAGTCGGGGCGGTCGGGGTCGTGGGCCATCGCTCAGGCGAGGCGGTCGAGCGCCTGCTTCAGGTCGGCGATGAGGTCGTCGACCTCCTCGATGCCGACCGAGAGGCGGATGAGGTCGGCGGGGACCTCCAGCTCCGTGCCGCGCACCGAGGCGTGCGTCATGCGGGCCGGGTGCTCGATGAGCGACTCGACGCCGCCGAGCGACTCGCCCAGGGTCCACAGCTGGGTCTCGGCGCAGACCTTGACGGCGACGTCCTCGCCGGCGGCGACCTGGAAGGAGACCATGCCGCCGAAGCGCTTCATCTGCCGGGCCGCGACCTCGTGCCCGGGGTGGGACTCCAGACCCGGATAGTGCACGGCCGAGACGCCGGGGTGGCCGGAGAGGAACTCCACGACCTTCTCGGCGTTGTCGCTGTGCCGGTCCATGCGCACCGCGAGGGTCTTCAGGCCGCGCAGCACCAGCCAGGAGTCGAAGGGCCCGGCGACCGCGCCCATCGAGTTCTGCATGAAGGCGACGCGCTCGGCGGCGTCGGCGAAGGCGGGGACCCCGATCTCCTTGGCGACTACGACGAGGCCGCCCACGACGTCGGAGTGGCCGCCGCTGTATTTGGTCGCCGAGTGCGTGACGATGTCGGCGCCCAGCGCGATCGGCTGCTGGAGATAGGACGAGGCGAAGGTGTTGTCGACGACGAGCACGGCGCCGGCCTCGTGGGCGATCTCGGCGAGCGCGGTGACGTCGGCGATCCCGAGCATGGGGTTGGTGGGGGTCTCGACCCAGACCATCTTGGTCTGGCCGGGGCGGATCTTGGCGCGCACGGCCTCTGGGTCGGCGATCGCGGCGATGTCGTGCTCGACGCCCCACGGCAGGGCGACCTTGTTGAACATCCGGTAGGTCCCGCCATAGGCATCCGAGGGGACGACCACGTGGTCACCGGGGCGCAGCAGCGCGCGGATGACCGTGTCCTGGCCGGCGAGGCCGGAGGCGAAGGCGAAGCCCCGCTCCCCGCCCTCGAGGGCGGCGATGCACTCCTCGAGCGCGGTGCGGGTCGGGTTGGCCGAGCGGCTGTACTCGTAGCCACCACGGAAGCCGCCGATGCCGTCCTGCTTGAACGTCGAGGTCTGGTAGATCGGCGTCACCACGGCGCCGGTGGTCGGGTCGGGCTCCTGACCGGCGTGGATGGCGCGGGAGGAGAAACCAAGCGAGTCCGTCATTGGGCCAGCCTATGTGACCTGGCCCACCGGGGCGCACGGCGCGCCTCCCCCGCGCAGCCCCGTCCCCGTCAGCCTCCCCGGCGCTGCCACTCGCGCAGGTATCCGGTCGGCTCGTAGCCGAGCTCGGAGTTGACCGCGATCATGTGGCTGTTCTCCTCGGCGTTCCACGTGCGCACCCGCTGCACTCCCGGCAGTTCGTCGGCGAGCCTGACGACGTTGACCGCCTTGAGCGCCCGACCGAGGCGGATGCCGCGGTGCTCGCGGATCACGAGCGTGTCCAGCTGGTAGGCGAGATGGGGCGTCTCCGCCGACACGGCGATCCGGGTGTATCCGGCGAGCTGCCCCGAATCCCTGTGCCGCACAACGGTGTCGACGAAGCGGCGTCCGGATTCCCTTGTCAGGCGGTCCTCCTCACGGATGCGCTCGGCGTCCCAGTCCTCCTCGGCCATGTCGAGCTCGCCCAGGGGGATGTCGGTCGACATGCGGCGCGCCAGGAAGGCCCGCTGCTCGAACCACTCCTCGGGGCTCCCGTCCACCCACGTGAGCGTGTCATATCCGGCGGCGCCGATCTGCTCGACGATCGCCGGCAGGCCCGCCCGGATCGAGGGCACCGTCTCGGCGAGGAGCTGGTCGCTGCGCACGGTCGTCTGCGCCGCGGCATACCCATTGAGGCGGGCGAACTCGCCTGAGCCGTCGTCGTTTCCGACATTCCACGCCGTCTCGCACAGGATGGTCGGGCGGCCCGAGTCGCGCCAGCGCCCGTGGGCCCACTCGAGGATCTGACTGCCGATGCCCTGGCGGCGATGGGCCGGGTCGACCTGGAGGCGCAGGGTGACCAGGTGGGTGTTGTCGCGCAGGGGGAGGCTGATGCCGCCCAGCCCGACCGGCTCGCCGCTGGCGCGGTCGACGGCCAGCACGGTCTCGCGGCGATAGTTGGGCGACATCGACTGCGCGCGTATCTCCGCGACACTCCACGGGCTGCCCTGCTCCGGGCCGAGATCGTGCAGGAGGCTGCGGGACCACACCTCCACCCAGGCGACGAGCTGCTCCTCGTCGTGGGGGTCGGCGGCGTCAAAGGAGACAAGGTCGACTGGCACGGGCCCGATCCTGCGCCACCCTGGCCTGTGGCGGCAACCGGGTTTCGTGTGAGACTGGACGGGTGTTCGGACTAGGCAAGCGCACGACCCTGCCCACCCCCGAGGAGGCCCTGCCGGGTCGCCCCGAGCGGCCCTATGCCGTGCCGGTCACCCACGAGGTGCTCGGCACGCCGCTGGAGGGGCCGTGGCCCGAGGGCACCGAGACGCTCTACGTCGGGATGGGCTGCTTCTGGGGTGTCGAGCGGATCTTCTGGCAGCTGCCGGGTGTCGTGACGACGGCGGCCGGCTACATGGGCGGCATCACGCCCCACCCGACCTATGAGGAGTCGTGCACCGGCCTGACCGGTCACGCCGAGGTCGTGCTCGTGGCCTATGACCCGGCGCAGACCTCGCCCGAGCTGCTGCTCAAGGCGTTCTGGGAGAACCACGACCCGACCCAGGGGATGCGCCAGTACAACGACGTCGGCACGTGCTACCGCTCGTGCATCTACTGGACCACCCCGGGACAGCAGCGCGCCGCCGAGGCCACGCGGGCGGCATTCCAGCAGGTGCTGAGCGCAGCCGGCGCCGGCGAGATCACGACCGAGATCCGGCCCGCCGACGAGGCCGGCCCGTTCTACTACGCGGAGGACTACCACCAGCAGTACCTCCACAAGAACCCGGGCGGCTACTGCAACCACGGGCCCAATGGCCTCAGCTGCCCCGTCGGCGTCGCCAACCTCCCGGCCCAGCAGGACGTCGAGCCGCCCGCCTGACGGGAGGCGGCGACGGTCAGCCGGAGGGTCGCCCGCGGCGGATGGTCCTTGCCCAGAAGCCTTGGCGCACAGGGGTTTTTGTCTGCGGCCTGCTCGCCTGATCAGCAGGCGCCTCGGTGCGGTCGGCGCGGAGCGCCCGCCACTGCTCGACGAGCTCGTCGACGTCGACGGTGCGGGCCAGCAGCGGTGGGAAGGGTCCCACGGCCGGGCGCAGCCGGTCCTCGCGCACCCGCCGGTTGAAGTCCTCGAGGACTGCCCGCACGCTCTGCTCGGTGCGCAGCTCTACCAGCGAGGCCGGGAAGCCGCCGGCCTCCTTGCGCAGTGCCAGCACCGGCGGCAAGGCACCGGACATGTCGAGTTGCTCGCGCTTGACCAGCTGCTTGACCCACCACTCCTCGTCATGGTGCTCGCCCATGTCGGGCAGCGGCTTGCCGGCGCCGGAGAGGTTGTCGAAGTCACCCCGCTCGACCGCCTCGCGGATCTGGCGCTCGATGTGCGACTCGTGGTGCTGGCTCATCCCCCGCTCACCTGGCCCGGAGCCCCGCCAGCCGCCGCACCACCGGATCCTGGTCGCCCATGAGGGTGCGGGCTGCCTTGCGGAGCTCTCCCTGTGGGAGATAGGGGTTGTCGAGCAGGCAGGCCCGCACGAACCAGTCGGGGTGTGTCGTGGCCGAGCGGATGAAAGCCGCCGCGGGCTCCTTCCCCGCGAACACGACGGCCCGCGCGACAACGGCTGCGGCCAGGGGATCGGCTCCCGACAAGACCTGGCCTGGCAGCACACCGCGGGTGTCTGCCGCGGCGCGAAGCCCTTGACGGACAGGGTCGTCGGCGTAGTCGTCAAGACTCGCAGCTTGGTACTCAGCACGGGCACGAGCCGGACGAGCCAGCATCAACGCAGCCCACTCCGGCACGTCGGGACGCTCCAGCAGCGACCGCTCGGTCCGGCTTGTCCTGGCCAACACCACGAGGATCCGCCAGAGCTCGGGGTCGTCGTAGCGGTCGGCACGCGCGACTAGCCCCCGGGCCTGGGCGAACCCGGCCCTGGCCAGGGCGCGGAGCTGGCCGGGATCGAGCGGGCCGAGCGCAGCGACGACCTGGGCGATCTCGGTCGAGTCGCCGGGAAGCCCGCCGTCCATGTCGGCGCCGCGGTCCAGCAGGATCCGCAGGCGCGTGGCGTCGTCCAGATCGGGGTGTCGCACCAGGGCGCGGACAAAGCCGGCGTCGTCGTCGGCGCGCGCGTCCAGCTCGTCGGCCTCGAGCGCCGGGTTGCGCAGGATCAAGGCCCCGCCCCCACGCTGGCGCAGGAGATCCCGGACCCGCCGAGGGCACCGCGCGTCGCGCCCCAGGACGTAGAGGCCGGGCGCCCCCGCAGCTGCGTGGCCCACCAGGATGTCGAAGGCCTCGTCGCTCAGGTCGGTGCGGGCGCTCAGCGGCCCCCACTCACGCTCGCTGCCGTCCTGGGCGATCGCCAGCTGCCACTCGGGCGTGCGAGGGTCGCCCTCCGGCATCTGCGAGGCCAGCCGCGCCCGGGCCTCCTCCCCCAGCTCCGCGAAGGGCATCTCCCCGAGGACCACCAGCTGCGCCCGGGCGCTGTCGCTGGCACGCACGTCCATCTCGGCCACCGCCCGCAGTGCGGGGGCGCCGAGGCGTCCGGGCTTCGCGACGGTCCTGCCGAGCACCGGCCCGTCACCCAGCGCCTGGACCAGCGCGATCTGGATCCGCTCCGGGATCGGGTCGGGTCCCTCCGCGATGGCCTCCGCCTCCTGCCGGCTCCCCACCTCCCCGACCTCGGCCGGGTCGACCCTGAGACGCCCTGCGTCGATCGCGAGCGGACGCAGGTCGGCGTTGGCCTCGACCGCGGCGCGCACGACGTCGTCCGACGGGTGCCGCACCAGCTGCCGCCGCACCTCCACCTCCGGGTCGCGGGCCAGCCGCGCGGCAGCCTGGGATGACAGCCCCAGCTGACCGGCGGCCCACAGCCTCAGGGTCCGTCGCTCCGAGGCCGCCGCCTCATCCGGCTGCTCTGGCACCCCGTCCGGGACGTCGAGGATGGAGCGGGCCTCCCAGCCCGGGTCACCGACCATCGTGACGAAGCCGATCCCGGTGCCCCCGCCGAGCGAGCGCTCATAGTCGGCCGGGTCCTCCCCGCGCTGGGCGGTGATGTCGACGATCGTGCCCACAGCAAGCCGCAGCACCGCCGGGTCGGCCCGCACGAGGCTGTCCCGGGGCCCGGCGGCCGTCGGGACACGGACGGTGCACCCCTCCGGCGAGACCACCAGCTCCACCCACCTGCCCGGGTGCTCATAACGGATCGCGAGGACGGGTGCGAACCACTCCTCGGGGACACAGCCCAGGGCCGATGGCAGGCTCGGGAGGACCGCCTCCAGCATCGCCCGCTGCTCGTCCCAGGTGGGTGCCGTCGCGAGTCCGGGGAACCACTCCAGTCGTGCCGAGGCGGCGTCGGGCTGGATCTGCCAGAGGAACGGCGCGGAGTCCCACTCCCCCCACGTGAAGGCCTGGTGTCGCTCGTCGGCGTCGCCCTGGGCCTGGTCCGGGTCGCGTGTCTCGACGACCACCCGAGCAGGTCCGCCCGTCAGGCCCGACACCCACGCGCGGACCTCCCCACCGTCCGGCTGTGGCCACCGGGCCGTCAGGCTCGGCCCCTCAACACTCGCCGGTATGCCGTGGAGCCGGGTCAGCTCCTCGAGCTGCGCCCGCGCCGCCGGGGGTCCCGCCGGTGCCGAGCCACCAGTGTCGTTTGGCCGGTCACCCGATTGCTCGTCCCCACGGCGACCACGTCGGCCGAAGATCCCCATATCCAGTCCCCTTCCCTCCGTGTGGAGTCTAGGGAAACCACCTCCCTGCTGAATACCCCCTGTGCGCCGACTAGGTGCGCGATAAGCGAAAAGCGTTGGCATGAGAGGGAATTCACAACCTACAAATGTGTTCACAGGGTTTGGATTATGCGTGAGGGTGTGCCTACCTTCGAAGGGCAAGGCACCCAGGCCGGGACGCAAGACCACACCGATCCATCAGGAGATCCCATGTCCCCCACATCCAGCAAGCGCGCCCGCATCACGACAACGGCGCTGCTCGCCACCGGCCTGATCGCGGGCACCGGCGCCGCGAGCGCATCGGCCCACGAGGGCCCCGGCTCGGCGCAGTCGCGGCAGACGCAGACGCAGACGCGGCAGGCCACACCAAAGAAGCAGTCTGGCAAGCACACTCGTCCCGCGGCGAAGAAGTCCGCCGACGCCGGAGCACGTGACTCCGGCAAGCGGGAGGCACAGCAGCGCAAGCGGCCCGTTCGCGACGGCTCCGGCACGGCGACGCGCGGCACGTCCAGCGGCTCCGCCGGCACCCCCACACGCGGCACCTCGACTGGATCGACCGGCACCACGACTGCCGGCTCGTCCGCCAGCACCGGCGGCTCGTCGGGCAGCACGTCCAGCGGCACCTCCTCGGCGACCACGTCCACGACGTCGACGACGACGGCCACCAGCATCTCGACCACCGGTCTCCAGCCGAATGCCGTGCAGACCCTTCAGGCGATCCGCGCCAACTTCCCGCAGATCACCACGACCGGCGGGGTGCGGGCCGACAGCCTGCCGGACCACCCGAGCGGCCGCGCCCTCGACCTGATGATCCCCGGCTACGGCACGAGCGCCGGCCGCGCGCTCGGTGACCAGGTCGCGGCATACCTCATCAGTCACGCGGACGAGCTCGACGTGAAGTACGTGATCTGGCGCCAGCAGATCTGGGTCGACGGCGCGAGCGGCTGGCGGGCCATGGCCGACCGCGGCGGCGTCACCGCCAACCACTACGACCACGTCCACGTCACCGTGCACTGAAACGCTGACATATTGCAGCAGATGTAGGATCCCGAGTCCCGGGAAGGCTGATTTTCCGGGGTTCTCAGGGTTCTAGTCCGATCGACTGCGGCTCTTGGCGGGCGTTCTCAGCCCCGGATTTTCCGGGCTTTCTTGCATGTGATGTACGAATCATGCATTTGATGTATGTTCGCTCATGTGGTGGATGACGACGGGGACATGGGCGCGCTCGTCCTGCCGTTCAGGGCGTCGGGAGACCCGGTCGCGACGGCTGACGCCTTCGTCGAGGAGATGTTGCAGGGGTTCGCCAATCAGCAGCGGGCTCGGTCGTTGAACCTCGCCACGATCCACGCGCGGGACCGGCAGGTTCGCCGATTCATGGAGTTCTGCGGTTCGATGCCGTGGGAGTGGGGCCCCGTGGATGTCGAGGACTGGACGACGCATCTGGTGTCTGAGCCCAGGCCGGTGGCCACTTCGACCGTGCGCGCCTACCAGCAGGCCGTTGCGCTGTTCTGTGACTACCTCGTGGACCCTCGTTACGGATGGGGCGAGCGGTCCATGGAGATGTTTGGCTCGCATCCTGTCCAGATCTTCCACGAGTGGAACACCACCGCGCACGTGATCGAGACGGAGGCGCGTCCGCAAGTCCGCCCTTTGACGCGGGTGGAGGTCCAGCGACTGCTCGACCATGCGGATGAGCGTGCGTTCCAGGCGCATGGCTCGGGCCGCAAGGGGTGGGCGACGGCGTACCGGGATGCGACCCTCTTCAAGGTCATCTATGCCTTCGGGCTACGGCGCAGAGAGGCGGCGATGTTGGACGTGCACGACTTCACGCGAAACCCGGCAGCGCCGGAGTTCGGCAAGTACGGAGTGTGCAACGTGCGATGGGGGAAGGCCTCGCGTGGTTCCGGGCCGCGTCGTCGAGGGGTCGTCGCGGTGCACCGGTGGGCGAGCGAGGCGCTGGCCCAGTACGTGGAGCAGGTGCGTCCGCAGTTCCAGACGACCTCGCCGGCGTTGTGGCCCACGGAGAGACAGGGCCGGGTCAGCAGTCACCATGTCGATCGCAGATTCGCGCAGTGGCGCGAGGAGTTGGGGCTCGACCCCCTCCTGCATCCGCACTGCCTGCGACACTCATACGTCACCCATTTGATCGAAGATGGTTTCGACCACCGATTCGTCCAGGAGCAAGCTGGGCACCGCTGGGGTTCGACGACTGCTCTGTACACCGGGGTGTCAGGCGACTACCGCAACCAGGTGGTGCGACAGGCTTTGGACCGAGCGTTCACCCCACCGACGGAAAGGCCGAATGATGAGCCAAGCAACGAAGACGGTTGACTATCGGTGGCACCTCCGTCAGGTGATGGCTGAGCACGGGATGCACGCTACTTCGGATCTGGTGCCGCATCTGGCCGATCGCGGGGTGGTCATGACGCCGACGCAGGTCTACCGAATCGTCACATCGCCGCCAGCCAGGATGAACATGAAGCTCTTGTCGGCGCTGTGCGATCTCTTTGGCTGTGGCCCAGGGGATCTGATCGAGCCGTATGTGGTGTCGACCTCTCGTCGGGCGCGCAAGGCAGTGGGCCAACGACCAGACGCGCCGCGGCGCGGGGGCGCACCTAGAGCTGTTCGGGCTCAGGTCGTGCACGACCCTGGGGATACATGACATGTCCGATGACGAGGACCGCGCGGCCAACGACGACGTGCAGCATGTGGTCGACGCCCTGCGTCGGCACGACCCGCAAGTCCAACCCGAGCTGATCGCGAAACTCGTCGAGCAGGTCGCGCCGGGACCCCGAACTCGCAAGGACCTGCTCACGTACCTGCGCGAGCACCGCGACGTCGTGACGCAGGGGGGATCGAGAATGCCGAAGGTCGTCGGCGAGTTGTTCTACGCCGCGATCGCCGCCGGTGTGAAGGGGGTGGTCAGTCCTGCCTGCGCGTCGTGTGCTCGCCCGCGCACCCTCTTCCACAACACCACAGACGGGCAGCGAATCTGTCCCAGTTGCTACAACCGCACGCGACGGGCCATCTGCTCGATGTGCGGCCAAGAGCGTCACGTGGCGAGTAGAAACTCCGAAGGGGGGGCGCTCTGCGGGACGTGCAGGAACGCAGGAAAGGCCGATGGTGAGTGTGCCGGGTGCGGCCGGGTCATGCAGGTGCGGCGCTCGAAAGATGGACTCGAATACTGCCGACGGTGCGCCAGTCGTCGTGCGCCGACCGAATCCTGCGCCAGCTGCGGCCGGGTCACCCGCGTCAACGCACGTCAGCCAGATGGGTCCGGCCTATGTGCCGCCTGCTACGCCAAGGAGAGGCAGGCGGTGGCACTTTGCGACGCGTGCGGGCAATTGGCCACGCTCGTCGCGAGAAAGGGCGGTCGTGGCGGTCATGACCGGAACCTGTGCGGACGTTGCTACCGCCACCCGCACAGGGAGTGCGGTCTATGCGGTCGCACCCGACGGGTCGCTCTTCGTGCAACGGAGACCTCTCCTGACGTGTGCCCGACCTGCTACTGGGCCCCGGTTGTGCTGTGCGCGACGTGCGGGCAGGAGGGGTTGGGGCGCAGGACCACCAACGATGGAGACCCGTGGTGCTTCGCCTGTCAGGCGGCCACGAGGGTCGACGAGTTCTTGGCGGACGAGCAAGGGCGCCTGCGCCGGGGGTACGCGCCCGTGCGCGAGGCACTGCTGGAGATGGACCCTCGTTCGGTGCTGCACAACTGGGGACGAGTTGAGTGTTTCCGGCTGCTCGGAGACCTGCTGAGCGAGCATGGGGAGGTCACCCATGAGCTGCTAGATGCCGAGCCGCAAGTGTTCAGCGTGCACTACCTGCGAGGAGTGCTGGTGTCCGCGGGCCTTCTGGGCGAGCGTGATGAGCACCTGGCACGGCTGAGGGTCTTCTGCGAGGACGTCGTGGCCGAGGTCGACCGGGTGAGCGAACGCCAGGTGCTCGCGCGCTACGCGCAGTGGTACGTGATCGCGCGCCTGCAGATCGGCCCGGGCGGGCTGACCGCCAACCAGGCATACAACGCTCGCAGCGAGGTCCGAAGCGCCCAAGGCTTCATTGCCTTCCTGAACCTCCGCGGTGTCGGTGTGCGTGACTGCCGACAACGGGACGTCGAGGAGTGGGCCCTCGAGGGCAGGAGCCTGCACTTCGTCCGGTGGCTCAAGCGACAGCGCTTCCTACCGGCGAGCGTCGCCATCACCACTCCAAGCGTGGCCTCGTCCCCGCAGACTGGTGATCCAGACGAACAGCTGGAGCTGGCCCGCCGGCTCCTGCACGATCCGTCCATAGCCGGAGTTGAGGAGCGAGTGGCCGGAACCCTCCTACTGCTCTATGCGCAACCGGTGGCCCGGATTGCGCGGCTGACGCTCGAGGACCTCGCCGAGGTTGAGGGGCGGATGCAGGTCAAGCTGGGCGAGCATCCGCTCGACGTTCCTTCTGTGCTGGCGGACCTTCTTCGGCAACTGCCCGTCCACAAGCCCTTCGGGGCTGCTCGTGAGTTGGCCGACGAGCAGTGGCTCTTCCCGGGCAAGAGGGCCGGTCAGCCGCGGCACGCGATGTCGTTGATGAGAGCACTTCGACCACTGGGGATCCCCGCGCGGGTCAGCCGCAACACCGCGCTGCTGCATCTGGCCGTCAGCGTCCCACCAGCGGTCATTGCCAACGCCTTGGGGATCGATACGAGCACCGCCCAGAAGTGGGCCGAGGTGGCGGGTTCAAGCTGGAGCGCCTATGGCCCATCGCGCCGGCGGGACGTGAATCAGGGGCCGGTCGTCGATGTGTGACGGGGCCGCCACGCTGCGGCGGGCCGGTTGGTGTCGCTCCCGACTGGTCAGGCGTCGAGGACCTGACGCGCCAGAGCGAGGCGATCGGGCGCGAGGGTGAACCAGGCCCACTGCCCGCGACGCTCCCGGGTCAGCAGGCCGGCATCGACGAGCACCTTGAGGTGGTGACTCACCGTGGGCTGGGCCAGGCCGAGGGGCTCCGGTAGGTCGCAGGCGCACACTTCCTGACCGGGAGAGCAGCGCACGATGCCCAGGATCTGCAGGCGGACGGGGTCGGCGACCGCCTTGAGCAGTCGGGCCACCGCCTCGGCGTCCTCGCGCGAGATCGGTGCGCTGCCCTCGGTGGCGCAGCACCGCTCCACCGCCTGGCTGAGGAGGGTGCGTCCGTCGGTGGAGGGGGCGATCGACATGGCCCCATATTGACATGCGTCGATGCGCAGTGCCAAGGTTGACGTATCGACACACGTCGATATGACCCGATGGAGGAACCCCACGTGAGCCGCGTCCAGATCGCTCTCAATGTCGTCGACCTCGAGGCGTCCATCGCCTTCTACTCCACGCTCTTCGGTGTCGAGCCGCACAAGCGCCGGCCCGGCTACGCCAACTTCGCGATCACCGAGCCGCCGCTGAAGCTCGTGCTCATCGAGACCGACGAGGCGACCCGCGAGAGTGGGCCGCGCGGTGCGCTGAACCACCTCGGTGTCGAGGTTGACGGCGCCGAGCAGGTCAGCGAGGCGCGCGCACGGCTCGCGGATGGCGGGCTGGCGACCTTCGACGAGGACGACACGACGTGCTGCTACGCCCTGCAGGACAAGGTGTGGGTCCACGACCCGGCCGGCGCTCCGTGGGAGGTCTACGTCGTCAAGGACGACAACCCGGCGAATGCGCAGCCGGCCACCGCGTCCCTGCCCGTCCTCGAGCAATCCTCGCCGTGCTGCGCCCCGCAGGGGAGCCGGGCGTGACGACGTCTGAGGTGGCCACCGAGCGCGCGCCCGCGCGCCTGGCGATGCTGGATCGTTACCTGCCCGTGTGGATCGGCATCGCCATGGTCGCCGGGCTCGTGCTCGGTCGTGGGGTGCCTGGTCTGGGGTCCGCGCTGGACGCCGTGCAGCTGCATGGCATCTCGCTGCCGATCGCCCTCGGCCTGCTCGTCATGATGTACCCGCCGCTGGCCAAGGTGCGCTACGACCGCCTTGATTCGGTCACCCGTGACCGCAGCCTGCTCGGGTCCTCCCTCGTGCTCAACTGGATTGTCGGCCCGGCGCTGATGTTCGCCCTGGCGTGGGCCTTCCTGCCCGACCTGCCGGAGTACCGGACCGGTCTGATCATCGTGGGCCTCGCCCGGTGCATCGCCATGGTGATCATCTGGAACGACCTGGCCTGCGGCGACCGTGAAGCGGCTGCCGTGCTCGTCGCGCTCAACTCGATCTTCCAGGTCCTCGCCTTCGCGGGCCTCGGGTGGTTCTACCTGTCGGTCCTGCCGGGCTGGCTGGGTCTGGAGCAAAGCGCGCTGGACGTCTCCTTCGGCCAGATCGCCGTGTCGGTCCTGATCTTCCTCGGGGTCCCCCTGCTCGCCGGGTACCTCTCCCGGCGCATCGGCGAGCGGCGCTGGGGCCGGCAGGCATACGAGGACACCTTCCTGCCGAAGATCGGCCCGTGGGCGCTCTACGGCCTGCTCTTCACCATCGTCGTCCTCTTCGCCCTGCAGGGCGACGCGATCACCTCGCGCCCACTGGACGTCGCCCGCATCGCGGTGCCGCTCCTGGCCTACTTCGCCCTGATGTGGGGCGCCGGATACCTCACCGGCCGCGTACTCGGGATGACCTACGAACGCACCACCACGCTCGCCTTCACCGCCGCCGGCAACAACTTCGAGCTGGCCATCGCCGTCGCCATCGCGACCTTCGGCGTCACATCCGGCCAGGCCCTCGCAGGCGTCGTCGGACCACTGATCGAGGTGCCGGTCCTCGTCGGCTTGGTCTATGTAAGCCTCGGGCTGCGTCGACGCTTCCCCCACCCTTCGTCAGCCGTGGCACCATCTCGCATCCCAGCAGAGGACCGCACGTGAGTACCGCACCCCACACGCCCGACACGTACGACCGACTCATCGACGACCTGACCTACGCCTACGACGGGGTCTTCTCACCCGAGGCCATCGCCACAGTCGTGCACGAGGCCCGCGCCCTGCTCGAGCCGCGCGCCACGATCACGCAGTACCTGCCGATCCTCGTCGCGAAGCAGGCCCGCGAGCAGCTCATGACCGTGGCCCAGGCTGAAGGGAGAGTCGCCAAGCAAGTCCCCGAGATCCTCTTCGTCTGCGTGCACAACGCCGGGCGGTCCCAGATGGCGGCCGCCCTGACCGAGCACCTGTCTGCCCGCAAGGTCCATGTGCGCTCGGCCGGGTCCGAACCCGTGGACACGGTCAACCCCACCGTCCTCGAAGCCCTGGCTGAGGGTGGCATCCCGCTCAGCGCGCCATACCCCAAGCCATTGACCCACAGCGCCGTCCAGGCAGCAGACGTCATCGTCACCATGGGCTGCGGCGACGCCTGCCCGGTCTTTCCCGGCAAGCGCTACGAGGACTGGGACGTCGCCGACCCCGACGGCCAACCACTCGACGTCGTGCGGGACATCCGGGATGACATCCAACAGCGCGTGACCCGCCTCCTTCGTGACGTCCTCGCCTGACCTCTCCCACCCTCCTGGAGCCCACATGACCGACCAACCCTCAGTCCTCTACGTCTGCGTACACAACGCCGGCCGCTCCCAGATGGCCGCCGCCTACACGCGCACTCTCTCTGGCGGCGCTGTCGAGGTGCGTTCGACCGGATCGGCACCCGCCGACACGATCAACCCTGCCGTCCGAGAAGCGATGCTCGAGGAGGGCATCGACCTGTCTGCGGAGACGCCCAAGATCCTCACGACCGAAGCCGTCGAGGCCTCCGACGTCGTCATCACGATGGGCTGCGGTGACACCTGCCCGATCTTCCCCGGCAAGCGCTACGAGGACTGGACGCTCGATGACCCAGCCGGGCAGGGCGTCGAAGCGGTGCGCCCGATCCGAGACAACATCCGAGCGCGAGTCGGCGAACTCCTCGACTCCCTCGGCATCGAGCAAGTTGAGGCCAGCTCGTGAGCGCGCGCCCATCCGTGCTCTTCGTCTGCGTCAAGAACGGCGGCAAGTCCCAGATGGCTGCCGCCCTCATGCGCCAGCGCCACGGCGAAGCCGTCGACGTGTACTCCGCCGGCACCCGCCCCGGCGACATGCTCAACGCAGCGTCCGTCGCCTCGCTCGAAGAGGTCGGGGCCAGCGTCACCGGTGAGCACCCCAAGCCCATCGACCCTGCCCTGCTCGACACCGTCGACCGCGTCATCATCCTCGGCGAAGAGGCACACATCGACCATCCGGGCAATGCCCAGATCGACCGGTGGATCACCGATGAACCCTCCACTCGAGGCGTCGAGGGCCACGAGCGCATGGCACTGATCCGCGACGACATCACTTCCCGGGTAGACGCTCTGGCAACGGACCTGAGCCAAGAGGCTTGAGGTACCCAATTTGCTAGCCAATCGCGACCTACTCGCGCACTTCGAATACGAAATGTTGCCAGTGTGCCGCCAGCGGTCATCGCGAGCATTCTGGGGATTCACCCCAACACGGCTCAACTGTGGGCGGAGCAGGCCGGAGCGAACTGGCTGACTTATGGTCCGACCAGGGAGTCGCCCTAGCTAGGCTGACGCCTGCGACCGAGTGTTCAGTGCGCGCTGTATAGTTCAGTGCATGCTGATTATTGCTTCGCGTCTCGACGTGATGAACCGCCTGGGTCGTGCACTGGCCGACCCCACTCGATCCCGGATCATCTTGACCCTGCTCGACCATCCCGCTTACCCGGCGGAACTGGCCCGAGATCTGGACCTGACACGCCCGAACGTGTCCAACCACCTGGCATGCCTGCGCGATTGCGGGATCGTCGTCTCCGAGCCCGAGGGTCGTCGGACACGATATGAGATCGCCGATTCGCACCTGGCGCAGGCGCTGACGGCACTGGTCGATGCCACCCTGGCAGTGGACGAAGACGCCCCGTGCATCGATCCCGCCTGCTCGCTTCCCGGATGCGACGCAGCTGGGGAGGGCGCATGATCCTCACCTCGGTCTTGCAGGCGATGGGCCTGTTCGCAGCGACCAACATCGACGACATCATCGTGCTCTCCCTCTTCTTCGCGCGAGGGGCAGGCCAGCGCGGCACTACCGCCCGCATTCTGGCCGGCCAGTACCTCGGGTTCGCCGGCATTCTCGGTGCCGCGGTCCTGGTGACCATCGGCGCCGGAGCATTCCTGCCCTCGGCAGCCATCCCGTACTTCGGTCTCATTCCTCTGGGCCTCGGCCTCTGGGCCGCATGGCAGGCCTGGCGCGGAGACGATGACGACGATGACGACGAGGCCAAGGTTGCCGGCAAGAAGGTCGGCGTGTGGACAGTCGCAGGCGTCACCCTTGCCAACGGCGGCGACAACATCGGCGTCTACACCCCTGTCTTCCTCAGCGTGGAACCTCTCGCAGTAGTCGCCTACTGCATCGTCTTCCTCGCGCTCGTCGCGGTCCTGGTGGCCCTGGCAAAGTTCGTCGCCACCCGCCCCCCGATCGCCGAAGTGCTCGAACGCTGGGAGCACATCCTCTTCCCCATCGTTCTCATCGGCCTCGGCATCGTGATCCTCGTCAGCGGCGGAGCCTTCGGACTCTGACGTAGCGGCAGCGATCCAAACGGCCCCGACCGGGCGCACCGCTCTCGGTTCAGACCGCGACACCTACCTGCAGCCAGGGAGAGTCGCTCGATCATGAGCGGGGAAAGGCGTCTCATTGACCACCGAGCAACGATGTACCGCACCATCGACCGGAGCGAAGAAGATGAGGTGTCGACAATGAGGGAGGGTCTCGGTGACTGCGGCGGGTCCAGCGACGGCCTCGAGTGGTCGGCCGTGTGGCGGCTGGCATGACCTACTTCGGCCTCGCGGTCACTGGACTCGTGGGGAGCGGAACTGGCAGGGCTTAACGGCCTCGGATGCTCGCGAGCACGAGCTATTCGTGCAGTTCGAATATGTGACGTCGCCAGTACCGCTCACCAGCCCTTGCCAGGGAATGCGACAGCGCCGCCCCCTTGTCGGGGACGGCGCTGTCGCGCGTGGTCGCTCGGCGTCAGCCGTCGTGCCGCAGCGGCGGGCGGTAGCCCGGTCGACCGGCGGTGCCGGCCGACTTCACTGCGGCCCGGCCGACGGCGCCGGCCGCGCGGGCCATGGCCGTCGGGGGCTCACCACTGATCGCCGGGGGCATGACCACGACCGGGCAGGTCGCGGCATACACCAGGCGATGGCCAAACATCGGGCCGGCCACGACGGACCTGGGCGCGTCGACGACCAGGAGGTCGGCCTCCTTGGCCGCCTCCAGCAGCACCTTGCGGCGACCGCCCCGGACCAGCCGCAGCTCGACGCCGTGGTCGGGCCCGAGGACGGACTCGACGTCGGCAGCCAGCTGCTCCTGTGATGACTTCTCGATGGCGGCCGCGGTGTTGATGCGGCCGGCGGACTCCCCGGACGGGGTGGCCTGGGGCACCTGGGGCCGCCAGGCACGGACCGCGATGACGCGACCGTTCTCCGCGTCGGCCTGGGCCTTGGCCCACTCAAGTGCCCGCGGCGACTTCGACGTCTGGCTGACGCCGACCACCACGGTGTAGGGAATGGGTGTGGTCTCGGATTCGGACATGCTCAGTCCTCCTTCCGGTCTCAGACCGGCAGTCGAGTGGTCTCGTTGCCGTGCTCGTCATAGCTGGACAGTGGCGGAGCGATCTCCTCGAGCGACTTGCCCTCTGCGTCGACACCGAACTTGAAGGCGACGAGACCACCGAACAGCATGACCGCCGAGGCGAAGACATAGCCCCAGAACAACGGGCCACGGCTCTGCCCCTCGCCGATGAGGGCACCGAAGATCGTCGGGCCGGCAGCACCGACGAGCTGGGCGATCGCGAAGAAGTACGAGATCGCCTGGCCACGGGCCTCGAGCGGGAAGATCTCCGACACCGTCAGGTAGCCAGCGGAGGCACCAGCGGAGGCGAAGAAGAACGACAGGCACCACAGCAGGGTGTGGGTGAGAGCGGAGAGCATCTCCGCCTGGAACATCCACGCCGAGATCAGCAGCACGATCGCCGCGAGCGTGTAGGTGCCGCCGATCATCTTGCGTCGGCCGACGGTGTCGAACAGCGACCCGAGCAGCAGCGGTCCGGCGAGGTTGCCGGCAGCGAACGCGAAGAAGTAGAGCGCGGCCTCCGACGCCGACTTGCCATAGAAGTTGGTCAGCACCATGGCGGAGGTGAAGAAGATGGCGTTGTAGAGGAAGCTCTGCGTGATCATCAGCGTCAGGCCCAGGAAGGTCCGCGAGGGATACATCTTGAAGAAGACATAGGCCAGCTGGTTGGGCTTGAGGTTCTCGCGGGCCTTGATCCACATCGCCTCGGACTCGTCGACGTGGGGCAGCTGCTTGCCGGAGGCCTCGACCTCACGCTCGATGCCGGAGACGATCTCCTCGGCCTCCTCGCCACGGCCATGCGTGACCAGCCAGCGGGGCGACTCGGGGATGTGGCGACGCAGGTAGATGATCGCGAGACCCAGGATGGGGCCGATGAGGAAGGCGATGCGCCAGCCGATGTTCTCCTCGAAACGCTCGGTGTTGAGGAAGAAGCTGCTGACGAGGGCGCCGAGCATCGCGCCGGCCCAGTAGGTGCCGTTGATCGCGAGATCAACGCGGCCGCGGAACTTGCCCGGGATCAGCTCGTCAATTGCGGAGTTGATGGCCGAGTACTCGCCGCCGATGCCCATTCCGGCGATGAACCGGAAGAACCAGAAGATGTACATGTTGGGCGCGAGCGCGGCGGCCGCCGAGGCCGCGAGGTAGAGGCCCAGGGTGAGCACGAACATCTTCTTGCGGCCCTGGGTGTCGGTCAGACGACCGAAGAGAAGGGCGCCGACGACCTCACCGATGAGGTAGATCGTGGCGGTGAAGCCGACCTGTGCGGTCGACATTCCCAGGGACTTTGCGAAGCCACCGTTCGCGACGATCTGGATCTCCAGGCCGTCGAGGATCCACGCGGTGCCGAGGCCGAGGATCACCATCCAGTGGAACTTCGACCAGGGCATGTCATGCATGCGTGCCGGAATCAGAGACTTGATGGGCTTCTCATCGTCAACGGGTGTTGCTGCAGACGACATTGGCTCACCCCTCACTGCGAAGGACGGGCATCGTCGCCCGCACACCTGTCTCTCAGGCGCAATCGGGGACCGTAGCCCACGTCACACCCCGAATGGGCTTTAGCCACAGGCAATTCCGCAGGTCAGCGCCACATTTGTCGAACTGTCCAGTAACAAAAGGGGCGTATGCCGCGGAGTGGACTCCGCGGCATACGCCTCTCGACGGTGGTAGGCCCCAGGTCAATCGGAGAGGAATCCGAGCAGGTCAGCGCGGGTGAGGACGCCTACGGGCTTGCCGTCGTCGGTCACCAGGACCGCGTCGGACTGCTCGAGCTCGTGGCGCGCGGTCGCGACCGGCTCGCCTGCTCCGACGAGCGGCAGACCGGGCTCCATGTGCTGGCCGACCGAATCGGTCAGCTGGGCGGTCCCGTTGAAGAGGGCCTCCAGGATCGCCCGCTCGCTGATCGCGCCGGCGACCTCTCCGGTCATGACCGGGGGCTCGGCGCCGACGACCGGCATCTGGGAGACGCCGTATTCGCGCAGGATGTCGACGGCCTCGCGGATCGTCTCGGTCGGGTGGGTGTGGACCAGGTCGGGCAGCGAGCCGCCCTTGCCGCGCAGGACGTCGCCGACGGTCTCCTCGCCGTGGTGGCGGATGAAGCCATAGGAGGCCATCCAGTCGTCGCTGAAGATCTTGGACATGTAGCCGCGGCCGGAGTCGGGCAGCAGCACGACGACCACCGCGTCGGCGGGCAGGTCCTTGGCCGCGCGCAGGGCCGCCACGACGGCCATGCCGCACGAGCCGCCGACGAGCAGGCCCTCCTCGCGGGCCAGTCGCCGGGTCATCTCGAAGGACTCGGCGTCGGAGACCGCGATGACCTCGTCGACGACCGAGGGGTCATAGGCGCCGGGCCAGAAGTCCTCGCCGACGCCCTCGACGAGATAGGGGCGCCCGTCGCCACCGGAGTAGACCGAGCCCTCGGGGTCGGCGCCGATGATCTGCACCCGGCCGCCCTCGCGGTCGGCGGAGACCTCGCGCAGGTAGCGCGCGGTGCCGGTGATCGTGCCGCCGGTGCCGACGCCGGCGACGAAGTGGGTCACCTTGCCGTCGGTGTCGGCCCAGATCTCGGGGCCGGTCGACTCGTAGTGGGAGGCCGGGCCGTTGACGTTGAAGTACTGGTTGGGCTTCCAGCCGCCGGGGCGCTCGGCCGCCAGCCGGTCGGAGACCGAGTAGTAGGAGTCGGGGTGGTCGGGCGCCACCGCGGTCGGGGTGACCACGACCTCCGCGCCATAGGCCTTGAGGACATTGCGCTTGTCCTCGCTGACCTTGTCGGGGCAGACGAAGACGCAGTGGTAGCCCTTGCGCTGGGCGACGAGCGCCAGACCGACGCCGGTGTTGCCGGAGGTGGGCTCGACGATCGTGCCGCCGGGCTGGAGCTCGCCGGAGGCCTCCGCGGCTTCGATCATCTTCAGCGCGATGCGGTCCTTGACCGACCCGCCGGGGTTGAAGTACTCGACCTTGGCCAGCACGGTGCAGGCGATCCCGTCGGTCACCGTGTTCAGCTTGACGAGGGGCGTGTTGCCGACGAGGTCTGCGATGTGCTCTGCGTATCTCACGCGAGCATCCTCGCACGTCACGAGGGCACCATCCGAGGGCCCGTTTCGTTACCGTCGCGTAGGGGCCGCGTCGGCAGGCGGCCCCGGGACGGAGACCATGAGCAGGGCACGGCGGGCACAGCGGATCGCATCGAGCGCGGCATACGGCGGTGGACGGCTGGCGGCCGGCGTCGGTGCGGCCGGAGCGGTGGGGTATGCCGTGATCCGCGCCGAGGCGGCGCTGGCGCGCCGCTTCATCGGCACCCCCTTCGACGACTCCCCCGACGACAACGGGATCTATGGCGCCGGGCCCGGCGAGCCGCTCGACCTGCTCGTCCTGGGTGACTCGACGGCGGCCGGGATGGGCGCCGACACCCGCTATCAGACCGTCGGCGCGATCATCGCGACCGGCGTCTCGGCCCTGCGCGGGCGCCCCGTGCGGCTGACCAATCTCGCCGAGGTGGGAGCCGAGTCCGCCGACCTGGCCCGCCAGATCGACCGGGCGCTCGCGGCCGTCGAGCAGCCGGCCGTCGCCGTGATCCTCGTCGGCGGCAATGACGTGACCCACCGCGTCGAGCGCGCGACTGCCGTCGGGCACCTCGAGGCCGCGGTCCGCCGGCTGCGCACGCGTGGCCTCGAGGTCGTCGTCGGCACCTGCCCCGACCTGGGCACGATCGAGCCGGTGGCCCAGCCGCTGCGCTGGCTGGCGCGCCGCTGGAGCCGCGACCTGGCCGCCGCGCAGACCGTGGCCGTCGTGGAGGCCGGCGGGCGCACCGTCTCCCTGGGGGACCTGCTGGGTGAGGAGTTCTCGGCCAGCCCGAGCGAGCTGTTCAGCGTCGACCGCTTCCACCCGTCGGCCGCCGGATACGCGCGGGTGGCCGCCGCCCTGCTGCCGACGGTCTGCGCGGCGCTGGACATCTGGGGCACCGCCGGGTCGGACCGGGCCCCCGAGCGTGGGCGCGGCGAGGGCTTCGGGCCGGTCGCCGTCGCCGCGGGCAAGGCGGTGCGGGATCCCGGCACCGAGGTCTCGGCGACCCAGGTCGCCGGTCAGGAGCGCGGGCCGCGCGGCCGGTGGGCCGTCCTGCGCCACCGCCGCACCCCGGTCCCCTCCTCGACCGATGAGGCCGGCACGGCTGCGACCCCACCCGGGCAGGGGGCCTCAGCCGATGGCGCGCCGCAGCCCGACGAGCCGGTCGAGCAGGTCGTCGCCGACACCGGCGGCGCAGGCGTCGTGGACGAGGACGCGTAGCTGGTCGACCACCGCGGCCGGCCCGAGATCGGGCACGGCCCGGGGCTCCCCGAGCGAGGCCGGCCACGCGCGGGCGGCGAGGTCGTCGACCAGGGCGCGCACGAGCGGCATACAGACAAGCGCGTGGTCCAACGGCAGCTGCTGCCACCGCCGGACCACGCGCGTGAGCTCTGTGGCGACGTCCTCGGGGACCGGGGACACGCCCATGGCCGGATCAGCCTCGGTCAGTCGTTGGACTGGAGCCGCGCGAACAGGCGCAGGAACTCGAGGTAGAGCCAGACCAGGCTGACGATCAGGCCGTGGGCCAGGAGCCAGGAGTACTTCTTGGGGGCACCCGAGGCGATCGCGCCCTCGATCGAGTCGAAGTCGAGCGCGAGCGTCACCGCGGCCAGGCCGACGGCGAAGAGCGAGATGCCGATGCCGAGGGCGCTGGTGCCACCGAAGCCGAAGGGCACATTGGCGATCATCGCGTAGGCGAGGTTGGCCAGCGCGAAGAGGATGTAGCCGAAGACCATCATGGTGACGATGCGGCGGAACTTGGCCGTGACCTTGATCAGTCCGGTCTTGTAGGCAAGCAGCATGCCGGCGAAGGTCGCCGCCGTCGCGAGCACGGCCTGGGTGACCACGCCCTCGTAGTAGTCGGCGAAGAAGCCGCTGACGGCACCGATGAACAGGCCCTCGATCGCGGCATACAGCACGATCAGGGGGACGCTGACGGTCTTCTTGAAGGCGATGACGAGGCCGAGCACGAGCGTGCCGACCATGCCACCCATCCACAGCAGCTGGCCGGTCGCGGGGCTGACGTCGGAGGTGACCCAGCCGACGGCGCCGAAGCCGAGGACGAGTGCGAAGAGCAGGCCCGTCTTCATGATGACGTCGTCGAGGGTCACACCGGGGGGCCGACGCAGCGCGGACGGCTGGTCGTACATGTGCTGGAGCTGCTCGGTCGTCAGCTGGTCCTGCATCGGGTAGCCCGCGGTCATCCCACCGACGGGGCGCTGGTCGAAGCCGGCGTAGCCGCTGCGGCTCTCCCGCTCGACGCGGTTGAAGATCGGGTTGGACATGGTGGGGGGTTCTCCTCCTGGGGGGGCCACCGCGCGGTGCGGCGGTCGTCACCACCATAAGCGTGCGGGCGCGTCCGGTTTGTTCCCGTCCACAGCCGGGGCGGAACTCGCCAGGTGGCGTGACGGGGGCGGAACCCGCCAGTTGGCGTGACGGAGTCGCAGTGCCCCCGACGGGGATCGAACCCGCACCTGTGGCGCTTTTAAGGCGCCTGCCTCTGCCAGTTGGGCCACGGGGGCGGCCCAAGTCTAGGTATGCCGCGCGGTCCCCTGCGCCGCGCGGCATACCGGCTCGTGGGGTGTCAGGGGCTCGTGCTCCCCGACGTGGTCGACGCGCTCGGCGTCGTGGCGGTGGTGCTCGGAGCCGCCGTCGGCGAGGTCGGGCTCGAGGCCGTGGGCCCAGACGTCGATGAGGTCGCGGCCGTCGGTGAGCTCGACGGCGAGGCGGACGGCACGGCATTGGGGTCGGCCTTGGCCGCGTCCGACAGGACGAGCGGCGCGAGCGTCATCGGCGGGCTCCACGACTCCAGACCGGCCTCCGGGGGCGGCACGTCCCACGGACCCTTGCCCTGTGCATAGGGGAAGGGGAAGACGTTGGACCACTGCTGCCCCTGCGAGTCCAGTGGGCCGCGGGCCCGGGGCAGCTCGGTGCCGTTGGCGTCGGTGAGGTACTCCCATTGCTGGTTGGCGTTGAGGGAGCGGCCGCCCTGGTCAAAGAGTCGGACATTGCTCAGGCGCTTGCCGTCGGCGTCATAGACGTAGACATTGGTGACCGGATTGCCGTCCATGGCCAGGCCCTGCTGCGCATAGGGCGCAGGCTCCGGGCCATAGCTGGGCACGTGGGCGACCCGCCCCAACCCCCACAGCAGCAGCGGCAGCGCCAGGACTGCGGCGAGCACATTGCCGGCCGCGACCAGCCCCCGCGCCCAGGACGGCAGCGCGGCAGAGCGCACCCCGAGCGCGAAGGAGACGGCGGCGAAGAACAGGGCCAGCAGGATCGCCGGACCGAGGATCCCCAGCCCGAACAGCGCGGTGACCGCCAGGGTGGCCACCAGGCCGCGCAGCACCCACCACACCGGCCGCAGCTGCTCCAGCCACGGCCACCTCGTCTGGGAGCGCGACCAGCGCTCGCCCCACTCGACGCGCTGCCGCACCCACCACGATCGCTGGGCTGCCGGCGCGGGCAGGCCTGCGGCAGAACGCAGCTCGGCGGCATACGACTCCGGAGTGCCCAGCCGGGACGCGAGATCCCCGCCGCCCTCGGCCTCAATCTCGACGAGGTCGGCCTCCATGCCGAGGGTGAGGTCCTCGACCTCCTCTGCCGGGAGGTCCCCCAGCGCAGTGCGCACGGCGCGCACATAGTCGGCCACTGCGGTCGTGGACGTCAGGTTGGTCATGCCTTCACCCCTGCGGTCTCGAGCAGGCCGTGCATGGTCTGCGAGAAGGACGCCCAGGTCTTGCCCTGCTGCTCGAGGGTGTGCCGGCCCTGGGCGTTGATGCCGTAGTACTTGCGGTGCGGCCCCTCGTCGGAGGGGACGACATAGGAGGTCAGGGCCCCCGCGCTGTAGAGCCGTCGGAGCGTGCCATAGACCGACGCGTCGCCGACATCCTCCAGCCCGGCGGCGCGCAGCCGGCGCACGACCTCGTAGCCGTAGCCGTCCTGGTCGGCGACCACGGCGAGGACGGCCAGATCAAGCACCCCCTTGACCAGCTGGGTCGTGTCCATGTCCTGCCCTCCCGCCTGCGACCGCCACCGTGGCGATTACTGCGCCTCAGACACTACTACGGATTGCACACTAGTGCGACAGGGAGAGCAGCCGGGGAGTGGCGACCCCGGGCCGGACGCACATGGAGAACGGCCCGGACGTGCGGGGAAACGGACATCCGCGGCATACCGCGAGGTAACTTCCGGCGCGCCGATCCCGGTGCGGGCCAACGCGATTCGCCACGTAGACTGGGGAGGTGACCACGAGTAGCAAGACCCGACGCCGCCCTGGCCCAGCCAAGGGCACCCCCCGCGCCAAGCGCCTTCCCCGGGCCGAGCGGGAGGAGCAGATCCTCGGCATCGCGGAGGAGATCTTTGCCCGGCAGGGCTATTCGGTCACCACGATGGAGGAGATCGCCGAGGCGGCGGGCATCACCAAGCCGGTCATCTACGACTACTTCGAGTCCAAGGAGGGGCTGCTCACCGCCGGCATCGCCCGGGCCCGCGAGGCGCTGCGCACGTCCACCGTCGAGGTCTGGCAGGCCATGCCCGAGGACAGCAGCCTCCGGGAGATGTTCTATGTCGGCGTGCGGGCCTTCTTCACCTTCATCGACGACCACGCCACCTCCTTCCAGCTGATCCAGCAGGAGGGCGCCCTGGCGACCCACGCCCATCAGGGCGTCGAGGACATCCGGGGCGAGCAGTCGCGCGTGATCGCCGAGTCGATCGCGGCCGCGCTGCCCGACGCCGACCCGCTGCTGCTCGCCGGCTATGCCGAGTCGGTCATCGGCGCCTGCGAGCGGGTGGCGATCTGGCGCATCAACCACCCCGGAGTCACGGCCGAGCAGGCCACCGACATCGTCTTCGCCACGGTCTGGCAGGGCCTCGACTCGCTCATGACGCCGGCCCGCGTCTGAGCTCAGACCAGGCTCAGCGCGATCCCGTCGAGGATGTCGCGCTCGGAGGTGACCACCTCGGTCGCGCCGGCACGCTCCACGACCCGCTCGACGATCCGCCCCCACACCAGTGCGCCCGCGCCGATGACATCCACCCGGCCGGGGTGCATGAACGGGAGGGTGGCCCGCTGCTCGCGGGTCATGTGCAGCAGTTCGGTTGTGGCGCAGCGGATCTGGTCGGGCGTCAGCACGCTGAGATGGATGCGCTCCGAGACGTATGCCGCGAGGCCGAGTGCGTGGGCGGTCACCGTCGTGACGCTTCCCGCCAGGCCGACGAGGGTGCGAGCACGGGCGAGGTCGACGGCCTCGTCGGCCCGGTCGAGGGCCGCGTCGATGTCGACGAGAGCTGCCGTGATCTCCTCGCCGGTGGGCGGGTCGGAGCGCAGGTGGCGCTCGGTCAGCCGCACGCAGCCGATGTCGACCGACAGGCCGGCCTCTGCCTGGTCTGCGCCGCGCACCAACTCGGTCGACCCGCCGCCAAGGTCGACGACGAGATAGGGGCCCGGATGCCCGGCGGCGGCGACGCCCCCGGTGGCGCCGAGGAAGGAGAGGCCAGCCTCCTCGTCACCGGAGATGACTTCCGGGCGGATCCCCCACTGGGAGAAGGCCGTTGCGACGCCGTCGATGAACTCGTCGGCGTTGCGGGCATCACGGGAGGCAGACGTGGCGACAAAGCGCACCCGCTCCACCCGGTGCTCCCGGCACTGCGCGGCATACTCCCCTGCCATCGAGAGGGTGCGGCGCATGGCCTCGGGGTCGATGGCGCCGGTGCGGTCCACGCCATAGCCGAGCCGGACGACCTCCATGCGGCGCAGCCGCTCCCGGAGGACCGGCCCCGACGCCGACCGGCCGAGATCGCCGATGAGCAGGCGGATCGAGTTGGTGCCGCAGTCGATGGCGCCGACCCGCGTCACTCGCTCTCCTCACTGCAGGGGTGGCCCTCCCACCAGGGCGAGAGCATCGCGAGCGCCTCGTCACCGAGCGGGTTGACCCCCGGCCCGGCGGCGAGCGAGTGGGCGATCAGGACGTGGAGGCACTTGACGCGGGTGGGCATCCCGCCGGCCGAGATCCCCTCGATCTCGTCGACCTGGCCCAGCTCGCCCCGCTGCTGGAGATAGTGCTCGTGCGCCGCGGCATACCGCTCGGCGAGCTCGGGGTCGGCCGCGAGCTGCTCGCTCATCGCGCGCATCACGCCCTCGGACTCCAGGGTCGAGATGGCGCCGGTCAGGCGCGGGCAGGTCGCGTAGTAGGTCGTGGGGAAGGGCGTGCCGTCGGGCAGGCGCGGGTTGGTGCGCAGCACATCGGGCTCACCGCACGGGCACCGGTGGGCCACGCCCGCGACACCGCGGACCTGACGTCCGAGCTGGCGCGCGGCCGCGTCGAGATCGTCCTGGCTGACGGGCTGGGTCACGAGGTCCTCCGGGATGGCAGGTGAGGGGCTGGCGGCAGGGCTGGGGAGGGATGCGGCAGGCGGGCGGCCGGCGGGATCACGGAGTCTCGGACCGGTCGGCGATCCGGGTGGACTCCCACAGCTGGCCGTACCACGAGCGGTCGCCGACGACGGGCACCTCGGCGATGGTGCCCGACTCGCCCTGGGCCGGGTCGGCGTCGAGCACGGTGTAGGAGCGCTCGCCGGGCTTGGCGAACTTCAGCCGCTGGCGGATCTGCTGCTCGACATAGGCCGGGTCCTGCCAGAGGCGCTTCTCGCGCTCGAGGGCTGCGACCGACTTCTCCTGCTGGGCGATCTGGGTGCGCAGCGCGTCGATCTCGCCCTGCTGGCGCAGATAGGAGCGCAGGGTGGGCACGACCAGCACGAGGAAGAGCGCGACGACGCCGAGGAAGGCGAGCAGCCGGCGGGTCGTGAAGGCGGCCCGTCGCTCGCCCGTCGCGAGGGCGCCCCCGGCGACGGTGGCGCTGACGCTGCGCGGCTGGGAGCCGACGGCCCGCCCGACGGCGCTCAGGGCGCGGGCGGCGGCGGCCTGGCGCCTGGCCGGATCGCCGGCGCGGGCGGCCGGGTCTGCGCCGGTCTGCCGTCGGGCCGTGTCACCCGCGCGCCCGCGGGTGCCCTCCCCCGGCCTCGCGGCAGGACGGCCGGGCCCACGTCGCGCCGAGGGGCGCGACGTGGGCCGGCGGGGTCCTTGCTGTCCCGACAAGAGCTGCCTCAGCGGCGACCGGCGGCCTTCTTGGCCGTCGTCTTCTTTGCGGCGGTCTTCTTGGTCGCGCGCTTGGCGGCAGCCTTCTTGGCCGGGCGGGCGGGCGGGGTGAAGCGCGGGAACGCACCGGCGCCGGCGTAGACGGCGGCGTCGTCGAGCTGCTCCTCGATGCGGAGCAGCTGGTTGTACTTCGCGACGCGCTCGGAGCGGGCCGGGGCACCGGTCTTGATCTGGCCGCAGTTGGTGGCGACGGCCAGGTCGGCGATGGTGACGTCCTCGGTCTCACCGGAACGGTGGCTCATCATGCAGCGGTAGCCGTTGGTCTGGGCCATCGTCACGGCGTCGAGGGTCTCGGTCAGCGAGCCGATCTGGTTGACCTTGACCAGCAGCGCGTTGGCAGTGTCCTCGGCGATGCCGCGGGCCAGACGCTCGGGGTTGGTGACGAACAGGTCGTCGCCGACGAGCTGGACCTTGGCGCCGAGCTGCTGGGTCATGGCGTGCCAGCCGTCCCAGTCGTCCTCGTTGAGCGGGTCCTCGATGGAGACGAGCGGGTAGGCATCGACCCACTCGGCGTAGATGGCGATCATCTGCTCGGCCGACTTCTTCTCGCCCTCGAAGAGGTAGGAGCCGCCCTCGTAGAACTCGCTGGCCGCGACGTCGAGCGCGAGCGCGATGTCGGCGCCCGGCACATAGCCGGCGGCCTGGATGGCCTCGGTGATCAGGTCGAGCGCGGCGCGGTTGGACTCGAGGTTGGGCGCGAAGCCGCCCTCGTCGCCCAGACCGGTGGCCAGGCCGCGGTCGTGCAGGACCTTCTTGAGGGAGTGATAGACCTCGGCGCCCCAGCGCAGCGCCTCACGGAAGGAGGCGGCGCCGATCGGCGCGATCATGAACTCCTGGATGTCGACATTGGAGTCGGCGTGCGAGCCGCCGTTGAGGATGTTCATCATCGGCACGGGCAGCACGTGGGCGTTGGGCCCGCCGACATAGCGGAAGAGGGGCAGGCCGGCGGAGTCGGCCGCGGCCTTGGCGACGGCGAGCGAGACGCCGAGGATGGCGTTGGCGCCGAGCTTGCCCTTGTTGTTGGTGCCGTCGAGCGCGAGCATCTCGGTGTCGACGAGGCGCTGGTCGTCGGCGTCATAGCCGATGATCTCGGGCTGGATGTCGTCCTCGACCGCACGCACGGCGTCCTCGACGCCCTTGCCGAGGTAGCGCTTCTTGTCGCCGTCGCGGCGCTCGACGGCCTCGAAGGCACCGGTCGATGCGCCGGAGGGCACGGCGGCGCGCGCGATGGTGCCGTCGTCGAGCCCGACCTCCACCTCCACGGTGGGGTTGCCGCGCGAGTCGAGAATCTCTCGGGCGATCACTGCCTCAATGCTGGCCACAACACACTCCATTCACGTGGACTCTGGGTCGATACGAGCCTAGCCCTTCTGGGGTGCGGGTCCGACCAGGACCGGGGGTATGCCGCGCACCCCCCTGTGCGCGCGGCATACCCCCTGCTTGTGGGCGCCGGACCGGCTAGCCGGCGGTCCGGGCGTAGGCGACGGCGAGCTGCGCGCCGAGGCGGGCGTTGTTGCGCACCAACGCGATATTGGTCTCCAGGCTCGCGCCGTCGGACAGCTCGACGATGCGGCCGAGCAGGAAGGGCGTGATGTCCTTGCCGTGGATGCCGCGCTCATCGCACTCGCGCAGCGCCTGGTCGACCAGACCCTGGATGCGCTCGGGTGCCATCTCCTCGTCGGCCGGCACGGGGTTGGCGATCGACAGGCCGCTCGGCAGGCCGAGGTCCCAGTGGTGGCGCATCACGGCGGCCAGGACCTCGGGCGCGTCGGCGCTCATCGGCGCGCGGTGGCCCGAGGTGCGGGAGTAGAAGCTGGGGAATTCGTCTGTGCCATAGCCGATCACGGGCACGCCGAGGGTCTCGAGGACCTCGAGGGTGCGGCCGATGTCGAGGATGGACTTGACCCCCGCGCTGATCACGGCGACGGGCGTCTGGGAGAGCTCGGTCAGGTCGGCGCTGACGTCCATCGAGTCCTCGGCGCCCTTGTGCACACCACCGATGCCGCCGGTGACAAAGATCCGGATGCCGGCCAGCGCGGCCAGTCGCATCGTGGCGGCGACGGTCGTGGCCCCGTGGGCGCCGGTGGCCATCACGTGTCCGAGGTCGCGCACCGAGACCTTGGCGACATCGGGATCGGTGGCGAGCAGGCGCAGCTCGTCCTCGTCGAGGCCGATGTGGGGCACGCCACCGAGGATCGCGATGGTGGCCGGCGTCGCTCCCCCGTCGCGGAGGATGCCCTCGACCTCGACGGCCATCTCGACATTGCGGGGATAGGGCATGCCGTGGCTGATGATCGTGCTCTCGAGCGCCACGACGGGCCGGCCGGCGGCGATGGCGTCGGCGACCTCGGCGGACAGTTTCAGGGCCGGGTGGGGTGCTGTGGTCATGCGGGACTCCTGGGTCAGCGGGTGGACTGCGTTGCGGCAGTGGACAACTGGGTGGTCTGGATGTCGGCGGAGAGTGCGTCGACGGCACCCTCGGTGATGTCGGGCCGGACGGTCTCCGAGGACTGGACGGTCAGACCAGCCGCGGCCTGACCGAAGACTGCCGCGCGCACCGGGCTGTCGCCGCGGAGCAGTGCATGCACGAAGGCACCGGTCATGCTGTCGCCCGCCCCGGTCACGTCGAGGGCATCGACGCGCGGTGCGGCGATGCAGACCGCGGACCCGTCGCGGCTCGCGAGCAGCGATCCGGACGTGCCCCTGCGGACCCAGACGTGCTCGATGCCGCGGTCGTGCAGCGCGCGCGCGGCCGCGACCACAGCCGCCTCGTCGGCCAGCGCACCGGACCCATCGAGGCCCACCAGGGCGGCCAGCTCGTCGACGTTGGGCGTGATCGCCAGCACCGGGCGCTCCGTGGAGAGGGCCGGGCTCAGGCGCGCGGCCTTGGCGACACTCACCGGCTCCACCACGACGGGCACTGCTCGCTCGGCAGCGAGGTCGAGCACCCGGCCGATCACCTCAGCCGGCAGATTGCCCTCTGCGACAACGAGATCCGCGCCGGTGATGACACTGGCGACCGCGTCGAGGTCGCCCGGCGCGAGGGTGTCGGTGGCCCGCATGTCGGCGATGCCCACGACCAGCTCGCCGAGGTCGTCGAGGACGGCGAGATAGGTGCCGGTGGCCGAGGCGGTGGGCAGCAGGTGCCGGACTCCCACACCAGCCGCGGCCGTGACGGCCCGCACCTGCTCGCCCATCGGGTCGAGGGCGAGCGGTGCGACCAGCTCGACGGCGGAGCCCAGCCGCGCGATGTTCTCGGCGATATTGCGCCCGACGCCACCTGGGGCGGTGTTGGTCTGGCCGGGGTTGCTGGTGTGCAGCACGGCGGGGGCGGCGCTGTGGCCCTTGATGTCCATGACGGCGCCACCGACCACGACCGCGCTCTGCTCGGCGCGCAGGAGGTAACCGCGCCCGAGGAGGACGCCCTTGCGGGTGAGATTGGAGAGGTGGACCGCGACCGATGCCCGGGTGCTGCCGACCAGGTCTGCCAGCGCCGCCGCGTCGAGGAGCGGGTCGCGGCGCAAGTGCTCGACGATCTGCTGCTCGAGCGGGGTCAGGGTCATATTCAGGATTGTAAAGGACTTCTTAGTTATTCTGAATCTTGACCCTGCGTGTCGGCCACCGCGTCGGACTCGAGCCGCTCGAGCGCGGCCCGCAGCTCCCGCTCTGCCGAGAGACCCTGTGCCCGGGCGCGGGCCACCAGGGCAAGCAGCTGCTCACCGATCTGCGGGTATGCCGCGAGGTCGCCCTCCGGCGCGAGGTGGCCCTGGTCGCGCCGGTCCAGCCGGGAGAGGACCTTCTCCGCACGGAGCAGGGACGGCAGGGAGGCGGGCAGGCCCTCGTCCAGGCGCGGCGGCATACCGGCTGGGGTGTCTGGGACCACGTCGGAGGCCTGGGCCCTGGCGGCCTTCTCCTCGGACTTGATCCGCTCCCACGCCTGCTCGACATCGGCAGGCGTCTGCGCATCGCCGTCGGCGAAGACATGGGGGTGACGGCGGACGAGCTTGGCGACCAGGCCGCGCGCCACGTCGTCGATGTCGAAGGGCTCGGGGTCGTCCTGGGCCACCCGCGACTGGAAGAGCACCTGGAGCAGGACGTCGCCCAGCTCCTCGGCCATGTCGGCCCGGTCGCCGGAGTCGATGGCGTCGGCGGCCTCGTGGGCCTCCTCGAGGAGGTACTTCACGAGCGAGGCGTGGGTCTGCTCGGCATCCCAGGGACAGCCGCCGGGCGAGCGCAGCCGGTCCATGACCTCGACGGCCTGGAGCAGCGCGGCGCCCCGCGGGACCTGTGGGTCCTCGCGGGGCGCCGCGTCGTGGTCGCTCATCGGGCTCAGCCCGCGGACTTCTCGATCCAGTTGGGCAGCGGCTGGGCCAGCTCGCCCTTGGTGTAGTCGAAGGTGCCGTAGCGGGGGTTGAGGTGGACCTTCTGCTTGCGCAGGCTCTCCAGGATCGCCATGCCGTCCTCCTGCGTGATCGCGGGGAAGGCCATGTTGGCCCGAATCGCCTCGACCGTGGCCGGGGCAGGGTCCTTCAGGCCAGACAGCTGGGCCCTGGCCGCGGACTCCGAGACGGGCTTGCCGTTGCGCTCCGCCGCGGCGATCACCTCGGGGGCCAGCACCAGCAGACCCGTGGCCGCCGCCGGGGTGAAGCTGGACGCCTCGGGGCTCATCTGCTGGATCTGCTCGACGACCGTCATGACGTCGTCCTCGCTGATCTTGCGGTCACCCACCGTGGCGGCCGTGCTCGCAGAGCCGCAGCCGGCGAGCAGCAGGCCGCTGCCCAGGAGGGTGATGACGGCGCCGGTCCGCACCCGCTTGTGTGTCACGTGATCTCTCCTCGATCTGCTGCGCCCGTCTGTGGCGCCCGCTCGGTCAGTGCGCCGCCGGGGCTGCGCCTGTCGTCCCGCGACATTCTCGCACGGGCGCGGACCGCTGCGGCCGGCCCTGGCCGACCGGCCGTGTGACATCCGCGGGTTAGCATTCAGACATGGGTGCCGCGCGCAGTGCCGCAGCCATGCGCCGGCTGGTCGGTGCCATCTGCGCAGCGCTGGCGCTCACCCTGACCACGTCCTGTCGGCCTGTGGGCGGCACGCCCTCCAGCAGCACCGAGACGGACCGGCCGACGGCGGGCACGCGCGACGTCGGGGCCCTGCTCCATGGCACCCGGGTCAGCCTCGACGGAGCCCTCCCATCCGACGTCGTCGTCCTCCAGGAGAGCAACCGGGCGCTGATCGGACAGATCCGCCGGAGCAGCCCATCGACCCGGATCCTGCTCTACCAGAACATCGCGGCGGTCCCCGACCGCGGCGACTCGGCCACGGGACCCTCGGTGGTCACCGCCGCGGCCGCGCAGCGCAGTCCCGGCTGGGCGCTGCACTCGGCCTCCGGCGCGCCCGTCCGCTGGCACGACTTCCCCTATCTCCAGCCGATGGACACCGGCGATCCCGGCTACCAGCGGGCCGCGCTGGCCAAGGTGCGCCAGGAGCTGGCCGGCGCCGACTGGGACGGCGTCTTCCTCGATGACGTCCTGTCCGACACCCGCGGCCACACCTACAGCGCGGAGCCGGCCGATATCACCGGTGGGACCCAGCTCGCCGCCACCACCTCCTTCCTGCTCGCGGTCGCGGCCCCCCTCCGCTCCGACGGGCACGTGATCGCCATCAACGCCCAGCAGTCGAGGGGCGACTTCGAGGGACCGCTCTCCGCGTGGTCCCCGCTGGTCGACCTGGTGATGCTGGAGCACTTCGTGGCGTGGGGTGACTCCCCGCTCGATCGCGGTCCACGGCAGCGCTTCGACGAGGGGCAGGTGAGGTGGCGCCTGCGCGAGATGGCCCTGATCCAGCAGCACGGCGCGGGAGTGCTCGCGCTCACCTATGGCTCGGCCGATGACGGGCGCACGCAGGCTTTCCACCGCGGCGTCTATCTGCTCGGCGACTCCCGCCCCGGCGCCTCGATGTGGACCATCCCCACGGCCTCGATGAGGTCGGCGCGGCCGGCTGCCGACCTCGATCTCGGCGCTCCGACCGCTTCCGCTCGTGAGGCGGCGCCAGGGGTGTGGGTGCGGCCCTTCGCCGAGGGGTGGCTGGTGGTCAACGCCCGCGGGGAGGCGCTGCGCAGCTCATCTGGGGAGCTCGGTCTCGGCTCGACGGCCCGCGATGTGGAGGTCGGCGCCAGGACCGCCATCGCCGTCCCCAGCGACTGACGGGGAGGGCGCGGACATCTTGCTCGTCTACACTTCTGCACTGGTCAGGCAACCGCCGGGCCACTAGGGGGAAGAGACACCGTGGGCAGAATTGCCGTGGTTCGTGATGCGGTCGAACCCGTCATCTGGGTCTTCGTCGCCGCCTTCTTCGCCTTCTTCCCACTCAGCGGCGGACTCCGCGGGGGAGCTGCCCCCAAACTCGCCATCGCGGCCGCGATCGGGCTGGCAGTGGGTGACCTCCTGCTGCGCCATGACCGGCCCCGCGTGGGCCCGACGCAGCTGCTGCTGCTGGCCTTTGCGTCCTGGTATGCCGTGGCCGTCGGCGCGTCGACCGATCCCATCGCGTCGTCGGAGACCCTCGCCACAGTGATCGGCTGGGCCGTCTGCGTCGTGGCGATGGCCTCCCTGCTGACCACGCCCGCCCGCACGGTCGCCGCTGTCGGCGGCTATCTGGCGGGCTGCCTGGCCGCGGGGGTGTGGGCCCTCCAGCGCTGGCTGGCCGGGACGTCCATCACGGCAAGCATCCCCGACGTCGACGTCAACGACCTCGGCGCCTACACCGCAACGGCGGCCGTGATCGCGGTCACCATGGCGGTGATGCCCCAGACGACCCCGCGCGTGCGCGGCCTGAGCGCACTCGCCGCGGCGGTGCTGAGCCTGTCGGTGCTCGCGTCACTGAGTCGCGGCTCCATCCTGGCCCTGGCCATCGGCCTCGTTGTCGTCTTCGTCGCGGCACCGGCGGCCCGCCGACGGCTGACGGCGGGGATGATCGTCGCCGGCATCGTCGCCGCTGTCGCTGCGCCGTGGTGGACCGTGCAGCTGCGCACCGGGCTGATGCAGAAGGGCGTCGTCGCCGACCGCAATGTCTCCAGCCGTGTGGAGGCCTGGGTGCAGGGCGCCAACCTCGGCACGTCCAACTGGCTGCACGGCGTCGGGCCCAACACGCTGGCCGACTTCCTCGCGCCGGCCTCGCACACACCTCCGGGAGCCTTCATCGTGCACGTGGCCCACAACACGCCCATCGAGGTGCTCTACTCCACGGGACTCGTGGGCCTGGCCCTCTTTGGGGCCTTCACGCTCAGCGCCCTGTGGGACGCCTCGTCCACCGCCCGGGGCCGGGGCCCCCGCCGGTCGAGCACCCTGAGCGCTGCCGGGACCGGCGCGCTTGTCGCGTGTCTGGTGTGCAGCATGTTCACCTCCCAGCTGGTCAACCCGACGCTCTGGCTGGTGCTGATCATCGCGACCGCCGGCACCGCACGCGCGCTGCCGCGACTGTCCGCAGGGTCCACGCGGTGACGGCCTCGTCGGCCGCGGAGCCCGAGGCCCAGCCCGAGCGGCCCGACGGCTCCTCGGGGGCCCGCGCGATCGGGCTCGGCGCCATGTGGAACGTCGGGGCCTATCTCATCCCGCAGATCCTCACGTTGATCCTCTCGATCATCGTCGCCCGGATGCTCGGACCCACCGAGCAGGGTGTGCAGAGCTACATCATGTTCATCGCGGTCACCGTGGGCGCCCTGCTCGGGCTGGGCCTGCCCAACGCGGTCGAGCAGGTGATCTCCAGCTCCCTGGGCGAGGGGCGGCCCGAGCTCGTGCGCTATGCGGGCTGGATGGCCATCAAGATCAGTGCCATCCCGGCGGTGCTCTCGGGGCTGATCGTGCTCGGGATCGGTCGCCTCCAGTACTCCGACTGGCCGGTCGCCTGGGCCTTCGCCGCCCTGGCCGCGGCCATGGTCACCACCCATGCCGTCGTCGCACAGGGCCTCAACGGCCTGCACGAGTTCCGGGTCCCCTCCGCAGTGGGCCTGGCCTGCGCCTTCCTCGCCTTCCTCGCGATCGCCATCGCCCTCCCGCTGGGCGGTGGGGTCAACGCCGTGGTCATCGCGACCGCGATGGGGATGATCGTCTCGGCCACCGTGACGACCCTGCTGTTCACCCGGCGCCTGCCCACGGGGGCGCTGCCCGCTGTGCCGACGGCGGAGCGGGTGGCCCTGCGACGCAAGGTCGGCCGGTTTGCCGTCATGAGCGGGGCCCTGGTGGTCCTCGAGACCGTGGTGGCCAAGCGCAGTGAGTTCGTCTTCCTGGCCCTCTTCCATCACGACCGGGCCGACCAGATCGCCTACTTCTCCGTGGCCTTCGCCGCCGCCACGGCGGCCGCCCAGGTGCCCAGGGCCCTGTCATCGGTCACCCTGCCGGTGGTCTCCCGGCTCATCGGCGCCGGCAACATCGCCCGGGTCCGCACCGGCTACCACTCGGCCCAGCGCCTCATGCTGCTCGTCAGCGCCCCCTTGGCCGGGCTGCTCCTGGCCTGCGGCGGCTCACTTGTGCTCGTCGCCTATGGCGAGCGATATCTCACCGCCGCACACCTGCTGCTCATCACCACCGTCGGCCCCATGGTCGCCGGCCCCATCACATCGCTGGCCTCGGCGGCCCTGCTGGGGGCCGACCGCGCGAGCCGCGCCGTCCGGGCCCAGCTGGTGGCCGCCGTGGTCACGATCATCGCCGACCTCGCCCTGATCCCGCCCTTTGCCGCCTATGGCGCGGCGGTCGCCTCCACTCTCGGCACGATCGTCGGGTGCGCCACGGCGCTGCACCAGGCCCGCGCCACCCTCGACGTGCCGGCCGTGGGGGCCCGGACCTGGCTGCACGTGCTCGGCAGCGCGGCCGCCAGCGCCCTGCCCGGGCTGGCCCTGCTCCTCGCGGGGGTGCCCCACCTGGTGACCCTGATCGGTGGTGGCCTGCTCGGACTGGTGACCGCGACGCTGTATTTCCGGCTCGCCAAGCCCCTGCGGATCGAGGACCGGGACCTCGCGGCACCGATGCTCATGCGCGCACCGGTCCGGGTGCGCGAGCTCTTCGACAGCTTCGCCTCGGAGTGAGGCCCGCTGCCTCGGAGTGAGGCCCGCTGCCTCGGAGTGAGGCCCGTCCCTCAGGCCTTGCCGGCCAGCCGCTCGTAGAGGCCGACGTAGTCGGTCACCATCCGCTGCGCGGAGAACTCCGCTGCGGCACGCTCGCGGGCCGCAGCACCGAGCGAGTCACGCAGCGCCGGGTCGCCGGCCAGCCTGGCCAGCCCGGCCCCGACAGCCGACGGCTCCTGGTCCACGAGCAGCCCGTCGACACCGTCGCGGATCAGCTCGATGACCCCAGAGGCGCGCGTCCCCACGACGGGACGGCCGAGCGTCATCGCCTCGAGCAGCACGAGGGGCAGCCCCTCGATCCGGCTGGTGAGCAGCACCACGTCGGCGGCGCTCATCAGGTCGGCGACGTCGTCCCGGGCGCCCAGCAGACGCACTCGGTCGGTGATCCCGCACCGCGCCGCTGCATCAGCGACCTCGTCGCGCAGGGGCCCCGCTCCGGCAAACGCCAGGATGCCGGGGAGGCCACTGGCCGCATAGCCCTCGACCGCGAGCACGGGGTTCTTCTCTGGGACCAATCGGCCCACCTGCACCACGAGCAGGTCGCCGTCGGCCACCCCCAGCTCGCGGCGGGTCTCCCCCGTCGGCCGGGCCGGGCGGGGGTCGACGCCGTTGACGACGGTCGCGAGGGCCTGCCCCCCGGCCGCCGAGATGTGCCGGGCCACGGCGGGCCCACAGGCCACCAGCGGGATCCGGGCAAGGCGGCTGAGCCGCACCGCCCGGCGGTACTCGGGCGCACCGATCCCGCCGTGCATGGTGGTGAGGGCGGGCGCGCGCCGACCCCTGCGGGTGGCGAGCCCCGCGACAGCGAGCATGCCCGAGTTGTGGGCGTGCACGACGTCTGGGCGGAAGTCGGCGATGGCGCCGGCCAGGGCGCGAGCGCTGGCGACCAGGAGCCGCGGGTCGGTGCCCGACGGGGGCAGGGCGTACTGCGGCACGGTGAGCGAGTCGGACAGGGTGCCCGGCATCGCAGCGACGGCTACCTCGTGGCCCTGCGCGGCGAGGGCCCCGGAGAGGGTGCGCACCAGGACCTCAGCGCCGCCCCGGTCAAGCGATTTGACGACCTGGAGGACTCGCACCCTCGGTCAGCTCCCACGTCCGGCACGACCCAGCACCCCGAGCGCTGCCAGCAGGCCCAGCGCGCACCCGGCGGCAAGGGCACCCACCCACACCACCTCGGGACGCAGCCCCTCGGGCTCCTCCGGGGCGGCCGCAGCCGTCACGACGGACAGCCGCGCGACCCGCGGCTCCACCGGCTCACCGGCCGCGGCCCGGGCGATCAGAACCTTCTCGTAGGCCTGCGCCGTCTTGAGGGCGTTGGTGGCCGAGTGACTGCGCACGGTCACGGTGTAGAGCAGCTGGCTCTCCGGATAGGTCGTCGTGGTCGCCCCGTCGGGCTTGCGGTCCAGCACCCCCTCCACACGGTCCTGGGTGCTGGGGTCGTTGGCCATGGCCGCGAAGACCGGCGTGAGATAGGCGACCTGGCCCACCTCCTTGGCGTCGGTTCCGGGCAGGATCGCGTACTGGCTCGAGACGGCGTAGGACGTCTGCATCCGCTGGGTGATGGCGAAGGCACCGAGCGCACCGAGCAGCAGCCCGAGGACGACCAGTGCCAGGGCGAGCGGCACCGGCCCGCGCCCCTCGGTGCGCTGCACCTGGCGGCGCTCCTCGGGTGCCCTGCGGCTGGGGTAGTCCTCAGCGGCCCGGCGGCCGGGGTAGTCCTCAGCCACCCTGCGGCCGGAGTAGTCCTCAGCTGCCTGGCTGCCGGCGTGGTCGTCGTTGGGAGCCAGGGGCTCTCCCCCAAGGCCTGTGCGATCGTCTGGTGACGTAGACATCTCATCCGTTCCTGATGGGAGAGGCACTGTCGGGCCCCCCTGTTTTCGACTATATGCGCGCTCGCCGCGCCGACGTCAATCCGGCCGCCCCGGGGCGGTGCCACCGCGGGCGGCACGCGTGAGCAGGGCGAGCACCCGCTCGGATGTCGAGCACCGACCGGCGTCGGCCATGAGCGAGTGGTCGAGATAGCGGTCGACCTCGATGTCGATGCTCCCCCGCCCGAGGAGCCGGCGATGCGCGTTGCGGCCCCGCTGCTGGAGCCAATAGCCGTAGTCGCCCACCGAGAAGATCTGGTGGACGGTCGTCCCCTGCCGGACCAGGCCGGCGAAGAGTGGCTCGGCCATCTCTATCGCCCCGCGCCGCGCGAGCGGCAGGAGCGCAGGATAGGGCGCGCGGTGTTTGACGAGCTGACGCAGGCGGTGGGAGAGATCCCCTGAGCCGGTGTCGGGGACCAGTGCCTCGGCATCGACCTCGGCCGGGGGCGGTGCGCTGTCGGCGACCTCCGGCGCGGACCAGTAGATCTGGTTGATGCCGATCACCAGCGGCGTGGGCCGCCGGGTGGCGACCTCGCTGGCCATCCAGGCGCCCGCGCACAGGCCGGTCAGGACCGGCTCGGCCCCGGTGAGGCGGGCAAAGGCCCCGACGACGGCCGTGGCCGCGGTGACGCGCTCTGAGGAATAGGGGGTGCGGTCGACGTCCACGCCCGTGTCGACCTGCTCCCCCGACCCCGGCAGGTCGGTGCGCAGTGAGCTGACCCCACGCGCCGCAGCCGACCTGGCCAGACTCACCCACAGGCCGGTGGGCCCCTCGAGGGGCTCGCAGCCCCCCGCGAAGAGGACCTGGGAGAGCCGGCTGGTGCCGATGGCGTCGGTCACGATCCCGTGGCAGCCCTCGAGGCGCACGATGCGCTCTCGGAGGGGATGGTCTGTGCCGCGCACCCGGACGGTGCCGACGACCGCCTCCAGGGTGGGCTCCCACTGCGGGAGCGTGACCAACTGCCCTGTGGCACAGAGGTTCTGGATCAGTGCGATGACATCTCGGGGCACGCGCGCCAGCGCCGACGGCTGGTCGACGAAGGACTCCTGCCCGTGGATCGTGTGGCAGTGCGCGGTCGGCTGCCCCTCGGGCGTGGCGGGCGGGGCATCGCCGTCGCGGACCAGGAAGTGGGTGCGGTCGGCTGCCGTCGCGGGCACCGTCGGCGTGAGCCTGCCGAAGTCCTGGGACTCCTCCTTGGTGAACAGCCGTCCTGGGGTCTCGGTCGCACCCGCTGCCGGCGGGACGTGCACCCCTCGCATGCCGGCCTCGTGGCTCATCCGATGGACCGCGGCGAACGCCCGCAGCCAGCTGCGGCCGGACCGCGGCGGATCCCACAGGACGAGCGTCTCGTCGCCCTCTGGACGGGAGTGGGCCCACTCGGCGGCCAGCAGCACGCCCATGCGGTGCCCGACGAGCGTGACAGCCTCCTGCCCAAGGGTGTCGCGGACGAGATCGAGGACGAGGTCGAGGTCTGCCACACAGGCCGCGGCAGGGGCGCTCCCGCTCGGGCGTGGACCGCTGTTGGCAGTGCCGCTCCAGTCGAACCGGACGGCGACGAGCCCTGACTGCGCAAGTGTGTCGGCCAGCGCCGCCATCGCCCGCACCGCGACGATGCGGTCGCGGCCGAAGCTGTCGGCGATGACCACGGCGCCACGCGCGCGCCCGTCGGCCGGGAGGTGGACGTGTGCGAGCAGCGACCGCTCCTGATCGACCAGCCAGGTCTGCTCGCGCCGGATCGCCGTCCCGCCTCGTGCCTGCGGCATCAGGCGCCTCCCCCTGTCCACGACGGGGGCAACCGGTCTTCCGCGGACCCCCTGTGGCCACAATAGCCCGCGGCGTGGGCGCCGGCGGGCTCGGGCCCTGGGGCGTTCACCTGCGCGGGAGTGGCATCCTGAGGACCGGCCACGCGGCCGCCCGGGGGGACATCGACAGGCATGAGAGGCACAGGCATGGGCGCGCGAACGCTCGCGACAGCACTACGCAACCGGTTCATCGGGCGACGGACCGCGGAGGATCTGCGTCGCCTCGGCATGGTCCACGGCCGCGACCTCCACCTGGGCCCGGGGGCGATCATCGACGAGGACTTCGCCTATCTGATCGAGCTCGGTGACGACGTCACCCTCGCTCCCCGGGTGAGCCTGATCGCGCATGACGCCAGCACCAAGGTGCACACGGGGCTGACCCGGATCGCGCCGATCCGGATCGGCTCGCGGGTCTTCCTCGGAGCGGGTGTGATCGTGCTGCCGGGCGTCACCATCGGCGACGACGTCATCATCGGGGCCGGGTCCGTGGTCACCAGGGATGTGCCGTCGGGGCACGTGGCCGTCGGCAATCCCGCGTCGGTGGTCGCCACGCTGACCGACTTCATCGGCCGGCGCGAGGCGGCTCGGGAGCAGGCCCACACCTTCGCCCGTCCGCCCCACCTGGAGCCGGGATTCGGCCCGGCGACGGCCGCCGGTCTGCGTGCCGACCTCGCCGACGGCGGGGCCTACTGCCCCTAGGAGGGCGTATGCCGCCGGCGGTCGACCCAGCGCAGCGCCGCGGCGCCGCCGGGGGCGCGGAGGATCCTGGCCTTGGCGACCACCTTGGTCTCGCGGGGCACGAGCTCGGCGGCCTCGGACATCCGACGCCGCGCGGTCTCGGCGTCGCCGCGGGCGAGAGCGGCATCGGCCTCGGCGGCCAGGCCCAGTGGTGAGCCCAGGGCGAGCCGCCGCTCGAGGTAGGCGGCCTCCCGCGGGGTGAGACGGCCCTGGTAGTCCTGGACCACCCTACGCATCACCTCGTCCTCGGAGTCCGTCATCAGCCCGCGGTCGGAGCTGAGCGATCCGGCGGTGACGCGGTAGAGCGCCGTCGGCGTGGCCTGGCGGACCACGACCCACCCCTGGAAGAGGCGCCGGATCCACAGCTCCCAGTCCTCGGACCGACGCAGGGTGGAGTCATAGCCGATGTCATCGGCGAAGAAGGCACGCGGCGCCACGCTCAGATAGGAGGTCCAGTGCGACTGCAACATCGCATAGCGCTGGTCCTCGGGCCTGGGGTCCTTGGCCTGCATGAGGGTGCGGCGGCGGTCGATGCCGTCTGGCCCGAGGACAAAAGCGTTGCAGGACACCGCTGCCCGCGTCGCCGGAGCACCCTCGAGCAGGGCCATGGCCGCCTCGACGTGTGACGGCAGCAGGACGTCGTCGGAGTCGCAGACCGCGATGAACTCGCCGGACGCCTCGGCGACGCCGCGGTTGCGGGCGGCCGAGACGCCACCGTTGGGGATGTCGATGACCCGCACGCCCGGCGTCGCGTGGGCGATCGCCGAGGTCTCGTCGGTGGAGCCGTCGTTGACGACGACGACCTCGATGTGGGGATAGGTCTGGGTCAGCGCGCCGGTCAGGGCGCCGCCGAGAGTGGCGGCGCAGTTGTAGGCGGGGATGACCACTGACACCAGCGGCCGGCTCATCGTCCACGCTCCGTGGCCACGCGCCGGTAGATGCGCTCCCAGTTGTCGAGACTGTGGGCGAAGGTGAGGGGCTCGACCACCGCCCGCCCGGCCCAGCCGCGGCGCTCCGCCTCCGCGGGGTCCGACAGTGCGTCCACGAGGGCCTCCGCAAGGAGGTCCGGCTGCGCGGGTGGCACGAGCCACCCGGACTCGCCGTCGACGAGGACATCCGGGATGCCCCCGACGCTGGTGGCCACGACGGGCACGGCCGCGGCATACGCCTCCATCAGCACATTGGGCAGGCCTTCGCTGACCGAGCTGATCACCAGGACCGCCGCCCGCGGCAGCCAGTCGGCCGGGTCGACCCGGCCCACGAACTGCACCGAGGCGCCGAGCACCGGGTCGGCGGCGACGATCTCGCGCAGCTCCCGCTCCAGCTCCCGCTCCTCGGGCGCCACTGCCGGACCGGCGATGGTCAGCCGCGCCTCGGGGCGCTGCGCGGCCACCGACCGCCACACCTCGAGCAGGTCGCGGTGCCCCTTGCGGTAATCGATGCGTCCCATGGCCAGCACGTGACCGGGCTCGGGCGAGCGCTCCGGGCGCGGCCCGGCCTCGACTCCCATGAGCACGGTGTCCGTGCGCCCCGGGTCGGCCCCGCGGCGGACGGCGGTGCGGGTCACCTCGGCGACATTGCCCACCACCGCGTCGCTGAGGCCGTAGCAGACCTTGTCGGCTGCCTTCAACACCCGGCCCTTCCACTCGTCCAGGCCCACCTCGGCCATCACGATGGCCGGGCGGGGGCGGACCATCGCCCCCACGAGCGGGCCCCAGAGGTTGGGGGTGGGGGCCCAGGTCTGCACGACATCGGGCCGTGCCGTGCTGAGGGCATGGCGCAGGTCCCGCACGAAACCCGGGTCGATCGGCCCGGACTTGTCGACGACCACGGTCGGGACGACCCGGGCGAACTCCTCGGCCAGCGGCCCGCTGCGGATGACGACGGCCCGGTGCTCCACCGGCCTTCCTCCTGCGGCCTGCTCGGCCTCGGTGCGGTCAGCCGAGGCACGCAGCAGGGTGAGCAGCTGCTTCTCTGCTCCCCCCAGCTCTCCCCCCGTCAGGTGCACGACGCGGATCGGTCGGGCGCTGCTCATCTCTCCCCCATGCTCATCGGTCATCGACTGCGGATCACGTCGGCACACTCGCGGCTGGCATCCCCCGTCACGCCGGCTCCAGCACCGTCGTGATCAGCTGCCGCGCCCAGTCGAGGATAGCCCCGTCGCGCAGCGGGCGGCCCCCGACGGGTGCGGTGATCGGCATGGGCACCAGGATCGTGTGCAGGGCCTCCTTGACCAGCGAGCCCTTGTAGACCCGCTGGAGGCGCATCTGCTGGGACTCGCGCAGGGTGACCGGCCCGAAACGCACGTGCCGGCCCTGCACCGAGATGTCGCCGATGCCGGCGGCTCGCGCCACGGTGCGCAGCCGGGCCACCTCGACGAGGTTCTCGACGGGGGGCGGGAGCGGACCGTAGCGGTCGATGATCTCCTCGACGATCTCGGCGAGCTGGGCCTCGTCCTCGACGGACGCGAGCTTCTTGTAGGCCTCCAGTCGGAGCCGCTCCCCCGGCACGTAGTCGTGCGGCAGGTGCCCGTCGACCGGCAGGTCGATCTTGATCTCGGTCGGGCCGCTCTGCTCATCCCCTCGGAATGCCGCGACGGCCTCCCCGACGAGGCGCACATAGAGGTCGAACCCGACGCCGGCGATGTGTCCGGACTGCTCGCCGCCGAGGAGGTTGCCGGCACCGCGGATCTCGAGGTCCTTCATCGCGACCTGCATCCCGGCGCCCAGGTCGGCATGGCTCGCGATCGTCTGGAGCCGGTCATGGGCCGTCTCCGTCAGCGGCTTCTCCGGGGGATAGAGGAAGTAGGAGTAGGCCCGCTCCCGGCCACGACCGACGCGGCCGCGCAGCTGATGGAGCTGGCTGAGGCCGAGCATGTCGGCGCGCTCGACGATGAGGGTGTTGGCGTTGGAGATGTCGAGCCCTGTCTCGACGATCGTGGTGCAGACCAGCACGTCGAAGCGCCGCTCCCAGAAGTCGACCACGACCTGCTCGAGCCGCTGCTCGCCCATCTTGCCGTGGGCGGTGGCGACCCGGGCCTCGGGCACGAGCTCACGGATGCGCGCCGCGGCCTTCTCGATGGTGGCGACCTTGTTGTGCACGAGGAAGACCTGCCCCTCGCGCAGCAGCTCCCGGCGGATGGCCGCGGTGATCTGCTTCTCGTCATAGGCCCCGACATAGGTCAGGACGGGATGGCGCTCCTCGGGCGGCGTTGCAAGAGTGGACATCTCGCGGATCCCGGTCACGGCCATCTCGAGGGTGCGCGGGATCGGCGTGGCCGACATCGCGAGGACGTCCACGGCCGTGCGCATCTGCTTGAGCTGCTCCTTGTGCTCGACGCCGAAGCGCTGCTCCTCGTCGATGACGACCAGCCCGAGGTTCTTGAAGCGGACCTCGCCCGAGAGCAGCCGGTGGGTGCCGATCACGAGGTCGACGGAGCCGTCGGAGACCCCCTCGAGGACCTCCTTGGACTCCTTGGCGCTCTGGAAGCGCGAGAGGGCCTTGACCACCACGGGGAACTGCGCGTAGCGCTCGGAGAAGGTCTGGTAGTGCTGCTGCACGAGCAGCGTCGTGGGCACCAGGATCGCGACCTGCCGGCCGTCCTGGATCGCCTTGAAGGCGGCCCGCACCGCGATCTCGGTCTTGCCATAGCCGACATCGCCACAGATCAGGCGGTCCATCGGGACCTCCTTCTCCATGTCGGCCTTGACCTCGTCGATGGACGAGAGCTGGTCGGGGGTCTCGACATAGGCGAAGGCGTCCTCGAGCTCCCGCTGCCACGGGGTGTCGGGGCCGAAGGCGTGGCCCTTGGTGGCCTGCCGCGCGCTGTAGAGCTGGATCAGCTCGGCCGCGATCTGTCGCACATGGCGGCGCGCCTTGGTCTTGGTCTTGTGCCAGTCGCTGCCGCCCATCTTGTTGAGCGCCGGCTGCTCCCCGCCGACATAGCGGGTGACCTGGTCGAGCTGGTCGGTCGGCACGAAGAGCCGGTCGCCCGGCTGGCCGCGCTTGGACGGCGCGTACTCGATGACGAGGTACTCGCGGGTGGCCCCGCCGATCGTCCGCTGCATCAGCTCCACGAAGGCGCCCACGCCATGCTGCTCGTGGACCACGAAATCACCCGGCCGCAGCTGGAGGGGGTCGACCTGGTTGCGGCGCCGAGACGGCATACGCCGCATGTCACGGGTGGAGCCGGCCTGCCCCGGCTGGCCGGTGAGGTCTGACTCGGACAGGACGGCGAGATGCTGTGCAGGACAGAGGAATCCGGCACTCAGGGAGCCAGTGGTGACGTCGACGACTCCGGGCGCAAGGCCGTCGAGATCGCCGGTGACGCGGGCCGCGACGCCCTCACCGGAGAGCACCTCGCTCACGCGCTTGGCCAGGCCCGGGCCGTCGGTGACCACGGCCACGGTCCATCCGTCGGCCGCCCAGCGCTGCACGTCGGCGACCGCGTCGGCGGTGCTGCCGCGGTAGCGCGGGGCCTCCTCGATGCCCGTGCCGAACACCGTGTCGTCGACGGTCTCCAGATCGACGGCAAAGGGGGTCACGTCCACCCACGGCAGGTCGATGTCGCGGGCATGCTCGCGCAGCTGGGCGAGGGTCCAGAAGGACGCGCTGCCGAGGATGCCCTGGAGGTCGATCGGGACCGAGTTGCCCGAGGCGGCATTGGCCCAGCCCGCCTCGAGGAACTCCTGGCTGGTGGCCACCAGATCATGGGAGCGGGTGCGCACGCGCTCGGGATCGCAGACGACCAGGGCGGTGCCCGGCCGCAGCGTGTCCAGCAGCGACTCCATGCCGTCGACGAGCGCGGGGGCGAGCGACTCCATGCCCTCCACGGCGATGCCGGCCGCAAGCTTGTGGAGCAGGTCGGCCGCGCCGGGCAGCCGGTCGGCGAGATCGGCGGCCCGCTGCCGGACGGCGTCGGTGAGCAGGACCTCACGGCAGGGCGGGGCCCACAGACCGTGCTCGGCGACCTCGAGGCTGCGCTGGTCGGCGACCTTGAACCACCGCACCTCCTCGACCGTGTCGCCCCAGAACTCGACGCGCACCGGGTGGTCCTCTGTGGGCGGGAAGACGTCGAGGATGCCGCCGCGCACGGCGAACTCACCGCGGCGCTCGACCAGGTCGGTGCGGGCGTATGCCGCCGCGGCCAGATCGGCGACGACCTGCTCCATCGGCGCCTCGTCGCCGGCCCGCAGCGCCACTGGGCGCAGCTCGCCAAGACCGGCCGCGATCGGCTGGAGCACGGCGCGGACGGGGGCGACGACGATGTCGAGCGGGCCGTATTCGGGGTCATCGGGGTCGGGGTGGGCCAGCCGCCGGAGCACGGCCAGCCGCTTGCCGACGGTGTCGCTGCGGGGGCTGAGCCGCTCGTGCGGGAGGGTCTCCCACGACGGGAACTCGGCGACCGTGGCCGGGTCGACCAGGCAGCGGAGGGCGCTGACGAGGTCCTCGGTCTCTCGCCCGGTCGCGGTGATCGCCAGCACCGGGCGGCGCCCGCCCTCGCCGACGGCGGCCACGAGCGGCGCGCGGGCGCCCGCAGCGGCGCTGAGGTCGACCTCGGGTGCGCCGGACCCCAGCGTCTGGAGGGCGGCGTCGACAGCGGGTATGCCGCGCACGCGGCTGACGAGGGCAGAGAGCGTGGGCATCACCAGCAAGGGTAATGCGCAGTTGGGGTACCTCCGGACACACCGGGAGGCACTAGAATCACCTACACGGAGAGCGCATGGGGGGTCCATGCACTTCCGACAGGGGCACGCCGGCGACACCGACCCGGCGGAAGGGGGAGCAGGGCGATGCAGGGCACGCGCGTCATCGGCGTCGGCACCGACGTCGCCTCCGCCGACGACATCGCCCAGAGCGTGGGGCGCTTCGGCGACCGCTACCTCGCCCGGGTCTTCACCGCGGCCGAGGCCCGTCAGGGTGCGGGCGCCGCCGGCCTCGCGGAGCTCTTTGCCGCCAAGGAGGCAGTGGCCAAGGCGCTCGCCTGGCCGCCGGCCACCCCGCTGCCGTGGACCGACATCGAGGTCCACGCCGACCACACCCCGCCGACGGTGCGCCTGCACGGCCGGGCCGCCGACCTCGGCGCCCGACGGCAGATCACCGACATCAGCCTCAGCTGGGCCCGCACCGGCCCCATCGCCGTGGCGGTCGCCCTGGCCACCGCGACCCCATCGACCTCGCACACCCCAACCCTGGAAGGACTCACATGACCTCGGAGGAGACGATCCGCGACGTGCTCTCCCAGCACGCCAAGCTCGGCGTCGACGCCACCACCATCGGCGCCGACGACGACCTCTATGCTGCGGGGATGACCTCGCACGCCAGCGTGAATGTGATGCTGGCGCTGGAGGACGCCTTCGACATCGAGTTCCCCGAGGAGCTGCTGCGTCGGCAGACCTTTGCCTCGGTGAGCGCGATCCGCGAGGCCGTCGAGGGGCTGGCCCAGTGATGCGCATCGACCCTGAGCTGATCCAGCGCGCCAAGGCCGTCGCCGCCGGCGCCGCCGAGCACGCCTCCTCCGTCGACACTGAGGGACGCTTCCCGCAGGAGGCGATGGACGCGGTCCGCGAGCAGCGCCTCCTCGGGCTGCTCATCCCGACCGAGCTGGGCGGCGAGGGCCGCACCATCCGCGAGGTCGGGGCCGTCTGCGAGGTCATCGCGGGCGGGTGCGGCAGCACCGGCATGATCTTCGCGATGCACCACAACCAGATCGCCGGTCTGGTCCGCCACGGCGACACCGACGCCTTCCGCGAGCGCTGCCGCCGCATCGCCGAGGGGCAGCTGCTGGTGGCGTCCGCCACCACCGAGATCAGCACCGGTGGTGACACCCGCAGCTCCACCTGCGCGGTCGAGCCGGCCGAGGACGGCAGCTTCACCCTTGTCAAGAACGCTCCGGTGATCTCCTACGGCGACTACGCCGATCTGCTGCTGCTCACCGCGCGGGCCAATCCCGAGGCGGCCGCCAACGATCAGGTCCTCGTCTTCGCCGAGAAGGACACCCTCACCCTCGAGCCCACCAACGACTGGGACACGATGGGCTTCCGGGGCACCTGCTCCCCCGGCTTCATCGCCACCGTGCACGCCAGCCAGGACGCCATCCTGCCGGTGCCCTTCGCCACGATCTCGGCCCACACGATGCTGCCCGCCTCGCACATCCTGTGGTCCTCGGTCTGGCTCGGGCTGGCGCTCACAGCCGCCGAGAAATGCCGCACCTTCGTGCAGCATGCCGCCCGCCGCACCCCAGGCGTGACCCCGCCCTCGGCCAGCCGGCTCGCCGAGCTCAACATCGCGGTCGACAGCTTCGCCGCCCGCGTGCACCAGGCCGCCGAGGAGTTCGACTCCATCGAGCCCGGCAGCGACGAGCTGGAGAGGATGGGCTTCGCCCTGGCCATGAACGGCCTCAAGATCGCCTCCTCCACCGCGGTCGTCGACGTCGTCAACCGGGCGATGCTGATCCTCGGCATCGCCGGCTACCGCAACAACACCCCCTACAGCATGAGCCGGCTGCTGCGCGACGCGCACGGGGCCGAGGTGATGGTCAACAACGACCGCATCCTGCTCAACAGCGCCAGCATGGAGCTGGTCCGCAGGAGCCGGACACCATGACGCCCACCCGTGCGGAGCTGGCGACGCGGCTCGTCGAGGCCGGCCACCAGATCCCGTCCGGCGTGCCGGGCGTCTATGGCCGCAGCGGTGAGTTCGAGGCGATCCTCACCGGTGTCTCGCAGGCCTTCCGGGGTCTGCGGGAGCAGCCGGCCGAGGTCGTCCAGTTCCCGCCGGTCGTGCCCGTCGGGTCCTGGCTCAAGACCGACTACCTGGAGTCCTTCCCGCAGCTGGCGGGTGCGCTGCACGTCTTCTCGGGCACCGACAAGGACCACCGCGCGATGGTCGCGACCCAGGTCGCCGGCGGCGAGTGGCACGAGCACCTCCACCCCTCCGAGCTGATGATGGTCCCGGCCGGCTGTCACCCGCTCTATCCGATGCTCGCGGGCGGCCTGCCGCAGCCGCGCCGCTTCGACCTGATGGCGCACTGCTTCCGTCACGAGTCCGAGGAGGACCCGCTGCGGATGGTCACCTTCCGCATGCACGAGCAGGTGTATGCCGGGGAGCCCGACGGTGCCATCGAGCACCGTGAGCTGTGGCTGGGCAAGCTCGTCGACCTGCTCCGGGGCCTCGGCCTCGAGGTCGAGGTCGACGTCGCCAACGATCCCTTCTTCGGGCGCGCGGGCCGGATGCTCGCCAGCGGCCAGCGCGAGGAGGCCCTCAAGTTCGAGGTGCTCTCGCTCGTGGCGGGCGAGAGCCCGACCGCCATCGCGTCCGGCAATGCGCACCGCAGCCATTTCGGCGAGAACTTCGGCATCACCCTGACCGACGGCTCGCCGGCCCACACCAGCTGCGCCGGGATCGGCCTGGAGCGCACCACGATCGCCCTGCTCGCCCGTCACGGCATGGCCACCAGCGAGTGGCCGGCCGAGGTGCGCAAGCGGCTGGGGCTGTGACGGAGGCAGTGGTGAACGAGCCGGCGACGAGGGACCTGCGCGAGCGGATCGAGGTGGCGCTGACGCCGCGGGAGGCCCACACCTTCCACGGCGAGAGCGCCCCCTGGCCCGAGACCAACTGCGCGCTCGACCTGTGGATCGAGCTCGTCCACCGGCTGGGCCTGCCCGCCGAGCCGCTCGGTGCCGGCGCCTTCGCGGCGGGCTTCCTCGGTGATGCCTGGCTGACGCTCAAGCCCGACCTGACGCAGCTGCGCCGGGTGGCCGGGCTCGACGTCGTCGAGATGACCCCGTGGCGGCCGCTCGTCGAGCACGTCGTCGACCACCTTGCCGCCGGGCGCCTGGTCTCCTTCGAGACCGACGCCTGGTGGCTGCCCGACACGGCCGGCACGAGCTATCGCGCCGATCACGTCAAGACGAGCATCACCCCGCTGTCGTGTGATCCTGGTGCCCGCACGATGACCTATGTGCACAACGCCGGGCTCTACTCGCTCGAGGGCGAGGACTTCGACGGCGTGCTCAGCGCCGACCCGGCCGTCACGATGGTCCCGCTGCCCTATGTCGAGCTGGTGCGCCTTGTCGCCGAGCCGGCCACCGATGCGTATGCCGCGGGGCTGGCCGAGCTGCGCACGGGCCTGGCGCTGCGGCCCGGCGGGGACCAGGTGGCGCAGATGTCGGCCTTCCTCGCCGCCGAGCTGCCCCGACTCGCGGAGGGCGACCCGGAGCGCTTCCACGACCTGGCCTTCGTCACCACCCGGCAGTTCGGCGCGTGTGCGCAGATCGCCGGGCGCTTCGCCGCCTGGCTCGGACGGGGTGAGCTCGACGAGGCCGCCGCGCGTCTGGAGGCGGCCGCCGAGTCGGCCAAGGCCGCGCAGTTCGTGATGGCGCGCATCAGCCGCGGCCGGCGCGGGGATGTGGCTGGCGCCCTCGAGCCAGCTGGCCTCGCCTGGCGCGAGGGCGTCGACGCCGTCGCCGCCTGGGCCGCCGCCCAGCCCTGAGCCGCCGGCTGCGCATCCGACTCGGCAGCGGGCCCGCTCCGCACTGAACCGCAGCGGGCCCAGATAGGTTCTTGGCATGAGCGCAGTCCCCGGCGAACCGACGCTTCGCGGCTGGACGCTGTGGCGTGTGCCGCCGGGCAGCCTGGCGGGTCCCGACGGACTCGCGGACTGCGCCACCGCGCACTGGCCCATGACCGGCGCCGGCACGGTGGCACAGGCCCTGGTGGCAGCCGGCGAGATCCTGCGCGCCCCCGACCACCCCGACGGCATCGACATCGACGCCGAGGAGTGGTGGCTCAGCGCGCAGTGCGACGGCAGCAGCGGGCAACCGCTCACCCGACTCCACCTCGACGGGGTCGCCACGGCGTGGGAGTGCTACTGGGACAACGCGATCGCCGTCTCTGGCACCTCGATGTTCCTGCCGGCTGACGCCGTGGTCGACACCTCCCCCGGGCAGCACCACCTCGCGCTGCGGGTCCGGGCGCTGCGCCTCGAGGAGACCCCCCGGCGGCCGCGGGCCGCCTGGCGCAGCCTGCTCGTCTCCGACCAGTCGATGCGCTGGCACCGCACCAGTGGCCTCGGGCGGATCCCCTGGGCCGGGAGCGTCGCACCCGCGGGGCCGTGGCTGCCGGTGCGGCTGACCTCGGCCGATCAGCCCGAGGTGCTGCTGGCCGCTGATGTCGTCGACGGCTGCCCGACTCTCCGTGTCCGGGTCACCGCCGCGGGCAACCGTGCCGAAGCCCGACCCACGACCGCCCGAACCACCATGGCCCAGCCCACGGCCGACTGGGCCACGACGCAACCCACGACCGACCAGCCCACGACCATCCGCGTGACGGCCGGCGGCCAGACCGCGGAGGCGCTCCTCGCGGGCGAGCCGGCCGAGCTCGTCCTCCCCCTCCCCGACGCCCCGCTGTGGTGGCCGCACACCCACGGCCGGCCCGACCTGGTCGACGTGCAGGTCACGCTCGGCGAGCGGCTCGTGGTCGAGCGGCGGGTGGGCTTCCGCACGGTGGAGGCCGACCGCAGCGGCGACGGCTTCACGCTGGCCGTCAACGGCATACCCCTCTTTGCGCGCGGCGCGACCTGGACGCCGCCCGACCCGCTCGACCCGGCCGGCACCCCCGAGTCCGTGCGCGCGCGGCTCCGGCTGTGGGCCGACGCGGGCCTGAACACCGTGCGGGTCCCGGGCTGGCTGACCTGGCAGGCCGGCTGGTTCTGGGAGGCCTGCGACGAGCTGGGGCTGCTGGTCTGGCAGGACTGCATGCTGCACACCCTCGCCCCGCCGGACGAGGAGCAGTGGCTGGCCGGGCTCACGGCCGAGGCCGAGACGCAGCTCGCGCGGCTGGCCGCCCACCCGAGCCTCGCCGTCGTCAGCGGGGGCAACGAGACCGAGCAGCAGCCCACCCTGTGGGGCATGCCGGCCGAGCGGCGCCACGTCCCCGCCCTTGACGTGCTCGGCGAGGTCAGCGCCCGCGTGCTGCCCGGGTTGCCCTTCGTCTCCTCCACCCCCAGCGGCGGCCCGCTGCCGACGGCGGTCTCCCGCGGCATCAGCCACTACTTCGGCGTCGGCGCCTATCGCCGCCCGCTCGAGGACGCCCGGCGATCCCGGGTGCGCTTCGCCGCCGAGTGCCTGGCCTTCGCCAACCCGCCCGAGCGGGCAGGCGTCCGCGACGCCTTCGGGGCCGCCCCAGCCGCCGACGACCCGAGATGGCGCCGTGGCGTCGCACGGGATCCCGCAGCCCAGGACTGGGACTTCGAGGACATCCTGGCCCACTACAGCCCGCTCGTCGCCGACGAGGACCTGGCCCAGACCTGGCGACACGACCCCGACCGGGCCCTCGACATCCTCCGCGCGACCAGCGCCCATGTCATCGGGTCCACGCTGGCGGAGTGGCGCCACCCGGGCTCCGTCTGCGCCGGCGCCATCGTGCTGGCCGGCGGCGATCTCGCGCCCGGCTCCGGCTGGGGCCTGATCGACCTGGCCGGGCTCCCCAAGAGCGGGTGGTATGCCGCGCGCCGCGCCTGCGCGCCGCTGGCGGTCCTCGTGACCGACGAGGGCCTCGATGGGCCGGTCGCGCACATCGTCAACGACGGGCCGCAGGCCGTGGCCGCCACGCTCGAGGTCGAGGCCACCCTCCTGGCCACGGGGGCGGTGGACGTGCGCGAGGAGCGCGCCGTCGAGGTGGCCGCTCGTGGGTGCCTCTCGGTGCCGGTCGACGAGATGGTCGGGGTCTTCCGCGACCTCACGCACGCGTGGGCCTTCGGGCCACAGACCTATGACACGCTCACCGCGCGGCTGGTGGCAGGCGACGGCAGCGTCCTCGCCGAGAGCGTGGTCCTCCTCGGGCCACAGCACCGCGAGCTGGCCGATGACATCGGGCTGCGTGCCGAGGCGGTCCGGACTGGGGACGGCTGGGGGGTGGCCATCAGCGCGGAGCGCACCGCGGCATACCTCAGCGTTGATCTGGAGGACGGCCGCCCGGCGGACTCGTGGTTCCACCTCGCGGCCGGCGCCTCGCGCGTCGTGTCGGTGCTCGGCTGCGCCGGCGCGCCGCGGGGTCAGGTGCGGGCGCTCAACGCGACGGCCGTCGCGGAGATCTCCGCGACGGCCGAGGCATAGAGCTGGTGGACCGGGTCAGTAGGCCCCGCGCCCGGCGACGACCGCCGAGAAGGTGCGGGCCAGGATCTGGATGTCGAGCATGGGCGACCAGTTGTCGACATACCACAGGTCGAGCCGCAGCGACTCCTCCCAGGTCAGGTCGGAGCGGCCGCTGACCTGCCACAGGCCGGTCATGCCGGGGCGCACGCGCATGCGCTCGATGGCGTCGGGCTCGTACTGGTCGACCTCACGCGGCAGCGGAGGGCGCGGGCCCACCAGCGACATCTCGCCGCGCAGGACGTTGAAGAGCTGGGGCAGCTCGTCGAGGGAGTAGCGGCGGGTGAAGCGGCCGATGCGGGTGATCCGCGGGTCCTGCTTGTGCTTGAAGAGCACGACATTGGACTGGGTCGACTCCAGCTCCTTGAGCCGGGCCTCCGCGTCGACGACCATGCTGCGGAACTTGAGCATCTCGAACTCGTGCCCGTCGACGCCCACGCGCTTCTGGCGGAAGAAGATGGGGCCGCCGTCCTCGAGCTTGACCAGCATCGCGACCGTGGCCAGGATCGGCAGCGCCGCGAAGGTGATCATGCCGCCGAGCAGCAGGTCCATGGCGCGGGACATGACCAGCTTGGCCCCGCCGACGATGGGCCGCTCGACGTGCAGCAGCGAGAAGGAGCCGAGCGGGCGGACGGCCACCCGGGGGGCCGCGACGTCGGCGATGCCGGGCGCGATGAACAGCTCTGCGCCCTCCTTGGCGAGGGCCCAGCTGAGCCGGCGCAGGGCGTGACCGGCCAGGTCTGCGTCGCTGCACACCACGACGACCTCGGCCCCGGTGCTGCGCACGAGGCGGACGACGTCTGAGGCGGCGCCCAGCACGGGCACCTGGCCGCGCTCGGTCTCCACGGCGGCGGGCAGCCCGCTGCCGCAGACCCCGACGACCGAGAAGCCGGTGTCGGCCGGGGCCCCACCGAGGTCACGGACGAGGTGGGTGGCCTGCTGGCCGTGGCCGACCACGATGGCGGGCTGGAGGCTGCGGCCGGCAACTCGGGCGCGGGCCAGCCTGCCGCGCAGCAGGCGGCGGAAGACGAGGGAGCCGAGCAGTGACAGCGGCAGCGCCACCAGCACGAAGACCCGGGAGATCTCGTAGTTGAGCACGAAGGCCACGGCTGAGATGACCGCGAACATGCTCGCGGCGGCACGGCCGACCCGCACGAACTCGTCGGAGCCGAGGCCGATGAAGCGCGGCGAGTAGGCGCCGGCGAGGGACAGGGTGAGCACCCACATCACGGGCAGCACCGGCATCGCCCAGAGGACCTGGAGGTCGGGCATGCCGTCACGGAAGCGGATGAGGATCGCGATCGCCATCGCCACGAGCACCGCGGCGATGTCGCCGGCGGCGGCCTCCCACCGGTATCGCGTCGCCCAGCCGGGCGTCGGCGAGTGCACCGGGCGCACGGCCAGCGGGCCGCCAACAAGCTTGGTCGGCACCGGCGCCGGTCCGGCGGACCGGGCGCGCGTGCGGTCGAAGGCAGAAGCCTCCATAAGTTCGGACATCTAGGTCACAACCCCCTGGGAGGTCCATCGAGACGGACAGAAAATGGTCCCGGAATCGGCAAAGGCCGGATCGCGATGGATCCCCCCGAACCACTCCTGGACCGGCGCTCGGACATCTCTGTCGAAGCGGTCGTCCCCAGCCCCCTGAAGCTAGGTGCTGCGCTCGTGTCCCCCCAGCTCGAAAGCCATTTGACGCGCGGCGCAACAACGTCAATTAAACCCGCCAAAACCCATCAGTGCAACTCCGGTGGGCAACCGCACGGCGTCTCTGCGGTGAACGGTAGGTGGGCGCTCCTCCCCCGGCCCCCGACGCCCGTGCTCAGGACCGGGAGACGGCGCCCTGCGCCACCCGGCTCGGCGAGACTGCGCAGGTGTCAGGATCGCGGGGCGTGCCAGCGCTGCTGCGCCTCCAGCAGCCCGCCGCGCACCAGGTCCTCGGTCGCGTCGGCGGCGGCGGAGATCGTCATCGGGAGCTCCTTGCGCTCGGTGGCCGAGAAGTCGCGCAGGACATAGTCGGCGGCGTCCATCCGGCCCGGCGGACGCCCGATGCCGACCCGCACGCGGTAGTAGTCACGCGTCCCGGTCGAGGAGGAGATCGAGCGCAGGCCGTTGTGGCCGCCCTCGCCCCCGCCGCGCTTGAGCCGGACCTCGCCGGCGGGGATGTCGAGCTCGTCGTGGACGACGACGAGGTGCTCGGGGTCGACGGAGAAGAACTTCAGCAGCGCGGAGACGGGGCCGCCCGACTCGTTCATGTAGCAGCTGGGCCAGGCCAGCACCGTGGCCGGCCCGAGCGCCCCGCCGGGGAGGGTGCCCAGTCGCACCTGCGCGGCCGCCGCACGGGCCTTGTGGGAGCGCAGGGAGGTGCCGGCGCGGGAGGCGAGCTCCTGCACCACCATCGCGCCGATGTTGTGCCGGTTGCCGGCATAGCGGGGCCCGGGATTGCCCAGGCCCACCACGAGCCAGGTGTCAGCGCCCACGCCGGGCTCCTCTCCGTTTTGGGTGTCGGTGGGCCTGCCGGACCACGGACTAGGGAAAAGGTATGCCGCGGAGCTGGCTCCGCGGCATACCTCCCGTGAGTGTGGGGCGACCCCCAGGGGTCACTCGGAGTCGGACTCCTCGGCGGGGGCCTCGGACTCGCCCTCGGCGGCGGCCTCGTCGCCCTCGGCGGCCTCCTCGTCGGTCTCGTCCTTCTCGATGCCGGCCTCGGCCTCGGCCTCGGCGAGCTCGGCCTCCAGGGCCTCCTCGGAGATCTGCTGGGTAATGTTGACGACGAGGGTGTCCTCGTCGACGAGCAGCGCCGCGCCGGCGGGCAGCTCGACCTGACCGGCCACGATCTGGGTGCCGGCCTCGAGGCCCTCGACCGAGACCACGAGGCTCTCGGGGATGTTGGTGGCCTCGACCTCGAGCTGGAGGGTCTGGGAGTCGACGGTGACGACGGTCTCGGGACCGGCCTCGCCCTCGACGTGCACCGGGACGTCGACGGTGACCTTCTCGCCCTTCTTGACGATGACGAGGTCGACGTGCTCGATGACGGGCTTGATCGGGTCGCGCTGGACGTCCTTGGCCAGGGCCAGCTGCTCCTCGCCGTCGAGGGTGATCGTCAGCAGTGCGTTGACATTCTTCAGCGCCAGCATGGTCTCGTGGCCGGGGAGGGTGATGTGGACCGGCTCGGAGCCGTGGCCGTACATCACGGCGGGGATCTTGCTCGCGCGGCGGATGCGGCGGGCGGCGCCCTTGCCGAACTCGCTGCGGCGCTCGGCAGTCAGATGGGTGCGGTCCTCGGACATGGCTCTCCTCAGTGCTCTCTCCGTCGGCACTGGGGAGGCCGGCGGCGTTTTCAAGTGGTCGGTGCGTTGTGAAGCGGTGGGCCTCGACGCGGGGCGCGGCACGGTGATCGGGCGCCCTGACAGGCAGTCAGGTCCACCGCGTCGATCACGGACGAGGCGGGTCGTGTGGTCGGGCCGGATGGCCCTCCCTCGCCGCACTGCGTCCCTCGCCGAGGCAACCCGAGAAGTTTAGGGGACAGCCTCACCGGGTGGGAAATCCGGATCCGGAGGCCGGTCCGTGCACGGCATTCGGAGGCCTCTCGACTGGTTTCCTGAACGGAGTTCAGGTGCCCGTGGGGGGTACACCGGATGACGCAGCGCAGACCGTCGCCCCACGAGGTCATGCGAGATGTCACCCCAGCGTGGCGGTCGGCTAGAGTCGCCCCGTGCCACCGACGATCGTGATCATCCATGGCGGCTTCTACCAGTCCTTCGACCAGCTCGCAGTCGGCCTGCGGCGGGCGGGCGTGCGCGTCGTTGCCGTGCGCGACGTCAACCAGCCCATCGTGCGGCTGCGCGGGCGCCTGCTGTTCGACGACAACGTCATCGTGCCGGCCTACACCGCCGACGCGCTCCGGCCCACGCTCGAGCGGCTGGGCGACTCGATCGTCGATGTGATCTCCCCCGAGATGGAGCTCGATGCCGTCATCGCGGCGGGCGAGGACGTCCTGCGCCCCGACCTGCTCGAGCATCTCCGCTGGCGCCAGCGCTGGGCCGCCAAGTGGGAGGCCGGCCGGGTGCTGCGCGAGCAGGGCATCCGCACGCCCGAGGAGCTCCCCCTCCCGGTCGGCGACGACGCAGACTTCAGCCCGTGCATCGTCAAGGCCCGGATCGGCCTGGGCGGCATCGGGGTGCGGGTGGCGAGGACGCCGGAGGAGGCCAACGCCGCGGCGGCCGAGCTGTCCGCGTCGGGCAAGGTCTATGCCGAGCGGCTGATGCCCGGCACGCCCCTCTGCTACTGCGCGGCGTGGGGCCCGGAGGGCATCACCCACGAGGCGGCGTATGCGCGTGCGGACACCGACGGCGACTCGCTGGGCCCGGCCCCGGCGGTGCGCACGCTGGGCGACGAGCGCCTGCTCGAGGTCGGCCGGGCGGCGATCGCCGCACTCGGCGGCCGGGGCGTGGCCAACATCGAGATGATGGACGACGGCGAGCTGGCCGTCATCGACGTCAACGTCCGTCCGTGGCACTCGATCGTCGCGCTCGACCAGGCCGGCGTCGATTTCACCGATGGCTACCTGCGCAGCCTCGGGCTGGCCGGGACGGGCGACGCCGCGTCGCAGCGCAGCCGACCCGACGTGCTCGTGCCCGTCTTCCCGCAGTCGGCACTCGCGCCCGGCCGGCGCGGCGGGCCCATCGCGGCCCTGGCGAGGGACGGCTGGAGTCAGCGACGCACACTCGGCCCCTCGCTCATCGGCACCGATGTGCTGTGGACCCTGCGCCACCTCCAGCAGACGAGATCGGCTGGCGCGACGGCGGACTGACCGCCTGCCCCCGCGGGGGCCCGGACACCGCCGACCGTGCCGGCAACCGCAGACGGGGCGATCGTGCCCACGTGGGCGAAAGTGCGCGCGGGGGCGATCGTGCCCCCGCGGGCTCACGTGCGGTCGGGGGACGCGACGTGCAGGTCGGCGTCGGGCGCGAGGCTGGAGACGGGCTCGCCGCGTCGGGCCTCGTCGAGGCGGACGGCCGCCACGCCGCCGAGCATGAGCAGACCACCGATGGCCTGGAGCACGCCCGGGACCTCACCGAGCACGAGCCAGGCGATGAGGACGGCAAAGAGCACCTCGGTCAGCCCCACGAACGAGGCGACGGTCGACCCGAGCAGGCGCGCGGCGATGATGCCCGTCGCATAGGCGAGGGCCGCCGCGAGAAGGGCGAGCTCGAGGAGGGCCAGCCACCACGGGATGTGCAGGGCGCCGACCTGGACGGCCCGCGTGGAGGCGGCCATGGGGACCACGCGCAGCAGCCCACACAGGGCCAGGCCGACCGCCCCGACCATGAGGCCACCACCGGCCAGCGCGATCGGGGGCAGCCCGGTGGTGTCGTGGGCGGAGATCAGGAAGAAGACCGACAGGCACAGCGCCGCAACCAGACCGGCGAGCACGCCGACGCCCGAGACGTCCTTCGCGCCGGTCAGGTCGAGCACGCACACCAGCCCGGCCATCGACAGCGCCACTCCCCCGACCGTCAGCGCAGACGGCGCCCGGCGCGTGCGCGCCCACGCAAACCCCACGAGCAGCACCGGGGCGAGATATTCGAGGAGCAGGGCGACCCCGACGGAGAGGTGGCGCACGGCGGTCATATAGGCGAGCTGGCAGCCGGCGACCGCCACCACGCCGTATGCCGCCATGACCGGCAGCCCCCGCCGCAGCAGGGCGAGGTCGCCGCGGAGCGCGTGCACGGTCGCAGGCAGCAGGATGAGCGCGGCCAGCCCCACCCGGCCCGTGACGACGGCGCCCGGGCTCCAGCCGGACTGCATCAGCGCCTTGCCGAAGGGGCCCGCACTCGCGAAGACGAAGGCGGACAGCAGCGCCATCCACAGACCCAGCGCGGGATGCCCCGCAGCCGCCGCGGTCCGGGCGCGCTCCTGGGGCAGGTCGGCACCAGCGTGGGCCATCTCGTCTCCTCCCGGCGACGGCCAGACACTCCTGTCATGACCGAAAAGCGTTATGGTCATGACGTTAGGGCCTCGAGGAGTAAGGAGTCAATGTGCCTTTCACTCATGACACAACGACCACGCTGGCCTCCGCCGCCGCCCTCGTGAACAGCTCACCGCGGCATACCGTCGACGGCAGCGAGGAGCTGCCGACCGTCGCGGCCCTCAACGACTTCCTCGCCGCGCACGACTGGTCCTATCGCGCCCGCCGCCGCGCCGACGTGACCGCGGTGCATGCCTTCCGCGAGCGACTGGAGCGGCTGTGGCCATTGCCCGTGGAGGCCCTCGCCGAGGAGGTCAACGGGCTCTTCCGCGAGCACGAGGCGATCCCAGAGCTGGTCAACCACGGCGACTTCGGGTGGCACTTCCACGCCACCCGGCCCGGCGCACCGCTGGCCGCCTCCATGGCGGTCGAGATCGCCCTGGCCATCAGCGACCTCATCCGGCTCGACGAGGCCGAGCGGCTCCGGGTCTGCGCCGGCAGCGACTGCACGGGAGCGGTGATCGACTTCTCCCGCAACAGATCTCGGCGCTTCTGCGACCAGGGCTGCGGCAACCGGGCCAACGTCGCGGCATACCGCGCCCGGCAGAGCGGACACGACGACGGCCCGACCCCCTGAGGGGCCGGGCCGTCGGCGCAGCAGGCGATCAGGAAGCGCGCCCGCCGAAGAGGCTGGTGACCGAGCCGTCCTCGAAGACCTCGTGGATGGCCGCGCTGATGAGCGGGGCGATGGACAGCACCGTGAGCCCCTCGAAGTGCTTGTCCTCGGAGATGGGCAGCGTGTTGGTGACGATGACCTCCTCGGCGGCACAGGCGGTGAGGCGCTCGACGGCCGGGTCGGACAGGATCGCGTGGGTCGCGGCGATGACCACGCCTGCGGCGCCCTCGGCCTTGAGCGCGTCGGCGGCCTTGGCGATGGTGCCACCGGTGTCGATCATGTCGTCGACCAGGATGCAGACCCGGCCCTCGACCTCGCCGACGACGCGGTTGGCGACGGTCTCGTTGGGCCGGTTGATGTCGCGGGTCTTGTGGATGAAGGCCAGGGGCGCGCCGCCGAGGCGGGTGCTCCACTGCTCGGCCACCTTGATGCGCCCGGCGTCCGGGGAGACCACGGCGAGGTCGCGGTCGCCATACTTCTGGGCGACATAGTCGGCCAGGATCGGCCGGGCCATCAGGTGGTCGACCGGGCCGTCGAAGAAGCCCTGGATCTGGTCGGTGTGCAGGTCCACGGCCATGAGCCGGTCGGCGCCGGCGGTCTTGAACAGGTCGGCCATGAGGCGGGCCGAGATCGGCTCGCGGCCACGGTGCTTCTTGTCCTGCCGGGCATAGCCATAGAAGGGCAGCACGACGCTGATCCGCTTGGCCGAGGCGCGCTTGAGCGCGTCGACCATGATCAGCTGCTCCATGATCGCGTTGTTGATCGGGGCGCAGTGGCTCTGGATGACGAAGGCGTCGGAGCCGCGCACCGACTCCTCATAGCGCACATAGGTCTCGCCGTTGGCGAAGTCGTAGGCGCTGGTCGGCACCACCTCGGCACCGAGCTCCGCCGCGACCTCGTGTGCCAGGTCGGGGTGACTGCGTCCGGTGAAGACCATGAGGTTCTTGGTGGCCTTCTTCTTGAGCTTGCCGCTCACGCCTGGTCCTGCCCTTCAGTGGTGTTTTCCTGGGTATGCCGCGCCGCTGCCTCCGCGGCCTCGGCGGTCTTGGTGCCGGCTCGCCGCCGCGCGACCCAGCCGTCGATGTTGCGCTGGTTGCCGCGGGCCACCGCGATCTGACCCGGCCCGACCTCACCGGTGAGGGCCGAGCCCGCGCCCACATAGGCACCGTCGGCCACGTCGACCGGTGCGACGAGCACGCTGTTGGAGCCCACGAAGGAGTGCCTGCCGATGCGGGTCTTGTGCTTGGCGACCCCGTCGTAGTTGGCGAAGATCGTGCCGGCGCCGATGTTGGCGCCCTCGCCGATCTCGGCGTCGCCGCAGTAGGTGAGGTGGGGCACCTTGGCGCCCTCGCCGATGACGGCGTTCTTGGTCTCGACGAAGCCGCCGATCTTGCCGTTGGCGCCGAGCTCGGTGCCGGGGCGCAGATAGGAGAAGGGGCCGACCGTGGCCCCGGCGCCGATGACGGCGAGGAGGGACTCGGTGCGCTTGACCTCGGCCCCGTCGCCGACCTCGGTGTCGGTGAGGGTGGTGTCGGGGCCGATGGTGGCGCCGGCGCCGATGCTCGTGGCCCCGAGGAGCTGGGTGCCGGGCAGGATCGTGGTGTCCTGGCCGATGCTGACGTCGGCGTCGACCCAGGTGGTGTCGGGGTCGACGATGCTCACGCCGGCGCGCATGTGCTGCTCGAGCAGGCGCCGGTTGAGCTCCTTGCCGAGCCGGGCGAGCTGTACCCGGTCGTTGACACCCTCGGTCTGCCAGAGGTCATCGACGAGGTGGGCGGCGACGTCACGGCCGGCCTGACGAGCGAGGCCGAGCACGTCGGTGAGGTATTTCTCCCCCTGGGCGTTGTCGCTGGTGACCCGCCCCAGGGCGTCGCGCAGGACCGTCACGTCGAAGGCGTAGATCCCCGAGTTGATCTCGTGGATCCCGAGCTGCTCGGGGGTGCAGTCCTTGTGCTCGACGATGCCCTCGACCCCGCCGGCGGGGTCGCGCACGATGCGGCCATAGCCGCTGGGGTCCTCGAGGGTGGCGGTGATGACCGTGACGGCGGCGCCGCTGCTGGCGTGCTCCTCGGCGAGGGCGGTCAGGGTCGAGCCGGCCAGCAGGGGCACATCGCCCATGGTGACCAGCACGGTGCCGGTGAGGTCCTCGGGGAGGGCGAGCAGGGCGCACTCGGCGGCGCGGCCGGTGCCCTTGATCTCGTCCTGGTCGGCGATGGTGGCCTGCGGGTCGATCTGCCCGATGTGCTCCACGACCCGCTCGCGCTGGTGGCGCACGACCACCGCGACATGGTCGGGCTGGGCCTCCCTCGCGGCGTGGATCGCGTGTCCGAGGAGCGAGCGCCCCCCGATGCGATGCAGGACCTTCGGGGTCGCGGACTTCATCCGCGTGCCCTCTCCGGCGGCCAGGATGATCACGGCTGCGGGGCGCGCGCTCGTCACGTCTGGTTCTCCCATTGGGGTCGGGTCTCGGTGTGGGGCGGGGTATGCCGCGCGCTCGCCGTGGCGGGTCGACGACCTCCCTGTCCCGATCCGCATCGTATCGTCCGCATCCCCTGTCTCGTCCCGGACGGGCCCGCGTGCGGCAGATGTCTCGCCCTACTCTGAGGCAATGGCCGAGGCATATTTCGAGCGCACCGGACCCGACTCCTTCCGCGCCACCCCACACGTCAGCGGCGCGTGGAACACCGAGGAGCAGCACATCGCCCCCGCCCTGGGCCTGCTCGCCCATGTGGTCGAGACCGACCGCGACGCCCGGCGCGACGACGGGCTCATCGTCGGCCGCCTCTCCTATGACATCCTCGGCACCGTCCCCGTGGGCGAGATGACCACCTCGGCGCGGGTGGTGCGCCCCGGCCGGACGATCGAGCTGGTGGAGGCCGCACTGTCCTATGAGGGGCGCGATGTCGTGCTGCTGCGGGCCTGGCTGCTCCGGCCCGACGACACCGCCCACCTGCACGCCCGGCCACTGCCGACCATCGCCGGCCCCGAGCAGACGCCCCCGTGGGATGCCTCGGCCGTCTGGCCCGGCGGCTTCATCGAGTCCGCCGAGGTCCGGCGGGCACAGGTCGAGCCCGGCCACGCGGCATTCTGGGTCCGCTCCCCCGTGGAGCTCGTCGCCGGCGAGCAGGCCCGCCCGCTCGCCCAGGCGGCCAGGCTCTTTGACATCGCCAACGGCATGACGGTCCGCCAGGACCCGCGCGAGGTCGCCTTCCCCAATGTCGACCTCACCGCGCACCTGTATGCCGAGCCGCAGGGCGAGTGGGTCGGCTTCGACACCCGGGTCTCCTTCGGGCCGGGAGGGATCGGCGTCACCAGCAGCGTGCTGCACGACGAGACGGGCCCGATCGGCACGATGTCGCAGGTCCTCACCGTCCGCCCGCTGGCCCCCCGGACCTGACCTCCCCGGGGACCTTGGCCCCGAGAGTGGTCGTCGGGGCGCCATCGGTGGCGCTGTCGCGACCACACCCGCTGGGCGGGAGCACCGCCGACCCGAGAGCGGGGGTCTTGTCGTCGTGCTCCCCGGGTAGGAATCGAACCTACGTCGCTAGTCCTGATTCAAAGTCAGGCGGCCCCTGCCAGCAGAGCAACCGGGGAACGACCCCGAGGGATCGTGCCCCGCAAGGGTAGCCCGCGGCATACGGTCGCCCCGGCGCAGGAGTGGTCGCCTCGTCGCAACGGCACGCAGGAGTGGTCGCGCCACCACCAGGCGTGCGCCAGGAGTGGTCATCCGCCTGCCACCGATGGGCCGGAGCCGACCACTCTGCCGGCCGCTCAGGCCTGCTGGAGCTCGACGCGGTTGCCCACGGGATCGGTGGTGTGGAAGCGCCGGACGCCGGGGATGGTGCCCTCGTCCCAGATCACGGGGCTATCGGCCGCCGCGAGCTCGGCTGCGAGAGAGTCGAGGTCGTCGACGAGGAAGGCCGGGTGCGCCTTGCGGGCGGGGGCGAACCCCTCCTCCACGCCGCAGTGCAGCTCCTGCCCGCCCACCCGGAACCACACCCCGCCGCGGACCGCGAGCAGCGGCGGCTTGGGGATCTCCGGCAGCCCGAGCAGCCCGCCATAGAAGCCGCGCAGGGCCTCCTCGCTGCCCGCGGGGCAGCTGACCTGCACGTGGTGGAGGCCGGTGATCATGCGCCGGCCTTGTGGGCGACGGCGAAGATGCGCCGGAAGGGGAAGATGACGCCTGCCGGCGTCCGGGGGTATGCCGCGCGCAGCCGCTCGCGGTAGACGTCCAGGAACTGCGCGCGCTCGGCCTCATCGGTGAGCAGCTCGAGCACGGGCCGCAGTCCGGTGCCGGTGACCCACTCCAGCACCGGGTCCTCCTGTTCGCCAGCGGGGTCGAGGACCTGCGCATAGGTCGTCTCCCAGACATCGACGCCCGCACCGGCCGCGGTCAGCAGCTGGAGGTAGGTGCCGGGCTCGGCCACGGCGTCGGCACGGGCCAGGGCCGGCGACAGCTCGGCGGCCCGGGGATGGGCTGCCGCGACCTCGCGCATGAGCCGGTGCGAGGGGGCCTGGAAGTTGCCGGGCACCTGCATCGCGAACCACCCGCCGTCGGCCAGCGCGTCGACGAACCCGGCCAGCAGGGGCAGGTGGCCGGGCACCCACTGGAGCGCGGCGTTGGTGACGATGACGTCGGGGCGCTCCCCCAGCGAGGTCGGGTCCCACTCCGCCTGATCGGCCTCGACCCACTCCACTCGACCCTCCGTGTCGAGCTCCCTTGCGGCAGAGAGCATCTCACTGGAGTGGTCCACACCGACGATCCGCGCACCCGGCCAGCGGTCGGCGAGGCCGAGGGTGAGCGGGCCGTTGCCGCAGCCCAGGTCGACGACCAGAGACGGGCTGGGCGAGGCCACCCGCGAGAGCAGGTCGTGGAAGGGGCGGCCGCGGTGGTCGGCGAAGCGGGCGTACTGTGCGGGCTCCCAGCGGGTGCTGGCCATCTGGTCCTCCTGGGTCGGCGGCGAGGCGACTGCGGACCCGGCATGGCCGGTGACGTGGCAGGACGGTGCCGCAGTGGCGGTGGGCTGGCCCCAATCTCCCATCCAATTTATCTTGATGTCAAGATACTTGATATCGAGAACCTTGACGGGAGTAGAGTCTGCCCATGACCGAGCACCCGGACGATGTCGACGGCATCGTCGAGGCATGGCAGCGCGAGCGCCCCGACCTCGACCACCGGCCGCTGCACATCCTCAGCCGCGTCTCCCGCCTCTCCCGCCGCCTTGACCTCGACCGCGCCTCGGCCTTCGCCGAGCATGGGCTCGAGAACTGGGAGTTCGACGTCCTCTCCGCCCTGCGCCGCGCCGGCGACCCCTATCAGCTCTCCCCCGGCCAGCTGGTCCAGGAGACCCTCGTGACCAGCGGCACGATGACCAACCGGGTCGACCGGCTGGAGGGCCGCGGCCTGGTGGGGCGCAGCCCCTCCCCCAGCGACCGGCGCGGCGTGCTGGTGACCCTGACGCCAGAGGGCCGCGCGGCCGTCGACAACGCGATGGCCGACCTCCTCGCCCGGGAGCGCGAGCTCCTGGCCGACCTGCCCGACGACGAGCAGACCGCCCTCGCAGGCCTGCTGCGCCGCCTGCTCTCCCCGCTCGAGCACTGACCCCGGTCGAGCACTGACCCACCCGAAGGGAACGCCATGTCCGACCTCGTCCTGCTCCACAACCCCAAGTGCTCCACCAGCCGCGCCGCCCTGGAGACGGTCGAGGCTGCCGGCTCCGACGCGGAGGTCGTGCACTACCTCAGGGAGCCGCTCACCCGTGAGCAGCTGCTCGAGCTGATCGACGAGCTCGAGGACCCGGCAACCGATCTCGTCCGCCGCGACCCCCATTTCCGCGAGATGGGCCTGACCGACGACGACGTCGCCACCCCCGAGCAGGTCGCCGACGTGCTCGCCGAGCACCCGCGCCTGATGCAGCGGCCGGTCCTGCGCCGCGGTGGTCGCGCGATCATCGGCCGGCCCAAGGACCGGGTGTCCGGGTTCCTCGCCCAGGGCTGATCGTCAGCCAGTCGTGCGCTTGCCGACGATCCAGTCGCGCACGAGCTGGCCGCTCGCCGTGGGCCTGCCGCCGACGGTGACCCCGCCCGAGAGGATCGCCCAGCCATGGGTGGATCCGGGCAGCTGCACGAATCTCTTTGTCGCAGAGGGCGATCCGGTGATCGCCTCGTTGAGCTGGCTCGCGTTGGGCTCGGTGTCCTGGGTGCTGGTGATGGCAAGGAGCGGGACAGTCGTGGCCTTGGCCGCCTCCGGGGCATCCGGCACGCCCATCCATGTGATCGGGCCCGAGATGTCGACGACCGCGTCGGCGCCGGCTGCCTGGCCGGCGCCCAGGGCCAGCGAGCCGCCCATCGACGCACCGACGACGGTCACCGAGGTCGCGCCGTTGTCCCGCGCCCACTGGACGGGGATGGTGAGCATCGCGACCGGGTCGTCGGCGACCTCTGGGGTGCAGGTGGCCCGACCATAGCCGCACACGTCGACGAGGATGGCCCGCACGCCGTTGCGTGCCGCCCACACCGCATAGGGCACCCATCCGCAGAAGCCGGCCCTGCCGGTCTGGTGCAGGAAGACCGCCGCCCTGGGACCCTCGCCATAGACCGCGCCGGTCAGCTCGGTCCCTGCCGCAGGCCCGGGGAAGGTCACGATGTCCCCTGGCGCCTCGATCGCGCACCGCTCCGCAACCGTCTTGTCACTCCTGGTCGGCAGCGGGGTGAAGGTCCTCGACGGGCTCGCGCTGCTGGGTGAGGGGGCCTGGTCACCTCCGCCTCCCCCACATGCGGCGATGAGCAGGACGGCGACGATGCTGGCGACCCGGCGGAGCGGCATACCTCCACAGTCCCACAGCGACGGGTGGGACGGGCGCTCTCAGCCGACGATGTCGGCCGCCTCGAGCCACTCCAGCTCGAGGGCCTCGCGCTCGTCCACCACGTCGCGCAGCTGGCCGTTGAGCTCCAGGACGCGCTGGTGGTCGGTCGCCGCCTCCGCCATCTGGGCGTGCAGCCGCTCCTCCCGCTCGCTGAGCCGCTGGAGCTGCTTCTCGACGCGCTGCATGACCTTGCGGGCCTCGCGCTGCTCGGCCGGGCTCGCGGCATTGGGCGTGGACTGCGTTGCGGCAGAAGCAGACCCGGCGGCAGCGACCGATGCGATGCCGGAGCGCGCGGAGTCTCGCGAGGCGAGCAGCTCGTGCCGGAGGGTGAGATATTGCTCCACGCCGCCGGGGAGGTCGCGCAGCTTGCCGTCACCCATGAGCGCGATCTGCCGGTCGGTGATCCGCTCGAGCAGATAGCGGTCGTGGCTGACGACCAGCAGGGTGCCGGCCCACCCGTCGAGGACATCCTCGAGCGAGGTGAGGGTCTCGATGTCGAGGTCGTTGGTGGGCTCGTCGAGCAGCAGCACATTGGGCTCGTCCATGAGCAGCCGCAGCAGCTGGAGGCGGCGCCGCTCGCCACCGGAGAGGTCGCCGACGCGGGCGCGCTGGCGGGCACCCGGGAAGCCAAGGCGGGTGGCCAGCTGGGAGGCGCTGATCTCCTTGCCGCCGAGCATGGTGAACTTGCGCACCTCCTCGACGGCCTCGATGACGCGCCACTCGCGCTCCCGCTCGAGCTCGCGCACCTCCTGGCTGAGATATCCGACCCGCACGGTCGTGCCGACCTTGCGGCGGCCGGAGTCGAGCGGCAGCTCGCCGGCGATGACGCGCAGCAGGGTCGACTTGCCCGCGCCGTTGACGCCGACGATGCCGATGCGCTCGCCGGGGGCGAGCAGCCAGGTCACGCGGTCGAGGATCGCGCGCTCGCCGAGCGCCACGCTGGCGTCGTGCAGGTCGATGACGTCCTTGCCGAGGCGGGTCGTGGCGAAGCGCATCAGCTCGACATCGTCACGCGGCGGCGGCTCGTGCTCGATGAGCGCGTTGGCGGCATCGATGCGGAAGCGGGGCTTGCTGGTGCGGGCCGGCGCGCCACGTCGCAGCCACGCAAGCTCCTTGCGCAGCAGGTTGTTTCGCCGCTCGGCGGTGACCTGGGCGATGCGCTCCCGCTCGGCCTTGGCCAGGACGTATGCCGCGTAGCCGCCCTCGAAGGGCACGACCGCCCCCGCATGGACCTCCCAGGTGTGGGTGGCGACGGCGTCGAGGAACCAGCGGTCGTGGGTGATCACGACGAGCGCGTTGTCGGGCCGGGCGCGGTGGCGCACGAGGTGCTCGGCGAGCCAGGCCACGCCCTCGACGTCGAGGTGGTTGGTCGGCTCGTCGAGCAGGAGCACGTCGGGGTCGGCCACGAGCAGCGCGGCCAGGCCGATGCGGCGGCGCTCGCCACCGCTCATCGGGCCGACGGGGGCGTCCAGCCCTCCGACCGCTGAGGCCTCGGTGTCGCCCAGCAGCCCGGTGAGGACATCGCGGATGCGGGGGCTGCCCGCCCACTCGTGCTCGGCGAGACCGCCCAGCACGGCCTGCCGCACGGTGTGCTCGGGGTGGAGGGTGTCGGTCTGGGTGAGCACCCCCAGGCTCGCGCTGCCCGCGCGGGTGACGCGGCCGCTGTCGACCGAGCGGGAGCCGGCCAGCACCCGCAGCAGGGTGGTCTTGCCCCCGCCGTTGCGGCCGACGATGCCGATGCGCTCGCCGGTGCCCACACCGAGGGAGACCTCGTCGAGGACCTGGGTGGTGCCGAGGGTGAGCGACGCACGCTCGACAGAGATGAGATTGGCCATGGCTGCTCGGGTCCGGTCAGCCCAGCGCCCGCGGGCCGGTGACGACCTGGGCACCCTGCACGGGACCACTCGCCCGGCGCACGTCGGCGGCGGCCCCGGATGCGGTCAGCGAGACGGCGAGGTCGAGGGCGGCCTCCCTGTCGGCGACGAGGAAGGCGATGGTCGGACCGGAGCCGGAGACGATGCCGCCGAGCGCCCCGAAGGCCATGCCGGCGTCGAGGCATTCGCGCAGCTCGGGTCGCAGCGAGAAGGCGGCCTCCTGGAGGTCGTTGGCCAGCACCGCCGCCAGCGAGTGCGCGTCACCCGAGCGGAGCGCGCTCATCAGCTCGGGGCTCGGGACCGGCTCGAGGACCTCTGCGTCACCGCGGAGCCGGTCGAGCTCGCGGAAGACCGAGGGGGTCGACAGGCCCTCACGGGCGAGGGCGAAGACCCAGTTGAAGGCGCCACGCGCCAGCACGGGCGCGATCAGCTCGCCGCGGCCGGAACCCATGGCGGTGCCGCCGGCGATGAGGAAGGGGACGTCGCTGCCGAGCTCGGCGGCCAGCTCCTCCAGCTCCTCCCGCCGGGTGCGCAGGCCCCAGTGGTGGTCGCACGCGACGAGGGCGGCCGCCGCGTCTGCGGACCCACCGGCCATGCCTCCCGCGACCGGGATCTCCTTGTCGATCGTGATGGCGACCGGGGTCTGGACGCCGGCCGCGTCGGCCAGCGCCCGCGCCCCCCGGAGGGCGAGGTTGGTGGCATCGGCCGGCACAAAGGATGCCTGCGCCCCGCGCACCACGACCGACCAGTCGTCGGCCGACTCGACCGTGACGTCGTCAAAGAGGCTGACCGCCTGATAGACGGTCGAGAGGGAGTGGAAGCCGTCGGCGCGCGCCGGGCCCACGAGCAGCTCGAGGTTGACCTTGGCGGGGACGCGCACCGTCGTCGCCGCCGGGGTCACCATCGCTGAGCTCATGGCCCCCACCCTAGTCATGACCGGGCGAATCCCAGTCACCGATGACAGGGCGTGGACCGGCCACCCTCCCCCGCACCCTTTCGCCCAACTGGGCACAAACGCCCCGCACCCTTTCGCCCAACTGAGCACAAACGCCCCGCACCCTTTCGTCCAACTGGGCACAAACGCCCCGCACCCTTTCGCCCAACTGGGCACAAACGCCCCG
>JAJTBD010000035.1 GCA_021287075.1 Micrococcales bacterium | reverse complement strand
AGCCTGTTACTGCCCCACACTCACCCGCACCCCGGGGCAGCCTGTTACTGCCCCACACTCACCCGCACCCCGGGGCAGCCTGTTACTGCCCCAGACCGACGGGCGCGTGGGGCAATGCATAGCGCGCAGAATGTGGCTCTCGCACCCCTCGAGAGTCCGCAAACAGCGGTATGCCGCGGGGCGTGGCCCCGCGGCATACCGGATGTGCGTGTCGGTGAGATCAGAGACCCGGGAACCAGATCGCGATCTCACGGGCGGCGGACTCGGGCGAGTCGGAGCCGTGGACGATGTTCTGCTGCACCGAGGTGCCCCAGTCGCGGCCCAGGTCGCCGCGGATGCTGCCGGGCGCGGCCTCGGTCGGGTTCGTGGCGCCGGCCAGCGAGCGGAAGCCCTTGATGCAGTCCTGGCCCTCGATCACGACAGCCGTGACCGGGCCGGACGACATGAACTCACACAGCGGCTCGTAGAAGGGCTTGCCCTCGTGCTCGGCGTAGTGGGCGTGCAACATCTCGGAGGTGGCGGTCAGGACGTTGAGGGCCGCGAGGGTGTATCCCTTGGCCTCGATGCGGCGCAGAACCTCACCGGTGAGGCCCCGGCGGTAGCCGTCGGGCTTGACGAGGACGAGAGAGCGTTCGATCTGTTCGGTCACGGGGCAAGGCTATCCCTGTGCCAGCTCCGCCTCACGCGCGGCCATGTCCCGGTCGATCTGGCGACCCTTGTGGAGGCAATACACCCACAGCGCTCCGAAGATCAGCCCCGCGAACAGCATGTCCGTGACCACGAACGCCGACGCCAAGGTCAGCACCTGCACCAGCCACCCCACCGTGATCCCCAGCGGCGAGCGCATCAGGCCCGCGCCCACCAACGCCAGCACCGCCAGACCCGAGCCAACCCACAGCAGCCGCGACGCCGACGCCTCGTCACCACCGGCAGCCGCCAGCCCGCGAGCAACCAGAGCGCCGAAGAAGATCACGATCGACTGCCCGACCAGCACCGCCGCCAACATCCGGAAGGTGAACTTCCCCTGACGGCCATAGATCGGCAGGCTCACCGGTCCTCCCTCTTCCACGAATGCACGTCGATGGCTTCCTTGGCCTGGCCCAGCGGCGCCTTGGTCGCGTCGCGATAGAGCTTGATCGCCAAGACCTGCTTGCCCTGGTCCAGCGCGTGATCAATCGTGGTGATCACGGCCGGCGGCAGCTCCGTCACCGGGATCACCGCTCCGGTGTCCTGACGACGCCCGGCCATGGCCCGCGAAATCATGGCGATCAGCACAAAGACCAGGATCGCGAGGATGACGTACTTCACGCCTCCGTCACCCCCAACAACATCCGCACCTCGGCCGCGGTCGTGACCGACCCGGTCGCCAGGACCGCGCCACCGGCACCGCCGTCGTCGGCCAGCTCGGCCGCCTTGTCCAAGGCGTCCGGCAGATCCTCCACCACCGTCACCCGGTGCGCGCCGAAGATCCCCTCGGCGATCTCCCCCAAGTCGCGCGGCCGCATCGCCCGCGGCGAGGTGGTCCGACTGATGACGACCTCGTCGAGCACCGGCTCGAGGATCCCCAGCATCGACTCCGCATCCTTGTCACCGAGGATCGCCACGACACCGACCAGTTTGACGAACGTGAACGACTCCCGCAGCGCCGTCGCGAGGGCCCGCATGCCGTGCGGATTGTGGGCCGCGTCGACGACCACCGTGGGCGAGCGGCGCACGATCTCCAGCCGCCCCGGCGAGGTCGCCTTGGCCAGGCCGGCCGCCAGCACCTCTCCCTCGAGGGTCTGCTCGCCACCGCCGACGAAGGCCTCCACCGCACAGATCGCGGTCACCGCATTCTGCACCTGGTGCGCGCCGAAGAGCGGCACGAAGAGGTCGTGATACTCCCCCGCCAGGCTCTTCATCGAGAACTGCTGGCCCCCGACGGCAATGTCCTGGCCCAGGATCCCGAAGTCGCGTGACTCATAGGCGACCCGGGCCCCGACCTCCTCCGCGCGCTCGGACAGGATCTCCAGCACGTCGTCCTCGTCCTGCACCGCGACGACGGCGATGCCGCCCTCCTTGATGATCCCCGCCTTCTCGGAGGCGATCTCCTCGATCGTGTCACCGAGGAAATGCTGGTGATCCAGGCCGATGGGGGTCACGACGGAGACGACACCGTCGGCGACATTCGTCGCGTCCCAACTGCCGCCCATGCCGACCTCGACGATCGCCACATCCACCGGGGCGTCGGCAAACGCGGCATACCCCACGGCGACGACGACCTCGAAGTAGGTCATCCGCGGCCCGCCCTCGGCCTGCGAGCGGGCGTCGACCATCTCGACGAAGGGCAACACGTCCTGGTATGCCGCGAGGAAACGCTCGGCGCTGATCGGCTCGCCGCCGATGGTGATCCGCTCACGGATCGTGTGCAGGTGCGGGGAGGTGAATCGGCCGGTCGTCAGACCCAGCTCGGTGAGGATCGCGTCGATCACCCGGGTGGTCGTCGTCTTGCCGTTGGTGCCGGTCAGGTGGATCACCGGATAGGCGCGCTGCGGGTCGCCGGCGAGCTCCATCACCGCCTGGATCCGCTCCAGGCTCGGCTCCAGGTCGTGCTCGGGGGCGCGCGCGAGGATGGCCTCCTCGACCTCACGCATCTGCTTCATGATCTCGAGATTGCGTGCGGCCTCACGCTGGGCTGCATTCGGAGCTGGCATGCCGACCATTGTCCCCGATGCCCGCCGTGCCGCCGACAGCCGCTCACCCACCGCACATTTCGCCCAATTGGGCACGTTCGCCCCGGGGCGTTCGTGCCCAATTGGGCGAAAGTGGTGGAGTCGGCACGACCGGGTCAGGCCAGCTTCATCACCTTGATGCGGATCGGCTCGCCGTCCCCGACGGTCGCGGTCGAGACGTCGTCCCGCTCGGGCAAGGCGTCCAGCTGCGGCGCCGCACCGAACTGCTTGGCCAGGGTCTCCTCCACGATGAGGTTCTGGTGAGCCATGACCGCCTCCCAGACCGCCTGGCCACCGGTGACGGTCAAGCTGATCCGGTCGGAGACCTCCAGCCCGGCCTCCCGGCGAGCCTGCTGCACCGCCCGCACCACGTCGCGGGCCAGTCCCTCGGCCGCCAACTCCGGCGTGACGGTGGTGTCCAGGACGATGAAACCGCCACCGGCCGGCAACATCGCCGTGGCCCGACTCGCGCCGTCCTCGGCCTCCGCCACGACCGTCTCGAGGGTGTATTCGCCCTCGACGAGCGCCAACCCACCGGCGGTCACGGTGCCGTCCTCGGCGACCGACCAGTCACCGGACTTGCTGCCCTTGATCGCCTGCTGCACCTCCTTGCCCAGGCGCGGACCCGCGGCGCGGGCATTGACGCTCAGGCGCTGGCTGATGCCGAAGTCGCTGGCCTGGGCTTGCTCGACATCCAGCAGCGAGACCTGCCGCACGTTGACCTCGTCGGCGATGATCGCACCGAAGTCCTGCAGCGCGGCCGCGTGATCGGTGACGACCGTCAGGTCCTGCAGCGGCAGTCGCACCCGCAGGCCACCGGCCTTGCGCAGACCCGAGGCGGCCGAGCAGATGTCACGGGCCTTGTCCATGTTGACCACGAGCTCGTGATCAGCCGGCAGGTCCTCGACATCCGGCCAGTCCGTCAGGTGCACCGACCGGCCCCCGGTCAGCCCACGCCAGATCTGCTCGGTCGTCAGCGGCAGCAGCGGCGCCGCCACCCGACACACGACCTCCAGCGCGGTGTAGAGGGTGTCGAAGGCAGCCTCGGCCGCCCCCGCGCCGGAGCCACCCGTGCCGGACCCACCCTCGGCCCCGGCACCGGTGTCCCAGAAGCGTTCCCGCGACCGGCGGATGTACCAGTTGGTCAGGACGTCGAGGAAGGTGCGCGTCGTCTCACAGGCGTCGGCGACGGCATACACATCGAGCTGGTCCTGCATCGTCTGGACGTACTCGCGCAGCTTCGCCAGCAGGTAGCGGTCCAACGGATCGGTCGACGCGGTCGACCACTTCGCCTCGTATCCCTCGTGATTCGCGCCGAAGGCATTCGCATAGAGGGTGAAGAAGTACCAGACATTCCACAGCGGGATCATCACCTGGCGCACCCCGTCGCGGATGCCCTGCTCGGTGACGATCAGGTTGCCGCCGCGCAGGATCGGGCTCGACATGAGGAACCAGCGCATCGCGTCGGCGCCGTCCCGGTCGAAGACCTCACTGACATCCGGGTAGTTGCGCAGCGACTTGCTCATCTTCGCCCCGTCGGAGCCGAGGACGATGCCATGACTGACACAGGTGGAGAAGGCCGGCCGGTCGAAGAGCGCGGTCGCCAGGATGTGCAGGGTATAGAACCAGCCGCGGGTCTGACCGATGTATTCGACGATGAAGTCGCCCGGGAAGTGGTGCTCGAACCACTCCGCGTTCTCGAAGGGATAGTGCACCTGCGCGAAGGACATCGAGCCGGAGTCGAACCACACGTCCAGGACGTCCTCGACCCGGCGCATCGTCGACTGCCCCGTCGGGTCGTCCGGGTTGGGCCGGGTCAGGGTGTCGATGAAGGGCCGGTGCAGATCCTCGACCTTGACGCCGAAGTCACGCTCCAACTCCTCGAAGGAGCCGTAGACGTCGATGCGCGGGTACTCCGGGTTGTCCGACTTCCACACCGGGATCGGACTGCCCCAGAAGCGATTCCGCGAGATCGACCAGTCGCGGGCGTTCTCCAGCCACTTGCCGAACTGGCCGTGCTTGACGTGCTCGGGCACCCAGGTGATCTGCTCGTTGAGCTCGAGCATCCGGTCCTTGAACTTCGTCACCTCGACGAACCACGACGAGACGCCCTTGTAGATCAGCGGCTGACGGCAGCGCCAACAGTGCGGGTAGGAGTGGTCGTAGCCCTCGCGCCGCAGCAGCACCGTGCCCTCGGTGACCGGGCCCGGATCCGCTTCTCCCCCAACGCCGTCCACATAGGTGCGGGCCTTGAGGTGCTCGATGATCGGCTCGTTGGCGTCGAAGACGAGCATCCCGGCATAGGCCTCCACCGGGTGGGTGAACTTGCCGTCCGGGCCCACCGGCATGACGGCCTCGACACCTTCACGGTCGGTGACGACCTTGTCGTCCTCACCGAAGGCGCCGGCGGTGTGCACCAGCCCGGTGCCGTCGGTCGTCGTGACGAACTCGGCCGGCACGACCCGGAAGGCGTTCTCCCAGCCCTCGTAGTACGAGAACGGCGGGGTGTATCGCGTCCCGAGCAGGTCCGCGCCGGTCACCCGGGCGAGGATCTTGCTCGACGGGTCCTTGCGCAGCGCCTTGGCCGTCTCGTCCTTGCCCGGCCATAGATCGTTGGCGTATGCCGCCAGCCGCGCCTCCGCGAGGATGTAGCGCTCCGGGCGGCCGCTCGCCTCGGACTCGACCACCACGTAGTCGATGTCCTCGCCGACCATGACCAGCAGGTGGCTCGGCAGGGTCCACGGGGTGGTCGTCCACACCAGCAGGTGTGCCCCGGCATACTCCCCGTCGGTGATCCGCAGGCCGACCGTGACGGCCGGGTCCTTGCGGACCTGATAGACGTCGTCGTCCATGCGCAGCTCGTGGTTGGACAGCGGCGTCTGGTCGTTCCAGCAGTAGGGCAGCACGCGGAAGCCCTCATAGACCAGGCCCTTGTCGTAGAGCGTCTTGAAGGCCCAGATCACCGACTCCATGTAGTCGGGGTTGAGCGTCTTGTAGTCGTTGTCGAAGTCGACCCACCGCGCCTGGCGGGTGACATAGTCCTGCCACTCGTCGGTGTACTTCAGCACCGACTCACGGCACTTGGCGTTGAAGGCGTCGATGCCGATCTCGAGGATCTCGTCCTTGGTCTTGATGCCGAGCTGGCTCATCGCCTCGAGCTCGGCGGGCAGCCCGTGGGTGTCCCACCCGAAGCGGCGCTCGACCTTGCGCCCCCGCATCGTCTGGTAGCGCGGCACGATGTCCTTGACGTAGCCGGTGAGCAGGTGGCCGTAGTGCGGCAACCCGTTGGCGAAGGGCGGCCCGTCGTAGAAGACGAACTCGTTGGCGCCGTTGGTGCCGGCCTCGCGAGCCTCGACCGAAGCGGTGAAGGTCCCATCCTGGCGCCAGTAGTCCAGGACGGCCTGCTCGATCTCGGGGAAGCGGGGGCTGGCGGGCACACCGAAGGCGGCGCCGGGGTGGGTGCTCTCGCTCGCGGGAGCGGTCATGTCGACCTTGGGGTACGCCATGTCGGGGCGGGCCTTTCGTGCGTGTCGTCTGCTGTCCGTTCGCACGAGGACGACAGCCCCCTGGTCAGGGACCGGCCGCGGTACCACCTCGCTTGCCGCACACCCGCACCGGTGCGCCGCGAGGGCGACCCGGCGACGCGGCATACGACCGCTCTTGCCGAAGGCTGTCACGGGCCCACCCGTCCGGTTCTAGTGAGGACCGCGAGGCATGCCGCGTGGTCCCGTTCTTCCGGAGGCTCACCGGTGATGTCCGGGTCGACGCCTGTGTGAGCAATCGTACCCAACCTGCGAGGCTGCCCCGACCGCCCACGGCCCCGGCGCGCGCGACACCCTCGGCTAGCATGGGCGCTTGCCGCACACCCGTGCGGCAAGCGCGCGTCCCCGCGGGGGAAGCCGGTCCAAGTCCGGCACTGACCCGCAGCCGTAGGCCACGACAGTCGTGGCGAGTCGGAATGCCCGCCGGTGACGCGAGCGGCTCCACGCACACCACCGTCGAGGTCAACGGGGCGGAGCCCGGGTCATACCGATCCGAGACCGCCCTCGCTCCCGCCACACCGGCCGGGTCGAGGGCGCTCGGGTCAGGGCGAACCGGAGGCCACCCCAGCACCCGACCCGCCCCGGAAGGCACCATGACCCACCGCACGCGCACCGCCCTCGCCGCCCTCACCCTGACCGCCGCCGGCTTCGGCCTCACCGCCCCGGCCCAGGCCGCGGGCACCGCCTGCACCGGCACCGAAGGCGTGACGGTCGTCGTCGGTGACGCCCTGGCCTGCGCCCAGGGCGACCCCACCACCGCCCTGGAGGCCCTGAAGTCCGCCGGGCACGAGGTCACCCCGGTCTCGACCTTCCCCGGCGCCATCTGCCAGATCGACGGCAAGCCCGCGGGCGCGGACTGCACCAAGATGCCGGCCGCCGACGCCTTCTGGGGCTTCTACACCGCCGACGCCGGCAAGGACTGGGGCTTCGCCCCCAAGGGCGCTAACGAGGTCGACCCGGCCCCGGGCAGCGCGATCGGCTTCTCCTTCGGCAAGGGCGACGCCAAGCCCGCCGCTGCCTTCGCCCCGGCCTCGGCGACCTCGTCGGCCACCTCGGCCACGCCGTCCGCGAGCGCGACGACCACCGCCACCGACGAGGCCGACGACGAGCAGGGCACGAGCATCTGGAAGTGGCTCCTCCCGCTCCTGGCCCTCGCCCTGATCGGTGGTCTCATCGCCGCCCTGATGCGCCGCCGGACCCCCGAGCGCACCGAGGCCGTCGTCACCGAGCGCTATGTCCCCGACACCGACCGGGACGTGCGCGTGCGTGAGGACCTGCGCGGCACCGACGTGCGCGAGGTCCGCGACACCGACGTCCGCGAGGTGCGTGAGGGCGACGTCCGCGAGGGCGACCTGCGCGACGGCGACCTCGACGGCCCGCGGGACGACCGCAGCCTCTGATCGATGTCGGACTCACCCCGCGCCGTGCACCCGGGGGCCTGGTGGATCTGGGCCCTCGGGCTGGCGACGGCGGTGAGCCAGACGACCAACCCGGTGCTGCTGCTCGCGGCGGCCGCGGTGGCGACGATCGTCGTCCGCGCCCGCCGCGGGCACGGCCCGTGGGGCCGGGCCTATCGGCTCTATGTGATCCTCGGCCTGGTCATCCTGGCCTGGCGTGCACTGCTCCACATCGCCCTGGGCGGCAAGGTGGGCGAGCACGCCCTCTTCCCTCTGCCGGCGCCGACGATGCCCGAGTGGGCGGCGGGCATCACGATCGGCGGCACCGTCTATCTCGAGGGCCTGCTCGGTGCGCTCGTCGAGGGCCTGCGGCTGGCCGTGATCATCCTGTGCATGGGAGCGGCGAATGCCGTGGCCAATCCCAAGCGGCTGCTGCGCAGCCTCCCCGGGGCCCTCCAGGAGATCGGCACGGCCGTGATCGTCTCGGTCACCGTGGCGCCCCAGCTCGCCGAGAGCGTCCAGCGCGTCATGCGCGCCCGGCGCCTGCGTGGCGAGCCCGCCCGCGGCCTGCGGGCCGTGCGTCAGGTGGCCCTCCCGGTCCTCCAGGACACCCTCGACCGCTCGCTACTGCTCGCCTCGGCGATGGACTCGCGCGGATACGGCCGGCGCACCCCGGGCACGACCGGCCGCCTGGCCGGGGCCCTCTCGCTCGCGGGGCTGCTGGCCGCCGCCGTCGGTCTCTATGGCCTGCTCGGCAAGGACGTCCCCCTCGCCCTCCAGGCCCCCACCCTCGTGGCCGGCCTGCTCCTCGGCGCCGCCGGCATCTGGCTGGGTGGCCGCGGGGTGGAGCGCAGCACCTATCGCCCCGACCCATGGCGCGCGCCAGAGTGGCTCGTCAGCGCCTGCGGTCTGCTCCCGGCTGCCGCCGTCCTGTGGAGCTCCCACGCCGCGCCGGCCGACCTGGTCCAGCAGGTCCTGCCGCTGGCCGCGCCCGCCCTGCCCGCCCTGCCGCTCGTCGCGATCCTGCTCGCGGCGTTGCCCGCCTGGCTGACTCCCCCGCTTCCCGAGCCGGCGACCCGGCGGCCAGTCCGACGCGGTCCAGCCCGTCGCGGTCCAGCCCGCCGCGATCCGGCCCGCCGCCACGCGCCCAGTGCAGGCCAGGCTCTCGGTGATCGGCAGCCCCAGCCGACGGGAGCTCCGGGGGCGAGCACACGGCATACCCCTGAGGCGGTGACGCCGTGAGCACTCCCACCATCCGCTTCGACCGGGTCACGGTGACCTATCCCGAGACCGCGGTGCCCACCCTGCGCGAGGTGACCCTCGAGGTCGGCGAGGGCGAGCTCGCTCTCGTCGTCGGCCGCACCGGGTCGGGCAAGTCGACGCTGCTGGGCGCGATCGGCGGCACCGTGCCGCACTTCACCGGCGGCACCCTGGCCGGCAGCGTGCAGGTCCTGGGGCGCGACACCCGCGAGCACCGACCCCGCGATCTCGCCGATGTCGTGGGGGTTGTCGGGCAGGACCCGCTCGCCGGCTTCGTCACCGACACCGTCGAGGAGGAGCTCGCCTATGGCATGGAGCAGCTCGCCCTCCCCGCGCCCGTCATGCGCCGGCGCGTCGAGGAGACCCTTGACCTGCTCGGCATCGCCGACCTGCGCGGCGCCGCGCTGCACGAGCTGTCGGGCGGGCAGCAGCAGCGGGTCGCGATCGGCTCGGTCCTCACCCTCCACCCGAGGGTGATAGTCCTCGATGAGCCGACCTCCGCGCTCGACCCGACCGGGGCCGAGGAGGTCCTCGCGACGATCACCCGGCTCGTGCACGACCTTGCCGTCACGGTCGTCCTCGCCGAGCACCGCATCGAGCGGGTTCTGCAATACGCCGACACCGTGCTGCACGTCGGCCTCGACGGCCGGGTCACCAGCGGCTCCCCCGCCGAGGTCATGCGCGGCGCCGACGTGGCCCCGCCGGTCGTCGAGCTCGGCCGCTGGGCCGGCTGGTCGCCGCTCCCCCTGTCGGTGCGCGACGCCCGCCGCGCTGCCGCGCCCCTGCGCGCGAGCCTCGAGGGGCGTATGCCGCCCGCTCCCCTCCGCGCGCCCGGCGCCGACCGTCTCCTCGCCCGCGATGTCGTGGTCCGCTATGGCGCGGTGCCGGCCGTGAGCGGGGTCAGCCTCGACCTGCACGACGGCGAGGTGACGGCGCTCATGGGCCGCAACGGCTCCGGCAAGTCCTCGCTGCTGTGGGCGCTCCAGGGCAGCGGCGAGCGCACCTCCGGTCGCATCTCGGTCCTGGACGCCGAGGGGCGCGCAGTGGACCCGGCGCGGCTGGACGCCGCCGCCCGCAGGGCGCGAGTCGGGATGGTGCCGCAGAGCGCCTCCGACCTGCTCTATCTCGACACGGTCGAGGCCGAGTGCGCCCAGGCCGACCGGGAGTCGGCCGCCGCGGCCGGCACCTGCCGCGACCTGCTCGACCGGCTCGCGCCCGGCATCCCCGGCGAGCGGCACCCCCGCGACCTGTCCGAGGGGCAGCGGCTCGCGCTCGTCCTCGCCATCCAGCTGACCGCGCAGCCACCCGTAGTCCTGCTCGACGAGCCCACCCGGGGCCTGGACTACAGCGCCAAGCAGGCGCTGCGCGACACCCTGCGCGAGCTGGCCGCCCAGGGCCGCAGCGTCCTGTGCTCGACCCACGACGTGGAGTTCGTCGCCGAGACCGCCGACCGGGTCGTGGTCATGGCCAGCGGCGAGGTCATCGCCGACGGCCCGACCGCCGAGGTCGTGGTCTCCTCGCCGTCCTTCGCCCCTCAGGTCGCCAAGATCCTCTCGCCCCTGCCCTGGCTCTCGGTCGAGCAGGTCCGCGCCAGCGGCTCCGCCGGGGCGTTTTCGCCCAACTGGGCCAAAGCGCCCGAGGGCTCACCCGGGGCGTTTTCGCCCAACTGGGCCAAAGCGCCCGAGGGCTCACCCGGGGCGTTTTCGCCCAATTGGGCCAAAGCGCCCGGGGGCGACCCGGCAGATGAGCACGACGAGGCCCGGCCATGAGCGCCACCAGCGGGCGAGGCCCGACCGCCACGCAGCGGGGCCGCCGTGCCGCCAACGCGATTGGGCTGCAAGGGCGCTCGAGCCTCGCCATCGTGCTCGTCAGCCTCGTCGGGCTGATCGCCTTCGGCTGGCCGCTGATCGCCGCCCCCGGGTCGGGCATCGCCCACAGCGGCGACGCGCCGCTCATCTTCGCCGCCGTCCTCCCGCTGCTGCTCGCGGTCGTGCTGGCCGAGATCTCCGAGGGCGGCCTCGACGTCAAGGCGATCGCGATGCTGGGCGTCCTCTCCGCCATGGGCGCCGCCCTGCGCCCGCTCGGCGGCGGCACGGCGGGCGTCGAGACCGTCTTTGTCCTCATCGTGCTCGGCGGCCGGGTCTTCGGTCCCGGCTTCGGCTTCGTGCTCGGCTCGACCACCCTCTTCGGGTCCGCGCTGCTGACCGGCGGGGTGGGGCCGTGGCTGCCCTTCCAGATGATCGCGGCCTCGTGGGTCGGCCTCGGGGCGGGGCTGCTGCCCCGCGCCCGCGGGCGCGTTGAGATCGTGCTGCTCGCGGCCTACGGTGCGCTCGCCGGCCTGCTCTATGGGCTGGCGCTCAACTTCTCCTTCTGGCCCTTCACCGTCGGGGCCGACACCGAGCTGTCGTATGCCGCGGGCGCACCCGTCCTGGACAACCTCCACCGCTTCCTCGTCTTCGCCGTGACGACCTCGCTCGGCTGGGATCTCATGCGGGCGGCGACCACGGCCGTGCTCGTCCTGCTGGCCGGTCACGCCGTCCTGGGCGCGCTCCGCCGCGCCCACAGGAGAGCGGCATTCGAGGCGCCGGTCGTCTTCGACGCCCCCGCCGCGAGCACCCCGCGCCCGATCGACGACGGGGCGCCGGATCCCGGTATCGCTACTCAGGGCAGGCAGCCGGCGCGTCCCTAGGCTCGCCGGCATGATCACTCCCACCGCCCCGGCCCCCGTCCCGACGACCGCCCCCGGCACCTCCTCGCCACCGGCGACCGCACCCCCGTCCACCGCACCCCCGACCAACGGGCCCACCGTCGCCTTCGCCGGCGCCTCCTGGGCCGCGCTCCTGGTCGGCTCCGCGGCATACCTCATCGGTCTGTTCAACGCCTCGATGCCGCTGGCGGAGAAGGGCTACTACCTCACGCTGCTGCTCTTCGGCCTGTTCGCCGCCGTCTCGGTCCAGAAGGCCGTGCGCGACCGGATGGAGGGCGTCGAGGTGACGGCCCTCTATCTCGGGCTCGCCTGGACCTCCGTGGCCGCCGCGCTGTCGCTCGTGACCATCGGTCTGTGGAATGCCGACCTGACCCGGAGCGAGAAGGGCTTCTATGGCATGGCGTTCACGCTCGCGATGTATGCCGCGGTCGCCGTCCAGAAGAACGTCCGCGACCAGGCGGCGGCGCGCCGGCTCGAGCCGGGCCCCCGCGACGAGGCCCCGCGCCGCTGGCCGCTGTCCGGTCTGGGCGACTGAGCGGCCCAGAGTGATCCCAGTGCGCGAGAGTGGTCGCGGCGACGCGCCCGATGGCGCCGCCGCGGCCACTCTCCGCGTGGCCGAGCCGGGCGAACCGCGCTCGGTTTGGTAGAAACGAGCCCATGAGCCCTCTCGACCTCGACCGCAGCGAGTCCTGGCTGACCCGGGAGGAGCTCGACAACGCCCGCGAGCGGCTCCCCATCCTCGGGGTCCACGCCGTGCCGGTCCGCGTCGACAGCACCGGCGCCGCGGAGTCGGTGGGGCTGCTGCTGCGGGCCTCCGACGATGGCCACATCCAGCGCGAGCTGGTCGGTGGGCGCGTGCTCTATCACGAGCGCATCCGCGACGCCCTGCTGCGCCACCTCGAGAAGGACCTGGGCCCGATGGCCCTGCCCCGCATCCCCGTCAGCCCCCAGCCGTTCACGGTCGCCGAGTGGTTCCCGACCCCCGGGGTGACCCCCTTCCACGACCCGCGCCAGCACGCGGTCACCCTCGCCTTCATCGTGCCCATCACCGGCGACTGCCAGCCCCAGCAGGACGCCCTCGACCTGGCCTGGCTCAGCCGCGACGAGGCGCTGGTCATGGCGTGCAGCACCGACATGGCACCCGGTCACGGGGCGCTGCTCCAGCAGGCCCTGGCCCACCTCGGCACCCTCTGATCCGGCGCGCGCCCACCGACATCGACTGATAGAAACGAGCCCATGAGCGACTCGCCGGTGACCGCTGCCCGCACCCCACGACGAGGTATGCCGTGGCCGCTGCGCCTCCTGCTCTGGCTGGCACTCCAGCTGACGCTGGCGGGCGGCGTGTGGTGGGCGCTGCACCCGAGATGGTCCTCGTCGCTCGCCTTCCCGGGGCACTTCTCACGGTGGCTGATCGCGTTGGCCGCGGTGCTCCTCCTGGTGCTGCTCACGCAGTCCACCGCCCGGGTCGCCCTGGCCATCGGTGCCGCGGCCGTGGTCCTGGCCGTCCCCGGGATGATGATCCTGGGGCCCTCGGTCGACCGGGCCTACCAGAACTTCGCGATGGAGCGGGTGGAGGGCGCGACGGTCGCGAGCGTCCAGCGCAATGTCAACGGCATCAAGCGGGTGGCCTACACCCTGCCCGGCGGGCAGCAGGAGCGCGGCTACTTCGCGCTGCGGGAGCAGACCCCCTCGACACGTGGCTTCGCGCAGAAGAGGCAGCGCTATCCGCTGGAGATCCACCACGGGCCCTTCGCCGGGACCGCCGTCGGCGCCAGGACCGATGTGCTCGTCGACCCCAACGGCAGCGTCTATGCGCGCAACGCCGAGGGCACCGAGGGCCGCGGCGGCGGGCAGGGCAGCGCGCTCGCCTGGCTGGCGGCTGCGGCGCTGTGCCTCCTGCCCGCCGAGGCGGTCGCGACCTCCGCGCTGCTGCGACGGCGCAGCCACTGGGAGGCACTGGGCAGCTCGGGCGGCAGCACACCGCGGCGATGACCCGGGTCGGCCGGACAGCGCTGGGCTGGCTCGCCGCCGGCTACCTGCTCGCGCTCGCGACGGCCGGGCCGCTCTATCTGGTGGCCCTGCTCGCCCCCAGCCACCCGATGACGGTGCTGGCCATCGCCTGGGGGCCGGTGAGTGCCGCGCTGCTCGGACCCGGCGCCGGGCGTCGGATGCTGGGCACCCTCCTGCTCCGTGGGTGGGAACCACGGACCCGCACCGCCGGGGTGGTCCGCTGGTCCGGCCGCCGCCCCGGTGACGGTGTCGCGATCCGCTCCCGCGGGGAGGGACACCTGCTCGCCGACGACGGGCTCGCCCTGCGGCGGCTCGGCGACGGGAGCGCCGCTGTCCTCCCCCTCGCGGGCGCGGTGGCGGCCTGGCTGGCGGCGTGGGTCGCGCTCACCCAGCTCTTCGCCGCGCCGCTGCTGCCCGGCAGTATGCCATCGTCGCAGCGGGTGCGGCTGCTCCCCCTTGCGCCGCTGATGGTTGTCACGGCACCGATGGCCGGGTTCGCTTGGCTGGCAACGGCTTTGGCGGCGCTTCTGGCCAGGCCCCGCGTGATCCGCGACTTCGTCAGGGTGACCTATGGCGACGCCGGCGGGAGCGGCCTGGTGCGGCTGCCGGGGCAGTTCGCCGCGGCATACGAGAGCGCGGCGCACCCCGCAATGGCCGGGGCATCGGTCCTGCTGATCGCGTCGTGGTGGCTCACCGCCCACCTGGAGACCCTGTGGCCGGGCACGCCTGCGCCCATCCGGCTGGAGTCGTGGCTGGCCGCCATGCTGCTGCCCGCCCTGCTGCTCCCGGTCGTGCTGCTGGCTCTGCCTCGAGAGGTGCTGCCGCTGCGGGCCCTGGACGATCGGCTTCGCCGCCTCGCGGGCTGAGAGCCCTATGTCAAGCGGCCTCCTGTTGAAGGTCGTTGAGCCGACCGTGCCGGTCGGGGTCGTAGGGCACGCCTTCTTGCCAGCAGCGCCACAGGATCCTGGTCCAGCCTTGGGCCAGGATCCTTGCCGCGTGGGGGTGCCGGTGGCCGCGTGCTCGTGCGCGGTCGTAGGTGTCGCGGGCCCAGGCGTTGGCGCGTGGGGTGTCTTGTGCCCAGTCGACGAGCGCGGCCCGGAGTTGCTTGTTGCAGCCGCGGCGGTAGGCGACGTGGAGGAACTTTCCCGACTGCCGGGTCGAGGGTGCGACACCAGCCGCAGCGGCCAAGGATGCGGGGTCGGGGTACCGGGCACGACAGTCGCCGATCTCAGCCAGCAGCGTGGCTGCACGAATCGTGCCGGCGCGGGGCAGGGATTGGAAGATCGGGCCGTCAGGGTGCGCGAGCAGTGCTTCCTTGATCCGGACCTCGAGCCGTGACTGGTCCTCCCGCAAAGTGGTGAGCAGGTCAACCAGGGTCAGCACGATGACTTCGCTGACGTCAGCTGCCGCTCCGGCAACGCGTCCGGTGGCGGCGTTGGTCAGGTGTTCGACGAGCCGGGCTGGGGTGTGGCGGCCGCAGTAGTGGTTGGCCTTGAGCCAGTGCACCATCCGCAGCTCGCCGCCACCCGCGGTCAGCCATGCTGCCTTGGCTTCGGTCGGGAACCGGCGTAGGAAGGTCAGGCTGATCGGGATGTCGAGTTGGCTGAACAGGCCGATCGCGCCGGGAAAGTTGTGCTGTAACACGGCCAGCAGTTGGTTGTGCACCGCGATCCGGTGATCGACCAGGTCCTGCGGGGCACGGACCAGCATCCGCAGCGCGATCGTCTCGGCGGTGTCGGGTTGCACGATCGCCCAGCGGCCGGCGTCGGTGCGCAGCGCGTCGGCAAGGACGAAGGCGTCGAACCTGTCGTCCTTGTTGCCCGCCGCGCCATAGCGTGCGCGTAGCGACTTCACCTGCCGGGCGCTGATGACCACGACGTGGAACCCGTCGCGGATCAGATGCTCGACCACGGGGCCGTCGGCGCGTTCGATTCCGACCCGATCGACGCCGTAGCGGTGCAGCAAGGTAGTGATCTTCGCCCGGCCGGGCCGCGAGTGCGACACCGTGGCTTCCTCGATGCGCTGGCCGGCTTCGTCGACGATGCACAGCGCGTGGTGCTGCCAGGACCAGTCGATCCCGGCGAAAGTGGGCGTAGCCTGCATGAGAGTGCTCCTTCCGTGCGCCCACGGATCAGCACTCCGGTCCGGGACGTGACGGTCGGTCGCTCACTGAGGCGCTCCGGCAACCCGCACGCGGGCCACGTGGCGCAAAGCCCTATGGCCGATCTGCACGTCCCGGGCCACCGGGCCCTGCAACTCTCAGCCAGGTCGTCCCCGGAAGGGCGACTCGGTCAGTTCGGCAGTGACCCGGCGGACCGGGGGTGCAGACAAGAGGCTTACTCCTGCCTGCCCCTAACGTCCACCAGTGAGTGTCAGAGCCCGTCGTCGACGCGGATGGCGCGGATCTCCCGGACCAGCTCGCGCAGGTCCTGCTGGTTGCGCCGCACCGCGGCAAAGGAGTCGCCGAGCTCGTCGGGCTCGTCCTGGTCGGGCTCCGTCTCCTGCATCTCGGCCAGGACCTCGGTGTTGGCCACGATCGTCTCCCTGAGCGACCGGGCCTCGGGCGAGCCATCGGTGCCGCGCAGGAGCGCGTCGACGGAGGTCTCGCCCAGGTCGATGCGCCGCTGGAGCTGCTGCCACTCCGACCCGAGCTCGCCCGCCCGCGCCTGCTCCGCCCGCTGCCTGTGGGCCGCGGCCATCTGCTCACGGAAGTCGCGCAGCTCCTCGGCGTAGTCACGGCTCATGCTGGTCATCTCGCCGACCAGGCCCTGGATCTCCTCGAGCGCGTCGCGCACCCCCTCGAGGTGGAAGGGCGCCTCCTCCGGGGTGGTCATGCCGTGCCGAACGCGTTGGCGGCGGCATCGTCGGCGCTGGCGACCGTCGATGCCTGGACGGCCACGCCCATCCCCTGGAGGGTCGTCTTGATCACCGAGAGCACCTTGTTGACCTTCTCCAGCACGCTGACGACCTTGTGGATGATGCTCAGGAACTTCTTGAGGAGCTCATAGCCCTTGTTGATCTTGTCCCAGAAGGACTTGATGTGGATGGCGACGTCGGCGGCACCGACAAGCCATCCGACGACGGGGATGCTGGCCTCGACCGCCAGCCGCTCGATGAGGTCCCCGATGAAGGAGATGAGGGTCGCGATGCCCTGGGCGGCCGCCTTGGCCCCGTCGACCAGGCCCTGGCTCAGCTCCGAGATCGAGGCGCAGCCCTGGCCATAGGTGGTGTAGCTCTCGCTCACCGAGGTCATGCGGCTGCGGAAGGCGTCGCCGTCGGTGCCCTTCCACACCGCAGTGGTCTGCTCGGGCAGGGCCGCGAAGTTCTGGCCGACGTTGGTGCACGCGAGCTCGGCCTGCTTCCAGCCGCCGACGGCGCGCTCCATCTCGGTCCAGTCGCCCACGAGAGGCTTGACCAGCTCCTCGATTGGGCTGATGCCGAAGGCCTGGCGGATGAAGCCGAGCAGGTGGCCCAGGATGAAGCCGCAGCTGCTCTCCAGCTCCTCGACGAAGTCGGTCTGGTCGGAGATGCCCGGCGCGACTAGGGCCGAGCTCGGGTCGACCTTCTCTGCGACGCTCACCACGTGCCTCCGTTGGGGTTGGTGGCCCACTGGAGTGAGCCGGTGTTGGACGGGCCATCGGCCAGCTGGTTGACGCGCTGGTTGGCCTCCCAGCGCTCGACGAGGTCCTTGCCCTCGTCCCAGATGCCGGTGACGTTGTCGACCAGGTCCTTGCCCTCGGTGTAGAGCCCGTAGGGCGCCGAGACGTTGTCGGCCACCGTGGGGTCCATCCACGCCGAGCCCGGCCGCCGGTTCTGGGTGATGTTGCCGTCGCGGTCGGCAGCGCCCTCATAGGGGGTCCCGTCGGGCACCTGGCCGGCGGCCCACCGCGAGCCGCGGTAGTAGCCCTGGTCGAACCCGCTCTGGACCCGGGAGTTGTAGGAGTAGTCGTCGCCCGTGCGATAGCCCCCGGACGGGGAGAGCCCCTCACCCTGCCCGCGGTCATACATGTCGCGGTTGTATCGGCCGGCCCGGCGCTCGTCCCACCAGGTGGGGTTGGGCGAGGTCTCCGGGTCGTTGATGCCGCTCGCCTTCTTGCCCAGCTCGTCGAGAAGGTCACCGGCCGCCCCGCTGGTCGCGGACCAGGCCCCGCCGGCGGGGTTGGTCGGGTAGCGCCCGTCGGGGGTCTTGCCGCCGAGCGGGTCGCTGCCCGCCGGCGGGGTGTAGCGCTCCTGCGCGGCCCCCAGCACCTGGCCGCTGCCCTGCTGCGCGAACTTGGTGGCGCTGGCCGAGTCGTCTGCGATGATCTGGTCGCGGCTGGTGACGATGCGGCTGGAGCACTCCCCGGCGATCGTCTGCCCCGAGCTCATCCCCGTGTGTGCAGAGGTCAGCGCCCCGCCGTAGTGGCCCTGGAGCAGGGTCATCAGGCCGCGGAATGCCCCCGGCGCGTGGCAGGTCGTGGAGATGTAGCCGTCGATGCTCGCCATGTGGCTCTTCTGGCGGTCGAACAGCTGGCGGGCCAGATCAAGCTGGTCCAGCTCGACATAGCGGTCTGTCACGATGCGCTCCCCTTCTCACGTGTGGCACCCAGCCTGCTGGGAGGCCCACCGGGTGGCAATGGGGAGTACTCCCCAGCCGGCGGCGCACCGCCGCGCTCAGGAGTTGAACTTGTCCTTCAGCCGGGTGCGGTCGTGCTCCTCCTTGGCGAGCGCCTCCTCGGGGGTCGGCGCGGTGCCGCCCATGCTGCGGGGCAGGTATGCCGCGTCGGCGGCCGGGAAGGGCCCGTAGGCGGCGCGCTGTGCCTCCAGCTGGGCGTGCATGACCTCGAACAGGTGCCGGTTGACGGCCTCGGGGTCGGCGTCGGGCGGCACGGGGATCGGCTCCCCGACGGTGATGTGGATGGGGATCCGCTTGCGGCCCATCTGCTTTGGCAGGTGCTTGGTCCAAACCCGCTGGACCCCCCACAGGGTCGTGGGCAGGATCGGGACCCCGGCCTCCTGGGCCATGCGGACCGCGCCGGACTTGAAGGGCTTGAGCTCGAACGAGAGCGACATGGTCGCCTCGGGGAAGACCCCGACGATCTCGCCCGCCCGCAGCTTGTCGACGGCCTCGCGGAAGGAGGCCCCGCCGGCATGCCGGTCGACGGGGATGTGCCGCATCGAGCGCATGAGCGGTCCCGCGACGTTGTGCTCCCAGATCGACTTCTTGGCCATGAAGCGCACGAGGCGGTGGGACTTGCGGGCCGGGAAGCCGGCATAGACGAAGTCGAGGTAGCCGATGTGGTTGATGGCCATCACCGCACCGCCCGAGCGCGGCACGTTGTCCTCGCCGAGGATCGTGAACCGCGACCCCTGCGCGGCGAAGAGGGTGCGGGCCAGACCGATGATGGGGTGGTAGACCGGCTCGAAGCGCTCCATGACGCACAACCTACCGTCCAGTCACCCCCGTGGGCGCTCAGCCGTGACGCGAGGGCGCGTGGGCGACCTGGATGACCTGGCGGCCGTGGTCGCGCGAGAGCATCTGCGCGCGGCCGGGCACGGCGGGGCGCGGCTTGAGATTGCCGATGAGGGTGCCCTCGTCTGGGCTGCCCGAGAGCAGCAGGCCGGGGGCGGCCAGGTCGCGCAGGCTCTGGAGCGTCTTCTCGAACATCGCCCGGGACGCGCCGCCGGAGCGGCGGCCGAGCACGACGTGCAGACCCACGTCGCCGGCCTGGGCCAGATAGGGCACGAGCGGCATGAGCGGGCTGCCGGCCGAGGTGACGACGAGGTCGTAGTCGTCGACGAGGACGAAGACATCGGCCCCGGTCCACCAGGAGCGCTGGCGCAGCTGCTCGGGGGTCACATCGGGCCCAGGCAGCCGGGTGCGCAGGAACTGGGCGAGCCCGCTGAGGCCCTCCACGGCCTGGTCCTCGGTCGTGAAATAGCCCGCGAGGTAGTCCTCGGGCACCTCCCCGAGCATGGTGCGCCGGTAGTCGACGAGGAAGACCTGCGCCTGGGCCGGGGTGTAGAGGCGCTGGACCTCGGCGGCATAGGTGCGCAGCACGGCAGTCTTGCCCGAGTCGCTGTCGCCGAAGAAATAGAGGTGCGGCTCCTCGCGCACGTCGAGGGCGATGGGCGCGAGGTCGTCCTCGTTGATGCCCAGCAGCACGCCGTGCGGTCCGTATGCCGTGCCGGCCAGCTCGCGCAGGTCGGCCAGCCCGAGGTGACCCGGCAGGAGCCGCAGCTTGGGGCCGCGTGGCCCGGTCCACGCGGCATTCACCGTGTCGATCAGGTGCTCGACGCCCTCGCCGAGGGTGTCGACCTCGCCGCTGCCGTCCAGGCGCGGCAGGCCGGCGAGGAAGTGGTGCTTGCCCGGCTCGATGCCCCGGCCGGGACGCCCCTTGGGGACGTTCTGGGCGATCTTGCGGTCGAACTCGGAGTCGGCCGGGTCGCCGAGGCGCAGCTCGGCGCGGGTGCCGAGCACATCGCGCAGGGCCGTGCGGATCTCCATCCAGCGCACCGCGGTGACGATGAGGTGGACGCCATAGGTCAGTGCCCGGGCCGCGAGCTCCTGGATCTGCATCTCCAGGTCGTCGAACTCGGCGCGGACGGTGCCCCAGCCGTCGATGACGAGGAAGACATCGCCGTAGCCGTCGTCGACCTCGCCCCGCGCGCGACGGGTCCGGTAGGTCTCGATGGAGTCGATCGCGTGGGTGCGGAAGTAGCGCTCGCGGCGGTCGACGATGCCGCGCACCTCGGCGAACATGCGCTTGACGACGTCGGGCTCGCTGCGGGTGGCCACACCCGCGACGTGGGCGAGCCGGGCGAACGGGGTGAAGGAGCCGCCGCCGAAGTCCATCACATAGAACTGCACCTCGAGCGGGGTGCGGGTCAGCGCCAGGGAGGCCAGCAGGGTGCGGGCCATGGTGCTCTTGCCTGAGCGGGGCCCGCCGACGATCGCGACGTGGCCACCGGCGCCGGAGAGGTTGAGGGTGTAGACATCGCGGCGCTGCTCGAGCGGCAGGTCGACCACGCCCACGGGCACGGTCAGCGCGCCGGCCGAGCGCCAGCGGCCGCTGACCAGGCCGAGCTGCGGGTCGAGCGTGAGGTCGCCGAGCAGGGTGTCCAGCGAGTCGGGCACGTCGAGCGGCGGGAGCCAGACCTGGTGGGCGGGGCGGCCCTTGCCGCGCATGCGGGCGACCGCGATGTCGAAGACGGCGCGCTCCTCGACCGGGCCCTCGTCGATGACCACCTCGCCGCTCTCGCGGCGCAGCCGCTCCACGGGCGCCGCGGTGAAGGGCAGCACCTCGGTCTGCTGCGGCGAGCCGGGGACGGCGGCCCGGGTGCGGGGGCCGCGCGGCGGCGGGCCCGAGACATAGGCGGCCTTGAACTGGAGCATGGTGTTCTGGTCGGGCTTGAGATAGCCGAGGCCGGGGACGGCCGGCAGCTCATAGGCGTCGGGGACACCCAGCACGGTGCGCGACTCGGCGGCCGAGAAGGTGCGCAGGCCGATGCGATAGGACAGGTGGGAGTCCAGCCCGCGCAGCCGCCCCTCCTCCAGCCGCTGGGAGCTGAGCAGCAGGTGCATCTGGAGGGATCGGCCGAGACGGCCGATCGCCACGAAGAGCTCGACGAACTCGGGCCGGGCGCTGAGCAGCTCGGAGAACTCGTCGGCCACGATCAGCAGTGCCGGGAGGGGCTCGAGGTCGGCACCGGCGGCGCGGGCCTTCTCGTAGTCGCTCACGTTGGCGAAGTTGCCGGCCGCACGCAGCATCTCCTGGCGGCGGTTCATCTCGCCCTGGAGGGCGTCCTGCATGCGGTCGACCAGGCTGAGCTCCTGGCCGAGGTTGGTGATGACGGCCGAGACGTGCGGCATGTCGGCCATGCCGGCGAAGGTCGCACCGCCCTTGAAGTCGACCAGGATGAAGTTGAGCTGCTCGGGGTCGTGGGTCATCGCCAGCGCCAGGACGAGGGTGCGCAGCAGCTCGGACTTGCCGGAGCCGGTGGCGCCGATGACCAGGCCGTGCGGGCCCATGCCCTGCTGGGCGGACTCCTTGATGTCGAGGGCGATGGCCTGCCCCTGCGCGCCGACGCCGATCGGCACCCGCAGCCGGTCGCGCTTCAGGCGCGGTCGCCAGGCCTCCTGGACGTCGTAGTCGCGCACGTCGCCTAGCCCCAGCAGGTCGGTCAGCTCGGTGGACCCGGTGAGGGCGTCGCGCCGCTCGGGCTCGGCCACGGCATACCTCGGGGCCAGCCGCCTGGCCGTCGCCTCGGCCTCGATCACCGAGAGCTGGTCGGCGACGCCGCGGGCCTGCTCCTGGCCCGCGGTGAGGATCTGGAGGGGGATCTCCCCCTTGTGGCTGCCGGAGGTGAAGGGCTGGCCCAGGGCCAGGCGCAGCCGGTGCGGCGCGTAGAGCTCGCCCCACTTGTCGGGCAGCTCCAGGACGGTGACGCCCAGGACGCCGTCGTCGGTGACGATCGGGTTGCCCGCGGGCACCGTGCCACCGTCGACCACCAGCAGCACATGTGGCAGGGTCGGCGACTGGGAGCGCCCGAAGCGGGGCCGCTCGCGCAGGTCGTCGGGCAGCAGCCGCTCCAGCTCGGCCATCGACGTGGCCACCATGCGCGAGGGCCCCACGGCATCGCGCTCGCGGGGGCTCATCGCGTGGGGCAGCCACTTGACCCAGTCCCACTCGGCGGCGGTCTCCTCGGAGGCGAGGACGGCCACGAGCAGCTGGTCGGGCGACTGCTGTGCGGCGGCGGCGGCGACCATCGAGCGGGCCAGCGCGCGCACGGGCGCCTCGTCGCCGGTCACCTCCACCCGGCTGAAGGCCGGCAGCCACACGGCGGCGGGCAGGTCCGGCTGGGTGCGGTGGGTGGTGAGCAGCCGGTGCAGGCCGGAGGCGGCGACCGGGTCGAGCTGGGCCATGGGCGGGGTGTCGGGCGGGGTGAGCTCGACGCACAGCGGCTGGTTGGTCCTCCCGATGCGCACCTGGAGGAAGTCCTCGTCGGTGACGCTGCGCTCCCAGACCCGGCTGCCCTCCTCGACATAGGTCGGCAGCGCGTCGGGGACGGGGTATTTCCACAGGGCGGCCTCGCGCTGACGGTCGGCGGCCTCGCGGATGCTGCCGCGCACCTCCTGGAGATAGGCGAGGTACTCGCGGCGGGCCTCGAGGATGCCCTCGCGGTGCTGCTTGCGCTGACGCCAGCCGTTGACCCCGACGAAGCCCAGCGAGGACAGCAGGAACATCGCGGCGCCGATCTTGCCCTGCGGGCCGGGGTTGCCGACGGCCACGAAGGCCATCGCGCCGACGCTGCCGAGCATGGGGACGGCATTCATCAGGAGCCCGCTCATGCCCTCGCTGGGGGTGATCTCCGGCGGCGGCTGCATGACGATGCGGCCGGACGGCACCTCCGGGATCGGCTCGCGGCCGCCCGCCATCGACATTCCCTGCTCCTTGCGTCGACTGCTCTCCCCTGGCCCGCGGCGGACGCGGGCACCCGGCTGAATCTACCGGTTGGCGCCGCCCACCAGCGAGCGGTGCCCAGCGCGAGGTGGACTATCCTTCGGCGCAGGATCGCCCAGCACGGGGTATGCCGCGTGGCCAGCCTCGGACCGGGCGCCCGGGACACTCGCACCAGGGAGGAGGGGACCCGCGCAGCCATGCCCGCCCAGTCGCTGACCCAGCGCATCACCCTCGTCGCCGACGGCCGCCGTTATGACCTCGCCGTGCCAGCGCACGCGCGCGTGGCCGACCTCCTCTCCACGCTCGGGATCGGTTCCAGCGCAAGCCCGTTCGGCATCGCCACCGCGAGCGGCAAGGTCTTTGGCGCCAACTCGACGCTCGACGACGCGGTGACCGACGGTGCCGTGCTGACCGTGGTGCGGATGACCTCGCACGAGCTGCCCCGAGGGGTCGTCAGCCTCGAGCGCGGGGCATCCGGCGCGGGCCGCCGCGGGCGCCGGTCCCGCGATGCGGGCGGCGCGGGGGCACGGGCCAGCGAGCAGCCGACCCCCAGCACCGACGTCGACGACGCCACCCGGCGTCGGGCCGACCTCGCCCTGCCTGGCACCGGGCCGGCCCCCACCACCAGGCAGCCCACGCCCGCTCGTGGTGGCAATGACCTGCCGGTGGCCCTGTCGGCCGGCCTCGTCGCGATCGCCGCGGCCCTCGCTGCCGCTGTCGCCGGCCTGGCCCTGCGGGGCCTGCCCGTGCGCGACCCCGCCACCGCGACACAGGGCACCGTCGCCGGCGCGGTCCTCGTGGCCACCGCCGCGCTGCTGGCCCTCCAGACCCGCTCGGACTCCGGCGGCCGTGCCGGGCGGCTTGTGGCCCCCATCGTCGGCTTCGCCGGCGGGCTGCTGCTGCCCACCCCTGACACGCCGCGCGCCGCCCTGGTGGCGCTGCTCTCGGGAGCCGTCATCGGCGCGGCCCTGGCCGCAGTCAGCCGCACCGGGGCGGCGCGCAGGGACGGGCCGGCGCTGGTCGCCATGCTGGTGCTCAGCGTCATCGCCGGCCTCACCCTCGTGGCCATCCTGCTGAGGTGGCCGGCGAGCGCGATCGCCGCGCTGCTGGCCGGGCTGGGCCCCCTGCTCGTGCGCATGCTCCCGAGCATGGGGCTGGACGTGCCCGACGAGCAGCTCGTCGACTCCGAGCGGCTGGCGACGACGGTCTGGGTCGGCCGGGCGAGCGGGCGGCGGCGTCGGCTGCGCTCCGACGAGGTCGCCGACCACTTCCGCCGGGCCCGCGACATCGTGGCCGCGGGCGTCCTGTGGGCCGCCGTCCTGACCCCGATCGCCCTCGGGTTCGTGCTGTGGGGCGAGGCCCCCGTCGGCGTGGCCCGCTGGTCGGGGCTGGCGCTGGCCGTGGTCGCGGCCCTCGCCTATGGCTACCAGTCGCGAGGTTTCCGCGACCGCCTGCCGCGCTTCGCCCTGCTCGCCTCCACGGGTGTCATCGTGCTGATGGCGACCTATGCCGCGGTCACCGCCCTGGTGGGCCGGCCCTTCCTCCTCGTGGGGCTCGCCCTGGTCCTCGGCTCGCTCGCGGTCTGGGGCTCGGACCGGCTGGCCGTCGGCTGGCGCTCGCCCCGGCTGTCGGGGCTGGCCGATCGGGTCGAGGGCATGGCGGTCACGCTCTCGCTGCCGCTGGCCATCGCCGCGGCAGGTGGCATCGAGTTCATCGGGCAGCTCGCGACCCGCTGACCGGGCCGTCGGCCCGCGAGCGGGCCTGCTCCCAGAGCGGGGCGACCCGCGAGACCGTCACGGCTCCCGTGCGGGGCCTACTCCCAGACGCTCGGGCCGGCCTCGGTGTCCTGGTCGAACCAGTTGTCCTCGTCCTCGTGGGTCAGATAGTCCAGATCGCGCGTGTCGCGCTCGTCCTTGCCGGAGCCCCGGCCGGCACCGACGCCCGCCGCTCCGGATCGCCCTGCGGCGCCGCCACGGCCCGCGCCCGCCTCACCTGGGCCACCGCGCCCGGCAGTGCCGCCGGACCTGCCGCTGGTGACCGCCGCGCTGCCGCGACCGGCTGCGCCCGACCGCGCCGAGGCGCCCTCGCCAGCAGCCCCGCCACGGCCCGCAGCACCACCCCTGGCTGCGACGCCATCGCCGGCCGCACCAGGGCGCCCGGCCGCACCGGAGCGGGCAGCCCCGCCACGCGACTCCGCCGCCCGGCCGCCCGCGACCGCACTGCCGCCGCGCCCTGCGGCACCGGAGCGCGCCGCGGACTCGCCGGCGGACATCCCCGCGCGCCCCGCGGCACCCGACCGGCCCGCGGCCTGGCCGGCGAGGCCGCCGGG
>JAJTBD010000010.1 GCA_021287075.1 Micrococcales bacterium | reverse complement strand
CTCCTGATCGGAGGCGGACTCAACCTATGACCCCACACTCATCGGTGAAGAGCCAGATTCAGTGAGGACTCGCACGTAGTGTGCCGACGGCGGGACTGTCGTGAGAAGACTCTCTCCCTGACCAACTCGACTGTCGAGAAGGGACTTCTATTTCTTCAACGCCCGAGACGAATTGGATGACGCCGTTGAGCCCAAATATCAGGGAACTCACGAGGTTCTGATAAGGCGGTGCACCAGTCCCTCGAACGGCGGAGTTGGTACCACCAGCAGGTCGCCGGGCACACGGCATACGCACAGGCCCGCCGCCCCAGAAGGGGCGACGGGCCTGTGACGCAGCGTGCTGGGACTCAGCCGGCCTGCACGTCGACGTTGAGCGTGGCCTGCACCTCGGGGTGCAGCCGCACCAGCGCGGTGTGCGAGCCGACGGCCTTCATCGGCGTGGGGATCTCGATCTTGCGGCGGTCGAGGTCGGGGCCACCGGCCTCCTTGACCGCAGCGGCGACCTCGGCGGTGGACACGGCGCCGAAGAGGCGGCCGTCCTTGCCGGCGTGGGCCTTGACGCGCACGACCGACGACTCGAGGTTGCCCTTGATCGACTGGGCCTCCTCGAGCGACTTCACCGCGCGGGTCTCGCGACCCTTGGCGATGGCGTCGACCTGCTTCTGGCCGCCCTTGGTCCACGCCGTGGCCAGACCGCGACGGAAGAGGAAGTTGCGGGCGTAGCCGGGCTTGACGTCGACGACGTCGCCGGCGGCACCGAGCGCGGACACCTCGTGGGTGAGGATCACCTTCATGTTCGTCTTACCTTCCTAGGCCCGGGTCAGCGGTTGGAGCTGGAGTAGGGCAGCAGGGCCATCTCGCGGGCGTTCTTGACGGCCGTCGCGATGAGGCGCTGCTCCTGGACGGAGACGCCGGTGACGCGACGCGCGCGGATCTTGCCGCGGTCGGAGATGAACTTGCGCAGCAGCGCGGTGTCCTTGTAGTCGATGTTCTCGATCTTGGCGACCTTGAGCGGGTTCGCCTTCTTCTTGGGCTTGCGCACAACGGGCTTGGCCATCGTGGTGCTCTCCTTTTCGGATGAGCCCGAGGGTGTTGCCTCGGGATGGGTTCTTGCTTTGTCTTGGTATGCCGCGCAGTCACCTGCGCGGCGGTGTGCTCGCTCGCGGGCGGGCTCGGATCAGAACGGGGGCTCGTCGTAGCTCGGGGCCTGGCCCCAGCCACCACCGGACTGGCCGCCCTGCTGGCCGCCGCCGGACTGGCCGCCCTGCTGCGGGGCAGCGCTGCCGCCACCCCAGCCGCCCTGGCCGCCACCGGACTGACCGCCCTGGCCGCCAGCGGAGCCGCCGGACGCCCACGGGTCGTCCTGCTGCTGGCCGCCGCCACCGAAGCCGCCGCCGCCCTGGTTGCCGCCGAAGCCGCCGCCACCGCCACCACGCTGGGTGCGGTTGACCTTGGCCGTGGCATAGCGCAGCGAGGGGCCGACCTCGTCGACCTCGAGCTCCATGACGGTGCGCTTCTCGCCCTCCTTGGTCTCATAGGACCGGGACTTCAGGCGACCGGAGACGATCACGCGCATGCCGCGCTGGAGCGACTCGGCGACGTTCTCCGCCGCGTCGCGCCAGATCGAGCAGCGCATGAACAGCGTCTCGCCGTCCTTCCACTCGTTGGACTGCCGGTCGAACTGCCGGGGCGTGGAGGCCACGGTGAAGTTCGCGACGGCGGCCCCGGACGGCGTGAAACGCAGCTCGGGGTCCTGGGTCAGGTTGCCGATGATGGTGATGACGGTGTCGCCAGCCATGGATCAGGCCTTTCCAACTTGTCGGGCAGTCCCTCGGAGGGACGTGGGGTCAGCGAAAGCGAGCGGTGCGGCTCAGGCGCCGGGGCGCAGGAGCTTGGTGCGGAGGATCGACTCGTTCAGACCGAGCTGACGGTCGAGCTCCTTGGCCGTTGCCGGCTCGGACGTGAAGTTGACGACGGCGTAGATGCCCTCGGGCTTCTTCTGGATCTCGTAGGCCATCCGGCGACGGCCCCAGATGTCGACGTTGTCGACAGAGCCGCCGTCCTTGGTGATGACGGAGAGGAACTTCTCGAGCGACGGAGCGACGGTGCGCTCGTCCAGCTCGGGGTCGAGGATGACCATGAGTTCGTACTGACGCATGCGGTAACCCAGCCTCCTTTGGTCTCAGGCGGTCACGGTCTCTCCGTGACAGGAGGGTTGCATGTCTGTCGCCTCGGCTGCGGTCGTTGTCCACAGGGTCAGGCGACGAACCGTCCAAGAGTAGCGGCTTGCCCCCGCGGCTACCCAATCGGAGCGGGCGCTGCCTCGGCGGCCGCGCCGCTGGTCGGGGGCGCGGGGGCGGCCTGCGAGTGGGCCCCACTGCCGACCCGGCGATAGCCGCTCTCGGCGGCCTGCCACACCAGATAGCCGACGGCGAGCGTCCGGATGACGAGGAAGACCAGATACCAGGCGGCCGGCAGCCCGCGGTCGGGCTTGACGGTCGCGGACATGTGCAGCCACAGGGCGACGAAGTGCAGCGCCTCGCCGGCCGCCCAGATCAGGTGGTCGCGCCAGCGCAGGCCGGCCAGCGCGATCAGCGGCACCAGCCACAGCGCGGCCTGGATCGGATAGCTCTTGCCGGTGATCGAGGCGATGGCGACCATCACCAGGGCGAGCTCGGCCACCGTGGGGCGACCCACCCGGCGCAGCGCCATGGTCGCGCCGACGGCGAGCGCGGCCAGCCAGCCGGCGACCGCCAGGGCGGTGACCGCGCCGGCCGGCAGCGGGTGCCCGAGCAGGTCGGGGACCTTCCACACGGTGCCCAGCCCGGCGGGCGCGGACCACCAGGCGCGATAGGGGGCCAGCAGGGCCTCCGGCGCGAGCGCGAGCAGCGGGAGGGCGCTGACCAGCGCCGCGAGGGCGGCCGAGACCACGGTCACGAGGGAGTCGCCGCGGCGTCCCTCACGACCGGCCAGCAGCAGGATCGCGGCCAGGATCAGCAGCGGGTAGGTGCGCGCCATGACGGCCAGCCCGAGGAGCACGCCGGCGAGCACCGGCCGCCGGCGCAGCCACGCCCACAGCCCCAGGCTGGCGAGCGCCACGCCGACCACGTCGGCGGAGAGCAGGGTCGCCAGGGCGACGACGGGGCTGAAGGCGACGTGCGCGGCATACTGCGCCGTCCGCGGCACCGCGGTCGCGACGCTCCACACGACCGCCATCAGCAGAGCCGTGGCCAGGACGACCCAGCTGAGGAAGTAGAAGAGGGAGGCGTCGGCGCCCGCGCCGGGCGTCAGCCCGCCGAGCAGGGCCATGACGGCCGCCGTCAGGGGCGGCTGGTCCAGTCGCCCTGGACCGTCGATCCACCCGCCCACGCCGGTCGAGAGCTGGGAGAGCTCGTACTGCGAGACCAGGTCCGAGAAGCACATCCGGGAGAACTGGTCGCTGCCGCTCCACCCGTTGGCGATGCAGTGGCCGCGCTGGACCACCCCGAGCGCCATCGTGCCCGCGACGCCGAGGGAGAGCACCGAGAGCAGGGCCGGTATGCCGCGCGCCCGCGCCGACGCGTGCCGCCCCAGCGGGCCGCCCGCGACGGTCAGGCTGCGCTCGACGAAGCGGTCGCTCATGGGCTAGCCCGCGGGGGTCGCGACTGCCGGCGAGGCCACCTTGGCCGACGTCTGCGTCGCCTTGGGCGGGGGCGGCGGTGTGGTCGTCTGCTTGGGCGGGGGCGGCGGCGCGGTCGACGTCTGCTTGGGCGGGGGCGGCGGCGCGGTCGACGTCTTCTTCGGCGGCGGCGTGCTGGTCGCCGTCTTCTTGGGTGGCGGCGTGCTGGTCGCCGTCTTCTTGGGCGGCGGCGTGGTGGTCGGCTTGGCGGTGGTCGGCTTGGCCGTCGTCGGCGTGCTCGTCGATGTCGACGACGAGGAGGACGAGGTCTTCGAGCTCGACGTGGTCTTCCGAGGGGTCACGCGGGGGGTGTACTGCTGGGTCTGCCTCTGGGTGGGCCGCGGGGTCCAGGTGCGCAGCCGCTGCGGGCTGGCCGTGCCGCCGGGGATGCCCCAGTTGGCGCGCGGCGGGAAGTCCTCCCACTTGACGCCGTCCATGGCCTCGAGCATGTAGCTGGTCCACACCCGGACCGGGATCGAGCCACCGGTGATCTCGGCGTAGCCGCCGACATTCTTCATCTGGTTCTGCGGCTTCTGGGTGCCGTCGCCCTTGTACATCCCGACCGCCGTCTCCAGCTGCGGGGTGAAGCCGTTGAACCAGGCGGCGTAGTTGTTGGTCGTCGTGCCGGTCTTTCCGGCGACGGGGCGCGCCAGGCGGCTGGCATAGGTGCCCGAGCCCTCGGTCACCACGCGCTCCATGGCGTCGATGGTGTCGGCCATGACGGGCTTGGCGAAGACCTGCTTGGCCTGGACCTTGTGCTTGTAGCTGAAGTGCTTGTCCTGGGTGGTGATGCTCTTGACCAGGTAGGGGGTGGTCCGCTTGCCCTCGGCCGCGATGGTCGAGTAGGCCCGGGCCATGTCCCAGACCGAGACGGTGTCGGTGCCGAAGACATTGGAGTAGTAGGCGCCCAGCGGCGTGGTGATCCCGGCGGTGCGGGCCGCCCGCACGGTGTTCTTGGGGCCGACGCGGATGTTGAGCTTGGCGTAGACGGTGTTGACCGAGTTGGCGGTGGCGGTGCGCAGGTTGATGTCACCGAAGCCTTGGCCGCCGAAGTTGCTCACCCGGCCGGCCCGCTCCGCCGCGGTCTTGCCGCCGGAGTCGGCGAACTCCTGGAAGTACTGCGGCGAGGCCCCGCTGTAGACGGTGCTGGTGGCGATCTTCTGCTCGAGACCGGCGATCAGCGTGAAGGGCTTGAAGGTCGAGCCGGCCTGGAGCTTGGCGTCCTTGGCGGCATTCCACTGGTTCTTGAGATAGTCGGCGCCGCCGTACATCGCCACGACCGCACCGTCGCCGGGCACCGTGGAGACCAGGCCGATCTTGATGTCGCCGGCGTCCTCGGGCATCCGCTTCTTGATGGCGGCCTCGGCCGCGGTCTGGCGCTTCTTGTCGATCGTGGAGACGATCCGCAGACCGCCGGTGTCGATGTCCTTCTGGGTCAGCTTGAGGGTGCCCTCGAGCTCGTCCTTGATCGCCTTGACGATGTGGCCGCGCGGGCCGCCGATGCCGCGATAGGGCTTGGCCTTGGCGGTCGCGGGGAACTTCATCGAGGCCGCCTGGCCGGGCGTGATCCAGCCCTTGGCCTGCATGCCCGAGATGACATAGCCGAAGCGGGACTCGGCGTTCTTGCGCTGGGCGGCGCCCAGGCCCGGGTCGAAGTTGTTGGGGGCGTTGATGACCGAGGCCAGCAGCGCGCCCTCCTCCACCGTCAGGTCCTTGACGTCCTTGTTGAAGTAGGCCTTGGAGGCCGTCTGGATGCCATAGGCGCCGCGGCCGTAGTAGATCGTGTTGAGGTAGTTCTCCAGGATCTTGTTCTTGTCGAGCTGGCCGTCGATCTTGACCGAGATCAGGATCTCCTTGACCTTGCGGCTGATCGTGCGGTCCTGGGTGAGGAAGTAGTTCTTGACGTACTGCTGGGTGATCGTCGAGCCACCCTGCTTCTCGCCGCCGCGGATGCCCACGACGACCGAGCGCATGATGCCCTTGGGCGAGATGCCGTTGTTCTCGTAGAAGCTGCGGTCCTCGGCCGAGATCATCGCCCGCTGCACGTGCAGCGGCACGCGGGAGAGGGCGACGTTCTCGCGGTTGACGTCGCTGATCCGGTCCATCTCCGTCTTGCCGTCGGAGTAGTAGATGATCGAGGTCTGCGCGACCGCCACGTCATTGGGCTTGGGGATCTCGACGGTCGCGAAGGCGACACCGATCGCGGCCAGGCCCAGGAGGAAGAGGCCGAGCAGTGCGGCCCCGATGCGGCCGAGCCAGGTCTTCGGGAGGAACCGTGGGCCCCGGCGGGCGCCGCCCGCGGCGGCCGGTGACTTCTTCTTCCGGGCAGGGGTTTTCGACGAGCTCATCTGCGACTTTCGAAGGTGGGTCGGGGTGGGGTGTGCGTGCGCACGATCCCCCGATCGGGCGCCGGTGACGGCGACGTCCAACCCGTCAAGTATGCCGTGTGAATCGAACCGGCCCTGACCACAGCCATCCCGTGGACCTGCGCAGGCGCGCCGGACGTGACGCGACACACCGTGATCGATGTATCGCCTCGATATGTCGACTGCCCTATAGTAAGCGGACAAAGCCCGACTTTGTCACCCCATCCCTTCCCGCCGCACCGCCGGACGCCCGGCCCACCGCGCATCCGCCCCAGGAGACCCATGGCCCGCCGCCCACAGCTGCTCGAGCTGGCGATCCTGGGTCTGCTCCACGAGGGCCCCATGCACGGCTATGAGCTGCGCAAGCGCCTCAACCTCGCCCTGGGCGCCTTCCGGGCGCTGTCCTACGGCACGCTCTATCCGGCACTGCGCCGGCTGGTCTCGCGCGGCATGATCCGCGAGGCGGGCCCGGCCACGGTCGTCGGGGCCAGCCGCCGCCAGCGGATCGCCTATGAGATCACCGACGTCGGCATCGACCGCTTCCAGGAGCTCGCCTCCCGCGTCGACACCGCGTCCTATGAGGACGACGACTCCTTCGACGTCCACTTCGCCTTCTTCGCCCGCACCGAGGCCCCCGCCCGCCTGCGCATCCTCGAGGGCCGCCGCGCCCGGCTCGAGGAGCAGCTGGCCCGGGTCCGCTCGGTCGAGCGCGAGGGGCGCGGCGACAGCTACACCGCAGCACTGACCCGCCACAGCCTCCAGCGCATCGAGGCCGACATCCGCTGGCTGTCCGACCTCATCGCCGCCGAGCGGGAGCCACACGCCGGCCAAACCCCCGGCCCCCTGCCCAGCGGCGGCACACGGCATACCCCCTAGCCCGCGGCCAGCGCGAGCTGACCACACGGCATACCGCAGCAACCACCAAGCCCACAGAACAACCAAGGAGAACAACCATGGGTGCAATCCGCGTCGGCATCGTCGGCGTCGGCAACTGCGCGAGCTCGCTCGTGCAGGGTGTCGAGTACTACAAGGACGCCGACCCGGCCGGCACCGTGCCTGGCCTCATGCACGTCAAGTTCGGCGACTACCACGTGAGTGACGTGCAGTTCGTCGCCGCCTTCGACGTCGACGACAAGAAGGTCGGCAAGGACCTCGCCGAGGCCATCAACTCCAGCGAGAACAACACGATCCGCATCTGTGAGGTGCCGACCTCGGGCATCACCGTGCAGCGCGGCCACACCCTCGACGGCCTGGGCAAGTACTACCTCCAGACGATCGAGGAGTCGGGCGCCGAGCCGGTCGACGTCGTCCAGGCGCTCAAGGACGCGCAGGTCGACGTGCTCGTGTCCTACCTGCCGGTGGGCTCGGAGGAGGCCGACAAGTTCTACGCGCAGTGCGCGATCGACGCGGGCGTGGCCTTCGTCAACGCGCTGCCGGTCTTCATCGCCAGCGACCCCGAGTGGGCGGGCAAGTTCGAGGCGGCCGGCGTGCCGATCATCGGCGACGACATCAAGAGCCAGGTCGGCGCGACGATCACCCACCGCGTGATGGCCAAGCTGTTCGAGGACCGCGGCGTCGTGCTCGACCGCACCTACCAGCTCAACGTCGGCGGCAACATGGACTTCAAGAACATGCTCGAGCGCGAGCGCCTCGAGTCCAAGAAGATCTCCAAGACCCAGGCCGTCACCTCCAACCTCAACGGCCCGCTCGCCGGGGTCGGCGCCGACGACCGCAACGTGCACATCGGCCCGTCCGACTATGTCGCGTGGCTCGATGACCGCAAGTGGGCCTATGTCCGCCTTGAGGGTCGCGCCTTCGGCGATGTGCCGCTCAACCTGGAGTACAAGCTCGAGGTCTGGGACTCCCCCAACTCGGCCGGCATCATCATCGACGCCATCCGCGCGGCCAAGATCGCCAAGGACCGCGGCATCGGCGGCGCCCTGCTGTCCGCCTCGTCCTACCTGATGAAGTCCCCGCCCGAGCAGCGCGAGGACACCGAGGGCCGCCAGCGCCTCGAGGCCTTCATCGTGGGTGACGAGCCCCGCTGATCCTGTTGGGTCACTGATCCACCGACAGCGGTATGCCGCGTCGCCCGGCTGGGCGGCGCGGCATACCTGCGTCTGGGGGTGGGTCTACTGCTTCTTGGGCCCGGCGATGAGCAGCTGCGTCGGCGCGGGGCAGGAGGCCGTCGTGCCCGCGTAGTCCTCGAACAGGTCGGCCGGTCTGCGGTTGATGCGCTCGTTGATCCGGGTGGCCGCGGCCGGGCAGTCGAAGCCGTCGGCGAGCTTGACGGTCAGCGTCGGGCGGGTGTCGCTGCCCTGGCACGGGCTGACGCCGTCGATGCGCATCGCGTGCTCGGCGGGGACGACCAGCTGGAGGACCTGTCGGGCGTCGGACTGCCACGAGCGATAGCTCGCGATGCACTTCTGGGTGGGGTCGCCGCGCCCCGAGAGGTGACCGCTGGCCAGGACGGCGATCCCGATGAGGGTGATGACGGCCGCGGTCGCGAAGGGCCACCACGGCCCCCGCTTGTCCTCGCCGTCGCGGGCGATCGCGCGGTCGCGCATCGAGGCGGGGCGCTCGGGCAGACCCGGCTGGCTGGTGCTCACGTGATCAACCCTCCCACGCCGCTTGCGCGGCGATACCGTGGGGGGACCACCCATCCGGCCGGCGCCGGAGCGCGCGACCGGTCAGCGTCAGGAGCGGATCATGCGTGCGGTCGTCTTCAACGGATACAAGACCTTCCCCGAGCTCAAGGACGTCGAGCGGCCCACACCGGGGCCGGGCGAGGTGCTGCTCAAGATCGCCGGCGCCGGGGCCTGCCACTCCGATGTCGGGATGTTCCACGACTTCGAGTCCGACCCGACGGGGCTGATGACGCCGCCCTACATCCTCGGTCACGAGAACTCCGGCTGGGTCGAGGAGCTCGGCGAGGGCGTCAAGGGAGTCGAGAAGGGCGCGGCATACCTCTGCTATGGGCCGATCGGCTGCGGCCGCTGCCCCGCGTGCTCGCGCGGCCAGGACACCTACTGCCACCAGCCGGCCGAGGTCGGCTATCTCGCCAACGGCATCGGTCGCGACGGCGGCATGGCCGAGTACATGACGGTCCCGGCCCGCAACCTCGTCCCGCTCGGCGACGCCGACCCGGTCGACGCGGCGCCGCTGGCCGACGCCGGCCTGACGCCGTATCACGCGATCAAGCGCGCCCTGCCCCACCTCCAGGGCGGCGGCCGCTCGGCGCTCGTCATCGGGCTCGGCGGGCTGGGGCTGGTCGGCGTGCAGATTCTGGCGGCGCTGTCGGGCGCCAAGATCATCGCCACCGACATGAAGCCCGAGGCCATGGCCGAGGCGGAGAAGTACGGCGCGGTCACCGTCCCCGGCGGTGAGGGCCAGGCCGAGCGGATCCGCGAGCTCACCGGCGGCCGGGGCGCGGACGCGGTCTTCGATTTCGTCGGCGCGGACCCCACGATCGCGCTCGCCGCGGCCAGCGTCGCCCAGCGCGGCTCGCTGACCGTCGTCGGCATCGGCGGCGGGACCTACCCGTGGAACTTCTTCGGCATCCCCTACGAGGTCAACTTCTCCTCGACCTACTGGGGCACCATCGAGGACCTCCACGAGGTCGTGGCGATGTACCGCGCCGGCCAGATCGTCCCGTCCGTCGAGCGCTACTCCCTCGACGACGCGCTCGAGGCCTACCGCAAGCTGCGCGACGGCGAGCTGTCCGCCCGCGCGGTCATCGTCCCCCACGGCTGAGGCGGGCACAGGCCCTCGCCGGCCAGACGCGGGTATGCCGCGCCACCCAGGCGGGCGGCGCGGCATACCTCTGCTGTGGGGTGGGGCCGGGCAGTGGGGGCGGCTCAGGGAGAGCTGCGCAGGCCGGACCGGGGGTGGCCGCTCAGGCGAGGATCGCGAGGATGTCGCCCTCCTGGACGACGTCGCCGACCTCGACCTTGACTTCGGTCACGGTGCCGGGCTCCTCGGCGAGGACGGGGATCTCCATCTTCATCGACTCCAGGAGCGCGACCTCGTCGCCGACCTCGACCCTGTCCCCGACGGACACGGCGATCGACATGACATTGGCGACGAGGTCGGAGACGACATGGCTCATGCCCGCGATCGTACGGATTACCCACGGGTACAGCGGAATTGGCCACCGCCTCCCGCTAGTCGACTGGCCAGGACACGCCGTGCCGGTCGCGGGGGGATTCAGGGGGTGAACGCAACACGACTCTTTTTGGAGGTGTGTTGTGACTTTGAGGCATGGGAACGCGACGCGGGATGCGGTGCTGGCGTTGTGGCAGCGCAATGGGGGTGATGCGACCGGGGCGGCGCGGGTCGTGGGGGTCTCGGATGCGTCGGCGAAGGGGTGGGTGCGTGAGAGTGGCGGGGTGATCCGGATCAGGAAGGCCCCCTCGGGGCACAGGCTGTCGTTGGAGGAGCGCGAGGTCATCGAGGAGATGCTCGGTCAGGACCAGACCCAGGCGAGGATCGCGCAGGTGCTCGAGCGGGACCGGTCCACGATCAGCCGTGAGCTGGCCCGCCACAGACGCTCGCGTGGGTCCATGCCCAACGGGACCCCGCGGTGGCGTCCGTACCGGGCCAGGATCGCGCAGCTGGAGGCCGAGGGCTCGGCGCGGCGGCCGAAGCCGACCAAGCTGAGCCGTTCCCCACGGCTGGTCAGGTATGTCACCGAGAAGATGTCCGGGCCCTCCCGGCTCAGTCCGGTGCAGGTCTCCCATGCGCTGCAGCGGGAGTATCCCGATGATGAGCAGATGCGCATCAGCCACGAGACGATCTATGCCGAGCTCTATGTCCAGGGCCGGGGGCATCTGCGCGCTGACCTGCACAAGGCCCTGCGCACCGGCCGGGCCAGACGCGCGCCGCGCTCGAAGGCGGTCCGCCCGCGGGTGCCAGGCGAGCTGCTGATCGCCAACCGCCCCAAGGACGTCGACGGGCGCACCGTTCCCGGGCACTGGGAGGGCGACCTGATCGTCGGGCCCAAGAGCCGATCGGCGATCGGGACCCTGGTCGAGCGCCACTCCCGGTTCGTGATCCTGCTGCACCTGCCCGAACGCCACGACGCCGAGTCGGTCGCCGACCAGATCGCCGCGCAGATGGCCCACCTGCCGGCCCACCTGGCGAGGTCCCTGACCTGGGACCAGGGCGCCGAGCTGGTCGGCTCCCATCACCGCGTCGCGGAGGAGAACCACCTGACCGTCTGGTTCTGCGACCCCGCCTCCCCCTGGCAGCGCGGCACCAACGAGAACACCAACGGGCTGCTGCGCCAGTACTTCCCCAAAGGCAGCGACCTGTCCGTCCACACCGCCGACGACCTCGCACAGGTCGCCGCCGGACTGAACGCCAGACCCCGCGAGACCCTCGGCTGGCTCACCCCAGCCGAGGTCCTGGCAGACATACTCTGACCAGACCGAAAAACCAGCTCGTTGCGATCACCGATTGAATCCACCCGCGGCGCCGACGGCGTGTCCTGGCCAGTCGACTGGCTGAGCGGGCGGCTGACCGCTCACCGCACCCCGCTGCCCAGCCCCGTGCCCGACACGGCTCACCCTGCGAGCACCCGCGCCGATCACCAGCGGCGCGGGTGGTCCCGCTCCCAGCGGGCGACGGTGGACTCATAGGTGCCGCGACGGAACTCGAAGGCCAGATCGCCGTAGTCGAAGTACGGGCCGCGGTAGCGCACCAGCTGGCGCCAGGCCACGGTGCCGTGCTCGATGACGATCCGCGCGCACAAGGGCCCGCAGCCGATGACGGTGCACGTGCAGCCGAGCAGGGCGGTGCGTCCGTCGAAGTCCTCCTGGTCGCCCGCGCCCGGACCAAGCCCGTCTCCGGACCACTCGCCCATCAGCAGGGCCCGCATGTCGGCGCCGATCGGGTGACCGAGATAGTCACGGGCCTCCCCGGTCGCGGCCCGCTCAACCGACGACAGCCAGTCCTGCAGGGGGCGACCGTCGAGCACGAGATCGACTGTGGGATAGCTGAATCCGCTGTCCCACGGCAGCGAGCCGCCCCGGACGACCAGCTCGAGCGAGTCGATCTCGTGGGTCCTCGCGTCCGACCTGGCCATGCCGCCATCCTCACACGAGGGGCCGGCTCGCCGCCTACCAGTTCGGCTGGGTCGGGACGGCTGGTGCCGGCAGGGCGACGCTCGCCGGGCGGATGACATAGGCAAGGCCGCCGGAGTGGGCCCAGGCCGCCTCCAGCTCGGAGCGCTTGTAGGTGTTGGGCACCGCCGAGTTGCTGGCCAGCAGCCGCGAGGCCGGGTCGTTGACATGGACCCCTTGGCCGTCGGCGGTGAAGCCCGTCACCACCATCAGATGCCCGTCGGTGCCATAGCCCGCCCCGGTGAGGGCCCCGTTGGCGAAGGACGTCGAGATCACCAGCGGGATACCGGCCGCGATGAAGCGCTGGGCCTCGGCCAGGCTGCGCAGGCGGGTGACGAAGGCATCGAGGCCGCGGCAGGCGGCATACGCGGTGTTGAAGGGCCAGTTGCCGGCGCCGTCATAGGCGTGGTCGAAGACGCGGCGGACGGTGTAGTCGACCTGGGGGTTGGTATGCGGCGTGGGGCGCACCCACGCCGACTCGGTCGCGCTCGGGCCCTTGCCCCAGAAGTCGAGGACCATCGCCGTCGACGTCGCCGAGCACCAGGCCTCGCCGCCGCCGTTCCACTCCGGATAGTGGCCGCGGTGCAGCTGCTGGCTGTAGGCCGGGACGGCCAGTCGGCGCCCGAGCCCGGTGCTGATCGGGGTGGAGGTCGTGGTGGTCGTCGGCACCGCCGAGGCCATCACGCCGGCGCCCCACGCCTCGGGGGCGAGGGTGCTGCCCTGTGGCCGGGCCAGGTCGACGCGCACCTGGAGCTGGGTGAAGGTGTGGGTCCCGACCCGGCGCAGCGTGTCGGTCGCGAGGGTGGCATAGGCATCGGACTGGCCGGGCACCGAGGTCGGCGTCACCCCACCCCAGTAGGAGGCCCAGCGGGCCGCGCTGAACCAGCGGGTGGTCGCGCCGGAGGCGGTGCGCGCCCGCACCAGCACCTGCACGAAGGCCCCGCTCGGCGCCCCGGCCCGCCAGTGCGGCACCGCCTCGGTCGCGCCGAAGCCGACGCTCGCCCAGGGCGAGTACCAGGAGGCGCACTCGTAGGTGCGCGTGGTCCGCGAGCCGAAGGGGTCGGTGTAGCGCCAGGTCCACTTGGGCGTCCCGATCCGCAGCCGGCCCGAGACGAGCGTCATCCCCGAGAAGGTGCCGCCGCCGAAACTGGCCCCGTCCCAGCGGTGCAGGCGCACCGGGCGCGCGGCCGCCGCCGCCGCGGGTGAGCCGGCGAGCGCCACCGCGGAGGCGGCCCCCGCCCCCGCGGTCAGGACGGCGCGGCGGGACAGGTCGCCGGATCGGCGCAGGTCAGGGGAGGACATGCCTCCAGTATGCCGCCGGGCCGGCTCGGCCCCGGCGGCCCAGCCCGGCCCAGCCCGGCTCAGGCCGGCTGGGTGCGCCGGGCGAGACGGCGCCGGCGCTGGCCGTCGCGGGGCGCGGTCGAGGGTGCCGTGGCGAAGAGCGGTCGCAGGTTGAGGTCGGACTTGACCCGGGCCCAGCGGCCGACGCCCTTGCGCAGCTCGCGGCGCGGGCCGGAGATCGCCTCGGCATAGGCCGCCGCCGACTCCTCGCTGGGGGCTGCCGGCCCGAAGACCTCGGCGTTGGCGCGGGTCGCCAGCGGGGCGAGGTCGAGCACCTCGGGCAGCTCGCCCATGCGGGCGCGGGCGCGCTCGCGGGCCGACTGCTCGGCCTCGGCCACCGACGGGCCGGGGTCGAGGCTGACGCCGGCGGCCTTGGCCTGGGCGGCCTTGTCACCCTGGCGCTGCGCCTTGGTGCGGGCGCGCTCGGCGGCCACCGTCTCGGCCCGGGCGAGCGCGTCGGTGATCTCGGCGCGGCGCTTCTCCTGCCGGGCCCCGGTCTGCTGACGCAGCACCGCCGCCTGTTCGAGGCGGGTGGCGCGCTCGGGCACGGCCAGGCCGAGCGTGCGGGCGTGGGCCATCGTCTCGCGCCAGGCATAGGAGATGCGGGCGGCGGGCGGGCCGCGGCGCAGGTGTCGGCGACGACGCCACTCCTTCAGGCCGCGGATCAGCCAATAGATGGCATAGAGCACGAGCAGCGGCAGGAGCACGCCGAAGACGAGAATCTTCAGCCACAGCGGCCAGCCCGCCGGGTCGAAGGGGTTGCGCTTCGGCGGCTTCTTGATGTTGGTGGCGTTCTGGGCCTGGTCCGGACCCTGCAGGACGCTCGGCGGGTTGGCGCCCGCCGGCGGCGGGACCAGCGCGCCGACCCGCTGCTCCTCCGACTTCAACAGCTGCTGGTTGGGCTTCTTGTTGCGGTCCGGGACGAGATGTCGCGGGGCGATCGGATACCACTCGCCGGCGGCGGTGCGCACCTCGACCCAGGCCCGCACGTCCTTGCCCTTGACGATGCCGCCTTCCGGGAAGGCCCCGAGGACGACCCGGGTGGGCACGCCGATGCTGTTGGCCGCGAGCGCGAGCGTCGCGGCATACTGCTCGTCGTTGCCGGCCAGCTGGGTGGACCCGGCGAAGCGGCCGAGGCGGCCGATCGAGTGACCGGGCAGGTAGACCTTCTCGAAGGAGTTCTTGGTGCCGCCGTCGGTGTAGGTGCCCTGCGAGGTGAAGTAGCGGGCCACGGAGACCACCTGTTGCCAGGCGTCGGCCGACCGGCCCGACCAGGCATCGCGCTTGGTGTCGAGGAAGCCGGTCCGGTCCTGCCCCACCAGGGTGCCGCCGGCGAGCGCGAGCTGCTTGGGCAGCGTCTCGTCGGGGGCCGTGGGGATCGCCGCGGTCATCGTGACGCTGTCGCCGGGCTGGAGCCGGCCGGGGACGATCGCGGTGTCGGTGCCGGTGTTGAGCCACACCCGCTCGGCCAGCTGCTCGGCGCGCGGGCCCGAGAAGGACACCCCCGAGACCGCACCGGGCGTCGGTAGCCACACGTCGGAGTAGCCGCCCTCGGGGACGGTGATCTTCACGGTCTTCTGGGCGCCGTCGGTGCGAGCCGCGATGCGGGCACCGACCTGCTGGAATGCCGCGCCCTGCAGCCCCTGCCCCGCGTTGGCCCTCGTCGAGGCACCCCACACCGAGCCGTCGTAGGAGTCGAGGGTGGCGAAGCGCAGCGGCGCGCCGTCGGGCAGCCCCTCGACCTGAAGGAGCGGGGTGTCATAGAGCTTGGCCGGGTTGGGCTCGGTGTACTTGCGGTAGCCGGCCAGCGGCGAGGAGAACTGGGCGATGTCGAAGGGCGGTTTCACCACGTTGCGGGCGACGGCGCGGGCCTGGCCCTCACCCGCGAGCAGCGGGCCCACGAGTGCGCCGACGAGACCGGCGACGAGCAGCAGCACGACGGCGGTCACCAGGCGGGTGGTCCGGCCGGCGCCGTTCTGAAGCGGCGGGCGGTTGCGCATCGCCCGCACGACCATCCACAGCACGACGAGCAGACCGGCGAGGACGCCCTGGAGCAGGCGCGCCGCGGGCTGCTGGGTGCCGAGCGCGATGCTCGCGCCGATGAGCGAGATCGGTGCGACGAGCACGGCATACGGGCTGGTGGTGCGGCGTGCGATGCCATAGGTGAGGGCCGCACCGACCAGACCGGTCACGAACGGTAGGGCCACGAGCGGGCCGACCGCGTCGACGGGCGGGAGCATCGTCAGCCAGCGTTTCCAGCCGTGCACGAGGGTGCTCGCCAGGTCGGTGAGGGTGCGGCCGGACGGCAGAACGCCGATGAGGTGGTTGCGGACGGCCAGTGGGCCGCCGAGCAGGAAGTACGCCGCCGCCAGCGCCAGCATGGTCGCCACCGCCGGGAGCCGGTATGCCGTGGTGAGGTGGGTGATCGCCAGGCCCAGCACCAGCCCGCTCACCGCCGCGACCATCCACATCGGGCCGAAGAAGCCGGTGCGGAAGCCGACGAGCGCGATGCCGGTCAGGGCGCTCGCGAAGAGCAGGTCGATCCAGTCGGCGCGGAAGGGGACCAGGCCGCCATGCTGCTGGCTGGTCTGCTGGGCGCCCGACAGGCGCATCCGGGTCGGGGCCGAGCCGGGGGCCCGGACCTTGGCCGCGCGGCCGGTGGTCGTGGCCTCGGCGGCGGGCTCACCCTGGCCGGGACGGGGCGTGGTCTGCTCATCGCTCATGCGATCACCCCTCCGACGACGACCCGGCGCAGGTCGGCCAGCTCGCCGACGGTCATCCGGGTCAGGCCACCGGCCGGCCGGACCCCGACCTGCTCGGCGTCGTCGACGACGAGCAGCAGCTTGGCGACCTCGGGACCGAACTGGTCCAGCGCCCGCTGGGCCTCGATGAGCGGGCGGTGCACACCCGTGACGAGGATGACGATCGAGGTGTCTGGCGAGAGCGCGGCCGCGGTGCCGGCCTGGTCATAGATGTCGACGGCGCCGATCTCGGCGCGCGAGAAGGCATCGAGGGTCAGCGGCACCGACGAGCGCGAGATGCTCTGCCGGCCGCAGATGACGGTGGTGTCGTGGTCGTCGCGGATGGAGCGCACCGCGAGGGAGGCCCCGCACTCGATGGCGGTCTCGACCATGTCCTCGCCCGCGGCATACATCTCGGGGGTGGGGTCGACGATCAGCGTCATGTGGGAGCGCCGGGTGTCGAGGAACTGGCGCACGAGCAGGCGGCCGGCCTTGGCCGAGCTGCGCCAGTGGATATAGCGCCGGTCGTCGCCGGGCTGGTATTCGCGCAGCGCGTGGAAGGCCAGGTCCGACATCGACAGGTCCTGGGTGGTGTCGCCCTCGAGGTCGCGCAGCAGGCCGGCGCCGGTCGACTCGATCGGGATGGTGCGCGGGTGCACATAGAGCTCGGTGGTGTCGGTCCACTCAAGCGTGCGCCGGGCCAGGCCGAGCGGGTCGCCCTGCACGGTGGTGGCCGGGCCGACCGGGATGACGCCGCGCCGCTCGGTGGGCACGACGAAGAACTCCTCGTGGGTGCTGCCCGCCCGCAGTGGCGGGAGGGTGAAGCGGGCGGCCGAGACCCCGACGGGCAGTTCGACCAGCAGCGGGAGCATGCCGCGGCGGGAGTGGTTGGTGACCACGACCTTGCCGGTGGCCGGCTCCCCCGCGGTCACCCGCAGCGGGTCGACGAAGGTGTCGATGGTGACATTGGTGCGCCCGACCGCCAGCAGCACGCACACGACGAAGAGGACCACGCACATCGCGGCGATCATCAGCGGCTCGGTCCAGCCGAAACGCTGCCCGGCCCACCACGAGACCAGCCCGAGCAGCAGCACCGACCAGCCGACCGGTGAGATCCAGCCGAGCGCCCGGCGCAGCGGCTCCCAGGCCGGCCGGGTGCGCTCGCCGGCGACCTCGATGCGGCGCTGGACCCCCGAGCGGGTGGTGGCCATGGTCCGCTGGAGCCCGGCGGGCATGGTCGGCATGGTCGGCAGCGAGACCCGTGCCGACGTCCCGGACGAGGCCCTCGGCGACGAGGCCTTCGCCGGACGCCCGGGGCCGGCCGCACCGGCCGGGCGGGACGCCGCGGTGGCCCGCTCCGCCTTGGCAGCCGCCTTGGCCGCGGCCTTCTCGGCGGCCTTGCGCGCCCGGGCGGCCTGCTTGTCCTGCTTCTCCTGGCGCCGCTGGGACGTGGCGTCCGGCGCGGGCTGGGCAGGCGGCATACCGGCACCGGACTGGCCGGTGTCGTCGGGCAGGTCGCCGCGTCGGCGGGTGGACTCGTCGGGCTCGCTCATGCTCAGGCGGCGCGCTCCGTCGGCGGGGTGACATCGGCGAGGATCTGGTCGATGACCTGCTCCACGGTGATGTCGGCGAACTGCGCCTCGGCGGTCAGCAGCAGGCGGTGGTTGAGCACCGGCTGGGCGAGGTCCTTGATGTCATCGGGGATGACATGGGTGCGGCCCTGCGAGAGTGCCCAGGTCTTGGCGCAGCGCACGAACGCGAGGCAGCCACGCACGGACAGGCCGAGCTTGATCGAGACGTGGCGGCGCGACTCGTCGGCGATCCGCGAGATATAGGACAGGATCGCCGCGTCGACGTGCACCTCGTCGGCCAGCGCCGCCATGTCGGAGACGACGCTGGCCATCACGACCGGCTCCAGGGTGTTGGCCCGGTCACGGGTGGCGGCCTCGGCGAGCACCTTGACGGTCGCGTCGTGGTCGGGATAGCCGAGCGAGGTCTTCATCAGGAAGCGGTCGAGCTGGGCCTCGGGGAGTCGATAGGTGCCGGCCTGCTCGATCGGGTTCTGCGTGGCGATCACCATGAAGGGGTCGCCCACCTCGTGCGCGACGCCGTCGACGGTGACCCGTCCCTCCTCCATGACCTCCAGCAGGGCCGACTGGGTCTTGGGCGAGGCGCGGTTGATCTCGTCGGCGAGGACGATCGTGGCGAAGATCGGGCCCGGGTGGAAGTCGAAGGTCTTCTTCTCCGGGTCGAAGATCGTCACGCCGGTCACGTCCGAGGGCAGCAGGTCGGGCGTGAACTGGATGCGGTTGTGCGAGCCCTGCACCGTGCCGGCCAGCGCCCGCGCCAGCTGGGTCTTGCCCGTGCCCGGGAAGTCCTCGAGCAGCAGGTGGCCCTCCGAGAGCATGCATGTCAGCGCGAGGCGGATCACGTGCTCCTTGCCGAGCACCGCCTTGTCGACATTGGCGACCATCTGGCCGAAGACATCGGAGAACCAGGTGGACTGCTCCTGGGTGACGCTCATGGGCGGGGTCCTTTCCGGCGGGTATGCCGTGTGGTGCGGGGGTCGGGGGCGGTGTCGGTGGCTACTGCCATGGGTGCCAGCCGGAGTCGATGGTCTTGCCGTTGCCGGTCAGGACTATGCGGGCGTTGGTGCGCCAGCCGCCGAGCGCGCAGTAGTGGTCGTAGGTGGGCTGGCCGCCCCTGACGGTGGCGCCGGTGGTGGTGAAGAAGGGCGACGTGCCGTTGTCGACATAGCACGCGAGCGTGTAGGTGCCGTCGGGGATGCCGCTGCCCGAGTAGTCGATCCGGTAGCAGGACCCCGAGGTGCAGCTGCCGATGGTGACGGTGGTGACCGGCCCCTTCCACACGTTCGAGATCGTCGGCTTGGGGGCCGGTGGCGGCGGGGGTGGCGGCGGCGCCGCGCCGATCGTCGCGCCGATCGTCAGGTAGCCGGACCAGCCGGCGGCCGAGTGCGCCCTCACCCGCACGGTCGCATCGGAGCTCCACGCACCGGTGTAGGACCAGCTGGTGGCCCCGGCGCCCAGGTCGTGGGTGGCGCCACGCGGGCCGATCAGCTGGACGGCGTCGACGGGGCGGCCGTTGGTGGGCAGGTCCCAGCCATAGGTCACGTTCTGCGCGTTGACGGAGGAGCGCCCGTTGGCCGGTGCCGGCGTCGGCCCATAGGGCGAGACCGCGCCGCTGGCGCCGGAGGTCGCGGTGTTGCCTGCGCTGTTGACGGCGGTCGCGGTGAAGGTCTGGTCGCCGAGCGGCAGCTCGCCGGTGGTGATGGCGATGCCCTGCCCGACCGGACAGCCGCTGCCGCAGGGATAGCTCCCGGACGCGCCGGAGCTCGAGCGCCAGTCGATCCGGCCGTAGCCGCCCGAGCGGGCCTTGCCGAGGGTGACGGTCAGGCGGGCCTGCTTGGTCGGGCCGTTGTCGACGGCCGAGATCGACGGTGCGTCGGGGTAGCCGTTGGCGACGAACCCGGCAGGCGCCGACATCGCCGAGGTCTTGCCCGCGCCGTTGGTGGCCGTGACGGCGTAGTCATAGCGCTGGCCGTCGAAGGCGACGGTGTCCTTGGCGCTGCGCGCGTCGGAGCCGGCCGTGCTGAGCACCGCCCACGCACCGCCGGCGACCCTGCGGTGGATGGTGTATGCCGTGATGGCCGGCCCATTGGGGTCGGCGGCGGGCCAGGTCAGGGTCACCGAGGAGGTGTCGACCCCGGGCCCGGCGCCGGTGTGGTCGATGCCGGGGGCGGGCAGGGCCGGAGGCGTGCCCGCGGACTGCATCGTGGCGGTCGCGCCGAAGGGACCGGCGCCCGCGCCGTTCCACGCCTGCACCGACACCGACTGGGTGTCGTTGTTGACCAGCCCGGAGACCGTGGCGGTCAGCACCGCGCCGGTGGTCGTCGCGGTCTTGACCCCGCCGGCGCTGGAGACCACCCGCACCGTGTACTTGGAGATGGGGCTGCCGGTGTTGGGCGCTGCCGGCCAGCCGATGCCGAGGCTGCCGTCACCGCGGGTGGCCATCCGCGGTGCCGCGGGCGCGCCGGGCTTGGTGTCGGGGCGCACGGGGCCGAAGGGCGCGGACGGGGCCGACGTGCCCACGGCATTGGTCGCGGTGACGGTGAAGGAGTAGTCCTTGCCGTTGGACAGACCGGTGATCGTGCACGGGCTGGAGGTGCACTCCTTGCTGCCGCTGCCGGCGCCGGTCCAGGAGACCGTGTAGCGCGTGATCGGCGAGCCGCCCGTCACGGTCGGCGGCTGCCACGAGACGCGGGCCTGGCCGCCGGCGATCCGGTCGGCCTCGGCGGTCACCCCCGTCGGGGGCTCGGGCCGGCGCAGCATCGTGACGGTGGCGCGACCGTTGGCGACCCGGTCGGGGCCGTCGGAGACCACCACCCGCACGGTGGCGGTCGGGCTGGCCTTGTCGGTGGCGGTGAAGACGAGGGAGCAGCCCGAGGGTCGGACGGTCAGGCCGGTGCCGGACTCCACGGACGCGGCCGGGACAGAGCACTGCGGGGTCTTCAGAGGTGAGTCGAGATAGGCGCGCAGATCGACGGTGCGGCTCTCGCCGGCCTTGAGGCCGTTGACCGTGATCGGGCGCAGGCGGGGCGGCGGGTAGACCGGCTCCTCGGGCTTCTTCTTGTCGTCCTTTGTGGCCTTGTCCTTGGGCTGGTCGGCCTTGGCCTGCGCGACCTTGTCCTTCTTCTTGGGGAGGCCGATGACGCGGACCTTGACCCAGCCCGCCTCCGGCGCACCCGAGGCCTTGACCCGGATCCGCCCCGTGGTCGACGACGGCGCCGACGCATCAGCGGTCAGCCGCACCTGCCGGTCCCCCGCCCCAGAACGCTCCAACCGCACCCCAGGCGCGGCCGGGTCCCACTCCGACTCGAAGGACGCATCATCCAGCGTCATCCCGATCGGCACCCACGCCCGACACAGCGACGGGATGTCAAAATCACGCGAGCGCCCAGCGGCATTCAACGTCACGGCATACTCCGGACACCGCAACAGTGGCACCTTCGGGCCGACCTGCACCGGCACCGTCACATAGGCCGTCTGGAAATCCTGCTCCTTCGCCGAGGTCTGGTCGGTCACCTCCAGCATCACCGAGCCCGGCCCCACATAGCCCCCCGAGGAGGTCAGCCTCAGGCCCCCGTCACCGGTCGATTCCACCCGCAGGCGGTCGGCGGGCGAGCCCGACAGCGTCGAGGCCGAGGTGAGCCCAATCGCCCTCCCCCGGGGCGACTTCACATAGTCGGCGATGCGGACGTTCTTGGTGGCGTCCTTGCCCATCTCGATGAGCGAGCCGGAGACGACGAAGGGCGCGCCGTTGTTGCCCGGCGGCACATAGATCAGCGCCATCGCGGTCTGGTTGTCGGAGTCGCGGATGACATAGGGGACGGTGTGGGCCTGCGCCTCCACCTTGACCCGCACCCTGCGGCCCTCGACGGTGCCCTTGGGCGAGAGGGTCTCGACGACCTGGAGCTGCTTGGCGTCGCCGTCGATGTCGCGGTCGTTGGCCAGCACGTCGACCAGCACGCTCTCGCGGCCCGGCTCGGCCTTGGCGACATCGTCGACCGCGACGGGCGGGTTGACGAACCCCTTCTGGCCGCGCACGAGCAGGGAGCTGCGGGAGGGGTCGAACAGCCCGTTGGTGATGCCATAGACCAGCTGGGTGGCCTTGCCGTCCTCGGGCACCTTGGTCGAGGCGGTGGTCTCCTGCTCGTCGACCTTGAAGCCGCGCAGCACCCCGGAGTCGTTGAGCTCCTTGTATTCGAGCTCGATGGAGTCGCCGCGGGAGATCAGGTCGTTCTCGAGGACGTCTTTGGTGACGGTCTTGCCGGGCGCGGCCACGACCTCGTCGGGCACGGCGACGGGCGGCTGGGGGTCCGAGGGCGGCACGACGCCCACCCGGATGAAGGCCTGGCTGGTGGCCCCGAAGCGGTCGGTCAGCTCGTAGTTGATGACCTCGGTCCCGCTCGCCCGCGGATAGGCCTCATAGCGGATCGCGGTGGGCGTCACCCCGACCACGCGGCCGCGGGTCAGCTCGACGGCGCCGTCGTCGGCCCCGACGACACCGGTGACCGCGGCCTGGTCGCCGTCGGGGTCGATGCCGGAGGTCGGCACGGTGATCGTCAGCGACTCACCGGCGACGACACTGGCCGAGAAGGAGCGGGCGACCGGTGCCTGGTTGGGCTGGGTGGTGGTCGGCTCGGGCATCACCGAGACGGTCACCCGGCCGGTCTTGGCGCGGTCGGGCATCCCCTCGGGATAGACGGAGTACTCGAGCGTGACGTCCTTCTGGGCGGTCAGCGTGGGCTCGTTGGGCACGAAGCGCACCACGCTGCCGGAGGCGAATGCCGTCTGCCGGCCGCCGCCGAGGACCTCCACCTTGGGATTGAGCTTGAGCGGTATGCCGTCGGCCATGGAGTCGTTGTCCATCACCGGGATCGTCACGGCGTCGGTGGCCCGCACGACGGCCCGGTCGTCCTCGACGATGGGGACGGCGTCGGTCAGGGGGGCCTTCTGCACGACGGCGATCTCGCCGGTGGTCTTCTTGGTGCCGTCGCTGACGGTATAGGTCACGGTGCCGCGGCGGCTGCCGGCGGTCTGCTCCAGCGGCGCCGGCTCCAGGGCCTCGATGCGCACCCAACGGCCCTGATAGATCGAGGGCCGCAGCCAGCCGTCGCGGGTGGCCACCGACACCGACTGGGTGACCAGCACGTCGGAGCGGGGCGAGTAGTCGTTGGCCAGCACATCGGTCATCACCGGCGTCTGGTCGCGCAGCGTGGCCGCGTCGGGCACGGCGACCGGCGGGGCGTCGGGGTCGGCCTGGCCGGCCATGTCGACCCGGATGCGGCCGGCGGCAGGGGCGCCTCCGACGACCGCGCCATAGGACAGCTCGAAGGTGCCGGGCTGGCGGCCGGTGATGGTCACGACGCCGGTGGCGGGGTTGGTGTCGACCTTGAGGGCGCCGCCGGGGGCGCGCACGGCCGAGGCGAGCCGCATCGTCGCGTCGGGCTCGGCGGGGTCGGCGCCGGGCACGTCATTGGCCAGCGGCTCGACCTGCACCGGCTTGCCGACGACGCCGCGCACCACATCGGGCTGGGTCTTGGGGTTGACCGGCTGGCCCTCGACGAGGTCGAGGACCTTGAGCGAGACGGTGCCCGAGGCCTTGCCCCCGCGCCCGTCGTTGACCTCGTATCGCACGCTCGCCGGGCCCGGCTTGGGCGGCGCCAGCACGGAGAGCCGGCCGAGGCCGTCGACGACCGTGCCGGCGGTCAGGGCGTCGGCGGTGACGGGGTCGCACTCGGGGTCGCGCCAGTCGCCGACGACCCCGACCGCGATCCGCTTGGACTGGATGACCGGATAGAGGGTCTTGGCCAGGGTGGCGGTGCCGGGCCGCAGATAGGGGCCGTTGTTGACGGCCTCGTCGACGACGGTGACGGTCACGCTGGCGCGCGACTTCTGCGGCGACTTGCCGTTGTTGATGGCATAGCCGAGCTTGACCGTGCGCCCGGCCATCCCCGCAGGGACCGTGATGTCGAGGCTCTGCCCGTCGGCGGCGACACCGGCCTGGACGCCCTCGACGTCGGGCGCGGTCAGGTCCTCGGGCGCGATCGCCAGGACGGAGCCGGCCGGGTCGGTGTCGTTGTCGAGGACGTGCAGCTTGCTCGTGCGGCCAGCCCGGACCTGATAGCTGTCGGGCTCGGCCTTGGGCGGCTGGTTGAGCTGGTTCTCGTCGTAGAGGTTCTTGTCCTTCTTCTTGTTCTTGTCGTCCTTGAGGGGCGGCGGGAGCAGGGCGTCCCAGTTGTCGATCTTGACCGGCTTGGAGTCCATGTCCCACAGGCCGCCGTTGTCGAGGTCGTTGAGGACCATCAGGCCGCGGTTGGTGCGGAACTCGACGCCGTCACGCACGGGCTCACCGGGCGGGTTGTCGAGGGCCTGGGCGGTGACCCGCTCCTGGCCGCCGCAGTCCGCGGCATACTGCACCGTCCCGGGCTGGGCCCACGCCGCGTGGACGCAGCCGCCGTGCACGGCCGGGCGGGAGAGGCGGCCCTTGGCCGGGGTGGACGCACCGCCGGAGGGGGCCTTGTCGCCGTCGAGGCTGAGCACCGCCAGCGCGGTCGCGGACTGCACGGCCACCCCGTCGGCGGCGGGCCCGGGCTGCTGGAGCGCACCGCTGGCGCCCAGGCCGGTGGGCACGGGGGTGTCGGCACGGGCGGCCGTGACGATGCGACCGGCGTCGTTGTCGAGGACGACCCAGTCCTTGCCGACGGCGGAGATGTCGACGGCCTTGGCCCGCACGGGGGTCTGGTTGACCACCGGCTTGGCGAAGGCGTCGCCCGCTGGCCGGAGCGTGACGACCTTGCCGGTCGCGCCGGAGACGGCGTGGACGGCGCCGTCGGTGCCGACGGCGACCGCGGCCACCGGGCCGACCGTCGCCACGGGCTTGGCGCTGGTGCTGAGGGAGTCGAGGGAGCGGATGCTCGCCCTGGGGTCGACGCGCTGGGCCCAGACCTTGCCGCTCCTGGGGTCGACCATGGCGACGCTCCCGCCGCGCAGGTCCACCGGCGAGGGGGCGAAGCCGTCGGCGGTCGCGGCCTGGGGTGCGGGGACGGCGACGGACAGCTCGGCGGCCTTGCCGGTGCGCACGTCGATGGCGGTCAGGCCCGAGGAGGCCTTTGGCAGGCCGAGGACCGCGGCGCCGTCCTGGAGGACGTCGAGCCCGGAGTCCTGGGCGACGCTGGCCGCCACGCCCTGGTCGAGCTGTCGGGCCGGCTTGTTGAACCGGCCGTATTTGGCCAGCGAGCTGGAGGTGACCCACACGCCGCCGTCGGCGAGGTCGGCCTCGTGGACGGTCTCGCCGCGGGAGGAGACGGCAAAGAAGCCGAGCGTGGCGGCGGTGAGCGCGACCACGGCCCCGGATGCGACAGCGGCGCGTCCGCCTCTGGGCACGAGTCTCCCCTTGGGTCGGCCGCACGCCCCCCGGCGTGCGGCCCTCATTAACACAGCGCGCCCGAGTCTAGGCGCAACCACGCCGCCAGTCAGATCGAGAGCCTGGGGGTGAGACGGCCCTCATGCGGGTATGCCGCGCCGGCGGCACCTGCCGCGCCCGCCCCGCCTACTTCCACTCGTGTCGGTCGACGACGGTGTGGCCGCTTCCGGTGCAGGTCATCGACAGGTTGGTGTCGACGTGGCCGTAGTAGTTCTGTGAGCGGCGCGGGCCGTCGGCGGGACCGGTGAGGGTCATGGGGGTGAAGGGTGTGGAGGGTGCCACATCGCTGCTGAAGGTGCAGGTGACCGTGCCCGGCCAGTTGGTGATGTCGACATTGATCCAGGCGCAGCTGCTGCCGCAGGCGGGGTCGGAGGTCATCGGCCCGCCCCGGCTCCAGTTCATCGAGGGGATGGCCGGGCCGCTGGTCCCGGAGATGGCGGTCCACGGCCCCCAGCCGGCGTCGGTGCGGGCCCGCACCTTGATGGTGTAGGTCGTGCTGTTCTTGCCGTAGTAGGTGGTGGAGTAGGTGCCGTTCGCGGAGACGGAGTAGACGCTGGTCCGGATCGTCCCGTCGGGCCAGAGGACCTCGTAGCCGAGCAGCGAGCGGCCCTGGAGGGCGAACTGCCAGGCATAGGTCACGGCGCTCGCGTCGTGGCTGTTCTGGAAGCCCGAGGCGTTGACGACGGTGGGCAGCGCCTTGGGCAGCACGGCGGCAGAGGCGCCCGATGTCGCGGGACTGCCGGCGGAGTTGACCGCCGTGACCGTGAAGGTCTGGGAGGTCACGGGCAGGGCGGGGGTGGTGATCGACACGGTGCCGCCGGCCGGGCAGCCGTTGGCGCAGGAGTAGACGCCGGTGGCGCCGCTGCTGGAGCTCCAGCGCAGCTCGCGGTAGCCGCCGGCGCGTGGCTTGCCGAGCCGGACCGACAGCACGACCCGCGCGTCGGCCCTGGGCGTGGCCACACCGGTCACGCGCGGGGCCTCCGGGTAGCCATTGGCGACCAGGCCCGCCGGGGCGGAGAGCGCCGAGGTCAGCCCGGCGCCGCTGGTGGCCGTGACGGCATAGTCGTAGCGGCGGCCGTCGAAGGTCACCGTGTCCTTGGCGCTGCGGGCATCGGCGCCCGCCTGCCGGAGCACGCCCCACGCCCCGCCGGCGACCCTGCGGTGGATGCTGTATGCCGTGATGGCCGGCCCGTTGGGGTCGGCGGCGGGCCAGGTGAGGGTCACCGACGAGGTGTCGACCCCGGGCCCGGCGCCGGTGCTGGTCAGGCCCGGCGCGGGCAGGGTCGGCGGGGTGCCGGCCGACTGCATGGCCGCGGCGGGCCCATAGGGGCCAGACCCTGCGCCGTTGGTGGCCTGCACGCTGACCTGCTGGGAGTCGTTGTTGCGCAGTCCCGACAGGACTGCGGTCGTGGCGCCGGTGGTGGTGGCGGTGCGCACGCTGCCACCGCTGCCGACCGCGCGGACGGTGTAGCGGGTGATCGCGCTGCCCTTGTTGGGCGCGGCGGGCCAGCTCACGGTCAGGGTGCCGTCGCCGCGGGTCGTCATCGTCGGCGCCGCCGGGGCGCCGGGCTTGACGTCGGGCCGGACGGGGCCGAAGGGCGCGGACGGGGCCGACGTGCCCACGGCATTGGTCGCGGTGACGGTGAAGGTGTAGTCCTTGCCGTTGGCCAGGCCGGTGATCGTGCACGGGCTGGACGTGCACTCCTTGCTGCCGCTGCCGGCGCCGGTCCAGGAGACCGTGTAGTGGGTGATGGGCGAGCCGCCGGTGCTCGTGGGGGGCTGCCAGGAGACGCGGGCCTGCCCGCCGGCGATGCGGTCGGCCTCGGCCGTGACGGCGCGGGGCGCACCTGGCCGGCCCAGCACGCTGACGGTGACCCGGCCGTTGGCGCTCCGTCCGGGGCCGTCGCTCACCGCGATGCGGAAACTCGACTGCGGGCTCGCCCCGGCCCTGGCGGTGAGGGTGACCGTGCAGCCGGAGCGGGTGATCGAGACTCCCGTGCCGCTCTCGAGCGCGGCCGCGTCCACCGAGCACTGCGGCGTCTTCAGCGGTGAGTCGAGATAGGCGCGCAGGTCGACGGTCTGGGAGCTGCCTTCCTTGAGCCCCGTGACGGTGACCGGTCGCAGGCGGGGCGGCGGATAGGCGGCCGGCTCCCGGGTGGGGGCCGCGGTCGGGCGGCGGATAGGCGGCCGGCTCCCGGGTGGGGGCCGCGGTCGGGTGGCGGCGGCGGGGGTCGCGGGCTTCTTCTTGGGCAGGCCGATCACGCGGACCTTGACCCAGCCCGCCTCCGGCGCACCCGAGGCCTTCACCCGGATCCGTCCCGTGGTCGACGACGGCGCAGACGCATCAGCAGTCAACCGCACCTGCCGGTCCCCCGCACCAGAACGCTCCAACCGCACACCCGCAGCCGCCGGGTCCCACTCCGACTCGAAAGTCGCATCATCCAGCGTCATCCCGATCGGCACCCACGCCCGACACAGCGACGGGATGTCAAAATCACGCGAGCGCCCAGCGGCATTCAACGTCACGGCATACTCCGGACACCGCAACAGTGGCACCTTCGGGCCGACCTGCACCGGCACCGTCACATAGGCCGTCTGGAAATCCTGCTCCTTCGCCGAGGTCTGGTCGGTCACCTCCAGCATCACCGAGCCCGGCCCCACATAGCCCCCCGAGGAGGTCAGCCTCAGGCCCCCGTCACCGGTCGATTCCACCCGCAGGCGGTCGGCGGGCGAGCCCGACAGCGTCGAGGCCGAGGTGAGCCCAATCGCCCTCCCCCGGGGCGACTTCACATAGTCGGCGATGCGGACGTTCTTGGTGGCGTCCTTGCCCATCTCGATGAGCGAGCCGGAGACGACGAAGGGCGCGCCGTTGTTGCCCGGCGGCACATAGATCAGCGCCATCGCGGTCTGGTTGTCGGAGTCGCGGATGACATAGGGGACGGTGTGGGCCTGCGCCTCCACCTTGACCCGCACCCTGCGGCCCTCGACGGTGCCTTTGGCCGAGAGGGTCTCGACCACGCGCAGGTCCTTGCCCTCCCCGTCGATGTCGCGGTCGTTGGCCAGCACGTCGACCAGCACGCTGTCACGGCCCGGCTCGGCCTTGGCGACATCGTCGACGGCGGTCGGCGGGTTGACGAAGCCGCGCTGCCCGCGGACCAGGATTGAGGCGGAGCTGGGGTCGAAGAGGCCGTTGGAGATGGCATAGGTGAGGCGGCGCGCGGCCCCGTCGTCGGGGACGACCGTGCTGGCGGTGGTCTCGGCGGTGTCGACGCGCCAGTCGGCCAGGTCCCGGGCGCCGTTGAGGTCCTTGTAGAGCAGCTCGATGGAGTCGCCGCGCGAGATCAGGTCGTTCTCGAGGAGGTCCTTGGTCACCCGCTTGCCCGGCGCCGCGACCACCTCGTCGGCGACCGCCACCGGCGGCTGGGGGTCGGCGGGCGCGACGACCCCGACGCGGATGAAGGCCCGGCTCTTTGCCCCGAAGCGGTCGGTCAGCTCGTAGTTGATGACCTCGGTGCCATAGGCCTTGGGATAGGCCTCGTAGCGGATCGCGGTCGGCGTCACCCCGACCACCCGGCCCCGGGTCAGCTCGAGCGCCCCGTCCTTGGCCCCGACGACACCGGTGACCGCGGCCTGGGGCTGACCTCCTCGGGGGTCGATGCCGGACGTCGGCACGGTGATCGTCAGCGACTCACCGGCGACGACACTTGCCGAGAAGGAGCGGGCGACCGGTGCCTGGTTGGGCTGGGCGGCCGTGGGCGCCGGCAGGACGGCCACCGAGACCCGCCCCGTCTTGGCCCGGTCGGGCATGCCGTCGGGATAGACGGAGTACTCGAGCGTGACGTCCTCCTGCCGGGTCACGGTCTGGGGCGGCACGAAGCGCACCACACTGCCGGAGGCGAAGGCCGTCTGGGCGGACCCGCCGAGGACGTCCACCTTGGGATTGAGCTTGAGCGGTATGCCGTCGGCCATGGAGTCGTTGTCGATCACCGGGATCGTGACCGAGTCACCGGCCCGGACCACCGCCTTGTCGTCCTCGACGATCGGCACCGGGTCGGTCAGCGGCCCCTTCTGGACGACGGAGATCTCGCCCGTCGCCTTGGTGGTGCCGTTGCTGACCGTGTAGGTGACTCTCCCCCGTCGCGGGGCGGCCTGCTGGTCGAGCGGCGCCGGCTCCAGCGCCTCGATGCGCACCCAGCGCCCCTGATAGATCGAGGGGCGCAGCCACTCATCCCCGGGCGCCGCCGCCACCGAGGCCGTGACGAGCACATCGGAGCGGGGCGAGTAGTCATTGGCCAGCACATCGGTCATCACCGGCGTCTGGTCGCGCAGCGTGGCCGCGTCGGGCACGGCGACCGGCGGGCGTCGGGGTCGGGAGCCCCGACGATGTCGACCCGGATGCGGCCTGCCCCCGGTGCGCCGCCGACCACGGCCCCATAGGACAGCTCATAGGTGCCCGGCTGGGTGCCGGTGACGGTCACGACACCGGTCGAGGAGTTGGTGTCGACCTGGAGCCCACCGCCGGGCGCGCGGATGGCGGCAGCCAGCCGCATGGTCGCATCGGCCTCGGCCGGGTCGGCGCCCGGCACGTCATTGGCCAGCGGCTCGATCTGCACCGGCTTGCCCACCGCCCCGCGCACCACATCGGGCTGGGTCTTGGGGTTGGCGGGCTTGCCGGTGCGCAGGTCGAGTACCGACAGCTGCACCTGCCCCTGGGCGGTCGCGCCGTGGCCGTCGTCCACGGCATACCGCACGCTGCTCGCGCCGGGGCGGGGCGGCGCCAGCACCGAGAGCCGGCCCTGGCCGTCGACGATCGAGCTGGGGTCGAGCGCCTCGGCGGAGACCGGGTCGCACTCCGGGTCGCGCCAGTCACCGACGACACCGACGGCCAGCCGCTTGGACTGGATCACCGGATAGACCGTCGAGGCCAGGGTCGCGGCGCCGCGACGGAGGGTGGGCGCGGAGTTCACCTCGTCGCCGACGACCCTGACCGTGACCGTGGTCCGCGAGCGCTGGGGGGGACTTGCCGTTGTTGATCGCGTAGCCGAACTTGACCGTGCGGCCGACCAGACCCGCGGGGACGGTGATGTCGATCGTCTGCCCGTCGGCGGCCACTCCCGCGCTCACCCCGTCGACATCGGGCGCGGTGACGTCCTCGGCCGAGATAGCGAGCACCGAGCCGCTGGGGTCGGTGTCGTTGTCGAGGACGTGCAGCTTGCTCGTGCGGCCCGGCCGCACGCTGAAGGTGTCGGGCTCGGCCGTGGGCGGCTGGTTGAGCTGGCTGTCGTCGTAGAGGTTCTTGTCCTTCTTCTTGTTCTTGTCCTCGCGGTCCGGCGGCGGCATCAGCGCGTCCCAGTTGTCGACCTTGACCGGCTTGGAGTCCAGGTCCCACAGCCCGCCGCTGTCGAGGTCGTTGAGCACGAGCTGCCCGCGGTTGGTGCGGAAGGCCACGCCGTCGACCACCGGCTGGGCCGGCGGGTTGTCGAGCGGCTGGGCGGTGACGGAGTCGCTCTCGCCGCAGTCCGCGGCATACTGCACCGTCCCGGGCTGGGCCCACGCGGAGTGGACGCAGCCGCCGTGCACGACGGGACGGGAGATGCGGCCCCGCGTCGAGGGGGCGGCCCGGCCGGCCTCGGCGCCGTCGTCGAGGGAGACCCGGACGGTGGCGGTCGGTGACTGCACGGCGACGTCAGCTCGCTCGGGCCCGGCCTGCTGGAGGGCGGCGCCCGCCGACGCACCCACCCCGGAGGGGGCACCGGCCTGCGGACCATCGGCCCAGTGCAGCCGACCCGAGTCACGGTCGAGCACGACCCAGCGGCCGCCCACCGCGGTGATATCGACCGCCTCGCTGCGGGTGGGCAGCGTGGCGGTCACCGGCTTGCCGAAGCCGCCGCCGGCCACGGGCACGGTCACCACGCGCCCTGTCGCGCCAGAGACGGCGTGCACGGCACCGTCGGCGCCGACCGTCATGGCGGCGACCGCGCCAACTGTCGCGACGGGGCGGGCCGAGGTGGCCAGCTGTGGCAGCCCGGAGGGCACGCCCCGGTCACCGACCCGCTGGGCCCAGACCTTGCCCGTCCTGGGGTCGACCATCGCGACCGTGCCGGCCCGCAGGTCGACCGTCGACGGGGCGAAACCCCCTGTCTCCGTGGGCCGCTGGGGCGTGGGCGCCGAGATGCCGAGGTCGCTCGCCTTGCCGGTGCGGATGTCGATGCCGACCAGGCCGGACGTCGCCCGCAGCTGGCCGAGGACAGTGGCGCCGTCCTGGTGGACGTCGAGGCCGGAGCGCTCGGCCACCTCGGCGCTGACGCCCAGGTCGAGCTGGCGGACGGGCTTGTTGAAGCGGCCGAAGCGCGACAGGGAGGAGGAGGTGACCCACACACCGCCGTCGGCGAGGTCGGCCTCGTGGACGGTCTCGCCGCGCGAGGAGACGGCATAGAAGCCGAGCGTGGCCGCGGTCAAGGCGACCACGGCGCCCGACGCCACGCCTGCGCGAGCACGTCGAGACATGGTGGATCCCTGCTTCCCTGCGGCCGCCCCCTGTGCGGTCGTCCCGATGATCGTAGGGGAGCCCTCAGGGGCCGTGCAGGCCCGGCGGATCGTCGCTGGTCAGGCGCCCGTGGTGGCGGCCGGTGCCTCGATCGCGTCGAGCAGGGCGAGGTCGTCCTCGGTGACCAGGCGGGTGGAGAGGGCGTGCTCGACCAGCCGCGACTTGCGGTTGCTCGCGAGCTTGCCGGGGCCGCCGTGCAGGCCGCGGGTGCCGTTGTCGGCGAGCTTCTGGCAGACATTGTCGAGCTTGCGGTTGAACTTGGTGGTCGTCCAGCCCAGCCGCCGCGCGGCCTCGGCCGAGGAGGGGATCTGGCCCTGGCCGGCGCCCGAGCGGCGCAGGATCGACTCGCAGAGGGCGACGACCAGCAGTTTCTGCTCGGGGGTGAGGCTGACCCGGCCCACGGTGGTCTCGCCGGTGTGGTCGCCGGCCACGACCTCGGTGTCGACGCTGGCGAAGGCCGGGGTGTCGACCGTCAGCTGGAAGTCATAGGTCGTCGGGCCGGCCGTGAACCAGACCGTCAGCCGCTCCAGCGCGAGCGGGATGCGCGCACCCGGCGCGAGCCAGGCCTGAAAGAGGCCCTTGTCGTCGGCGACCGTCGCGGTGAGGGTGGAGCCCACATTGGTCAGCCACCAGAAGCCGCCCTCGTGGGTGATCTGGAGGAAGACCCGGTGCAGATAGGGGTTGTCGTCGATCTCGACGTCGGCCACCCGGCCGATGGTCAGCGGCGCGTCGGGGCGGGCCTGATAGATCTCGCCGCAGAAGTCGAGCGTCACACCCATGGGCTATCCGGCCTTTCCACACACGATCTGCGAGTAGGTCGAGGACAGCCCGTCGCGGGAGACCTGCACCTGCGCGCAGACCTGCTGCCCCTTGGCCGCCGGGACGGCCAGGGTCGGCTCCGCGAGCGTCTGCACGGAGGCGGCCTCCACGGCCTCCCGGGTCGCCCCCTGGCGCACGCGGAAGGTGTCGGACTCCCCTCGGCCGACATACTCCCACGAGAAGCGGACCTGTGCCGTCCGTGATTCCACGCGCAGGGTGGGGGTCTCGGGCACGTCGATCGGGCCGACATCGGCCTGGGTCACCGCGGTGCTCGGCGCCCCTCGCCCGTCCGCGTCCTCCTCGCCCCCGCCGCGCACCAGCAGCGCGACGGCCACGGCCAGCCCGAGGACCAGCGCGCCGACGAGACCGAGCAGCAGGCCCGCCGACATTGTGCGCGGCGCCGGCTCCTCCCAGGCGTCCTCGTCGGGAGGTGAGGTGGGGTATGCCGCGGGCGGCGCGGCATACGAACGCTCGTAGTAGCGCTGCCCGCTCGTGCCGGGCCGGACAGGGATCGGCTCCTGCGGGACCGCCACCGGGCGCTTGGCGGTGGCGACCTGCTCGCTGGTGACGGCGGGCGGGATGACGGTGCCGCCGGAGAGCGGCTTGCGGGACTGGACGGGCAGCTGGGCGCGCACGGCCTGGGGCGCGCGCACGCGGGTGCGGTCGCCGTCGTCGAGCCCGGCATAGGAGGTGCTGTCGGGGGCGGCGTTGCCCTCCTCGTCGAGCACGAGGACGGGCGTGCGCGGGAAGCGCTGCTCCTGCTCGACGGCCTGGAGCGCCCGGGCGAAGGCGAGCGCCGACTCGGGCCGGTTGGCCGGCTCCTTGGCCATCGCCTGGGCCAGCAGCCGCTCGAGGGAGACGGGCACGTCGGGGCGGCCGGTCGAGGGGACCGGGTTGCTGCGGATGCGCGGCATGAGGGCGTATGCCGAGTTGTCGCCCCCCGGGATCTCGAACGGCGAGCGCCCGGTGAGCAGCTGCCAGAGGGTGGCGGCCAGCGAGTAGACGTCGGCCCGCTCGTCGCCGTTGCTCTGGCCGTAGATCACCTCGGGCGGCGCCCACGGCACGGAGACGCCCACGTCGTCGTCCTCGATCTCGGCGGCGCCACCCCGGCCGGCGATCCCGAAGTCGGTCAGGCCCGGCGCGCCGTACTGGCTGACCAGCACATTGGCGGGCTTGATGTCGCGGTGCAGGATGCCGGCCCGGTGGGCGGTCTCGACAGCGCTGGCCAGCTGGACGCCGGTGCGCAGCGTCTCCTCGACGGTGAAGCGCTCGGCGCGGGCCCGGGTGGCCATGTTGGGCGGCGGGTAGTACTTCATCACCAGGTAGGGCCGGCCGTCGGGCGCCGTGCCGGCACCGAAGACCTGGACGATGTAGGGGTGGTCGGCCAGCGCCGCCATCGTGTCCGCCTCCTCGGCGAACTGGCGCTTGATGCCATCGCTGATCCCCTCGGTCTTGAGCACCTTGACCGCGACGGGCATGCGCGGCATCTGCTGCTCGAAGAGATAGACGTCGGCGTAGCCGCCGCTGCCCAGCGGCTGGACATAGGTCAGGCCCGGGATGTCGGGGGGCGGGGTGGTGCTCACGGGCTCACTCCGGCGCCCGTCACGCGCCCACCTCGAAGGTGAAGGAGACCTCCTCGGCCATCGTCACCACGGTGCCGGGCTCGAGGGCCTGCTGGTCGCTGGCGCGCATCCGCACGGGCAGCTCGCCCGGCAGGGCGACGGTCGTGCCGTTGGTGGAGCCGAGGTCGCGCACGAGCACATGCCAGCCCTCGAGGACGACCTCGCAGTGGTTGCGGGAGATGTCGTTCTCGGGGCTCGGGACGCGCAGCAGGTGGGGTCGGTCGGCGGGCGCGAGGTTGCTGTTGACCTTGGGCGAGCGGCCGAGCAGGACGCCGCGGTCGAGGGTGACGACGTCACCGGTCGACAGGCGCAGCACGCCGAGCGCGGGCCGGTGGGTCTCGAAGGGCATCTGCGGCGGGATCTCGCGTCCGCAGGCCCGGCACACCCCGGCGTGGGGCGGGCTGGTGTGCCCGGCCGGGCAGAGCACGGCCAGGATGATCGGCCAGGTGGCCTCTCCCCCCATGTGCGTCGTCGCCGGGGCCGGCTCACTGACCCGCGGGGCCGGCTCGCTGACGGGCGGGGCGGGCTCGCCGACGGGCGTGGCGGGCTCGCTGGCCGGCTGGGCCGGCTCGCTGACGGGCGGGGCCGGCTCGCCGACCGGCGGGTATGCCGCGGGCGCGGCCGGCGGCATCGGCGTGCCTGCCTGGGGGGCGGGCTCGGGAACATCGCCGACGGCCTCGGGGACGTCGCGGCGGTCCAGGCCGCGCGGCGGCTGCGCCGCGGCGGGCGGGAAGGCCACCGGTGGGTCAGCGGGCGCCGGCGGGGCGTCCGGCATCCCCGTCACCGGCGGGGCAGCGGGCACGCCGGTGACCGGCGGGGTGATGGGCGGCGCGCTCGGCGGGGGCGTGTCCTGGCCGGGGTCGCGCCGCCAGGGCACCGAGTCGATCGGCGTGTGCTGGGGCGCGGGGTGGGCGTCGGCGAGGGGGGCCTGCGGCACCTCGGAAGGGGCCGGCTCCTGCGGCGCCGGGTGGAGGGGCTCGCGCTCCGCGGGAGCGGTCTGGGTCTCCTCCGGCGGCGCGAGGGTCAGGTCGCCCTCCTCGATGCCGCTGCCGTCAAACCCACCAGCCGCCTCGATCGGCGCCGGGCCCATCGGCCCGTGGTCCTCACCCTCGGCACCGGCATGGGAGTCGGTGCCGACGAGGTCTGCGGTCGGCACGGCCTCGGGGGCCTCGGCGCTCTCCGGTGTGGGGCCCCAGAGGGCGGCCAGCTCGGCCTCGGCCAGCCCCACGTCGCCGGACACCGCCGGCTCGTCCTGCTCGCCCGCCGGGTCGTCGGGCGTGGTCTCGCGCTCGTCCGGCTCGCTGTCGTCGGGCTCGGGGCTCTCGTCAGGCTGCGCGGCCGGGGCCTCCTGCGAATCTGCCTGGGCCGCAACGGATCCGGCGCCAACTGCTCCCATCGCGCCGCCAAGTCGGGCGGCCAGCCCGGTGGGTGCGCCGGCACCAGCACCGCCGCCGGTGGGCGCCGCCCCACCCGCAGCGGTCGGGGCGCCCCCGCCGCCGGATGCTGTCCCCGCGGCTGTCTGGGCGCTGCCGGCCGAGCCCGCCTCGCGGGCCCGCTCCCGGGCGGCATCCAGCGCCAGCGAGGACATCTCCGGCACGTGCCGGCCGGCCGGGGGGCCGGAGCTGAAGGGCCGGGTCACCCGCTCGGGCGGCGCGGAGGCCATGAAGACCGACGGGCGGCGCCACCCGGACGGGGAGAACAGCGGCTCGGCGGCACTGTCGTCGCCGGCGCCCGCCTCCCCCGACCCGGCGGCGTCGGCGTCGGCCTCGGCCGGCCCGGCGCCGGTGTGCAGCGCGACCGCGGTGACATCGGCGGCCAGGTCCTCATCGGACCAGGGCCCGCGTGCCGCCGCACGCAGGCTCTCGGCGCCCGCGGGGCCGGACACCGCGGCATACCCACTGCCGCGCACGGCGACCCGCCCGGGGGTGACGCCGGCGTGCACGAGCACGAACTCGGGGGCGCGCCGCACCCCCCGGCTGGCGAGCGCGTCGAGGACCTCGTCGGCGTCGCCGCTGCCGACGGCCTCGCGCAGCTCGGCGAGGAGCCCGTCGTCCTCGCTCTGGCACAGCAGGTGGACACTGCCCTGGGACAGGTCCGTCCACCCCGCAGTGGGGTGGACGGTCACGTCGAAGTCGCTCACGGTGTGCTCGCAGCCATTCCTCGTGGCGAGGTGTCCCCCTCCACGTCGTCATCGGGTTGCTCTGAGTCTAGGGCGACGACCACGACCGTCACATTGTCGCGGCCACCCGCCTCGACGGCCGCGCGCACGAGCGACTCGGCGGCCGACTGCGGGTCGTCGCAGGCCTCGAGGATGGCCTTGATCTGGTCATCGCGCAGCTCGCCGGTCAGGCCATCGCTGCAGATGACGAAGCGCTCGCCGGGGAAGGGCGGGAAGACCCACACATCGGGGCTGGGCGCGGGGTCCATGCCGAGGGAGCGGGTGATGACATTGCGCATCGGGTGGCGGGCGACCTCGTCGACGGTGATCAGGCCCGCGTCGAGCAGCTCCTGCACCTCGGAGTGGTCGACCGTGACCTGGGTGAGCCGGCCGGCGATCCAGCGATAGACCCGGGAGTCGCCGACATTGAAGACGGCCCAGTGGTCGCCGCCGCCGCCCGCGACCACCGTGATCCCGGCCGCGGTCGTGCCCATGCCGGCCTGCTCGGGGTGCCGGGCGACCGACGCGAGCAGCCGGTCGTTGGCCTCGGCGAGCTGGCGCGTGATCACGGCTGGCGTCAGCTCGGGCTGGTCGGCCAGCTCGGAGAGGGTCTCGGCCACGATCTGGCTGGCCACCTCCCCGGCGGCGTGACCGCCCATCCCGTCGCAGACGGCGAAGACGCTGCGGTCGGCGATGCCGGTGTCCTCGTTGTGCTGGCGGACCCGGCCGACGTCGGTGGCCAGACCGGCCCGCAGGCTCAGTCCCGACCCGCGTGGGGCGGTGGACATCAGGCGACCACGCGGGCGGTCTCGAGGATGGCCTGCACCTCGTCATACTGCTCCCGCGCCTGCGCCCCGCTCACCGAGCCGGTGATCTGCACGAGGTCGACGACATTGCCGCGGCGCGAGCCGCAGAAGAGGTGGGCCTGCACGACCTGACCCATGCGGCTGTCGTCCCAGTGGACGTTGACGCCGACATAGGGCATGCCGTCGAGGGTGATCTCGAAGGGCGGGTCCATCTCGCCACCCTGCCCCTCGACGGTCTCGCGCAGCTCGTCGAGGGCGTGCTCGATGGAGAAGTAGCCGGGCCGGGTCGAGCCGCGCACGATGATGTTGGGGGCCAGCGCCGACGCGCTCGAGGTCTCCCGCGCCGCCATGAGCGTGCCGGGGACGCGCAGCGGGGTCCAGCTCTCCGGGATGTCGACCGAGACACTCGGCGGGCCGGGGAACTGCTCGCTGGGATAGGTCAACGTGGGCATCGCTTCGGTCCTGTGAGGGGGCAACTGGTGCCGCCACCCTAGACGCTTTGACCGACCCGGCCTACGGGGAGGGCTCCCCGGTGGTGCCCGGCCGGGGTGGCGGCTGCCTCGCGGGCGGTCTCGCCCGTCCCACGTGATGACACAGGCCCCACCCGAAGGGCGGCAATTCTGGTCGACCGGTCACCAGCACACGCTCTGACCTGAGGTTTTTTCAGTTTTCCGATTTGGCAGTGGGCTTACTGGCTGGTACCAATGAAGCAGCTTCCGACGAGCGCGTCTCCCACTTCCCCTCCCAGGTGTGGGGGAGCCCCTCGAAGCCGCGCGCCGGCTGTCCCCAATCAGCTGAGCGCGGGTGGCGGCTCGAGAGTCGGCAGCGAGGTGTGGGTCGGTCGGGCAGGGAAACCGACCGGCCCACACCGCCCCAATACCCAGGCGCACACCGCCCTGTCCCAGGCGGCATACCGCCCAGTCCCGTCAGCACGGCGACCCGGCCCGGCCCCGCGATGCCCGACGAGGGCCTCAGCCCCGGGCGGCCCACCACTCGCGCAGCCGCGCTGCGGCAGCGTCCTTGCCGATGGGCCCCTCGTCGAGACGCACGGCGAGCAGCCACTTGTAGGCCACGCCGAGCTCAGGGCCGGGCGGGATGCCGAGCAGCGCCGAGATCTCGTTGCCGTCGAGCTCGGGGCGGACCCTGCCCAGCTCCTCCTCGGCGGCCAGCGTCTCGATCCGCTGCTCCAGGGCGTCATAGGTGCGCGAGAGCCGGGCGGCCTTGCGGGCGTTGCGGGTCGTGCAGTCGGCGCGGGTCAGCCGGTGCAGCCGCTGGAGCAGCGGGCCCGCGTCGGTGGCATAGCGCCGCACAGCCGAGTCGGTCCACTGCCCGTCGCCATAGCCGTGGAAGCGCAGGTGCAGCTCGACCAGCCGCGTGACGGCCTTGGTCGTGGCCTTGTCAAAGCGCAGCGCCTTCATCCGCTTGGCGGTCAGCTTGGCGCCCACGACCTCGTGGTGGTGGAAGCTCACTCCGCCGCCCGGCTCGAAGCGCCGGGTCGCCGGCTTGCCGATGTCGTGCAGCAGGGCGGCCAGCCGCAGCACCAGGTCTGGCCCGGGCACCGACTCCTCCGGACCGTCGGCCGGCCCCTCGAGCGCGATCGCCTGGTCGACGACGGTGAGGGTGTGCTCGTAGACGTCCTTGTGGTGGTGGTGCTCGTCGACCTCGAGCCGCAGGGCGGGCAGCTCCGGCAGCATCTGGTCGGCCAGACCGGTGTCGACCAGCACCCGCAGCCCCTCGCGCGGGCTCAGCGCCAGCATCAGCTTGCTGAACTCGTCGCGGATCCGCTCGGCCGAGACGATCGAGAGGGTCTCGGCGCGCTCGCGCATGGCCCCCTCGACCTCGGGGGCGAGGATGAGGCCGAGCTGGGCGACGAACCGCGCCGCCCGCATCATCCGCAGCGGGTCGTCGCCGAAGGACACCTCCGGTGGGCTCGGGGTGCGCAGCACCCCCCGGGCGAGGTCGCCGATCCCGCCGTGCGGGTCCACGAACTCCAGCCCCGGCAGCCGCAGGGCCATCGCGTTGACGGTGAAGTCGCGCCGGACGAGGTCCTCCTCGAGGGAGTCCCCGTAGGCCACGACCGGCTTGCGGGTCTCGCCGTCATAGGCGTCGGCGCGATAGGTCGTCACCTCGACGGTGGCCTCGCCCTTGGTCGCGCCGATCGTGCCGAAGTCACGGCCGATGTCCCAGTGCGCGTCGCCCCACGCGGCCAGGATCCGCTCGGTCTGGTCGGGCGAGGCGCTGGTGGTGAAGTCGAGGTCGGGCGGGGTGCGGCCGAGGAAGGCGTCCCGCACGGGGCCGCCCACGAGGGCGAGCTCGTGGCCCTGCGCCGTGAACAGCCCGCCGAGCTCGGTCAGCAGCGGCAGCACCGGCGCGAGCTGGGCGACGGCACGCTCGAGGAGCACGGGAGGGAGGGCGTCAGACATGATCCACAAGCCTACGGGGAGGTATGCCGCGGGCCCGCCACGCGGCATACCTCACCCTCTGTGCGGGGCCGGCGGGCAATCCGTGCGGGGCCCGCACACCGGGTCCCGCGAGGTAGGTGTGGCATTCGATTCGCCCCGTTATGGTGACAGTGTGACCAGTGCTCCCGCGGACTCGAGCCGCCTCCACCGCCGCCTGCCGGCAGTGGAGGAGCGCTCCGCGGGCGGCATCGTGGTCGACGTGCAGAGCGGGGTCGCCCAGATCGCGGTGATCGCGCGGCGCAACCGGGCGGGCCGGGTCGAGTGGTGCCTGCCCAAGGGGCACACCGAGGGCGAGGAGACCCTCCAGGAGACCGCCCAGCGCGAGATCGCCGAGGAGACCGGCATCGTCGGCAGAGTGCTGATCCCCCTCGGGACGATCGACTACTGGTTCGTCACGGGGACCAAGCGGGTCCACAAATACGTCCACCACTATCTGCTCGAGGCGATCGGCGGGGAGCTGACCATCGAGAACGACCCCGACCAGGAGGCCATCGACGTGGCCTGGCTGCCGCTGCGCGAGGCGCACCAGCACCTGACCTTCCCCAACGAGCGGCGCATCGCCCGGCAGGCGTGGCAGCGTCTCGCCGGCGACGCCTGATGCCCCGCCCCCGCACAACTCCTGACAGACTGCGGTGTCCTGTCCCGCCCCGAGGAGCCCCATGACCGACCAGCATCGGCCCGACACGCCCGCGCCGCACGGCACCCAGGCAGACGGCGTCGAGGCCGCCGGCACTGCCGGGTCGGGCATCGTTGACGGCACCCACGCCGACGAGGTCGTGACGGCCATGGACCTCGAGGGCGGCCCCGACGGCGCCGCCGAGGCCCGGCGCGCCGAGGGCTCCATCGCCCGCTCCTCCGCGCTGATGGCCTCCGGCACGATGGTCTCGCGCGTGCTCGGCCTCGTCCGCGGCATGGTCCTCGGCGCGGTCGTCGGCGGCGCACTGACCGGTGACGCCTTCGACGTGGCCAACTCGCTGCCCAACCAGTTCTATCTGCTGCTCGCCGGCGGCGTGCTCAACGCGGTGCTGGTCCCGCAGATCACCAAGGCCGCCACCCACGACGACGGCGGGCACGAGTTCGTCAACCGGCTGCTGACGATCTCGATGGCGATCATGGCCGCCGCCACGGTCGTGGCCACCGCCTCCGCTCCCCTGCTCGTGCGACTCTTCTCGACCCCGAAGTGGCACGAGGACACCTTCGCCCTGTCCACGGCATTCGCCTTCATCTGCCTGCCGCAGATCTTCTTCTACGGCCTCTACACCCTCTTCGGCCAGGTGCTCAACGCGCGCGGACACTTCGCGGCATACATGTGGGCGCCGGTGATGAACAATGTCGTGGCCATCGCCGGCATGGTCCTCGGCTGGTGGGTGCTGGGCTATCCCAAACAGGCCTTCTCGGGCGAGTGGACCGTGTCGATGATCTGGATGATCGCCGGCACCGCGACCCTCGGCGTGCTCGCCCAGGCGCTCGTGCTGCTGATCCCGCTCTATCGCAGCGGCTTCCGCTATCGGCCCGTCTGGGGGCTGCGCGGTGCCGGGCTGGGGGGCGCCTCCCGGGTGGCGATGTGGACCTTCGCGGCGGTCGCGGTCAGCCAGCTCGGCTTCATCGTCACCTCCCAGGTGATGACCTGGGCCAACGACTCGCTCACCCGGGCCCACCTCGAGGGCGCCGGCAAGCTGGCCTACTCCAACGCCTTCCTCTTCTTCATGCTGCCGCACTCGCTGATCACCGTCTCGCTGGTGACGGCGCTGTTCACGCACATGTCCAATGCCGTGCACGCCGGCCGCACCCAGGATGTCGTGCGCGACCTCGGCCGGGGCCTGCGGATGCCCGCGGTGCTGCTCGTGCCGGCCACCGTCGGCGGCGTGCTCGTCGCGCGGCCGGTGATGGACATCCTCTTCCACCGCATCATGGGCTGGAGCCCCACCCAGGCGACGGCCCTCGCGTGGGTCTTCATCGCGATGATCGTCGGCCTGGTGCCGTTCGGCTGGCTCTATCTGATCCAGCGCGTCTACTACGCCCACGAGGACGCCAAGACCCCCTTCTATCTCCAGATCGTCGTCACCGTGATCGCGACCCTGGTCAACCTCTCCGCGTATGCCGTGGCGCCCCGTCACGCCGGCCTGATCGTCGGTCTCGGGCAGACCCTGAGCAACACGGCCGCGGCGCTGGTCGGTTTCTATCTGCTGCGGCGGCTGCTCGGGCCGCTGCGCCTGAGCCACGCGGTGCGCACCTATGTGCGGCTGTCCATCGCCTCCGCCGTGGCGGGTCTGGTGATGTGGGGCCTGCTCGAGCTGCTGCGCGGCGTGGTCGACACCGGCATCCTCGGCGGCGTCGCGGTGCTGGGTGCCGGCGGCGTGCTCTTCCTCGGCGTCTTCCTGGCCATCGCCCATGTGATGCACGTGCGCGAGGTCCGCGAGGTGCTCGACCCCATCCTGCGCCGCGTCGGCCGCGCCTGACCTCCCGCCGGCGAGGTCGGCGGCAATATCGACTATCACCAGCGCGGGTTCCAGCGTTCGCTGAGCACGAGCAGCCGGCTGAATGCCCACCGGTGATAGTCGTACTTGCCCGACCGGGGTGAGGAGAGGGCCGCGCGGCGCAGAGCCGGGTGGGGGTGAGGGCCGCTGGCTGGGTCTGGCAGGAGCAGCCGAGTCCGCGCAGCGGGCGAGGCCGCGAGCGGGCTGCGGCCCGAACCCCCGACCGGCGGCGCGCGAAGCAACGCGGACACCCGCGGCATACCCCTCGGTCCGCGCCGCGCGAGGCGGCGCGAGGCGACGCCAGATGCCCGCGGCATACCCCTCCGTCCGCGCCGCGCCGCGTGAGGAGCGGCGGCGCCGCAGCCCCGCGCCTTAGGATGGCTCCGCTGCAGCGCGCCGCTGTGGCGCCAGTCAACCGCCGGGAGTCACGAGTGCAGGGGATCGGACCGGGGTCCACGCTGAGCGGTCGCTATACCGCGCAGCAGCGGATCGCCCAGCCGCACGACGCCGAGCGGTGGAGTGCGCGCGACACGACTCTCGAGCGCGATGTCGTGGTGACCGCGCTGCCGATCGACCACGCCCACGCCGAGGCCCTGCTCGACTCGGCGCGCCGCGTCGCCAGCCTCGACAACCCCCGCATCGTGCGCGTGCTCGATGTGGGCCGCACCGACGAGCTCGCCTATGTCGTCGAGGAGGCGCCCACCGACGCCGAGACCCTCGACCAGCTGGTCGCCGACGAGCCCCTGCCCGCCGAGGAGGTCCGCCGCATCGCCGGCGAGACTGCCACCGGGCTGGAGGCCGCAGCCCAGCGCGGTCTGCACCACCTGCGCCTGACCCCCGAGTCGGTCCTGCGCCGGGCCGACGGGTCGGTCCGCATCGCTGGCCTGGCGACCGCCGCCGCGATCGCCGGCGCCGACCCCGACGACCTGGGCCCGGGCGAGGCCGCCCGCCACGACGCTGTCGGCATCGCCGCGCTGGTCTATGCGGGGCTGACCGGCCGCTGGCCACTCGGCTCCCCGACCACCCTCGAGGCCGCGCCCCGGTTTGTCGACGGGGTGGCCGCGCCGTCCGAGATCGTCCCGGGTGTGCCCGGCGACCTCGACGCCCTGTGCCGGCTGACCCTCAACGACGACGTCGGGCCGGTCAGCCCCGGCGACTTCGCCGCACAGATCGCGCCGTGGGCTCCCCAGCAGGTCGAGTCCGGCGTCTCCAACGCCATGCAGCAGTCGCACCACCCCGCGACCGGCCCCTCCCCCCAGTCCGCAGCGGTCACCGGTGGCAGCGCCGCTCTGCCACCCACGCCGGGCACCGATGGCGGTATGCCGCGTGCGACCGGACCCGGGGCAGGCTCCGCCGGCCTCGCCGGCGCCGCCGCCGCGGGTGCCGTGGGTGCGGGTGCCGTGGGTGCGGGTGCCGTGGGTGCCGCCGCCGGGGCGGCCGGAGCCGCAGGTGAGGACGGCGAGAAGCCCGAGACGGTGCTGTCTGCGCTGGAGCGCTTCTGGAAGCGCCGCCGCGCACCGCGCCCCACGACCGACGAGGCCGCCGCCGCCGAGGCCACAGACAGCTCCCCCGCGCCCTTCGACCAGGAGGCCGATGGTCTCGGCGAGGCCCCCGCGGGTGACGCGTCGGGCGAGGACACCTCGACCGAGACCTCGGGCAACGCGGCCACCAAGGCCGCTGCCGCCGGGTCCGCCGGCGTGCTGGCGCCCACCCTGGCCCTCGACCGCGACGCCGCGCGCCGTGGCACCGACGAGCAGGTCGGCGGCGAGGACGCCGTGGCCGGCCCCGTCGACGGGGAGAGCACCCGCGACGCCGACCCGCACGGCGACGGCGCGGCATACCCCGATGACGCCGAGCCGGCCGAGACCGACCCGAGCGAGGCAGACCTCAGCGACGAGGAGCGCGAGCGCGGCAAGGCCTCCAAGGCCGCCGCGGCAGGCGCGGCCGCGGCGGGAGCAGCAGCAGCAGCCGGCGCGACCGCAGTCGCGCGTGGCCTCGGCCGGGGCGCGTCCCAGATGGGCGACGCTGTCGGCCGCAGCGCCCACCAGATGGGCGACACCGTCGGCACCTTCGCCAAGGCCGCCAGCGACAAGGCCTCCGAGCGTCGGGTCGCCCGGGCCGAGGCAGCCGCGCGCGCCGAGAGCCAGCGGGTCACGCTCGACGAGGCCATCGCCGGCCAGGGCGGCGCGGTCGAGCCTCCGGTGCCGCTGCTGTCGCCGATGACCACCGACCGTCTCGCGCCCGAGCAGTCCCGCAAGGTCCTCGGCATCCTGGCCGCAGGCCTGCTGGTCGCCGGCGCCGCGGGTGCGTGGGGCACCAGCCGGATCGGCTCCAACACCGACTTCGGCCTCGAGGCCGGCCCCAGTGGCTCCCAGACCACGCTCTCCTCGCCCTCGTCCTCGGCGATCGTCGCCGGCGCGCCCATCAAGCTCGTCGCGATCCGGCCCCTCGACCCGCTGGGCGACCAGGCCGAGCACGACGAGGAGCTGCCACGCATCCTCGACGGCGACGCCGACACCTTCTGGACCACCGAGTCCTATCGGAGCGAGACCCTCAGCGGCAAGGGCGGTGTCGGCTTCGTGGTCAGCACCGGCCGCGACGACATCTCGCCCAAGTCGATCTCGGTGACGCTGAAGGACCCGGCCGCCACGATCGACATCTTCCAGAACCGCACCTTCGCCCGCGACGGCGCCGCCAAGCTCGGCACCATCTCCGAGCGCACCGGCAAGGTCACCATCCCGGTCACCACGACCGGCGAGGGCCGCTACATCATCTTCTGGATCACCAAGGTCGGGCAGGACACCAATGGCAAGTACCGCGCCAAGGTGGCCGACGTCACGATGACCAGCTGACCGAGCCGACCGTGCGACCCGCCAGCCTCACCGAGTGCGACGACCGCGAGCTCATGCGGCGACACTGCGCCGGCGACCCAGACGCCTTCGGTGAGGTCTTCCGTCGCCACCGTGACCGCATGTGGGCGCTGGCCCTGCGCACGACCGGGGACCGCGAGCTCGCCGCCGACGCGGTGCAGGACGCGTTCATCTCCGCCTTCAGGAGGGCCGACTCCTATCGGGGCGACGCGGCACTGACCACCTGGCTGCACCGGATCGTGGTCAACGCCTGCCTCGACCGGCTGCGCCGGCTCAAGCCGGTCTCGCCGCTGCCCGACCGGGAGATCGCCGAGCCGACCGACAGGCACGACCAGGCGCTGACCCGGCTCGTCGTCCAGGACGCGCTCGCCCAGCTCCCCGAGCCGCAGCGCCTGGCCTTGGTGCTCGTCGACATGGAGGGCCGGTCGGTGGCCGAGGCCGCCGAGATCCTCGAGGTCGCCGAGGGCACCGTGAAGTCCCGCTGCTCGCGCGGCCGTGCCGCGCTGGCGCAGCTGCTCGCCGGCGCCCGGGGCGATGGGGCCCACGGCGCCACGGCGCGCGGCGACGGGGCCGGCGCGGCAGCCGGGGAACCAGGAGACGCGCCGTGACGTCATATCAACTGCGCCACCGCGCGAGTGCCCGCCCGCCCCACGACCCGGAAGGATCGCCATGACCACGCCCGGCCGTCCTTCCGACGGCACCCACGACTCGTTCGAGACCGATCCCACCGGCATGCGCGAGCTGCTGCGCTCCCTGCCCGATCCCGAGCCGATGCCCGAGGACCTGGTCGCCCGCATCACCAGCGCTCTGCACGAGGAGTCGGCCCGCACCTCGCCCGCGCCCACCGGGCACGAGCCCGAGCACGGGCACCCGCCCTATGGAGTGGTCACCCCCCTTGCACCCCGACGTATGCCGCTCTGGCAGCGGCTGGGTGCCGCGGCCGCCGCGCTGCTCGTGATCGGCGGCGGCGGGGCCGTGGTGCTGGACAACCTGCGTGGCGGCGGGGTGATGGGCGCCTCCTCGGTCGCCGACTCCGCCTCCGATCTGAGCTCCTCGCGGGGGCCGGCGGCCAAGGCGTCGCCGGAGTCGGGCGCCCCCTCCAGTGCCAGGCCGGACGGCGTGACCGGCGATGCCGGCACGCGGGTGCTGGCGAGCGGCACCGCCTATCGAGCCGCCGACCTCGCCACCCAGGCACGGGCCCTGCTGTCCAGCACGGCGACGCCGCTGCCCCCGCTGGCTTCCGAGTCCCCCGCGCTGGGGCCGATCGCGACGCCGATCGGGCTGCGCGACTGCGCCCGCGGGCTCGGCCTGCCCGGCGCGGCCACCCTGGTCCTCGACGTCGCCAGTGTCGACGGGCGACCGGCAGCGGTCCTGGTGTCCACGAGCAGCGGCGAGTCCACGGCATACATCGTCGAGCGCACCTGCTCCGCGGCCGACGCCCATCGCATCGCCGGCCCGGTCCGCGTCGCCTGAGCGCCGGGGGACGACCCTCCCGGGCAGGTCCCACCCACGCGCTGGCCGTAGGGAACAATGGGAGCCCACCGCGTGTTGACCACAACTCGCGTGTCGACCAACGCCTATGTGACATAGGACCCCGAGGAAAGGCCCCCCGTGAGCACCGACGTCCGCAACGTCATCATCATCGGCTCCGGCCCGGCAGGCTACACCGCAGCGGTGTATGCCGCGCGCGCCAACCTGAAGCCGCTCATCTTCGAGGGCTCGGTCACTGCCGGCGGCGCGCTGATGAACACCACCGAGGTCGAGAACTTCCCCGGCTTCCCCGAGGGCATCATGGGCCCCGACCTGATGGCGCAGATGCGCGCCCAGGCCGAGCGCTTCGGCGCCGAGCTGGTCACCGACGACGTGACCGCCGTGACGCTCGACGGCGACATCAAGGTCGTCACCGACGGCGAGGGCACGCAGCACCGCGCCAAGTCCGTCATCCTCGCGATGGGCTCGGCCTATCGCGAGCTGGGTCTGCCCGACGAGAAGCGGCTGTCCGGCCACGGCGTCTCCTGGTGTGCCACGTGCGACGGCTTCTTCTTCCGCGACCAGGACATCGCCGTGGTCGGCGGCGGCGACTCCGCCATCGAGGAGGCGACCTTCCTGACGAAGTTCGCGCGCTCCGTCACCGTCATCCACCGCCGCGACGAGCTGCGCGCCTCGCGCATCATGGCCGACCGGGCACTGTCCAACGACAAGATCCAGTTCGCTTGGAACAGTGCGGTTTCGGCGATCCACGGCCATGACAAGGTCACCGGTGTGACGCTGCGCGACACCCAGACCGGCGAGGAGCGCGAGCTCGCCGTCACCGGGCTCTTCGTCGCCATCGGCCATGACCCCCGCAACGAGCTGGTCAAGGAGCAGGTCGAGCTCGACACCGAGGGCTATGTGCTGGTGAGCGGCCGCACGACCCGCACCAACGTGCCGGGTGTCTTCGCCTGTGGCGACCTCGTCGACCACACCTACCGGCAGGCCATCACCGCCGCCGGCTCCGGCTGTTCGGCCGCGCTCGACGCCGAGCGCTATCTCGCTTCGATCGAGGACGCCGGGGCCACCGACGCCGAGATCGACGCGACCCAGGGTGCGCAGGCCGGACAGGCCTGAGCCGCAAAGCTTTTCGGCTCACCGAGGCGTATGCCGCGAGGCACGCAGGCCTGCTGCGGCGACGGCTGTGCCGGCGAGCACGTACCGTAGAGGCCAGCCCCGCGGCATACGACCGCAGTGACCAGATCGACCAGCCAGACACAGACCACACGAAAGAGAGAGCCCATGGGTGCCACCAAGCCGACCACCGACGCCACCTTCGAGCAGGACGTCCTCAAGAGCGACAAGCCCGTGCTGGTCGACTTCTGGGCCGAGTGGTGCGGCCCGTGCCGCAACATTGCCCCAATCCTCGAGGAGGTCGCCGCGCAGCACGGTGACAAGATCACGGTCCTCAAGCTCAACACCGACGAGAACCCTGGCGTCACCGGGCGCTATGGCATCACCTCGATCCCGACGATGAACCTCTTCCAGGACGGCGAGATCGTCAAGACGCTCGTCGGCGCCATGCCCAAGCCCAAGCTCCTGCGCGAGCTGGAGCCCTGGCTGGCCTGATCGCCACATCGAGATTGACCGGAGCCCCTCACCCGCTGGATCGGGTGAGGGGCTCCGGCAAGTCCCAGGGTCGGGTGAGCCCCGCGATGAGGGTCGGATCGTGCGCATGGCCCTGCAGCCGACCCGTCGCTGGGCGGCTCTCAGTGGCGCTCACAGAACTTGTGAGGCAGCCACACCTGTCCGATATGTCCGCTGGGTCGGTCTGGGCGACTGTGCAATCGGAATGACACGCGTGTGATTCGGTGCAAGACCGCGTCTCAACCAGTGTGAGGGAGTGAGGTCTGGCGGCCGGCGGGGGCCGCGGGCGGTGATCAGTGCTCGGTGCTGACCCCGAGAGTCTCCAGGATACGACGCAGGTCGTCGACCGAGGCAAACTCGACCGTCATCCGGCCCTTGCGCTGGCCCACCTGGATCTTGACGCGGGTGTCGAGGCGGTCCGACAGCTCGGCCGCGAGGTCCTCCAGCTGTGGACCGCGCTGGCCGCCCGCCCGGCGTGCCTTCGCGGACGGCTCCGGGTCGACGCCCATCGCGACGATCTCCTCGACCGACCGCACCGACAGGCCCTCGGCGACGACGCGCTGGGCGAGGCGCTCCATGGCCCCGCCGTCGGAGAGGGTGAGCAGCGCCCTCGCATGACCCGCCGACAGGACGCCCGCCGCGACCCGCCGGGCCACCAGGGGAGGCAGCTTGAGCAGGCGCAGCGTGTTGGATACCTGTGGCCGGGAGCGACCGATGCGCTGGGCGAGCTCCTCCTGGGTGCAGCCGAAGTCCTCCAGCAGCTGCTGGTAGGCGGCGGCCTCCTCGAGCGGGTTGAGCTGGCTGCGGTGGAGGTTCTCCAGCAGGGCGTCCCGCAGGAGCGCGTCGTCCTGGGTCTCCTTGATGATGGCCGGGATCGCCTTGGCGCCGGCCTCCTGCGAGGCGCGCCAGCGACGCTCACCCATGATCAGCTCATAGGCCACGCCGTCCTCGGGCTCCACGAGGGGCCGCACGACGACGGGCTGGAGCACGCCGATCTCTTTGATGGAGTGGACCAGCTCGGCGAGCTCGTCCTCGTCGAAGACCGTCCGCGGCTGGCGCGGGTTGGGCCGGATGGCCTGAAGCGGCACGTGGGCAAAGCTCGCGCCGGGCACGGGCTCGAGGCCGTCGTCAGCGGGAGCGGCCTGCTGCGTGGGTCCGCCGTCGGACTCGACGGGCGCGGGAGTCTCGTCGACGGTGTGCTCGGCTGCCGGGTCGGTCGCGTCACCGGGCTGTGCCGCGTCGTCGTGGTGCTGCGCGCGGGCGTATGCCGCGGCCGCGCCTCCTGGTGCGCCGTCGCCGTCGGCCGGCGCGGCATACCGGCCGTCCTTGAAGAAGATGTCGGAGGGTCGGTCGGTCGTGGCCGGGCCATTGGGGATCAGGGCGCCCAGGCCCCGGCCGAGGCCGCGTCGCTTCTCGCTCATCGGGTCTCCTGTGTCGTGCTCGTCTCGGCAGCCCCGCGACGGGCGAGCTCTCCGGCCGCCTCGAGATAGGACAGCGCCCCACTGCTGGTGGGGTCATAGGTCATCACGGTCTGGCCGTGGCTGGGCGCCTCGCTGATCCGCACCGAGCGGGGCACCGTGGTGCGCAGCACCTGATCGGGGAAGTGCTCGCGCACCTCACCGGCGACCTGGGCGGCCAGGCGGGTGCGGGCGTCATACATCGTCAACAGGATTGTCGAGACGTGCAGGCCGGGGTTGAGGTGGGCCCGGATCATCTCGATGTTCTTTAGCAGCTGCGACAGGCCCTCGAGGGCGTAGTACTCGCACTGGATCGGGATGAGCACCTCCTCACCGGCCACGAAGGCGTTGACGGTGAGCAGCCCGAGGCTCGGCGGGCAGTCGATGAGCACATAGTCCGGCTGCTGGTCGTCCTCGAGCTCACCCAGATAGGCGGCGATGGCCTTCTGGAGACGGGTCTCCCGGGCCACCAGGGAGACCAGCTCGATCTCCGCGCCAGCGAGGTCGATCGTCGCGGGCACACAGCTGAGCCCGGCGATGTCGGGGCAGTCCTGCGCCACCTCGCTGATCGGGGTGCCGTCGACGAGCACGTCATAGATACTCGCGACCTCCGAATGATGCTCGATGCCGATCGCGGTGCTGGCATTGCCCTGCGGGTCCAGGTCGATCACCAGGACGCGCAGACCCGACATCGCCAGCGCCGCAGCGAGGTTGACTGTCGAGGTGGTCTTGCCGACGCCGCCCTTCTGGTTGGCGATCGTCAGCACCCGCGTGTGCGCGGGTCGGGGGAGCCGCTCCTGGGTCAGCTCGCGCTGGCGACGTCGGTTCTTCTCCATGGACCGCGCGATGGGCGAGTCGTCGACCTCGGAAGCGGCCGCCCCTTCGGCCACCACTGTCCCCTGTTCCTGGTTGTCACCAGCGTCGGTTTCACGTGAAACGGCCTCCGATGGGGTCGTTTCACGTGAAACGTCGGGCGAGGACTCAACCTTGCTCTGCTCGTTCTGGGGCTTCTGGTCTGCTGGTTCAACGCCCGTCCCTATCACCACGGTAGCCGTTTCACGTGAAACATCGTCGCGCTGCACGCCGTCGCGGCCGGGGAAGCCCAGTGGCGTGGTGCCGTGGCCGCGTCGGCGCGGCCAGCCCAGAGTGGGCGCAGTCTCCACGGGAGCCATGGTCACCTTCGTCTGTCGTCGGTCGGGCATCCGGATCAGTCTAAGTCCTGCTCAGCGCCCCGCCGACCACCCATCCACACGAGCCAACTTGAGCGAGCTTCCCGGCCGCCCGAATTTTGCACACCTTTGCACACGCGCCCTTCGCACACATCAGCCCTGGGGTTGGGGCGACGCGCAGCGCAGAGCCGGACGGGGGTGAGGGCCACTGGCTGGGTCTGGCAGGAGCAGCCGAGTCCGCGCAGCGGGCAAGGCCGCGAGCGGGCTGCGCACGGGATCGCTGGGTCCAGCGCCGCGCAGCGCAGAGCCGGACGGGGGTGAGGGCCACTGGCTGGGTCTGGCAGGAGCAGCCGAGTCCGCGCAGCGGGCAAGGCCGCGAGCGGGCTGCGCACGGGATCGCTGGGTCCAGCGCCGCGCAGCGCAGAGCCGGACGGGGGTGAGGGCCACTGGCTGGGTCTGGCAGGAGCAGCCGAGTCCGCGCAGCGGGCGAGGCCGCGAGCGGGCTGCGGCCCGAACCCCCGACCGGCGGCGCGCGTAGCGGCCCGGCCACGAAGCGGCGTGCGAAGCGGTGCGGAGCGGCCGGCAGGCGACGTCAGCGCCGAGTCTTGCGACCCCGGCCGCCGCCGCGCTGCGGGCGGGCGGGACGGGGCGAGCCGACCTCGACGTCGATCACATAGGTGGGCGTCTCGAGCAGGTCGCCGCCGAGCTCGCGCGCCTGCGCCGACACCGCACCGAGGCGGGCAAGCACCGGCCGCTCGGCCTCGAGCTCCTCGCCGGCAGAGGCACCCTTCATCGCGACAAGGTGCCCGCCCGGCTCCACCAGCGGGAAGCACCAGCGGGCGAGTTTGTCGATGCGCGCGACCGCGCGGGCCGTAACCCACTGGGACACAAAGGATCCCGCGACGTCCTCCGCCCGCCCCCGGACGACGGTGACGTTGTCGAGACCGAGCTCGCCGACGGCCTCCTCGAGCCAGGTGGTGCGCCGGAGCATCGGCTCGATGAGGTGCAGGGAGAGGTCCGGGCGGCGGATGGCCAGCACCAGCCCCGGCAGTCCGGCCCCCGAGCCGACGTCCCCGACGAGGGCGTCCCGCGGGAAGGCGTTGGCCAGCACCGCGCAGTTGAGGATGTGCCGCTCCCACAGTCGGTGGATCTCCCGGGGCCCGATGAGCCCGTGGCTGACGCCCGTGTCGGCCAGCAGGGCGGCATACCGCTCGGCCAGCCCAAGCCGGTCACCGAACAGCTCAGCCGCGAGGTCGGGGGCGGGCGGCGGCGGACCGGTTACGGGCTCGATGGCCCCTGGCATCGGTATGCCGTCGACGCCGGGTCTGCGGGGAGCGGGGTCGGTCATGCGCACATTCTCGCCGACCCGGGCGCACCAGCCGACTTCCCGTCGCCGTATGCCGCTCCGGCACTTCGGCGCCCAGCGGGGAGAACGCGACTGCCGCCCAACCCCTGGATGGGATGGGCGGCAGTTTCACGTGAAACGGATGGGACGGCTCCCAGGCTCGAGAGGCACCCACCGGGCCGGTGGTCAGTCGGCCGGCAGCACCGAGACGTAGCGGCGCGGCTCCTGGCCGTGCGACTCGGAGACGAGACCGGCGGCCAGCACCTCGTCGTGGACGACCTTGCGCTCAAAGGCGCTCATGGGCTCGAGGTCGACGGCCTCACCGGAGTCCTTCACCTCGGCGATGGCCTTCTTGGCCTCGTCCACCAGGGCCGCCCGGCGAGCTGCGCGGTAGCCGGCGACGTCGAGCATGAGGCGGCTGCGCTCACCCGTCGCGGACTGCACCGCGAGGCGGGTCAGGTCCTGGAGCGCCTCAAGGACCTTGCCGTCGGTGCCGACGAGCCGGCGCGGCACGCGCCCCTCCTCGGAGTCGACGATCGAGACGGCCGCACGGTCGCCGTCGACATCGACGTCAATGTCGCCATCGAGATCGGCGATGTCGAGCAGCGTCTCAAGGAAGTCGGCGGCGACGTCGCCCTCGGCCTCCAGCGCTGCGCGCCGGCCACGCCCGGCCTTGGGCGTCTCGACCGGTGCGGCATCCGCGTCGCCCTCGGCATCCGCGTCGTCCTCGGCTTCGGCGGGCGCGTCGGCGCCCTCAGTGCCAGCCTCGGCGGCGGTCTCGACGGTGTCGGTCTCCTCGACGCCGGCGGCCGCGGTCGGCTCGTCGACGACGACGTCCTCCTGCGTCTCCACGGACGTCACCTCGGGGGTCTCACTCATGTCTGTCTCCTGGACATTGCGGCCGGGGCTGGCCCCGACGGTGGTGCGCTGCAAGGCGGTGCAGCGCGAGGTCTTTGTGTGGCGGTCGTGTGACCTGGTCAGTCGCGCCGGTCGACGGCGTCGCTGTCGGTGCCTGCCTGGTCGGAGGAGTTCGCCGTGGCGCCCCCCTTGCGGCCCTGCTGCTTGGCCCGCTTCTTGCCCATCGGCTGCTGGCGCTGGCGCTGCACGTGGGCGGCGGTGGCGCCCTCGTCGGCCAGACCCTCCTTGGTGATCGACTCGAGCGTGGCTGCGGTCGGGATCTCCTTGCCGCGGGCCTTGCGGCGGGCGTGCAGCGCCTGCTCGGCGGGCGAGCCGGGGGTGGGCATGTGCCGGATGACGTAGAACTGCTGGACCATCGACCAGATGTTGGTGACGGCCCAGTAGATGAGCACACCGATCGGGAAGTTCACGCCGGAGACGGCGAAGATGATCGGCATGATGTAGAGCAGCATCTTCTGCTGCTGGGCGAAGGGGTTGTCCAGCGCCGACGCGGGCATGTTCTTGCGCATCAGCTGGTGCTGGGTGGTGAAGGTCGTCACTGACATCAGGATGATCAGCACGATCGTGACGATCTTGGTGTTGATCGTGTCGGCGCCCATGAAGGTGTCGGACAGCTGCGCCCCGAACATCGTCGACTTCTCGGCCTGCGCCGCGAGCGTCTTGCTGATCGGGCCGATCGGGTCGACGGTGCCCTTGGCGATGTCGTCGAGGCTGTTGAGCACCCGGAAGAGGCCGAAGAAGAACGGCGACTGCACCAGGATCGGCATGCACGAGGAGAACGGGTTGGTGCCCGTCTTCTTGTACAGGTCCATCTGCTCCTGGGTCATCTTCTGCCGCGACTCAGGGTCGGTCTTGCCCTTGTACTTCTTCTGGATCTTCTGGATCTCGGGCTGGATCAGCTGCATCCGCCGCGAGGCGTGGATCTGCTTGACGAACAGCGGGATCATCGCGGCGCGCATCACGACCACGAGGCCGACGATCGACAGCCCCCAGGCCAGACCGGACGCCGCGGGCAGGCCGATCGCGGTCAGCAGCGAGTGCCAGCCATAGAGGATCCAGGCGACGAGCCACTCGAAGGGATAGATCAGGTTCGACAAGGCATGTCCTCGTGGGTGTGCGGGTCGGACGGGTCAGTGGGTGTCGGCGGGCCCGTGCGGCTCGCGCGGAGGGACATGGTCGACGCCACCGGCCGACCATGGGTTGCACCTGAGCAACCGCCACACCGCGAGCCGGGTTCCCGTGAGGGGCCCGTGCCGGCGGATGGCGGTGAGCGCGTATGCCGAGCAGCTCGGGTAGTAGCGGCAGGTCGGCGGGGTGAGGGGGGAGATCACCCGCTGATAGAGCAGGATCAGCGCCTCGAGGGGCCACGACAGCACCCGGGTGATCAGGGAGCGGCTCGCCTGCGGCGGCGCGGCGGTCATCGCCCGCCCCCGCCGGTCGCGAGCCGGGCGGTGACCCGTGGGATGAGCTGGTCGAGGACGGCCTCCAGCTCTGCGAAGGTGGCCTGCGCGGCCGCGGGGTTGGCCCGGATCACCAGATCGGTCCCCATCGGTATGCCGCGCAGCCGGCCGGCCATCGCGGCCCTCAGCCGGCGCTTGGTGCGGTTGCGGACCACGGCGTTGCCGACTGCTTTGGAGACAACAAGACCGACCCGCGGCGGGAGACCCGCTCGCGTGTCGGTCTGGCTGGCGTGAACCACGACGAGGCGAGAGCCCGAGCGTGCTCCCCCTGGTCCTCGGATCGCTGCCGCGAAGTCGGCGCGCTCTCGCAGCCGGTGCTGCGCGGGCAGCACGCCGAGTGCCTCAGGCGGAGAGCTCGGAGCGGCCCTTGCGGCGACGGGCGGCGAGGATGGCGCGGCCCGCGCGGGTGGACATCCGCTTGCGGAAGCCGTGCGTCTTGGCGCGACGACGGTTGTTGGGCTGGAAGGTGCGCTTGCTCACGGTGTTCTCTCTTCTTCGCGTCCGGGCGCGTGGGCCCGGGTGGTCATGCGGGGGTCGACTGCGTCAGCCGCAACCGGAAGCCCGCAGTGCGTGGACCGAGAGGCCGGGCGCTGCTGGGCATGCGGAAACGTCCGCCGCACAGGACTGATCAAAGGTACGGGAGCGGCCACGGGAGGGTCAAACCGAGACGGTCCCCGTGACGGCGCCGAGGGCAAACCAACCACCCTGCCACGGCGCGGAGTTAAGTCAAGAAGACACGCGGCATACCCGCCAGCAGTCTGTCCCGAATATGTCCGGATCGGCTTGCCCGGGTGGCTTCCTGCTTGTTAGCGTCGGCACTTGTCCCCAGATCTGCACCAGATTTACACAAGGTGTGGATAAACATGTGGACGGAGCCCATCTGCCAGCGGCGCGGCCCGTCCCACGCGATCCGAGGTGAAGCCCACGTGTCGACCGCGGACGCCGACTACGGACAGATCTGGCAGCAGACCGTCGCCGACCTCGACGCCGACGGGCTCCCGGTCACCCAGCGGGCCTTCCTCTCCCTCGCCAAGCTCATCGGACTGCTCGACGAGACCGCGCTGCTCGCGGTCCCCAACGACTTCACCAAGGAGATCGTCGAGACGCGCCTGCGCACCCAGGTGACCGCGGCGCTGTCCAACCGGCTCGGCCGCGAGGTGCGCCTGGCGGTCACCGTCGACGCCTCCCTCGGCGACGAGGTGCCGCCGACCGCGGGCCTGAGCGACGACCCCGAGCTCGTGCACTCCCAGGAGGGCGTCGACGAGCCGCGTCCGGGGGAGTCCGTCGAGCTGCCCGGTGGGCAGCTGGGCCTGGACCTGCCGCCGGTGCCGGGTGCCGCCTCGCTCGGCGATGCCCCCGGCGACGCCCGCACCGAGCCGCGCCCGGCGGGGCACACACCGCCGGCCGGCACCGACACCAGCACCCGCGACACCTATGGGGCCCCGACCGAGTCCGGGCCGGGCCGGCTGCGCAGCGTGCCCCTGGAGCCGACCGACGCGACCCGGCTCAACCCCAAGTACACCTTCGACACCTTCGTCATCGGCAGCTCCAACCGCTTCGCCCACGCCGCCGCGGTCGCGGTCGCCGAGGCACCGGCCAAGGCCTACAACCCGCTCTTCGTCTATGGCGACTCGGGTCTGGGCAAGACCCACCTGCTCCACGCGATCGGTCACTACGCGCGCAACCTCTTCCCGCACGTGAAGGTGCGCTATGTGAACTCCGAGGAGTTCACCAACGACTTCATCAACTCCATCCGCGACGACAAGGCCGCGGCCTTCCAGCGCCGCTACCGCGACGTCGACGTGCTGCTCATCGACGACATCCAGTTCCTCCAGGGCAAGGTGCAGACGCAGGAGGAGTTCTTCCACACCTTCAACACGCTGCACAACGCCAACAAGCAGGTCGTGATCACCTCCGACGTGCCGCCCAAGCTGCTCTCGGGCTTCGAGGAGCGGATGCGCAGCCGGTTCGAGTGGGGCCTGCTCACCGACGTGCAGCCGCCCGACCTCGAGACCCGCATCGCGATCCTGCGCAAGAAGGCCATCCAGGAGCGCATGCAGGCGCCCGATGAGGTGCTGGAGTTCATCGCCAGCCGCATCTCGACCAACATCCGCGAGCTCGAGGGCGCCCTGATCCGGGTGACCGCCTTCGCCTCGCTCAATCGCCAGTCGGTCGACCTGGGCCTGGCCGAGATCGTGCTCAAGGACCTGATCCCCAACGAGCAGGGCAGCCAGATCACCTCGGCGCTGATCATGGCCCAGACCGCGGCCTATTTCGGGCTGACCATCGAGGACCTGTGCGGCACCTCCCGCTCCCGGGTGCTGGTGACCGCCCGCCAGATCGCGATGTATCTGTGCCGCGAGCTGACCGACCTCTCGCTGCCCAAGATCGGCCAGCAGTTCGGCGGCCGCGACCACACCACCGTCATGCACGCCGACCGCAAGATCCGCGAGCTGATGGGCGAGCGCCGGGCCATCTACAACCAGGTCACCGAGCTCACCAACAGGATCAAGCAGCAGTCGCGCTGAGCCGCCCGCCAGGCGGCGCGCCCACCCGGCCGGACGCGGCATACGGAAAATCCCTGACATCGGGGGCAACCATCCCCGGCCACCAGCACGTCCATCATCTTGCGTGGGCGGTTCCTGTTCCCTGCCCGAGCCGCCCACGCCTTCGGCCTGAGCGCCCCCGCGCGATTTCCCACCGGGAGTTTTCCCCACCGCTGTCCACAGCTGTGGGCTGCCCGAGACCGCCCCGTAACCGGGACGTCACCGCGCCGTCAGCAGCCGCTCGCCGCCCAGATGCCCCCGCAGGCATCCACACACTGGGGATAACTCTGTGGGCTGTGGGGATCCTGAGCACGAATCCCGCGAAGTTATCCACAACACCCGCGTCGCGAACGCACGGCAGCACCCCGCCGCCCACCCCTGTGGAGAACCGGTGGAGGGGACGTGGACCGGACCGGCCGACACCTGGGGAAAACGCGGCATACCTGTGTATGCCGTGTGGGCGACGCGATCGCGTCCACAGCGACCCCTTGTCTCCGCACCGCCCCCTCCACCCGCCGTCCACACCCATCACGGGCCTCTGACCTGCGCAGACACGGGATATCCACCGCGTCCACAGCGCCGACAATGACTACTGAACCTTCCATCTCCCAGATCCCGCCCCGAGTACCTGGGGATTGCCCCGGCCCGCACCTGAGTGCAGCACAGGGACAGGCAGGCCACTGGAGGAGCGGCACTTTGGGCCCTCGGCTTTCGCCGGTGACGTGGGAGCGTTAGTGTCATTCCTCCACGGCGGATCCACCTGCCGTGGGTCGCGCGTGCCCGCGCGGCTTGCGTCCGTGCCGCCCCTGGCGGCGGCAGTGAAGGGCAGGTATGCCGTGAAGTTCCGCGTTGAGCGCGAGGTCCTCGCCGAGGCGGTCACCTGGGTGGCCCGTGGTCTGCCGGCGCGCCCGCCGGTCCCGGTGCTCGCCGGTGTGCTCATCGAGGCCAGCGACGAGGGGACCATCACCCTCTCCGCCTTCGACTACGAGGTCTCCGCCCGCATCACCGTGCCCGCCGACGTCGCCGAGCCCGGCACCGTGCTCGTGCTCGGCCGCCTGCTCGCCGACATCTCCCGCAACCTCCCGGCCAAGCCGGTCGACGTCGCGACCGAGGGCGCCAAGGTCCAGGTGACCTGCGGCAGCTCCCGCTTCAGCCTGCTCCAGATGCCCAGCGACGACTACCCGACGCTGCCGGCGTCGCCCGCCCCGAGCGGCACGATCGCCGGCGACGTCTTCACCCAGGCCGTCGCGCAGGTCTCCATCGCCGCCGACAAGGGCGACACCCTGCCGATCCTCACGGGCGTGCGCGTCGAGATCGAGGGCGAGAAGATCACCCTGCTCGCCACCGACCGCTACCGCCTGGCCATGCGCGAGCTGACCTGGAACCCGGAGGCCTCCGACGCCAGCCACATCGCGCTCGTCCCGGCCCGCACCCTCTCGGAGACCGCGCGGGCGCTCGGCGCGGCCGGCTCCATCGAGGTGGCCCTGGGCGACAGCGCCGGCGGAGACGGCCTGATCGGCTTCGAGGCCGGGCAGCGTCGCACCACCACCCGTCTCCTCGACGGCGAATACCCCAAGGTCCAGTCGATCTTCCCCTCCAGCTCCGACAGCGAGGCGGTCGTCAAGACCGCCGAGCTCGTCGAGGCGGTCAAGCGCGTGGCCCTCGTCGCCGAGCGCAACACCCCCGTGCGGCTGCGCTTCAGCGACGGCCAGGTCGCCATCGAGGCCGGCACCGGCGAGGACGCCCAGGCGTCCGAGGCCGTCGAGTCCACCCTCGCCGGCCCGGAGATCGAGATCGCGTTCAACCCCCACTTCCTGCTCGACGGGCTGGGCGCGGTCGGCACCGACTTCACCCGCCTGTCCTTCACCCAGCCCTCGCGGCCCGCGGTGATGTCCGGGCAGGCCGAGGCCGATGGCGAGGCCGACACCTCCTATCGCTATGTCCTGATGCCGGTGCGTTTCGCCAGCTGAGCCCGTCGACGGCCGGTATGCCGCGTGGTCAGGGCGTAGCCTCGACCCAAGTGTGAACAGCTTCTCCCCCAACACAGTGAGGTCTTCGTCATGCAGCTGGGTCTGATCGGTCTGGGCAAGATGGGCGGCAACATGCGCGAGCGCATCCGCAATGCCGGCCACGAGGTCATCGGCTACGACCGCAACCCCAAGGTCTCCGACGTGAAGTCGATGAAGGCGCTGGTCGATGCGCTCGAGGCACCGCGCGTGGTGTGGGTGATGGTCCCCTCGGGTGACCCCACCCGGCAGACCGTCGCCCAGCTCGGCGACCTGCTCGAGCCCGGCGACCTGGTCATCGACGGCGGCAACAGCCGCTTCACCGACGACTTCGACAACGCCGAGATGCTCAAGAAGAAGGGCATCGCCTATCTCGACTGCGGTGTCTCCGGTGGCATCTGGGGCCTGGAGAACGGCTACGGACTGATGGTCGGCGGCCAGGCGGGCCAGGTCAAGCGGGCCATGCCGATCTTCGACGCGCTGCGCCCCGAAGGCCCGCGCGAGGAGGGCTTCGTCCACGCCGGCAAGGTCGGCGCCGGCCACTACGCCAAGATGGTCCACAACGGCATCGAGTACGGCCTGATGGCCGCCTATGCCGAGGGCTATGAGCTGCTCGAGGCCAAGGACATCGTCACCAACGTGCCGGGCGCCTTCAAGGCCTGGACCCGCGGCACGGTCGTGCGCTCCTGGCTGCTCGACCTGCTGGTCAAGGCGCTGGAGGAGGACGAGCACCTCGAGGACGTCTCCGGCTTCACCGTCGACTCGGGCGAGGGTCGCTGGACCGTGGAGGAGGCCATCGCCAACTCCGTGCCGATGCCGGTCATCTCCGCCTCGCTCTTCGCGCGCTTCGCCTCTCGCCAGGAGGAGTCGCCCACGATGAAGGCCGTGGCCGCGCTGCGTGGCCAGTTCGGCGGGCACGACGTGATGACCGTCAAGGAGGGCCAGAAGCTGCGCGCCGAGGCCGAGGAGCTGCGCCACCCCAAGGCCGTCAAGAAGGTCGCCAAGAAGGCGGCCAAGAAGACGACCGCCCGCAAGGCCACCGCCAAGGGCAAGGCCGCCGCCTCCGCCGGCCCGTCCTCGGGCACCGGCTCGGCGGGCTCGACGACCCGCGGCCGCACCAGCACGAGCACCGCGGGCCCGACGTCCGGCACCGGGTCGGCCCGCAAGGCGACGACCAAGAAGGCCGCGGCGACGAAGACGGCAAAGAAGGCGACGGCAAAGAAGGCCGCCGCCAGGCGCGCCTGAGCCACGCGGCATACCCACGCCCGGCCCACCACCTCGCGAGGGGATGGTGGGCCGAGCGCGTTGTCCGGGGGAGAATGCCGTGTGCGCGCCGCAGCGGCCGCACCACGCCCGCCGACCCGACCAGCGCCCATCAGCCGAAGAGAGCCGCCTCGTGTTCGTCCGACACCTGACCGCCTCGGACTTCCGCAGCTATCCGAGCGCCGAGCTGCCGCTGGAGCCCGGCGTGACGACGCTGGTCGGCCGCAACGGGCAGGGCAAGACCAACCTCGTGGAGGCCATCGGCTATCTGGCCAGCCTGGCCAGCCACCGCGTCGCCACCGACCAGCCGCTGGTGCGCTTCGGGGCCGAGCAGGCGGTCATCAGGGGCGCGGTCGTGCGTGCCGGCCGAGAGACGCTCGTCGAGCTGGAGATCAACCCCGGGCGGGCCAACCGGGCCCGCCTCAACCGCTCCCCCCTCACGCGCCCGCGCGAGGTGCTCGGCACGCTGCGCACTGTCCTCTTCGCGCCCGAGGATCTTGCCCTGGTGAAGGGCGACCCGAGCGAGCGGCGCCGATTCCTCGATGACCTTCTCGTCGCCCGCCAGCCACGCTGGGCAGGGGTGCGTAGCGACTACGACAAGATCCTCAAGCAGCGCAATGCCCTGCTGAAGTCGGCCCAGCCCGTGCTGGCACGTGGCAGCCGACGCGGCCGACGACCCGATGGCGAGGACCAGGATGAGGCGCGAGCCAGTGCCCTGCACACTCTCGATGTCTGGAACTCGCATCTGGCAGAGGTGGGCTCGACGCTGCTCTATGCGCGGCTGCGGCTGCTGCGCGACCTCGGCCCCTATCTCGAGCAGGCTTATGACGAGGTCAGCGCCGGGCAGTCGGCCGCCCGGGTCACCTATCGCTCGTCGCTGCGAGAGTCGGCCGCCGAGGCCATCGCGGCCGGCGAGGTGCCCGAGATCGATCGGCTGCGACAAGAGCTGCTCGACTCAATGGATGCGGTGCGGGACAACGAGATCCAGCGTGGTGTCTCGCTGGTCGGGCCGCACCGTGACGACCTGGTCCTCCAGCTCGGCGAGCTGCCCGCAAAGGGCTATGCCAGCCACGGCGAGAGCTGGAGCTTTGCGCTAGCCCTCAAGCTCGCGGCATACCAGCTGCTGCGGCACGATCTCGGCGACGACCCGGTCCTTATCCTCGATGATGTCTTTGCCGAGCTCGACTCCGGTCGTCGCGAGCGGCTCGCCGCGATGGTAGCCGACTGTGAGCAGGTGCTGATCACCGCCGCAGTCAGCGACGATGTGCCCGAATCCCTTGCGGGACAGTCCTTCACGGTTGAGCTGGGATCGGTGGTGAGCAATGACGCAGAGTCGCGATGAGACAGGCGATTCACCGCGAGAGCACACCGATCGTGCTGTGCCAGCGGCTGATTCCACAGACGTTTCCACACCTGTGGAGGATGCGGCCGCGTCGGCGCTGGCCCGGGCCCGGGCGGCCGCCAGGGACAAGGGGCTGCGACCGGGGATCCGACCCATGCGACGGCGGCGGCCGGGTGAGCGGGCCGAGCCGTCGTCACGCAGGGGCGGGCGCGACCCCGAGCTGATCGGCGACCAGGTCGACCAGCTCGTCACCGACCGCGCCTGGAAGGTCGACGTCGCGGCCGGATCTGTGATGGGTCGTTGGCCCCAGATCGTCGGTGCCGACATCGCCGCACACAGCCAACCGGTCTCCTTCGAGCGTGGGGTACTGACCGTGCGGGCCGAGTCGACCGCCTGGGCCACCCAGCTGCGCCTGCTGGAGTCGACCCTCATCGGGCGCATCGACGACGAGGCAGGCAAGGGCACGGTCACCGAACTGCGGATCGTGGGTCCGAGCGCGCCGACGTGGTCACGCGGCCCCCGCAGGATCTCCGATGGTCGCGGGGTGCGTGACACCTACGGCTGAGTGCTCGGCTCAGTCCTGGTGTGCGGACTCGCGGGCCAGACTGAGGCGGTCATAGGCGTCGCGGCCGACCGCGCCGGCCAGGAACAGGCCAACCAGGTGGGCCGGCAGCGTCAGCGGCCCATAGGTGACGAAGAAGTCGGGGCTGGGGGCGCCGAGCGTCGGCCCGGAGGGGGTCGGATGCACCGCTGAGCAGGCGACAAAGAGCACGGCCGCGGCGAGCAGGAAGGCGCTCATCGCCCCCACGCCGGCCCGCCCCCTGTCCGGCGCGCGCATCGCAGCGCGCGCCGACAGCACACCCGTGTAACCACCGATGAGCATCCCGATGACGGTGAACGCGATGAGGGTGGCGATTCCCGGCCCCAACGCGTCGACGAGGGTCCTCGACCCGGTCACCCACACGTGCACGGCGGTCAGTGCCACCGAGGTGAGCACCCCCAGCAACGCGCCGGCTGCGGCCATGGTGCCGGCCGCACTGAGCGTCGCCGCCCGGCCGGCGCGGTCGAGATTGGCGGCACGGCCGGCCTGTGACAGGGCCGCGCTAACCCGGTGGTCGCGATGGGTGCTCATGGTGCTCCGGAGAGATTGCCGTCGCGGAAGTCGGCATAGACCGCGCGGGCCTGCGGGCCGACGAAGACCACCGAGGCACCGCCTGCCGTGCCGGTGCTGCCACGGGCGATCTTGCGCCCGAACCGGGTGGGGTCGGCTTTGTAGGTCCACGCGGCGAAGGTGATCGCCTGCTGTGCGCTGAGATTGCTCAGCGCGTTCTTGCTGATGATCGTCAGTGTCTGCGGCAAGTCGTCCGGTCCCTTGGCGCGGGTGAGGGCGGCGAATCCGGCGACGAGCACGCCCTGGTGGGTGCTGCGACCGAAGTCGCCCCCGGGCACCGTCTTGCGCTCGCGGGCCACCCACAGCGCCTGGGCGCCGTCGAGGGTGATCCGGCCCTTCTTCATCTCGCGCACGTCGACCGGCAGGGTCACCGTGACCTTGCCCAGCTCGTTGGTCATGGCGTGGAAGCCCTGGAACCAGGTGAGCACATAGCCGTCGAGGGGCAGCCCGGTGCCGGCCGAGATCGTGCGCTGGGTCAGCGCAGGGCCACCGAAAACCATCGAGGCGTTGACCTTGTCCTTGCCATGGCCGGGGATGCTCATCCACGAGTCGCGCGGCACCCCGACGACGCCCCCGCCGCCCCTGCCGTCGATGCCGGCGATCTGGATGGCGTCGGCCCTGGAGCGATCGATCTTCTGCCCCTTGACCACGCGGGCGTCCGAGCCGAGGAAGAGGACCCGGCGCGACCCGTCGCCCAGGTGCAGGCCGTTGTCGCCGAGCTGCGGCCACCAGCCGCCGACGACGGTCCAGCCCGTGCCCCGGGGCTTGACGAGCAGGCTGGTGTCGGGTCCGGACGAGAGCACCGCGATGGGGGTGCCCTCCCAGGTGCCGACGGTCCCAGTGACGGTCACCGGGCGGCTCGGCCGCGTCCGCGCCTTCATCGCGGCGGTGCCGGCGCCCGAGCTGGCCACGGCGCCCCCGCTGTAGAGGGCGGTCGCGAGCGGTCTGAGGTCGGCCGGCACGCCGGCCACCGTCACCGCTGTGGCGGCCCGCTTGGTGGCGCTCGGCGACGTGGGCGGGGGCAGGCTCGCGGGAGCGGTCGCGTCCTTGTTGAGCGGGCCGGTGCAGGCACTGAGGCAGAGGGCGAGCGCGAGGCTGAGGGAGACCACGCGGGCGGCCGGTGGTGTGGTGGGTATGGCGCACCTCCTTGACTACCCAAGGGTAGGGCCCGGCGGCCAACACGCGCAGATGCTCCCGCGCGGTCGGCCGGCCCGACGGCATACTCGAGGACGACCCGGCGCACCCCACCCCAGGAGCTCTCGATGCCCAGCCCCATTGCCCCTCCCGTCACGTCCGCGATCGCCGGGGCTCTCGTGGTCGCTGTGCTGGGACTGGCCGGCTGCGCCGACTCCGGCGACGGTGCCACCGCCACCACCAGCTCCACCGAGTCAGCCACCTCCGACCCGGCCTCCGCACCGGCCGTGACCGCGCCGTCCGCCGGCACGACGTCCTCGACCGGCTCCTCGTCGAGCAGCACCAGCGCCGCGACCAGCACGAGCGCCGCCGGCTCGACGTCCCCGACTGGCTCCTCCTCCAGCCCGGCCTCCACGAGCAGCACGACGACCTCGGCGTCCTCGTCCGCCAACTCCTCAAGCACCGCGGCGCCCCCCGCCAAGGCCACGTGCTCGGCCACGGGCAAGACCTTCGCACCGCCCGCCACCGGTGGCATGAGCCCGGCCGCGGCGGCGCTGGCACAGCGGCTGTATGCCGCGGCCACCACCTGTGACCGGGCCGCCCTCGTCTCCCTCGCCAAGGCCGGCGGCACCCGGCTCTCCTTCGGTGAGGTCGGTGCCGAGCAGGCCCTGGTCGTCCCCGACAGGGAGCAGCGGTATGCCGCGCTGGCGCGGGTGCTCGCAGCCCCCTCGGGACGCGACCAGGGCGCCTGGGTCCAGCCGCGCGTGGCCACACCCGCCGGCACCAAGGACGCGACGGCCTGGCAGGAGGCCGTCTCCGCCGGTCTGCTCTCCCAGGAGCAGGCCAAGGACGCCCAGGAGTTCGGCGAGGGCTACATGGGCTGGCGCTCGGGCATCTCCGAGGGAGGCACCTGGCAGTTCTTCCTGGCCGGCGACTGAGCCTGTCGACCCGGCTTCTCGTCGCTGGCGAGCAAGTGACACTTCGACAAGGTCGTCTCCCATGTCGAGGGCGCCCGCGAGCTGGGGGGAAACTGCCCCACCGGCGGCGTGGCCGAGGACGGCTCCTGGGTCGTCCGGCCGACCATCATCGACCGGCTCGCCCTCGACGCCGCGCCCTACTGCGAGGAGATCTTCGGGCCCATCTGCATCGCCAACTGCTTCGTCATCGGCGACCTGCGCACCCCCTTCGGCGGCGTCGGCCGCGAGGGGGGCAACTGCAACCGCGAGCTTGTCACCGAGCCCAGGGCCGCGGTGATGCAGATCGACCGGCCCGGCGGCATACCGCACCTCTCGAAAACGCACCTAGCGCGCGCTGAGGGACCCGGATGGGTATGGGGAGTCACGGACCCGGGCAGTTTCTCCGGAAAACCGTCCACAGGGGCCTTGCTTGGTGGGTTCTGGCCCGCGTGACGCGTAAACTTGGAAGGCAACGACGCGCGACCCGGCACCGCCCGGTCGCGCGGTGCCGTGACAGGACCCCTGTCGCCCGGCACGTCGATTCGACCAAGGAGCACCGTGGCAGACCAGACGCCCATGCCCACGCCCGACGAGGAGCACCTCAGCGCCGCCGAGGCCGAGCAGGCCCGCGAGGCCGCCGAGGCCCAGGCCCAGCAGCAGGCCGCCGAGGCGGGCGTCGACTACGACGCGAGCGCGATCACGGTCCTCGAGGGACTCGAGGCGGTCCGCAAGCGCCCGGGCATGTATATCGGGTCCACCAGCGCGCGGGGCCTGCACCACCTCGTGTGGGAGATCGTCGACAACTCGGTCGACGAGGCCCTGGCCGGCTATGCCGACGCGATCACGGTGACCCTCCAGAACGACGGCGGCGTGCGCGTCGTCGACAACGGCCGCGGCATCCCCACCGACATCCACCCGCAGGAGGGCGTCTCCGCGGTCGAGCTCGTGCTCACCCAGCTCCACGCGGGCGGCAAGTTCGGCGGCGGCGGATACAAGGTCTCAGGCGGTCTGCACGGCGTGGGCTCCTCGGTCGTCAACGCGCTCTCCACGCGCATGACCGCCGAGATCCACCAGAAGGGCCACGCCTTCCGCATCGAGTTCGAGCGGGGCGAGGCCACCGGCCCGCTGCGCAAGGAGGAGGCGGTCGAGACCACCGGGACGGCCATCACCTTCTGGGCCGACCCCGAGATCTTCGAGACGGTCGAATACGACTTCGAGACGATCCGGGCCCGCTTCCAGCAGATGGCCTTCCTCAACAAGGGCCTGTCGATCACCCTCATCGACGAGCGCGACCGGGCCAAGGAGATCGCCGAGGACGAGCAGGAGGAGAAGGAGACCACCGGCACCGACCTCGACGGTGTCGAGGCGGCCGACGGTGACGAGCAGGACATCACCGGCGAGTCCGCCGACAAGGGCGCCCGCAAGATCACCTACAAGTACGACGAGGGCCTGGTCGACTATGTGACCCACCTCGTCGGCTCCAAGCGCTCCGAGCCGGTGCACGCCGAGATCATCGACATCGCGGCCGAGGACGAGGGCCGGTCGCTCTCGCTCGAGATCGCGATGCAGTGGACGACCGCCTACTCCGAGTCCGTGCACACCTATGCCAACACGATCAACACCCACGAGGGCGGCACCCACGAGGAGGGCTTCCGCGCGGCGCTGACCCGGCTCATCAACGACTTCGCGCGCGACAACAACCTCCTCAAGGACAAGGACGACAACCTCACCGGTGACGACGTCCGCGAGGGCCTGACCGCGGTCATCTCTGTCAAGCTCGGCGAGCCGCAGTTCGAGGGCCAGACCAAGACCAAGCTCGGCAACTCCGAGGTCAAGGGCTTCGTGCAGCGCGCCATGACCGACGAGTTCGGCCACTGGCTGGCGACCCATCCGGGCGAGGGCCGCGAGATCGTGCGCAAGTCGATCCAGGCCGCGACCGCCCGCCTGGCCGCCCGCAAGGCGCGCGAGGCGACCCGCAAGAAGGTGCTGGAGTCCGGTGGCCTGCCCGGCAAGCTGCGCGACTGCCAGTCCAAGGACCCGGCCGACTCCGAGGTCTACATCGTCGAGGGTGACTCCGCCGGCGGCTCGGCCGTGCGTGGCCGCAACCCGCACACCCAGGCGATCCTTCCCATCCGGGGCAAGATCCTCAACGTCGAGAAGGCCCGCATCGACAAGATTCTGGCCAACCAGGAGGTCCAGGCCCTCATCTCGGCCTTCGGCTGCGGCATCGGCGAGGACTTCGACATCGACAAGGCCCGCTATCACAAGATCGTGATCATGGCCGACGCCGACGTCGACGGCATGCACATCCGCACGCTGCTGCTGACGCTGCTCTTCCGCTTCATGCGCCCGCTGATCGAGGCCGGCTATGTCTACCTCGCCCAGCCGCCGCTCTATCGGATCAAGTGGAGCAACGCCCCCCACGAGTTCGCCTTCACCGACCGCGAGCGTGACGCGCTCGTCGCGCAGGGCCAGAGCAAGGGCCGCCGCATCCCCAAGGAAAACGGCGTCCAGCGCTACAAGGGCCTCGGCGAGATGAACTACCAGGAGCTGTGGGAGACCACGATGGACCCCGACACCCGCACCCTCCTGCGCGTCACCCTCGACGACGCGGCAGCGGCCGACGAGATCTTCTCGGTGCTGATGGGCGAGGACGTCGAGTCGCGCAGGTCCTTCATCCAGCGCAACGCGCGCGACGTGCGTTTCCTCGACATCTGATGCGTATGCCGCGAGGTGGGTCCGGTCAGGTCGACCCCACAAAGGGGTGCTGGCCGCAACCATCCGCGGCGCTCGCCCGCTGCGCGGACTCGGCCGCTCCCGCCAGACCCAGCCAGCGGCCTGCACCCCTTCATGGGGCCTCCCACCAAGCCTAAACTTCCGACGAACATCCTTGAGAGACAAGGGAACTGATGAGCGACACGACTGACGGTCTGCCCCCCGAGGGCCCCAACGAGGACGGTGCCTCGGAGGTGACCGAGGAGTCGCCCGACGACCAGGGCGCGGTGATGCACGACCGCAACCCGGGTGAGACCGACCGGGTCGAGCCGGTCGACCTCAACACCGAGATGCAGCGCAGCTACATCGAGTACGCGATGAGCGTGATCGTCAGCCGCGCGCTGCCCGACGTGCGCGACGGCCTCAAGCCCGTGCACCGCCGGGTGCTCTACGCGATGTATGACGGTGGCTACCGCCCCGACCGGGGCTACAACAAGTGCTCGCGCGTCGTCGGCGATGTGATGGGCCAGTTCCACCCGCACGGCGACTCGGCGATCTATGACGCCCTCGTGCGCCTGGTGCAGGACTGGTCGCTGCGCTACCCGCTCGTCGACGGCCAGGGCAACTTCGGCTCGCCCGGTGACGACCCCGCCGCCGCACCGCGGTACACCGAGTGCCGGATGGCGCCGCTGGCCATGGAGATGGTCCGCGACATCCACGAGGACACGGTCGACTTCGTCCCCAACTACGACGGCAAGACCCAGGAGCCCTCGGTCCTGCCGGCGCGCTTCCCCAACCTGCTCGTCAACGGCTCGGCCGGCATCGCCGTCGGCATGGCCACCCAGATCCCGCCGCACAACCTGCGCGAGGTCGCCGAGGCCGCCGAGTGGGTGCTCGCCCACCCCGACGCCGGCCGCGAGGAGACCCTCGAGGCGGTCATGCGCTCGATCAAGGGACCCGACTTCCCCACGGGCGCACTCATCATGGGGCGCAAGGGCATCGACGACGCCTACCGCACCGGCCGCGGCTCGATCATCATGCGCTCGGTCGTCGAGGTCGAGGAGATCCAGGGGCGGGTCTGCCTCGTCGTCTCCGAGCTGCCCTACCAGGTCAACCCCGACTCGCTCGCGCAGAAGATCGCCGAGCTGGTCAAGGACGGCAAGATCAGCGGCATCGCCGACATCCGCGACGAGACCTCCGGCCGCACCGGCCAGCGTCTGGTCATCGTGCTCAAGCGCGACGCGGTCGCCAAGGTCGTGCTCAACAACCTCTACAAGCACACCCAGCTCCAGACGACCTTCGGCGCCAACATGCTCGCCCTGGTCGACGGTGTGCCGCGCACCCTGCCGATCGACGCCTTCATCCGGCACTGGGTCACCCACCAGATCGAGGTCATCGTCAGGCGCACGCAGTTCCGCCTGGCCAAGGCCGAGAAGGACATCCACATCCTGCGCGGCTTCCTCAAGGCACTCGACATGCTCGACGAGGTCATCGCCCTCATCCGGCGCTCGCCGACCGTGGAGGAGGCCCGCGACGGCCTGATGGCGCTGCTCGATGTCGACGAGGTCCAGGCCAACGCGATCCTCAACCTCCAGCTGCGCCGCCTCGCGGCGCTGGAGCGGCAGAAGATCATCGAGCAGCACGACGAGCTCGCCGCGATGATCGCCGACTACCAGGACATCCTGGCCAAGCCCGAGCGCCAGCGCACGATCATCTCCGACGAGCTCGCCGAGATCGTCGAGCGCTTCGGTGACGAGCGGCGCACCCGGATCGACGCGGCATACGGCGGGGAGATGTCCATGGAGGACCTCATCCCCGAGGAGGACGTGGTCGTCACCATCACCCGTGGCGGCTATGCCAAGCGCACCAAGGTCAGCGAGTACCGCTCGCAGCGCCGCGGTGGGCAGGGCGTGCGCGGCGCTGCGCTGCGCGGCGACGACATCGTGGAGCACTTCTTCACCACGACCTCCCACCACTGGCTGCTGTTCTTCACCACGCTCGGCCGGGTCTATCGGGCCAAGGCCTATGACCTGCCCGAGGCGGGGCGTGACGGCAAGGGCCAGCACGTGGCCAACCTGCTGGCCTTCCAGCCCGACGAGCACATCGCGCAGGTGCTTGCGATCCGCCACTACGACGACGCCGACTATCTCGTGCTCGCCACCGAGCGCGGCCTGGTCAAGAAGACGCGCCTGGGCGACTACGACTCGCCGCGCTCCGGCGGCCTGATCGCGGTCAACCTGCGCGACGAGGACCGGCTCGTCGGCGCCCAGCTGGTCAGCGCCGAGGACGACCTGCTGCTGGTCTCCCGCAAGGGCCAGTCGGCCCGCTTCCACGCCGACGACGCCACGCTGCGGCCGATGGGCCGCTCGACCTCGGGTGTGACCGGCATGAAGTTCCGCGCCGGCGACTCGCTGCTGTCGATGTCGGTGGTCAAGGCCGGCGAGGACCCCGACGTCTTCGTCGTCTTCGAGAACGGCCTGGCCAAGCGCACCAAGTCGAGCGAGTGGACCGCCAAGGGTCGCGGCATTCTCGGTGTGACCGTCGCCAAGCAGTCCGACAAGGGCGGCGACATCGTCGGCGCGCTGACGATCAACGACGGCGACGAGGTCATGGTCGTGATGGAGAAGGGCAAGATCGTCCGCTCCCGCGCCGACGAGGTGCGCCTGACCGGCCGCAACACCCAGGGCGTGAAGTATGCGACGCCGGGCAAGGGCGACCAGATCGTGGCCGTGACCCGCAACCACGAGCGTGTCGTCGACGAAGAGATCGCCTCCGGCGAGGACTCCGGCGACAATGGTGGCCAGGTCGAGGGCGGCGACACGTCGGTCGAGACCGATGTGACAGCAGAGTCTCCCGTGGGGGAGGCTGTGACCGAGGACTCCGAGGCCACCGGCTCTGAGTCCACCAACGCCGCGTCCGAGGAGGACGGTGCCGACGAGGGCACCGGCTCGGATGACACCGCAGGAGGCAGCAAGTGAGCAGCAGCACCGTCACCGGGCCCGACTCCGTCGGCACGTCCGCCACGGGCGCTCCCCAGCGCCGGGTCCGCCTGACGCTCTCGCGGGTCGACCCCTGGTCGGCGATGAAGACCGCCTTCCTGCTCTCGGTCGCGATGGGCATCGCCGGCGTCGTGATGATGGCGGTGCTGTGGATGATCCTCAAGGGCATGGGCGTCTTCGACCAGGTCAACGAGCTCGTCGGCTCGGTCATCCAGGACGGCGAGAACAAGTTCGACCTGATGGACTTCCTCGGCTTCGGCCGGGTGCTCTCCCTCTCGGTCGTCATCGCGGTCCTCGACGTCATCCTCATGACGGCGCTGGCCACCCTCGGCGCCTTCCTCTACAACCTGTGCAGCTCGCTCGTCGGCGGCCTCCAGCTCACCTTCACTGACGACTGAGGGTCACCACAGCACCACAGCTCCACACAACAGACGCGGTATGCCGCGGGGCCCAGCCCCGCGGCATACCCGCATTCTTGGGGGCCTCCCCCTTCACCCAATTGGCGAGTTCCGCCCCCGCCCCCCGTTGAGCCAAGTGGCGAGTTCCGCCCCGCCTTCTAGCCCACTTGGGCACGATCGCCCCTCAACCAAACGGTTGACAAGAGGCGAGTTTGACGCCCCCGCGGCCCTCGTCCAGCGCGCCCACGAGGACCCCGAGATCTTCGCCCGCTGGATCGGGCCGGCCGACATCGAGACCCGCATCGACCGCTGGGAGTGCCGCACCGGCGGCGAGTGACAGTTCACCTCCGGGCGCGGCGACGAGGAGTTCGTCTTCTACGGCTCCTTCCACGAGGTGCGCCCCGGCCGGATCGTCCAGACCTTCACGTATGCCGCGTGGCCCGACGACGTCTCCCTCGAGACCCTCACCCTCGAGGACCAGCCCGACGGGCGCTGCCTGTTGCGCACCTCCTCCGCCTACGACAACGTCGAGGCGCGCGACCGGATGATCGCCTCCGGCTGTGAGTCCGGCATCCAGTCGGGGTATGCCGCCCTCGACCAGATCCTCAAGGAGCAGTCCCGATGACCGACCCCCACGACCTGACCCAGGGCGACCCGGCCCAGTGGCACCGGGAGATCGCAGAGCACTTCCATGACATCGCCGAGGGTGTCGCCGACTGGCAGGCGCCCGCTCCGCCGGAGGGCTGGGCAGCGATCGACGTGGTGCGCCACCTCATCGAGTGGCTGCCCGGTTTCCTCGCTGGCGCGGGTGTCGAGGTGGGCGAGGTGGCCGACGTCGACGAGGACCCGCCCGCCGCGTGGCGCCAGCGTTGCGAGGACGTGCAGGCCCTGCTCGACGACCCCACGACGGCCGAGCGCAGCTTTGCCAACCCCCACACCGGCGAGATGCCGCTGGCCACGGCGATCACCCGCTTCTATACCGCCGACGTGCTCATCCACACGTGGGACCTGGCCAAGGCCAGCGGCCAGGAGCCCGCCCTCGACGATGCCGTCTGCGCCGGCATGGCCGACGGTATGGAGCCGATCGCCGACATGCTCGCCTCGAGCGGCCAGTACGGCCCGCGCGTCCCCGTCCCGGCCGACGCGAGCGGTGTCGACCGGCTGATGGGACTGGTCGGCCGCGACCCCGCGTGGGCGCCTCGATGACGTTGTCTGCGACTCTCTAGCAAGGAGTCTAGATAGCCAGATAGGCCCACATCGACCTCCCAGCGGGTGACCTCCGAGCCGCCCTCGGCGCCCCCTTCTCACCCACGACGACGAGCAGGTATGCCGCCCGCGGACCGGCCAAGCGGCGGCATACCTCCCCGTTTTGGTGCCGCCCGTGAGCGTGAGGTAACCTCGTGCGGTGCGTCCCCCGCGGACGCCAGCGGAGATTGGGACACGGGCCTATAGCTCAGACGGTTAGAGCGCTTCCCTGATAAGGAAGAGGCCACAGGTTCAAGTCCTGTTAGGCCCACCAATCCCGATCTCGCTTCCACAGGCGAACCAGGAGGTCCGACCATGAAGAAGCTCCTCATCCTTGCTGCGACCGCTGTCGGTGCCACATGGGCACGCAAGAAGATGGACCAGCAGCGCACCCACCAGGAGGCGTGGGGTCAGGCGACCGACATGACTCCCAGGCAGACCGGCGAGGCCTCGCTGCCCCAGCCGATCGACCCGAACGCCAACTGACGTTCACCCGGAGCCACGGCTCCACCCGGGGCCATGGCGCAATTGGTAGCGCACCTGCTTTGCAAGCAGGGGGTTAGGGGTTCGAGTCCCCTTGGCTCCACCCAAAGTGTCTTACGGGAACACGCGACATCGGAAGATGTTGAGTGTCCCCGTTTGGACTTCTTGCTGTCCGTGGCGGTGTCCGCCTCGTTGACGATGGTGGCGAACGGTTCGGCGAGGCGTGGGCGTAGCTGCTCGTCGTCGGTGATCTCCAGTCGCGTGTAGAACGCCTGGTTCGCGAGTCTCCGGTTCCCGTCATCCGAATACGCGTAGGCGCGGTGAGCGTCCGTCAGCAGCCGGAGGGAGTCCTGGAGGAACGCCCGTGCCCCGGAGTGGTGTTCGTCATGCTGGGCGAGGCGCTGCTCGATGTCAGCGAGGCCCACACGGATACGGTCCTGGTGGCGCTTCAACGTCGGTAAGTCGATCGCATCGGCGAAGTGCGCCGCGAGAAGCTTGTCGCTCTCTGCTTCGAGGCGTGCCCGGTTGGCGGTGAGGTCGGCGAACTCCTGATCCCGACCGGCGCTCTGCTCATCGAACGCGGCATCGACTTCGGCGGCGAGGTGTCGGTAGTCGGCCTCGCTGATCGTGATATCGCGGTAGGAGTCCTCAACCAGCCGCTCGGCAACCTGGACGGGCACAGCGCGGCGGGTGCAGTTCGTCTTCTTCGCTGCACGACCCGAGCAGATGAAGTAGGCGTATGTGGTGCCGCGCGGGTTCGTCGCGAAGTCGAGCAGCATCCGCGACCCGCAACTGCCGCAGTGCAGCAACCCCTTCAGATGGTGCGCGTGCTGGACGTGCCGCGTCATCCTCGCGTTGCGCGCCTTCAGCAGCGATTGCACCTGATCGAACAGCGCGGGCTCGATCAACGGCTCATGCGCGCCGGGATGCAGTGCCCCCTTGTAGCGGATCACCCCGGCGTAGTACGGGTTTGTGAGCAGCTTGTAGAGCGTGTTCTTCCCCAACGGCTTTGGCGGTCGTTTCGGCGTCGGCACGGTCGTCAGGCCGCGCGCAGTGAGGTCACGCAACAGCCTGGTGACGGAGGTCTCTCCCTTGGCGTAGGTCTCGAACGCCCACCGAATCAGCGGTGCGCGTTCGGGATCGACCTCGACGGTGCGAATCTCGCGGCCTTGATCGTCGGTACGGCGCACGTTGAGGTACCCGACCGGGGCGCGCATCGGCGTGCCGCCTTGTGCGAGCTTCTGTGTCAGTCCTTTGGTGACCTCGGTGGCGAGGTTGCGGCTGTAGAACTCCGCAATGGACGACATGATGCCGTGCACCAGCATCCCCGACGGCGTCTGGTCGATGGACTCCGTCGCCGACACCAAGGTGACGCCTGCGGCGAGGAGAGCTTCGTGAATCTTCACGTCATCCGCGCGGTTGCGGGCGAGCCGATCAAGCTTGTGCACGATACAGAAGGTCACCCGGGTTGCGGTGATGAACGCGAGCATCTCCTGCAACCCGTCGCGATCCGCCGACCGCGCCGACTCCCCAGCGTCCACGAACTCCCGCACGACCCGCGCACCCAGTTCTGCGGCCTTCCGAGCGTTGGCCTCGCGCTGCGCGGGGATCGAAAAGCCCTCGTCGGTGCCGCCGCGCTCGGCCTGCTCCCGCGTCGAGACACGCAGGTAGGACACCGCGAGCAGCGCAGGGGCCTCAGCTGTGGCGTCACGCGACCCGGATGCGACGCTGGTGACGATGCTCATGGTTGGCCTCCTTGCCGGAGTGGTGCTTGGTCTCGATTCTCTCGCGCACCCCTGACAAACCGAAGGCCGAAGGTGACTCCGCGAGACCGTCAGGCGGTGGGAGGCCGAAGGGATCGGCTTCGCCAGCGACCCAGGCTCGATGTCGAGCGTCGGCGATGCCGAGTACCCACTCGATGAGCTTGCCCAGGTCAGGATCATCCCGCCGCGTCGCCCGCAGCCGCCGATTCCTCGCCTCGTCAACCATGAAAGACAGGTGCACGCCCGCCCGCACGATGCACGAAAACTCGCTCCACGATCGTTCCTCACAGAGACGACACGCGTCTTGCACATCGAGGATTCGCCACTTACGTCGGTAACGAAACCGACGTACCGTAGAGCATGGCCCTCAAACGCTACGACCCCGACGAGGCGGAGTTCGACGCCCGCTACCAGCGATGGCTCGCCGCCCTCGAATCCGGCGACGAAGACGAACTCCTCGAAGCCACCGCGGCGATCCCCACCCTGAACGGCCAGGTACTCGACAGGTTCTTCGCCGCGCCGAGCGACGAACTTGGAAGGCCTGGGCAGCGGGCGATGGAGCAACGCCTGATCGTGCTCCTAAGCGAGCTTCGCCCACACGAAGCGGCCCGGCTCCGTGAACTGCACAAGGCCAGACAACGGCGTCTTGACCGCACGACCCGAATCGGCCGCTCCGTGGAGCTGCCGACGAAGTGCGCCCGCTGCGGCGGCAAGCTCAAGGATGTGAAGCCGACGGGCAGGCCGCGCATCTACTGCTCCCCGGCTTGCCGCAAGGCTGCGTATGAAGACCGCCGAGCCCATCGCGACGGTGCAGTGCAGGTTCAGGTCGTGGAGCGCGTCGTCACTGAGGTCAGAGAGCGCCGCATCGATGTGCCCCACCCGCGAAGTGAGTGCATCCGCGAGGTCTTCGCCAACGACGACGCGCTTGTGAACGTGATCTGGGCACTCATCGAAGCTGTCCGAGGCGGCGACGACCCGGCCTTCAGCCCAGACCAGCCGAGGTTCTGGGACCTCTACAACATCGTCGAAGTGCTCTACGAGGCCCTGGTCAAGCGTGCTGCAAGCTACGAGCCACCCGACCCAGCTAATGAGGAACCCTGGTTGGCGACCAACGTCCGACGCAACATGCAACGCTTCACCCGACGGGACCCGGAGGAACCTCCTCGTGTGCCGTAGTCTTGCGCGTGACAACCGATCACGTTTGGTTGCTGTTCCGGTTTCAGCACTGGTAGGATCGTTGGTGTGAGGGAGCGAGAGATTTACCCGAGCGCACCTATCGTTCTGATGGCGATCGAGGTGCGGCACCCGCTGTGCGAGCCACTTGACCGCAAACAGGTCACGGAGGTGTCCGCGCGGATCAAGCAGCTGCTTCCCCTGCCGAGTGAGATGAACGAGGTCTCCGTCACCGTGCAGGCAGGGCCGGACGGTCCGCCCACGCAGCAGCAGGTCGTCAGCAGCTTCCCGAGGTGGACGAGCCGCGACAAACGGACTGCATTGTCGGTCCGCGCGGACAGCCTCGTGATCGAGACCACCGACTACGGCAGCTACGACAGGATGCGTGAATTGCTCGATGTCGTGCTCCAGACCCGCCTGGCCGTTGCGGCCCCGGTCGGAGTCGAACGGATCGGTCTCCGGTACATCGACGAGATCAGGGTTCCCGCCGAGAACGGTGGCAGCGCGCCAGACTGGGATCAGTGGGTGGATGCTTCGCTGCTCGGCCCCGCGCATGTCGGTGCGGAGTTGGGGCTTGCGCCGGTGGTGAACGAAGGTGTCTTCGTGTTTTCCGGTGGCAGTGATCATGCGCTGGTGCTGAGGTACGGGGCGCAGAGCGACTACGCCGTGCAATCGACTCCCGAGTTGCGCCGTCCGTTGCCTCCTCCTGGGCCACTGTTCAAGCTGGACATCGACAGTTTTTGGCAGGCAGCCGACGAGGTGCCCGAGTTCGACGCAGAGGTCATCCTGCGCCAGGCAGACGCACTGCACGAACCCGTGCGTGGAGTCTTTGAGAGCGTGATCACAGAGCGACTACGAGAGGAAGTGTTGCGAAATGACTGACACCTTGGTGCGGAACGCCGCTGTCGAGTCGGCGCTGGGCACGCGTGCCACCGCGGGCGACTCCACCTTCACTCGGAATCTGACGGAGACTCGACTCACGCCTCCCCGTCTGACGACGGAAGTCGGTGGGATTCGGAGCGTGGCTCGCGCCCTCCACAATGATGTTGACGACCTCCACAAGCGTACTCACGAGGATGAGTGGCGGACGGCGGCAGCTGAGCGCGGCCGGGCCAGCGTGATGTCGATGCTCACGGAGCTTGCTGATCTCGGGTTCGCGTGGCGTGACATCGCACGGATGGTCGGCGTGAGCGTGCCCGCCGTGCAGAAGTGGCGAAAGGGAGAGAAGGCGTCGGGTGACAGCCGCATTCGGATTGCGAGCCTGCTTGCCGCGTGCGACTTGATCACAAGTCACTACATGGTCGACGAGATCGCCTCCTGGTTCGAGATGCCGCTCTCCTCGTCTGCCCCTGTCACGCCCATCGTGCTCTACGCCGCCAATCGCGCTGACCTCGTGTTCGAGTTCGCGACCGGTCACGTGGACCCCGAAGCATTGCTGTCGGAGTTCGATCCCGACTGGCGCGAACGGTACCGATCAGACTTCGAGGTCTTCGAAGCGGGCGACGGCAACCGATCGATCCGCATGAAGGGCTGATCTTGAGCCACGACCTCGAATCCCCGTACGTAGAGGGTGTCCCGGACTGGGATGCCCTCTACCGTGCGCGTGGCGACGAGGTCTCGACGACCCGACCCATCTTCACCGGTGACGTGTTCACCGGCGTGCAACTCCCGGGGTCAACAGGTAGGACGAAAGCGCGTTCCGTTGTCGTCCTCCAACATCCCTGCTCCATGCGGACGAACGGCGTCGACCTTGCCTGGCAGGTCCTTGTTGCCGAGGTGACAAATCGCAAGGAGATCGACGAGCCGGGTTGGGTGGGCGGCAACTACAACCTGATGCCGCTGCCTGACATCCGTCCCGACGTAGTGAGCCAGAGCCAGCACCAGGCGGCGAACTTCGACAACCTCTATACGGTGGCGCCTGACCTGCTGGCCTCGCGAGTCGCCTCTCTGTCGCCGTTCGGAGTGAATCTCCTTCTTCAGCGTTGGGTGCACTACAGCTCGCGTGTCGTGGTTCCCACGCACACGTTCCACGAGCAGACCGCTGCTTTCTATGAGGAAGCGGATCTGATTGAGGAGTGGTGCGACGAGGCGATCGGCGCCGATCTTCGGGCGGCGACTCAGGCTTGCATGGATTGGCTGCGCGCCGATCGGGATGGCTCCACCCATCAGGAGCTGCTGAAGAACCCGCAGTCCCACAGCATGATCCGCCGCGCGATGCGCCAGGAACTGAGAGAACGGAACCGCGTTTGAGAACGACAGACCTCGCCAAGGTGCGCGCCACCCTGTGGGCCGCGGCCGACGAGCTACGCGCGAACTCGAAGCTGACACCGGTGCAGTACCGCGACCCGGTGCTCGGGCTGGTCTTTCTCGCCTACGCCGAGAACCGCTTCGAAGCGATCCGAGCAGATGTCGAGTCGCGGGCATCCGCACGGAACCCCGCGACCGTCGCCGACTACAAGGCAAAGTCCGTACTCTACGTTCCAGACGAGTCGAGGCTGTCATACCTGGTCGGGCTTCCTGAGGGCGATGACATCGGCAAGGCCGTGGATAACGCAATCAAGGCCATCGAGGCCACCAATCCCGAACTGAAAGACATCCTGCCCCGCGGCTACCAGAAGCTGGAACGCCCGACGCTGATCGAGCTGCTCCGCCTCTTCGCACCACTGCCGATGCAGCTCGAAGGCGACGCGTTCGGGTTCATCTACGAGGACTTCCTCTCCAACTTCGCCGCCCAGGAGGGCAAGGGCGGCGGCGAGTACTTCACCCCCTACTCGATCGTTCGGCTGATCGTCGAGATTCTGGAACCCTTCCAAGGCCGCGTGTTCGACCCGGCCTGTGGCTCGGGCGGCATGTTCGTGCAATGCGCAAAATTCGTCGAACGCCACCACCAATCTGCGACCCGCAAGCTCTCGGTCTTCGGAACCGAGAAGACCGAAGACACCGTGCCACTGGCCAAGATGAACCTCGCCCTCCACGGGCTCTCTGGCGACATCCGCCAGGCAAACAGCTACTACGAAGACCCCCATCGCGCGGTCGGCGCGTTCGACTACGTGATGGCCAACCCGCCGTTCAACGTCGACAAGATCAAGAAGGAACAGCTCACCGGCGACAGACGCTTTCCCTTCGGCCTGCCCAAGGCTGACAACGGCAACTACCTCTGGATTCAGCAGTTCTACGCAGCCCTCGCACCGACGGGTCGCGCCGGGTTCGTCATGGCGAACAGCGCGGGCGATGCCGGACACTCCGAGAAGGACCTGCGCAAGCAGCTCGTCGAGTCGGGCGCGGTCGATGTGATGATCGCCATCGGCTCCAACTTCTTCTACACCGTCACCCTGCCGGTGACGTTGTGGTTCCTCGACAAGGCCAAGCTCGGCACCCCACGCGAAGACACGGTGCTGTTCATCGACGCCCGGCATATCTACAACCAGATCGACCGCGCTCACCGGGACTTCACACCCGAACAGATCGAGTTCCTCGCCAACGTCGTCCGCCTCTACCGGGGCGAAGAGGTCGAGACCGTAGCGGGTAGCGAGGCGCTGCTGGCCGAGAACTTCCCCACCGGGCGGTACGTGGATGTCGCGGGGCTCTGCAAAGTCACCACTCGCGCTGAGATCGAAGCCCAGGGCTGGAGCCTCAACCCCGGCCGCTACACCGGCTCAGCCGCGGTCGAGGAGGATGACGAGGACTTTGTGGCCAAGCTCGAAGAGTTGTATGAGGAGTTCACGCTCCTGAGCAATGAGGCCGATAACCTCCGGGTCAAGGTCGACGCCGCCGTCAAAGGGATTCTCGACGTATGAGCGGCTGGCGAGAAGTTGAACTCGGCCGCGGGCTGCGCGTGAAGCACGGATGGGCCTTCAAGGGTGAGTACTTCCGGGACGCCGGGGAGCAGATCGTCCTGACTCCGGGCAACTTCCATGACGGGGGTGGCTTCAAGCCGAAGAACGGCACTGAGAAGTTCTACGACGGCACCTACCCCGAGCAGTTTCTACTCAAACGAGGCGATGTCGTGACTGCGATGACTGAGCAGGCGCAGGGCCTCCTGGGGAGCACGGCAACCATTCCGAAGGACGACACCTACCTGCACAATCAGCGAATTGGGCTGATTGAGATCACTGACCCGGAGGTGCTCGACCTCCGGTACGTCTATCACCTAATGAACGCAGCCGTCGTGCGTCGGCAGCTTTATGCGACGGCAACGGGCGCGAAGGTACGACACACTGCCCCGGAACGTATCCAGTCCGTACAGGTCGAGGTTCCCGACATACTGACCCAGCGGGTAATCGCTGAGCTACTCGACGGGATCGATGACCTGATCGAGAACAACCGGCGGCGGGTGGCGGTGCTCGAGGAGATGGCGAGGACCATCTACCGCGAGTGGTTCGTGAAGTTCCGCTACCCCGGCCACGAGGACGTCCCCCTGGTCGACTCCGCCCTTGGCCCGATCCCCGAGGGGTGGGAGGTGCGGCCCCTCGCTGCGATCGCGAAGGTCAATCAGACGTCGCGCAAGCCCAGACCAGATGAAGTGTTCCGGTACCTCGACATCGCGGCGCTCGCGGAACGCGAGGTTGGTGAGTTGGACGCGGTCGAAGGCGCGGATGCGCCCGGTCGAGCGCGGCGAGTCATCAAGCCTGGTGACACCGTTTGGGCGACGGTACGACCGAATCGCAGAGCCCATGCCTTGGTCGTTGCCCCGGGAGAGGACTGGATCGCCTCTACAGGCCTGGCTGTCCTATCCCCGACGACTGTTTCCTCGGCATTCTTGTTCGAGGCAACCTCGACGACGACCTTCTCTGACTGGCTCATTGGGCGCGCCACTGGCTCGGCGTACCCAGCGGTTCGTGCTGTCGACTTCGAGGAAGCGACAGTCGCCGTGCCGAATGCCTCGATTGACGCAGCCTTCGCCGAGAAGGTGGCTCCGATGCACGAGCTGAGCTGGAAGTTGCGCGCTGAATGCTCCGCGTTGGCTGGCCTGCGCGACCTACTCCTGCCGAAGCTCGTCACCGGTCAGATCGACATATCGTCGCTCAACCTTGACGTACTGATGGAGGAGCGGGTGGCGTCATGACACCGATCGGCCCTGAGTATTCCTACGTTGAGAAGCCCAGCATGGAGTTGTTGGGGCAACTCGGCTGGGCGCAGATCGACGCGTTCCAGGAGACGCTGGGCCCCCAGGGCACGCTCGGGCGTGACTCCCAGCACGACGTGGTGCTCACCCACCGCCTGCGGTTCGCGATGCGCAAGCTCAACGACGCCCAGGTTCCCGACACGTCGATCAACGAGGCCATTGAGGTGCTCACCAAGGATCGCTCCGTCATGAATCAGGTGCGTGCGAACCGTGAGGTCTACGACCTGCTGCGTGACGGCTACCGTGCAGAGTGGACAGATGATCACGGTGAGAAGCGCACCGAGACGCTGCGCTACCTCGACCTGAAGAACCCCTCCGATAACGATCTGTTGGCGGTACAGCAGATGTGGGTCAAGGGCCACTTGCACTCCCGCCGTCTCGATGTCGCTCTGTTCGTCAACGGTGTGCCTTTGGTGTTGATGGAGTTCAAGGAGCCGGGCGTCGCGTTGAAGTCGGCGTACGACGACAACGTGACCGACTACCGCGACACCATTCCGCAGTTGTTCATCCCGAACTGCTTTGTGCTGCTCTCCAACGGCAGTGAGGCGAAGGTCGGGGCGACGTACTCGCCGTGGGAGTTCTTCGGCGACTGGAAGGTTATCGACGCCGCGGGTACTCGTGGCGCGGTCGCTTTGGAGTCCGCACTCCGGGGTACATGTGACCCTGCGATCCTGCTCGACCTGTTTGAGAACTTCGTCGCGTACCTGGAGCGTCCGGGCGGTCTCATCAAGAACGTCGCCCGCTCGCACCAGTACCTCGGTGTGAACGCAGCCATCGAGAACCTGCGCCGGGCTCGTGCCGAGCAGGACAAGCGACTCGGTGTGTTTTGGCACACCCAGGGTTCGGGCAAGTCGCTGTCGATGCTGTGGTTCACGCAGAAGGTGCTGCGTCAGATCGCTGGCAAGTGGACGTTCGTGATGGTCACCGACCGCACCGAGCTCGATACCCAGCTTCACGGTGAGTTCGCTGATGCCGGGGCAGTTCCGCCTGAGGCGCGGGTTCACGCGGCATCCATCGCTGATCTTCGCGAGCTGCTGGCCGCCGATCACCGCTACGTGTTCACGCTGATCCAGAAGTTCCAGCCGTCCAAGGCTGCGGGCGAGCGGGAGATGCCTGTGCTCTCGGAGCGCTCGGACATCATCGTCATCACCGACGAGGCGCACCGCAGTCAATACGACACCCTGGCGTTGAACATGCGCCGGGCAGTGCCGAACGCGTCGATGATGGGCTTCACCGGCACGCCGCTGATCGCGGGTGAAGAGCAGGCGACCCGGGAGCAGTTCGGCGAGTACGTCAGCATCTACAACTTCCGCGATGCCATCGAAGACGGCGCGACCGTGCCGCTCTATTACGAGAACCGCATCCCTGAGCTGCAACTGGTTAACGAGAACTTCTCCGACGAACTTGACTCACTCCTCGAAGCAGCCGAGTTGGATGAAGACGCCGAGGGCGCGTTGGCGCGCGAGTTCAGCACGCAGTACACCCTGTTGACCCGCCCAGAGCGACTGAAGACCATCGCATCTGATCTGGTGCGGCACTTCGTCGGGCGAGGGTTCGCTGGCAAGGCGATGTACGTCGGCCTCGACAAGGCCGCCGCCGTGCGCATGTTTGCCCTGGTGCAGGAGGCGTGGGCGGAGCACCTGGCCGAACTGCGCGCCGAGCACGACGCGCTACCTGAGCTGGAGCGCCCCTGGCTCGCCTCACGCATCGAGTTGATGGAGACCACCGATATGGCGGTGGTCGTCTCGCAGAGCCAGAACGAGCTGAAGACGCTCGACGACCAGGGCCTCGACATCCGCCCCCATCGCGAGCGTATGAACCGCGAAGACCTCGCCGAGAAGTTCAAAGACGCCGCCGACCCTTTGCGACTCGTCTTCGTCTGCGCCATGTGGATGACCGGCTTTGATGCCCCGAGCGTCTCGACGGTCTATCTCGACCGTCCGATGAAGAACCACACCCTGATGCAGACCATTGCCCGCGCCAACCGCGTCTTCCCTGAGAAGGACAACGGCCTCATCGTTGACTATGTCGGCGTCTTCAGGAACCTGGAGAAGGCGCTCGCAATCTACGGGGCCGCAAGTGCGGGTGAGTCGCCCATCGAGATCATCGACGCACTCGCGGGCGAGTTGGACGCTGCGGTGGCCGAGCTGACCTCGTTCTGTGCGAATGCCGGTGTTGACCTCCTGGCGATGCGCGACGCGGAAGGCTTCGACCACATCGCCAAGCGCGACGCTGCGGTCGAGGCGCTGCTGGTCGATGAGGAGACCCGCAACGACTTCACCGGTAAGGCGCGGCAAGTGCGCAAGGTCTTCAAAGCGCTCCTGCCGAACCCGAAGGCCGGAGCCCAGCAGCGCACCGTCGCCGCGATCCGGGTGCTCCACGAGCGCATCGTCGAAGTCACACGCCCGCCCGAGGCTGACATCTCGGCAGTATCCGACGCGGTTGACGCGCTACTCGACCGTTCGGTCGGCGCGGAGGAGTACGTCATCCGGGCCGCAGCCGAAGGCACCAACCCCGACCCGCTGATTGACCTGGCGCTCATCGACTTCGACGGACTCGCCGCCAAGTTCGCAGGCCGGCGGCGCGCCGAAACCGATCGCCTCGCGCAGGTGCTCCGGCAGCAGGCGATCGGGGCCGCTCTGCGGAACCCCACGCGCTACGAGCTTGTCGAACGCATTGAACAGCTCATCGAGGACTACAACGCAGGCAGCGTGAACATCGACGAGTACCTGCGTCGTCTCATCGAACTGTCCCAGACACTGACCACCGAGGAAGAACGGGCCGTTCGAGAGGGCATGACTGAGGAAGAGCTCGCGATCTTTGACCTGCTGACTCAGCCGGACCCCGTCCTGACCGCCGCAGAGCGGGAGACCGTCAAGGCCAGCGCCAAGCAGCTGCTGGAGCACCTCAATGAGAAGCTCGTGCAGGACTGGCGGCGCAAAGTTGCCACTACGAACGACGTCAACAGTACGATCCGTCGCGTCCTCGATCAGAGCCTGCCCGAGGTGCCGTACACCGTCGACATCTTCCACACCAAGGTGCAGTTGGTCTTCGACCACGTCCTCACCGCCTATGGCGACAACGGTGAGAGCGCCTATTCGCCCCGCATCGACTTCAGCTACCCAGGCGAACACGTGCAGATCGAGTACGGCGGCCCGATCGACGTGAACAAGGTCGCTGACGATGTCGTTGCCCGCATCCACGCCGATCCAGCGTTTGCGGCCCAGGTTGCGGCGCAATTGCAGCCGGAGCGTCCCATGCCAGGTAGAGAGGGTGGCCATGCGTACCGTTGAAACGGTTGCAGATCAGCTGTTCTTCACGACGGTCTATATTGAGGCTGCCGCGACAGGAGGCGTCTCAACAGGTACAGGATTCGTGGTCAGCTACCACACCCCCGAGGGCATCCTTCCGATCCTTATCACGAACAAGCACGTGCTCGGGGACTTCTCCGAGATCACCTTCAGGATGGTGGCGGCAGAGACCGGCGCGCCCAGCAAACACGCTACCCAGATCACAGTGTCCGGTGTCGTCCCTGGGCAAACTTGGGTCGGGCACCCTGATCCCAATGTGGACATCGCGGTTATGCCGTTCGGAGAAGTCATGACGGCCATGGCGAACAACGGTGCGCCGCCTTATTTTCGGGCGTTCGGTCCCGAGAACTTCTTGACCCAGGAGCAAGCCGACGAGCTTGACGGTATCGAGCAAGTCCTTTTTGTGGGATACCCCAACGGCCTGTTCGATACTGCGTCCTGGATGCCAATCGTCCGGCGAGGGCAGACTGCGACCCCAATCTACAACGACTATCGGGGTCAACCGTCGTTCCTTATCGACGCATCTGTGTTTCCGGGATCCAGCGGGAGCCCAGTGGTGATCTACGACAGGGGGATGTATGTGACCCGTAGCGGGGCGACGAACATTGGTTCAAGGTTCTATCTCGCGGGCGTCGTCGCTGCTGTGCACACCCGTCAGGTGCTTGGCCAGATCATTCTTACCCAGGGCACACCGGCCGCGACATTCAGCGACATGATCGACCTCGGAATCGTGTACAAGGCCGGAGCCATCCAAGAAACGGTCGACGTACTTGTACAAAGCAAAGGCATCCAGCTTGAGTCTCCGCCGTCAGCGGAAACACTTGCGTGACGTTCGTCTATCGAGTCTTCGTCCAGACGGTTCCCCGGTGGATGCCGAAGCGTTTCGCTAGCGCGCTTACGCTGACACCGTTGGCGCGGGCTGTTCGCATAGCGTCCACTTCCGCCTCCGTCAGCCGTGTTCGAGTGAGTCTCCTTGGCTCCGCCGACGCCGCGATGAGCGGGTCGTCGGCCTCTCCCTCGGCCTCAGCCCCCTCGCGAATCCCTTGATTCCACGCGGAAACAAGCCTCTCCACCCGTGGTCGCCTGTTCCCGCAGCGTTCCATTGCGTCCACTGCCTGACGGCCGCTCTCGCATGTCGAGGGCGGCCATCTTTGCGTATGCCGCGTGGATGCGCCGACGCGACTTCCCTGGCAGGCAGACTGAGGGTGACCACCGCCGCCGACTGTGAGGATGTCGCATGGGATCCCGCCGGATCACGACCCTGGCCGAGCTGAAGGAGCACTACCCGGCCGAGCCGGCCCACAACTCCCTCGCCAAGGAGTCGGAGATCGTCACGCCGCTGTATCGGGAGCTGATCGAGGCCTCGCCCTTCTGCGTGGTGGTGACGGTGGGTGAGGACGGGCTGGACTGCTCGCCCCGCGGAGATGCGGCCGGTTTTGTGCGGGTGTGCGACAGCCACACGCTGGAGATGCCGGACCGGCGCGGCAACAACCGGCTCGACACCCTTCGCAACCTGATCGCGGAGCCGATGGTCGGCCTGATCTTCCTCATCCCCGGCGTCGGCGAGACGATCCGGGTGCGCGGGCACGCCCACATCGACACCGACCCTGAGCTGCTCGCATCCCATGCGGTGGGCGGCAAGACGCCCGCCTCCGTGATCGTCGTCGAGGTCACCCGCATCTACTTCCAGTGCGCCCGCGCCGTCATCCGCTCCGGCCTGTGGGACACGAGCCGTCACGCCGACCGGTCGAGCCTCCCGACAGCGGGCATGCTCACCGAGGAGCAGGGCGGCTTCACCGAGGAGGAGCGGGCGGACTACGACGCCGCGCTCGAGGGACGGCAGCGGCAGACCCTCTACTGACCGCCGTCCGGCAAGAAAGATTGTGCGCAATTTATTTGCACACAACTACGGTGGGTGGCAGACTCGGTGACATGCAGGAGGACCAGCGTCTCGACCGGCAGGTGTGCTTCGCGCTGTATGCCGCGGCGCGGACCGCGACCGCGGCATACCGTGACGCGCTCGCCGAGCTCGGCCTGACCTACACCCAGTACGTCACGCTGCTCGCACTCTGGGAGCGCGACGGGCGCACAGTCAGCGAGCTCGGCACGCTGCTCCACCTCGACAGCGGCACCCTCTCGCCGCTGCTCAAGCGGCTGGCCGCCCATGGGGTGGTCGAGCGACGCCGCGACGAGACCGACGAGCGGCGCGTGAGCATCCACCTCACCGAGGCGGGCCACGCCATGCGCGAGCAGGTCGAGGCGATCCAGCGTCGGCTGCGCGAGCACGTGGACATGACCGACGAGGAGCTGGCCACCCTGCGCGAGCTCGCCCACCGCTTCACCGGCGCGGCAGCCCCCACCCCGACAACCCAAGGAGCATCCCAGTGAAGACCCTCTACACCGCCGAGGCCCTGGCCACCGGCGCCGGGCGTGACGGCCACGGCCGCACCAGCGACGGCCGGCTCGACCTCGACCTGGCCATCCCCACCGAGATGGGCGGCAGCGGCGACGGCACCAACCCCGAGCAGCTCTTCGCCGTGGGGTATGCCGCGTGCTACCACTCCGCGCTCCAGGCGGTCGCGCGCCAGACCAAGGCCGATGTGCGCGACTCCAGCGTCGGCTCGCGGGTGCACATCGGGCCCAACGACGCCGGCGGCTTCCAGCTGGCCGTCGAGCTCGAGGTCACCCTGCCCCACCTCGACCACGAGAGCGCGCAGCAGCTGGCCGACCAGGCCCACCAGGTCTGTCCCTACTCCAATGCGACGCGCGGCAACATCGACGTGACCGTCACGGTGGTGGAGGACTGATGACCACCACCACAGACACCCCCACCCAGACCCGCCAGGTCGTCCTGGCCGAGCGCCCCCACGGCGCCCCGACGCCGGCGAACTTCCGCATCGAGACGGTCGCGCTGCCCGAGCTGGCGGAGGGCGAGGTCCTCGTGGCCAACACCGTCATGTCGGTCGACCCCTATATGCGCGGTCGGATGAACGACGTGAAGTCCTACATCCCGCCCTTCCAGATCGATCAGCCCCTCGACGGCGGCGCGGTGGGCGAGGTCATCGCCTCGCGCAACCCCCACCTGCCGGTCGGCGCCCATGTCACCCACGGGCTCGGCTGGCGCGAACACGCCGTCCTGCCTGCCGGCTCCGGCCGCGCGGTCGACGTCGACGCGGTCCCGGCCAGCGCCTACCTCGGCCCGCTGGGCATGCCGGGCCTGACGGCATACGTCGGCCTGACCGCCATCGCCGAGATGAAGGAGGGCGAGACCGTCTTCATCTCGGGCGCGGCAGGGGCGGTCGGCTCGTATGCCGGCCAGATCGCCAAGGCTCTTGGCGCGGGTCGCGTCGTGGGCTCGGCGGGCTCCGCCGCCAAGGTGGAGCGGCTGCGCGAGCTCGGCTTCGACGCCGCCTTCAACTACAAGGACGGCCCGGTGCGCGAGTCGCTTCGCGAGGCGGCTCCCGACGGCATCGACGTCTATTTCGACAACGTCGGCGGGGACCACCTCGAGGCGGCCATCAGCGCGATGGGCACCTTCGGCCGCATCGCGATGTGTGGCGCGATCTCGCAGTACAACGCGACCGAGCCGGCGCCCGGCCCGCGCAATCTCGCGCTCGCCATCGGCAAGTGCCTGACCCTGCGCGGCTTCGTGGTCGGGCAGTACTCCCACCTCGCGGGGGAGTTCCGTGAGCGGGTGGTGCCCTGGGTCGCCGACGGCACCCTGCGCTATGACGAGACCTTCCGGGACGGCCTCGACGCCGCCCCGCAGGCCTTCCTCGACCTGCTCGAGGGCGCCAACCTCGGCAAGATGCTCGTCCGGCTCTGAGCCCCCCTCCAGTCCGGTTGCGGCCGGCGACTGGGCCACGGTTGCGGCCGGATCGACTGGGCCACAACGGGACACAGCAGAGCGCGCGCCCCGCTGCCTGCGCGGGGCACGCGCTCTGTCTGTTGTCTCAGGCGACGTCCTCGTCGACCCAGTCGAGGGTCTTGGAGACGGCCTTGCGCCAGTTGCGCAGCAGGCGGTCGCGCTCGGCGGGGTCCATCTGCGGCGTCCAGCGCTTGTCCTCGGCCCAGTTGGCGGTGACGTCCTCGGTGCCGGCCCAGAAGCCCACCGCCAGCCCCGCGGCATACGCCGCCCCGAGCGCGGTCGTCTCGGGCACCTTGGGGCGCACCACAGGCACGCCGAGCATATCGGCCTGGAACTGCATGAGCGTCTCGTTGACCGTCATGCCGCCGTCGACCTTGAGCTCGCTCAGCTCGACGCCGCGTCCGCGGGCGTCGGCGACCATCGCGTCGAGCACGTCGCGGGTCTGGTATGCCGCGGACTCCAGCACCGCGCGCGCGATGTGCTCGCGCGTGACATAGCGGGTCAGGCCCACGATCGCGCCGCGGGCGTCCGGCCGCCAGTAGGGCGCGAACAGGCCCGAGAAGGCTGGCACGACATAGGCGCCGCCGTTGTCCTCGACCTGCAGGGCGAGCTGCTCGATCTCGGCCGCGGAGCCGATCATCTTGAGGTTGTCGCGGATCCACTGCACGAGCGACCCGGTGACGGCGATCGATCCCTCGAGCGCATAGACCGGCTCCTGCCCGGCGAGCTGGTAGCAGACGGTGGTGAGCAGGCCGTTGTCGCTGACGACGATGTCGGAGCCGGTGTTCATCAGCATGAAATTGCCCGTGCCATAGGTGTTCTTGGCCATCCCCGGCTCGAAGCACGCCTGTCCGAAGGTCGCGGCCTGCTGGTCGCCGAGCGAGCCCGCGATGGGCGCGTCGACGAGGAGGCTGCCCTCGCGGCCGTGCCCATAGACCTCCGAGCAGGTGCGGATCTGCGGCAGCATCGACATCGGGATGCCCATGTCGGCGCAGATCTGCTCGTCCCACTGGCAGGTGCGCAGGTCCATCAGCATCGTGCGCGAGGCGTTGGTGACGTCGGTGACGTGCACGCCCCCGTCGACGCCCCCGGTGAGCTGCCAGATCACCCAGGTCTCGGGCGTGCCGAACATCAGGTCGCCCCGCTCGGCGGCCTCGCGGGCGCCCTCGATGTTCTCGAGGATCCAGGCCACCTTGGGCCCGGAGAAGTAGGTCGCGAGCGGCAGCCCGCAGACGTCCTTGTAGCGGTCGGCGCCGGCGTCGCCCGCCAGGCGGTCACAGATCGCCTGGGTGCGGGTGTCCTGCCAGACGATCGCGTTGTAGACGGGGCGGCCGGTGTGGCGGTCCCAGACGATGGCGGTCTCGCGCTGGTTGGTGACGCCGACGGCGGCCACCTGTCGGCGGTTGATCTCGGCCCGCGACATGGCCTGGCCGATGGCCTCGCGCACGTTGGCCCAGATCTCCACGGGGTTGTGCTCGACCCAGCCGGGTCGGGGGAAGATCTGCTCGTGCTCGAGCTGGCCGATCGAGACGATCTGGCCGTCGTGGTCGAAGACGATGGCGCGGGAGCTGGTGGTGCCCTGGTCGATCGCCATCACGTACTGGGGGTGCTGGGTGGTGCGGGTGCGCATGGTTGCTGACCTCACGTCGCTGTGGGGGGTGAATGGTGTTGTGGCTCAGTAGATCTGGGTGAAAAGTCCGGCGAGCGCGCCGCCGAGGAGCGGGCCGACGACCGGCACCCAGGCATAGGCCCAGTCGCTGGCGCCCTTGCCCTTGATGGGCAGCAGCGCGTGGGCGATGCGGGGGCCCAGGTCGCGGGCCGGGTTGATCGCATAGCCGGTCGGGCCGCCGAGGCTGGCGCCGATGCCGACGACCAGGAGCGCGACGGCGAGCGGGCCGAGACCCGACGGCGTCTTGCCGAACATCACGATGACGAGGACGAGGATGAAGGTCGCGATCGTCTCGGTGATCAGGTTGCGGCCGTAGTCGCGGATGGCCGGGCCGGTGGCGAAGGTCCCGAGCTTGACCGCCGGGTCCGCCGGACGGTCGTAGTGCGGCCGGTAGGCCGACCAGGCGAGCACCGCGCCGACGACCGCACCGACGAGCTGCGCCGCCACATAGGTCATGCCGTTGCCAAGGGTGACGGGGATGCCAGGCGCGAACTCCTTTGCGCCGGAGGTCCACAGCCCGATCGTGACGGCCGGGTTGAGGTGGGCCCCCGAGGCGTATGCCGTGTAGACGCCGGCGAAGACCCCGAGGCCCCAGCCGAAGTTGATCATCAACGTCCCGCCCCCGGCACCCTTGGTGTCGGGCAGCAGGACATTGGCGACGACGCCGACGCCGAGCAGGATCAGGACGGCGGTGCCGACGATCTCGGAGACGATGATCGTGGTGGGCACTCCCATGGAGAGCAGAGCCTGGGTGTGCATGGCTTTCCCTCCCCCATCCTCAGGCGGCCGGCGCGGTGTCGTGGTGGTGGAGGGCGGCGACAGCACTGGCATCGTCGGGCTGGCGCTCGGCGGCCATGATCCCCTCGACGCGGTCGCGGTATGCCCCCTGCTCCGCCCCCAGCCTCTCGGCGTCCCAGCCGAGCAGGTCGGCGACGATCGCGCCGATCTCGTCCAGGGCGGCGAGCCCGCGGTCGCGCACCTCGTAGTCGAGGCGGGTGCGGCGGCACAGGACGTCCTCGAGGTGGAGCGCACCCTCGTGCGTCACGGCATACGCGATCTCGACCCTCAGGTAGTCGGGCGCGTGCTCGAGTGGCCGGGCCAGCTCGGGCCGCGCCGTCATGGTCGCGAGGAGATCGGGCAGTTCGTCGCCATAGCGGTCGAGCAGGTGCTGGACCCGCTCGGGCGAGAGCGCGTGCTCGGCGGCCACGCGGTGGGCCTGGGACTGCCATGCCGGGTATCCGGCCGCGCCCACGAGCGGGGTGCGCTCGGTGATGCTGGGCCGGGCCTCGGCGGCCTTGGGCCCCTCGAGCTGGGTGAGGGCGAAGTCGACCGCGTCCTCGGCCATGACGCGGTAGGTCGTCAGCTTGCCGCCGGCGATCGCGGCCAGGCCGGGAGCGACCTCGGTGACCGTGTGCTCACGGGAGACCTTGGTCGAGGAGGCGTCGTCGTCGTGCGGCTGGAGGAGGGGACGCAGCCCGGCATAGGTGCCGATGATGTCGTCGCGGGTCAGCGGCTCGGCGAGCACGGAGTTGGCCTGCTCGAGCACATAGTCGATGTCGCGGCTGGTGGCGACGGGTGAGGCGACGTCCTCGTGCCAGGGCGTATCGGTGGTGCCGATCACCCAGTAGCGGTCCCAGGGGATGACGAACAGGACGGAGACCTCGGTGCGCAGGAAGAGCCCCGCCTCGCCGCGGATCCGCTCGCGCGGCACGACTATGTGGATTCCCTTGCTGGCCAGCACCCGCAGGCCGTCCTGGCGTGCGGCGTCGGGGACGAGGTTCTGGGTCTGCTCGGTCCACACGCCGGTCGCGTTGACCACATAGCGGGCGCGGACACTGACCCGCTGGCCGGTCTCGGCATCCTCGACGACGGCCCCGACGACCCGCTCGCCCTCGGTGACGTACTCGACGACCTTGGCGCGGTTGGCGGCCAGGGCCCCGAGGCCGGCGGCGGTGCGCACGAGGTCGAGCACGAGCCGCGCGTCGTCGACGCGGGCGTCATAGAAGCGGATGGCGCCGACGAGGGCGTCCTCGCGCATGCCGGGGAAGAGCTCGAGCGCGCCGGCGCGGCCGTAGTGCTTCTGGTGCGGGACAGCCGAGCTGCCGCCGCCCCCGAACTGAGCCAGGGCGTCGTACATGCCCACGCCGATCGCGCTGTAGGAGCGCTCGATGACGGGGGTCTTGAGGGGCCAGAGAAAGGGCTGCGCCTTGACCAGGTGCGGGGCCAGGCTCGTCAGGAGCAGGCCGCGCTCCTTGAGGGCCTCGGCCACCAGCGGGAAGTTGAGCTGGTAGAGGTAGCGCAGGCCGCCGTGGACGAGCTTGCTCGACCACTGCGAGGTGCCGCCTGCCCAGTCGGTCGCCTCGACGATGCCGGTGCGCAGCCCGCGGGAGGCGGCGTCGAGCGCGATGCCGGCCCCCGTGACACCTCCGCCCACGACCAGGATGTCCAGTTCGCCGGTGCCCATCTCGGTCAGGGCTTCCTGGCGGCTGCGTACGGTGAGTGCGGTGGTCACGATGCTCACGTCCCTTCCTGGGCGGCGCCTGTGCACGCCCGGTGACTGCTTCCACTTCACCACTGCTGCACATACGATCAAAGCCAGTGCACGGACGTGCAGACGGAGGTGTGGGCGGTGAACGGACGTGAGGGCGGCGAGGCCGAGCTGCGGGCGGTGGCCACGCTCTACTACCTCCAGGACGAGACGATGGACGCGATCGGGGCACGGCTGGGGGTGTCTCGCTCGACGGTCTCGCGGATGTTGAAGGCTGCGCGCGAGGAGGGCATCGTGCGGATCAGCATCGACGAGGGGGGCTCCCGCGGCCCCCTGGCCGGCGAGATCGAGGACCTCTTCGGTGTGCGGGCCCATGTCGTGCCGGTGCGTGACAAGACCCCGTCCGTGCAGCGGCTCGACCGCGTGGCAGTGCTGGCAGCCCAGGTGCTCTCAGAGGTGGTCACCGACGACTGCACGATTGGGATCGCTTGGGGGACAACGATCTCCGCGGTGGTCGGACGCCTCACCCACACGCCGACACGTGGCTCCGTGGTCGTCCAGCTCAACGGTGCTGCCAACACCCATAGCTCCGGCGTGACCTATGCCGGAGAGCTCCTCGGCGCGGTCGGCGCCGCCTTTGACGCCAGCGTCCTCTACTTCCCCGTGCCGGCCTTCTTCGACCATCCCGAGACCTGGACGGCACTGCGGGGGGAGCGCGCCGTGCAGCGGGTGCTCGAGGCCCAGGCCGCCGCGGACGTCGCGGTCTTCAGCGTCGGGGCCCTGCACGGCACCATCGGCTCGGAGGTCTACGTCGGCGGCTACCTGGACCGGGGCGACCTGGCGACGGCTGTGCGGCAGGGAGTGGTCGGCGACGTCTGCACGGTGCTGCTGCGTGAGGACGGCACGTGGGAGGACATCGACCTCAACCAGCGCGCGAGCGGGCCGGTACCGCCGCTGCTCGCGCGCATCCCACGGCGAATCTGTGTGGTCGCCGACCCGTCCAAGGCACAGGCCCTGCGCGGCGCGCTCCGTGCCGGCGTCGCGACCGATCTCATCGTCGACGAGGGCACCGCCCGCGCGCTGCTGCTGCGACACCGGGGCCGCCGGAGGCCGCGTCCGGCCACCGGCTGACCGGCGGGCCCGGGTGCGGAGTCCGCGCGCCGGGGAGGCTCAGACGTGACAGGGGGTGAGCAGCCGGGTCCAGTCGCAGCCGGCGAAGCCGTCGGGGCCGTCCCACACCACGCTGGCGCCGGCGTCGCGCAGCTCGGCGGCGCCGAACCCCCCGGACTGCACCCCGACACAGGGGATGCCCAGTCGGGCGGCGGCCTGCGCATCCCAGGTCGTGTCGCCCACCATCAGGGCTCGGTCGGCATCGACCTTCTCGCAGGCCAGGGCGAGGATGTCGGGGTCGGGTTTGGCGTCCTCGACGTCGGCCGAGGAGACCACTGCCGTGAGTGCCCCGCGGATGTCCAGCAGGTCCAAGGCCTGGTCGACGAACTCGTGCTCGCCCGAGGAGGCCAGCACGACCGCGATGTCGCGACGTCGGGCATCCTCCACGAGGGCCACCGCACCGGGGAGCTGGGTGACCTCGCCCACCAGCTCGCGATAGCGCACGGCCCACTCGTGGCGCAGGGCCGCGCCCGCGAGTGAGCCCACCTCGTCGCCCGCGACGTGCGAGATGAGCCGGTCGCCACCGAGCCCGACGGCCCTGTGCACCCGCCACAGCGGCACCTCGATGTCCTCGGTGGCAAAGGCCCGGTGCCACGCGAGCGCATGGTGATAGGTCGAGTCGATGAGGGTGCCGTCGAGATCCAGGATCAGCAGATCGGTCACGGAGCGTCACCTCTCCTCTCGGTGGCACGGCGGGCACCCGCCGCCCGCCTATGGACTCCTCCCAGCCGACCACACCCAATGGCCCCAGCGCCACCACCCCTATGGCGGCTTCCTCGTCGGGCACCGCGCGTGGTCTGGGAGGCTGGGGCCCATGATCGACACGCGGCTCATGCTTGCTCCCGTGGCCGGTGGCCCGTCCACGGTCGCGCTCGCGGCGGCGGTCGCCGAGGCGGGCGGCTTCCCCTTGGCCGCCGGCCGAGAATGTCGCGACCGTCAAGGCGGCCGGTGTCGAGGCATGGATGTCGCTCAAGGACCCCACGGACGTCCCGCAGGCGGAGGAGCTCGGCTTTGACCTGATCGTCGCCCAGGGCTGGGAGGCCGGCGGACATCGTGGTGGCCCCGGCGACACCGGCGAGACGCAGCTGCACACCGTCAACCTCGTGCGTGTGATCCGTTCCCGCGCAGGCCTGCTCATCGTCGCCGCCGGAGGGATCATGGACGCCGACGACGCCCGGGAGGTGCTGGCCGCAGGCGCCGACGCGGTGGCATGCGGCAGCGCCTTCCTGCGCACCACAGAGGCGGGCACGGCCGACGTACACAAGGAGGCCCTCGGCTCCCCCGCCGGGACGGTCGTCACCCGCTGCTTCACCGGTCGCTCGGCGCGGGCCCTGACAACTGCCTGGACCGAGCGGCACTGCGAGGGTGCGCCCGCGGCATACCCGCAGGTGCACTTTGCGACCGCACCACTGCGCGCCCACGGCAAGGCCACCGGCAACCCCGAGCGGGTGCACCTGTGGGCCGGGGCCGGCCACGCCCGGGCGCGCACCGGCCCGGCCGCAGCGGTGGCCCGGGGGATCCTCGAGCACCTGGGCTGAGCACGCGCCGCACCCACAGGGGTGTGCCCGCGCGGCTACCTGCTCGGGAGGATGGAGGACGCCCACGACCAGGCCGGCGCGAGGAGGACCATGAGCGAGCACCCCGACCAGCAGGGCCAGCGCGAAGGCGGCACCGACCGCGATGTCTCCGCCGGACGCCGACGGGCGCCCACGCAGCTCGTGCTCGTGCGCCATGGACAGAGCATGGGCAACCTCGCTGACGCGGCGGCCCGCGAGAAGGGTCTCGGCCGGCTCGAGCTCGACACCCGCGACGCCGACACCCCCCTGTCGGAGGACGGCGAGGGGCAGGCCCGCGCCGTCCGCTCCCTCATCGAGGGGCTCGAGGGTGAGACGCGGCCGCAGGTCGTGCTGTCCTCGCCCTATGTGCGGGCGGCCGAGACGGCCCGGATCTCGCTGGAGGGCACCGGTCTCGTGCCCGTCCTCGACGAGCGCCTGCGTGAGCGCGACCTCGGTGCGCTGGACGGGCTGACCGGGAAGGGCATCCGCGAGACCATGCCCGAGGAGGCGGCCCGCCGCGACCACGTCGGCAAGTTCTACTACCGCCCGCTCGGGGGTGAGAGCTGGACCGACGTCATCTTCCGGGTGCGCAGCATCCTGACCGACATCCGCGCGGAGTATCACGATGAGGTCGTCTGGGTCTTCAGCCACCAGGCCGTGATCATGGCCTTCCGCTATGTGCTGGAGGGCATGGACGAGAGCGAGGTCCTCGGCACCGACAAGGACACCCCGCTGCCCAACTGCTCGGTCACGCGTTATGTGCGCGGCGAGGGAGGGGCGCTCGAGCTCGACGTCTATGCCGAAACCACCCACATCGAGCAGTCCGGCTCGCCGACCACGCGGGAGACCCCGCACGGACAGGGCGATCGGGATGACTGAGCCGGTCGTCGTCACCCCCGCCGTGCTGCGGGAGTGGCTGCTCCCGGCGAGTCAGGGTGACAAGTCGACCGCGCGCATCCTCATCGTGGGTGGCAGCGCCGGCACGCCCGGCGCGGTCCTGCTCTCGGCCGAGGCCGCGCTGCGGGTCGGCGCCGGCAAGCTCCAGATCGCCACCGTCGACCACACCGCCACCGCGCTGTCCGTCGCCGTGCCCGAGGCCCTCGTCATCGGACTGCCCACGTGCGACGGCGGCGACATCGCCGCCGAGGCTGCTGACGAGATCGCCTCTGCCGCAGAGGATGTCGACGCGCTGCTCGTCGGCCCGGGGATGCTCGACCCCAAGGACGCCAGCGCCCTGCTCCTGCGGCTGCTCCCACAGGTCGACGTGCCCGTGGTCATCGACGCGCTCGGCATGGCTGCCGTCACCGCTGACAGGGAGTGCGTCGCACACCTCGACGGGCGTGCGGTCCTGACGCCCAACACGACCGAGCTGGCCCGCACGCTCGCCCGCGACGAGGGCGACCTCGACCTGCCCGAGGCGGTCCGGGAGCTGGCGACCACGTCGGGTGCCGTGGTGGTCTCGGGTGCCAGCACCTCATACATCGCCGACCCCGCCCAGCCAGATCGGCTGTGGCGCAACGACTCCGGCACCCCCGGCATGGCGACCTCGGGCTCGGGGGACGTGCTTGCCGGAGCGGTCGCGGGCATGGTCAGCCGTGGCGCCGACCCCGCTCAGGCGGCGGTGTGGGCGTCCTATCTGCACGGTCGGGCCGGTGAGCGCCTCGCCTCGGAGGTCGGCCCGGTGGGCTTCCTCGCCAGACAGCTCCCCCTCGAGCTCCCACACGCCCTGGCCGAGGTGGAGCTGTGAGCAGAGCCTCCCGGGGGCTCGCCGCCCTGGTGGCCTGCGCGACGCTGACCGCTTGTGGCAGTGGGGGATTCCCGGCCGATCCCAACGACACCAAGGAGCGCATCCGCTCGAGCAAGCAGCTGCGTGCCGGCGTCTCGCCCAACCCGCCCTATGTGGAGGTCAGTTCTCCCGACGCCGACCCCGTCGGCAGCGAGCCCGAGCTCATCACGAGGTATGCCGCGACGCTCGGTGCCGAGGTCGAGTGGACCGTCGGCTCCGAGGAGGCCCTCATCAAGGACCTCGAGGAGGGCAAACTCGACATCGTCGCGGCAGGGATCACCTCCAAGAGCCCGTGGAAGTCCAAGGCCGCCCTCACCCGGCCCTATATCGAGGACAAGGACGACAAGGGCAAGACCGAGTCCCACGTGCTCGCGGTCCCGCCGGGGGAGAACGCGCTGCTCACCGACCTCGAGCGGTGGCTTGACACCCACGGGGGAGGGCAGCCGTGAGCAAGGAAGTCAACTTTGGCGCGACCAGCCTGCCCGCCGAGCAGCGGCAGGCGCTGGGCAAGGCCAAGCGCCTGGAGTGGATCACGATCGCCTACATGGCGACCTGTGTGGCCGTGGTCTTCTCGGTCATGGGCTCCTCGCAGGCCATGAAGGCCGCGTGGATCGAGGACATGCTCGGCTTCGTCCCGTCGATCGCCTTCCTCGCCGCGGTGCGCGAGGCCGGCAAGCCGCCGTCGCCGGAGCACCCCTATGGCCGCCACCGTGCCGTCGCGAGCGGCCACCTCGCGGCCGCGGTGGCCCTGCTGATCATGGGCGTCTTTCTCATCGTCGACTCGGGGATGGGACTGGTCAAGGGCGAGCACCCGCCCATCGGCACCATGCACCTCTTCGGCCACACGGTGTGGGCCGGGTGGGTGATGATCGCCGCCATGTTCTATACCGGCATCGGGCCGGTCATCCTCGGCCGGCTCAAGATGCCGCTGGCGGAGAAACTGCACGACCGCGTGCTCTTTGCCGACGCCGACATGCAGAAGGCCGACTGGATGACGGCCGGCGGCACCGTCGCCGGGATTATCGGCATCGGTCTGGGCCTCTGGTGGGCCGACGCCGCGGTCGCCATCGCCATTGCCCTCTCGATCGTGCGCGACGGCTGGTCCAACGTGAAGTTCGCGGCGCGCTCACTCATGGACGGCCGCGCCCGGACCTACGACAGCGAGCACACCCACCCGCTGGTCGCCCAGGTCCACGAGACGCTCGTCCACCAGCCGTGGGTCGCCGACGCGCGGGTGCGGGTGCGCGATCAGGGGCACCTGTTCCATGTCGACGCGTTCGTCCGGCCGCGGGATGGCGTGGTGCCCGCCCATCGGGTGGAGGAGGCCGCCGAGGCGGTCCGCGACCTCGACTGGAAGGTCGCCGACGTCTCGATCACCCCCCTGCTCCAGCTGCCCGACACCCACGATGTCCCGGACGCCCGCGCCGACCAGCAATGAGCTGGGCGGGGGTGGCAGATCCAGCGGCTCGCGGCTCACGGGGCGCGCGCCACGCATCAGCCCAGTTGGGCACGAACGCGCCGGATGAGAGTCAGTCGCGGGGCCAGTTCCCGCGGACGGGATGACCGCCAGTCCGGACGTCCTCGCGGAGGCCGGCCGCGGCATACCAGCTGTCTTTGGGGCGATAGCCCAGATCGAGCATCGTGGAGGTGAGATCCCACCGCCGGTTGGGGTTGTCGGAGACGGCATAGTAGATGCCGAAGTGGACCGGAGCCTCGATCGCGCAGCGGATGACCTCGGTCGCGTCGCGCTCGCTGAGCCACAGCGCCGACATGATCTCCTCATCGCCAACCGCGCCGATATCCCCCGTGACCCAGCCGATCCGCAGGGCGATCACCGACAGGCCGTGGAAGTCGGCATAGAAGCGGCTCAGCGCCTCGCCGAAGGCCTTGCTCACCCCATAGAGGCTGTCGGGGCGCACGGGCTGACGTGCGTCGATGGGCCACTCGCCGTCGCGGTCATAGCCACCGGTCACGTGGTTGGACGAGGCAAGCACCACCCGTCGCACGCCCGCGCGCTGGGCGCCCTCGAGCACCCCGCGCGTGCCGACGATGTTGAGGTCAAGCACACTCTCCCAGTCGGACTCGGGCGAGGCTGCGCCAGCGAGGTGGACGATGGCGTCGATGCCCTCGCACGCGACGGCGACCGCGTCGGCATCCCGCACGTCGAGCCGCTCGACGCCCTCGGCCAGGACCTCCGGGTCGGCGTCGGTGAGGGTCAGCGCGTAGTGCTCGGCCAGACCGGGGGAGACCGCGGTCGCGACGTCGCCACCCGCCCCGGTGATCAGGACTCGGCGCGTGGAGTCAGCGGAGGTCATCGGACCAGTCTCGGCCCGAGCGGGTATGCCGAGGCACCCCCGCCCGGGTGACGCCCGCCCCCAAGCGCCGGGCCCGACTCAGGCGCCGAGCGCCTGCAGCCGTCGCTGCACCTCGGCGCGGAAGGCGGCGACATTGGCCAGCTTGATCTCCTCGTAGCCGCGGACCATGTCGGGCAGCGCGAGCAGCTCGCGCACCTGCTCGGCGTTGGCGGGGGTCAGGACGGCAGTGGCGCGGGCGGCGGCGCGGATGTAGTCGTCGATCAGGGAGCGCTCGACCTGACGCACCCGCGCCCGCCCGAAGGGGTCCATGGGCGTGCCACGCAGCCGCCGGCCCCGGGCCAGGGCCGCCAGCGCCGGGCGGGAGACGGCTGCGGGCAGCGACATCTTGCCCTCCATCCCCAGGGCCCGCAGCATCGGCGGGTGCAGCCGGAAGGAGTAGGTGGCCTCGGCCCCGAACTGTGCCTTGACCGCCTTCTCCAGCGCCGGGTCGGTCGAGAGGCGGGCCACCTCGTATTCGTCCTTGTAGGCCATCAGCTTGTGCAGGCCCCACGCGAACTGTGTTGCGAGAGAGCAGCCCCCGACCGCATCGCGCTCGCGCGCGTAGAGCCCGGCGACGTGGCGGACGTACTCCGCGGCATACCGCTTGTCCTGATAGGACATCAGCTCATCGACCCGGCGGGTGAGCACCTCGCCGAGATCGTCGTCGCCGCCCACCAGCACGCCCGCGGCGAGGGCACGGGCTGCAGGGCTCGGCTCGGCCGACCCCGCCGCGGGGGTATGCCGCGCGGCCGCCTGCTCGACGCGTGTCCGGTCGGTCACCAGCAGCCGTCCCCAGCGGAAGGCCTGGAGGTTGGCCTCGACGGCGACACCGTTCTGTCGCAGGGCATCCTCGACGTGCTCGAGACCGAAGGGCAGCACCCCGAGCTGGGCGGCCATGCCGAGCAGGAAGGTGTTGGCCAGCTGGTCGCCGCCGAAGAGGCCCTCGCACAGACCGCGAGCGTCGGCGGCGATGAGATCGCGCGACTGGGCCCGCACGGAGGCGGCGACGCCCTCGACGGCGGGGAAGGTCGTCCCGACGTCGGAGACCATCGCGCCGGTGGGCACCGCTGAGGTCGACAGCACGCTGACGGTCCGGTCGGGAGAGACGACCGCGAGGTTGCGCTCGTCGGCCGCGACGAGCAGGTCGCTGCCGAGATAGACATCGCAGGTGCCGGGCTCGAGCTTGTTGGCGCCGTCGATCGGGTCGCGCGAGAGGCGCAGGTCGGAGACGACGGCGCCACCCTTCTGCGACAGGCCCATCATGTCGAGGCTGCGCACGTGCAGCCCGGCGGTGGTCGCGGCGACGGCCAGCACCTGGGCGGTCGTGACGATGCCGGTGCCGCCAATCCCCATGGCGCGCAGGTTGACCCGCGTCGCCTCGTTGACGGGGGGAGCGGGGATGTGGTCGGCCGCGAGCGTGTTCGAAATGACGCTCGCGACCTCACCTGCCGGCTCGACGGTGAGGAAGGACGGGCAGTCGCCGTCGAGGCAGGAGTAGTCGCTGTTGCACGTCGCCTGGTTGATCTGGGTCTTGCGGCCGAACTCGCTGTCGACCGGCACGACCGACAGGCAGTTGGACTTCGCGCCACAGTCGCCGCAGCCCTCGCAGACCCGGGTGTTGATGAAGACCCTGGTCGAGGGCGCCTGCACCAGACCGCGCTTGCGCTGGCGACGCAGCTCGGTCGCGCACTCCTGGTCGTGGATCAGGACGGTGACACCGTCGACCTCGGACAGCTCCTCCTGCACCTCGATCAGCCTGTCGCGGTGGTGGACCCGCACGCCGGCGGGCAATCGCACACCGCGATAACGCTCGGGCTCGTCGGTGGTGATGGCGACCCTGGCGGCCCCCTCGGCGAGCAGCGACTGCACCAGCTGCGGCACGGGCATGCTGCCGACCGCGTCCTGCCCGCCGGTCATCGCGACATGGCCGTTGTAGAGGATCTTGTAGGTCATGTGCACCCCGGCCGCGATCGCGGCGCGCACGGCGAGCGAGCCGGAGTGGTGGAAGGTGCCGTCGCCGAGGTTCTGCACGAGGTGGGTGCGCGAGACGAACGGCGCCATGCCGATCCACGCCGCGCCCTCGCCGCCCATCTGGCACAGACCGGTGATCTCGCCGGCGCGCTCGGGATCGACATAGGCGACCAGCGCGTGGCACCCGATGCCCGCGCCGACCAGGCTCCCCGCCGGGACCTGCGTCGAGCGGTTGTGCGGGCAGCCGGAGCAGAAATACGGGGTGCGCACCGCGAGCGGCAGCTGCGTGCGCCCTCCCGGCGCCGAGGTCGTGGGCTTCGCCGTGGAGTATGCCGCGGCGCCACCGATGCCCGAGCCCGCCCCGCCGTCGGGTGCCCCCTGCGGGGGAGCCTCCTCGGGCAGCACGCCCCGCTCCCGCAGGACGGGAGCGATGGCCTCGGCGATGACATGCGGCGGCAGGTCGCCCCACGCCCGCAGCAGTGGCGCGCCGTCGGGAGTCCCCTTGCCCCACACCGGGATCGAGGACCCATAGAGCGCGTCCTTGACGGCCAGTTCGATGAAGGGTCGCTTCTCCTCGACGACCACGACGGCATCGAGACCCTCGGCAAAGGAGCGCACCAGCTCGGCGTCGAGGGGGGCGACCAGACCGAGTTTGAGGATGCGGATGCCGCTGTGTCCCAGTGCGTCTGGCGAGATCCCGAGAGAGGTGAGGGCCTCGAGGACGTCGTGGTGCGGCATACCCGCTGTGATGATGCCGACCCGCCCACCCTCGTCGCCGTGGACGAGGTTGAGGCCGTTGGCGCGGGCATAGCGCAGGGCCAGCTCGGCCCGCGGGCCGACCGCGCTCTGCTCGAGCACGGCGAGGTTGGGGCCGAGGAAGCGCCCGGACACCTCGTGGTGGAAGTCCGTGCCGTCGATCTCGCGGGAGGGCTCGACCGGCGCGATCTGCGGGGTGCGCACCCGCACCGTCGCCGACCCGTCGACGACATTGGTGGCCAGTTTGATGCCGGCCCACATCCCTGAGAAGCGCGAGAGCGCCACCCCGTGCAGGCTCAGGTCGAGGACCTCCTGCGGGTCGGCGGGGGAGAGGACGGCCAGGCCGACCTCGGCCATCGCGGTCTCCGAGCTCGACGGCACGGTCGAGGACTTGGCGGTCGAGTCGTCGCCGACGAGCATGATGACCCCGCCGTGCCGGGAGGCGCCGCCGAGCGCGCCGTGGCGGATCGCGTCGGTCGCCCGGTCGAGTCCCGGGGCCTTGCCATACCAGACGCCGACGACCCCGTCGTGGTTGAAACTCTCGAGCGTGGCGGCGAGCTGGCTTCCCTGCACGGCGTTGGCCGCCAGCTCCTCGTTGACGGCCGGGCGGAACACCACGCCCGCCGCGTCCATCATGCCCGCGCGCCGCTGGAGCTCCAGGTCATAGCCGCCCAGCGGCGAGCCCTCATAGCCGGAGATGAGCGTGCGCGTGTCCAGCCCCGCGGCGGCGTCGATCGCCCGCTGCGCCAACGGCACCCGCACGAGGGCCTGCAGGCCCGAGAGCAGCACCTCGCCCTCGTCGAGCTCATAGCGGTCGGCGAGCCGGAAGTCGCGGGTCTTGGTCATCCCCACACTCTGGCTGCCGACCTGCGCGGATGCAATGCGCGCAGTGCCCAAGGCGGGTGCCGCCGGACAGGGTGAAGGCCCGGCCCCCCGAGCGGGGGTCCGGGCCTTCGGCCATCAGATCAGGTATGCCGCGTGCGCACCGCCCGGGGGCGGTCCGCCAGCGCGGCCATCACCTCAGAAGCGACCGGCGTCGCCCTTGTCGCGGCGGGCCTCGTCGGCACGGCGCTGCTCGTCGTCGAGACGGGCGGCCTCCTCCGGGGACAGGGTCTCGTCGCGGGGGGCGTCGTCGGCCTGGCCGGGGCCCTGGCCGAGCTCCTCGAGCGTGGTGACCTCGATGCCGCCCCAGGAGTCGCCGTTGTCGGCGGGGACGTCGGTGACCTGGGTGCCGCCGAAGTCGCCGCCGAGGCGCTCCTCGACGTCGCGGTCATAGGAGCCGCCCTCGACATCGTCGACGCCGGCGCCACGGCGCGGGGTGTAGCTATCGCTGCCCGCGGCGGCGGCCGCGCCCACACCGGCCGCAACCGCGGTGTCGGACTCGTCGACGTGCGCCGCGCGACGCTCCGCGACCTTGTGCTGCACGGTGTCCTTGGCGTCGGCAGCCTTGGCGGCGACGGCGCCCTTGGCCTCGGCAGCCTTGGCCTTGGCGGTGTCGGCGGCGTCGTGCAGCTTGTCGCCGACCGACTGCTTGCCGATGTGCTCGGTGTCGACCAGGCCCTTGCCATAGGGATTGTCGGCGGGGACGGCCCACGGGTCGGCCTTGGGCTGGGAGTTCTTCCACGCGGCATACGCCGCGGCGGCAGCCGCACCGAGGCCGAGCAGGATCAGGCCCTGGCCACCGGAGCGCTTGGGCTTGGCGACCGCGTCACCGCGGAGCACGGCCAGCGCGTCGGCGGAGCGGCCCTTGGCCTCGTGGGCGGCGCCGCGGGCCTCCTCGCCGCGCTCCTTGAGCAGGTCGGCGAGGGCGCTGGCGTCGACGTCGGCGGCCTTGCTCTGCGCCTTGGCCTTGGTCGCGGCCGAGGCGGACACGACGGCGGCGAGCGCCTTGACGACACCGGGGAGCACGTCCTCGGCGAACTTGTTCTTGCCGGCCTCCACCTTGGGGGCGGCGAACTCACGGGCGGCCTCGACCTTGGGGGCCACGGCCTCCTTGGCGGCCTCGACCTTGGGGGCGACCGCCTCGCGGGCCTTGTCGGCCTGCTCCTGGATGGCGGCCTGGGCCTCGTCGCGGCGGGCCTGGGCGGCCTCACGGGCGTTCTCGGCAGCCAGCTGCGCGTGCTTGGCAGCGGCGTCCTGCTTGCGCTCGGACTTGGTCTTGAACACGGATCCTCCTTGTGATGTCTCCGTTACCTTTCCCCCCATCCTGCACTGTCCGCGCTGCTCAGGGCCACTTCGGTGCGGTGAAACTTGGGGTCATTCCACTTTGTGGGCGGTGGATGGGAGGATGGCGGGCATGACGAACGTGACGCTCCACACCAACCATGGCGACATCAACCTGACGATGTTCGACAACCAGGCGCCGACCACCGTCGGCAAGATCGTGGGCCTGATGGAGGAGGGCTACTACGACGGCCTGACCTTCCACCGCATCATCCCCGGCTTCATGATCCAGGGCGGCTGCCCGCAGGGCACCGGCACCGGCCAGCCCTCCCAGGCCGGCTTCCCCTTCGACGACGAGATCCACCCCGACCTCCAGTTCGACAAGCCCTACCAGCTGGCCATGGCCAACGCCGGCAAGCAGATGGGCCGCGGCACCAACGGCTCGCAGTTCTTCATCACCGTCAGCGCCCCCAACTGGCTCAACGGCAAGCACACGATCTTCGGCGAGGTCGCCGACGGCCCCTCCCGTGAGGTCGTCGACAAGATCGCCGCAGTCCCGACCGGGCGCATGGACCGCCCCGTCGAGCCGGTCGTGATCGACAAGGTCACCGTCACCAAGTGACCCCTCCCCGGGCATGAGGTATGCCGCGGCGGCACCGTGCCGCCGCGGCATACGTTTATCCCGGCGTCGCCTGTCCGCACCCGCACCCCCAGCCGCATCAGCCAAGGACGATCAGCACCCATGACCGAGAACCCGTGGAACAACGCCGGCGCCCAGCCCGTCGAGCCGCCGCCGGTGTGCCCGCGCCACCCCGACCGGGTGTCCTATGTGCGCTGCCAGCGCTGCTCGCGACCGGTCTGCCCCGAGTGCCAGCGGCAGGCGTCGGTGGGTGTGCAGTGCGTGGACTGCGTTGCGGTGCAGGCCAAGTCGGTGCGTCAGGGCACGACGATCTTTGGCGGGCGCGTCACCGACGGCCGGCCCGTGGTGTCGATGGCGATCATCGCGATCTGCGCGCTGGTGTGGCTCGGTGAGCTGGCGAGCAAGGCCTTCGTGGCGCAGATCCAATACGTCCCCGCCTTCGGCGAGTCCCGCCCGTGGACGCTGCTGACCTCGGCCTTCGCCCACAGCCCGGGCCAGCCGATGCACATCCTGTTCAACATGTATGCGCTGTGGCTGATGGGGCAGTACCTCGAGCCGCTGCTCGGCCGGGCCCGCTTCCTCGCCCTCTATCTGCTGACGGCTCTCGGCGGCTCGGTCGTCTACACGCTCATGGCGCAGGCGCCCGACATCGCCGAGGTGCACACCTGGGAGGACCTCGGCTCGTGGGGGACCGCGATGGTCGGGGCCTCCGGGGCGGTCTTCGGCCTCTTCGGCGCGCTGCTCGTGCTCAACCGGCGGCTCGGCCGCTCCTCCGCGGGCATGTATCTCACGCTCGCGGTCAACTTCGCCCTCGGCTTCATCGTCCCCGGCATCGCCTGGCAGGCCCACGTCGGCGGCTTCCTCACCGGCCTCGCCGCGGCGGCCGCGATCGCCTATGCGCCCCGCACTTCCCGCGGCCGGCTCATGCACTGGGGCGCCCTCGCGCTCATGCTGCTGCTGCTCGTCGCCGCCGCCTGGTGGAAGTTCTCCGTGAGCCCCGGCCTCACCCCCAGCTGACCCCCGCACCCCTCACCCCGAGCTGACCCCGCACCCCTCACCCCGAGTCGAGTGGGGAAGACACGCCGTGTGCCCTGGAGCGCCAACGGCGTGTCTTGCCCAGTCGACTGGGGTATGCCGCGTGGCGGCGGCCAGGTGCGCACCCCGGCCACCCGGCATACTGCGCCGCCACCGCAACATGCGCACCCTCCCATGCATGTGAGGACTCCCGGTTGTCCCCAGCCGTGGACAACCCTGTGGACGAATGACACGCGTGTGATTCCACGCCTGTCATTCATCCACCACCGGTGGACAAGTCTGTGGACAACCCGACTTGTCCACAGATCCGCGGTGGGAAACCGCTTTAAACCCGGGGATAAATGCGCACGGGTGTCCGCATCGCGAACTTCACCGGTGAGCCCCACGCCCGCCACGAAGCGAGGAGACTGGAGGTGACGGGTGGCGACGAGGCCGCCGTCGCCTGGTCAGACCGTCACCCCGGGGCAGAGGCGGGGGCAGGAGGGCGGCGCAGGAGGAGCCATGGCAGAGGTCACCTATCGCGACCGTGTGGTGATCGGGACCGACGGATCGCAGGTCGCACACCAGGCCCTGAGATGGGGTGGCCGCTGGGCCGCCGAGCGCGGGCTCGGCGTGACGGTGGTCCGAAGCCACAGCCTGTCGATGTACACCTACATGGGCGCCCCCGCGGCCCAGCACGCGGAGTTCCACGAGGAGGAGCTGGCCCGGCAGGAGCTGTGGGACGCCGAGGCGGTGCTGCGCGAGGCCCATCCCGACCTCGACGTGCAGATCGTGCTGCACGCCGGCAGTCCCGCCGGTGAGCTGGTCGCCGCCTCCGCCGACGCGGCGCTGACCGTGATCGGCTCACGCGGGCGCAGCCCCCTGGCCGGCACCCTCCTCGGCGGCACCACCGACACCGTCATCACCCACGGCAACGGCCCGATCGCGGTCGTGCCTGCCGAGCACGCCAACCCCGAGGGTCCGATCGTGGTCGGTGTCGACGACGAGGACTCCGCGCTCCATGCCCTGAGGTATGCCGCGGACGTCGCCGCCGAGGCCGCCTCACCCGTCCCGGTGCTCGCCCTGGGGGTCTGGCCGCGCAACCCGATCTCGGGGGCGGCCACCTTCGAGCCCGACAAGGACGAGGCGGCGATGCTGCACCAGTCGGTGCTGCGGATCGTGGCACCTGTGCGCGAGGAGTACCCGTCGGTGGAGTTCCACGTCGAGGGCGTCGTCGGCGACCCGGCGCACGAGCTGGCCAGGAAGTCTGAGCTCGCCTCGGTGATCGTTGTCGGCAGCCGCGGCCGGGGCGGTTTCCGCGGCCTGCTGCTCGGCTCGACCAGCCGCAAGACCGTCTCCCTGGCGAGGTGCCCGACGATCGTGGTCTACAACCGGTGACGGCGCTGAGGGTGACGGCCGCGCGCGAGCCGCGCGGGCGGCATACCCCCGATGTCTGAGGAGGTGAGGGTCAGCGCCAGCGCGTGGTCATCAGGAAGCCGGCCATCATCAGCGCGAAGCCGGCGCCGAGGTTCCAGCGGCCCCACTGGGGCACGGGGAAGCGCTGCGAGGTGATGTAGAAGGTCACGATCCACAGCAGCCCGAGGATCATCAGGGTCAGCATGACCGGGACAAACCAAGGCGGGTTGCCGGTCGGCTTGGGCTTGGCTGCCTGACGGGAGGTCACCTCGTCCCGGTGCGCGACCTTCTTCTTCCGTCCCTTGGACTCGGGCACGGGGGACTCCTTTGGGGCTGGATCGTGGTTCTGGCCTAGCGTAAGGGGTGTAGGCCCACACACCGGCACGCGGGAGGAGGCGAGATGGCGCACGACGGGCGCATGCCGCGCGACGACGCCGCGCCGACCCCTCCCCCCAGCGGTGGTGCGACCGCGGCCGGCCCGACCCAGCGCACCACCCAGTTCGTGGTGCGCAACCGGCAGGCCGTGCGCAGCTGGCTGACCCACCGCCCCTCGAAGTGGTCGGTGCTCGTGCCCTTCATCGCCCTGATCGCCGGGCTGCTCTTCGCCACGAGCGCGACCACCGCCAACGGCACCGACCTGCGCTCGGAGCAGGCGGGGCTGGTCGACCTGGTCCGCGAGCGCGACCGCGAGCAGAAGGAGCAGACGCTCCGGGTGGCGCGGCTGCGCAGCGAGGTCGACGGGCTGGTCGCCAAGGCCGCGCCCGGTGACGAGCGGCTGACCGCAGCCCAGACCGCGCTGGCGCAGACCAGCAGCGAGGCCGACCTCCAGGCGGTGCAGGGCCCGAGCCTGAAGGTCTCGCTCGACGACAGCCCGCTCACCGGTGACACGCTGCCCGAGGGCATGACGGTCGACGACATCGTCGTCCACCAGCAGGACGTGCAGGCCGTCGTCAACGCGATGTGGCGCGGCGGGGCCGAGGCGATGATGCTGATGGACCAACGGGTGGTCTCGACCAGCGCGGTCCGCTGCGTGGGCAACACCCTCATCCTCCAGGGCCGGGTCTACTCCCCGCCCTTCACCATCCGCGCGATCGGGGACACTGAAGGCATGAGGCGTGCGCTCACCGATGACCCGCAGGTGAAGGTCTATCGCGAGTATGTCGACGCCGTCGACCTCGGCTACCAGGTCGAGGACGAGGGCGAGCAGACCTTCCCCGGCTATGCCGGCCAGACCGACCTGCACTTCGCCCGGGCGGGGGCCCGGTGAGCCGCGCGACGGTCCGCACCATCGGCGAGCTGATGATGACCCTCGGCGCGCTGGTCCTGCTCTTTGTGGTGTGGCAGCTGTGGTGGACCGATGTGGAGTCCAATCGGGTGCAGGCCAAGACCCTCGACAGCCTCCAGCAGCAGTTCGGTGCGACGGGCCAGCCCAAGACCACCGACAGGCCGGCGGCCAAGCGCCAGGACGCCAAGGACGTCGCGACGGCGGTCACGCTCGACCAGGCCTTCGGCATCATCCGCATCCCGCGCTTCGGGGCCGATTACGCCCGGCCGATCTTCGAGGGCACCAACCACGAGATCCTCGACGAGGGCGTCGGGCACTACACCGGCACGGCCAAGCCGGGTGAGGTCGGCAACTTCTCGGTCGCCGGCCACCGGGTGACCTATGGCAAGCCCTTCAACCAGATCCACACCCTTGTCCCGGGCGACCGGATCATCGTGGAGACCAAGGCGGGCTTTGCCACCTATGTCGTGCAGAGCCACCAGATCGTGCTGCCCAGCCAGGGCGAGGTCATCGCGCCCGTCCCCGACAAGCCGGGTGCGAAGCCGACGGAGCGGTGGATGACCCTGACCGCCTGCCACCCGATGTTCAGCGCCCGCGAGCGCTACATCGTCCACGCCAAGCTCGAGAGCACCTACCCCCGCTCCGCCGGTCTGCCGGAGAGCGATCTGCAGCTGGGAGGCTGATCGGATGTATGCCGCGCTGTGGCGGGTCCTGCCCGGTCCCGCCTTCGTGAAGTTCCTCGAGCTGCTGGTGCTCGTCGCCGCCGCCGTCATGGCGTGCTTCCTGTGGCTCTTCCCCGCCGTCGCGCCCCACATGCCGTTCAACGACAGCACCGTCGGCGACCAGGCTCCCACGACCTCCGTCACCACCGCCCGCTAGGCCACCACGCCCCGTTAGGCCAAACCCCGGCCCAACGCCCGCCGGTCCGCCCCGGGCGCTTTAGCCCACGTGGGCACGTTCGCCCCACGCCGGCGTCAGCCGGCGGCGACCATCCGCGCCACACCCTCGGCGTCGCGGACGAGGGGGCTGAGCCCGGCCGACCGCTCGACCGCACCGGCGTCGCCGCACACCGCGAGCCAGTTGGCCAGGATCCGGTGGCCGCCCTCGGTGAGCACCGACTCGGGGTGGAACTGCACGCCGTGCAGCGGCAGGTCGCGGTGCCGGGCGGCCATGATGATGCCGCTCTCCGTGTGGCCGTTGGGCACGAGAATCTCGGGCACGGTGGCCGGCTCGATCGTCAGCGAGTGATAGCGAGTGGCGGTGAACGGCGAGGCCAGCCCCTCGAGCACACCCGACCCGTCGTGCACCACCCGCGAGGTCTTGCCGTGGAGCAGCTCGGGCGCCCGTCCGACCGTGGCGCCGCACACGACACCCAGCGCCTGGTGCCCGAGGCAGACGCCCAGCATCGGCTGGGCCCGCTCGGCGCACGCCTCGATCATCGCGATCGAGACCCCGGCCTCCTCGGGCGTCCCCGGCCCGGGCGAGACGAGCACGCCATCGAAGTCCGCCCCGTCCGCCGCGCTCACCGCGTCATTGCGCACGACCTCGGTCTGCGCGCCGAGCTGCTGGAGATAGCCGACGATCGTGAAGACGAAGGAGTCGTAGTTGTCGACGACGAGGATGCGGGTCACGGCATACATCCTCACCCATGGCCGCGGCATACCGACATCGACGGTCACCTGCCGAGAGCCGGGGTATGCCGCGCGCCGCCGCCCAGCCCGGCTCACCCCACGCTGGGGTGATCGTGCCCAAATGGGCCCAAAGCGCCCGGGAAAGAACTCGCCACTTGGCGTGAAGGTGAGTGAGGGCTGCCCTGGGGCGATCGTGCCCAAATGGGCCAAAGCGCCCGGGTCAGGGGGTGTTGCCGGTGGTGGCGGTGGAGTCGGTCGGGGGAGGCGTGGGGGGCGGGGTCGAGGAAGAGGTGCCGGTGCCGGGGGTCGAGCCGGTGGTGGGGACGTCGGTGGTCGGCGTCGACGACGAGCTGCCGCTCGACCCGGTGCCCGGGGTGCCGGGGGTGCCAGGCGTGCCGGGGGTGCCCGCCGTGCTGGGCGCGGACGGCTGGCGGGTCACCGGCGGGGGAGTCTGGGTGACGGTGCGCTGGGGCGGCGTGGCGACGACGAGGGTGACCTGCGAGCCATAGTCGGCCTTGCCCTTGGCGGGGTTCTGCTCCAGGACCGTGCCGACCGCGGCGTTGGCGGCGCGATAGACGGTCTTGGCGGTGAAACCCTTCTGCGAGAGCACACTCAGCGCCTCGGCGATGTCCTTGCCGACGACGCTGGGCACGGTCATCCGGCCCGAGGAGACGTTGAGCACGACGGCGCTGCCCTTGGCGACGGCGATGCCGGCCTTGGGGTTGGTGGTGACGACCTTGCCCTTGGCGGTGGTGGTGTCGTCGACCTGCGTGGTGTCGCCGGCCTTGAGCCCGACCTGCTCCAGCGCCGTCTTGGCGCCGTCGGCGGTGTATCCGGCGAGGTTGGGGATCTTGACCTCGGCGGGGCCGAGGGAGACCTTGATGGTGACCTTCTCCTGCTTGCGCAGCTCGGTGCCGGCGTTGGGGCTCTGGTCGAAGACGTCGCCGGTGGGGGCGTCGTTGTTCTCCTTGACCACGATGGCCACCAGCTCGGCCTGGCGCAGTTTGAGCTCGGCCGACTCCTGCGGCATGTTGACCACGGCCGGGACGGTGACGCGGGCGTTCTCCTCGGCGCGCTTGTCGAGGATGTTCTTGCCGGCGAGGCCGAGCAGGATGAGGGCGGCGAGGCTGGCGATGGCGAGCATCACCCACAGGGCGCCGCGGCGGCGCTCCTCGCGCTCGCCGACGGCTTCCATCGAGGAGGTGTGCCAGTCCTCCGCGCGCGCCCCGGGCGGGGTGGCGGGCGTGGCCCGGGAGCGCTGGTCGGTGCTCAGGGCGGCGGCGGGCACGAGCGCCGGGCCGCCGGCGGTCAGCGCCCCGCGCGCGGCCCCGGAGATGGGGCGGCCGAGCCGGGAGGCGCGCAGGTCCCGCGCGAACTCCTCGGCGGTCTGATAGCGCTTGTCGCGGTCCTTGGTCAGGGCGTGCAGCACGACCGCGTCGAGATCGGTGGAGATGCCGTCGGCGCCGGTCGAGGGCCGCGGCGGCGGCTCGCTCACGTGCTGATAGGCGATGGCGACCGGGGACTCGCCGTTGAAGGGCGGCCGCCCGGTGAGCAGCTCGAAGAGCAGGCAGCCGGTGGAGTAGATGTCGGAGCGGTGGTCGACGGTCTGGCCCTGGGCCTGCTCGGGCGAGAGATACTGCGCCGTGCCGATGACGGCCTGGGTGTGGGTCATCGTGGCGTTGGCGTCGGCGACCGCACGGGCGATGCCGAAGTCCATCACCTTGACCGAGCCGTCGTCGGCGATCATCACGTTGCCGGGCTTCATGTCGCGGTGGACGATGCCGCGCGAGTGGCTGTAGGCGAGGGCCTCGAGGACGTCCTCGGTGATGCGGGCGGCCTCGCCGGCCTCGATGTGCCCCTGCTGGTTGAGCAGCTCGCGCAGGGTGTGGCCCTCGACGAACTCCATGACGATGTAGGGGATGGCGACGGTGGCGCCGCCGGACTCGGTGGTGTGGTCCTCGCCGGAGTCGAAGACGGCCACGATGTTGGGGTGGTTCAGGCCGGCGGCGGCCTGCGCCTCGCGCCGGAAGCGCTGGATGAAGGAGCTGTCCCGGGCCAGGTCCGAGCGCAGCATCTTGATCGCGACGGGTCGCCCGAGCCGGGTGTCGTGCCCGGCGTGGACCTCGGCCATGCCTCCGCGGCCGACGAGCTCGCCGACCTCATAGCGCCCACCGAGCAGGTGCGGGATGCTCACCGCTGCGCCTTCCTGCTCATCGCGTGTCCTTCATGTCGTATGCCGTTCGTGCTGCTTCTCGTGCTGTGTCCCGTGCCGGGGTGGTCGGGTGCCGTGCTGGGTGGGTGCCGGGGCGCCGGGCTCAGGGCGCGGTGCTCACGGCGGTGTCGGGTGAGGCCGGGGTGTCGGCGGACTGGCTGGCCGTGTCGCTCGACGTGCTCGCCTTGTCGCTCGACTTGCTGGCCTCGGACGCGGAGGAGGCCGAGGACTTGCTGGCCTCGGAGGCGGAGGAGGCCGAGGCCTTGCTCGCCGATGATGCCGACGACGCCGAGGAGGCCGACGACGCCGACGAGCTGCGTGACGCCTCGGCGGCCGACGAGGAGGAGGAGGCAGCAGCGGACGACTTGCTCGCCTCGGCCGAGCGGGAGGCGTCTGCCGCCGCGGCGGACCGGGACGCCTCGGCGGCCGACGACGACGACGCGGCAGCAGCCTCGGAGGACCTGCTCGCATCGGCGGAGCGGGAGGCGTCCTGTGAGGCGGTGTCACTGGTGGTCACCGACGCGGTCGTGGTGGAGGTGACCGTGGTCGGCGTCTGCGGGGTGCCGTTGTCGTTGTTCATCAGCTGCCAGCCGAGGGCGGCGGCACCGCCGAGGAGCAGCAGGAGCAGCAGCGGCAGCCACCAGCCACCGCCGCGGCGACGCTCGCGCTCGTCCTCCTCAGCGGCATACCGGCCCTCCTGCGGGAGGTATGCCGCGGGCTGCTCGGCCGTGCGCGGCGTGGACGCCCCTGCCGCGGCGCCGGCCCCGAGACCAGCCGCACCGGCACCGGCGCGCACGGGCGGCCCGACGACCTCGGTGGGGTCCTGGACGGGGCGCAGCACCTCGGTGGCGGCGGCGCCGGGGGCGCTGGCCGCAGCCTGCGAGACGGGGACGAGCCCGGCGGCACCGAGGCCGGCGGCGAAGGAGGCCGCGGTGCGCGGACGGTCGACGGGGTCCTTGGCCAGGGCCTGCATGACGGTCGAGCGCATGGGCTCGGGGATGCCGGCGCCGAGGGGGCGGGGGGTGTCGTTGACGTGGGCGAGCGCGGTGGCCACGAGGGTGTCGCGCGCGAAGGGCCGGGTGCCGGTGAGGGCCTCGTAGCCGACGACGCCGAGCGCATAGACATCGGAGGCGGGGGTGGCCTTCTGGCCGAGGGCCTGCTCGGGCGAGAGGTATTGCGCGGTGCCTATGACCTCGCCGGTCTGGGTGTGGCCGGCGGCCTCCATGGCGCGGGCGATGCCGAAGTCGGTGATCTTGGCGGTGCCGTTGTCGGCGACGACGATGTTGGCCGGCTTGACGTCGCGGTGGATCACGCCGGCGCGGTGGGCGGCGTCGAGCGCCCGGCCGGTCTGGGCCAGGACGGAGGCGACGAGGGCGGGGCTGAGCGCGCCGTGCTCCTGGATGAGCGCCGACAGCGGCCGGCCCTCGAGCAGCTCCATCACCAGATAGGCGCGGTTGCCGTCCTCGCCGAAGTCATAGACGGTCGCGATGTTGGGGTGCTGGAGCGCGGCGGCGTGGCGGGCCTCGTCGCGGAAGCGCAGGGCGAAGCCCTCGTTGTCGGCGGTGTCGGGTCGCATGACCTTGACGGCGACGGTCCGGCCGAGGACCTCGTCGGTGCCACGCCAGACCTCGCCCATGCCGCCGGTGGCGATGCGCGAGACCAGGCGATAGCGCCCGGCGAGCAGATCGGGGGTCGGGGGGGTCGTCACTGGTTGATCACCGCTTCCATGACCTTCTTTGCGATCGGTCCTGCCACCGTGCCACCGAATGCCTCGCTGCCGGCGCTTCCGCCGTCCTCGACGACGACGGCCACGGCGACCTTGGGGTCGTCCGCCGGCGCGAAGCCGACGAACCAGGCGTGTGGCGCGGCGCCCTGGGCGTGCTCGGCGGTGCCGGTCTTGCCAGCGACGGAGACGCCGCTGATCTGGGCCGGCCGGCCGGTGCCGTTGGTCACCACTGCCTCCATCATGCGTGTGAGCTGGCCCGCGACGTCGGGGGTGACGGCCTGGGAGAGCTCCTTGGGCTGGGTCTCGTCGATCGTCGAGGCGTCGGAGCCCTGCACGGACTTGACCAGATAGGGCTCCATGACCGTGCCGTTGTTGGCGATGCCGGCGGCGACCATGGCCATCTGGAGCGGGGTAACGCGCACGTCGTACTGCCCGATGGCGGCCTGGGCCAGCTGGGGCTGGTTGAGCTCGCCGGGGACGGTCGAGGGCGTCACGCGCATGGGGATGCGCAGCTGGTCGCCGAAGCCGAACTTGGCCGCCTGGCTGCGCAGCGAGTCGGCGCCGATCTGCATGCCGAGCCACGCGAAGGAGGTGTTGCAGCTCTTCTGGAGGGCCACGATCAGGGTCGACTTGTCGCCGGGACCGCAGGCGCCGCCGCCGTGGTTGGGCAGGCTGATCGTGGTCTGCGGCAGCTTGAGCGAGGCCGGGCCGGGGATCTCCGACTCCTGGGTGTAGTCACCGGAGGAGAGCGCCGCGGCCGCGGTCACGAGCTTGAAGGTCGAGCCGGGCGGATAGAGATTGCCGGCGATGGCGCGGTTGACCATCGGTTTGGACGTCGCGGCATTCATCTCCTTCCACGCCTCGGCGACCTTGGCCGAGTCATGGGAGGCCAGCCGGCCGGGGTCGTATGCCGGGTTGCTGACGAGGGCGATTACCGCACCGGTTTTGGGGTCGAGTGCCACGGCGGCGCCGCGCTGCTTGCCGAGGGCCTGGTCGGCGGCCTGCTGGGCGCGGGCGTCGAGGGAGAGCTCGAGGGAGGCACCGGAGGGCTTGTTGCCGGTGAGCATGTCGGAGACGCGGCGATAGAAGAGCTTGTCGGACTGGCCCGAGAGCAGGTCGTCGGAGGAGGCCTCGAGGCCGCCGCCGGCGCCATAGGTGAAGGAGTAGTAGCCGGTGACGTGGCTGTAGAGGCTGGCCTGGGGATAGGTGCGCAGCCACTTCAGCTCGTCGTCGCTGGGCACGGACTTGGCGATCGGGTTGCCGTCGACGAGGATCTGGCCGCGCTCGCGGGCATAGCTCGACAGCAGCGTGCGGCGGTTGTCGCTGCGGGCGTTGAGGTCCTTGGCCTGGAAGAACTGGATGATCGTGGAGCTGACCAGCAGCGCGCCGAAGAGCAGCGCGACGAGGGTGGAGAGCCGGCGGATGGGGCTGTTCACCTCAGCCTCACCACCTCGGTCGCCGGGGCCTCGGCCTCGTCGATCTCGGGCAGGGGGCGGCGGGCCTGGTCGCTGATGCGCAGCAGGATCGCGACAAGCGCCCAGTTGGCCAGCAGCGAGGAGCCGCCGGAGGACATGAAGGGCATCGTCAGGCCGGTCAGCGGGATGATCCGGGTGACGCCGCCGACGACGACGAAGCACTGGAGGGCGACCGAGAAGGCCAGGCCCGCGGCGAGCAGCTTGCCGAAGCCGTCACGCACGCCGAGGGCGGTGCGCAGGCCGCGCTCGACGAGCAGGGCATAGAGCATGAGGATCGCGAAGAGGCCGATCAGGCCGATCTCCTCGCCAAAGCTGGGGATGATGAAGTCGGACTCCGCGAAGTAGGTCAGGTCGGGTCGGCCGCGGCCCAGGCCGGTGCCGAACAGGCCGCCGGACGCCATGCCCATCAGCCCTCGGGCGAGCTGGTCGGAGGTGGCCAGCGCCTCGGGCGAGAAGGTGTCCAGCCACAGGAGCACTCGCCGCTGGACGTGGTCAAAGAGCAGGTATGCCGTGTAGGCGCCGACGCAGAACATCATCAGTCCCAGCACGATCCAGGAGACCCGCTCGGTCGCGACATAGAGCATGGCGACGAAGAGGCCGAAGAAGAGCAGCGAGGAGCCGAGGTCGCGCTCGAAGACGAGGACGCCGAGGGAGGCGATCCACGCCACCAGGATGGGGCCGAGGTCGCGGGCGCGCGGGAAGGTTATGCCGAGGAGGCGCCGGCCGGCCAGCGACAGGACGTCGCGGGTGGAGACGAGATAGCCGGCGAAGAAGATCGCCAGCACGATCTTGGCGATCTCGCCGGGCTGGAAGCTGAACGGGCCGATGCCGATCCAGATGCGTGAGCCATAGACCGAGCGGCCGAGGCCGGGCACGAGCGGCAGCAGGAGCAGGCCGAAGCCGACGACGGCAGCGGTATAGGTGTAGCGCCGCAGCGTGCGGTGGTCCTTGAGGAAGAACAGCACGCCGATGGCGATGGCGACGGCCAGGGCGCTCCAGGTGAGCTGGCGCAGGGCCATGCCCTCGCCGATCGTGCGGCCCTTGGCGATGTCGAGCCGGTGGATCATCACCAGGCCCAGCCCGTTGAGGAGGGTGACGATCGGCAGGAGGAGGGGGTCGGCATACGACGCCCGCCAGCGCAGCACGAGGTGGAAGACGAGGGCGATGGCCGCCAGACCGGCCGACTGGGTCAGCAGGTCGACGGGGAGGTGCCCATGGGTGGCCAGCTCGACATTGGCATAGGCGAGGATGACCAGCCCGACCGCCCCGACGAGGAGGATCAGCTCGACATTGCGGCCCTTGGTGGGGGCGACGGAGTCGACCAGGCTCACGGTGTCGCTCCCGTCGTGATGCTCGTGTTGACCTTGGGCCGGCTGCTGGCCGGGGCGGTGCTCCCGGTGGCGCCCGAGGCCGGGCTGGCGGAGGTCGGCGAGGTGGGCGCGCTCGTCGTTGAGGTCGTCGACGTCGTCGAGGAGGGGTTGATCGGCCCGGAGCCGCAGGGCTCACCGCGCGACTTGCGCTCGTAGCAGGCGGACTCCTGCCCCTTGAGGGTGGCGACGAGCCGGTCGGCGGCGGCCTTGTCGGCGACGACGAGGTGGCTCTCGACCTTGGAGCGGTAGAACTCGGGGAGGTTCTCGGTGCGGATGGTGGTGCGCTCCTCCATGGAGGCCAGTTCGAGCCCGCCGATGTCCTGCGGCACGCCGCGATAGACGGCGACATAGCCGTTGTCGGTGCCGACGTAGTACTGCTTCTGGCTCCAGTCCCACAGGGCGAAGCCGGCGGCGCCGACGACGAGCAGGACGGCAAGGGTGGCGGCCAGGCCGCGCAGGAGGCGGGCGGCGCGCGAGCGGGGGCCCTCCTCGGCGAGGGAGAGTTCGTCATCGTCGGCCTGGGCGCGGGTCAGTGCTGCAGCCCGGGCTGCGGGGGAGTCGGGGGTGGGGCGGGTGCGGCGGCGGCGGGCGGCGGCGCCGACGACCTGGGGCTCGGTGGGCGGGGCGCCCTTGGTGATGTCGACGGTGTCGCCGATGACGACGGTGACATTGTCGGGGGCGCCGGACTTGAGCGCGAGCTCGACGAGGCGGTCGGCGGCCGCCCCCGGGGAGCGGACGGTGGAGAGGATCTCGGCGATGGTGTCGCGCTCGACGACGCCGGAGAGGCCGTCGGAGCAGAGCAGATAGCGGTCGCCCTCGCGGCATTCGCGGACGTTGACGTCGGGGTCGTCGGAGGGCTGGCCGGTCAGCACCCGGGTGACCAGGGAGCGCTGGGGGTGGACCTCGGCCTCCTCCTCGGTGATCCGGCCTTCGTCGACGAGGGTCTGGACGAAGGAGTGGTCGTGGGTGAGCTGGCTGAGCTTGCCCTCGCGCAGGAGGTAGGCGCGGGAGTCGCCGATGTGGGCGAGGGTCAGCTTGTTGCGCGAGCGGAGGATGACCGTCGCGGTCGTGCCCATCCCCTGGAGCTCGGGGCGCGCGGCCATCAGGTCGCCGATGGTGCCGTTGGCATTGGCGAGGCTGCGCGTCAGCCGCGTGGGGGCCTCATTGGAGCTCAGCGAGTCGTCGTCGAGGCCGACGAGCTCGCCGACCGCGACCGAGCTCGCGATGTCGCCACCGGCGTGCCCGCCCATGCCGTCGGCGACGGCGAGGAGGTGAGGACCGGCATACCCGCTGTCCTGGTTCTCGGAACGGACCAGGCCGACATCGGAGCGGGCGGCGAAGTGGAAGGTCAGCGGCATACGGCTACTTCCGCAGCTCGAGGTGGGTCTTGCCGATGCGCAGCACGGAGCCGGCCTCAACCTGCTTGGGAGCGGTGAGCTTGGAATTGCCGAGGAAGGTGCCGTTGGTCGAGCCGAGGTCCTCGACGAACCAGTCGCGGCCCTCTTGGTAGATGCGGGCGTGGCGGCCCGACGCGAAGTCGTCGTCGAGCACGAGCGCGGACTCGGGGGCGCGGCCGATGACGGTGCCGCTTGGCTTCAGCGGCAGGCGGGTGCCGGTCAGCGGCCCGGCGGTGACGATGAGGGAGGTCGGGGCGTTGCGTCGCGGGCGCGGGGTGGCCGCCGCGGCCGGGGCAGCGGGCGCCGGCTTGCGGGCGGCCCCCTTGGCGCCCGGCTGCGGGCGGGCCTGGACGCGGGTGCCATAGAGGTCGCCGCGCAGCACGCCGACGATGCTGAAGACGAAGACCCACAGCAGCGCCAGCAGGCCCAGGCGCATGATCGTCAGGGTCAGCTCGCTCACTTGCGGCCTCCGCGATAGGTGACGGTCGTGCGGCCGACCGTGATGCGGTCGCCATTGGACAGGTGGGTGGGGCCGGAGATGCGCTCGCTGTTGACGAACGTGCCGTTGGTCGAGCCGAGGTCGCGCAGGGTCGCCACGACGTGCGGGCCGTCATGGGTGACGCGCAGCTCGCTGTGGCGGCGGGAGATGCCCGGGTCGTCGAGGATGACGTCGGCGCTGTCGTCCCGGCCCAGGACCGTGATGGCCCCGATGAGCGGGTAGCGCTCGCCGTCGACGTCCAGCCACGGCCGGTCCCTGAGGTTGACCTTCTTGGGCTGCGGCGGCTCGACGGCCTGCTGCATCTGGGTGGCCGGCAGGTGATCGCCCTCGCCCACCGGGCTGGGGGGAGGGGTATGCCGCTGGGCCGGCTGAGCGGCATACGCCCCGCTGTTGTCGTAGTCGTCGATCAGCTCCTCGGGGTGGCGGGCCGTCGAGGGGCGGATGCGGAAGACGCCTGTCTCGAGCTCGTCCTGGCGGGAGAAGATCACGCGGATCGGGCCGCCGGGGATGTATCGCTGGGACTCGGCATGCTCCTCGGCCGCGGCGATCAGCTCGTCCTTGAGGTCCTGTTGGTCGAGGGTGGAGAGGCGCTCGTAGTCGCCCTTGGACAGCTCGATGGTGAAGAGGTTGGGCACGATCGTGCGGCCCTTGGACAGGATCGCCGCGCGCTGGTCCATCGCCCCGCGCACCCCCGCCGCGAGCTCGACCGGCTCCACCTCACTGCGGAAGACACGCGCGAAGGCGCCCTTGACGCCCCGCTCGAGGCGCTGCTCGAGACCGTCGAACAGTCCCATGTCTCCTCTTCCCTGTGCTCGGGGGTGCCGGTGGCTTTGTCGGCCGGTGGTGCCGGTGGTCGTGGCGGGCCCGGATCCGGACACGCCGACGGCTGCCGATAGGGCAGTCGCGCGTCGATCGTAACGGTCGAGCCTGAGACCCTCCTGCACGCGCGCCGCGTGGCTGGTGTTGTTGTTGTGGTTTGTGGGGCGATAGGGGGCCGCTGTCCCGGGTTTTCGACGCATCCCGTCACGTCGAGTCGTCACGAAATGCGACTTTCGGCCGTCAAGGTCGCACTTTGTGACGTCTCGAGTGCTCAGCCGTCACTGCCCGATCTCTTGGTCACGCCCCCGCTCAGCTCCTCTCGCGACGGTGCCCCCGGGTTTGCGTTTGGTGATCCGGCCCTCCGTCTAGCACAATGTCGTGTTGCATCCCCAGTGCAGATCCGGCTGGCGGGTGACCACGCGCAAGTGGCGGAACGGCAGACGCGCTGTCTTCAGGTGGCAGTGTCCTTACGGGCGTGGGGGTTCAAATCCCCCCTTGCGCACAGAGGGGTAGTTCCCTGAACTACCCGTTTCGGTTTCCCGAAACTCCCGGCCGGAGGTGATCCGGCCGGGAGTTTCGTTGTTTCGGGGGTCGCAATGTCCAACTTGGCTGGCCATGGCAGTCTTCCGTATGCCGCGGTGCCGATTTCGTTGTCTCAGGACGGTTTCCGGGCAGGCTGGCGCCCTCGTCCTGCTGGGTGGGTGGCTCTGGTCGGACCGATCAGTCGGGTCGGCGTTTCCGTCGGCCGCGGGTGCGGGTGGCCTTGTCGAGCGGTCGGTCGTCGACAGGTTCGCCAAGATGGACTTGCCAGGGCTCCGGTCGGCCGCGTTTGGTGTGCCAGGCGTGCAGGCTGACGAGGTTGTGTCCGACGAGGGTGATGGCCATGAGCATGGCGGTCGCGGCCAGGCCGGCCTGTCGGAAGAAGCCGCGGTTCACGCTGAGCCGCTGGTAGCGGTTGGCGCCGATGAGACCCTCGACGAGGGTGCGCCGGTTGAAGGAGAGCCCCCAGCGGGTGGACTGCCACGGGTGGTGCTGCCGGTCGCGTTCGAGCTCGCTGTCGTGGATCGTGAGGGTCGTGCCGCACCCGCAGGGATTGCCCGGAACGCAGGTCGTGGTCGGGAGGGTGTGCGGCATCCGCATCGACGCCGGGGTGTTGGGGCAACGGACCTTGAAGGGGTGCCCGTCGACCGCTGGGCCGCGGAATCGCTGCGTACCGCGGGTTGTGTCCCGTTTGGCATGAGGCACGAACCGGTAGGGCTCGCGCGCGTCGAAGTCTTCAAACGTCGCGACTTCTCGGCGGCGCTCATTCCAGCGGTGGGTGCCTCAAGCATACGGTGCGTCTCGGGCAGGGCACTGGAGTACAGGCTGCCGTCGACCCAGAGTGTCCCGGCCTCCGGGCCGGGACGGACCACCCGTTGGGTCTTGTGCAGGTCCATCGTCACGATGATCTCGCGGTCCCGAAGGGGGCCGGCGAGCTGGCTGCCCTTGGCCGTGGTGTAGCCGCGGTCGATGAGGAGGTCGTCGAACGCTGGCAGCGCGTCGACGATGTTCAGGCAGGCTCGGGCGCGGTCGCGGATCCCCGGTCGGACGGCGAGGCCGGCGGCGACCTGCGGGATGGGCTCGGAGCCGACGCGCGGCGCGTACGTGGCGAGGTGTGCTTCGTATCCGAGGAAGTGTTCGGTGGGGCGGCGGTCGGTGGCGGTGCGGTGACCCCATCGGGCGTCGCGGTCGGCTGACCAGAAGGCGCGGCCCTCGGCGTCAATGCGCTTCTTGTGGGGCCGGGTATGGCTCTCGATGTCGGTGCCGTCGATGGCCACCGCCGGTGGTCGCTCGAACTCCGGCGGGAGGCTGGCCTGGATGAGCAGCGTTGTGAGCTCGTCCACGCCGACCTGCTCGAACGGGCAACCTTCCGGGCAGGGCAGGACTTCGCCGGTATCCGGATCCACCTCGAGCTCAAGGTCGTGCTCGACCAGGACACCGTGCTCGACGACGCGTTTGATGGCCCGCCAGCCGGAGTGCATCCGCTTGTACCTGACCTGCATGTGCTTCGGGATCCCGAGCGCCGAGCGTTGCTTCGGCTTGAGCTTCTTCAACGATCGGCACACGCCGGACGTGGTCATCGTGTGCGGCTCCCCGGTGGCGTGGAAGATGTACGCCGCAAGGACCCCCGACAAAGGAATGAGCCGTGGCCGTCCGGTCCGGCGTTCCGCAGCCGCGCAGATCTTCTTGGCGATGTCGCTGGTGGCGACGGCAACCGAGCGCGCGATGCGCTGCTCGTCCGTCATCGGGTTGGCTTGCGTGGCGTCCGAACTCGGCCGCGGGGAAGCGCCACTCGGCAGCCGTCGCGGTCGGCTCACCGGCGGACCGCCTGCGCGAACAGGGTGGGCTCGTCGGGCTGAACCACGAACTGCTGGAGCGGTTGGTAGGGACGCCAGGAGGTGAATCCGGCGATCTGCATCAGCCCACCCATCGAGATGCCAGCCGACAGGTGCGCGACCATCCACGTGGCCCGCAGACGGGCCGGGGTGATCGTCGGACAGCCGGGCGGGACGTCGGCCTTGCGCAACATCTCGTGAAACGGTGAGCGGTCCCACTTCCTCGGGCGGTACGCCAGGATCGGCGCGTCGGCCGGCTCGGTCAGGAAGCTAGCGAGGATGGTGTCGTTGGGTGCGGTGATCGGCACGACCCGGGGGTGCCGGCTCTCGGTGACGCGCACGCAGAGGACACCGTGCAAGGTGTCGAGGTCGCCTACGTTCGCCTTCCACATCTCGTGCGGATGCAACCCCGCGCCGAGCCCCAGAGCGAGGTAGCCGGTGAAGCGGCGACGACGGATCTTCGTGCTCTGGTTGTTCGCGATCTCCCATAGATGCGTGATCTCGTCCTGCGTGAACGGCACGAGCGTCCGCCGCTGCCTCAGCTGGGGCGGGTCGGGCGCCCACGGCGCCTTCGTCGTGATCTGGCGGGAGAACCGCCGGAGGTCCGAGCGACGGGTTGCGCGCGAAGACACGGCGAGATGCGTGGCGGCGACCGCGATGTAGCGCTCGACGGCGTCGGGGATGAACATCCGGTCTCGATCCAACGGGTAGCCCTCGCGGTGTGCCCAGACGACGAACTGCGAGACCGTGCGCATCGCCTCGATGGCGTGCCGCTCACTCCTGGGGTGGACGAGGAGCACCGACTCCCGCGTGAAGTCGGCGACCGGGGCCCACTCGTCGTCGGGGATGGCGTACGGCACGTAGTGGACGACTGCGGCGCGCGGATCCTCGTTGTCGGCGTGGTGTTTGACGTGCTCAGTTCCAGAAGAGCACTCTGGACGCGTTGAAGACATAGAAGTACCCCCTCAGGGTGCTTGCGCAAGTGGATGAAGGCAGCGAGCTCACGACTCGCTGAAGCGATTCGCGACGAGGTCCGGAGTTCCTAGGCTCTGGGCCTTGCGCATGTCGACGCCCTGCGCCGAGCGGCTCAGTCCATCGCCGCTCCGCGGCACTCGAGAGCGGCGGCCAGGAGGTCGGCGTGAACGGCCGTCACGGACCGGCCGTCGGTGAGAGCGACGTCGTAGAGCTGCTTCGCGAGCCGGGCAGGGATCCGGGCGTCGAAGCGCACCAGCTCATCAGGCGCGTAGCGGCGAGGACGCGCGGCCGGCCGGCCGGTGCGCGCAGGCGGCAACTCGATCCGGCTACTGCTGTTGTCCTTCACCCGCTTCTCCAACCTGCCTCGACTTGCGTCGAAACGGTTGGTAAGTCCGTTCCTCACGGAGGCGGGTTGGATCTCCGGTGCCACAAGGCGGCTGCCCCGACGATGTGGCTGACCCCCACGGCGACCCGTGTGGCTGCATCCAGAGTAAGGATTAGCGATCCCGTTTCGCTACGACGACGCGCCCACGGGTGCCCAACTTGGGCAGCAACCTGCTGCCCGCAGTTGTGCAGCAACTTGCTGCACAACTGGCATTAGGCTGCGGCCCGATACGTGGCAAGGTCCGGGGCAAGAAGCGTTCAGTCATGTGTGCCGCTTTCGGAGCCACCTGGGCAGCCAGCCGGCAGTAGGCACCTCAGAGGGGGGTGCGACGTGTTCGGCTGCCGGCCCCCTGTCGGGGACCGCATCTCGTACTCCACCGGCGACGGCGATGTCGAGAAGTCGAGCATGCGGCAACTCGGCGCGGGCAATAAGCGATCGGAGGCGAATCCGCTGTTCCTCGTCGGGCTGGTCGTACATCGGCGGCGATGCAGTTCGTCCATATCGGGAGAGCTCGACGTCGTGGTCCAGCAGGATCTCTAGATCAGCCAAAGTCTCCTCCCATCCGCCGAGGGAGCGATGCAGCCACCATGCTCGACGCCTGAGCTCTCGCTCGCCTGACTGCTTCATCAGGTTCAGGTCTTCGATTGCCCAGAATCGACGGACGTGGGTGAGGGCCGACGAAGCGAGTCGAGCCTCCTTCGTGGACCCGGACCTCACGATGTCGAGTAGTTCTCCAACGTCTTCGGGCTCAGCGGCATCCGTGAGGTGTTTGAGACCCACCCACTAGTGCAGGTTGGCCTTGACGTAGGAGCTCGAGTGCCTCGTCATGGTCGATCGCTCCCCCTGCCTCGAGGACGCCGGTGTATGCGCGCGCCCGGAGTCGGGGTGACAGGTTCCGATCAGCCGCCATCGCTCGATACGTAGGAAGGGCTTCGCGGCCAAGGTCGGCCCAGCGGGTCCGAGCCCACATCCGAACCAACACCGAGGTGTCGACCAGCAGTTCCTTCAGTAATGCCGGGTTGATCTCCTCGGCCGTCAGCCGAACGAGGCCGAGGGCCCGCGCCTCGGCAGTCCCGCTCGTCAGGAGGACGTTCGTCACGATGTCCGGAGGAGCGGTTTCGGCGATCGCCCGGCTCAAGAGGCTGCGGACCACCTGATCGGACTCGATCCGCAGGGCGGAGACAGCGTCCTCGACCGCGAGCAGGCCGCTGGCCAAGCTCTGGCGGAAGGCCGCGCGCCTGAGATCTCGATCCTCCGGCTCTCGCATGGCTGCCAATACGACCGCTTCGCCGCGTTCGTCGATAAGTTGACGCAGGTACAGGGCTCGAACATCGCCAGCGCGAAGGCGATCACGGATGAGCTCGAGGATGGGCATGATGCGCATCGCCGAGGCCTGTGTAGTGCGAACCAAGACGGCGCGTGCTGCCGCTTCCCGGATGGCTGGCACGTGGTCCGTCAACCGCAGTGCGAGAGCCCGATCGGCGAGCAAACCCTCAGCAGTTGCCAGTCGGGCCACGGCCCGCTCTCGCACGAAGCCGTCGGCGTGCATGCTCGCTAAGGCGGCGCACACAGGTGTGGGGTCGTTCATGACCTCCTTGGTCCACTCCTGGGCTGTTCCAAGGGCAGGACCCTCCCGCCGCCACTGCCGGGCCAAGCCGTCGACGCGCAGCAGCTGGGCTGCCGTCAGCCCCGAAAGCCAAGCGCCCGCCACTTCCAGGCCGCCAGGGTCGTCGGCAACGGCGGACGGACTGGCTGACATCAGGCGTCGGCGAACCTCAGCGTCATCGAGCACACGGTCATCATCGCTTGTAGTGGCCCAAGCGTCGCCCGGACTTGCTCTCACCATGTGGGCAGGGCTGTTGTGCAGCACTTGCTGCCCAAACACTCGGTGCGGTCCTTGCGAGCGAGCCCCACCTCATTCGCGGCGATAAGACGCTGGGCGTCCACCACCGGCGTAGCTGGCCAGCGACCGCGGTCGAGTTCGCGAAAGGGCCGAATTCGACCGGGATGACGGCGATGTCGCGCGGGCCAAGCGCGCTCGAGTTCACGTATACGCTCGGTGGACTCGCACTCGTCGCAGAAGGAAGGGTGGGCGTGCCAGATAGAGGCGCGGGCGGTTCCGACGGCCCTATGGCCATCCCCGATGAGTCCGGTGCGCCGGAATCATCGGTGCCTCAGACCTTCTGGAATGAGGAACGGGTCCGTTTGTTGGAGGCGCTTCGACGGCGCAGCGAGTTGTTCGCCGACCTGTACCGGCGAGCCATAGATGCGTTGAGTGAGGACCCGCCCGTGACTCACAGCGCATTCGTCGTGGCCGCGCACTGCATTCGGGACCTCGTCAATGCTCTGCCGGACGTCTTGGATGACGTCGATGCCCTACCGGCCAGGAGCGACACCTCGACTCCCGCCCAGTTACTGGTTCGGGAGTGGCAAGTCCACCAAGACGTAGTGGGGCCCCTGGAGCAGGTCATACCCGTGCCCATTGCCGTGGATGATGAAGCGGCACCCCGCATGACGGTTCCCGTGTCAATCGTTGAAGCCGCGCGGCGGGTCGCCTCGGCGACACACGCGGGCAGCATGAATGCCCGGCGCAGGCAGAGCGCCCTGGTTCTCGGCCGGATGGAGACTAGGGAGGATGCGACCGTCAACCTCTTCCGCGACAGCCTGAGAGACATTGAGCGAGTCCGCCATCCCGGCAGAGGACGCGAGGTCGACATGGACGACCTCCGGACCAGGTTTCCGCGGGCGCTTCAGGTGGTGGAGGGCATCCTCCAATCCAGGCTGACCAACTTCTTCGAGACGATCGATGACTTGAGCGACCTTCTCGATGCGGCGAACGAGCGCGAGGACGGAGCGGTCGACAGATGACAGAGGCACAGCAGACTTGGCGGGAGCCGGACGCCGACTTGATTCGGCGCGCGATGTCACGACTGGGCGACCTTCAGCATCGGAGGGTCTTCTACGAGAAGCTGGAGAACCCTTTGTGGGTCGACGCCCTCGACCGCGAGGGCGTGTTCGACAGGCCTCCCGAGTTGATCGTGAACGAGGACGGCACCGCCCATTCCGCGCCGTGGCCAGAGGGCGGCTATCTAATCCGCATGGCTCCGTCGGCGCCTGGACCGGTCGCACGCATCCTGCAACGCACCTGCACGAGTACCAACCCTTACGTTCACCAGTTGATTCTCCGCGCTGCAATGGCGTTGCCGCCGGACCACGCCGCGCCGTTCGCCAAACCGCTCGCTCAGTACCTGGAAGAGGGCAGCCTCGCCCACGCGAGAGAGGTGGTCGAGCTCGCCCAGCGCCTCGCCGAGAGCGGCAAACGCAAGGCCGCGATGCGTCTCCTTCAAGGCGCCTTCAGGCCCCGATCGGGCAGCGAGGAGGCCGCTGGGCTCGGTGGGAAACGAACCGTGAAGACCGGCTTGGAGCGCTACTGGTTCGAAGATGGGCTTCCCGATGGCGTCAGGATTCTGGTCGCCGTCCAGCGAGAGAAGGCGCTAACGACTCTGGTGTCGTGGCTGGAGGCATTCATGACCGCCTCTGGCGAATATGTGCCGGGTCGTCTTTACGACCTGAGCCACATCTGGCGCCCCTCCATCGCCCCTCACGAGCAGAATCAAGGCACCGAAGAGTTGGGCGACGCCCTCATCGATGCGGTCCGAGACCTTGGCGTCAGGGACGTCCTGGGCGGGCGAGACGTCGCCGACGTAGTGGAGGTCTTCGAACGCAATGGCCAGCCCCTCAGTCAACGCATCGCGCTCCATGTCTTAGCCGTCACCTCACCGGACACTGTGGCCGCGCGCGATGTCGGATTCGAGCGCCTGCTGATGCCTGTCCTCATGGACAGCGACTATCGGCACGAATACGCCAGCCTGGCGCGTGCAATCCTCCCGCTCGCGTCTGAAGAGCAAGTAGAAGCGTGGGCCAGCGTGTTTGATACGGGCCCTCACCTCGACGACGAGAAGTTGGCCGAGGCCGCCGAACACCGGAAGTTGGAAGGGGAGACCATCGAAGACTCCAAGGTGCGCTACCGGGAGGTCTGGCGGCTCAAACTGCTGAGCGCCATTGGTCGCGACAGCCTTCCGCCTCGGTACGTGGACGAGCTGGCCTCTTTGGAAGAGCGCTATGGGGTCATGGACCACGCGGAATTCCCCTCGTATTCGACGTCGTGGGTCGGGCCTACCAGTCCCGTCACCGAAGAGGATTTGATGTCGTACGGCGTGGCGGACCTCATTGAGTACCTGCGCACATGGAGGCCCGGGAGGCCGGAACCCTGGGACCCGTCGAAGGAGGGACTGGCGCGGGCTCTGCAGGCAGTGGTGGCGAAGAGGAGTGAGGAACTCTCGACCGCGGCGGCCGCCTTCGCCGACCTGGAGCCCACTTACGTACGCGCCCTCTTCTCCGGCCTGAGCGACGCTCTGAAGAACGGCGAGCCGGTGGTTTGGGAGGACCTTCTGGTGTTGGCGGCATCAGTCGCCGTGAGGCAGGACGACGGGGCCGAAGTCAGTGGGTCTATGGACGAAGACCTGGTGTGGCGTTTCGCGCAGCGCTCGATGGCCGCGCTGATCGAGCAAGGCACTCGAGAATCGGACTACGGCATCCCCGGCCCGCAACTCGTGCGAGCGGTGGACGCTCTGGAGCCGCTCGCATCACATGCGGACCCCACCGTCGAGCATGAGGAGCGGTACGGCGGCTCCAACATGGACCCATTGACACTGTCGCTCAACACCACGCGTCCGGCCGCAATGCGCGCACTCATCCGTGTCGCTGCGCGCGCCAAGGAGATCGCTGAAGAGGAGCAGGCGGCTGACGCGTCGGAAGAGGTCGTGTCTCGGGTGCTCGCGTTGGTCGATGCACGTCTTCAGCCCGAAAGGGACCCGAGCCTGGCGGAGGCGGCCTCACTTGGAGAGGGGTTCGGGCGGCTGGTCTGGGTCGACCGCGGGTGGACCGAAGAGCGGTTGCCGCTCCTGCTGTCGGCGGATGCTTTCGGCGACGTGATCGGCTCAACAGCGCTCGCGACGTATCAGCCATCGCGAGTGCTGCTCGAAGTTCTGTCGCCCTGGGCACGCACGGTCCTGGAGCGCGTCGCACGGGGTGAAGACATAGTTTCCGGGTGGCGACGGGGTCGCGGTCCGGTTGAGGTCCTGGGTGACCACCTGATGATGCTGAGGCTGTGGGATGCCATCCCGCCCAACGACGAACTCTTGACCCTGTATTTCGAGCAGGCGCCTGTGGAGGCGCGCGCGAAGGTGCTAGGCCATCTCGGCTGGCTATTGGGGCGTTCGGACGACGTTCCGGAGGGCCCCTTGCGACGCGCGATGGACTTCTTGGACACGCGAGTCGACAGTGTGCGCAGGGGCGACACCGACCTGCAGGAACTCGACGGGTTCTACTGGTGGGCGCGGAGCGCCAAGTTCCCTCCCGAGTGGTGGCTACCGCGGCTTGAAGATGCGGTCCGGGCACCAGGGTTCAACCCTCGCGGCATGCTCGGCGAGGTTCTAGAGGAGAACGCGTCGCTAGCGCCCGGTAGCGTTACAAGGATCCTGGAACAACTGCTTATCAATGGGAACAACGAGCCTTTCGGTCGATACGACCTCATTGAGCACGCGCCAGGCGTCCTCGCAATCGCCTATGAAAGCGGAGACGGAGACGCGGTCGCGGCGGCGGACCGCGTGATGGACCTCCTGGGCCGTGCCGGACACGTAGAGATTGGCGACGAGGTGTCGGCACGACGCCAACGCGAATAGGGCCCAGTTCGCAAGCTCGATAGCCCGTACGGGGCCTAGGGAGTCAGTCGCTTCGTTGCGGAAGTGTTCGAATGTGAGCCAGTGACCATCTCAGAAGCCATCGCTCAGAACGGCCGCTGTGCACCGCCTCTGGGCACGCCCTTTCTGGGCGGAATGATGCGGCGTCGGCCGTCGTGGGAGTGGCCCCTTGGCCTGTGCCTGCTTGGGGTCGAATGCTGTGCCGCGCTGACGCCCATCCCTTCCGTCGCAGCAGGTCAGGGCGTTTCGGGAACTACCCACAGAGGGCTGGTCAACGAATCAGCCGAAAAAGTTGGACGAAACTGGCTCTTCACAATTCGGGGTGTAGTTGTGGTCTGAATCCGCCGGCTTCGAGGAGTGCGCGGGCGATGTAGTGGG
>JAJTBD010000009.1 GCA_021287075.1 Micrococcales bacterium | reverse complement strand
CAGCGCCTCTCATCGAGCCGCCAGTGCCAAGAGGAACACACAGGAAGATCCCCACGACATCGGTGCGTCGGCGGATCTCGCGGTTGAGCCGCTCGTTGGGGTTGTTGGACCAGATCTGTCGCCAGATCTCCTTGGGGAACGCGGTGAAGGCGAGGATGTCTGCGCGGGCCTCGTCGAGGTGGTCGTGGACCTCGGGCAGCTTGTCGGCGACGGTGTCGAGGAGCTTGTTGAACTGGGCGTGCACTGCCTTGGCGTCGGGCTGGTCGTAGACACTGTGCAGCATCGCCTTCACGCCGCCCCAGGCGTGCTTGGGACAGATCGCCATCAAGTTCGCGGCGTAGTGGGTGCGGCACCGCTGCCAGGACGCACCGCCCATCGTGGCGCCGACGGCCGCGACCAGGCCGGCGTGGGCATCTGAGGTGACGAGCTTGACCCCGGACAGCCCGCGGGCGTTCAGTCCGCGGAACAGCCTCAGCCAGCCCGCCTCGGACTCCGCGGAGCAGATGTCGAGTCCGAGGATCTCGCGGTGTCCGTCAGCGTTGACGCCGGTCGCGACCAGGACGTGGGTGTTGACCACCCGGCCGCCCTCGCGGACCTTCATAGTCAACGCGTCCGCGGCCACGAACGTGTACGGGCCCTGGTCGAGTGGTCGGGTTCGGAAGTCCTCGACGTGGGCGTCGAGCTCCTTGGCCATCACGCTGACTTGCGACTTCGACAGCCTGGTGATGCCGAGGGTCTCGACGAGCTTCTCCATCCGCCGCGTTGAGACCCCGAGCAGGTAGCAGGTGGCGACGACGGTGGTCAGTGCCCGCTCGGCACGGCGGCGTCGCTCGAGGAGCCAGTCGGGGAAGTAGGACCCCTCGCGCAGCTTCGGGATCGCGACCTCCATCGTGCCGGTGCGGGTGTCGAAGTCCCGGGTCCGGTAGCCGTTGCGGGAGTTGGTCCGCTCAGGCGACCGTTCGCCGTACGGGGCACCGCAGATCGCGTCGGCCTCGGCCGACATCAACGCCTGCACGAACGTCGAGAGCATCGTGCGGAGCAGGTCGGGCTCGGCACGCTCGAGGTGCTCGGTCATGAACGCGGTCAGGTCAATAGAGTTGGGGTCGACGGTCATCGTCGTGCTCTCCTTCAGTCGTGCTTTCGCAGGTCTTCTGAAGGATCACGCGGTGGCCGTCACTGTGTCAGGACGCCACGCTCAGGACGGGCCCGTCGTACACCACGCCCGTGGACTCAACTGTGTGGTGGGGCGCCAACCCAACGGCTCGTGCGCGAGCTCGCGGGGCACCGAGTCACGCGGGACGCCCTCGCCACCACAGCGCCGGCACCACAGGTCCGGTTCGATGACGCGACAAGTCAGCACCGCGCGGTCGGGGTCGAGGCGTTGGCCGGTGACCTCCAGCCCGAGGTCGTCGAGTCGGCAGAAGGCGGTCAGGTCAGGGCGAGCGAAGCCCGCCCGCGCGGTAGCGTCAGGCACGTCGGGGTCTTCCGGATGGACAGCGTCAGAACTTCCATCCTCGGGAGACCCCGACCCTCGTCCCGGGACCGACGCGCGCCGACTACCTCACAGCCGCGCTACACCCTCATCTGGGAAGAGCCGGTTTCCGTGCCAGGACGTGTCCACCGTCGGTAAGCGCGCTGGCCTCGCGCCAGGAACACGCTCGGGACTGTGGGCTCACATGGCCACAGCCATCGACCTACTCCAACCGCAGTGGGTCGTCATCGAGAACGTCCGCGGGCTGCTGTCCTCACCAGCGACGCGGCCACCCGCACAAGGAGACGACCATGACCGACGCAACCCTGGCGATGCAACCCCCGACGGCGCAACCCTTCGCGGCCTGGAACCCGACCCGTGGCATCTGGGAGACAACGCAGCTCGACCTCTACGGGCTCTCGGCGCCGTTCTCGGCGATCTGGCCGACCTGCGGCTGGATGCGCGATGGATCGGCCTACCGGCTTCCCTCGTCGGCGCTCCTCACCAACGCTTCCGCATCTTCGCCCTCGCCCGGCGCACTGTTCCGCACCCCGCTGGCGACGGACTCATCGCGCGGCGGGGAGACTCTCGATGAGGTGCGAGCACGACGCGGGACGATCGCACTGTCGCACCAGACCAGATCATCGACTTCGCGCTCCACGGACCGGCTGGCTCACCGAGCAGGAGAGGCGAGTCGGAGACGCTGTGGTCCCTGATCGACGGACTGTTCAGCGCTGGGGACGCTACGCCGATGCCATCGCCCGCTGGGAGCACATCACCGGACGGTCAGCACCAGCGCCAGCACTCCTGAACGACGCCGACGGCCCCCACCCAGCACCCGCGTTCGTCGAATGGCTCATGGGATTGCCCGCAGGCTGGGTCACCGATGCCCATGAGCTGACGCAGAACCAGGAGCTCACCGCGCTTGGTAACGGAGTGCTCACGCTGCAGGCTGCGCGGGCGTTGGAGCTCCTGAGCGGCCACAGCGACGACAGATGTCGTTCCCTGGCAGTCCGACCCTAGTCGGCTAGTCCAGGTCATCGAGCGCCAGTGGCTCATATAGCTTTTCGAGCGCGATCTCGAAGGCTTTCAACGATCCACTCCCGTGTGAGTACCTTGTCGTGTATTGCCAGCCCCGCACCTGTAGTACGTCAACGGTCGCTACCAAGTTCAGAGACTCCATCAGACGCCGGTATCGCATGCCGGCGAGTAGAGCCGCCAGTCCGATCGGCTTTGGACCGAAACCTCCGATCAGAAATGTTGGCATGCCCTCTCCGCCCGACAGCCGGTACTCCCGGTGACTCCTTACTGCGAGGTCTGTTCGTTCAAATACGTGTCTGACGACATCAGCGATCTCAAAGCTGTAGATCACCTCAGTGTCGTACTGGCGTGCGCGGTTCAGGACCCATGCAGTGTGTGCGAGACGCTTATAGGAGTAGACGAAATTCTCGCGATTGAGCAGCACAAGGCCGCTAATGCTGGTTCTAGCCGGCAGACCATGTTCCCAAAGTGCATCCAGAGTCTGAGCACTGTCATGGCCAGTCCCCGCGAGTGAGACTGCGGCGTCCAGCACGCCAGCATCAGAGATGAGGCTATGAATGTTTTTCTTGGTGAAGTACCCGATGACGCCACCGATCATGTCACTGTCTGCACCCACCGGATAATCCCCGGCCGACGTATAGAGACAAATGATCCTCGCGTACCTCTGCAAACCCGACGCCTCTGAACGTTCTCGAATGAATCCGTCAAGAAGGTGCCGAACGAGCGTACGCGGCAGGCTTGAGATATCAAGCACGAGGGTTACACCTCCACCGAGTCCGTCAGCTAAACTACGGCATCGCGCGAGAGGTGTGTTTACATCTGCAGCAGGAAGGTCGATCCGAGTTACTTCAAGCCGATTCTTCTCCTTCAATCGGCGGAAGATAGTAGAGACAGCGTCGCGATTGTCGGCCTTAATTTGATCAAAGATGTCGTCCACACCCGGCGTTTGGAGCCACAAGACTTGCACGGCGAACCTGGACGAGTCGGAAACGTGGGGAGACATCCATTCCGCTGAATAGACAGAGCGATCCTCAAAATTGGGCGCGACCACAAAGAGAACAGGTGCGCCACCTTCTGCCACGAGCTCCTCGACCGCTCGGACATCAATCTCTCCAAGTATGCTCCCAGTCATACGTTCAACCGTTCAAGGATGATCGCGCGCGACGGTGCGGAGAGGATGTCTTCCCATAGCGTGCTCTCGCTCCACCTGGAGCTTTCTTCTCCGCGTCGTGAGTGCACACGAGGGAACGGACCCACGTACTTGGGACGAGGTGCGCCCGGCGCATACTTTGCGTCAGGATCAAGCGAATTGAACCAAAGCAGTGGCAGCGAATTGGTGGGCGTGTTGCGGTAATCCACGAGTGTAATTCCAGTCCTCTTGTACCCAAGTGCCAGCGAATCCGAACTCTGTCCGCGAAAGGTGGCCAGAGATAGGTCCTGCGATACGATCTCGCTGTCAAACCACTCACATAGACGAATAACTAGTTGGTGCGTATCATTGGTGAACAATCGGCAGTCGGGATTACCGACCTGGGCGCGGCCATCGAGTCGAACGGCGGACAGCAGATTGACGCCTTCAACCTGCTCTCTTTGCACCCATGTCGTCACCTCACTCTCGGCCATGGCTGTCGAAATCTGTGCAATTACATAGATCTCGGAACGCTGCCCCGTCGCCTCAGCCAGGAGGTCGCGTGCGTAAGTAATCTTCCGAAGATCACCAAGGAGAGACTGACCGGACAGGGCTTTGTCAGTCAGAATGAGCCAAGCCTTCTTGGTGCCCGCCAATCGCAGTTGCGCAGATGCGTGGGCTTGCTCCTGTCCAGTCCCGTTGAGTACGTCCAGCAGCGCATATCGAAACCTCTGAACATCACCCAGCCTGGGATGAATACTCCCGTTCAGACGCGCCGATAGCCCGTTGAGTCGAGCGAACTCGGGCCCGAGCCCGTCTTGGTCGACCTCTGTAACCAGTATGTCATCGCCGCCTTCAGAGAGACGTGATCCGTGGGATTCGGCGCACGTACGTACGGCCCACCAAAGGTACTGCATCGATGCCGATAGGAAGCTGTTTGGCACATAAATTACCGAACTGAATACGGCCAACGCGGCGTCCCAGTGTTCCCGCGGCAGCTGTTTCAGCGCCGCAACAACCCGGGGGAAGTAAAGCCCCGGGCGATGCGCGTACTTGGACATCCCTTCTAGGAGTTCGACGTTGTGAAGGCCCGCAATCACGTGATCCACGTCGATGCGCGCCTCGGTCGAGAGTTGTCGCCAGTAGTTCGTCATTGGCTGACCTTCCAAGCAAGCCGGATTTGAGCAATCGACTGAAGTGGGCGGGGATGGCGAAGTATGGCCTTGCCCACGACTATCTCAGCGACGGCCTCGCGTATGCACCTGGTTGCGAGGTGATCGTCGACGTCACGGTCGAGCACAATCTCGCAGGTACTTCCACTTAGCGCTTCTATTCGCTTAATCGCCTTGGCGACAATTTCTACTCGCGCCGAGATTCCATGTCTTCCAGAGGGAGCGGTAATGAGCAGTCGCTCCGTGGGTCGCAGAAGAGCGTCAACATTTCCTAGTGCGACCTCACGCGCAGATAGGGCGGCAGTCCAGGACTCCGGTGTATTTCGTCGAGGCGAGTAAGCGTTGCGAATTCCTCCGAACATTTCAGTAATGGCCGTCGCGATGATCTCGGCATCAGACCTATCGTGGACAAAATGTACATCCACGGGTGCGCCGGATATCGGCCCTTCGAGTTCGCGTAGGAAGCCTAAGAGGTCGGTTACCTTGTCGTCCGCGTGTACATCGACATGTATACCATCCAGGTGAGCAAATGGCATGGCGTCGAGAACTCGTGACCTATCGGACCGAACCATCAGCTCTCTCACGGAAAGCCACAACCCGGTCACGGTTCTCGCCTCGCAATCTCTACGAGCTCGGAGACTCGATCCATATCCTTCGAATGCTCCCGCCGACCTCCCGCATCCCCTCGTTCCACCCACGATTGGACGTCGATAGCATATGGTCGATAGCGAGACTGGAGTTGAGATGCGCGAAGATCATCTATGCCACCCGCAAGAAAAGCGCGCTCCATGGGCATTGAATCGAGATAGGAGTCTGCGAGTCTCTGGCCGGTGCCCCCGACATAGTTGTCATACAGGACATAGCGTGCGTGTTCAAGTATTTTGTGAACCGTATCACTGTGGTGAAGAGAGGGGTCCACAACTTGTACCAGAGACGACCCAGTGTGGTTGAGAATCCCCGAGAGTTCCTCGATCTCTGCAAGGTCCGCCTGGCGATGAAGTTGGACCAAAGGATAGCGCCCGCATGAGGCGACCTGAGAAATCCATCCGATGTCCGTGACCTTGGTGAGGAGCACTCCGCCGTCGAAGCCGTCCGCCCGGAGTTTCCGATTGATCCCCACCAGTTGGGCTGTGCGGGTGGGGTTTGTGTCCTGGAGGTCATGGAAGCCTAGATAGTCAACTCCAGCGCGAACGAGTTCGATAGCGGTCTGTAGGTCGGTTACCCGACATATCTTAAGTTTCATGAGATCGCTCCGGGTTCGCTGTCAGCTGCCCCGAGGAAGTCGCGAAGCAGTCTCAGTCGCTCAAGAATCTCGTCATAGGTCACGATCGTCACGCTGCGGGAGTTCGCCCGATACAACTCGAACGACTTCTGCCTTGCAGGATCGCTGGCAGATGGTGTCCGTCCAGCAACCACGAAGCACGAGACTGCGTAGGACTCCAAGTCCCATTGACGCGAGCTTTCCTTCAGGCCGGTGAGGTTCTTCGTCAGGTTGTACGCCTGATCGAGCACTTGGGAGACAGCGCCGTTCAGCTCTTTCGATGGACCGAACACGCCCTGGCGATACTCACGAGCCTCCAGCAGCTGCGTAGTCGGCTTCTTGATCTCCACCAGAGCGACGTTGTTCGTGAGCGAGTTCTTGAACAAGTAGTCCGCGATCTTGTCGCCGCTTCCTGACAGTCCACGACCGCCTACGCTCGCTCCCGAACGCACGCTAACCATCGGGGCTCCGAAGACCTGTTGCAGCGCGAAGGCGTTGTCATCGAAGAAGGCTTGCCAGTACGGCTCGGCCTTGCCGTGTTCCAAGGCCTCTGCGTACGCCTCGATAAGACGGTCAAGGCTGACGAGCTCGATATCCCGCTTGAGCTGCTGAAACTTCTGGGGCGATCCCGCTGCTATCGCTGCCGACTCGGACGCAACTGCTTCGACCAACGCATCACGTTCAACGCTACTGAGCTCTTCGATCCCGTCGGCGGCCTTCGCGATCACGCGCGAGTCCGGGTGTCGCCCAAGTGAGAAGTCGGCGCGGACGAGACCAAGCGTCGCGGCGAGGTTGTTGTGTACGAATACGTCCTTCACTCGACCCGCCGCACGATTTCCCCGGTCATTGATCCGACCGATCTCGGCCCAGATCGCCGCGAACCGCGATAGGCCGAGGTGGAACCCTGTCCCGTTGACTGCGGCACTGTCGCCGCTAGTGAAGATGATCTCTGTGCAGGCAGTATTTGTCTCGATCAACCGAATCAGCCGGTTGCAGTCCTTGAGCAACCCGAGACCGTAGGCGAAGTCCTTGACGAATCCGGACGGCAGCGTCTCGAAGATTGACTCCAAGTCGGAGCCCTCGTAATACTCGTCCAGCAACGACGTTTCCAGGGAGAGTGTCTGCACCTGCTCGTACTTCGGGCCAAGGTACTCATTGTGGTTTGAGAGGGTGTTGATGGGGTGAATCTTCAGGATTCCCGTTGCAGCGTCGAGCTCCACGAGCTTCACACCTTCAGCCAAGCGCCGGTGTGCCGACGACTCCTCATGTGGTTGCTCGGTCGGAACGAAGAAGCCCTCAACTCGACCACCTTCGTCCACCGTGCGGACATCGAGGCGACCGATGTTCGTCTGATCGTTTCCGAATCGAGCCACCGCTGCCCTCAGCTCTTCTCGAAGCCGGAGCTGGGGTCGAACTTGAGGACGCGGGCGTTCTCGCCGATGGTGCGGACCTCGGACTCGTCGAAGCCTCCGGGCTTGGTGGCCTGGATGTCGATGGTGATGTCGAGCCGCGCGCCCGCGCCGGCGAGCCGGTCGATCACTTCGCGGGTCACGTTGCCGATGTCACGGGCGTAGCGGTCGGAGTCGATTTTCACCGATCCGAAGAACCGGGCGAGCACTGCCTCCAGCGCGGACTCGGCCTCGGACGGCTCATCGTCCTCGGCGGACGAGCTGTCCGTCCACGCGAAGTCAATCGGCCCAACGGCAGCGGAGTCCCCGTCGGTCGTGGCTGCGTTCATCGCAGCCTCACGTATGGCCGCGATCCGGTCTGCATCGGCCTGCTTCTGGGCGCGCTCGGTCTCGATGAGCAGGGTGCTGTCGGTGACCTGAATCCGGGTGTTCGGGTTCGGAGCCACGAGCAGGCTGCGGTAGCGACCGGTCTCGGCATCCTTGCCAGACGCGATGGCGAACCGCTCGTTGTCGACGAGCACTGCCGAGAGCGACTGTTCGATGGCGTTGTCGAGCACTTCGCGTCGGACGAGGCGGGGCAGGTAGGTGTAGCGGGTGAAGTAGCCCCACAACTCGCCGACGGTGATCTCGCCGGCGTCGCGCCAGAGCGCGCCGAGCTCTTGGTGCAGGGTGGCTCCGAGGATCGGTGCCCCGAAGTCGGTGACGAGCTGATCCTCACGGCCGAGTTTGGCGCTGACGCGCTCCGCCAGGGATCGTCCGCCGGAATCTGGCACCCTGTCTGCGACAAGCTCGAACGGCTTGGTCGGGTCGAACTGCTCGGGGTAGACCGCCCAGACGAAGGTGTCGCGGATGCGGTCGGAGACGGTCTGATCGAGCCGGGATACCCAGTCGTCGGTCTGCTTGCGCTGTTGCGCCGACAGGTTGAGGCTGTCGCTGGTGGCCTGGACGCGCTTCCAACCGAGGTAGCTGCGGGTGGCGGCTTCGAGGCTCTCCAGTTCGCTCTTGTCGGCGAGCAGGAAGATCAGCGTGTTGCGGTGGATGCGCTGGCTCGCGCCCTTGCACTCGATAGCTTCTCGGACCCACGCATGCGCGGCAGAGTCAGCACCGTCCTGCTTGCGACGGGCGTGCCGCGGGTGCGCGATCACCAAGCGCGTGTCTTCGAGGTCAGGGATGTCGGCGGACGACGACGGGGCGATGTGGACCCGGTCGAACACGCCGCGCACGCGCTCCTCTCCTTGAAGCCGGCGGGTGATCTCGTTCCAGACGGTCTCGACATCCTCCCGGAGCCGTTCGGCGTAGTCGTTCGCCGTCTTCGTGACTGAGGGCTGGGTGTCGAACCAGTAGTGGCCCTGCTCTTCGTAGAAGTAGGTCGAACGCTGGGCAAGCAGCTCGACGGCGCTGCCGAAGTTCCCGAGGGTGTCGCCGGGAACCGCGGTGCCGAGCCAGAGGTACTGCTTGTCGAGCCCCTTGCGGGTGCTCTTGATCCGAGGTGCCGCGCCCATGAAGATCGTGCGGGCGATGCGCTGGGTGACGAACCGCTGGCCGAGGTTGGGGCGGTCGAGGTCGATCTGCTGCGCGGTCGAGCCTGGGCCGTCGATGTCGGAGTCGATGATCGGCTTCCACTGGTCTTCGAGGTACTGCGTCAGGTCCGTGTTCACGGTCGTCGCATCCAGTGGCACGTTGCCGGGCAGGATCAGTGGCGAGGCGTCGTTGGATGCCCACAGCTCGTGCACGATCGAGGAGACGAGCTTCAGAACGCCACGGGTGCGCTGGAACCGTTCGAGCGTCGACCAGTCCTCATACAACCGGTCCAGCAGTTCGGGGTGCAGCGGGTAGGAAGCGCGGATGCGCTTCTCGTAGTCGTCGTTCGGCGATGCCGCATCGCGCGGGAACAGCGCGGTGTTGTTGCGGTACAGGTTCGTGAAACTGCGCGCCACAGCCGAGATGGTCGTGAGTCCGTCGGCGTTCGGCGCCTGGAACAACCGTCGGCGGACGATCTCGAACGACTCGTCCTTGCTCGACGGCCGCCACTGGTCCGCGACGCGACGGATCACGTTCTGGAGGCGCTCCAGCGCAAGCTGCCCGTTCGCGCCGCCAATCTCGATGTCGCTGCCTCGTCCCTCGGTGCCAGTGTCGGATGCCGGGATGGAGACCACGAGCATCACGCCCGGCACCGAACGCACGATCTCGGTCAGGGACTGCGCGAAGGTGAACTGGGTCTCGAACGAACCGGACGGGAGTTCCTTGTCCGTCACGAGCTGGCGGGCGTAGGCCACCCACTCGTCGATCAGGATCAGCGACGGCGAGTAGCGCACGATCAGAGTGCGCAACGCTTCACCGGGGTTGGTGCCCGCGCGATCGTCCTCGGCGATCAGGTCATAGGCTTCACGCCCGCCGAGCTGCCAGGCGAGTTCACCCCACAGCGTGCGCACCTCGGTGCCATCGTCCTTGACGATCGGCGATCCAGCCTTCAAGTAGGTGCCGACGAGGGCGACCCGTCGGACATCGAGTGAGCCGAGGTCGGTGTTGCCGTTCGCGGCGATGAGTTCCTGAAGCTCCTGCGGGAAGTCCTTGACCGGAGTACCGCTGAACAGGTGATAGAGGGCCAGCATCGAGTGGGTCTTCCCGCCACCGAAGTTGGTTTGAAGGTTCACCACCGGGCTGGCGCCGGCTTCGCCGTTCAGGCGGCGCAGTGCGCGTGACAGCAGGTCACGCAAGCCCTCGGTGAGGTAGGTGCGGGTGAAGAACTCGACCGGATCGCCGTACTCGGGGCTGGTTGCCTGCCCCGTGTGAACCAAGTGCAGGTCGGCCGCGAACTCCGACGCGGTGAACGCGCCGCGCGCCACGTCATCGTGGGGACGGATCACCTCACGCCACGGACGCAGACCGGAGCCAGGTTCGAGCGACACCTTCGTACGCTTGACCTGCTTGCGGGTCTGATCCTCGAACACCGTCCGCTGCAGATCGACGCGCAGCTTGCGCACGTCCTCGGCGGAATCGACCGCACCGACCGCGTGCAGCAGCCGCTCAATCGTGTCCAGGGCACGCGATGCGTCGTCGGAGCTGAAGGGTTCGTTGTGCGCCCACAGGTTCCGGGTCTCGCGCAGTTCGGATGCGAAGCCTTGCTGCGCACGGGAGAGCACGTCCTTGAAGTGGTAGCCCTGCTCGGTGATCGCGCGGAGCTGGACCTGCACGTCGTGCTTGGTCAGCGTGCGCAGCGTCCCGCCCCGGCGCTGGGCATCCTCCTTCGCCCACGCGGCCGGCCAGTCAGCAGTCTTGTAGGCCCGCGTCATCACCTCATCGACCTCGTCCAGGAGCCCTTCGGAGAGCAGGTCGAACGCCTTGCCCACTCGATCTCGGTTGTTCATCGCCATCGTTGTCTCCTAGAACCCACTACTTACTGCCCCGAGGCCGCATCCAGCGCCGGCCAATCCCTACTCATCAATGTCTTCCTCCGCCGCTGCGGTTAGCTGCCTGCGGGCGATCCGCTCCTGCGCCTCCCGGTAGACCGTCTGGATACGGGCCTGGAGCTCCGCCTTCGGCGGGAGCGTCGTCCAATACTCCGCGACCACGATCCCGTCCTTGTGCAGTTCGAGCAGCTCGATCTGGTCACGGCTCGCCTCGGTACACAGGATGAGGCCGATGGGCGGGTTCTCGTCTGCCTGGCGTTCGTGCCGGTCCAGCCACTTCAGGTAGAAGTTCATCTGCCCCTGGTAGCTCGGCTTGAACTTCCCAACCTTCAACTCCACCGCGATCAGCCGACGCAGCGGGCGGGAGTAGAACAGCAGGTCGAGGTAGTAGTCATCGCCATCGAACGTCATCCGCTTCTGACGTTCGACGAACGCCCACCCGCGACCAACCTCCAACAGGAACGCCTCCATGTCGTGCCGCAGAGCCGCTTCGAGGTCGCGCTCCAAGAAGGTGTCGGCCAGCCCCAGCATGTCCAACAGCACCGGGTCGCGGAAGGCATCCAGCGGGACCGCCGATCCCTTGGGAATCTGGGAGTCGGCAATCTCTCGGCGCTCAAACGCCTTGCGGGAGATGGCGTAGCGCAGGTCACGGACGCTGAGGTGGCGGTCGATGATCTCCTTCACGTAGAAGGCTCGCGCGTCGTCGGTTGCGAGCGGGAGCAGCTCGCGGAAGTGGGTCCAGCTAACTTGTTGCGCCAGTGACGCAACAAGTTCGGGCTCGGTGAACTGCTGGGAGAACCGCACCATCCGGTACAGGTTGGTCCGGTCGTAGCCTCGGCCGTACCGCGAGGTCAGTTGTTGCGCCAGCGACGCAACAAGTTCCTGGTCGTGCCCGGCGCGTCCTTCGCGCAGCACGGCCACGTCGATCAAGCGGCCGATGTACCAGTTCCGGAGAGTGAGCGTCGCGTCCACCTGAGTGGCCGCGAACGCCTGCGCCTGCTCAATCAGAGCCGACACCTGATCGACGAGCTCACCACCACCGGCGCTGACCGACTCTGCGATGGCCCGGAACGGAGTCAGGTCTGCGCCAGAGCGGCGCGCGGCTGCGCCGCGGCTCTGGGCTTGATCTCGCTTTCCGGGCATGACTTAATCCTCGTCCTCGTCGAAGTCGAACTCCTGCTGCGAAGAGCGCGGAGTCGAGGCGTACTTACGCGCCTGCTCATTCACATCACCCCAGGCGCTCACCAGACCGTTGAACAGGATCGCGTCCTTCGTATCCTTCTTCTTCTCGGCCTCATGGAACAGCAGGAAGCCCAACTCCTTCACCGCATCCAAGTTCACACGCGTCTGCACCGATGGCAGAAGCTCTGCCACCTTGTCGGCGCCATCCTTCGCCATCAGCGCGGCCAGACGCATAGTCGCCTCCCAGACGCTGACGCGCTCGTCGGCTACTGCATCCCACTCTCCCTCCAATCGGGAAGGCGGCAACAAGCGCGCCTTGCCGCCCTTCGCCTCGAAGATGCCGCCTCGTTCCATCGCGCCAATCGAGGTATCGGATGAACGCGCGAGCTGATCGGCGATGCCCGAGTTCTCCTGTGTCCACCCGTACTGGCGATACCACTTCACGGCGAACCGAGTGTCGGGATCAAAGTCAGACTCCTGCTCGCCGATCACCTCATCAAGAGTCGAGTTGATGAGGAGGAGTGCATCCTTCACGCTCATATCAGACCCGTCGGCCTCCCTCACTCGTGAGTAACGGGAGAAGACGGCGATGCCTGGACCGATCGCTGCCTGCGCAAGGTCAACCGGCGCGATCGAGCCCTGGATAAGTGTTCGTAGCGCTTCAGGGAGTTCGGTCTTTAGCGCCGCAACGAAGGCGCGCCGTGTCGTCGCCGGTGCGCTTGTCGGCCGTGGCCGGCAGGCAAGGACGATCGAGGATGCGAGAGCATTGGTGCCGACACTGAGCATCCGGCCGCCGCGTTCGCTCCGCAGGGGCCACGTGGCGGTGATCTCCCAGCCTCCTTCGATGAGTCCGTCGAGGAGAGTGTGCCAGCCGGTCGAGGATGTTCCGGTGTCTCTGGTGTCCTGTTGTTTGTAGGCGTAGTAGACGGTCATGGGTACCACTTGGTTCGCGTCTTCTCGGATCCGGTGGAAGACCGAGTTGAACCCTTGGATGAACCTCTCTTCCGCGCCGCTCTTGCCGCCGTGCCGATGGGGGTTGGCGACCAGTTCCTCGCTTTTCGGGGTGAGCATCGTCCCGACCGTTCTGGACTGCACGTCCTGCAGGGAACGCCGGAGCCAAACGTAGAAGTAGTCAGACAGGTCCGAATAGCCGATGTTGTCGTAGTACGGCGGATCAGTCGATACAACGAGCCCTGAATACTCGCGAGCCATCGCGTTTTGCTGCAACGCGATTCCTTCGCGCGCGCCAGGGAGGCGTCGCAGAACCCGAGTGATCCAGTCCGTCTGCCCGACGAAGTTTCCGGATGAGTCGGACAGTGGGTTTACCTCGACGTAGTCCCAAACCATCGGTATCGCCTGCCGTGCGAAGACCCCGCGCGTGCCCTCACGGGTAACATTCCAGCCTGTGAACGACGAGTTGTAGTCGGTCATCCTGCTGACGGCGAGGCCAATATATGTGGCGATGGCATCGGCGTACGCCTTGGCACCCACGCCCCCGTCTTCAAGCCTCACCCCGTGGTCACGCCCTGCCGCGAGGGCATCTTGAAGCGCCCTCTCGCGTACCTCTCCGACCATGTCGCTAAGGGTGGTGAGGGCAGTGAGTTGCCTATTAGTGAACAGGTCAGACCACTCGTTGAACCCATAGATACGAACAGTCTGCGGGTTCGCAGGCTGCAGACCGTGCGGCGGCAACGAGCCCATAGGGGCCGATTCTGGGCGCGGGACACTTGCAGCCTCTTGGTGTTCCATGGGTGGAGTGAGGTAGAGCCGACCACGGTCGCCCTCTGCGACGATCGCTATCAGATGGGCGCCCATGCGCCCCTCACGCGCTTCAGCGCGGACGTACTTGAGGTCAATTGGCGTGCCATCATCAATGGCTACGGCGCCTCGTCGGCTTACGGTGCCGTCCTCGTCTCCTGTGGGGCCGGCGTTGTCGTTGCGGACCTCGTAGCGGACTTGTCCGTCGACAACCTCGGCGTGAACCCAGGCTTCGTTGCCCTTCTTTTTGCTTAGCCACCAAGACCGCACGAGAGGCACCTCGATGGGGTTGGCAGGGTTGGGGCTCTTGACTGTACGTGCCCAGACCCAGGCGATGACTGTGCGCCTAGTGCCGTCTGCGGCCTTGACCTGCGGGTAATGGTGACCGATCCGTTGGCGCGCTTGGTCGCGCATCCATTCGCCATAGTTGCGGACGTCTTCGGCAAGTCCTTCGGCGTGGCTCCAACCGTTGCGCGTCTCAGCGATTCCTGGGAACACCGGCGGGAGACCGGCAAACTTGGGTGGTATCTCGATGAGCGCCTTGTTGATAAGGACAGCGAGCGGGTTGAGGTCGCTGGCGTGTGCTCCAAGCCCGAGCCTCTGGGCCTCCAGAGGGATAGCCCCGCCACCGGCGAAGGGGTCCACGACGGCGGGTAACTCGCCCTGGTTGCTCTTGCGAATCTCTTCCCTGACTTGGCGCAGGAGGGTCTCGTCGTTGCTGTTCTCCCACACGACGAGTCGTTCGATCAACGCATGGAGGCGTGCTCGCTCTGCGTCCTGTGATTCGACCGTAGGGAACTCGTCCGGCCTGGACGACGGGTCGTCAACCAACTGCGCGAAAAGCACGGCCCGCGCGGCAGCGAGTGGTCGGCGTGCCCAGTACAGGTGCAGCGTCGAGGGGTGTCCATGTCGGATCGACTTCTCACGCGAAGCCTCTGCGTTGATTGCTTCGAGCGGCAGCGAGACTTCGATGAGCTTCTTCTTGGGTGCGGTGGTCACGGGGCTTCTCTCGCTGGCATTGGGCTGGTTGTTGTCGGTGGGGTGGGTCATCGCGGTGGTCCTCCGCGCTCCCAGTAGTCGCGCCAGACCTCGTTGTAGGAACGGGTGGTCGCGGATGGCTCAAGGTGGGTGAAGGCGTCGCTCACGTAGCGCAATTGGTCGTTGGCGGCACCGTTGGTCGAGACCTCGACCAGTGCAAGCCGGTGCCGGTCGCCTTGGGTCTGGGCGAACGTGATCTCGTTGGTGGTGATGGTGAAGGTGTCGGAGCCCTCGATGCGGCCCTTGACCTCGATGTAGTGGACGAAGCCGCTCTGGTCGGTGGACTGGATGTCGTAGCCGGGGTTATTGCGCGGCATCTCGACAGGTTCGCGTCCGAGTGCTCGCTCGGCGGCGAGCACCGCACCGACTGCCCGACGCTCGACTTCTTCGGTCTGGCGTGCGAAGGTCTGCGCTTCAGGCTCGGCATCGGTCACGAGGAGAGCGCTCGGAATGACGAGCGCGGCGCCGCGGATGACGGCGGGTACAGCGACAAGGTTGGTGGCCTCGTCGAGCTGTTCGAGCCGGTGGCTCAGGCGTTCATCGAGCTGCCGGGCACGTACGAGCGCGGTCTCGGCGCGGAGCCGGCCGACGGTGCCTCCTCGTTCGAGGGCTTCGAGGCGGTTGTGCTCTCGATCCCAGTGGTTGATCTCGGCCAGCAGGCGATCCTTCACCTGCGCTCGGGTCCGCGCGGTCTCGATGTCGAGGCGGGTCTTGATCTCGTCCATCCGGGGCTGGAGCCCCTCGCGGTAGGCCCAGGCACGCACGAGCTTCTCGTGGTTCTGCCGCGCCCAGTCGCCGCCCGCGATCTCAGCCACGGCTTCGGTCTCAGTCGAGTCCGGTCGGTCATAGTCGAGGTACGGGGGTGCAGCGGAAACTGTGACGGTGCCGTCTTGTTCGAGGAGCGGGTAGTCGAAGTGATGAGAAACCGTGTCGGCATCGGCAGCCGTATTCTCGATGCGCTGCTCGACGCTGAACATCAGCATCGGCGCGTCGGTCTGCTTGGTGCGCCGGTCGACCAGCACCGTGCCTTGCTTGAGGGTGGGGCCGAGGTCGTCGATGGTTGCCTCGATCACGGCGTGCAGCAGCGGGTGGCCCGGTGCGATGAGGGCGGCGTCGGCGAGCCCGTCGGGGTGCATGCGTGAGAGTTCGAAAGTGATGCGCTCGTACTGCTCAGCGACGGGTGCCCACCGATTGAGGCGACGCGCGGTGTCGATGACGCGGGCCGGGACGCGGGTGATCTCGTAGCGTCCGTTCTCTCGCTTGCGGATGCGCCCGCCGAGCCGTGTGAGCGCGGGGAGGAAGAAGGCAGCGATGTAGCCGGGCTGGAGGCGTCGTTCGCGGGCCTTCTCCATCCGTGCCCGCACCTCGTCGAGGTTGAGGGCGGAGAACATCTCGGGGTGGAGCGCGCGCTCGGCGAGCATCTCGTCGAGGCCGTGGGAGACGCCGGCGTCGATGATCCGGTCGAGCTTGGCCTTGACCTGGGGCTGGTCGCCGTAGCGGATTGCCTCGATCAGCAGGTCACGCAGCGACCGCTCTTGGAAGGCGTCGGCGTCGCCGAGCACGTTGAACAGGTTGCCGTTGTAGGCGATCGACATCTGGTCGATCTTCGCCAGCAGCCGGGTGAACACGTCGCCCTCGCGGGTGTCTCTGGCGACCATGTTCCACAGGTGGCAGACCTCGCGCTGGCCGATGCGGTGGATGCGGCCGAAGCGCTGCTCGATGCGGTTCGGGTTCCAGGGCAGGTCGTAGTTCACCATCAGGTGCGCGCGTTGAAGGTTCAGACCTTCCCCGGCGGCGTCCGTGGCGAGCAGGACCACGGTGTCGGGGTTGTGGGTGAAGCGTTCGCGGGCGAGCTTGCGGTCTTCGCGTCGGGTGCCGCCGTGGATGGTGATGACCGAATCGGCGCGGCCGAACTGGGCGGTGATCTTGGCTTGCAGGTAGTCGAGGGTGTCGCGGTGCTCGGTGAAGATGATGATCTTGCGAGCCTCGCCGGAGCCGTCGTGGGTCAGGAGCTGTTCGTCGAGGATGGTGCGCAGCTGCACCCACTTCTTGTCATCGTCTTGCAGCCGGACGCGCCGGGCTACTTTGATGAGGTCTTCGAGGATCGCGATCTCGGCCCGCAGCTCGGGGATTGTCTGCGCGGCCGTGGCGAGATCGACAACCTGGTCCGCTTGTTCCTCGAACTGGGCGCGTTCCTGGTCGGTCGTTTCCTCGTCGAAGTCCTCGAAGTCATCGACCGAGAACGCGGGCAGCGCGTCGCTTCCGAAGTCGAGGGTGGTCTTGCCGGTGGTCCATTCGTCGATGTGGGTCGAGAGGGAGGTGCTGAAGCGTGCGTCGTCGGTGATGCGCTGCATGTCACGCAGTTTTGTGTCGAGGCGCTGCTGGCGTCGTTCCAGGGATCGCAGGATCGCTTCGGGGCTGGAGGCGAGGCGGCGTTGCAGCACGGTGAGGGCGAACCCGACGTTGTTGCCGCGCTTCTTGTCCCCGGCCTGGGCGATCCGCTCGGCGCGTCCCATCTCGGTGCGGACGTAGTCGGTGACCTGTTCGTAGAGGTCTCGCTCGGCCGGGCTCAGCTCGTACTCGACGGTGTAGGCCTTGCGTTCGGGGAACAGGGGCTTGCCCTCGAAGGTGAGCAGGTCTTCCTTCACCATGCGGCGCATCAGGCCGTCGGTGTCGGTGCGGTGCACGCCTTGCCGGTACTGGCCCTCGAAGCGGTCGCGATCCAGTAGCGACATGAATAGCTGGAAGTCCTCTTCCTTGCCCGCGTGTGGGGTCGCGGTCATCAGCAGGAAGTTGTGCGCGGTCTCCGACAGCAGGCGTCCGAGTTTGAATCGCTTGGTCTCATCGACTTCGCCCGCCCAGGACGAGTAGTGGGCGGACATGCGGTGGGCCTCGTCAACGACGGCAACATCCCAGGTGACCTCACTGAGCTGCTCGGTCAGGTCTTCGCTGCGGGAGAGCTGGTCCATGCGGGCGATCAGGAACGGGTGCTCGGCGAAGACGTTGCGGCCCTGGGCGTCATCGATCATCTGGCGGCTGAAGATTTCGAAGCGCAGGTCGAACTTCTGGCTCAGTTCCTCGCGCCACTGTTCAACGAGCCCGCCGGGCGCGACGATGATCGCGCGCTCGCAGTCCGAGCGCAGGATCAGCTCCTTCAGGTACAGCCCGGCCATGATGGTCTTGCCCGCGCCGGGGTCGTCGGCCAGCAGGAACCGCAGCGGGATGCGCGGCAGCAGTTCCTCGTAGACCGCGCGAATCTGGTGCGGCAGGGGGTCAACGTCTGAGCTGTTGACCGCGACCATCGGGTCGTACAGCGCTGCGTACTTGATCCGCAGCGCCTCGGCGGCGAGTCGGAACTCGTCGGGGTCGGCGTCGTAGGCGGGAGCGGAGTCGAAGTCGCCCGCGATCTCGAAGCGTGCCGCGTCGGCGTCGGTGATCGCGCGTGCGCCGCTGCGGCCGGAGTCGTCGCGGTAGAAGACCTCGAACAGCTCGGTGTCGATGGGGTCGATGGCGATCAGGGTGACCGTCTGCCCGGGCACCAGGCCACGGAGGCGTTGGCCCGCACGCAGCGTTGCGAGCGTCAATGTCGCGTCGGTCGTCGCTTCTGTCACGAGGTGCCTCCTTCCGATTTTGGGCAGTGGATCAGGATATGTGGTGCCACCGACAAAGTGTCAGCGGCGGCTCGGAGTGAGCGAAGCGCTCACCCTGGCGGGGAGGGTTCGGAGTCGGCGGCGGCACCGCCTCGTCGCACCCAGTCGTCGATCTCGCTGGCTTGGAACTTCCAGAGGCGTCCGACCTTGTGGGCGGGCATGGCCTTCTCGGCGATCCAGGTGTAGACGGTGTCTTTGGTGACCCCGAGGTGGGCGGCGATGTCGTCTGCGGACAGCCACGGCTCAGCCACGTTGGTCCTCCCTCGCTCTATGGCCCAGGCAGGCCAACACTCACGATGATATCGGCGGAGGTACGGCTTGAGTTGGGTTTCTCCGGGCGTGGCCGAACGAGATGGGTGCCGAGGGCGGCCGCTCCGCTTGACCGATCAGCGCGGGACACGCGCCTTGAGCCAGGTGGCCACTGCGTCCTGCCACCGGTCAGGGTCGGTGTTCCAGCAGAGGGTGTGGCCGGCGTCGAAGGTCTCCAGTTTGATGAGGTCCGGGTGTGCGTCTCGGAGTGCTTGTGAGAGCCGGACGGGCACGGAGTCGTCTCGCGTGCCGTGGAGGATCAGGGTCGGCGTCGCGAGGTCTGCGGTTCGTGCGGTCCAGTTGAAGGAGCGGAGCGGGATGCTGCCCGGCAAGCCAACTGCGCGCGCCAGCGGGGTGACGGTGAGCCACGGGATCGCGAGGTACCCGACTGCTGCGGGCAGTCCGCTGCGAACACAGTTCGTCTTGATGACCTCGGCCCAGTCGAGGACGGGTGATTCGAGCACGAGCGCGGCGATCAGCCCCTGATGTCGTGGGTGGTCGGCAAGCTGGAGGGCGATCGCGGCACCCATCGACCAGCCGAAAAGCACGATTCGCTGCGCTCCACGCCGAACTGCGTATCCGATGGCCTCGTCAACGTCGGCCATCTCCGTATCGCCGAGGGTTGATCGCCCGGTGCCGACTCGTGGGCCTTCTGCGGTGTTGCGGTAGCTGACGACGAGGGAGGCGTACCCGAGCTCGGTTGCGGCGAGGACGCCGCGCAGGGTGCCGGCGCGGATGCTGCCAAGACCGTGAATGTGGATGGCCCAGGTCGAAGGGTCGCCGTCGATGCGCCAGGCCGGGCATGGTCCTGCGGGGGTCGTGATGGTGATGTCGCGTGCGTGGAGTCCGGCGTCAGCTGGGGTGGCGTAGTAGATGCCGCTCCAGGAGGCATGGTCGCCGACCTTCGGGGTGAAGTCTGGTGTGGTGCCGGTGATCCTGCGGGCGATGCGAGTGGGGCCGCGATCGATGGTCTCGGGCGAGAGCTGCGCCCAGCCGCCGTGCTCGAACCAGAGGTTGTAGATGCCGTGCGCGGTGGTCGGCTCGGTTCGATCGAGCACGATCAGGTCGCCGTCGTCGGCGTGCTCGACTCCGCGGACGGTGAAGTCGAACGTGCGTGGGCCGACGGGTGCGTTGAGTCGTCGCGCGATGACCCACCCGACCCCGGCGGTCGCTGCCGCCGCGATCCCGCCGCCGAGAGCGATGCGGCCGATCACGCTCCGCGCTCCTCAACGTTGGGAACAGGCAAGGTCATTGTGACGGCGGTGTCGTTTCCGACGAGGTGGCTCTCGGCGCGGTCGAGTAGGTCGCGGTCGTCGGTGCTGATGTTGAAGGTGACTCGGGGGTCGATCATCGCGTCGCGGATTTCGACGATCACTCGGTGGAGGTGCCCTTCGGGGTCTTCGTTGTTGGCGGCCAGGGGGTCGGCCTGGCTCAGCCCGGGCCGTGCACGCGTTGCCCGATGCCATAGCGGTTCCAGTTGCGCTGTGTACGCGATGGTGTGCCGACGCCGGGAGCGGTGCTGGGAGCGGCGGACGGCGGGCTGGACCGCGAACCCGGCGCAGAGGAACGCGAACGTGAGAACCGAGAGCGGATCGTAGGCGGACTGGATGGCGTGCATGAGGCCGAGGTAACCGGCGGTGTGGGCGATGTCCATGACGATCACGGCGAGGCAGAGCGTGACACCGAACGCCGATCCCAGGCTGAGCAGCGCGGCGGGGAGGCGCTGGATGCCGGTGCTGTGCCGATACTGCCGCGCGGCGAGGACGAGCATCGTTGCGATGACGAGTGCTCCGTAGCTGAAGTTGATGATCGAGTAGACCGCTGCTGCTGGCTGTGCGCCGAGGTCGCTCATGAATCGCGTGGTCGTGGTGCCGCGGTCGATGAACAGGAACGATGCGGTGATCGCGAGCAGCGCGATGAGCAGGACGGGTGCGCTGACGACGGCGCGGACGAGCCTGGGCCGGTACTCTCCGGACTTCATGACGCCGCGCCCGAGGAAGAACAGCCCGGTCATCAGCAGGGCGTCCGCGATCAGCGTCGCGATGTTCGTGCCGCCGAGGAGCGGATCGACGACCGTGTAGACGCCATCGACGTTCAGCGTCATCGCGATAGCAATGGTGAGGGCGGCGTAGGTGACGCTTCGGTCGGTGCGTTTGCGGCGGAAGATGAGCAGGCTCGCCACGAGCGCCCACATGAGCGTCGCGACGAGCGTCTGGATCATCCGAAGACCTCCGAGTAGGCCGATTCGGCGAACACCGCCCCTCGGATGCCGGCGGCGAGCCGGTCGGCGAGGGACTCTGCGGCGATCTCGGTTTCGCTGTCGAGGTCTTGCCGACTGAGCAGGCGCGCGCGGGTGTACGGCGGGATGTGGGCAGCAAGACTTCCTCGACAGCGCAGTCGTCGCCGTCGCAGTGGCCAAGGATCATGTGGGCAAGCTCGTGGAGCACGAACTGCTGACGGTGCAGCGCGGAGTCGCTGCGGGCATGGAGCACGAAGTCTTCGGCGTCGGTGGAGATCAAGGCCGCACAGAGGCCGTCGTGGGCGTCGAGGTCTGCGAGCTCGACGACGCGGAGCCGGCGGCGCCGCCGGTCTTGGACGGTGTCGCGGAGGTCGTCGAAGGTGAAGGTGCTGCCGAGCTGAAGGCCCGCGACGGCCGCCGATACGGTCTGTTCGATATTCACGGTTCGCCCCTTGTCTGTGGGGAGCAGGACCGGTGGCGGCTCCGTGTCGCGCGGTACCGGTCAGTGCTCGGGCATATGTGTCATTTCCTCGTCCAGGAACTTGGTGATGGCGTGGAGTGCTTTCGGCGAGATGTCGCCGAGGGTGCGCGCCGCGTAGGACTTCACCTTCGCTGCCCGCATGGACCGAACCAGATCGAGCTGCGCGGAGACCTTCTCGGGAGTGGCCGCACAGTCCTCGCCGAGCAGGAAAGCGGCGTCCACGTCAAAGAACGCCGCCAGACCCTCGAACACGGCGGGGTCTTGGACGTAGCGGTGGCCGTTGACCATGTACGTCCAGCGCGACCGCGACAGGTTGGTGCCTCGTTCATGGAGGAAGTCCGCGATCTGCGAGTAGGTCGGCTCAGTGCCAGACTCGGCGACGGCGACATCCATCAGGAGCCGCAGACGCTTGGCGAGGTCTTCGGCCGCAGCCTGACTCTCGTCTTCGGTCATGACGGTGACCCCCTTCCCTTCGCGACGGGCAAGGCATCCATGTGATCCACCCGGAGGGTGGTTGTGCATGCTCAACCGTAGTCGTTGAGCATGCACAAATCAAGGCTTGCGCATGCTCAAAGGTCGGTGTTAGAACAGGACTCCGGGACATTTTGAGCATGCTCAATGTTCGGTTCCGGTCTCGGCTCGGGCTGCCTCAAGGAGGTGAACGATGTCCAGCTCACGATCCGGGCGCGGGTGTTCGCGCCTACCTGCCAGGTGTACCGCCGCGCGCAACCTTGGCGCGGCCCGCCGAAGAGGAGGCCGGAGCATGGCATCGAACGAGGACGCCCGCGCGGCGCGAGAGGCGAAGCTCGACGAGCTGCACGAGAAGCTGACCGGCGCGGTCGAGTCGCTGGTCTCGGGTGACGACTGGCGGCAGGCGCTGGCCTTCGCGGCACGGTTCCGGTCGCGCTCGTTCAACAACACGATGCTGATCTGGGTGCAGCACGAGGCCGCGTTCGAGGCCGGTCGCGTGCCCGAACCCTTCCCGACCCTGGTCGCCGGATACCGGCAGTGGCAGGGGCTCGGGCGGCAGGTGATGAAGGGCCAGCCGGGCTACATGATCTTCGCGCCCGTGACGGGCCGGTTCGCCTCGTCCGATCCTGCCGATCCGAACTCCTGGCGTCGCTTGGGGCCGCGCGAGAAGCACAAGGTCAACGAGGTCGTGCGCTCGCGGATGGTCGGAGCGCGACCGGCCTACGTGTGGGATGCCTCGCAGACCGACGGCGAACCGCTGCCAGTTCCCCCCGCTCCGACGCTGCTGGAAGGTGAAGCACCCTCGGGGCTGTGGGACGGGCTGGCCGGGCAGATTCGCGGCGCAGGGTTCGAGGTACTGCGAGTGCCGCACGAGGGGATGATCTCCGGCGCGAACGGCATGACCGACTACGAGGCGCGGGCGGTAGCGGTGCGGGAGAACATGGACCCTGCCGCGCAGGTCAAGACCCTCGCCCATGAGCTGGCACACGTGGTGATGCACGATCCCGACGACGAGGAAGCGCGGCAGCATCGCGGCATCCGCGAGGTCGAAGCCGAATCCGTCGCGCTGATGATCGGTGCCGCGCACGGCATGGACACCGCCGGGTACACGATCCCGTACGTCTCGACCTGGGCCGCCCGCGTGGACGGCCAAGAGCCCGTCCAGGTGGTGCAGGCCACCGGTGAACGGGTGCGGAAGACCGCGCTGGCCATCCTCGACCAGCTCGACACGCTCCAGGTCGGCGACGGCACTCCGCCCGGCCTTGAACGCGACACTCCCAGTCCGCGCACCTCCCGCACGGCAGCGCCTGCGATGGAGACCGATCTTCCGCGTGCTGCGCCGGTGCTGGCAGGGCGGGGGCTGTGATGCCCCAGCCATTCGATGTCCTGGCGGCGCTCATCCGCGTGGATCGCTCCCCACGCCTGACCTTGGCTGCGCGGAGCCTCGCGGCGGCTGGCGTGCCCGTGTTCCCGTGCGTCGTCGAGGGGAAACGTCCGCTGACCCGCCGTGGGTTCCTCGACGCGAGCAGCGACCCGGAACAGGTTGCCGCGTGGTGGTCGCGCACACCGAACGCGAACATCGGCATCCCGACCGGCGCTCCATCCGGCGTTGTCGTCGTCGATGTCGATGTCCACGGCCCCCACGACGGCCGCGCGGCGTACCAGCGCGCCACCGACGCGGGACTCGTCGATGGCGCGGGTCTGCTGGTGCGCACGCCCACCGGTGGCGCGCACGTGTACTTCCCGGCGACACCAGGCAGCGAGCAGCGTTCGTGGCAGGCAGCCGCTGCGGGTGTCGATTTCCGGGGCGACGGCGGCTACATCATTGCCCCGCCATCCCGGCGAATCATCGACGGCAATGTGAAGCTCTACGAGGTCGCGGACATCGCCGCGCACTCGGTCGGCGCGGTGGAGGCGGCCCGTCTGCGGGACTTTCTCGACCCGCGCCCCGTCGCCCCACCACGTCCCAGCAGCGGCTCGATGGATATGGAATCTGAGCGGTTGGCTGCGTGGGTCGCCGGGCGGGGTGAGGGCGAGCGGAACCGGGGCCTGTTCTGGGCTGCCTGTCGCCTCGCCGAGAACGGCGTCTCGCCCGCCGACGCGCTCGATGCCTTGGGTGCTGCGGCACAGTCGGCGGGTCTGGGTGATCGCGAGACAACCACGACCGTGCGCTCTGCCTACCGAGCCATTCAGCCCGCATCCGAGACCGCGTCAGACGGCCGGAGCCGGAACGCGGGTCGCTGGTTCGGTCGTTCGGCGAGCCCACCATCCGCAGCGCTGGGGAGGGCGGGGCTGTGAGGCGTGAATCGGAGGGGCGGCGCTGGGCCGCTATGACGGCGGTCGCGGGGACGGTGTTCATCGCCGCCGGGGCGTTCTGGCTGTCGTTCACGTCGTTGGCCGATCTGGCCGCTCGCTCCGGGATCGGATCGGGGCAAGCGTGGGCGTGGCCGCTGATCGTGGACGGCATCATCGTCGTCGCCACGGTCGCCGTCGTCGCCCTCGCCGGGCAACGCTCGGCCTGGTATCCGTGGGCGCTGCTGGTCGGCGGCGCGCTCGTCTCAGTGACAGCGAACGCCATTCACGCCGTCGTCGCCGCAGACGCCGACGTGCCACGGATGCTCGCCGCATCAGTCGCAGCGGTGCCGCCCGTCGTGCTGCTGGCCATCACGCACCTGACTGTGATCCTCACCCGCACTACCGACCCCCATGCGGAACCTACCGCCGCCGACTCGTTCTCGACAGCGACTGCGGAGACGATGCCAGCCCTGCCATCTGGCGAGGCAGAGCCGACCCGTCACGACGACGGTATGGCGGATCGGCGGGCGCTGGGGTGGGAGCTGCGCGAGGCGGGCTGGTCGAACAAGCGGATCGCCCGCGAACTCGGGGTGCATCCCTCGACCGTGGGCCGCTGGTTCGCCGTCGCGCACCTCACTGACACCACCGACACCGCCGACGAGCGGGAGGAGACGACCCCATGAACACCACCGACAACCCGCAACAGAACGACCCCGCGAGGCCCGATCCCGCACTCCTCGTGCCCGAGGAGCCGCGAGAGCGCCCCGAACCGGTCGAGGCGACGAGCACGCCGGAAGCGGTGCGGGCCGCGCAGGTCGCCCGCGACGACAAGCAGCACGCGCTCGTTCGCGGTCGCGGCGTGGAGTGGGTGCGCCCCACCGACCTGATTGCCCGGCACTCCGCGCACGCCGCCGGCCGTGGCCTCGACTTCCAGGCCGAGCTCACACGTCGCACTCGCACCCCGATAGGGACCGGCGTTCGTCGTCTCGGGGACCGTGCCCGTCGGCTGCCGCCGATCTCCGCGTTCGGGCGCAGCACCGCACCTGCCTCGCAGGTGTCCCGCTCCGGGGCCTCGATGAGTTGACGGTGGTGAGAGGTCATGGCTGCGACGGCATCGGCATGCAGGACGCGCGCGTGGGAGCGAGTGCGCACCTGCCTGCCAGGAGGTGCCGACACCATGACCACACCAACCCGCACCAGCACCAGCACCGAGCCGACGGCCTTTGGGGCTGAGGACTTCACCACCGGCGAGGGCCTGCGCTCCTTGCTCAAACGCCTCGCCGAGGGCGGCGAGGATGCCTGGGTTCACGACCCGGTGGCTCGCGACCTGATGGAGTTCGCCGCCGACAAGTACCGCGCTCTGGCGAGGAAGCACAAGCTCGACACCTGGGAGGCAGTGACGGCGGCGTTCGACGCGATGCAGTACCGCTCAACCCGTGAGGCCAACGATCCTTGGGCGATCATCACCCACGCCGTGCGGATCACCTGCGTCTACGAGGAACGCGCCCAAGGGCTGCTCTGCTCGGTGCACCAGGCCCGCCGCGCGCACGTCTCGGCGTTCCACGATGCCGAACGGTTCTCCGAACGCGACGCCGCGCTGGCCGACTACCATCCCGCGTTCCACACCACCGACCTGCGTCCCAGCGACCTCGAACCGGAGCCGCGCGAGAGCCTCGGGTCGGCGCAGGCGTGCATGTCCGCCGGATCGGCGGCCGAGGACGCCATCGCGATGCTGTGCCTGCTCGACTGGCCAGCCGACACGGCACGGGCCGCCGTGGAGCACGTCTGCGGGGCTTTGATGAAGGCGGGCGCCCGCCAGTCCGCCTACGAGGCGCTGCGCCGCGACCGGCACGCGCGGGCACTGCTCGACCTGCCGCGCCGCTCCTGGGCCGCACTGCTGAAGGCGCTGCTCGGGAACCCGCACCAGGCCTACGTCGCGACCACCAGCGGTCGCGGCATCCTGCTCCGGCTCCTGCTGGGCGAGACCCTCGACCTGCTGCTCCGCGACGACGATCTGATCCTCGCGCTCGCTCTGGCCGCGCCGGGCGGTGGAGGCGGTGAGTCGTCGTGACCGAGCCGCAGATCGGCAGCATTCAGCTCGACCGCACCGTCGATTCGATCCTCGTCGGCACCCGGCACCGCGCCGACCTCGGCGACATCGACGCCCTCGCATCCTCCATCGGGCGCGACGGCCTGCTGCAACCGCTCACGATCACCATCGACGGCGTGCTGGTGTGCGGGGCACGACGCCTGGCAGCGATCAAGAAGCTCGGCTGGCGCACCGTCAACGTGTGGGTTCGCAGTGGCCTGTCCGACCGGCTCGGGCAGCTCCTCGCCGAGCAGGACGACAACATGCTCCACAAGCCCTACACCCAGCTCGAAGCCGCCGGCCTCTACCGCGAGATCAAGCAGGTCATGGCCGAGGATGCCGCCCGCCGCAAGAGTGCGACCCAGTTCAGCAGCGAGAACCAGCCGGGAAACGACGGTCCCGCAAAATTTGCGGGACCGTCAAGCGCTCTCGGCGATGCACGGGAGCAGGCGGCGGCGATGATTCCCGGTGGCGCGTCGCACACGACGTTGGAGAAGATCGGCTACCTCGAAGACATCGCCAACAACCCCGTTCAGCCCGAGACGTTGCGCGCCGAGGCCGTGGCCGGGCTGGAACGGATCGAGGCCGGTGACCCGGTGCATCCGATCTACCAGGCGATCCGCGACGCCGACACCGCCGCGCGGGAGCGGCGCGAGGCCGAACTGCACGCTCGCGCCGAAGCGGCCGTGGCCCGCGCGAAGTCGATCAAGAAGGGCAAGCGCACCCCACCCAAGCCGTTGCCGCTCGTCACCGACAACGGCCAGCCCGTCCGCTACCCGCTGCGGGCGTTCATCCAGACCTGGGGCGAGCTGACCAACTGGTGGACCCACTACGACGCCGGCACGCTCGCCGCCGAGTTGACCGACGAGCAGTTCGAGAACTTCCTCGCCACCACCGACGGCACCGTCCGGTTCGCCGATGCGCTCCGAGCCGCCCGCGAAGGCACGACGGAGCGGCCACGCCTCCGCGCGCTATGACCGTTGACGTGGGTGTCGGGTGTGCACCTGCTCGGCATGAGCCCTGCACCTACTGATCCTCGGAACCGTCGCCGACTCGTCGCCCTCATCGCCGCCGGCATCGTCCTGCTGCTCCTCGCCGGGGCCGGCGTCTACGGACTCCTCACCGGCCCCCGCAACAGCACCAGCACCGACCATGACCCGGAGCCCGGCTCGACCACGACGGCACCGCCGACCGTGGCACCGAGCACGCCCCAGCCACCACGGGTTCCAGCGGTTCCGCGTTCGGCCAATCCCGAGACCTTCGCTCAGGGCGTCGCGTCCACGCTGTTCGCGTGGAACACGGCCTCGGGACTGTGGCCGCTGGACTACACCTCAGCGATCCTCGCGGTTGGGGACCCCAGCGGAGACGAGCAAGCCGGGCTGGCCTCCGACGTGGCCGCGTACCTGCCGACCCGGGACGCCTGGGTCGAGCTGCGGCAGTACGCCACCCGTCAGCACCTCACCATCGACACCACCTACGTCCCCGACGCCTGGGCCGACGCCGTAGCGCAGGCCCAGCCGGGGCAGCTCGCGGCAGGCACAACGGCCGTCACGATCGAGGGCACCCGTCATCGTGCCGGGGTCTGGAACGGCCAACCGGTCACCAGCGAGCATCCGGTCGCGTTCACCGTGTTCGTCGTCTGCGCCCCGACCTATCCGACCTGCCATCTGCTGCGGCTGTCGCAGCTCGACAACCCGCTGCGCTGAAGGGGTTGGCGTCGTGTTCCGCAAAGCCGCCATCGCAGCCCTGGCACTGCTGTTCTTCGCCCCCACCGCAGCACTCCTCGGGATCGGGGTGCTGATGAACCCCGCCGCCGCGTACTGCGCCACACCTGCCGGGACCGTGAACCTCGGACCGATCCCGGACGCGCTCACCGTGACCACCGCGAACGACGAGACCTTCACGCTGAACCGTCAGCGGCTCACGCACGCGGCCACGATCATCGCCGTCGGCAACGGCCTCACCGACGTGGGCAGGCCCGGAATCAAGATCGCGCTGATGGCCGCGCTCACCGAGTCCACGCTGCGCATGCTCACCAACACCGGCACCTACCCCGAGTCGGCGAACTACCCGAACGACGGCAACGGCGGCGACCACGACTCCCTCGGCCTGTTCCAGATGCGCCCCCAATCCGGGTGGGGCACCGTCGCCGAGTTGATGGACCCGAACTATCAGGCGCGGGCGTTCTTCGGCGGGCCGACCGGACCGAACTACCCCTCACCGCGCGGCCTGCTCGACATCCCCGGCTGGCAACAGATGGACCCCGGCGAAGCCGCCCAAGCCGTCGAGGTGTCCGCCTTCCCCGACCGCTACCGCAACTATGCGCTCGTCGCCGACAGCATCCTCGCCGCACTCACCAACGTCGGCAGTGCCGCTAGCGGCGCGGGCGGCCCGGCAGTCTTGTCGTCGCGTGTGGTGTTCCCGCTGCCCGAGGGCACCTGGGTGCTGACCTCGCCGTTCGGGATGCGGGTGCACCCGATCACGGGCGAACGGAAAATGCACACCGGCACCGACTTCGCCGCGCCCGACGGCACGCCGATCCTCGCCGCCGCCGACGGCACCGTCGCCGTCGCGGAGTTCTCCGGCGGGTACGGCGGCCTCATCGTCATCGAGCACACCATCGACGGCAAGACCGTCGCCACGGCCTACGCCCATATGTGGCAGAGCGGCATCCACGTCCGTCCCGGAGACCGCGTGAGCGCTGGGCAGCACATCGGCGATGTCGGCTCCTCGGGCATGAGCACCGGCGCACATCTGCACTTCGAGGTCCGGCCCGGCGGCACGAACGGTGAGGCCATCGACGCCGCCGCCTGGCTCAACCAGCACGGGGCCGCGAACCTGCCGACGGCGACCAGCGGGTCTCCTGCCGCCTGCAACAACGCCACCGCGGGCACGCCGACCGGCGTCGATGGAGATCCCGACCGGCTCGTCGACGATCCCACCAGCTCAGGCAAGATCACCGCCCGCATGCTCCACCTCTACCAGCAGACCCTCGCCGCATTCCCCGACACCGGCTGGGGCTGCTACTCACCGCGCCCCGGCACCAAGTCGGAGCATCCCCTCGGCCGGGCATGTGACATCACCTTCGGCAACCGCATCGGCCAGCGACCCACCCCGGCACAGCTCGACACCGGCTGGAGGGTCACCAACTGGATGAAGGACAACGCCGACGCACTCGGCGTCGAGTACCTGATCTGGCAAGGCCAAATCTGGTCCGTCACCCGCGACACCGAGGGCTGGCGACCCTACAACGGCGGCGGCATGCACGACCCCGCCTCCATCACCGGAGGCCACTTCGACCACCTCCACGTCACTGTGAAAGCAGGGTGATCGGCGATGGGTGTCTTTCCCGACTTCGACGGGCTCGGCGGCATCGGAGACCTGCGCGCCGTGGTCGGCGCGCTCCTGACCTTCGTCCTCATCGTCGCCGTCCTCATGCTGATCGTCTCAGCCATCGTCTGGGCCATCGCCACGGCCCACGGCAACTACGCCACCGCCAGCAAAGGCCGAATCGGAGTGCTCGTCGCCGTCGGTGTCGCCGCCCTCGCCGGAGGCGGCGTGGCCTGGATGAACTGGCTGCTCAACCTCGGCCAACAACTCTGACGCCAAGACAACTCAGAGCCTCTCGATGCCCACGTCCTCACCGGCGTGGGCATCGTCGTCTCCGCTGCCGAGGGGCTGTGGGTGCACCTGTCGCGTGTACCCCGTCTGCGAGTCCGTGGTCGGGCCGCCCGTCGCCAAGGAGACCTACCGTGTTCGATCTGCTCACCACCGTCATGTCCGCGCCGCTGCTGGTGCCGATGGACATCAACATCGACCCCAACACCAACGGCCTACCAGGAATCAACCAACTGCGCACCATCGTCGGCGCGGTGATGACCATCGGCCTCATCCTGTCGGTACTCGCGCTGATCGTGTCCGCGATCGTGTGGGGCTTCGGCGCGAACTCCTCCAACCCGCACCTCGCCTCGCGCGGGAAGATCGGCGTCCTCGTCTCCTGCGGCGCGGCCGTGATCTGCGGCGCGAGCGTGACGCTCATCAACTTCTTCTGGAACGTCGGCCAGTCCGTCTGACCCCGACTGTCGTCGTCGAGAGCTGGTGTTCGTGATGGGCGTGTGCGACGTTCCCGTGATCTCCTCGGTCTGCGATGCCGTCGGCGAAGGAGCCGCCTCTCTGGTCGCGGCCCCGTTCGACTGGCTCGCCCAGGCGATGGGTGCCGCCGCCGGGTGGCTGTTCGAGGCCGTCTGGTCGGTCTTCGACACCACAACCCTCGTGGATGTCACCAAGCCCGGCTACATCGCCGTCTACAACCTGCTGTTCGGCATCGCGGTCTTCGTGATGCTGATCTTCTTCTGCCTCCAACTCATCACCGGCCTGATCCGCCGCGACCCCACCGCACTCACCCGCGCCGCGCTCGGCCTGGCGAAGTCCGTCCTCGGATCGTTCGTGGTCATCACACTGACGGCGCTGCTGCTGGAAGTCGTCGACCAGCTATGCATCGGGATCGTGCAGGCCGCCGGCGAAACCACCGAGTCGATGGGCGACAAAATCGCCCTCCTCGCCGCAGGGCTCGTCGGCATCAACATCGCCGCCCCGGGCGTCGGAGCGATCATCACGATCTTCATGGCCGGCCTCGCAATCACCGCCGCCGCGATCGTCTGGCTGTCCCTCCTCGTCAGGAAAGCGCTGCTGCTGGTCGCGGTCGTGTTCGCGCCTCTGGCGTTCTCGGGCGCCTCGTGGGATGCCTCGCGGGGGTGGATCGGGAAGTGGGCGATGTTCGTCGTCGCGCTGATCTGCTCCAAGCTCGTGCTCGTCGTGATGTTCCTCGTCGCGATCACACAGGTCTCCGCGCCAATCGACGCCGACCTCGCCTCGGTCAGCGACCCCATCGCGGGAATCGTGCTGATGGCGATGGCCGCGTTCGCCCCGTACCTGACCTACAAGTTCATCGCGTTCGTCGGGTTCGACATGTACCACGCGATCGGCTCCGAACAGGACGCCAAGAGCGCCCTCAACCGCCCGATCCCCGTCCCGACCAAACCCCAAGGCGGCGGCGACCTGAAGAAGGTACTCGACGGAACCAACAGCGGCGGGAAAACGGGCGGAGGCTCCGGCAGTGGAAGCAGCGCACCGCCCCCGCCGAAGACCCCAGCACCAGCACCCGCCGCGAGCGGCGGAGGCGCCGCCGGTGGTGGAGCTGCAGCAGGCGGTGGCGGCGCAGCAGCGGCAGGTCCCGTCGCGGCAGGCGTCGTGGTCGGTGCGAGTGTCGCCAAGGGGGCCGCGACCGCCGGGCCGAAGACAGGAACCGCGCTGGCAGCCCAGGGCGAGCTCGCCGCCGACGCGGCCGCGCAGACACCGCCTCCGCCCGCAGCCTCACCTGCGGCACCGCCGTCGAGCCCGGCACCACGACCGCCGAGCACCGACCCGTCACCGCCGCCGAAGCAGCCCCCGCCGCCCGCGCCACGCCCACCGAAGGAGTAGACGATGAGCAGCACGAACCACGACCGTCCCACCGCGGGCGAACTCGTGCCGGTGAAGTTCTCCCGCCTCACCCGCCGCGGCGTCCTCCTCGGCCTGTCACTCACCCAGCTCATCACGCTCGCCATCGGCGGAGCCACGCTCATCGGCGCGTTCTACGCCGGCGGCGGGATGCTGCTCGCCTACACCGCCCCCATCTGGGTACTCGCCGCCGCGCTGACCTGGATACCCATCGCGGGCCGGCCCATCGTGGAGTGGCTGCCCATCGCCTGCTGGTGGCTGTGGCGCACCACCGGCGGGCAACTGCTGTACCGGCGCAGGATCGTCGTCCCGCGCCCCGTCGGCACCCTCGCCCTGCCCGGCGACATGGCGCGACTGCGCGAATACACCGACCCCGAAACCACCGCCGGAATGATCCACGACCCCCACGCCGCCACGTTGACCGTGATGTGCGAGGTCACCCATCCCGCGTTCGTGCTCCTCGACCCCGGCGAGCAGGAACGCCGCGTCAGCTCGTGGGGCCGCGTGCTGGCAACCGTCTGCCGCTCCGGGCGGATCGCGACGCTGCAAGTCCTCGAACGCACCCTCCCCGACTCCGGCACCGGGCTGGCCGAATGGTGGGCTACCCACGGCACCTCGGACGGCTCGTGGGCGGCCGACACCTACGCCGAACTCATCGACCGCGCCGGACCCGCCGGTGAACGCCACGCAACCACGCTCTCGCTGTCACTGGACATGAAGGCCAGCGCGCGGCAGATCAGGACCGCGGGCGGCGGGATACGCGGTGCTGCCGCCGTGCTGCGGCAGGAAATGAACACCCTCGTCGCGGCGCTCCGCTCCGCCGACCTCTCGCCGTCGGGATGGCTGACACCAGGGCAGATCGCGGTGATGCTGCGCTCCGCCTACGACCCGGCCATCGCCGCCACGCTGGAACGGCACGGCAGGCTCGGCCAGTCCCTCGCCACCGCCGGACCGGTCGCGGTCACCGAGACCTGGGGCAGGCTGCGCACCGACTCCGCTCACCATGCGGTGCTCTGGGTTAGCGAGTGGCCGCGGTCGCTCGTCTATCCGGGATTCCTGTCGCCGGTGCTGCTCTCGACCGGCATCCAGCGGTCGTTCTCGCTGATCTGCACCCCTATGCGTTCCGATGCCGCTGCTCGCGACATCCGCAAGAAAAAGGTCGAGCACATCTCCGACCAGGCCCAGCGCGCGAAGATCGGCCAGATCGAAGACGCCTCCCAGACCGCCGAGTACCACGACGTGCTCCAGCAAGAAGCCGACCTCACCGCCGGCCACGGCATCCTCCGCTACACCGGCCTCATCGCAGTCTCCGCACCCACCGTCGAGGAACTCGACGCCGCCGTCGCCGCCATCGAGCAAGCAGCGATCCAAGCCTCCTGCGAGACCCGGCTCCTCGTCGGCCAGCAAGCTGCAGCGTTCACCGCAGCCGCGCTCCCGCTCTGCCGGAAGGTGTAATCAGCACTACTCGGGCTGCTCGGCAGAATCTTGTTGCGAGTCACGCAGGCTGAAGAAGGCTTCCTCCGGGGCGATGTCGGACCGGAGCCAGTGCATGACCTGATACGTGTTGTTCACGAGCCGGAACCCGTCTGATGCCATCGCGGCGGCGGAGAAGACGACCTGATCGTCACCAAGCGCATCAAGCAGCTCTGCATTGTCGTCGCCATGGACCAAATCGCCGTACAAGAACTTGCGGGCGATCTCGTTGTCCCAGGCATCTACAGTCGGTTCTGCGCCGCTCGGGTGGATGGGCGCTTGCATAATCCGCATCCGGCGGGCGGGGTACGACCCCCATGCCGTTCGCAGTTCGGTGATCTTCTCGGCGTGGGCTCCTGCGGCGTCCGCAGAGGATTGCGCCAGTGCGTCGAGAACCTTGGGCCATGCGAGCCGATCGCTCTTCAAAGTGAGGGGTCGAAGCAGCGTCAGTGCGTAGGCGACCTGCTCTTTCGGAGGGATGACCTGCCGTAGTTCGGTGACCGAGGTGTTGCCAGTCTCCTTGTCGACGCGCAGCGTCATATGGAGTTGCTGGCCAAGTTCAAGCGAGTCATCGCGCTGCGCCAGCGCGCAAGCAAAAAGGTCGTCCGCTCTCCGCTTGAACAGGCGGAGTGTCTGGTCGTGCTCGCTGGTGTTGGTCGTACTGCTCACGGTTCAAAGTTACCGAGATGCGCCGACAGTGGGCTGATCCCGCGCACTTACTCAGTGTCCGGTTCCTGACACGGGAGGTCACCATGCCCACGTTCTTCGATTCGACTGCTGACGCCGCGGAGGCATCCGAGGCGCTACGGGCACTGGCGCACGCGAGCCGAGGGTTCGATCAGCCCGCCGAGATGTATGGGGTGATCGGTGATCTGTCTTCGGGGATGCGCTCGCTGCGGCAGGCGCTCGACCAGATCGCCGACGTTCATGAGCGCAAGGCCGCGCACGCCTTCAACGACGCTGGCAACCACGAAGCAGGAGCGCGGGACGCGCTCACTACTGCGGAAGAGCTACGGCAGGCAGCGAACCTCGTCGACCGGGCCTACGACAGGCTCGCGGAAGGGTTCATCGCTGCGGGCCGGATCGCCTGGCACCCCGAGCCCGCCGTCGAGGAGGCCGCGCCGTCGCGGTGGGTCAGCGTGGTGTTCCTCCAGGGAGAGGAGGCCGCCCGGCCGTTGCGCATCCTCGGTGAGCTGGGGCATGTCGATGCGGTGGACTTTCTCGCGCATTGGGACTACGGCGATGAGACCACGCAGGCCGCGTTGGAGAACGGCTACGTCTACGACGAGCCCGGCGAGGGCACCAACGACAGGGTGGCGATGTCGGGCGACTACGCGCTGGTCGTCAACCCGCACGTCGGCTACGTCTCTCTCCTGCGCCGCTACACCGAGCCGGAGGCAGAGCCCCAGGAAGCCGAACCGGTCGAATCCCCTCCGGTGCAGGCCGGGCCGGAGCTCTTGGTGTCGTATTCGTCGCCGGGCGCGCCGGAGCGGGCCGATGTGCCTGCGGCGAAGCGGGATGGGTCGTGGTTCGAGCCGACCAGGATCACGGCGGTCAAGCAGTCGCGGGGGTTGGTGCTGTGACCGAGGATCGCGCGCGGCTGCACACCGCTGTTCTGGTGGCACCGTCGAGGGAGCGGCGGAGGCTCCGCAAGCAGCGCCGCAGAGCAGAGGCCCGGCTCCACGCCGAGCAGAGGAAGACCGCGCTCGCCGCCGCGAAGGCGAAGGCCGAGGAGGAACGTGCCGAGCGGCGCGCCACGATCTACCTGCCGAAGGCCGGCGAGCCTGGCGCTGCGCGGCTGCGCACTCCGGGCCGGTTCCATCTGACGCGGCATCAGGACACGTCGGCGACGCTGGCGGGTGCGTACCCGTTCGTCGCCGAGGGCGGGCTCGGTGCCGATGGCGTGTTCGTCGGCCAAGACCTGTACTCCGGCGGGAGCTTTGTCTACGACCCGTGGGTGCTCTACGCGCGCGGGGTCATCACCGCGCCGAACGTGGTGCTGGCCGGGATCGTCGGCTCAGGCAAGTCCTCGCTGGCCAAGTCTCTCTACACACGGTCGCTGCCGTTCGGAAGGCGCGTGTACGTTCCCGGCGACCCGAAGGGTGAACACACCGCTGTCGCCAACGCCGTCGGCGGACGCGCCATCGTCCTCGGTCACGGTCTCAACACTCGCCTGAACCCGCTCGATGAAGGCCACCGGCCCAGCGGTCTGTCGGATGTGCAGTGGGCCTCGACCGTTGCGGCGCGACGGCGTGACCTGATCGGTGCGCTTGCAGAGACGGTGCTCGCACGCGGCTTGTCGCCGTTGGAGCACACGGCGATCGACATCGCCCTGATCCAGACGGTGCGGGAGAACGACGTGCCGATCCTGCCGATGGTCGTTGACCGCATCCTCGCCCCGAGCGCGGATGCCGACGGCCGGTTGGCCGAGGACGGCCGTCTCGTCGGCCATGCGCTGCGCCGTCTCGTGGCCGGTGACCTGGCCGGTTTGTTCGATCGGCCTTCGACGGTCGCGTTCGATCCGTCGTTGCCGATGATCTCTCTCGACCTTTCGCGGGTCACCGAGAACTCGACGCTCATCTCGGTGTTGATGACGTGCTCGTCGGCGTGGATGGAGTCCGCGCTGCTCGACCCGAACGGCGGGCAGCGGTGGGTGATCTACGACGAGGCATGGCGGCTCATGTCCCATCCCGCGTTGTTGCGGCGGATGGATGCGCACTGGCGACTCGCCAGGCACTACGGGATCGCGAACATGCTGATCTTCCACAAGCTCACCGACCTCGATAACGTGGGCGATCAAGGCTCCGCCATGCGCTCCCTGGCCAACTCGCTGCTCGCGAATGCGGAGACGCGGATCGTGTACCGGCAGGAGTCCGACCAGCTCGGGCCGACCGCGACCGCGCTCGGCCTGACCGGCACCGAGCAGCAGCTCTTGCCGAACCTCGGCGTCGGCCAAGGCCTGTGGCGGATCAAGGCCAGGAGCTTCGTCTGCCAGCACCAGCTCCACCCCGACGAACTCGCTCTATTCGACACCAGCAGCCGCGCAGCGGGAGGCCACCGATGAACCTCGCTGGCACGCGCCGACCATGCCCGAACGACGACGACACGACCGCGCCCGTCGAGCTGCCGCACGTCCTCGTGACCGTTGCCGAAGACGGCACGCTCGCCGCGACGGTCGATGGAGCACCGTTTCCGTCGCCGGACGCGGGTGCGTGGACGCGGGCGACGTTCGGGCCGCTCATGGATGCGATCACCAAGGACCGCACCATCGCGGTCCGGGTCGAGGTGCGCGAGAGCGACGGGACCGTCTTCACCGACATCCTCCGCACCCGCAAACCCCGACGCGCAGGGGCTCCGTCCGAGGACCCGGTGCCAGAGACTCGTCGGAGTCGTCACGCCCGCCGATTGCCGCGTCTGGCGGAGGTCACCGCGGAAGGGTTCGTGCCTGGCGAGGATGTCGCCGTCGCGACGATCGTCTCCCACACCGACGCCACCGGAACCGGCGAAGCCCGCGCGCTCATCGACCTCAACGACCTACCAGACGGCACACACGAGGTGATCCTGCTCGGGCGCATCTCGGGCACGTTCGCGGTGCGGCGGTTGACATGAACCAGCGGCAAGCCGGGGGCATGGGCGACGAACTCACCAACGCCGCCCTCGTTGGCCTGATCGGCATGTTCGGGATCGCTCTCGTTCTCCGCGCCGCTGGGAGCGTCACCGCGTTCCTCACCGGCACACCGCAGCCCGACGCCGGCGCAGCGGCAGGGCTCGCCGTGCTGTTCAACCCCGCCGACCCAGCCACCGCGCTCGGTGCCGACGGGTTCAACCCGGTCGTCTATTGGCTTGTCAGCACGGCGCTTCTGGGTGGGCTCGCTGCCGGGATCGTCTGGGTGTGGATCGTGCTGCGCCGACACACGCGCAAGACAGAGACCGATCCGCACCGACTGGCGGGGATCGCGACCAGCCATGAGGTCAAGACCGCAGCGTCCGCGAAGGCGCTGCTTCGCCGCGCGGCCACTCTGCGGCCCTCCTTGGAGTCGCCCGCGCCGCAGGATGTCGGCTACCTGCTCGGTGCCAGTCGTGGCACGAAGGTCTGGGCATCGGTCGAAGACTCGATCCTGCTGATCGGCCCGCCCCGCTCCGGCAAGGGCCTGCACGTCGTCATCAACGCGATCCTCGACGCACCCGGCGCGGTCGTCACCACCAGCACGAGGCCCGATAACCTCACCGCGACCCTCCGCGCCCGACGCCGCAAGGGCGGACCGGTCGCCGTGTTCGACCCCCAACACCTCGCCGAAGGCATCCCCGCCGGGCTCCGATGGTCACCCATTCGCGGGTGCGACGACCCGCTGACCGCGATGATCCGCGCCAACGGACTCGCCGCCGCCACCGGCCTCAGTGCCGGAGGGGTCGAGTCCGGCGGGTTCTGGGAAGGCAAGACCCGCACCGCACTCCAAAGCCTGCTGCACGCCGCCGCGCTCGACGGCCGCCAGCCGGCCGAGCTGTTCCGGTGGACCCTCGACCCCAGCGCCGCGTCCGAGGCCGTCGCCATCCTCAACTCGCACCCGAACGCGGCGATGGGCTGGGACGACTCCCTGGGCGCGATGATCGACGCCGACCCCAAGACCCGCGACAGCATCTGGCAAGGCGTCTCCCTCGCACTCCCCGCGCTCGCCGACCCCCGCGTGCTCGATGCCGTCACGCCAGGCCCGCACGAGCACTTCGACCCCGAAACCTTCCTCACCGAGCAAGGCACCCTCTACCTCCTCGCAACAGGGGCCGGAGCAGGAGCCTCCGCATCGCTGGTCGCGGCGTTCGTCGAAGACCTCATCGAAACCGCCCGACGACTCGCCGCCCGCTCACCCGGAGCCCGACTCGACCCGCCACTGTTGCTCGCGCTCGACGAGATCGGAAACCTCGCACCGCTGCCGTCACTGCCGACGCTCATGGCCGAAGGCGGCGGCACCGGGATCACGACCATGCCCGTGCTGCAGTCCCTCGCCCAAGCGCGCGACAGGTGGAGCGAACACCAGGCCGGCGCAATCTGGGACGCCAGCATCGTCAAGATCATCCTCGGCGGCGCATCCAACAGCCGCAACCTCCAAGACCTCTCCACCCTCATCGGCGAACGTGACGAGTACACCGACAGCGTCACCCTCGGCGACCACGGCACCCGCTCCAACCAGCGCTCGATCCGCCGCGTCCCGATCCTGCCCCCAGACCGCATCCGCACCCTGCCCTTCGGCACCGGCATCACCATGCTGCGCTCAGCGCCACCCATCGTCACCGACCTACGCGCCTGGCCGACCCGGCCCGACGCCGCGCAGCTCCGCAGCGATCGCGACGAACTCGAAGCATTGCTGCGCCGTCGTCCTGCCTCCTGAGCGCGGACCTGGGCGCGGGAGCGCACCTGCCTGACACAGCGGCCACGCACGGCTGGTCGCCCGAGTTCAGGAGGACGCCATCATGGCCATTCGCACCCACCAGTCCATTTCCGGTTTCGTCGCCTCGGACCCGCAGCTCAGCTACACCGAGCGCGGTGATGCTCGGCTGTACATGAAGGTCGGCATCGAGCACTACCGCAAGGAGCCCGACAACACCTTCACGCAGTTGGAGACGACCTTCCACGATCTCATCGCGTATCGCGGTGCTGCTGAGCAGGGAGCCGAGCGGCTCGCCAAGGGCGACAACATCATCGCCGACGGACGGGTGCGCGACTACTCCTACGAGCGAGGTGGCCAGCGGTACGAAGGCGAGGAGTTCATCGCGACGCGCATCGGTCACGACTTGGCCCGAACCCGCTACGAGGTGGACCGCAGCGAACGCAGTTCCGGCCGGGACGCAACGGCTTTCGCCGCTCCGCAGCAGGCTGCGCGGTCCAACGCGACCGCCATCGGAATGTGAGCGACTTCGCTATGACCGATCAGTTCTTCCCAGAGCACGACGACATGCCCCCCGAGGCAGGCCCGGCATCACCTCGATTCGACGTGCCCGAGCCGCCGCACCCGGTCAACTGGAATCTGCTGACCGCCAGCGATCTCGAAGCCGAGTTGCTCGAACTGAACCGCTGGGTGGACTGGCTCCGCCACACCTACGGACTCCCTGCAAGCGTCGTACCGCCGTACTGGCACCGTCACCCCGAACTCCTCTGGGAACTGTCCGCGCTGCATCTGCACTGGCTGTGCGCGTACGACCCCGAGCAGAACGGGTCCGCGCCACTCGGCTGGCACCGCGACTTCGCGGACGCCCGCGCTCGGCTTCGCGATTGGGTAGCTGCCTGCGGCACTCGGCTCGACCGGGACCGCCCGACTCGCCAGACGAGCTGGCCCGGTGAAGACCCCACTCAGCCCATCGAAGACTCACCGATCACGGATCGCGATGAGGACTTCGTGCGGTTCGTGATCGACATGGTGGACGCGCGCCAGGAGGCGGAGGATGCCTTCTTCGCGGGAGTCGACCCGGAGACCGGCGAGGTGTGAATCGTGGCGCGTCGCTATGAACGGAAGACCGGTCAGCGTCAGCAGAGCGAGCGCGAGCTGATGATCCGCGCCGAGTTCCACGAGCCGCCTGACCTGGACAAGCTCTGTGAGCTGCTGATCCGCCTGGCGCTCCAGCAGTCTGGCTCGTGCCGCTCGGAAGATGCGACGCGACCGAAGCGCCCTCGTCCCACGGCGAGCACGTCGTCGTAGAATGTAGGCATCCGTCGCGGATGGCGGATGTTGTGGTCCTAGCGCTTCGCCCACCTTGGCGAGGCAAAGTAAACGTGGCCGACTCGGCCTAGTCCTAAAGCCTTCGGGCTCTTCTCACGATCAACATCCGCCGTCACACCGTCCGCGTCGGCAGGACCAGTGACTGTGGAGAAGAGCCATGACGATTATCGACGCGGACCGCACCGCGATAGACAGCCTCGTAGCGCCCACCCCGTTCCCCGGATCGTTCGCCGTCTCCTACCTGCGGGTCTCCACGAAGGAGCAGGCGGAGAAGGGCGGCCAAGCGGAGGGCTTCTCGATCCCGGCGCAGCGCGAGGCGAACCAGCGCAAGGCCGACCAGCTCGGAGCGACGATCATCGAGGAGTTCGTCGACGCGGGCGAGTCCGCTCGCAAGGCCGACCGGCCCGAGCTGATGCGGATGATCCAGTACGTCGCGAAGCACAAGACGAACTACTGCATCGTCCACAAGGTCGACCGGCTGGCCCGCAACCGCGCCGACGATGTGACCATCCACCTCGCACTCAAGGACGCCGGCGTCACGCTGGTGTCGGCCACGGAGAACATCGACGAGACACCATCGGGGATGCTGCTGCACGGCATCATGTCCTCGATTGCCGAGTTCTACTCCCGCAATCTCGCCACCGAGGTCGTCAAGGGTGTGTCGCAGAAGGCGGCGCAGGGCGGCACCGTGACGAAGGCACCCATCGGCTACCGCAACGTCGGCGTGCGCGACGAGTTCGGGCGGGAGGTACGTACCGTCGAGATCGACGAGGAACGAGCCCCGTTGGTGCGGTGGGCGTTCCAGGTGTTCGCATCCGGCGACTGGACGACGAGCCAGCTTCACCAAGAACTCGTGGCGCGCGGGCTCACGACAGCAGCGTCGCCGCGGCGACCATCCCGACCCATCGGCAAGTCGTCGGTGCATCGGATGCTGACGAACCCGTACTACAAGGGCAGCGTCCGCTACCAGGGCGTCACCTACGCGGGAGCGCACGAGGCGATCGTCCCCAACGAGGTGTGGGATCAGGTGCAGACCGTGCTCGGCACGCACCGCTCGGCCGCGGATGCGACGCAAGTTCATGAGCACTACTTGAAGGGCACCGTGTTCTGTGGGCAGTGCGGGTCGCGGCTGCTGGTGTGCAACGCGAAGAGCAGTCAGGGCACGATCTACCCGTACTTCGTGTGCGCGAGCCGGCATGGCGGCCGGGGCGACTGCGCCCGGCAGGCGATGTTGATCGAGCAGGTCGAACGACTCATCGAGCGCTTCTACACCAAGGTGCAGATCGACCCGGAAACGATCGAGGCGGTCTCGGCGATGATTCATGCCCGGTTCGACGAGATGATGGCCGAAGGAGCCGCCGAGTTCGCCGACCTCGCGTCCCGGAGAACCCAGCTCGAAGGCGAGCAGCAGAAGCTGCTCCAAGCCCACTACGCCGGAGCGATCCCGCTCGACCTCCTCAAGCGCGAGCAGGACCGGATCACCGCGTCGTTGGAGACGATCGAGCACCGGATCACCGCGCACCACGGCCACTACGCCGCTGCGCGAGAGAACCTCGATGACTCGCTGAAGCTGCTGTCCAACGCCGCCGACATCTACGAGCACGCCGACGACGCGAACCGGCGGCTCATCAATCAGGCTCTGTTCAAGGCGATCTACATCGACGAGGACAACGACGTGCGTGTCGGCTACCGGAACCCGTACGACGGGCTGAGCATCCCTGGCCTCCACGCCGACGCCCTGAGCTGGGCCGCCGAGGCGAAGAAAATGGGCCAAGCGCGAACCGCGACCAAGGGCGGACCCTTGGTCGCAAGTTCACACCTGACCCGTTTGGGGTGAGTGACGGGACTTGAACCCGCGGCCACCTGGACCACAACCAGGTGCTCTACCAGCTGAGCTACACCCACCATGCGAAACGACCGGCAGCGCCGGCCGCAGCGACGACAATCCTACATCCTCCGCCGGGGTGCTCGTGACACCGTCGGCCGCCGCTGACGCCGGATGCGAGGATGTATGCCGTGCGTCAGCTCATCATCCGCGTCGGCCTCATCCTGCTCGCCCTCGCCGTCATCATGTCGCTCGTGCTCAGTGGCGCCTCGCTCGCGAGCGCCCATGCGCAGCTGCTCTCGGTGAGCCCGGCCGACAAGGCCACGGTGACCCAGCCGCCCGACAAGGTCGAGCTGACCTTCAACGAGGAGATCAACCCCAGCTTCGTCGTCGTGCGGGTCTCCGGCGCCGACGGGACCTCCGTGACCTCCGGCGATCCGTCCGTCACGGGCGGGGTTGTCTCCCAGCCCATCTCCTCCGGCGCTCCGGGCCAGCACACGATCACCTATCGCGTGGTGAGCAAGGACGGGCACCCGATCGCGGGCCGGACGACCTTCACCGCCATGGCCGGCGGCACCGGCGCGCAGACCCCCTCCGCGACGACCGGGTCCCAGTCGCCCTCGACCAGCAGCCCCGCATCCGAGCCGACGACCACGCCGTCCAGCTCGGGCGCCGGCAGCGCGACGGCCGCCGCCACCCCGGCCTCGCCGACGTCGCCCTCCGGCGTCTCCGGCCAGCCGCTCGACGAGCGCGTGCCCTTCTGGGACAAGAGCCACATCCCCGGCTTCGTCGCCGTCGCGGGCTTCCTCGTCATCGGGGTCCTGATCGCCGTCCGGCAGGCCCAGAAGCGCGCCTGACGGGCTCGCGGGGGGCGCCCGGATGCGCTCCCGCACCGTCGATTTCGCGATCACGGGAGGAGCGGTGTAGTGTTCTTCCTCGCGCGCCATTAGCTCAATTGGCAGAGCAGCTGACTCTTAATCAGCGGGTTCGGGGTTCGAGTCCCTGATGGCGCACTTGCCAGGGGAGAAGGGCCGGTCGGATCATCCGACCGGCCCTTTCTCATTGTCCCGCAGCGGTGGCGACGCCGCCACCGCCGGCCGAAAGCCGCGGCCTCAGCCGTGGTCGGGGAGGATCTCGTGGCGGGCCGCCAGCTGCTTGGCCTCGGCGCTGCTGGGGCCTGGCTGGGGGACGAAGACCGCCTCGCGGTAGTAGCGCAGCTCGGCGATGGACTCGGTGATGTCGGCCAGCGCCCGGTGTCCGCCATGCTTGGCGGGGGCGTTGAAGTAGGCGCGGGGGTACCAGCGGCGCGAGAGCTCCTTGATCGAGGAGACATCCACGATGCGGTAGTGCAGCCAGCCCTCCAGCTCGGGCATGTCGCGGGCCAGGAAGGCCCGGTCCGTGGCGACGGTGTTGCCGCCGAGGGGGGCCTTGCGCGGCTCGGGGACGAACTCGCGGACATAGTCCAGCACCCGCTGCTCGGCCTCGGCCATGGTGATGCCCGCGTCGAGCACGTCGAGCAGGCCCGAGCTGGTGTGCATCTCGCGCACGAAGTCGCCCATCTGCTCCAGCGCCTCGGCGGGGGGTGCGATGACCAGGTCGATGCCGTCGCCGAGCTGGTTGAGCTCGAAGTCGGTGACGAGGGCGGCGACCTCGATGAGGGCGTCGTGCTCGAGGGACAGGCCCGTCATCTCGCAGTCGATCCACACGATGCGGTCGGTGAGGGCGCGGTCGGTTGGTGTGCTCACGGCATACACCATATGGCGCCCGCGCACTGCCGGGCGCCGCATCCCGGTCCCCGCCCCCCTCTGGTCTAGCCTTGCGCGTATGACGCTCCAGCAGCCAGAGACCGGGGCCGCGCCGCCACTCGTCGGTGACGGCTATGCCGCGGCCCCTGCGCCCTATGCCGGCGGCTTCGTGCCCGAGACGGGCAAGCGCAACCCGACCGCGCGGCCGTTCCTGCGCACCTGGCTGCTCACCGGTGTCATCGGCACCGGCTTCCTCGTGCTGGCCTTGATCGTCGCGCTCTACTACGGCTCGACCCTCGGGGTCTCGACCACGCTGCTGGCCCTGCTCGTGGCGATCCTTCCGCTCGGGATCGTCGTGCCGACCTTCCTCTGGCTCGACCGCTTCGAGGCCGAGCCCACCAAGCACCTTGTCTTCGCCTTCCTGTGGGGAGCGCTCGCGGCGGCCGTGCTGGCCGCCTTCCTCAACACGACCGCGATGGCCGTCTTCCAGGGCGCCACCAGCCCCGAGGAGGCGATGGCCACGACCGCGGTGTTCGTCGCGCCGCCCGTCGAGGAGGCCGCCAAGGCGCTCGCGATCCTGCTGATCGTGTGGTTCCGGCGGCCCGAGTTCGACGGCGTCACTGACGGCATGGTCTATGCGGGGATGGCCGCCTCGGGCTTCGCCTTCACCGAGAACATCCAGTACCTCGGCCGGGCCTATGAGATGGGTGGCGGCGAGATGCTCGCCGGCACCTTCATCGGCCGCTGCCTGATGACCCCGTTCGCGCACCCGATGTTCACGATCCTCACGGGCATCGGCATCGGAATCGCGGCCTCGACCCGCAGCACCGCGCTCAAGGTCCTGGCCCCGCTCGCCGGCTATGCGCTCGCGGTGCTGGCCCACGGCCTGTGGAACCTGGCGGCCGTCACCGGCGGCGAGGGCATGCTGCTGATCTACCTCGGCATCGAGATGCCGATCTTCGCCGGCTTCCTGGCGCTGATCGCGTGGGCCCGGCGCCGCGAGGGGCGCCTGATCGGGCGCTATCTCTCGCCGTATGCCGCGGTCGGCTGGTTCACCCCCGCTGAGGTGGCCATGCTCTCCTCGATGCCCCGGCGCCGCGAGGCGCGGGTGTGGGCCAAGGCCAACGGCGGCGGGCGGGCGCTGGCGTCCATGCGCGCCTTCCAGGACGCGGCCAGCGAGCTGGCCCTGCTCCGCCAGCGGATGCACCACTCGGCGGCCGACGCCCACGCGATCGCCTCCGAGCGCGTGCTGCTCGACACCCTCGTGGCTCGCCGCGCCGAGTTCCTCGGCCGTCCCCTGGTCTGACCGGCGTGACCGCGACAGCCACCAGTCCACTGCCGGAGCTGTGCCGGGCCGGTGCCGCCCCTCAGCCGCGCACCCTCGTCGACATCCTCGACGAGGTCGTCGCGGCACACCCCGGGGCCGCCGCCCTCGACGCCGACGGCGTGGTGCTCACCTATGCCGAGCTGCGCTCGGCCGCCGACGAGGTCGCCGCCCGGCTGGCAGCCGCCGGTGTGGGGCGTGGTGACCGGGTCGGCATCCGCATCCCGTCCGGCACCACCGACCTCTATGTCGGAATCCTGGGCACGATCGTGGCCGGCGCGGCATACGTCCCCGTCGACGTCGACGACCCCGACGAGCGGGCCGCCCTCGTCTTCGGCGAGGCTGCGGTCGCCGCAACGCTCACCGAGGGCGTCACCCTGACCGTGACCGGCGACCCGCGACCTGCACGTGAGGTCGACGGTCCGGGCACGGCCGAGGACGCGTGGATCATCTTCACCTCCGGCTCCACCGGCACGCCCAAGGGCGTCGCCGTCAGCCACCGCAACGCCGCGGCATTCGTCGACGCCGAGTCGCGGATGTTCCTCCAGGGGGCCCCGCTCGGCCCCGACGACCGCGTGCTGGCGGGCCTGTCGGTCGCCTTCGACGCCTCGTGCGAGGAGATGTGGCTGGCCTGGGGGCACGGGGCCTGCCTGGTGCCGGCGCCGCGCTCGCTCGTGCGCAGCGGCGTCGACCTCGGCACGTGGCTGGTGGAGCGATCGGTGACGGTCGTCTCGACGGTGCCGACGCTCGCCTCGCTCTGGCCGGCCAGCTCGCTCGACGGCATCCGCCTGCTGATCTTCGGCGGCGAGGCATGCCCGCCCGAGCTGGCCGCCCGTCTGGTCACTCCCGGCCGCGAGGTGTGGAACACCTATGGCCCGACCGAGGCGACCGTCGTCGCGTGCGGCGCCCTGATGACGGGCGAGGAGCCGATCCGCATCGGGCTCCCGCTCGACGGCTGGGATCTCGTCGTCGTCGACAAGGAGGGCCTGCCGGTCGCCGAGGGGGAGTCGGGGGAGCTGATCATCGGTGGGGTCGGCCTCGCACGCTATCTCGACCCCGCCAAGGACGCCGAGAAATACGCCCCGATGCCGACGCTCGGGTGGGACCGCGCCTATCGCTCCGGTGACCTGGTCGTCAACGACCCCGCCGGGCTGATCTTCGTGGGCCGCGCCGACGAGCAGATCAAGCTCGGCGGGCGGCGCATCGAGCTCGGCGAGGTCGATGCCGCCCTCCAGGCGCTGCCGGATGTCTCGGGCGGCGCGGCCGCGGTCAAGACGACAGCCTCCGGCACCCAGATCCTCGTCGGCTATGTCGTGCCCGACGACGCCCATCTCGACGACTCCGACTTCGACCAGGTCGCCGCCTCCAACCAGCTGCGCGAGGTGCTGCCCGCTGCGCTCGTGCCCGTGCTGGCCGTCGTCGACACGCTGCCCACCCGGACGTCCGGCAAGGTCGACCGCAATGCCCTCCCGTGGCCGCTGCCGTCGCAGTCGGGCATGAGCCACGGCTCCTCATCGCCGCTGGAGCTCACCGGCCACGAGGCCTGGCTGGCCGAGCGCTGGGCCGATGTCCTCGGGGCCCACATCACCGGCCCCGCAGACGACTTCTTCCTCAATGGCGGCGGCTCGCTCTCGGCGGCCCAGCTGGTCTCGGTCCTGCGTGCGCGCTATCCGCAGGTCACCGTCGCCGACCTCTATGCCAACCCCCGCCTCGGCGACCAGGCCGCGGTGCTCGGCGCGATGGCCCCGGCGGTCGAGGTCGACCAGCGCACCGTCGTGCCCCTGGGGCGCGGGTCCCAGCTGGTGCAGCTGCTCATCCTGGGGCTGATCGCGATGGTCACCGGTGTCCAGTGGGTCACCGGTGTCGCCCTCCTCGGCAATGTCATGCACCTGCTCGGCGACCCCGGCGACTTCGCCTGGGCGCCACAGGCCTCGTGGTGGTGGGTGCTCGCGGGGCTCGCCGTCTTCGTCACCCCCTTCGGGCGGATGATCCTGTCGGTGCTCGTCTCGCGCGCGCTGCTCGGCGGCATCGAGCCGGGCACCTATCGGCGCGGCGGCTCGGAGCACCTGCGGCTGTGGGCGGCCGAGCGGTTCAGCGACTCCATCGGGGCGGCCAGCCTGGCCGGCGCGCCCTGGATCGCCTACTACGCCAGGGCTCTTGGCGCGACCGTCCGTCCGGGCGTCGACCTGCACACCCTGCCGCCGCTGACGGGCATGCTGACGATCGGCCAGGGCGCGTCCGTCGAGCCCGAGGTCGACCTGTCCGGCTACTGGGTCGACGGCGATGTCGTGCACATCGGCCCCATCTCGATCGGCGCGCGCGCGACCGTGGGCACCCGCAGCACCCTCGCGCCCGGCACCGTCATCGGCAAGGACGCCGAGATCGCGGCCGGCTCCGGCGTCTTCGGCACCGTCCCGGCCGGGCAGGTGTGGTCGGGCTCGCCGGCGGTGAAGGTCTCCGGCAGCGCCATGGAGTGGCCGCAGGAGCGGCCGCCGCGGCGCCGCTACTGGATCGCCGGGTATGCCGTGGCCTCGGTCATCCTCGCGGGGGTGCCGATCCTCGCGGCCGTCCCGGGCCTGTGGCTGATGGGCCGGTGGGCCTCTGACCGCGCGACGATCGGCCACGCGGCGGCCAGGGCCGCGTCGGCGCTGCCGATCGCCACCCTCGTGACGGGGGTGCTCTTCGCCGGGCTGACCGTGGGCATCGTGCGGCTCTTCGGCCTGGGCCTCACCCGCGGATTCCACCCCGTGCGCAGCCGGGTCGGCTGGCAGGTGTGGGGCACCGAGCGCCTGCTCGACATGGCCCGCACCTGGCTCTATCCGCTCTATGCCTCGCTGTTCACACCGATCTGGCTGCGGCTGCTCGGGGCCCAGATCGGGCGCAATGTCGAGGCCTCCACGGTCCTCATGCTGCCCAAGATGACGACCGTCGGCGACGGCGCCTTCCTCGCCGACGACACGATGATCGCCTCCTATGAGCTCGGCGGCGGCTGGATGCGCATCGAGCCGGCCAAGATCGGCAAGCGTGCCTTCCTCGGCAACTCCGGCATGGCCGCGCCCGGCCGCCGGGTGCCCAAGAACGCCCTCGTCGCCGTGCTCTCGGCCGCCCCCGAGAAGTCCAAGAAGGGCCAGTCCTATCTGGGCTCGCCGCCGGTCAAGCTGCGCCGCGACGCCGACGACGTCGACGCCTCGCTGACCTATGAGCCCCCGCTGCGCCTCAAGATCGCCCGCGCCGCGGTGGAGGTATGCCGTGTGCTCGCCGTCCTGATCTCCTGTGGCCTCGCGCTGGGGGTCGCGCTGGCCGTCATCGCGGCCGCCACGGCATACGGCTGGGCCGGTGCGCTGCTGCTGGCCGGGCCCACGCTGATGGCCGCCGCCGTCATCGCCGCCCTGGTGGCCGTGCTCGCCAAGTGGCTGCTCGTCGGCCGTCTAAGGGCGGGGGAGCACCCGCTGTGGAGCGCGTTCATCTGGCGCAACGAGCTGGCCGACGCCTTTGTCGAGATGGTCGCGGTGCCGTGGTTCGCGACCCCGGCGATGGCCTCGCCGGCGCTCAACCTGTGGCTGCGCGGGCTCGGCGCCCGGATCGGCCGCGGCGTGTGGTGCGAGAGCTATTGGCTGCCCGAGGCCGACCTTGTCACCCTCGGTGACGGTGCCACGGTCGGCCGCGGGTGCGTCGTGCAGACCCATCTCTTCCACGACCGGGTGATGCGCATCGATGAGGTCACCCTCGAGGCGGGTGCCACCCTGGGTCCGCAGGGGGTCATCCTCCCGGCCGCCTCGATCGCTGCCGGCGCCACGGTCGGACCGGCCTCGCTCGTCCTGCGCGGCGAGGGCGTGCCCGCGTCGACCCGGTGGATCGGCAACCCCATCGCCCCGTGGAAGTCCAGCAGGAGCGTGAGCCCATGAGCCCCCTCTTCTCCTCGGACGCTGAGCTGGACCCCTACGCGCCCAGGCACGGCAGCGCGACATACCGCGTCTCCCGCTATGAGCTGGAGCTGGACTATCGCGTCGCCGCCAACCGGCTGGCCGGCAAGGCACGGCTGGTGGCCGTCGCGACCGAGCGCCTCGAGCGGCTCGAGATCGACCTCGGTGCCGCGCTGTCGGTCTCCAAAGTCCTTGTCTCCGGCCGGCGTCCGGCCAAATACGCCCATCGCACGGGGCGGCTCGTCGTCACCCTCGCGGCGCCCGTGCCCGTGGGCGAGGCGCTCGACATCCAGGTCCACTACAGCGGCAACCCGCGGCCGATGCGCTCGACCTGGGGCAATGTCGGCTGGGAGGAGCTGGCCAACGGTGCGCTCGTCGCGAGCCAGCCGACCGGCGCGCCGTCGTGGTTCCCGTGCAATGACCACCCGGGTGCCAAGGCGTCCTATCGCATCCAGATCACCACCGACAGCCCGTATGCCGTGCTCGCGCCCGGGGAGCTCGTCTCCCGGACCCGGCGCTCGTCGATGACCACCTGGGTCTTCGAGCAGGCCGAGCCGATGGCGACCTATCTCGCGACGGTCCACGTCGGGCAGTACGACACGGTGGAGCTGCCCCACAAGCGAGTCGCCCAGCGAGTCCTTGTGCCGGCACCGTTGCGGCAGAGCGCACTTCATGACCTCGCCCGGCAGGACGCGATGATGCGGCTGTTCGAGAGGACCTTCGGGCCCTACCCCTTCGGCGACTACAGCGTGGTCGTCACCGAGGACGACCTCGAGATCCCGCTCGAGGCGCAGGGGATGTCCACCTTCGGCCGCAACCAGCTGACCGGGCGCCGCGCCGAGGAGCGCCTGGTCGCCCACGAGCTGGCGCACCAGTGGTTCGGCAACAGCCTGACCGTGGAGCGCTGGCAGCACATCTGGCTTAACGAGGGATTTGCCTGCTATGCCGAGTGGCTGTGGGCCGAGGAGGCGGGGGAGCAGACCGCCGACGAGCTGGCCGGCCACCACTGGCGCCGCCTGTCGGCCCTCCCGCAGGATGTGGTCCTCGCCGACCCCGGCCCCAAGGACATGTTCGACGACCGTGTCTACAAGCGGGGAGCGCTGACACTGCACGCGATCCGCCTCACCCTCGGCGACGAGCGCTTCTTCGAGATGCTCCGCTCCTGGGTCGACGGGCACCGGCATGGGCACGTCTCGACCGAGCTGTTCGTCGACCACGTGCGGCGCTACTCGGAGTCCTCGCTGCGCGCCCTGCTCGACTCGTGGCTGTGGCAGAAGAAGCTGCCCGCCCTGCCCCGTCTGGGCACCACGCCCCGCTGACCACGGGCTGGTCCAGGAGCCACTGGCCTTCACTGATGGTGCTGGCACGCCCGTCTGAGGTCGCTAGTGGTACTGGAACGGCCGTCCGAGGGCGATCTGGTACCACCAGCGGCTCAACATGGTGGCCGTGGTACCACCAGCGGCTCAACATGGTCGCCGGGGTACCACCAGCGGTCAGCCGAGGCGGTCTCGGAGCAGGCCGCTGAGCGGTGCGGCCAGCTGCGGGTCGATCCAGCGTCCCTCGGCCCGGGCGGCGAATGCCTCGTCGATCGCCCGCGTCAGGGCGGGCTGCTGCTGCCGGAGCGCCTCTGCGCCCGCCTGCTTGGACAGCCAGCGGCCCTCCTCGAGGAGGACGAGGAGTCTGGCCTGGTTGAGCACCCGGTTGGGGGAGCCTGCGTCGGCGCCGTCGTGCCAGTGGGCGCTCTCGATCACGGCCTGGCGCAGCCGCTCCTCGGGCACGGGTGGGATGACGTCGGCCGGGCTCCTGGTGCCGACCAGTGGGAGGCCGACGTGTCGAGCGGCCGCGAGATCGAGCACGGACCACCAGTTCGGGGACTCGTCGGGGCCGAGCTGGATGTCGATGGCGCGCTGCGGCCCGCCATTGACGTTGAGCTGGAACTGGAGCGGATCAGCCAGGTGGACCAGATCCGGGGCGGCATACCAGACGAGCTCGAGCCCGACCGCGGGACAGGGGAGCGCGGGGTGGACGACGGACTCGCCCAGTGCCTGGCGGACGCCCACGTCGGCCCGGCTGCGGGACACCGCGATGACGTCGATGTCGCTCACGCCGTGCTCGTAGGCGTCCTGGGCCGCACTCCCGATCAGCCACATCCCGAGCAGATCCGCGCCGATGACCCTGGTGACGTGGTCGACGACGGCGCCCAGGTGGTCCCGGATCTCGGCAGGGATGCTGTTCACCCCGGCAGGCTACGCGCCCCGCGGGCGCCTGCTTCGGGGGGAGCAGACGAGCCGGTATGCCGCGGCGGTAGGTTGCGTGCATGCGCACGCTTGAGCTCGCCGCAGCCCTCGGCCCCGACCTGATCGCCCTGCGCCGGCGACTGCACCAGATCCCGGAGATCGGGCTGGACCTGCCGCAGACCCAGCAGGCGATCCTCGCCGAGCTCGCGGGCCTCGACCTCGAGGTCACGCTGGGGCGCGAGCTCTCCTCTGTCACAGCGGTCTTGCGTGGTCGCGGCGGCGACCCGGACGCTGTCAGGCCGGTCGTCCTGCTGCGCGGCGACATGGACGCGCTGCCCGTGCGCGAAGAGGTCGCCGCAGACTTCGTCTCCCGCCACGACGGGGCGATGCACGCCTGCGGTCACGACCTCCACATGGCCGCGCTGGTCGGCGCTGCGCGCATCCTGCACGAGCGGCGCGACGAGCTCGCCGGCGACATCGTCTTCATGTTCCAGCCGGGCGAGGAGGGGCCCGGCGGCGCCGAGATCATGGTGCGGGAGGGCCTGCTCGAGGTGGCCGGCAGGCGGGTCGACGCGGCATACAGCCTGCATGTCTATTCCTCCGAGCACCCCGGTGGCACCTGGTTCGGCAAGCCGGGCACGCTCATGGCCGGGTGCGATGAGCTCTATGTGCGCGTGGTCGGCGAGGGCGGTCACGGCTCCGCGCCCGAGCGCACCCGCGACCCCATCCCGGTCGCCTGCGAGATGGTGCTCGCCCTCCAGACCATGGTGACGCGGCAGTTCTCGGTCTGGGACCCGGTGGTGGTCACCGTCGGCAAGATCGCCGGCGGCACCAAGGAGAACATCATCCCCGACGACGCCTGCTTCGAAGCGACGATCCGCACCTTCTCTGACGAGCACAACACCCGCATCAAGGAGCGAATCCTCCAGCTGCTCAAGGGGATTGCCGCCGCTCACGGGCAGCAGGTCGAGATCGACTACCGCCGCGGCTATCCCGTGACCGTCAACGAGGAGGGCGAGTTCGAGCGCGCCCGGGAGGTCCTCAGCGATCTCTTCGGCGACGAGCGCTGGTCGCAGATGAGCGACCCGGAGGCCGGCTCCGAGGACTTCTCCTTCGTCAGCCGCGAGGTGCCCAGCGCCTATCTCAACCTCTCGGCGTGCCCGGCCGGCGTCGACCCCGTCGGCGCTCCCGACAACCACTCGCCCCGCGCCGACTTCGACGACCAGTGGGTGCCTGACGGCGCGGCATTCCTCGCCGAGGCGGCGCTGCGCCGCTGCGCCTCGCTGGCCGACGAGCTCGCCTGACCTGAGGTATGCCGCCGGCTCAGCCGACCTCGAGCGTCTCGTCGGTCAGCACGGCGAGACAGGCGACGTGCCGACCCTCGTCCACCTGGTGGTCGAGCAGCTGCACCGGCCCGGGTGAGGGCACGCCATCGGCCCATGACACGAGCGCCGCGGGCTCGTCGGGCCCGGCCACCCGGATGGCCGGCGGGTCGATCGAGAGCCCATGTCCGGTGGCTTTGAGGACGGCCTCCTTGCGTGCCCAGGTGCGGGCGCGCGCGATGAGCAGGTCTGTGCCCGTGCGGGACTCGACCGCCGCTCTCTCCTCGGGGGCGAGTGTCACATCGGGGAAGCCAACGAAGCCGGTAGCCGCGACCTCCTCGACATCGACCCCGATCGGTCCGGCCCTGGTCACCGCCGCGACGGCCATCGAGCCCGCATAGCTGAGTGACACGTGCAGTCCCGCGTGGTCGGCCACCGCGGGCTTGCCGTGGTCCGCACCGCCACAGATATCGCAGCGCTTCACAAACACCAGCCGGCCCGGGTGGACCTCCAGGACCTCGCCGACCGTCGTGCGCAGCAGCGCGTGGGCGACGACAAAGAGGGGGGAGCGTTTGCGGGAGGCCCGCTCCCGCTCATGCGTGTCGAGCAACGCCAGCAGGCGCGGGTCGTCGAAGGCCTCGCCCCGCAGGGGGGCGCAGCGGACGACGACGGTGGCAGCCATGCGCTCGATCCTCTCAGGTCAGCCCGGCCACCTACACTGGTCGGCGGCCACAAATCGGCCCGGCCCCCATAGCTCAGCTGGATAGAGCAAGAGCCTTCTAATCTCTAGGTCGCAGGTTCGAGTCCTGCTGGGGGCGCCGCGAGCGCGAAGGTCTCGCGCACCTCATAGCGGGGCCGTCGCCCGCGGCCCTCGCCCAGGTGCGACTCGACGAGGGCGACCTCGCGCGCCGGCCAGGACGGGCCGGCATACCCCTCGAGCACGCGCAACCACTTGGTGGCCTCGATGGGCCGGGTGCGGGCGAGGGTGACGTGGGGGTGGAAGCGGCCGCCCTCGGGCGCGGAGCCGGCCGCTGCCGCGGCATGGCGTATGCCGCGTGCCAGCCCCGCGAGCCCGGCCTCGCCGTCCAGCGTGCGCACCCCCGCCCACAGCACCCGCGCCTCATAGGGGGAGGGGAAGGCGCCGCCGCCGCCCAGCGCCAGCCGACCCACGGGGTGGCGCGCGGCCGTGGACGCCATCCGCTCGGCCAGGTCGTCATAGGCGTGGTCGGGCACGTCCGCCATGAAGGCGAGGGTGAGATGCCACTGGTAGTCGTCGGTCCAGCGCAGGTCGCGGCCGGCCTCGCGCCGGGGTGCCAGCCACTGCGCCAGGTCCTCGATGGCCTCCTCCGGCGGGATGATCGCTGCAAACAGGCGCATGACCTCAGTCTGCCTCGGCGCCCGGCCGGACGGCGCGCTCGATGGCGGCCGCGACCGCGACCGGGTCCTCGTGCTGCCAGAAGCGCAGGACGGTCCAGCCGGCCGCGCTCAGGCGCTCGCTGGTGTCGGCGTCCCGCGCGATATTGGTCTCGATCTTGTCGGCCCAATAGGTGGCATTGGTCCGCGGGTGGGTGCGGTGCTGGGGGCAGCCGTGCCAGAAGCAGCCGTCGATGAAGACCGCGACCCGGGAGCGGGTGAAGACCAGGTCGGCGGTGCGGCGCAGGGTGGGCTCGGGGCGGGTCGAGATGCGGTAGCGCAGGCCTCGCGCGTGCACCAGGCGCCGCACGGCGAGCTCGGGCCCGGTGTCGCGGCCCTTGTTGGACTGCATCACCTTGCGCACGGCCGGGCTGGAGGCCCATGGGGTGTATGCCGCGCTGCCCTGGCGCGGGGTGGGCGGGGGAGTCGTTGTCATTGCCTGGTCAACGCTAGCCAGGCCGGGCGTGTGAGCGCTCGCGACGCGGGCCCGACGGTTACTCTGTGACGCGTGACTGTCACCGAGGCGACCGACAACGCGCTGCTGCGTGCCGTCACCGATCTCCGGACGGAGGTGGAGGAGGCCGCGCTGCCTCTCGACATCCCCGCCACGGCCGAGGCCAAGGCCAACCGGGCCTCCCTGTTGCAGCAGCTCGACGACTATGTGATCCCGCGACTGACCGCCATCGACGCGCCGCTGCTCGCGGTCGTCGGCGGCTCCACCGGCGCCGGCAAGTCCACCCTCGTCAACTCGCTCGTGGGCCACCAGGTGACCCGCTCCGGCGTGCGTCGCCCCACGACCACCAGCCCCGTGCTCGTGCACCACGCTGAGGACGCCCACTGGTTCACCGACAACCGCGTCCTGCCGGGCCTGAAGCGCATCTCCGGTGACGAGCCCGGCGAGGGCCAGCCCGGCACCGTGCGCCTGGTCGAGTCCGAGAGCCTGCCCGCCGGCATGGCCCTGCTCGACGCCCCCGACATCGACTCCGTCGTCGAGGCCAACCGGTCCCTGTCGCGTCAGCTGCTCATGGCCGCCGACCTGTGGCTGTTCACCACCACCGCCGCCCGCTATGCCGACGCCGTCCCGTGGGACCTGCTGCGGCAGGCCTCCGACCGGGGCACGGCCGTGGCGATCGTGCTCGACCGCGTCCCCGAGGACGCGATCGGCGAGGTGCGCCCGCACCTGGCGTCCATGCTGCGCGAGCAGGGCCTGTCCACCGCGCCGATCTTCGCCATCCCCGAGACCGAGCTGACCGCTGAGGGATTCCTGCCCGAGATCGACATCCGCCGGATGAAGTCCTGGCTGGAGGCCCTCGCCGGCGACACCCGGGCCCGCTCCACCGTCGTGCGCCAGACCCTCAACGGCGCCATCGCCTCCCTCACCCCGCGCGTCGATGAGCTGATCGCCGCCAGCCAGGAGCAGCAGGCCGCCACGCGTGACCTGCACGCCGCCGTCGACAGCAGCTATGGCGAGGCCCGCGCCGAGATCGAGAAGGGCATGACCGACGGCACGCTGCTGCGCGGTGAGGTCCTGGCCCGCTGGCAGGAGTTCGTCGGGACCGGCGAGTTCTTCAAAAAGGTCGAGACCTCCGTCGCCCGCTGGCGCGACCGCATCACCGCCGCCGTCAAGGGCGAGCCGGCCCCGGCCCAGAGCCTCGACGAGGCCCTCCAGTCGGGTGTCGCCTCCCTCGTCATCGCCCAGGGCGAGGCCGCGGCGACCGCGACCGCCCGTCGCTGGCGTGGCCTCACCGGCGGTGAGCCGCTGCTGGAGCGCCACCCCGGCCTCCAGCAGGCCTCCCCGGAGTTCCGGGCCAAGGTCGAGCGGGTCGTGCGCGACTGGCAGGGCGAGGTCCTGGAGCTGGTCCGCGCCGAGGGGCAGGACCGGCGCACCAACGCGCGCATCGCGGCATACGGCGTCAACGGCATCGGGCTGGTGCTGATGATCGTCGCCTTCGCCCACACCGGCGGCATGCTCGGCGGATCCGAGGTCGGCATCGCCGGTGGCGCGTCCGTGCTCGCCCAGCGCCTGCTCGAGGCCATCTTCGGTGACCAGGCGGTGCGCACCATGGCGCGCAAGGCGCGTGAGCTGCTGGTCGGCCACGTGCAGCAGCTGCTGGCCGAGGAGTCCGAGCGCTACACCAGCGCGGTCGAGGAGGTCGAGGTCGGTGCCGACCAGGCCGGCCAGCTGCGCACCGCGTCCGACGCCGTCAAGGCAGCCCAGTGAGCCCCGACAAGGCGACGATGTCCTCCAAAAGCGCTGTGACCAAAGCGATCTCACCCGAGCAGCTGGCGACCCGGGCCAGCGCCCTCGGGGCGGCGGTGCACGCCGGCGGTGACGAGCTCGAGCGCAGCCACACCGACCGGGCCCGCACAGTGGTCGACAAGGTCGAGCAGCGCACCGCGCTGGTCGGCGGCCACACCGTCGTGGCGCTCTCGGGTGCGACCGGCAGCGGCAAGTCCTCCCTGTTCAACGCGATCGTCGCCGACGACGTCGCCGTCACCGGCGCCCGCCGGCCCACCACCTCGACCGCTGCCGCGGCCATCTGGGGCGACGAGCCGGTCGCCGAGATGCTGGAGTGGCTGCGGGTCGGCAAGCGCCACCACGTGCCCAAGCCGCGCCACGGCCGCGACCACCTCGACGGGCTCGTCCTGCTCGACCTGCCCGACTTCGACTCCCGCGAGAGTGCCAACCGCGCCGAGGCAGAGCGGGTGCTCGACCTCACCGACGTCTTCTGCTGGGTCACCGACCCGCAGAAATACGCCGACGCCCGCCTACACGACGACTATGTCTCGGCGCTGGCGACCCACGAGGCGGTCATGCTCGTCGTGCTCAACCAGGCCGACCGGCTCACCCCCGCCGAGATCGAGGAGTGCTCGGCCGACCTCAAGCGGCTCTTTGCCCGCGACGGCATCAAGGACATCGAGGTCATCCCCACCTCGGCCAAGACCGGCATGGGGATCGAGGAGCTCAAGCAGCGCCTGACCACCGTCGTCGAGGGGCACAACGCCGCGCGCCAGCGCCTCACCGGCGACATCGCCCAGGTCGCCGGCTCGCTGCGAGGGGGAGTGGCCGACACCGAGGCCGACCTCGGCGAGAAGGCCGGTGACGACCTCGTGGACGCACTCGCGCGCGCGGCCGGCGTGCCGACCGTCGTCAACGCCGTCGAGCGCGACTTCCTCCACGAGTCGGTCTCGCGCACCGGGTGGCCCTTCACCCGGTGGATCCGCGCCTTCCGTCCCGACCCGCTCGGCCGGCTGCGCCTCGACAAGGACAAGGACCCGCTCGCGGTCAATGCCGCTGACGTGCGCTCCGTGCTCGGCCGCTCGTCGCTGCCGCCGCCCACCCCGGCAGCCCGCTCGGCCGTCGACCTGGCCACGCGCCAGCTCGGCGACAAGGCCGCCAACGGTCTGCCCCACCGGTGGGCCGAGGCGGTCCACGCCGCCGCCTCGCCGCCCGGCCCGCAGATGGCCGACGAGCTCGACCGTGCCGTCATCGGCACCTCGTTGCGGGCCCGCAACCCCATCTGGTGGACGGTCCTCGGCGCCCTTCAGCTGCTCGGGGCGGTCGCGCTGATCGTGGGTTTGGTCTGGCTGCTCGTCCTGGCCGTCATGGGCTACTTCCAGCTGCCCGAGCTGCCCACCCCCGAGTTCCAGGGCCTGCCGGTCCCGACCCTGCTGGTGGCCGCCGGCCTGCTGCTCGGGCTGGTCCTCTCGCTGCTGGCCCGCCTCATGGCGAGGGCCGGTGCCCAGCGTCGGGCCGCGGCCATCGACAAGCGCCTGCACCGGGCCATCGCGGGCGTCGCCGGCGAGCACATCGTCGAGCCCGTGCGCGAGGTCCTGGCCCGCCACGCCGAGACCCGTCGCCAGCTCGACATCGCGCGCGGATCCCGCTGACCTGACCCGACCCCCGTCGACCTGACCCGACGCCCGCTGACCTGACCTCGCCCTCAGGTGCGGTATGCCGCGGGCCCGGCCGCGCGGCATACCCCTCGGTTGTCCACACCCCCCTCGGTCGCGACGGGCTCGTCCACAGGCGCGGCCGGACCCCTTCACCGGCTCCTCCCGCCGGCCAAGGCTGGGGTCATCTCCCGACCAGAAGGGAGACCAGACACAGGGAGGATCCGTGAACGAGACCTATGTGACCGTGTGCGGCAATGTCGTCGCACCGGTCGAGATGAAGACCACGGGGGGCAGCGTGCCCTTTGCGTCGTTCCGCATCGCCTCGACGGTGCGCAAGCTCAACCCCAGCTCCGGGCAGTTCGAGGACAGCGGGACCAGCTTCTATCGCGTGGCCGCCTTTCGACGGCTCGGGCTCAACGTCGGCCAGTCGATCAAGAAGGGCGACCCCGTGATCGTCCACGGGCGCCAGCGCGTCAACCAGTGGGCCCGCAACGACGGCACGTCCGGCACCTCGGTCGAGATCGACGCCTATCACGTCGGCCACGACCTCACCCTCGGCGTGACCACCTATGAGCGGCCCGAGCGCGCCATGCTCGACCCGGACGACCGGCTCTCAGATGCGGCCGTCCAGGCCGCGATGGACGCGGGCGAGGGCCTGCCTCCGATCGGTGAGCCGCCGGAGGAGTTCGAGCCGCCGACCCCTGGCGGATTCGGGCTGCCCGACCCCGAGACGGTGGCCTTCGTCGTCGAGGGCGAGGAGGTCACGGTCAACACCGAGACGGGTGTGATGGAGCCGGCCGGCTGAGGACCGCGGGCCCCTGCCGTCGCACACCCCCTGAGCAGCGGCAGGCGGATTCGGGCATGGGGGTGGGTGGCCGATAGCCTTGCCCCCATGCCCGAGTTCATCTACACCATGACCAAGGCGCGCAAGGCGCACAACGAGAAGGTCATCCTCGACGACGTCTCGATGTCCTTCTATCCCGGCGCCAAGATCGGCATGGTCGGCCCCAACGGCGCCGGCAAGTCGACGATCCTGAAGATCATGGCCGGGCTCGACCAGCCCTCCAATGGCGAGGCGCGCCTCGCCCCCGGCGCCAGCGTCGGCATCCTGCTCCAGGAGCCGCCGCTCAACGAGGAGAAGACCGTCCTCGGCAACGTCCAGGAGGGCGCGGGCGAGATCAAGGAAAAGCTCGACCGCTACAACGCGATCTCCGAGGAGATGGCCGACCCCGACGCCGACTACGACGCGCTGCTGGCGGAGATGGGCAAGCTCCAGGAGGAGATCGACCACGCCGACGCCTGGGACCTCGACAACCAGCTCGAGCAGGCGATGGACGCCCTGCGCTGCCCGCCGCCCGATGCCGACGTCTCCGTGCTCTCCGGTGGTGAGCGCCGCCGCGTCGCGCTGTGCAAGCTGCTCCTCCAGAAGCCCGACCTGCTGCTGCTCGACGAGCCCACCAACCACCTCGACGCCGAGTCGGTGCAGTGGCTCGAGCAGCACCTCGAGTCCTACCCTGGCGCCGTCATCGCCGTCACCCACGACCGCTACTTCCTCGACAACGTCGCCCAGTGGATCGCCGAGGTCGACCGCGGCCGGCTCTACCCTTACGAGGGCAACTACTCGACCTACCTGGAGAAGAAGCAGGAGCGCCTCCAGATCCAGGGCAAGAAGGACGCCAAGCTCGCCAAGCGGCTCAAGCAGGAGCTGGAGTGGGTCCGCTCCAACGCCAAGGCCCGCCAGACCAAGTCCAAGGCACGTCTGGCCCGCTATGAGGAGATGGCCGCCGAGGCCGAGCGCACCCGCAAGCTCGACTTCGAGGAGATCCAGATCCCGCCGGGCCCGCGCCTGGGCTCCAAGGTCATCGAGGTCAAGGGCCTCACGAAGGGCTTCGGCGACCGCGTCCTGATCGACAACCTGACCTTCACCCTGCCGCGCAACGGCATCGTCGGTGTCATCGGCCCCAACGGCGTCGGCAAGACCACGCTCTTCAAGACCATCGTCGGTCTCGAGGAGCCCGACGCCGGCACCGTCGACGTCGGCGACACCGTCAAGGTCTCCTATGTCGACCAGTCGCGTGCGGGCATCGACCCGGAGAAGAACCTCTGGGAGGTCGTCTCCGACGGGCTCGACCACATCCAGGTCGGCTCGGTCGAGATCCCGTCGCGCGCCTATGTCAGCCAGTTCGGCTTCAAGGGCCCCGACCAGCAGAAGAAGGCCGGCGTCCTCTCCGGTGGTGAGCGCAACCGCCTCAACCTGGCGCTGACGCTCAAGCAGGGCGGCAACCTGCTGCTCCTCGACGAGCCGACCAACGACCTCGACGTCGAGACCCTCGGCTCCCTCGAGAACGCCCTGCTCGACTTCCCCGGCTGCGCCGTGGTCATCAGCCACGACCGGTGGTTCCTCGACCGCGTCGCGACCCACATCCTCGCCTACGAGGGTGACGAGTCCGACCCGGCGAAGTGGTACTGGTTCGAGGGCAACTTCGAGGCCTACGAGGCCAACAAGGTCGAGCGCCTCGGCGCCGACGCCGCCCGGCCCCACCGGGTCACCTATCGCAAGCTCACCCGCGACTGACGCTCACGTCACCCCGCGCATGAGGTATGCCGCGCAGCCAACTCGGCTGCGCGGCATACCTTTTGATGCAGGTGGGCGCAGATCTGGCGGGCGCGGCCGCCGGGCGCCGGGACACCCTGCAATGGCCGCGGAGCTTTCACCCACGTGGGCACGATCGCCCCGCAGCCGGGCGGGCTCAGTGGGCAGCGACGAGGCGCAGGGCGAGGTCGGCGTAGGCGTCGCCGATCGCCTCGGGCGTGCGTCGCTTGCCGGGGGCGAACCAGCGGGCGACGTCGATGGCGAGGGAGAGCACGGCCAGGGTGGTGGTGGCGACATCGGCCACCTCGAACTCCCCGGCGGCGACACCGTCCTCGATGACGGAGTGGACCGCGCCCTCGATCCGCTTGCGCAGGGTCACGATCTCGGCCCGGTGCTCGGGGGTGAGGTGCTGGAACTCGTACTGCACGATCCGGGCCACCGTGAAGTGCTCGGCGTGCCAGGTCGTGAAGCGACGGACCATCTCGGCCAGTGCCTCGCGCGGGCCGTCGGCCTGCTCCGCGGCCACTTGGAGCACGCTCAGGGCGGTCTCGTGGCCGTCCTTGGACAGCTGATAGAGCAGCAGTTCCTTGGAGGCGAAGTGGACATAGACGCCGGCAGGGGACAAACCGGCCCGTGAGGCGATGTCCCGGGTGGTGGTGGCGTGGAAGCCCTTGTCCGCGAAGGCCTCTGCCGCCGCGAGCATCAGCCGCAGGGCGGTGCCGGTGGGGCCGGGCTCGGGCTGCGCGCTGCGCTGGTCAGTGACGGCGGACACGGTTGACAGCATGCAGCATCTCGATGAGACTAAGCAAGCGCTTAGTTACTGAGAGGTAGGCCACCATGCCCCGCAATCTGTACGGCCCCGACCACGAGGCCTTCCGCGAGTCCGTCCGTGCGTTCGTCGACCGCACGCTCAAGCCCCGCGGCGAGCAGATGATCGCCGACAAGGTCATCGCCCGCGACATCTGGCTCGAGGCCGGCTCGCAGGGCTTCTTCGGGCTCAACATCCCCGAGGAGTTCGGCGGCGCCGGCATCGACGACTACCGCTTCAACGCGGTCCTGGCCGAGGAGATCTCCAAGTTCACCGCGGCCGTCGGCTCCTGCTTCGGCATCCACGCCGACATCTGTGCGCCCTACATCGTCCACCTGGGCACCGAGGAGCAGAAGCAGCGCTGGCTGCCCGGCATCGCCTCGGGCGAGAAGATCATCGCCATCGGCATGACCGAGCCCTCCGGCGGCTCCGACCTCGCGGCGCTGAAGACCACGGCGGTCAAGGACGGCGACGACTGGGTCCTCAACGGCTCCAAGACCTTCATCACCAACGGCCACCAGTGCGACCTCGCGATCGTCGCGGCCCGCACCGACCCGGCCAAGGGCGCCAAGGGCATCTCGCTCTTCGTCCTCGAGGCCGGCATGGAGGGCTTCAGCAAGGGCAACAAGCTCGACAAGGTCGGCCAGCCCGAGTCCGACACCTCCGAGCTCTTCTTCGAGAACGTCCGCGTCCCGGCCGACCACCTGCTCGGCCCCGAGGGCATGGGCTTCATCGAGATGATGAAGCACCTGCCGCAGGAGCGCATCGGCGCCGCGATCGGCAACGTCGCCAACGCCAAGCAGATCCTCGCCGAGACGGTCGAATACGCCAAGGAGCGCAAGGCCTTTGGCCAGCCGATCGGCCAGTTCCAGCACAACAAGTTCAAGCTCGCCGAGATGGTCACCGCCATCGAGGTCGCCGAGGCCTATGTCGACGACTGCGTCGCCGCCCACTCCGAGCACAAGCTCTCGCCCGTCGAGGCCGCCAAGGCCAAGTGGTGGAGCTCCCAGGTGCAGTGCGACGTGCTCGACGAGTGCGTGCAGCTGCACGGCGGCTACGGCTTCATGAACGAGTACCGTGTCGCCCGTGCCTGGAAGGACGCCCGCGTCCACAAGATCTGGGCCGGCTCCAACGAGATCATGAAGGAGCTCATCGGCCGGGAGCTGGGTCTCTGAGTTCAACTCTGGCACAACGCCTTTGACAGGTATGCCGCGCGCTCACCAGAGCGCGCGGCATACCTGTTTGTCTGGGCCGGGTCAGCAGGGGTAGGTGCGCAGGCGCGCCATGGCCGCGCGCTGGGGGAAGGGCCCGTGGGAGAGGCGGGCCACGCCGAGCTCCTCGAGCCGGCGGGGTGACGGCGTGCCGGGCACGGCCAGCAGGCTGAGGCGAGCGGGGCCGAACTCGGTGACGAACGCCCGGATCGACTCCTCGTCTGTGCAGCCGGGCACGAAGACGCAGTCGGCACCGGCCTCGAGAAATGCCGTGCCCCGCTTGAGCGCGGAGCGCCGCCTGGATCGCTCGTCGCCATCGGGGTCGCGCAGATAGACATCGGTGCGGGCGTTGAGCACCAACGGGACCCGTCGGGCCGCGCCCGCCGCGACGGCGTCGCGGACCCGCTGGACCATCTCCTTGCGAGGGCACATGGCGTCCTCGATGTTGGCGCCGACGGCTCCCGCGTGGATGGCCGAGCCGACGATGGCGTGCACATCGCCGTAGCCGCCCTCGAGGTCGGCGGTGACCGGCAGCTCGGTGGAGCGGGCGATGCGCTCGATGGCGGCGAGGTGCAGATCGAGCGGGATCTGCTCCCCGTCGTCATAGCCGTGGCTCGCCGCGATCGCCGCCGACGCGGTCGACAGGGCGGTGGTGTCGGGCCGGCCCGCGACGGCCCGCGCGGACGCGACATCCCAGACGCCCCCGAGCTCGAGCAGCTCGGGGGCGTGGTGGAGGTCGCGCAGGGCCTGCGCCTTCTCGACGCCCAGGTCGTGGAAGAAGGCCATGGCCGCAGGCTAGCCGGGGTGGGTGCTATCTGCTCACCTGGACGATGCCGTGCGCGCCACGCTCGGCATCGGCCATCACGTGGTTGACCAGGGGATATCGGCCCGCCTCGGGGAAGGTCAGCTCGACGAACCCGCCCTGTGCCGGCTGCAACCCGAGAGCCTGGGAGCCCCCGCCTGGCTGGCCGAAGGCGTCCTTGCCGCGTAGGATCTGATAGGCGCCCTCGGACCAGACCGTGTCGAACTGGCCCCCGACGATGTGGAAGGACAGCGGCCGGTTGGGGCCGGCGTCCAGGACCCAGAAGCGCACGCGCTCTCCCACCTTGGCCGTCAGCGGTGCGATGTCGTATTGGTTGGCCACGCCGTTGAAGACCACCCCGTCGGGGCTGCCTGCCGCGATCTTGTCAGGGTCGACCGCGCCCTCGGGGTCGGCGGGCAGATAGAGCTCGGACTGGACGACCACATAGGACCGGTCGACCTCGAGCAGCCCGTCGGGCTCGATGATCACCGCACCGAACATGCCGGCCGAGATGTGGCTCGACATGGGCATCGTCGAGCAGTGATACATCCAGATGCCGGCCCTGGTCGCCGTGAAGGTGTAGGTCAGGCTCTCGCCCGGCGGGATCGTGCGCATGGGGCGGTCGGGCGCTAGCGAGCCGGCATGGAAGTCGATCGAGTGGCCCATGGTGCCGTCGTTGACGAGGGTGATCTCGAGGCGGTCACCGACCTTGCCGTGCAGCACGGGGCCCATCGACTGGCCGTTGAAGGTCCACCGGGTGCGCGAGACTCCGGGCGCCACCGCTGCCTTGACCTCCGTGACGGTCAGCGTCTTCTTGTGGACCCGGGCGGCCGGCACGGTGGGCAGGCGCGGGTCGCGCGCGGTGAAGCCGGCCGCTGCCGGCGCGCTGAGATCGACGCTCTTGGACTGAGGCGCAGCCGGACTCGTCGCAGACCCCGATGGCGCCTGGGCCTCGAGCCCGGTGGGGGTGATCGTCAGCGTCATCCCCATCTGGCGGTGGCCGACGATGGAGCACCAGCCCTCGACGGTCGAACCGATGACGCCTGCGTCGAGCTCGGCCGTGGCGCCGGGCAGGAGCCGCTTGGTGCCGGTCCCGTTGTCGAGGACGAGGTCGTGCACCTGGGCGGCGTCGGTGTTGCGCAGAGTGATGACGAGCCGGTTGCCGGCCGGGACGGAGATGTCTCTCGGGGTGAAGGCCATGTCCTTGGCCTCCACCGTGACGCGTGTCGTCTCTCCCGTGGCGGCGACCGGAGCGGCGGCCGCCTGGGTGGTGCCGCCGCCGGTGCCGGCAGGCACCCCCAGCGCGATGCCCAGCGAGGAGGCCAGGGCCAGCACGACTGCCGCGCCGGCCAGCTGCCCCAAGGGCAGGGCCCTGGGCGGGGCGGCTGCCTCGAGGCGGGCGGCCGCGGCCCGGCGCTCCGCGAGGGAGGCCATGGGCGGCCCCGCCTCCGCGAGAGCCCGCTTGGCAGCGATGGAGGCGCGAATGCCGCGCAGCATCAGTGGGATCGACGCGGCCAGGGCCGCGAAGACGACCGTGGTGAGCACGACCCGCAGCACCGAGGGGACCGGCAGCAGGCTCATCGCGAGACCGGCGTTGACCAGCACCACACGGCCAAAACCCCAGCGCTCGAGCTCGGCCGCGCCGGCCCGCACCACCGAGGGGCCGCCGCCCAGCACAGACGGCAGGAGATAGGTGAGCACGCCCAGGACGAGCTGGAGCGCGAAGCCGACGACGAGGCTGGCCGTCACCAGCCCATAGCGGTCGGCGACCCCGGCCCAGGTGCCCTGACGCAGCAGCAGCAGGACCGCGAGCGCGAGCAGACCCACGACCAGCCAGACCACAGCCGCCGCGGCCGACCAGGTCGCGACACTGTGGGGCGGCTTGCGACGGGCCGTGCGCGCGAGCGGGACGCACATCCCGAGCCAGCCCGCGGCATACGCCAGCAGGCCTGCGGCAGAGACGATCTGGTGGCCCAGCAGTGCGCCCGTGATGACCACGAGTGCCGCTGCAGCGAGCCAGGGGAGGCTGCGGCGGAGGGCGCGCGTGGCGCCATCGTCCATGCGCGTGCGCAGCATCGTCGGCCAGAGCGTCTGCAGCGTGCCGGCGACGGTCAGGCCCACCCATCCGAGGACATTGGACATCGTGTGGGCCACGAGGACCCGGCCGTGGGTGGGGTCGTCGAGACCGGTGCCCAGGATCGCGCCGAGGGTGGCGCCGAGCGCCAGGAAGGCCGCGGCGGCGATGTAGTAGCGCACGGTCGCGCCGAACCGGCTCGGCAGGGCGGTGCGCAGCAGCCGCCACAGGACCCAGCCATGCCACCCGACGGCGCCGACGACGAGCGTCGCCCCGGCGACGGTCAGCGGCCAGATGGTGGTGGGCACGCCGACCAGGACGAGGGTGGTGCCGGCGATGAGGGCGACCAGCCGCTGGTTCTGGTCCTCGCGCGTCGGCCGGTCGGTCCGCAGCAGCGCCTGCGTGAAGTGCGCGCTCCACACCATGATCGAGTGCGTGACGGCGCCGAGGGCCACCAGGTGCACCATGAGCCAGCGCGACCCGGGCACGAAGGGGTGGACCAGGACCAGGGCCGAGACCAGGACCAGCCAGACAAGCGAGGGTCGGTCGCGCAGGGGCCAGGGGCCGCGGGCGGCGCTCATGGGTGCTTCCTCCGGGTGGGAGCGGTGGCGGCCACGGCGGCCGCGGTGAGGACAAAGAGCAGGAGTGCGACGGCAGTGCCGGCAACACCGCTGCGCCACAACGAGATCCGATCAACGTCGAGGAGTCGCTGGAGATCGCCCCCGACGCGGACGGCGAGGGTGAGGTGGAGCGCCGCCAGCGGCAGCCACAGCACGGCGCGATAGGGGAGCGGACGTCGCAGGACCGCGGGCAGGATCACCGGGGCGTGCGCCATCACCATCGACAGACCGAAGCCCACAAAGACCGCGTGGACGATCGCGTCATAGGCCCCGCCGCTGCCCACGTGGCCGCGCAGCACCCACAGGACGCCGGCGAGCCCGAGCCAGGCATAGCCGAGGAGCATCGCTGCGGCGGAGTATCGCGGCAGGCCCGTCGCGCGGACGGTGTGTCGGGCCACATCTGCCCGCACCAGCCAGGCCACGAGGACGATGACGGCCAGGCCCAGCCCGCGGACGGTGGCGGGCCAGAGCCACACCAGAGGCAGCGCGACCAGCGTGAGGCAGGCGCCGACCGCCAGGGTCGTGCCGGCAGAGGCGGGCATCGTCAGCCGCGCGAGCTCGATGCGCTCGGCGGCGATCGTCAGGACGAGGTATGCCGCGAGCGCCGGGACGGCCGCGGGCATCCCCGAGCGGTGCCAGGCGACGACGGCCACGAGCGCGCAGACCGCGGCGATGCCCTGCGCGAGCACGACCGGGTCACTCGAGCGGCGATAGAGCGCGAGGAGGACCAGGGCGAGGGCGATCGCGCCCTCGGCGAGGAGCAGGGCGGCCGCGTCGGCCGAGGCGCCGGCGGCGAGCAGGAGCCCGCCGAGACCGAGGAGCAGCGGCGCGGCATACCCGATGGTCTCGCGGAGGGCCACCGCCCGCTCGAGCGCGATCACGGTGCCGAGGAAGCCCAGGGCCATGAGCATGCCGTGGCGGTCGGCGAGGCTCGCGCCGCGGGCGGGGGCCGGCAGGCCGGCGCGCAGGAGCCCGGCGTCGAGCCCGGCAAGCATCGACAGGCCGGCGGGGAGGAGGAAGAGCCCCCGGGTGCGGGTGGTCTCGGGTGCCACGTCAGGCAGGGACGTGCACGACGCAGGCGCTCGGGGCGCCGAAGGGCTCGAGGGTGAGCCGGCCACTGGCCCCCGCGGTCTCCGCGATGGTCTGGAGCATGCCCTGGTGGATGCCGCACACCACATCGCGGTTGTCGCGGGCGGCGTCGATGAGGGGGCAGGCTCGCAGTCGGATCTCGCTGTGGGAGTAGCGCTCTGGGTCGAATCCCATGCGCTCGAGATCGGCGATCACCTGGCCGGTGGCGGCATCCCGCGAGGGCTGGGCCGGTGACTCGCGGTGTGCGCACATGCGCGCGCCCCACTGGCGGCCGATGCGCTGGGCAGCCTCGGCCGGGTCGCCTGCTGTGGCGCGGACCGCGTCGGCGAGGACGACCGCGAGGTGACGGTAGTCCGCCGGCGGCAGGGCATCCGGTGCGGGGGCATAGGTCCAGGCGGGGCGGCCGCGACCGGCCTTCTCGAGGGGCTGGCGGGTCAGCTGGCCCGAGGCCACGAGGGCCTCGAGGTGGACCCGCACGGTGTTGGCGTGGCGGCCGAGCCGGGTGGCCACCTGCTCGATGGTCAGGGGCGTGTCGGCCTGTGCCACGAGGTCGAGGACCACCTCACGAGTGGAGCCGCCGTCGGCGACGCGGGGGCCCGTCGTGCCGGACTCGAGATTATTCACATGGCCACTGTAGTTAAGGTGCCAGGCACACTCAATCCGGGTTTGGCCCAAGGGACTTCGCGGGGATACATTTTTCACATGGACACCGTGGAAAACACCTCGCCCGCCGACGCCCGCCCCTCGCTGCCGATCCAGGAGAAGTCCTCGGGCTGCGCCTGCGGCTGTGTCGACGAGTCCCTGCCCGAGCTCGATGCCCGCGCCATCCCGCATGCCGTGCGGCACGGCGCCATCTTCGGTGCGCTCGCCCAGGTCCGCCCGGGTGCCGCGATGGTGCTCGTCGCGCCGCACGACCCCAAGCCGCTGCTGGCCCAGCTGGCCGAGCGCGAGGGCGACAATGTCGAGGTGACCTATCTCCAGGAGGGCCCCGAGGTCTGGCGCCTCAAGCTGGCCCGACGCGCCTGATGTGCTCCTACTGCGGCTGCCAGTCGATCACCCTCATCGGTCGCTTCACCGAGGAGCACGTCGACATCATCAACGCCTCCGGTGACCTGCGCCGCGCCTGCGAGGCCGGCGACCTCCCGGAGGTGCGGCGCACCGCACTGGTCCTCAAGGGCCTGCTCTTCCCGCACGCCGAGGCCGAGGAGAAGGGCATCTTCCACATCCTCGCCCGCGAGGAGGAGTTCGCCGAGCACATCCAGACCCTCTGCACCGAGCACGGCACGCTCGACGCGCAACTGCTGGCCCTGGCCGATGGGGATCTCGGCCAGCTCGACCAGTTCATCGAGGACCTGCGGGCTCACATCGACAAAGAGGAGAACGGCCTCTTCCCAGCAGCAGCGGTCCAGCTGACCGGTGCCGACTGGGAGGAGGCCGCCGAGCTCACTCCTGCGCCGCAGGCAGCCGAGCGATGATCTGCTCGGACAGGGCCGCGGGCGCGCCCCCGCCCTGTCCGACGGCCATGCCGAGGATGTAGGCGCTGACCGGGGCCATCGGGCGCTCACCGCGGTGGGCCACCTCCTTGGTGAGCCGGTGGATCAGCTCGATGTCCACCAGCGCGGGATCCACTCCCAGCTCGGCGCAGACCTCGCTGACCCATGCGTGCCAGCGGGCCTCGGTCTCGTGCAGGTCACTCATCGGTGCTCCCTCTCCTCGGGTGTGATCGTGTCGCCTTGTGTCGGATGTCCTTGGGCCAGAACGGCATCCCAGGCGGCGACATCGGCCCAGGTGTCGACGTCGCCGGTGGTGTGCTCCCACCCCTCGACGGTGCGCAGCCGCAGCGGGGCGAGCAGGGCCCGCATCGACCGGTCCTGCGGGGGGCCCAGCTCGTCAAGGGCGCGCCGCAGCGAGGCGGTGCGATAGAGGCCCAGCAGCCACTGGGTGCGGCCGGTGTCGTCGACCAGGGCCAGCCCGTCCACGCTGGGGTCGTCGGTGCCCTCGAGCGCGCCGAGCAGCGCCTCCAGCGCCTCCGGGGCGCGCGGCAGGTCGCAGGCGAGCAGCGCGGTCCACGGCGCAGTGTCCCCGCCAGCGGCCAGCGCCGCCAGCGCGGCAGCGACACCTGCGGCCGGACCGCCGAAGGGCGGCTCCTCACGCGTCAGCGCCACCCCCTCGGACAGCCTCGTGTCGCCGAGCTGGGCGCGCTCCCCGACCACCACGACCTGCCGGGCGGCGCGGACCCCGGCCAGGACGCGGTCGAGCAGGGGTATGCCGCCGACGACGACCGCGGGCTTGGTCGCCTCGCCGAGCCGGCTGCCTCGGCCGCCGGCCAGGACGACCGCATCCCACCGGGCGCCGCTGTTCATGACCGCCGACTCATGGCAGCGGGAGGATGGGCAGCACCATCCCGGGATCGATCGAGACGATGTCGGCATCGACGACGGCAAAGGCATCGGCCTGGGCGAGCGAGGTGACCAGGTGGGAGCCCATCCCGCCGGCATGGGCGGGCGAGATGTGCGTGCGCGCGTCGTCGGTCTCGCGGCAGACGACTGGCATGAAGTGGGTGGTACCGGGCCGCGCCGGCCACGGCACGTCGACGACGGCATACCGTGCGGCAGTGGAGTGCCGGCCCTGCATGGCCGCCAGCATGGGACGCAGGAAGGCCTCGGCGGAGACGGCCGCGGCGACGGGGTTGCCGGGCAGCGCGAGCAGCGGCGTGCCGTCATGCCACCGGGCCCAGCCCTGCGGCTTGCCCGGCTTCATCGCGACGGGGCCGAACCACGACTGCGGCAGAACGGACAGCGTCTGCTTCACGACGTCGAAGGCCCCCACGCTCACCCCACCGGTCAGCACCACGAGGTCGGCGTCCGAGGCGAGCCCGGCGAGCAGTTCCGCGAGCGCCTCCGGCTGATCGGGCGCAGCGGGGGAGGCGAGCGCGATGCCGTTCTCCCGCAGCACCATCCCCGCCAGATAGGCGGAGTTGGACTCATAGATCTGTCCGCGGCGCAGGCTGCTCCCGGGCCGCACGAGCTCGTCACCGGTCGAGACGACCGCGACGACGGGCGCACGGTGCACGGTCGCGCTCGCACAGCCGGTGGCTGCCGCGGCGGCCAGGTGGTGCGGGCCGAGTCGGGTGCCGGTCGCGCTCACGAGCAGGCCGGCGCTGGTGTCCTCACCGGGCCGGCGGATGTGGGCGCCCTCGCCCGCCACGGGGGCCGAGAGCACGCGGACGGTCTCGGTGCCGCCGTCGGTGAGCTCGACCGGCACGACGGTGTCGGCGTCGCTCGGCACGGGGGCGCCGGTCATGATCCGACTTGCCTCGCCGGGCGCGAGCGCGGGGTCGTCCGCGGAGCCGGCGGGCACGGTGGCCACGACCCGGAGGGTGACCCCACCGGGGGTGTCACCTGCGAGGTCGGCCTGGCGCACGGCATACCCATCCATCGCCGACGCCGGCCAGCGCGGAAGCGACTCTCCCGCAAGCAGATCCGCGGCCAGGGTCAGCCCCAGCGCGTCGGCCAGTGGCGCCTCGACCGCCGGGAGCGGCCGCACCAGCCGCAGCAGCTCGTCGCGATAGGCCGCCACCGACAGGGCGAGGCGCGGAGCCGTCTGGCCCCGCGCCTCGTGGTCCTGCTCGGTCACCGCTTGAGCTCGGACTTGTCCCAGCCGCGCTGCGGGGCCCGGCTGCCGACGCCGGAGCCCACCCGCTCGTCCTTGGAGCGATAGACGATGTAGGGGCGGGTGAGGTAGCCCAGCGGCGCGCTGAAGACGTGCACGAGCCGGGTGAACGGCCAGAGCGCGAACAGCGTGAACGCGAGCAGGGCGTGGATCTTGAAGCCGAGCGGCGCGCCGGCCATCAGGTCGGCGTCGGGCTGGAGGGTGAAGATGCTGCGGAACCACGGGGAGACACCGTCGCGGTAGTTGTACTCGCCGCCGAACTGGAGCAGCGAGCCGGCGATGGTGTTCCAGATGCCGAGCAGGATGACCGCGGCCAGGAACAGATACATGACCTTGTCGTTGACCGTCGTCGCGCTGAAGACCGGGCCGACCGTGCGGCGCCGGTAGATCAGGATCAGCATGCCCACGACCGCCGCGACGCCCGCGGGGATGCCGCCGATGAGCGCGATCAGGTGATAGGTGTGGCGGTCCAGGCCGATCGCGTCGGTCCAGCTCTGCGGCACGAGCAGGCCCATCACGTGGCCCATGACGACGCCGAGCATGCCGAAGTGGAAGAGGGGGCTGCCCCAGCGGAGCAGGCCGGTCTCATAGAGCTGCGACGAGCGGGTCGTCCAGCCGAACTTGTCGTACTTGTAGCGCCAGAAGTGCCCGACGACGAAGATCGCGAGGCAGATGTAGGGGAAGATCACCCACAGGAAGTTCTTCACGAGTTCGCTCCTACCGGGATGTGCATGCCGAGGTTGACCGGCTCGATGTCGTCGGGGTGGGGGTTGATGCGCGGGTCCATGCTCGGGTCGGTGCTGTAGGCATCCAGGCCGACACCCTCGCTGGGCGGCCCCTGCTCGATGAGGCGGGCGACCGCCTCGGACTCCTCGCCCTCGAGCTCCGGGAGCGTGGCGCACAGCGCGAGGATTGCGTCGGCCCAGGGAGACTCCCTGTCCTGCAGGGCGATCCGCAGCATCTCGATGCCGGCGCGGTGGTCATTGAGGAGCTTCCACGCGGCGTCGACGTCGCCGGTGCCGCCGAACTCAAGCACGACCGCCAGGTGGTCGGGCAGCTCCGCGCCGTCGAACTCGAGGCCCGCCTTGCGGTAGGCCTGCTTGAACTGCACCAGCGCCACACCCCGCTTGCGGGTGTCACCGCAGGCGAAGTAGGTCAGGTAGAGGCAGCAGCGGCGGGTGTGGTCGAAGGTCTCGACGAAGTCCTCCTGGAGCGCCTGGAGCGGCGTGGAGGAGAGGTATGCCGTGAGGCGGCCCACGGGCTCGCTCACCGCTGCGGGGCACGCCTCCACAGCGGCGCGGATCGCCGGGAGGCGCTCCAGCAGCTCCTGCGTCGGGTATTCCACGAGGTAGGACACGGCCAGCCAGGCCCGACGCAGCTCCTGGTCGGGAAGCCTTGCGGCAGTGCGGAATCGGCGGAAGATCACTTGGACTCCCCGTTGTCCGGGAAGAGGCCGTCGGGCGTGCCGACGCCGTCCCAGTTGAGCAGGTTGACCCGCCCGGCCTTGTTGCCGCCACCGATGAGCTCGGTCTCGTAGGAGTCGGAGGTCTGCCGTGCCTGGAGGGCGCGGAAGTTCTCGACGGCCACGGGGGTGGGGGCGCCGGAGCCCTCGCCGAAGGGGCCCTGCTGGCCGCCGCCGTATTCGCTGACGGGGCAGTCGGTCGCGAGCTCCTCGAGCGCGTGGGCCTGCTCGGCGTGCGCGGTCGGGATGACATAGCGGTCGGCATACTTGGCGATCGCCAGGAGGCGGAACATCTCGTAGAGGTCCTCCTCGCGCATGCCGACGGCCTCGGCGATGGCCGGGTTGCCATCGCGCCCGAGGTTGATGTCGCGCATGTAGGAGCGCATGGCGGCCATCTTGCGCAGGACATCGTTGACCGGGCCCACGTCGCCTGCGGTGAACAGGTTGGCGAGGTACTCGACCGGGATGCGCAGCGTCTCGATCGCGTTGAACAGGTTGTCCTTGTCCTCGGCGTCGTGACCCGTCTCCTTGACCACGTCGACGACGGGGGAGAGCGGCGGGATGTACCAGACCATCGGCATCGTGCGGTACTCCGGGTGGAGCGGCAGCGCGACCTTGTAGTCCATGATCAGGCGGCGGACCGGCGACTTGCGGGCGGCCTCCATCCAGTCACCCGGGATGCCGGCGGCCTCGGCGGCCCGCTGGACCTCCGGGTCGAAGGGGTCGAGGAAGACATCGCGCTGCGCCTCGTAGAGCCCGTGCTCGCTCTCGGTCGAGGCGGCCTCGAGGACGCGGTCGGCGTCGTAGAGCATGATGCCGATGTAGCGCAGCCGGCCCACACAGGTCTCCGAGCAGACGGTCGGGATGCCGACCTCGACGCGCGGGTAGCAGAAGGTGCACTTCTCGGCCTTGCCGGTCTTGTGGTTGAAGTAGACCTTCTTGTAGGGGCAGCCGCTGATGCACATGCGCCAGCCGCGGCACTTGTCCTGGTCGACCAGGACGATGCCGTCCTCGGAGCGCTTGTAGATCGCGCCACTGGGGCAGCTCGCCGCGCACGAGGGGTTGAGACAGTGCTCGCAGATGCGCGGCAGATAGAACATGAAGGTCTGCTCGAACTCGAACTTGACCTTGTCCTCGATGCCCTTGAGCATCGGGTCCTTGGCGGCGTGCTCACGGCTGCCGCCGAGGTCGTCGTCCCAGTTGGCCGACCACGAGACGTTCATCGGCTTGCCGGAGATCAGCGAGTGCGGCCGCGCCACGGGGAAGTTCTTCTGGGCCGGGGCGTTGAGCAGCGTGTCGTAGTCGTAGGTCCACGGCTCGTAGTAGTCCTCGATGCTGGGCATCTTGGGGTTGGAGAAGATGTTGGCGAGCTTCTGCCAGCGACCGCCGGCGCGCAGCGCGAGCTTGCCGTTGCCCTTGCGGACCCAGCCGCCCTTCCACCTCTCCTGGTCCTGGTAGCCGCGGGGGTAGCCGAGACCCGGACGGGTCTCGACGTTGTTGAACCACACGTACTCGGTGCCGGCCCGGTTGGTCCAGGCCTGCTTGCAGGTGACCGAGCAGGTGTGACACCCGATGCACTTGTCCAGGTTCATCACCATGGCCATCTGTGCCATGACGCGCATGTCGTTGCTCCTCTCGTGCTCTCGGGTGTTCTCAGTACTCGACCGGGGTGGTCCGCTTGCGGATCATCGTGACCTCGTCGCGGTTGTTGCCGGTCGGGCCGATGTAGTTGAAGAAGTAGGACAGCTGCGCATAGCCGCCGATGACGTGGCTGGGCTTGACCATGATGCGGGTCATGCTGTTGTGGATGCCGCCCCGCTTCTTGTCGCGCTCGGTGAGCGGGACGTCGATGAGACGGTCCTGGGCGTGGTGCATGTAGACGGTGCCCTCCGGCATGCGGTGGGAGACCACCGCGCGCGCGGCGACCACGCCGTTGCGGTTGACCAGCTCGATCCAGTCGTTGTCTCGCACCCCGACCTTGTCGGCGTCGCGGTCGGACATCCACACCGTCTGGCCACCGCGGGAGAGCGAGAGCATGAACAGGTTGTCCTGGTACTCGGAGTGGATCGACCACTTGTTGTGCGGCGTCAGGTAGCGCACCGAGACGCCCAGCTCGTTCTGCTCGCCGATCTTGCTCTCGCCGAACAGGTTGGTCATGTTGAGCGGCGGCCGGTAGACCGGCATCGCCTCGCCCATCCCGAGCATCCAGTCGTGGTCGAGATAGAACTGCTGGCGACCGGTCAGGGTGTGGAAGGGCTTGCTGCGCTCGATGTTGATCGTGAACGGGCTGTAGCGGCGGCCACCGGACTCCGAGCCGGACCACTCCGGGGAGGTGATGACCGGAACGGGCGCGGCCTGCACGTCGGGGAAGGTGATCTGCTTGCCCTCGTGCTCGGCCGACAGGTCGTGCAGCTGGGTCCCGGTGCGCTTCTCGAGGAACTTGAAGCCCTGGGTGGCGAGGTGGCCGTTGCAGGTGCCCGACAGATGCATGATCGCGTCGGCGACGTGGATGTCGGTCTCGAGCCTGGGCTGGCCGTCGCCGACGCCACCGTGGGCGCGGCCGTTGCGCTGGCGCAGCTGGTCCATCTCCCGCTTGACGTCATAGGCGACGCCCTTGGTGAGCATGCCGGCCTTCTCCATGAGCGGCCCGATCGAGGTCATCTTGTCGTAGACCGCGGTGTAGTCGCGCTCGGTGACCGCCAGGACGGGCAGGGTCTTGCCCGGCACCGGCTCGCACTCGCCGAGCTTCCAGTCCTTGACGACACCGTGGACGGTGGCCATGGCCTCGGGGGTGTCGTGCCACAGCGGCTTGGCCACGACGTCCTTGCGGGTGCCGAGGTGGTCGGCCGCCATCTCCGAGAAGCGCTTGGCGACGGCCTTCCAGGCCTCCCAGTCGCTCTTGGACTGCCACGGGGGCGCGATGGCCGGGTTGAACGAGTGCACGAAGGGGTGCATGTCGGTCGTGTTGATGTCGTGCTTCTCGTACCACGTCGCCGCAGGGAGGACGACGTCGGACAGAAGGGTGGAGCTGGTCATGCGGAAGTCGATGGTGGTGAGCAGGTCGAGCTTGCCCTCCTTGACCTCCTCCGGCCAGACGATGTCGCTGGGCCGGTGCTCGGGCCCTGCCTCGCGCGCGCTCACGGCGTTGTCGGTGCCGAGCAGGTGCTTGAGGAAGTACTCGTCGCCCTTGGCCGAGGAGCCGAACAGGTTGGCCCGCCACAGGCTCAGGCAGCGGGGGTGGTTCTCCTCCGCCTCGGGGTCCTCCACCGCGAAGCGCAGTGAGCCCTCCTTGAGCTGCTGGGCGATATAGGCCGGGGCATCCATGCCCGCCTCGGCCGCCTCGTCGGCGAGGGCGAGGCTGCTGCGGTTGAAGGTCGGATAGCTCGGCGTCCAGCCCAGGCGGACCGACTGCGAGAGCAGGTCCATGACCGTCTTGCCCTCGAAGGCGTCGGTGCCGAGGTCGCTGGCGCGGTAGGTGTCGTAGCGGTACTGGGAGGTGTTGACGTACCAGTACGCGGTCTGGTTCATGTGGCGCGGCGGGCGGTGCCAGTCGAGCGCGAAGGCCATGTGCTGGAAGCCCATGATCGGGCGGACCTTCTCCTGGCCGACATAGTGCGCCCAGCCGCCGCCGTTGCGGCCCTGGCAGCCCGTGATCGAGGTGAGCACGAGCATCGCACGGTAGATCTGGTCCGCGTGGTACCAGTGGTTGACGCCCGCGCCCATGAGGATCATGCCGCGGCCCTCGGTGTCGATCGCGTTCTGCGCCCACTCGCGCGCGAGCCGGATGACCTGCTCGGAGGGCACGGAGGTGATCTCCTCCTGCCACGCCGGGGTGGCAGGAGCCGACGGGTCGGTGTAGTCGGCCGGCCAGGCACCCGGGAGACCGTCGCGACGCACGCCGTACTGGGCCAGCATGAGGTCGAGCACGGTGGTGACCACGTGGTCGCCGACCCGGCGCACGGGCACGCCCCGCGTGTCATAGGAGACCTTGCCGTCCGCGCTGTCGAAGCGGGGGAGCTGGACCTCGACGGACTCGTCGCTGGAGCCGTGGAGGGTCAGCAGCGGGTCGATGTCACCGAGGTCGAGGTTCCACTTGCCCATGCCCTCGTCGCCGAAGCGGTGGCCGAGCGAGCCATTGGGGATGCGGACCTCGCCGCTCGCGGCATCGATGACCGCGGTCTTCCACATGGCGTTCTCCGACTCCCGCTCGGGGTTGTCGAAGTCGCCGGCCACGAGGTATTTGCCTGTGCGGTAGCCCTTCCCGCCCTCGTCGGGGACGAGGCTGATCAGATAGGGCAGGTCGGTGAAGCGCTTGTTGTAGTCCTCGAAGAAGGGGACCTGCTGGTCGACGAAGTACTCCTTGAGCACGACATGGCCCATGGCCATGGCCAGCGCCCCGTCGGTGCCGGGTGCGGTGGAGACCCACTCGTCGGCGAACTTGACGTTCTCGGCGTAGTCCGGCGCCACGGCCACGACCTTCTGGCCGCGGTAGCGGGCCTCGGCCATCCAGTGGGCGTCGGGGGTGCGGGTCAGCGGGACATTGGAGCCCCACATGATGAGGTAGCCCGCGTCCCACCAGTCGCCGGACTCGGGGACATCGGTCTGGTCGCCGAACATCTGCGGCGAGGCCGGCGGGAGGTCGGCATACCAGTCATAGAAGGAGAGCATGGGCGCGCCGATGAGCTCCATGAAGCGCGCGCCGGAGGCATAGGAGACCGGCGACATCGCGGGGATGGGGGAGAAACCGGCGATGCGGTCCGGTCCCCAGCGCTTGATCGTGTAGACGTGGGCGGCCGCGATGATCTCGGTGGCCTCCTCCCACGTGGAGCGCACGAGTCCGCCCTTGCCGCGGGAGGACTTGTAGGCGCGGGACTTCTCCGGGTCCTGGACGATCGAGCCCCACGCGACGACCGGGTCGCCATAGCGGGCCTTGGCCTCGCGGTACATCTCGAGGAGGGTGCCGCGGATGTAGGGGTAGCGCACCCGGGTGGGGGAGTAGGTGTACCAGGAGAAGGCGGCGCCACGGGGGCAGCCGCGCGGCTCGTACTCCGGTCGGTCGGCGCCGGTCGACGGGTAGTCGGTCTGCTGCGCCTCCCAGGTGATGATGCCGTCCTTGACATAGACCTTCCACGAGCACGACCCCGTGCAGTTGACACCGTGGGTGGAGCGGACGACCTTGTCGTGGCTCCAGCGGTCGCGATAGAAGGAGTCGCCCGAGCGGCCGCCCTTGGCATACATGGAGCGCTTGTCCTCCGACACCTCCGCCTTGCTGAAGAACCGGCGGGTGCCGACAAGGGCGTTGGTCAGGGGGTCGTCGAGGCCGACCGCGCGGGTGGCGTCACTCATGTGGAGTCTCCTTCTCCTGGTTTGCCGAGTGGCGGTTGAGGTCGTTGCCGAGGCTCAGGCGAGCGAGGCACCGGTTGGGGCTGACGAAGGGCTGCAGTCCCACCGACGCGTCCGGCTCACCGAGGGACTCCATGGTCCCAATGAGCAGGCCGCGGTGGACGCCACAGACGACGTCGGGGTTGGTCTTGGCGAGGTCGATGAAGGGGCAGTCGACGAGGGTGAGGTATGCCGTGTGCCCGCCGTCCTCGGTGCGGATGTCGGGCTCATAGCCCCACCCGCGCAGACGGTCGATCGTGTGCCCGATCTTGCCGAACCACTCGCCCATGGAGGTGGAGCGGCCGGGGGTGTCCTCGCGGGGGTGTCGGGTCTTGACCCAGCGTCGGCCCGCCTCCTCGGGCGAGACCGGACGCCCGTCTGCCGCCGGCAGGAAGGCCTGGGCGAGCAGCTCGGCCAGCGCGCGGTATGCCGTGCTGTCCGGCACGTGGTGCAGCGACCCGCCCGAGGCGGAGTAGATCTTGCGGGGCCGGCCGGCGCCGCCGCTCTTGCGAATCTCGGTGCGCACCAGACCTGCTCGCACGAGCAGGTCGAGATGGAAGCGGGCCGTGGTCACGTGCAGGCCCATGCGCTCGGCCACCTGGGCGGCGCTCAGGCCGGGGAGGCTGGTGCGCACGACACCGTCGGAGGAGACCTCTCGTGGGAGGTTGGCCAGCATGTCCACGATGTCGCGGCGCACGGTGGAGGACAGGACCTCCACGCCGGTGTCGGGCTCGGCCATTGGATACCTCGGCTCGGATGACGAATGGGTGGTGTCAGTACGCGCTTTTAATTAAGGGGCTGCGGTGCTTTATATCCAACCACATCCGGCAGCGCCTTCGGCCCCGGAATCCGGTTTGTCCCGATATCCTACCTGTGACGGGCGCCACATGAACCAATCGCGCCCCTTGTAGCTAAACGGTCCTTGGCACTCCTGGCGGGGCGCTAGGATTCCCTGTGGTTTTAGAGGATGAATGTCCTTTAAATGACAGGAGAAATAACCATGGCAGCAACTGCCACGGGCGGCGCTGGAGACACTGCCGACCCCGTGTCCGATACCGACCTCGACGGCTCCAGCCGTCGCCGCGCCGCCAACCGGGTGCTGACGATCTCGACGATCGGCTTCACCCTGATGTTCGCGGTGTGGCTGATGTTCGGCATCCTCGGCAAGCCCATCAAGAAGGAGTTCCACCTCAGCGACGTCCAGCTGTCGTGGATCGCGGCGGTCGCGATCCTCAACGGCTCGATGTGGCGCCTGCCGGCGGGCATGATCACCGACCGCATCGGTGGCCGCAAGGTGATGACCTTCCTGCTGGCCGCCACCGCCGTGCCGGCCTATCTGGTCTCCAAGGCCGAGAGCTATGAGCTGCTGCTCGTGCTGGCCTTCCTCGTCGGCTTCGCGGGCAACGCCTTCAGCTCCGGCATCGCCTGGAACGCGGCCTGGTCGCCGCGCGACCGGCAGGGCTTCGCCCTCGGCGTCTTCGGGGCCGGCAATGTCGGCGCCTCGGTCACCAAGTTCATCGGCCCGCCGCTGATCCTCGGCACAGCCGGCACGACCTATGCCCTTGGCGTGCAAGGCGGTTGGCGCCTCGTCCCGGTGATCTATGCGGTCCTGCTCGTCGTGATGGCCGTGGTCACCTGGTTCGGGACCCCGCGTCACGACCGGATGCCCGGGTCCGGCGCGCCGCTCGCCCAGCAGCTGGCGCCGCTGAAGCAGCTGCGCGTCTGGCGCTTCAGCCTCTACTACGTGGCCGTCTTCGGCGCCTATGTCGCGCTGTCGGCGTGGCTGCCGCTCTACTACCAGGACAACTTTGGTGTCTCGCTGACGACCGCCGGCCTGCTGACGGCGCTGTTCATCTTCCCCGCCTCGCTCCTGCGTCCCGTGGGAGGCTGGTTCTCGGACAAGTGGGGAGCCCGCAAGGCGATGTACGGCACTTTCGCGGCGATGCTGCTCACCAGCGGCATCCTGATGATGCCCAACGGGCACATCGTGATCGCGCATGCCGACGGCCGCCAGACCGAGCACCTCGCCTGGACACTCGGGATCGTCCCGTTCACCATCCTGCTCTTCCTGCTCGGGTGCGCGATGGGCGTCGGCAAGGCCGCCGTCTACAAGCACATCCCCGAGTACTTCCCCGACAACGTCGGCTCCGTCGGCGGGCTCGTCGGCATGCTGGGCGGTCTGGGCGGCTTCTTCCTGCCGCCGCTGTTCGCCTACACCAAGGCCTGGTCGGGCTTCCCGACCAGTACCTTCTTCGTCCTGTTCGTCCTCACGGCCATCTGTCTGGCCTGGATGCACTGGACGGTCGTCCACATGCTCCACACCAACTCGCCTGAGCTCGCGGACCACCTCGAGCACCCCACCCCCGCCAAGGAGGCAATCGCATGAGCACTGCGACCGACGACCGCCGCACGGGCGGTGAATGGCTGCAGGCCTGGGACCCGGAGAGCGACTCCTGGGACAGCGGCCTGGCCTGGAAGACCCTCTGGATCACGACCTTCTGCCTGACCCTGGCGTTCATCGCCTGGTTCCTGCCGAGCGCGATCATCCCCAAGCTCAACTCCCTGGGCTATGAGTTCACCAAGTCCCAGCTCTACTGGATGGCGGCCATGCCCGGCCTCGCCGCCGGTCTGCTGCGCCTGGTGTGGATGGTCCTGCCGCCCATGATGGGCACACGCAAGATGGTCAGCCTGACCACCCTGCTGCTCGTCGCCTCCACCCTCGGCTGGGGCGTGCGCGTCCAGCAGCCGACCGCCCCCTACTGGGAGCTGATGGTGCTGGCCTTCCTCGCCGGCATCGGCGGTGGCGCCTTCTCCGGCTTCATGCCGAGCACGTCCTACTTCTTCCCCAAGCGCAAGCAGGGCACCGCGCTCGGCCTCCAGGCCGGCATCGGCAACTTCGGTGTCTCGCTCGTCCAGCTGCTGACGCCCTACCTGATCGCCATGGGCGGTCTCGCGGTCTTCGGCGGCTCCCAGGTGATGAAGACGGCCGGCAAGCCCGACAAGTCGGTCTACTTCCAGAACGCCGCCTTCGTGTGGATCCCGCTGATGGTCATCGGCGCGGCGCTCGCGTGGACGATGCTCAAGTCGGTCCCGATCAAGGCCAACATCAAGCAGCAGTTCGACATCTTCAGCAACCAGGACACCTGGTGGATGACGCTGCTCTACATCATGACCTTCGGCACCTTCTCCGGCCTGTCCGCCCAGTTCGGCCTGCTCATGGCCAACCTCTACGGCGCCGGCAACGACAAGATCGTCTCCGGCACGGGTGCTGCCGCCCAGGTCCTCGTCGACGGCTATGCCGTGCCCGACCCGGTGAAGTTCGTCTTCCTCGGCCCGCTCGTGGGCGCCGGCGCGCGCGTGCTCTTCTCGCCGCTGACCGACAAGATGGGCGGCGCGACCTGGTCGCTGATCTCGGGTCTGGGCCTGATCGGCTCGATCGCCTACACGATCCCCGCGCTGACGCCCGACACCTCCTCGGCGTCCGCTCTCCAGGGCGGCTTCAACCACTTCCTGTGGGGCATGCTCGCGATCTTCCTCTTCAGCGGCATCGGCAACGCATCGACCTTCAAGCAAATGCCGATGATCTTCGAGAAGCGCCAGGCCGGTGGCGTCATCGGCTGGACCGCTGCGATCGCGGCCTTCGGCCCGTTCCTCTTCGGCATCGGCCTGACCACCCTGGGTGCCAAGCCCTTCTATGCGATCGGCATCGCGTGGGCGGTCATGTGCGTGGCCATCACGTGGTGGCGCTACGCCCGACCGGGTGCGCCCAAGCCCAGCTGATCCCAGCCCCGCACAACGACGGTATGCCGCGTCGCCCACCCGGGCGGCGCGGCATACCCGCGTCGTGGGTCAGCGCGCGGCGTTGACCTCGTCGCGCCAGGCCAGCCACGGCTCGATCGCCGAGATGTCATAGTCGGGACCGCCGGCGCCCATGGTGAACAGCGTGGCCCCCAGCTCGAGCAGGGGAGCGCCCTCGACCTCGGGCGGCTCGGGCCGGCGGCCCTCACGGCCCCGCCCGCCGACCCCGACCGACACCTCGATCTCGGCCATGTCGCGGCCGACGCCCTCGCAGTGGCCGCGCAGGACATCGAGCTTGTGGGCCAGCTCCTCGCCGGCGGCGAAGGAGTGCCAGATGTCGGCGTGCTCGGCGACGATGCGCAGTGTCTTCTTCTCGCCGCCACCGCCGACGAGGACGGGGATGTGCCGCGTCGGCGCGGGGTTGAGCCGCTCCCAGCGCGCCTTGATGCGGGGGAGGGACTCGGCCAGGTCGTCGAGTCGCCCTCCGGCAGAGCCGAACTCGTAGCCGTACTCGTCGTAGTCGCGCTCGAACCAGCCGCTGCCGATGCCGAGCACCAGGCGGCCGTCGCTGATGTGGTCGACCGTGCGTGCCATGTCGGCGAGCAGGTCGGGGTTGCGATAGCTGTTGCAGGTCACCAGCGGCGCGATCTGCACCCGCGAGGTCTGCTCGGCCCACGCGGCGAGCATCGACCAGCACTCGAAGTGGGGGCCGTCGGGCTCGCCATAGAGCGGATAGAAGTGGTCCCAGTTGAAGAGGATGTCGACCCCGAGATCCTCGGCCCGCGCGACCGCGTCGCGGATCTGCTCATAGGTCGCGTGCTGGGGGTGCAGCTGGAGCCCGATGCGCACCGGGCGGGTGGTCGTGGTCATGGGCTCACGATGGCACAGGTGCCCACACGCCAAGAGGGGTATGCCGCGGAGTGGCTCCGCGGCATACCCCTCTTGTGTCGTTGATCAGTCGAGCGGGCCGCCCGCCACATAAATGACCTGGCCGCTGACGAAGCCGGCGTCCTCGGAGCAGAGGAAGGCGACCATCGCGGCGATGTCGTCGGGCTTGCCGGTGCGCTGGACCGGGATCTGGGCCGCGGCGCCCTTGAGGAAGTCCTCGAAGGGGACGCCCACGCGCTCGGCGGTGGCCCTGGTCATGTCGGTCTCGATGAAGCCGGGGGCGACGGCGTTGGCCGTGACGCCGAACTTGCCGAGCTCGATCGCGAGGGTCTTGGTGAAGCCCTGCATGCCGGCCTTGGCGGCGGAGTAGTTGGACTGGCCGCGGTTGCCCTGGGCGGAGGAGGAGGAGAGGTTGACGATGCGGCCGAACTTCTCCTGGGTCATGTAGGCCTGGCAGGCCTTGGTCATCAGGAAGGCGCCGCGCAGGTGGACGGCCATGACGGTGTCCCAGTCGTCCTGGGTCATCTTGAAGATGAGGTTGTCGCGGATGATGCCGGCGTTGTTGACCAGGACCACGGGCGGGCCGAGCTCGTCGGCGATGCGCTTGACGCCCGCCTCGACCTGCTCGGCGTCGGAGACGTCGACGCCCACAGCGATGGCCTTGCCGCCGGCGTCGGTGATGGCCTTGACGGCGTCGGCGCAGGCGCCCTCGTCGAGGTCGAGGACGGCGACGGCGTAGCCGTCCTTGGCCAGGCGGGCGGCGGTGGCGGCGCCGATGCCGCGGGCCGCTCCGGTGACGACAGCAACACGCTGGGTGCTCACAGATCCTCCAGGGATGTCGGTGGGTGATTTCTCGCCGCCAGCCTACTAAGCGCGTGCTTAGGTGAGAAGGGGGTCGGCGCCGAGATCCTCCGTGCGGGGCGCACACCCGAAGGGGCGGAAGGCGTGCCCACAGGGCGGATCCGGTTTCACCCCCAGCCTCCCGAACAGGCACAATGTCAGTGAGACCGCGGACCTGACGAGGTCCGCACTCTGGCGCGTAGGGCGTGCGGAGACCCCGACGAAAGACATCATGGAGATCTGGCCAGGCAAGCCCTATCCCCTGGGCGCGAGCTATGACGGCACGGGCGTCAACTTCACCCTCTTCTCCGAGGTCGCAGAGCGGGTCGAGCTCTGCCTGATCGACGACGAGGGGCTGGAGACCCGGCTGGACCTCCCCGAGGTCGATGGCTACATCTGGCACGGCTTCGTGCCCAACGTCCAGCCCGGCCAGCGCTATGGCTTCCGCGTGCACGGGCCCTATGCGCCCTCCCTCGGTCACCGCTGCGACCCGAGCAAGCTGCTGCTCGACCCCTATGCCAAGGCGATCGACGGCGACAACGCGACCGACGAGTCGCTCTTCAGCTATCCCTTCGACGAGCCCGATCGCGCCCTGTCCGGCCCGCCCACCGGCACCGACTCCCTGGGGCACACCATGCTCTCGGTGGTCATCAACCCCTTCTTCGACTGGGGACGCGACCGGGCGCCGCAGCACGAGTACCACGACTCGGTGATCTACGAGGCGCACGTGCGGGGCATGACGATGCTCAACCCCGATGTGCCGCGCGAGATCCGCGGCACCTATGCCGGCATCGGCCACCCCGCCACCATCCGCCACCTCACCGAGCTCGGCGTCACCGCCATCGAGCTGATGCCGGTGCACCAGTTCGTCAACGACGCCTATCTCCAGGACAAGGGGCTGTCCAACTACTGGGGCTACAACACGATCGGCTTCCTCGCGCCGCACAACGGGTATGCCGCCTATGGCACCCGTGGCGAGCAAGTCCTCGAGTTCAAGTCGATGGTCAAGGCCCTGCACGAGGCCGACATCGAGGTCATCCTCGACGTCGTCTACAACCACACCGCCGAGGGCAACCACATGGGCCCCACGCTGTGTTTCCGCGGCATCGACAACGCCGCCTACTACCGCCTCGTCGGCACCGATCTGGCCCACTATTACGACACCACCGGCACGGGCAACTCGCTGCTCATGCGCAACCCGCACGTCCTCCAGCTGATCATGGACTCGCTGCGCTACTGGGTCACCGAGATGCATGTCGACGGCTTCCGCTTCGACCTCGCGGCCACCCTGGCCCGCCAGTTCCACGAGGTCGACAAGCTGTCGGCCTTCTTCGACCTGATCCAGCAGGACCCGGTGGTCAGCCAGGTCAAGCTGATCGCCGAGCCCTGGGACCTCGGCGAGGGCGGCTACCAGGTCGGCGGCTTCCCCCCGCTGTGGACCGAGTGGAATGGCAAGTTCCGCGACACCGTGCGCGACTTCTGGCTCGCCGAGAGCTGCCCGATGGCCGAGTTCGCCTCGCGGCTGACCGGCTCGTCCGACCTCTATGAGCACTCCGGCCGCAAGCCGATCGCCTCGATCAACTTCGTCACCGCCCACGACGGCTTCACGATGCGAGACCTGGTCTCCTACAACGAGAAGCACAACGACGCCAACGGCGAGGGCGGCATGGACGGCGAGAGCCACAACCGCTCCTGGAACAGCGGCGTCGAGGGCGAGACCGACGACCCGCAGATCCGGGCCCTGCGCCTCCAGCAGCAGCGCAACCTGCTGGCGACCCTCCTGCTCAGCCAGGGTGTGCCGATGCTCGCCCACGGCGACGAGCTCTCGCGCACCCAGCAGGGCAACAACAACGTCTACTGCCAGGACAACGAGCTGTCCTGGGTCGGCTGGGAGCTCGACGAGGAGCGACAGGGCCTGCTCGCCTTCACCCGCCGCGTTGTGGCCCTGCGCTCGGAGCACCCCGTCTTCCGTCGTCGCCGCTTCTTCGCCGGCAAGGCCGACCACGGTGGCGAGTCGGCGGTCGGCGACATCGCCTGGTTCGAGCCCAACGGCCAGCACATGACCGAGGAGGCCTGGCACCGCGAGTATGCCGTGTCGCTGATGGTCTTCTTCAACGGCAATGCCATCCCGGAGCCCGACGAGCGCGGCCAGGGCATCGTCGACGACTCCTTCCTCATGCTGTTCAACACCGGTGCGGAGGATGTCGAGTTCACGATGCCCGACGAGACCTACGGCAAGCTCTGGTCGGTCGAGATCGACACCTCCACCTCGGATGTGCCCGAGGCGGAGTACGGACCGCTGGAGACGGTGGTCGTCCCCGCCCGCAGCCTGCAGGTGCTGGGCTGCCCGCGGTCGATGACCCCGGCCGGCGCCGCGGCTCTCAAGGCCGAGCAGGAGGCCAAGGCGGCCCTTGCCCAGGCCGCCGCCGAGGAGCTCTCGCGTGACGCCCGCGCCGCCGAGCCCGAGGCCAGCGGCGCTCCCCACCAACCCCGTCCGCCCGCGGCGCAGCCCGTCGAGAAAGGCGAGATCGTCGACCTCGACGACGCTGCGGACGGCCCCGACGACGTCCCCGGCACCGACGACGACGTCGAGGGGACCACCACCGAGGAGGTCTGACAGTGACCCACCGACCCGCCCCCGGCCGGCCCGTGCCCACCAGCACCTACCGGCTCCAGATCACGCCGACCTTCGGCTTCGCCGACGCGGCCGGCGAGGCGGCATACCTCGACCGGCTCGGGGTCTCGCACGCATATCTCTCGCCGATCCTGAGGGCGACCGATGGCTCCGAGCACGGCTACGACGTGGTCGACCACGCTCGCCTCAACCGCGACGCCGGAGGCCGCAAGGCCTTCCAGAAACTGCGGGACGCACTGTCCGACAGGGGACTCGGCGTCATCGCCGATGTCGTGCCCAACCACATGGCCGTGCCCGAGCCCGAGTGGCGCAACCGCCAGCTGTGGGATGTCCTCAAGCACGGCCGCGAGTCGCGCTTCGCCCGCTGGTTCGACATCGACTGGGAGGCCGGCCCGGTCCTGCTGCCGCTGCTCGGCGACACCCTCGACAATGTCCTGCGCGACCACGACCTGGTGATCGCCTCCGACGGTGGCGAGTCGGGCGACGAGGCGGTCCTGCGCTACTACGACCACGAGTTCCCACTCTGCCCTGGCTCGGAGACCATGCCGCTGGCCGAATGTGTTGCCGCGCAGCACTATCGGCTCTCGCTGTGGCGCGATGGACAGGAGCGGCTGACCTATCGCCGCTTCTTTGACGTCACCTCCCTCATCGCGGTCCGGGTCGAGGACCCCGAGGTCTTCGATGCCACCCACGAGCTGCTGCTGGAGCTGATGCGCGGTGGCCGGCTCGACGGCCTGCGCATCGACCATCCCGACGGGCTGACCGACCCGCGCGGCTACCTGAGGCGGCTCGCCAAGGCGACCAACGAGTCCTGGGTCGTCGTCGAGAAAATCCTCGAAGGCGAGGAGCGGCTGCCCGACGACTGGCAGTGCGCGGGCACCACCGGATACGACGCGCTGCTGCGCGTGGGCGGCGTCTTCGTCGACCCCTCCGCCGAGGGCCCACTGACCGAGCTGTGGGACGAGTGGGGCGGTGGCGGGCACTCCCTGGACGAGGTCATCTCCTCCGCCAAGGCCTACGTTGCGCGCCACGTGCTGCCTGCCGAGCTCGCCCGTCTGGTCCGCACGCTGGTCCGGCTCTTCCCCCAGTTCCCCGAGGACGCGCTGCGCCGCTCCGTGCGGGCGATGTTGGTCAGTGTGGAGCGCTATCGCGCCTATGTCGTGCCGGGCGAGCCGGCGCCGGAGGAGTCCGTGCGCATCCTCGACGAGGCCTACCGGCACGCCCGGCCGTTGGTCCAGAAGTGGGACAAGGACGCCCTCAAGGCCGTCCGTGCCCTTGCCGTCGGCGACGCCACAGGCGTGGCTGATGTGCCAGATGCCGACGCGCTGGTCCGCGACTTCCAGGTGCGCTTCCAGCAGACCTGCGGCCCGGTGATGGCCAAGGGCATCGAGGACACCGCGTTCTACCGCTACTACCGTCTCGTCGGGCTCAACGAGGTCGGCGGCGACCCCGGCCGCCTCGGGGTCTCCCCGGATGAGCTCCACGAGTTCTTCGAGAGCCAGCAGCGCGACTGGCCGACCACCCAGACGACGCTGACCACCCACGACACCAAGAGGTCCGAGGACGTGCGCTCGCGCCTGGCCGTGCTCTCAGAGCTGCCCGAGGAGTGGCGCGGCTGGGTCACCCGCGCCCACGAGCTCGCGGATCCACACCGTGCTGGTCTGGACCGCCCCACTGAATACCTGCTGTGGCAGACCCTCGTCGGTGCCTGGCCGATCGACGCGGAGCGGGCAAAGACCTATGCCACCAAGGCGATTCGCGAGGCCAAGCTCCACACCGCGTGGGTGGACGGCGACCCGGCCTATGAGGCGGTCGTCATGGGCTTCCTCGACGGCGCCCTGGCCGACGCCGCGGTGACTGCCCACATCGAGGCGTGGGTCGCGCGCACTGCGTCCGCCACCCGGTCCAATCTGCTCGGGCAAAAACTCGTCCAGCTCACCGGCGTCGGCGTGCCGGATGTCTATCAGGGGACCGAGGTCGTGCAGCTGACCCTGGTCGACCCCGACAACCGTGCACCCGTCGACTTCACCGCCCTCGACGCGCGCCTGGCGCGCCTCGACAAGGGCAAGAGCCCACGGGATGTCGACGACGAGAAGCTCCTGGTCACGTCTCGGGCCCTGCGACTGCGTCGTGAGCACCCCAAATGGTTTGTCGGCGACAAGGCCTCCTATGTCCCGGTGCCCACCACCAGCCCGCATGCACTGGCGTTTGCCCGTGGCAAGGGCGACGGCGTCGCCGAGTGCGTGACCGTCGTGACCAGGATGAGTGAATCCCTCTCGGCAGCAGGGGGATTCGGTGACTCCTTCGTGCGGCTCCCCAAGGGTGCCTGGCGCGATCTGCTCACCGGCGCGGCATACGACAGCACGAAGGTGCCACTCGGCGAGCTGCTCGCCCAGCTGCCGGTCGCGCTCCTGGTGCGTGAGCACTGAGCCACCCACTGGAGCGCCGGGACGACCCGGCAGATCCACCAGACCGCCCGCCCGCCACCGCGAGAGGACGACATGACCGCAATCACCCTGTGGGCCCCCGACGCCCAGCAGGTCGAGATCGACGTGACCAGTGCCGAGTGGACCGGCACGGCCCCCATGGAGCGGGTGGGCGACGGCACCTGGCGCTGGTCGCCGGCCGCCCGCCCCGACGGCGACCTCGACTATGCCTTCCGGGTCGACGGCTCCGACCCCATGCCCGACCCACGCAGCGCCTGGCAGCCCGAGGGCGTCCACGGGCCCAGCCGCTGGTTCGACACCGCGGCGCACCAGTGGCGAGACGAGCACTGGCAGGGCGTCCCCGGCGGCGAGGGCTCGCTCGGGGCGGTCGTCTACGAGCTCCACATCGGCACCTTCACCGACGAGGGCACCCTCGACTCGGCCATCGAGCGGCTGCCCTATCTGATCGACCTCGGCGTCGACATCGTCGAGCTCATGCCGGTCGCGGCCTTCGCCGGACGCTGGGGCTGGGGCTACGACGGTGTGCTCCCGTATGCCGTGCACGCGGCATACGGCGGGCCGGCCGCCCTCCAGCGCTTTGTCGACGCCGCCCACGGCCACGGACTCGGGGTCTGCCTCGATGTCGTCTACAACCACCTCGGTCCGACCGGCAACTATCTCGCGCGCTTCGGGCCCTATTTCACCGACCAGCACGACACCCCGTGGGGGCCGGCGGTCAACCTCGACGACACCGGCGCCGAGGGGGTGCGGGCCTGGATCGTCGACAACGCGCTGCGCTGGCTGCGCGACTTCCACATCGACGCCCTGCGCATCGACGCCGTCCATGAGCTGCGCGATGACTCCGAGCGGCACATCCTCGCCGAGCTGTCCGACCGGGTCGCCGAGCTGTCGGACGAGGTCGGGCGCCCGCTGTCGCTGATCGCCGAGTCCGACCTCAACGACCCGATGATGGTCACGCCGACGGGCGAGGGCGGCCGGGGCATGACCGCCCAGTGGGACGACGACATCCACCACGCGCTGCACGTCGCGCTCACCGGGGAGACCCACGGCTACTACTCCGACTTCTCCGGGATGGACGTGCTCGCACACGTCCTCACCGACGTGTTCGTGCACAACGGGCGCTGGTCCGCCTTCCGAGAGCAGGAGTGGGGCGCCCCGGTCGACCGGGAGCGCCATGACGGCCGCCGCTTCCTGGCCTATCTCCAGACCCACGACCAGGTCGGCAACCGGGCGACCGGCGACCGGATCACCGAGGCGCTGGTCCCCGGGCAGCAGGCCATCGGTGCCGCGCTCTATCTATGCTCGGCCTTCACCCCGATGATCTTCATGGGGGAGGAGTGGGCCGCCTCGACGCCCTTCCAGTTCTTCACCGACTTCGACGAGGACTGGCTCGCCGAGGCCGTGCGCGAGGGGCGGCGGGCCGAGTTCGCCCACCACGGCTGGGAGAAGGAGCAGGTCCCGGACCCCCAGGACCGCGAGACCCACCAGCGCTCCATCCTCGACTGGCGCGAGCACGAGTCCGGCGAGCACGCCCGCATGCTGGCGTGGTACCGCACGCTCATCGCCCTGCGCCGCGCCGAGCCCGTCCTGTCCAGCGGCGACCTCACGGCCGTGCGCACGTCCTATGACATGGACCACGGCTGGCTGGTCATGCACCGCGGCGAGCACCTGCACGTCGTGTGCAACCTCGCCCAGGACGCCCGTGTCGTGCCGGTGCCGGGCGCTGACGAGATCGTCGCGGCATTCGACCCGGGCGAGACGAGCGTCGACGCCGGTCGGGTCACCCTGCCCGCTCACAGCGTGGCCATCGTCCGCTCCTGACGCGTCCGTCTCTCCTGACGGCCAGTAGGCCAGTCGACCTCTTGGGCGGGCTCGGGCCGGCGGCTCGAGGCGGTGTGACGCCTGCGGGTCAGCGAGGCCTGCGGGTCAGTCGCCCTTGACGCGGATCATGCCCTCCTGGGCGACGCTGCACGCGAGGGTGCCGTCGGTGGCGAACATCCGGCCCCGGCTCAGGCCGCGGCCGCCCTGGGCGGAGGGGGAGTGGTGGGTGTAGAGCAGCCAGTCGTCGGCGCGGACATCGCGGTGGAACCACATCGCGTGGTCGAGGCTGGCGACGCGCAGCCGCGGGTCGCTCCACACCAGCCCGTGCTTGCGCAGGACCGGCTCGAGCAACGCGAAGTCGGAGGCATAGGCGAGCACGGCAGCGTGGATGAGGGGGTCGTCGGGGAGGGATCCGGCTGCGCGCATCCAGACGTGCTGGGTGGCGGTGCGCTCCTGCCCCTGGTCGACCCACATGAAGCCCTCGACATGGCGCTGCTCGATGGGCCGGCTCTCGATATGGCGGGCCCGGGTGCCGTCGACGGCCGCGGCCAGCTCTGCGGCTGAGGCGAGCCCGTCGGGGCCGGGGACGTCGGGCATCTCGTCCTGGTGGTCGACCCCGTCGGCGGGCGCCTGGAAGGAGCAGCTCATCGACAGGATCGGCTTGCCGAACTGGATGGCATGCACCCGTCGTGCCGAGAAGGACGCGCCATCGCGCATCCGCTCCACAGCGAACTGGATCGGCTGGGTGTCATCGCCCGGGCGGATGAAGTAGGCGTGGAGTGAGTGGATCGGCCGGGGCCCGTGCTCGGCCTCGACGTCGCGCATGGTCAGGCCGGCGGCCATCACGGTCTGCGCGAGCACCTGACCGCCGAAGACCCGCCCGTGGGGCATCTTCTCGCTCTGGCCGACGAAGATGTCGGCCCGGTCGGCGCCGAGGCTGGCGCTGGCGTCGGCCGGCAGGCCCGTCACACCGACCTGCGCGGTCCCGAGCCCCTCGAGGTCGAGCACCTGGAGCAGTCGCTCCATCGGGTCGGTGGGCTGCGCTCCGTCACTCATCACAGGGGGAACCCTAGCCGTCCAGTCCGAGCACGAGGGGGAGCACCGCGTCGGCGCCGGCCTGGCGCAGGGCCTGGCCCGCGACCGTCAGCGTCCAGCGGGAGTATGCCGCGTCGTCGACTAGCAGCACCGGCCCGCCGGCCGAGCGCACCGCCTCGGCAAGCGCCGGGCCGACGGCGACCCGGCCCCAGACCCCGGCCAGCCGGAAGGCGCTGTTGCCGCCGGGGTCCCCGACCGGCCCGTCATCGACGAGGTCGAGCGACCCGAGCAGCGGCAGCCGGCCGATCTCCGCGATGCCGGCCGCGAGTGAGCCGACCAGCTGGGGGTGGCGGCGTGAGGGCATCGCGACGACGCCGGCGGGTCGCTGCGCCCAGCCCCACTCGGCGAGGACCGAGACGACGGCGCGCAGCAGGGCGGGTGAGACCGGCTGGTCGTCGGCGAGCAGGCCGCGCACCTGCTGCCCCCAGCCCAGGTCGGAGAGGCGGGCCAGCGCGCGCCCGGGCTCGAGGGACTCGTCGGCCGGGATGCGGCCCTTGAGCGGGACGCCGAGACGCTCCATGCCGGTCGGCCACTGGGCCCGCGGCTCCAGCAGCACTCCGGCCTGCTCCAGACGGGCGCGGGCGACGCCGATGGCGGCGTCGGGGATCTCGGTCGGGAACCACGGCCCGGCGCAGCTGTCACACCGCCCGCACGGCTGCGCGCTCTCGTCGTCGAGGCAGCGCTGGAGGAACTCCATGCGGCAGCCGCCCGTGCGCTCGTAGTCGAGCATCAGCTGCTGCTCCGCCTCACGGGACTGGGCGACCCGGCCATAGCGCTCGGCGTCATAGGTCCACGGCTGCCCCGTGCCGGTCCAGCCGCCCTGGACCCGCTCGACCGCCCCGTCGACGTCGAGGACCTTGAGCAGCAGCTCGAGGCGGGTGCGGCGGATGTCGACGATCGTCTCGATCGCCGCGGTCGACAGCGGGCGGCCCGCCTCGGCGAGGGCCCGCAGCACCGCATCGGCCTGCTCCTGCCGGGGCATCGAGGCGGACGCGAAGTAGGCCCAGATGTCCTTGTCCTCGGGCCCGGGCAGCAGGAGCACGTCGGCCCGCTCGGTGGCCCGGCCGGCGCGGCCGACCTGCTGGTAGTAGGCGACGGGGGAGGAGGGCGCCCCGAGGTGGAGGACGAAGCCCAGGTCGGGCTTGTCGAAGCCCATCCCGAGCGCGCTGGTGGCCACCAGCGCCTTGACCTGGTTGTCGCGCAGCGCCGCCTCGAGCTGCTCGCGCTCGGCCGGGTCGGTGCGGCCGGTGTAGGCGCGCACCTCGTGGCCGGCGTCGCGAAGCGCGGCCGCGACGTCCTCGGCCGTTGAGACCGTGAGGGCATAGACGATGCCGGAGCCGGGCAGCTGGGGCAGGTGGGCGAGCAGCCACGCGATGCGCTGCTCGGGCGAGGTCAGCGGCAGCACGCCGAGGCGCAGCGAGTCGCGGGCCAGCCCGCCCCGCAGGGTGAGCACCTCATGGCCCCCGACGCCCAGCTGCTCGACGACGTCGGTGACAACCCGGGCGTTGGCGGTCGCGGTGGTGGCCAGCACCGGGGTCTCGGCCGGCAGGGTGGTCAGCAGGTCGCGGATGCGCCGGTAGTCGGGGCGGAAGTCGTGCCCCCAGTCGGACACGCAGTGGGCCTCGTCGACGACCAGCAGGCCGCAGCGGCGCGCGAGGTCGGGCAGCTGCTCCTCCCGGAAGCGCGGGTTGTTGAGCCGCTCCGGGCTGACCAGCAGCACGTCGACCGCGTCGGCCTCGAGTGCCGCGCGCACCTCCCCCCACGCCTCGGCGTTGGCGGAGTTCATCGACATCGCCCGGATGCCGGCCCGCTCAGCGGCCGCGATCTGGTCGCGCATCAGCGCGAGCAGCGGGGAGATCAGCAGTGTGGGACCCGCGCCCTGGGCCCGGCGCAGCGCCGTGGAGACGAAGTAGACGGCCGACTTGCCCCAGCCGGTGCGCTGGACGACCAGCACCCGCTGGCGCTGCTCGACCAGGGTGGCGATGGCCTCGAGCTGCCCCTCCCGGAAGTCGGCGTCGTCGCGCCCGACCAGCCGGTGCAGTGCCTCGGAGGCGTCGTGCACAAGCTGGGGCGATGGCTCCACTGCGGGGGTCGGTGAGGACATGCCCCCACCGTATGCGGCCGGTCCGACAGGGCGACCCGGCCCTCCACAGGCGCAGTGAGAGACTGGGCCGCATGCTCGTGCCCGCCGACTCCTATCACGTCGACATCGCCCTGCGCTGGGGTGACATGGACGCCTACAACCACGTCAACAACGTCACCTATCTGCAATACCTCGAGCAGGCCCGCGTGATCGCCTTCCGCGACTGGTTCGGGCAGGACCGCAGCATCCTCGACGAGGGGATTCTGGTGGCGCGCAGCGAGATCGAGTACCGCGCACCCCTGTCCTATCGCGACGCCCCTGTGCGCGTCTCCCTGTGGTGCTCCCACATCGGCGGCGGCAGCTATGACCTCGCCTATGTCGTGCACGACCCCGAGGGCGTCGGCGATGGGGCGTATGCCGTGGCCGAGACCACGCTCGCCCTCTATGACTTCGCGACCGAGCGGCCCCGTCGGATGTCCGGGCACGAGAAGGCCGCCCTCACCGAGCACCTGGCCGACCCGGCACCGATGCGGCGGCGTCGGTGAGCGGCGCGGTGCTGCGCCTCGCCGACCCCGAGTCGCTGCGCGACCTTGGCCGGTATGCCGCGCGCGCCCGCACGCTCGACGGTGACGGTGCCGTGCGGCTCCAGTGCCACGGCGTCGTGCTGGCCGCCTATGTGTGCGCGCTGCCGGGGCGGGGTCTGCTCGGGGACGGGACGGTCCTGGGTCTGCGGGTGGCCCGGCTCGCCGAGCCTGCTGCCACCGACGTCACCGTGCCTCTGGCGGCGGTGACCGACCGCACGGCGCGCGCCACTGACGACGCGACCCTGCCCATCCCGCCGGTGACGCTAGCGCCCCCGTGGGCCGCCCTCGCACCGCCGCGCGCGGGCTGGGAGCCGGTCGGTGCCATCGCCGGTGACGCACTGACGACCGCTGCCCGAGACGGCATCGGCGAGATCGCCGAGGGCACCCCTGACGGCGCAGGCGCCCACGCGGTGACCGCGCTGCGCGAGAAGGTCTGGGGGAGAAGGCTTCCCGCAGGTGAAGCCGACATCGCAGCGGGCGGCGCGCTCGCGGCATACGCCCTGGGCTTCCTGGCCCCGGGGCGCGAGGTGACGATGTTGCGGCAGGGGCGCTGGACGCGGCTGGACTGCCCCGGCGGTCACGTGCTGATGCGCTGACCAGCCGGCACGAGCAGGAGAGCGACCAGGGCGAACGCGCCCCAGATCAGGGCGAAGAGACCGGCATCGCCTTCGGCGCTGTGCCAGGCGGCAAAGGCGGCCCCCGCCGCCGCGAGGCCCAGGACCGAGCCGAGGGTGTCGGCGAGCATGAGCGAGGACGATGCCTCGCCGTGCTGCTCGGGGGCGGCGAGGGTGAGCGCGAGCACCGACACGCTGGAGGTGCCGATGCCCATCCCCAGGCCGCCGATCACCATGCCGGGGATGATCAGCCACCACGGCAGGCCGTAGGCCGAGACGACGGCAAAGATCCCGACCCCGGCCGCCAGCCCGAGCCCGGCGAGGCTGACCAGCCGCGACCGCCGTCCGTTGAAGGTGTCGAGCCCCTGCACCCAGGAGCCGGCCGACCAGCCCACGGAGCCGACGGCGAGCACCAGTCCGGCGGCCCGCGTCGTCAGGCCGCGCTCCTGCACGAGCATGAGCGGCACAAAGGTCGTGGTGCCGAAGAAGACTGCGGTGCAAAGGAATCGGGAGAGCATGACCGACGGCAGGCCGGCCCCCATGACCCACGTGCCGCGGGGCAGGAGCAGTGGCGCGACGACGATGACACCGAGGAGCCCGGCCAGGGCGGTCACCGTCTTGGCCGACCAGGCGATGTCGAGCTCGTGGGTACCCCACTGGAGGGCGCCCGCTGCCAGGGCGATGGCCAGGCCGAGGCGTGCCGCCCGCCGGTGCGCGGCGGCATCGCGTGAGCTGGTATGCGGGCCGCCGTGGGCCGAGACGCGCCGGCGCTGGCCGACGAAGAGCACGGCCGCGACCACGGTCGGCGCCACGACGCACCAGAAGACCCAGCGCCAGCCGACGGCCTCGGTGATGGCGGCGGCGATGGGCGGCCCGAGGAGCGAGGGCAGCACCCACGCAGCGGAGTTGAGCGCGAAGACGCGCGGCTGGAGGGCCTGCGGATAGACCCGCCCGACGATCACATAGAGCACGACGACGAGCAGCCCGGCGCCGAGGCCGCTGATCGCGCGGCCGGCGAGGAAGAGCAGCAGCGACCCGCTCGCGCCGCACAGCGCAGAGCCGATGGCAAAGAGGGTGATGCCGATGATCAGCGGGGGCTCGGGGCCGGAGCGGTCGGACCACACGCCCGAGAGCACGATCCCCAGCAGCTGGGTGGTGAGCATGACCGAGAAGGCCAGCCCATAGGAGCGCACCGCGCCCAGCTCGCGGGCGACCACCGGCATGGCGGTCGAGATCGCGATCGCCTCGAAGGCGACGACCGTGATCAGCGCCAGCATCGAGACGGTGAGCACGAGGTATGCCGCCGAGAACGGGCTCTCCCGCGACTCACCCGCGGGATCGGTCCGGTCGGCAGCCACCCGAGCAGGCTACGTGACACCACCGGGCGGCATTGCCATCGGTCGCCCGTAGTGTGGAGGTGTGGCTATCGAGCAGCTGACCGACGTGGCGACCATCGACCCCGGGCTGGACGACGCGGCCCTCGCGATGCTGTTGGTGCAGCGGGCCGGAGCCCTGGCCGCGCAGATGCGCGCAGGGGGTCTGGAGGGCCGGCGCAAGACATCGGTGAGCGATGTCGTGACGGCTGCGGACCACGCCGCCGAGGCCTTCGTCGTCGACGCGCTGCGCACCCTGCGGCCCGACGACGGCATCGTCGGCGAGGAGGGGGCCGACCAGGAGTCCCGCTCGGGGCGCACCTGGGTGATCGACCCTGTCGACGGCACCTACAACTTCCTATCCGGGCTGACCTACTGGTGCAGCGCAGTGGCGCTGACCGACGCCGACGGCGTGGCGCTGGGAGCGGTCCACCACGTGGCGCCCGGCGAGACGTGGTGTGGGGGGCGCGACCTGCCGACCCAGCTCAACGGCATACCGGTCCAGCCGATCGCCGACCTGCCGCTCTCGGAGCTGTCGCTCGCCACCTATGTCCACCCCACCCGGATGGTCCAGGCGTCGGTCGTCGACCCCTTCCTGTCGATGACCCGCGGCGCGGCGACCGTGCGCATGCTCGGGTCGGGGTCGGTGGATCTCGCGTCGGTGGCCGGCGGGCGGCTGGGGGCGTGGGTGCAGATGCTCTGCCCCGACTGGGACTGGCTCCCCGGCAAGGCGCTGGTCGAGGCGGCCGGCGGCGCGACCCAAGTCCTTGAGCACCGCGGCCATCGGTGGCATCTCGCGGGCGGACCGACCGCCGTCCGCGACCTCGTCAAGGCCCTCAACCTCAGCTGACCTCCGGAGCCCGCGGGTTGCGTTGAAAACATTGGTTTCAACCCTTCCGGGGCGGGTTTAGCGTTGAAACCAATGTTTTCAACGCCATGACGGCGGGGCCCCGAGGCCCCGAGACCGCAATCAGGTATGCCGTGTGGCCGCGTCAGGCGAGCGGGGCAGCTCGGTCGGCGAGCACGTCGCGCAGGGTGTCGATCCGGTCGGTGACGATGCCGTCGACGCCGAGGTCGAGCAGCTCCTCCATCTCGGAGCGCTCGTCGATGGTCCAGACGTGCAGGTGCTTGCCGAGGGCGTGCACCCGGTCGACGAGGGCCGGTGTCACCAGCGTGATCTCACGTCCGCGCACGACATGGGTGCGGGGGATCTGGAGGGCGGCAGCGGGGGTGGCCACGCCCATGGCGAGCACGCGGGGGAGGAAGCGCAGCGAGGCCACGCCCGGCTGGCCGGCCGACGTGGCGAGCCCAGGACCGGCGAGCCGGCGGGCCGCGGCCAGTCGCCGCTGGGAGAAGGACCCGACGCAGACGCGGTGGAAAGCGTTGTGCCGCTTGATGACCGAGACCAGTGGCTCGATCGCACCGGGCGCCTTGATGTCGATGTTGAGCCGACTGTCGGGCAGCTCCTCGAGCAGCTGCTCCAGCAGCGGGATCGGCTCGCGGCCACCGACGCGGGCCTCGCGCACCACGGCATACGGCAGCTGTGCGATCAGGCCCGCGCCATCGGTGACCCGGTCGAGGCGGTCGTCGTGGAAGGCGATGAGCTCACCGTCTGCCGTGGTGTGCACATCGGTCTCGAGATAGCGATAGCCCATGGCCACCGCGGCGCGGAAGGCCGCGAGGGTGTTCTCGATGCCGCGGTTGGGCGGGTACTCGGCGCCGCCGCGGTGAGCGAGCCCGATCGGCGTGGGTGCGTCGAAATAGGGGTGCTCGGCGGCGCGCATGGGCTCAGTCTCGCAGCCAGACCGTGGTGTCGGAGGGCAGTCGGCCGTCGACGAGATCGCCGGAGGCGAGCAGCACCTCGGCGCCCTCGGGCAGCGGCACGTCGGCCGGCCCGGTGTTGGCCAGGACCTGCACGCCGCCCGCACCCGAGCGGACCCGGAAGGCCACGACCTCGGCGGGATAGCCGGCCAGCCAGGAGAGGGTGCCGAGGCCGAGCCGCAGCTCGCGACGCAGCCGCAGGGCCGAGCGATAGAACTCCAGGGTGGAGCCGGCCACGCCGTCCTGCTGGTCGACCGCGAGGTCGCCATAGGCCTCCGGCTGCGGCAGCCAAGTCTGCTCCGACGGGCCGAAGCCGAAGGACGGGGCGTCCTTGGCCCACGGCATGGGCACCCGGCACCCGTCGCGGCCCAGGATCGCGCCAGCGGTGCGGTGATAGGTCGGGTCCTGGCGCACGGCGTCGGGCATCGTGGTGTGGTCGGGCAGGCCGAGCTCCTCGCCCTGATAGAGATAGGCGCCACCGGGCAGGGCCAGCATCATGAGCGTCGCGGCCCGCGCGCGCCGCAGCCCCAGCGCGGCGTCCGGCTGCGGGTCGTCGGCGCCAATCCCGTTGGGGCGCTTGCCGACCGGGGGATAGCCAAGGCGGGTGGCGTGGCGCACCACGTCGTGGTTGGACAGCACCCAGGTGCTCGGGGCGCCGACGATCGACTCGGCCGCGATGGAGTCGGTGATGACCTTGGTTAGGTCGGCGCCGCGCCAGTGGGTCTCGAGGAACTCGAAGTTGAAGGCCTGGTGCATCTCGTCGGGCCGCAGATAGCGGGCGAGGCGCTCGGCCGGCTCCACCCAGGCCTCGGCGCACAGGATCGGGTCGCGGTCGGCATACTGCTCGAGCACCGAGCGCCAGCCGCGATAGATGTCGTGGACGCCGTCCCGGTCCCACATCGGGGCCACCGGGTGGTCGGCCGACGGCTCGGGGACGACCTCGTCCTCGCCGTGCTCGCCGAGCAGGTGCATGGGGCCGGCGTAGTCGGGCAGCCCGGCCTCCTTGACCAGGCCGTGTGCGACGTCGACGCGGAAGCCGTCGACACCCCGGTCGAGCCAGAAGCGCAGGATGTCGTGGAACTCCTCGCGCACCTCCGGGTTGTCCCAGTTGAGGTCGGGCTGCTTGGTGTCGAAGAGGTGCAGGTACCACTGGCCGTCGGGCACCTGGGACCAGCCGTCGCCATAGAAGACCGACTGCCAGTTGTTGGGCGGCTCCGCTCCCTCCGGGCCCGTGCCGTCGCGGAACATGTAGCGGTCGCGCTCGGGGCTGCCGGGTGCCGCTGCGAGGGCCGCCTGGAACCACGCATGCTCGTCGGAGGTGTGGTTGGGCACGAGGTCGACGACGACCCGCAGGCCGAGGTCCTTGGCCCGGGCGAGGAGAGCGTCGGCATCCTCGAGCGTCCCGAAGATCGGGTCGATGTCGCGGTAGTCGGCGACGTCATAACCGGCGTCTGCCATGGGCGAGCGGTAGAAGGGTGAGAGCCAGACCGCGTCGACGCCGAGATCCTTGAGATAGTCCAGCCGCTGGGTGATGCCGGGCAGGTCGCCCAGCCCATCGCCGTTGCTGTCGGCCCAGGACCGCGGGTAGATCTGGTAGATGACGGCGTCCCGCCACCAGGGGGTCTCGCGTGAGGGTGCCGTGCGCGCGGGGGAGTCAGTCACGCTTCCCATCCTCGCCCCGCGGGCGCCCTCGTGTGAAATCCCGCGCCGGACGGTCCGGGGCGAGAGCGGACGGCGCGCCTAGTCGTTCTCGGGTGCGTTGACGAGCATGTATGCCGCGCGCTCGAGGTAGTCGCGCAGCACCAGGTCATGGCTCGGGTCCAGGTCGAGCGTGTCGACGGCGGCATACATGTGGGTCAGCCAGTGGTCGCGCATCGTGGGGGTAACGGCGAAATCGACGTGGCGCATCCGTAGGCGTGGGTGCCCCCGTTCCTGCGAATAGGCCTTTGGCCCGCCCCAGTACTGCTCGAGGAACATCCGCAGCCGACGCTCGGCCGGGCCGAGGTCCTGCTCGGGGTACATCGCGCGCAGCTCTGGGTCGGCGGCCACTCTCCGATAGAACTCGTGCACGAGTCGCTCGAAGGTGGGGGGCCCGCCGACGGCGTCGTAGAAGGACTGCTGCGGGGGCTGTGGTGTCGTCGGCTCGGTCACGGCCTCAGTGTGCCGGTGAGGTGGTTGTCGCCGCGGGCAGGGTCGCGCTGGTCGCTGTGCTCGGGGACGGCAAGGCGGCGGTGAGGTCCCGGACCGTCTCGTGGGCGCTGGCGACAAGGGTGGGTCGTGCGGTGCCTTTGGTGGCGAACAGGTCCACCGCGGCCACCACCTTGACGGCGTCATCCGGGAAGGTGCACCACCCATCGGTGAGCTTGGGGTCCAGGGTGCCCGCGGGGAGGGGACCGGAGTAGGTGCCGGCTCGTCTCGTCGGGCCGGCGTCCCCGGGGCGGGCATACTCGATGACGCAGATCAGGAGGTAGTTGTGACCGAATTTGCCGCCCTGGACCTGGATCCCCAGGGGCACCGTGGCGGAGGACGTCACGTTGTCGCCGATGATGTCGATGCTCATCGGGGCCACAGTCGGGGGAGCGGTGGTCGAGGGCAGCGGCGGCGAGCTGGTGGAGGTCGCAGGTGGCCGGGTGGCGGGGGTGGACGACGTGGACGTCGAGGTGGATGTCGTCGGCTGCGCGGTCGCCGGGGGCCTCGATGCGGCGGGCGGGGTGGGGGCCGCCGGCGAGCCCGGACCCGCCGAGCCTGAGGGCGCCCGCGAGGTGGCTGTGCTCGACGGGGTGAGAGGGGTCGTCGCGGTGGTCGGCTGCGCAGGCACGACGGGGGACACGGGGCGGCCGGTGGCAGTGCGCAGCGGACTGGTCGAGGTCCGCATGGTGGGGCGCGCGGTCGGCTGCGGCCGAGAGCGCCACGGGGCGGTCGACGCGGCAGTGCTGCGCGTCGGGCTCGCCGGCATGCTGGAGCTGGGGGTGGGCTGCGAGGTCAGAGGGGAGCCGGTACCCGGCGCGTGGGAGGTGCGCGAGGTGCTGACAGCAACGGGTGTGGGTCCCTGCTGTCCCTGGGTGGCCTCGTGCACGGCATACCCCGCGGCGCCGACGATGGAGGTCGCGGCCACGACGATCGCGACCTTCTGGACCACCTGCCCGCGCAGCAGCGCTCCCACCCCGAGGGCGGTGGCCCCCGCGGCAGTGGCTCCGGCGACGAGCTTGTCGGTGGGGGGGAGGGAGGAATCGGCCTGCGTGCGCTCCGCCTGCATCTGCGCGCGCAGTGCCTCCAGCAGCTGGTCATCGCTGCTCATGCCGTCCCCTCCTTCAGTGTCGTGTTGAGTTCCTTGACGTCGTCGCGTCCCCGCAGGGTCGCGAGGGCCTTCGCTGCCTGGGACTTGACCGTGCCGACGCTGACGCCGAGCACCTCGGCCGTCTGGGCCTCGGTGAAGTCCTGTCCGAACCGGAGCACGATCACCGCCCGCTGTCGCGGGGGCAGCTGCTCGACCATGCGGCGCAGATCCTCGCGCAGCGCCACGTCGGGCTGGTGGTCGGCCACCACGACGGGTGGCGGGTCGTGCGGGTCGGTGGCGGTCTCTCCCCACCACCGGCGTCGCCGGCTCGAGATGTAGTTGTTTAGCAGTGCCTTGCGGCAGTACGCGACCGGCTCGCCATCGATGGTGGTCCACCGGCGCCACACCTCGGTGAGGGCCGTCTGCAGCAGGTCCTCGGCATGGTGCGGATCGTGCGTGAGCAGGTATGCCGTGTGGTACAGCGAACGGCGGTGCTCATCCACGAATTCCGTGAACTCCATCGTGACGTCGCGATCGGCGTCACTGTTCATCACGCGGTGACGTCCGGATTTGGTTGCCTTGGGGCCCAAGAGGCTCATGAGACACCCCCGCCGCGGGGCAGGCCCTGGAGAAGCGGCCCCTCGACCCCGGCCGCGACGAGCGCCTGGTGGGCGCGGCGCCGGATCTCCCGCTGCACGGCGAAGTCCTGGCCCGGCGCGCAGACGGCGCGGACGCGGATCGTGGCCGCGGTCGCGGTGATCGCCTCCACACCGAGCACACCTGGCTCCTCGCCCAGTGCCCCCGCCCAGTCGCCGTCGGCCGCCATCCCGCGCAGCGAGGCGGCGATGACCTCCTCGGCGTGGTCGAGGTCCTCGCGCGGCGCGACCGAGAGGTCGACCAGCGTCACGACGGTGCCCTGGCTGAGGTTGCCGATGCGCACGATCTCACCGTTGCGCACATACCAGGTGGTGCCGGCGGCATCGCGCAGGCGCGTGACGCGCAGGCCGACCTCCTCGACGGTCCCGGTGACCTGGCCGGTGGGGGTCTCGAGGCCGGTGTTGATGATGTCCCCGACGCCGTACTGGTCCTCGAGGATCATGAAGACACCACTGAGGAAGTCCTTGACCAGGCTCTGGGCGCCGAAGCCGAGGGCCACGCCACCCACGCCCGCCGACGCCAGCAACGGGCCCAGTGGGATCCGCAGGATGGCCATGACGGTCAGCACCGCGACCAGGCCGACCACCACCGACACGGTGCTGCGCAGCAGCGAGCCCATCGTGCGGGTGCGCTGGACATGCCGCTCGTGGGCCAGTCCTGTGGCGGAGGCGATCACCCGGCCGGCCGTGCCCGCAGACCGCAGCCGCTCGGCGGAGCGCTGCAGCGCGGTGTCGACGATGCGGGCGATGACGCGCTGCAGCAGCCAGCGCACCACCACTGCGCCGACGATCACCACCAGGATGAGCAGCCCCTGGTCCCTGGCCCAGTCCCAGAGGGACTCGGCCAGGTCGGTGGCAGGGGCGGCGAGGGTCACGTCGCGTCGCGCTCCTGTGCCCCGAGCGCACGGGTGACGGCGTCGCGGTTCTCCGAGACGAGGCGGCGCAGCGACGCGGGGGCGTCCTCGTGGGCGTCCAGCCAGGCCTGGCTGGCGTCCCGCAGCTCGGCGCTGGCCAGGGCCATCGGATAGAAGCCCTGGACGATGCTCTCGACGATCGCGTGCGTGCGCGAGCCGGCGACGTCCAGCAGGGCGTCGTGGTAGCGCTGCACATAGGGCGTCAGGAGGGACAGGTCGCCGGGGCGGCCGAAGCCCAGACCGAGGGCGTCGATGACCGAGTTGGGCTTGTCGGCCTCCACCACCGCGCCACGCCACGCGGCCTCCTTGGCCTGCGCCGTCGGCATCGACGCGCGGGCCCGGGCGGCGCGCTCGCGGCCGGTCGCGGTGTTGTCCGACTGGCGCTCGGCCTCGATCTCCTCCTCGCCGGCGGCGCCCGCCGCCGCCAGCGCGGTGAGCAGCGTCCAGCGCATCTCGGTGTCGATCGCCAGCCCGTCGAGGCGCTCGCTGCCGTCGAGCAGACCGCGCACGTATGCCGCGTCGTCGCCGGGGGCGAGCAGGGCGGCATAGGCCCCGACCAGCTGCAGTTGCGCGTCACTGCCGGGAGCGGCGTCGGCCGCGAGCTCGCGCAGGGCGGTGAGGGTGGCGGTGCGGGCCTCCTCGCGACGGCTCGGCGCGGCATACATCAGGGTCGCGGTCTGGAGCTGGGCCAGCAGGGTGCGCAGCAGGGTGGAGTCGGTCTCGCCCGGAAGGCTGTCGAGGACGAGGCGGACGAAGTCTCGCGCGGGCATCTCGGCATCGCGGGTCATGTCCCACGCCGCGCCGAGGACCAGGGAGCGGGGGAGGGAATCGGTGAAGCCGCGCGGGTGGGCCAGGGCCGTCGCGAGCGAGACGTCGTCGAGCCGGATCTTGGCATAGGCGAGGTCGTCGTCGTTGACCAGGAGGAGGTCGGGGCGCTCGCGGCCGACGAGCTCGGGGATCTGCGTGCGCTCACCGTCGACGTCGAGCTCGATGCGGTCGGTGCGGGTCAGGGCACTCCCCTCGACGGCATACAGACCCACGGCCAGACGGTGCGGCCGCAGGGTCGCGAAGCCCTCGGCGTGGGTCTGCTCGATCACGGCCGAGGTGATCCGGCCGCGGTCGTCGGTCTCGATGACCGGGCGGAGCGTGTTGACGCCGGCGGTCTCGAGCCACTTGGCCGACCAGGCCCGCAGGTCGCGCCCGGAGGTGCGCTCCAGCTCGCTGAGCAGGTCGTCGAGGGTGGTGTTGCCCCAGGCGTGGGCGCGGAAGTAGGCGCGCAGGCCCTCGCGGAAGGGCTCGCGGCCGACGAAGGCCACCAGCTGCTTGAGGACCGAGGCGCCCTTGGCGTAGGTGATGCCGTCGAAGTTGACCTCGACGTCGTGCAGGTCACGGATCGGGGCGACGATCGGGTGGGTCGAGGAGAGCTGGTCCTGGCGGTAGGCCCAGGACTTCTCGGCGGTGCCGAAGGTCGTCCACGCGCTGGTCCACTGGGTGGCCTCGGCCTGGCAGGTCGTCGAGGCCCACTCGGCGAAGGACTCGTTGAGCCAGAGGTCGTTCCACCACTTCATCGTCACGAGGTCGCCGAACCACATGTGCGCCAGCTCGTGCAGGATCGTCAGCGCCCGGCGCTCCACGAGGGCCTCGGGGACCTTGGCGCGGAAGACGTAGACCTCGGTGATGGTCACCGCGCCGGCGTTCTCCATCGCGCCCATGTTGTATTCGGGCGTGAAAACCTGGTCGTACTTCTCGAACGGGTAGGGCTGGTCGAACTCCTCCTCGAAGAAGGCGAACCCGCGCTTGGTGCAGTCGATGATGTTGTCGGCGTCGAGGTACTGCGTCAGCGACTTGCGGCAGAAGACACCCAGCGGCACCGTCCCCTCGCGGGTGGCCACCTCGTCGCGCACGACGTCATAGGGGCCGGCGATCAGGGCGGTGATGTAGGAAGAGATCCGCTTGGTCGGCGCGAAGGCCCACGTGGCGGTGCGCTCGCCGGCCGGCGAGGGCTCCGGGGTGGGGGAGTTGGAGATCAGCTGCCAGTGGTCCGGGGCCGTCACCGTGAAGGCGAAGGTCGCCTTGAGGTCGGGCTGCTCGAAGACGGGGTACATCCGCCGGCTGTCCGGGACCTCGAACTGGGTATAGAGGTAGACCTCGCCGTCGACCGGGTCGACGAAGCGGTGCAGCCCCTCGCCGGTGTTCATGTAGGTGCCGGTCGCGTCGATCACCAGCTCGTTGTCGGCCGCCAGGTCGGGCAGGCTGATGCGGCTGTCGACGAACTGGGCGCCCGGGTCGAGCTCGCGGCCGTTGAGCACCAGCGACTGGACGGAGTCACCGACGAAGTCGATGAAGCTGGACGAGCCCGGGGTCGTGCAGGAGAAGCGCACCGTGGCCTGCGTGCGGAAGGTCTGCTCCGACGTGGTCAGGTCGAGGTGGATGTCATAGCTGTCGACGGACAGCAGGGCCGCACGCTCGGCGGCTTCCTCGCGGGTGAGATTGGTGCCAGGCACAGAGGTCTCCTGATCGAGGGTGGTGGTGTGCTGATGGGCAGATGGGCAGGGTGCTGCGCGGCCAATCCTACGTAACGGACCAAGCCGGCAGGCCCAGGGCGTCCGACCCGCTGCTGTCGGAGCGCCTCGATGGCAGGATGGGGGAGTGACCGAGACCACCCGCACCCCCGTCGACTTCTGGTTCGACCCCCTTTGCCCATGGGCCTGGATGACCTCCCGCTGGATGGGAGAGGTCGAGCAGCACCGTCCCGTCGACGTGACCTGGCATGTCCTGAGCCTGTCCGTGCTCAACGAGGGCCGGGACCTGCCCGACTCCTATCGCGACCTGATGGACCGTGGCTGGGGCCCCGCACGGGTCGTGACCGCCGCGCTGGCCGCCCACGGGCAGGAGGTGGTCAAGCCGCTCTATGACGCCCTGGGCACCCGCATCCACCCGGGTGGCAACAAGGACTTCCCCGAGGTGATCCGCGAGGCGCTCGCCGAGGTGGGCCTGCCCGCCGAGCTCGCCGCCGCTGCCGAGACCGACGCCCACGACGAGGCCATGCGGGCCTCCACGCAGCGGGCCCTGGACCTCGTGGGCGACGACGTGGGCGTGCCGGTGATCGCGGTCAACGGTCGCGCGTTCTTCGGCCCCGTGGTCAGCCCCGCGCCCAAGGGCGAGGACGCGCTGCGGCTGTGGGACGGCGCCCTGCTGCTCTCCGGCTACGACGGCTTCTTCGAGCTCAAGCGCAGCCGCGACGTCGACCCGATCTTCGACTGACCATCACCACCCTCACCCTGGAGAGACACACGACATGCGCATCCACATCGGCGGCGACCACGCGGCATACGACCTGCTCGGCGAGCTGGTCACCTTCCTGGAGCAGGAGGGCCACGAGGTGACCAACCACGGGCCCCACGGCTATGACGCAGAGGACGACTACCCCGTCTTCGTCCTGCGGGCGGCCGAGGCCGTGGCCGGTGACCCCGAGTCCCTGGGCGTCGTGCTCGGTGGCTCGGGCAACGGCGAGCAGATGGCCGCCAACAAGGTCAAGGGTGTGCGGGCCGCGCTCTGCTACAACGAGGAGCTGGCGCGCCTCGCCCGGGAGCACAACAACGCCCAGATCATCTCCATCGGCGGGCGGATGAACACCGTCGAGGAGGCGCAGGCGATGGTGCGGGCCTTCATCGAGACGCCGTTCTCCGGCGTCGAGCGGCACAGCCGTCGGATCGCCATGGTCGAGGCATACGAAAGCGATGGCACCATCCCGCCGCTGCCCTGAAAGCACGAATCCGCAGGTGAGGGGGCTGGGACGGGGTTAGGCTGAGGGGCAGCACCACCCCGCAGCCCCCTTCGGACAACTGGATCCGTGATGTCCCTGCCAGACACCATCCTCGCCCGGCGCAGCCGAGCGATCGCCGTGCAGCGCGCCGTGCGTCGTCGCTGGCGCTGGGAGGCCCACGCCCAGTCGGGGATCATGGTCGCCCTGGTGCTGATCGCCTCCGCGCTGACGGCGCTGCTGGTGGTCCAGCCGGCCCACACACCGTTCTCGATCTTCCAACCGGTCGTGGTAATCGGCGGCCTGTTCCTGACCATCCGCTGGCTGCGCGTGCTCTATTCCTATCTCGTGGTGCTCTATGCCCTGCTCTGGGTCGCGCTCCACGACGCCAAGCCGGCCTTCACCGGCGGCGTGGTGATCCTGCTGATCACCATGGCGATCATGGGCTGGGTCGCGTCGGTGCGCTCCAGGGTCGGGGTGCAGGGCGTCCGCGGCGAGACCATGCTGCTCGACCTGCGCGACCAGCTGCGGGTCGACGGGCGCCTGCCCGACCTGCCCGAGGGCTGGGCCGGGGAGGCCGTGGTGCGGCCCGCCTATGGGCAGGGCTTCTCGGGTGACTTCATGGTGGCCGCGGCCACCGATGGCGGGCACCGCATCGATCTGGTGCTGGTCGACGTCTCCGGCAAGGGCATGACCGCCGGTGCGCGGGCCCTCCAGCTCCAGGGCGCCCTCTCGGGACTGATCGGCGCCGTCGACAGCGAGCGCTTCCTGCCCGCCGCCAACGGCTATCTCGCCCGACAGGACTGGGACGACAGCTTCGCCACCGCCGCCCACGTCGTGGTCGACGCCGCCACCGGGCGATACACCCTCGGCACCGCCGGCCATCCCTCGCCCATGCGCTTCCACGCCGGCTCCGGCCGCTGGTTCCCTGCGGCCACCGAGTCGGGGCCCATCCTCGGCGTCGTCGAGGGTGCCGAGTTCCCGCGCTGCACAGGCGTCCTCGAGCGAGGAGACGCGCTCCTGCTCTATACCGACGGCGTTGTGGAGTCCCGGGGCAAGGACCTGCTCGACGGCATCGACCGCATGGTCGGCACCGCCGAGCGGGCCGTCCGCGACGGCTTCAGCGGACTGCCGACCCGGCTGGTCGACACCGCCGGTGCCGGCGACAGCGACGACCGAGCGGTCGTCCTGCTCTGGCGTCGCTGACCGTTCGCAGATTCGCGGCGGGCCATCGGCCCGGGTGTCCGATCTGTCTGGCAGGGTGCCTGTCACCCTGCCAACGGCGGCAGGGCACCCAACTGTCAGGAGACACCCGTGAGTGCACGTCCGAGCCACAAGCTCGCCGCGCTGACTGCGAGCGCCGCCCTCGGTGTCACGGCCTTCGCCGTGACCGCGCCCGCCAGCGCCGCCCCGCTGGCCGACCCCACCGCCTTCGTCGTCGTCCAAGGCGGCACCGGCACCGACAAGGCCGTGGCCGCCGTCAAGGCCGCCGGCGGCACCGTCACCCAGGAGTGGCCGCAGATCGGCGTCGTCATCGCCGCGGCGAGCGACGACAGCTTTGACGACAAGGCCCGCGCGATGCCAGGCATCCTCGAGGCCGGCCCCACCCGGGCCCTGCGTGCCTTCCAGCCGGCCGCCGACGTCACGCCCGACGGCGTGGTCTCCGGTCTTGGTCCCGGCACCTCCGGCGGCGATGACACCCTCGAGCCGCTCAACGCGCAGCAGTGGGACATGCGGCTGATCAAGGCCGACCAGGCCCACCGGATCACGGACGGCAGCCGCGACGTCGCCGTGGCGGTCGTCGACTCCGGCATCGAGGCCGATCACCCCGACCTGGCCGCCAACATCGACCCCGCGCTCTCGGTCGGCTGCGCCAACAAGGGCATCCCCGACAGCAGCCCGACCGCGTGGCAGCCGACGACGTCCTACCACGGCACCCACGTCGCCGGCTCGATCGCCGCGGCCCGCAACAATGTCGGCATCGTCGGCGTCGCGCCCAACGTGCGGCTGGCCTCGATCAAGGTCGTCGACGACGACGGCTTCATCTATCCCGAATACGCCATCTGCGGCTTCGTGACCGCCGCCGACAAGGGCGTCGAGGTGGCCAACCACTCCTACTACATCGACCCCTATGCCCTGTGGTGCAAGGCCAACCGCGACGAGCGCGCGGCCATCGTCGCCATCCAGCGGGCGATCAAGTACACGGAGAAGAAGGACGTCGTCAACGTGGCGGCGGCCGGCAACTCCAACTGGGACCTGTCCAAGCCGATCGAGGACACCGGCAGCCCCAACAACCTCCCCGAGGGCGAGACGCCCGAGGTGCGGATGACCGACCAGCGCTGCTATGACATGCCGACCGAGACCTCCAAGACGGTGTCGGTCTCCTCGGTCGGGCCCGACGCGGCCAAGGCCTACTACTCCTCCTACGGCCGCAACGTGATCACCGTGGCGGCCCCGGGCGGCAACGCCCGGGTCGCGGCCGACACCCCCTCGCGCAACGGCCGGATCCTCTCGACCGTGCTCGACGGCAAGTGGGGCTATGCGCAGGGCACCTCCATGGCCAGCCCCCACGCGGCCGGTGTCGTGGCGCTCATCCGCAGCAGCGACCCGACGATCAAGGCCAACCAGGCGATCTCCACCCTCCAGCGCGAGGCCGACCGTCTCTCCTGCCCGGTGACCGACCCCGACTACACCGGTGACGGACAGGCCGACGCCACCTGCGAGGGCGGTGCGACCGGCAAGGGCTTCTTCGGCGCGGGTCTGATCGACGCGCTCGACGCCGTCCAGTGACCTGATCCCAGCCTCCACACCAACGCCGCACCACGCGGCATGACTCACCAGCAGGGCCCGCGCCACCCGGCGCGGGCCCTGCCGGTTGTTCGCCGCGGCTGCCAAGCGCCTACTGTGTGCGCCTGTGAGCGAGACCCCCGACAATCTGCCCCTCGGCGTCGAGCACCCCAAACGAGTGCGGTCGTATGCCGCGCGGCGCGGCCGCAACTCGGCCCTCACCCGGGAGCGGATGGAGCGCTTCATGCCGACGCACGAGATCCCAGAGGGGCCGCTCGTGCCGGCGGACGCGTTCGGCCGGCAGGCCCCGGTCGTGCTCGAGATCGGCTGCGGGCACGGTGCCGCCGCGGTGGCCTACTGCCTGACCCACCCCGAGCACGACCTGCTGGCCGTCGACGTGCACACCCCCGGGATCGCCCGGATGATGGCCCGCGCCGACGCCGAGGGCGTGACCAATCTGCGGGTCTGGCAGGGGGATGCGGTCACGCTGCTGGAGGAGCGGATCGCGCCCGCCTCCCTCGCGGCCGTGCACCTGTTCTTCCCCGACCCCTGGCACAAGGCCAAGCACGCCAAGCGTCGCTTCGTCACGGGACACACGCTCGACCTGATCGCCTCGCGGCTCGCCCCGGGCGGTCACCTGCTCATCGCGACCGACCAGGCCGTCTATGCCGAGCACGTGCGCGAGGTCCTGGCGGAGCACGGTGGCTGGACGGTGACCGAGGGGGAGCGGCCGGACTGGCGGCCGACCGAGGGCTTCGAGATCAAGGGCATCGGCGCCGGCCGGCGCATCCACGAGTTCCGGCTGACGCCGGCCCGCTGACGCGAGAACCCCTGGGCCACAACGTGACTCAGGGGTCCTGCTGTCCGGGGGACAGAGTCGGGCTGACAGGATTTGAACCTGCGACATCGTGCTCCCAAAGCACGCGCGCTACCAAGCTGCGCCACAGCCCGTCACTCACACCGGCGGTTGAGAAGTTCGTGCACCGTGGCGAGCCCGTATAGAGTAGCCCCTGCTCAGCGAGGCGGCCGACAGGTCGCCGGCACGAGCGCCGCGGGCGTAGCTCAATGGTAGAGCCTCAGTCTTCCAAACTGATTACGCGAGTTCGATTCTCGTCGCCCGCTCACACAGCCGCAGGCCCCGGTCACCCGACCGGGGCCTGCGTCGTCCATGAGGTATGCCGCGAAGCAGCTCACGACCAGGCGTTGCCGTGCCCCCAGCGCGCGTTCTGGGCGGCGGTCTTCGCCGCGTCATAGGCCGCGGGGCTGCCCTTCTCGCCGGTCACGACGGCCTCGCCGAGGCGGGGCGCCCTGGGCTCCCACGCGGCATACGCCTCCTCGTCGATGCCCAGGCCGGCCTCTCGCACGCCCGTCGCGAGACGCTCGAGCACCTCGGGGGAGAGAGCGGCGAGAAGCGCGCCCGGCTGCCGGCGCTCGCCGAGCACTGCCAGGCGGGCAACGACGCGGGCGTTGTCGGCGCTGGTGCGGGTGCCGGAGCCGAAGACATCGAGGACGGCGGACAGCACCTCCTCGCGGTCGGAGGCCGGCCCCTCGGCCAGGGCTTTCTCGTGGGCCGCCACCAGGTCGTCGGTCGCGACGGACTGGAGCAGGAAGCGGTAGGCCCGCACGGCCTCGGACTCGGACATGTGATCACCCCGGTGTGGTCGTCCGACTGCGGGTAGGTCGGAGCTTCTTGGCAGCATCACACCCATCGGCGGCCCTGTCCACGGGGTGGCGGCCGAGTGTGGCCGACACCGCATTCGGCCGCCCGGGCCCGCAGCGGCTAGAGTGTGCACTTGGCCTGTGGCCGATGTCGTCGTGCTCACCGCAGCATGCCGCCGCCATGGCCTCGCAAGTGACGTCCCACCAGACCATCCCCTAGTTACGCATGGAGCTCCTGCAGTGAAGAGTGCCGCCGAGAACCTCACCCCGACCCGGGTCAAGCTGACCGTCGAGGTCCCGTCCGAGGAGCTCCAGCCCTTCGTCGACGCCGCCTACACGACGATCGGCGCCCAGATCCAGGTGCCCGGCTTCCGCAAGGGCAAGGTGCCGGCCCGCCTGATCGACCAGCGCGTCGGTCGCGGTGGCGTCATGCAGGAGGCCGTCAACGAGGCCCTCCCGCAGTTCTTCGGCCAGGCCGTCGAGGACAACAATGTGCGCCCGCTCGGCCAGCCCGAGGTCGACATCACCGAGGTCCCCCTCGAGGAGGGCCAGCAGCTGGCCTTCACCGTCGAGGTCGACGTGCGCCCCGAGGTCACCCTCCCCGACCTCGAGGGCATCGCCGTCGAGGTCGACCCGGTCGAGGCCGGCGCCGACGACGTCGAGGAGCGCCTCACCGAGCTGCGCGCCCGCTTCGGCACCCTGACCACCGTCGAGCGCGCCGTCGAGAACGGCGACTTCGTCTCGCTCGACCTGGCCGCCTCCATCGGTGGCGAGGAGATCGACTCCGTCTCCGGTGTCTCCTACGAGGTCGGCAGCGGCAACATGCTCGAGGGCATGGACGAGGCGCTGCTCGGCATGAGCGCCGGCGACACCAAGGACTTCTCCGCCCCGCTCGCCGGTGGCGACCGTGAGGGCGAGTCGGCCGACTGCACCGTGACCGTCCAGTCGGTCAAGGAGCGCGAGCTGCCCGAGCTCGACGACGAGTTCGCCCAGCTGGCCTCCGAGTTCGACACCATCGACGAGCTGCGCGCCGACGTCGAGAAGCAGTCGCTCCAGGCCAAGAAGTTCGAGCAGGGCATCCAGGCCCGCGACCGCCTCCTCGACCGGCTCATCGAGCTGACCGAGATCCCCGTGCCCGAGTCGATCGTCGAGGCCGAGGTCAACCAGCACCTCGAGGGCGAGGGCCGGCTCGAGGACGACGAGCACCGTGCCGAGGTCGACGAGTCGACCCGCAAGGCGCTGCGCGCCCAGTTCCTCCTTGACGCGATCGTCGAGGAGGAGGAGATCCAGGTCGAGCAGCAGGAGCTGATCGAGTACCTCGTGATGCAGTCCCAGCAGTACGGCATGGACCCCAACCAGTTCGCCCAGGCGCTCGACTCCCAGGGGCAGGTCCCGGCGATGGTCGGCGAGGTCGGCCGCCGCAAGGCGCTCGCCTCGGTCCTCGACCGCGCGGTCGTGACCGACACCAGCGGCACCAAGATCGACATCAACGACCTGGTGCCCGGTGGCGAGGACGACGCCGACGAGGCTGCGTCCGAGGACGCCGCGTCCGACGAGGCCGCAGCCGACAAGAAGCCGGCCAAGAAGTCGGACGACGAGAAGTCCGATGACGCCAAGACCGACGACAAGGCCGAGGCCAAGACCGACGACAAGCCGGCCAAGAAGGCCGCCAAGAAGTCGGCCAAGAAGGCCACCAAGAAGGCCGACAAGGACGAGGCCAAGGACGACGAGAAGGCCTGAGCCCCAACGGCTTCCAACAGCCAAGACGGTATGCCGCGCACCCAGCTGGGTGCGCGGCATACCTGCGTCTGGGGTCAGGGAGTGGGTGGTGGCGCGGTCGTGGAGCCGACCCGCAGGCGGGTCGGCATGACCTCATCGGCCACGGCCTGGCCGTCCATCGCCGCGCAGACGAGCTGGCCCAGGCGCCGGCCCTTGTCGGCGGCGGGCTGCACGACCGTGGTGAGCGTCTGGGCGAACCACGGCAGCGCCACCCCGTCGAAGCCCGTCACCGACAGGTCCTGCGGCACGCGCAGGCCGCGGTCCTCGGCGGCGCGGACGGCCCCCACGGCGAGCAGGTCGGACTGCGCCACGATCGCGGTGGGGCGCTGCGGCCGGTCCAGCAGCAAGCCGGCCGCGGCGCTGCCGTCCTCGACAGAGGTCCAGGCCGCCTCGGCGATGAGGCCGGGGTCGCCCCCGCCTGCCAGGAAGCCACGTGCCCGGGCCCAGGCGTCGGGATAGACGGCGGCCTCCACCTCATCGGGCCCGCGCAGTCCTGTTGTGCCAGTAGGGGAGAGCGGCATGGTGACGTGCCCGATGCGCGTGTGGCCCAGGCCGGTCAGATGCGCCATCAGTTCCTCGCTGGCGGCGTGCTCGTCGATGGTGACCTGGGCGACGCGCGGGTGGAGTGGGGCGCCGGTGCCGATCATGGGTATGCCGCGCGCGGCCATCGCCTCGACGATCGGGGAGTCGGTCGGCCCGCAGAGGGCGAAGACGAGGGCGTCGACGGCGTGCTGGGTCCAGGCGGCCGCGGCGGCCTCGTCGCCGGGGGCCTGGGCGAGCAGGAGCATGCCGAGGCCGGCGCCGCCCAGCACATCGGCCAGGCCGTCGAGGACCGCCACCGCATAGGGGTCGGAGAAGGCATAGCGCAGGGGGCCCTCGACGCTGACGCCGACCACGCCCGACCGGCCCTGCCGCAGGGAGGAGGCGAGTGGGTTGGGCCCGGCATAGCCGAGGCCGGCCGCAGCGGCGCGCACCCGCTCGGCGGTCTCGGCCGCGACCGGCCCCTTGCCGCTGAAGACCAGCGAGGCCGTCGACGTCGAGACGCCGGCCTCCTCGGCGACGTCGCGCAGGGTGGCCCGGCGCGTGGGCGCGTCCTCGCCTTGACGGGATGAGGTCATGGCAGGCACACTATCGAATCGATTCGAGTCGAATCGATTCGACCCGCTCCTCACCCCCACTCGACACCGGAAGCCGCGCCCGTGAACTACCTCGCCATCGACCGTGACCGACTCCTGCGGGCCCGCCTCGCCGTCCTGATCGTCTTTGCGATGAACGGTGCCAACTTCGCGGCATTCGCCTCGAGGATCCCCGAGGTCAAGACCACCCTCGGACTCAGCGCCGGCCAGCTCGGGATCACCCTGCTGGGCCTGTCCGTGGGCTCGCTCATCGGTCTGCCGGCCTCCGGCTGGGTGACCCACCGCTTCGGCGCGGCCCGCTCGGTGCAGTTCGGCCTGCTGATGATGATCCTCGGCGGGGCCGTCATCGCCGTCGGTGTCGACGGCGTGCAGTCCCGAGCGCTGGTCATGGCCGGCCTGTTCGTCTCCGGCCTGGGCATCGGTGTGTGGGATGTCGCGATGAACCTCGAGGGGGCCGGCGTCGAGCGGCTGCTCGGGGTGACCGTCATGCCGTGGTTCCATGCGGCCTTCAGCGGCGGCACCGTGCTCTCCGCACTCCTCGGTGCCGGCCTGTCCGCCGCCCGCGTGCCGGTCTGGGCGCACCTGGTCGGCGTCTTCGGGCTCGCCGGCATCGTCTGCTGGTGGGCAGTCGCCTCCTTCCTCCCGCGCGCGGTCGAGGAGCAGTCGGACGACGAGGAGCAGGAGACGGCCTCCTCCTTCTCCCCGGCGCAGGCCTGGCTCGAGCCGCGCACCCTGCTCATCGGCCTGATGACCCTCGTCGCGGCATTCACCGAGGGCACCGCCAACGACTGGGTCGCCGTCGCGATGGTGGAGGGCTATGACCTGCCGCACTGGGCCGGCATCCTCGGCTTCGCGACCTTCCTGTCCTTCATGACCATCGGGCGCATCGGCGGCGCCCGGCTGCTCGACCGGCACGGCCGGGTGCCCGTGCTGCGGTTCCTCTTCGGCCTCGGCCTGCTCGGCAGTCTCCTCGTCGTCTTCGGCGGGCCGCTGCTGGCCTTCGTGGGTGCCGCGGTCTGGGGTCTGGGCGCCAGCCTCGGCTTCCCGGTCGGCATGTCGGCCGCCGCCGATGACCCCCGCCGGGCCGCCGCCCGCATGAGCGTGGTCTCGACGATCGGCTATCTCGCCTTCCTCGGCGGGCCGCCGCTGCTCGGCCTGCTCGGCGACCACGTCGGGGTGCTGCGCTCCCTGCTGGTCGTCGGCGTCATGCTCGTCATCGCCTTCGCCGTGGTGCCCGCGGCCCGCGAGCCCGAGGAGGCCCCGGCTGCGGCCGACGCGCCGGCTGGGTGAGGCACGAGGTGCCCGCTCCGTGGTCGGTGCTGGCGGTCACCCTTGCGGGGGGAGTAGCGTCCCGCTCGCGGCACGGCTTCGCAGGGGCTAAGGGGGCTCACAGCCGGCCGCAGGACAGAAGGAACTCATCACATGAGTGCTCTGCGCAAGGCCGTCACGGCCGCAGCATCAACCGCCCTCCTCGCCACCGGACTGGCCATGTCGGCCCCGGCCACTGCGGCCGACTCTGGGACCGAGCTGGTCAAGTCGGGGCAGATCAGCCGCGCCGTCAACGGCCGCGTCGCCGGCGTCGCTGGCTGCAACACCTACGTCGACACCGTCCACACCGACGGTCGGTGGTACTACTACACCGTCAACGGCACGTCCACGATCACCTCGCACTCGTGGGCCAAGCTCAGCTTCGTGCCGCGCGCCCTCGCGTGGTTCCGCACGGACAGCGCCGGCTACAACTACTACTACGCGATCACCAACGCCAACCAGCTCTACCGCGTGCGCATCGCCCCTGACGTGGCCGCGACCGTCAGCCTCAAGCTGGTCGCCTCCGGCTTCAGCGACATCAAGGACATCACGGTCGGCCAGGGCAACAGCGGCGCGGGCTACCTCTTCACCCTGTCCAAGGGCGGCTACCTGCGCCGCGGTGCCATCAAGCTCGACGGCACCGTCGGGGCCTACTCGATCGTCAAGTCGGGCATGGGCACGACCAATGCCCTGACCCGCTCGGGCAACGCGGTGCTGCGCAACACCAGCACGGGCGCGACCCTCGCGGACTACAACGTGATCCTCGGGGTCACCTCCGCCGGTCAGCTCCAGCAGCACATGATCCGCTTCTCGGGCAGCGGTGGCTCCGCCACGCGCCTGACGACGCTGGCCAGCGCGGGCTGGACCCGGTTCAACTCCGTCGACGTCGCCAACTGCACCGGTGACGTCCTCGAGTACCTCGGCCGGGACAACGCCACCAGCCGCGTCTTCGCCTACAAGGACACCGACGGCTACAACTTCTCGGGGAGCGACATCTCCTACACCGGGACGCTGGGCAGCATCCCGCGCCGCACCTACGGGGCCTGAGACCGCAGGTCAGCGGGGTGCGGGGGCGCTGCCTCCGCACCCCGCTTCCGTAACCAACCAGACATCCCAGATGGTGCTGGAGGGTCTGCCCGCGGGAGTAGCGTTCGCCCGTCAGGGCGCCGACAGGGCGCCCCCGCCGGCAGGAGCTGTCCATGCGTCTGATCCCCCGCACCCTCGCACCCATCGCCGCCGCCGGGCACTGGCAGGCGGGTCATCGCCGGCCATGGCGGCCGCCACCGGTGGAGCAGCAGGTCCCGACCGGCCCATGCCCTCGGACCTGACGATGGTCGACCGGTCGGGCGGCACGGGGGCAACGCGGGTGGCAGGGGTCGCCGGCTGCGCCATCGGTCTGGAGCAGATCGCACCGAATGGACAGTGGACCTATCTCGACGTTGCCGACAACACGCCCGCGGCCACCGTCGCCGGCCCCAAGACCAGTTTCGTGCCCCGGGCGCTCGCGTTCTACCGGACCGACCTCGGCGGCTATGACTACTACTACGCGATCTCCAGCTCGGGCCAGCTGTGGCGGATCCGCATCGCACCCGGCACGCTCGGCGTCCAGTACGTCTTCGTCGGCTCCGGCTATGGCGACATCCGCGACATCAGCGCGACGCCCGACGGCCGGTTCTACACCCTCTCCAACGGCGGCTACCTGCGTCGGGCCAAGATCGTCGGTGACAAGCCGGGGGCCTACACGGTCCTGCGTGGCGGGATGTCGGGCACCATCTCCCTCAGCCGCAGCGACCGGCTGACCTACAGCGACACGGCCGGGCACAGCTATGTCTACGACACGATCCTCGGCGTGACCTCTGCCGGGCAGTTCCAGCGGCACTATCTGCGGGTGAGCGGCACCGACGCGCCGTGGGCTCAGGAGACCCTGTTCGGTGCGGGCTGGACCCGCTTCGACTCCGTCGACTCCAGCTACTGCGACCGCGACACCCTCGGGCCGACGAGCATGTACATCGGCCGGGACAAGACGACCGGCAGCCTGCTGACCTACCGGGACGAGGACGGCTTCGACGGCTCCGGTCGGGACATCTCCTACTCCGGCTCGGCAGGCACGGCGCGCTACCGCACCTACGGCGCCTGACCCACCCGGGTGACACGGCGGGGGCGGTCGCGAAGTGGGTGGCCGCCCTCCGCCATAATCGGCAGCGACCCGCTGACCACTGAGGAGAAGCCGTGACCGGAGGCGTCTACGACCTCGGCGTGCCCGACAACGCCGCCGACCTGGCCCGCCAGGAGCGGGCGTATGCCGCGCTCGCCGACTCCGTGCGGGGCCTGGTCGACGCCTGCATCCGCACCCGGGTCCCGGTCGAGGAGGCCGAGGCGGTCGCGGCGCAGACGGCCGCCCTGACCCAGCGCCTGCTCGCCGAGGCCCAGGAGGGGCCACTCGGCCTGGAGGTCAGCTCCGACGGGCGCCTCCGCGACCACGGCAACCCGGCAGTCGGCTCGCGCAACCCGATCGCACCGCCGCTGCACATCAGCCGCGGCGATGGCCCCAGCTGCCGCACCGACTTCGAGATGGGCGCCGGATACGAGGGGCCGCCCGGGCACGTCCACGGCGGCATGATCGCCGTCGTGCTCGACCAGGTCATGGGGATGACTGCCGCCTACACCGGCAAACCGGGCATGACGGCGTACCTCAATCTGACCTATCGCCGGCCAACCCCGTTGGGGCAGCTGGGTGCTCGGGCCTGGATCGCGGGCCAGGAGGACTTCAAGACCACCGTGCGCGGCGAGATGCTCGACGCCGACGGGCAGGTCACCGTCGAGGCCGAGGGCCTCTTTGTGGTGCCCAGGTGGGCCCGCGAGCATGTCGGCACGCCCACGGGCGACGCGGCCGAGTTCGAGACGCTGCCCCAGCGCGACGGGCAGGCCTGACCGGTGCCGGCTGCGGCCGCGGGCTTCGGCGACGAGACCGTCTCGCTCGTGCCCGCCGGCGCGGGCGACGCCCAGACCCTGCGGTATGCCGTGGTCGCCGGTGGGCAGCGCGTCGGCACCCTCGGCCTCCAGGACCACGGCGGCGGGGTCGCCGAGCTGTGGTGGGAGCTCGATGAGGGCGCGCGCGGCCAGGGCCTGGCCACCCGGGCCGTGGGCCACCTCATCGACCACGCCTTCGCCGAGCTCGGCATCGAGCGGGTCGAGGCCCGGGTCAACCCCTCCCAGCGCGCCAGCGTGATGGTCGGCCTGCGCAATGGGATGCGCAAGGAGGGCGTGGTCCGCGGCCCGCACGCCCAGGCCGACGACACCGGCCACCTGCTGCTGGCCCGCCTCAGCGATGACCCGGGCGCCCGCACCCCCGAGGGTTTCCGGGCGATGCTCAACTCCAGCCTGCCCCGCAAGCGCGGCATCGCCCAGCTGCTGGTGCGTGACCCCGACGAGCGGGTGCTGCTGTGCCGCCTGACCTACAAGAAGGACTGGGACCTGCCCGGTGGCGTCGTCGAGGTGGGGGAGTCACCCCACCTCGCGGCCGGCCGCGAGGCGCTCGAGGAGCTCTCCCTCGACCTGCCTCCCGGCGAGCTGCTCCTGACCGACTGGCTGCCGCCCTGGGGTGGCTGGGACGACGCGCTCTGCCTCGTCTTCGACGGGGGAGTGCACGAGCCCAGCCTCCTCGAGGGGGCCCGCTACCAGGCGCGCGAGATCCGCGACGCGGCCTTCTGCACGCCCGAGGAGGTCCGCGAGCGGGCCGCCGACTTCACCGCCCGCCGGGTCGAGGCGGCGCTGGCCCGGGCCCGTGGCGAGGGCGTGCCCTACACCGAGTCCGGCCGCCCGGTCTGAGCCCGCCTCGACGCTCGGCCCGACGCCCCGCCCGCGCCCGCGGTCCGAGCGCCCCCGGGGGCGCCTTGCGCTCAGGGCGAACACCGCGGCATACCGGGAGTGTTGTGTCGGACGCGTGCGTTAGGTTCGGACGAGACTTCACATCGATGGATGGAGACAGCGTGAGCGACAGCAGCGTCGTGATGCAGGACGGCCCCCAGGGCGGCCTCGACGACCACATCTACAACCGCCTCCTCAAGGAGCGGATCATCTTCCTCGGCTCGGACGTGCGTGACGACAACGCCAACGCCATCTGCGCCCAGATGCTCCTGCTGGCCGCGGAGGACCCCGAGAAGGACATCTGGCTCTACATCAACAGCCCGGGTGGCTCGGTCACGGCCGGCATGGCGATCTTTGACACCATGCAGTGGATCCCCAATGACGTCGCCACGGTCGCGATGGGCATGGCCGCCTCGATGGGCCAGTTCCTGCTGTCCGCCGGCGCCAAGGGCAAGCGCTATGCCACGCCCCACGCCCGCGTGATGATGCACCAGCCCTCCGGCGGCATCGGCGGCACGGCCAGCGACATCAAGATCCAGGCCGAGCAGATGCTGCACATCAAGAAGCAGATGGCCGAGCTGATCGCCGAGCACACCGGCCAGAGCCTCGAGCAGATCGAGCGCGACTCCGACCGCGACCGTTGGTTCACCGCCCAGGAGGCCAAGGACTACGGCTTCGTCGACCACGTCTTCGAGCGCGCCGACCAGGCCGACCGCCGGGGCGGCACCGACGCCTCCGACAACCCCGTGACCGGCGAGGACAAGTGACCATGAGCTTCCCCGCCCAGTTTGGAGACCAGATGACCCCCGCCTCCGGCCGGCTGCACGTGCCCGGCCCCTCGAGCCGCTACATCCTGCCCCAGTTCGAGGAGCGCACCTCCTACGGCAGCAAGCGCCTCGACCCCTACACCAAGCTCTTCGAGGACCGCATCATCTTCCTCGGTGTGCAGGTCGACGACGCCTCGGCCGACGATGTCATCGCCCAGCTGCTCGTGCTCGAGTCCCAGGACCCCGACCGCGACATCCTGATGTACATCAACAGCCCCGGCGGCTCCTTCACGGCCATGACGGCGATCTACGACACCATGCAGTACATCCGCCCCGATGTGCAGACCTTCGTCATCGGCCAGGCCGCGTCCGCCGCGGCCGTGCTGCTCGGCGCCGGCGCACCCGGCAAGCGCTATGCCCTGCCCAACTCGCGCATCCTCATCCACCAGCCGGCCCTCGCCGGCGGTGACTACGGTCAGGCCTCCGACATCGAGATCCAGGCCAACGAGGTGCTGCGCATGCGCACCTGGCTCGAGGAGACCCTGGCCAAGCACTCCGGCCGCAGCGCCGAGCAGGTCAACCAGGACATCGACCGAGACAAGATCCTCGGTGCCGAGGAGGCCAAGGAGTACGGCCTGATCGACACCGTCCTCACCTCTCGCAAGGCCTCCTTCGAGGAGTGATCCCGCGGCCGGCCCGCAGCCGGCCGCCGACCACGATGTGCGTATGCCGCCGTGCCCGAGCCGGGCACGGCGGCATACCTCGTGAGGGGCGGTTGGCAGGGGCCGGCGCGGCGCGGAGTCGTGCGGGAGCTAGGCCCTGTCCGCTGTCAGCGGACAAACACGACTTCCCGGCGTTTCGGGGGTTTCATTGACAGTGGTGGCACACCCCTGCGGGTAGCGTCACTCCAGTACCGCAGCGGCCGACGGGCCGCGCGCAGATCTCGGCAAAGGGGAATGGTTCGTGGCACGCATGGGAGACAGCGGTGGCGACCTGCTCAAGTGCTCGTTCTGCGGCAAGAGCCAGAAGCAGGTCAAGAAGCTGATCGCCGGCCCCGGTGTCTACATCTGCGACGAGTGCATCGACCTGTGCAACGAGATCATCGAGGAGGAGCTCGCCGAGTCCTCCGAGGTGCGCCTCGAGGAGCTGCCCAAGCCGCGCGAGATCTTCGACTTCCTCGAGCAGTACGTCATCGGCCAGGACGTCGCCAAGAAGGCGCTCGCCGTCGCGGTCTACAACCACTACAAGCGCATCCAGGCGGGCGAGGCGGCCGGCACCAAGAAGGACGCCGACCACGTCGACCTGGCCAAGTCCAACATCCTGCTCATCGGCCCGACCGGCTGCGGCAAGACCTATCTCGCCCAGACCCTGGCCAAGATGCTCAACGTCCCCTTCGCGATCGCCGACGCCACGGCGCTGACCGAGGCCGGCTATGTCGGCGAGGACGTCGAGAATATCCTGCTCAAGCTCATCCAGGCCGCCGACTACGACGTCAAGAAGGCCGAGACGGGCATCATCTACATCGACGAGGTCGACAAGATCGCCCGCAAGAGCGAGAACCCGTCGATCACCCGCGATGTCTCCGGTGAGGGCGTCCAGCAGGCGCTGCTCAAGATCCTCGAGGGCACGGTCGCCTCGGTGCCCCCGCAGGGTGGCCGCAAGCACCCGCACCAGGAGTTCATCCAGATCGACACGACCAATGTGCTCTTCATCGTCGGCGGCGCATTCGCCGGCCTGGAGAAGCTCATCGAGTCGCGCAACGGCAAGAAGGGCCTGGGCTTCGGCTCCGAGCTGCACACCCCCAAGGACCTCGCCGACTCGATCCACGAGGTCATGCCCGAGGACCTGATGAAGTTCGGGCTGATCCCCGAGTTCATCGGCCGCCTGCCGGTCATCACCACCGTCTCCCCGCTCGACCAGTCGGCCCTGGTGCGCATCCTCACCGAGCCGCGCAACGCCCTGGTCAAGCAATACAAGAAGATGTTCGAGATCGACGGTGTCGAGCTCGAGTTCACCGACGACGCCATCGAGGCCGTCGCCGACCAGGCCCTCGCCCGCGGCACCGGTGCCCGTGGCCTGCGCGCGATCATGGAGGAGGTCCTCATGCCCGTCATGTTCGACGTCCCCTCCGACGACGGCATCGCCCGCGTGGTCGTCACCCGCGACGTCGTCGCCAAGAACGTCCTGCCCACGATCGTGCGCCACGACGAGGCGCCCAAGCGCCCCCGCAAGCGCTCCGCCTGAGCAGGGCCCGTCCGTCGGCCACGACGGAGGGGGCTGGTGGATTTCCGGCACCGCACGGGTGAGGATGGGGCCATGTCCGTCCAGTTCGGCCTGAGCCGAGGGTCCTTCGGGCCCCAGCAGCAGACCGCGGTCAGCTGCGGCGCGGCCTGCCTGACAGTCGCGCGCATGCTCGTCGACCCCGCCTTTGCCACCTGGGTCGCCACCGGTGAGGGGGCGGCGCCAGTGCAGGGCGAGCTGCCTTCTCCCACAACAAGGTTCGCGGCATACGAGGCTCTGGTCCACAAGCGCACGACCTCGATGTATGCCGCGGGGCAGGGCCTGTCGATGCCGTGGCCGCGGGCGCTCGGGACGCCGCCCTGGGGGGCCAAGCGCGAGCTCGAGCTGGGGGCGGCAAGACTGGGTGCGACCTATGCCATCGAGGCGCTGCGCCCGGACAGCCAGGGCCAGCTCGCGGTCGACTATGACCGGCTGGTCGATGTCGTGGCCGATGGGGAGCCGGCCCTGCTCTATATCGGCAATGCGCTCTCGCCCCGCCATGTCGTGCTGGTGCTGCCCGGTGATGGCGACCGGATCCTCGATGTCTATGAGCCCGTGACCGGCCGCGTGTCCATGCTGCGGCGCGAGGCCTTTGCCGCGCGCCGCCTCGGTCTGGCCGGCTGGCAGGTGCCGTGGATCAGCGTCCAGCCCGCGCGGGAGCGCGCCTCCCGCGCGCCGGCCCTGCGCACCCAGCTGCGTCCCGCCGAGGGCCTGGGCGGCGCCGAGGCCGGGCTCGCCCGCGTCGCCGACGGCTGACGCCCCGGCCCGCGGGGGCCCGGGGCGTCCACACGGCATACCCGACCGCTGCCTGGCCGCCCCCAAAAGCGTTGACTTGTAGCAACTCACGCCCAAAACCGTGGTTTTAGGCGTGAGTTGCTACAAGTCAACGGGTCAGGGCTGGGGCTGCTTGGGCTTCTTCTCGGCCGGGATGAGCGCGACGTCGCGGACCTCGAGGGCCTCGGCCGCGGCATACTCCATGCCGGTGATGCGGCCGGCGGAGCGCAGGTCGCCCTCGGCCGCCCGCACCCGCTCGAGCACGTCCTCGGGGGCGGCCAGGGTCATGGCCGTGACCTCGGAGCGCATACCGACCTTGGCCTCCGACTTGGCCTTGCGCACGCCGGCGAGGGCCTCGGCCGTCGCGGTGAGCACGGCGGGGTCGGCACCCTCGACGGACGGCAGCTCGGCCAGGGCCGGCCAGGCAGCGCGGTGCACCGAGCCGGGCTGGAACCAGGACCAGACCTCCTCGGTGACATAGGGCAGGATCGGCGCGAGCAGGCGCAGCACGGTGTCGAGCACGATGCGCAGGGTCGCCCGGGCGCTCGCGGCGGCCTCGTCGCCGCGGCTGCCATACGCCCTGTCCTTGACCAGCTCGAGATAGTCGTCGCAGAAGGTCCAGAAGAAGGTCTCGGTCGCCTCGAGGCTGCGGGTGTAATCCCACGCCTCGAAGCCGGCCGTCGCCCGCTCCACGACCTCGCGCAGCTGGGCGATGACGGCCCGGTCGATCGGCTCGCTCACGGCGGCGCCGAGGTCGCCCTCGACCTCGCCGAAGGAGAGCGCGAACTTGCTCGCGTTGAGCATCTTGATGGCCAGCCGCCGGCCGACCTTCATCTGCCCGATGTCGTATGCCGCGTCGGTGCCGAGGCGCCCGCTGGCCGCCCAGTAGCGCACGGCATCGGAGGAGTGCTCCTTGACGACGTCCTCGGGCGTGACGACATTGCCCTTGGACTTGCTCATCTTCTTGCGGTCGGGGTCGAGGATGAAGCCGCTGATGGCCGCGTTGGTCCACGGGGCGGCGTCGTGCTCGAAGTGGCTGCGCACGACGGTGGCGAAGAGCCAGGTGCGGATGATGTCGTGGGCCTGCGGGCGCAGGTCCATGGGGAAGACGACATCCCAGTCGGTCTGCTCGCCGTGCTCGTGCTCCAGCCAGTGGCCGGCGATCTGCGGTGTGAGCGAGGAGGTCGCCCAGGTGTCGAGCACGTCGGGGTCGCCGACGAAGCCGCCGGGCCTGCCGCGCTCGTCCTCGGAGCGGCCGGCCGGCGGGTTGGCCGCGGGGTCGACCGGCAGCTGGGACTCCTCGGGCAGGATCGGGTTGTCATAGTCGGGCTCGCCGTCGGCGTCGAGGGGATACCACACCGGGATCGGCACACCGAAGAAGCGCTGGCGCGAGACCAGCCAGTCGCCGTTGAGGCCCTCGACCCAGTTGGTGTAGCGGCTGCGCATGAACGACGGGTGGAAGTCGATCTCGGCACCGCGCTGGACGAGCGCCGCGTTGAGATCCGTTCCGCGCCAGTCGTGCCCGCGGCCGCCGTTGCGGATATACCACTGGCGGGAGGTGACGATCTCGAGCGGCTTCTCGCCCCGCTCGTAGAAGTTGGCCTTGCGCTGGGTGGCCTTGGGCTCGCCGTCGAGGTCGCCCGACTCGCGCAGCGCGGCGACGATGGCCTCACGGGCGCTGTGGGCGGTCTTGCCGGCCACCTGCTCGGCATAGAGCTGCTCGCCCGGGCCGCCGGCGATCCACTCCGGGGTCTCCTGCTGGAGGCGGCCGACGCGGGTGATCAGGGAGCGGGTGGGCAGCTGGAGCTCACGCCACCAGATGACGTCGGTGAGGTCGCCGAAGGTGCAGCACATGGCGATGCCGGCGCCCTTGTCCATCTCGGCGGCGCCGTGCGCGAGCACGGGGATCTCGACGCCGAAGAGCGGCGAGCGCACGGTGGTGCCGAAGAGCGGCTGGTAGCGCTCGTCGTCGGGGTGGGCGATCAGGGCGACGACGGCCGGGATCAGCTCGGGGCGGGTGGTCTCGATGTGGATCGGCTCGCCGCCGTCGCGGTGGAAGGCCACCCGGTGGTAGGCGCCGGGGTAGTCGCGTGCCTCGAGCTCGGCCTGGGCGACGGCGGTCTGGAAGGTGACATCCCACAGCCCGGGGGCCTCGGCCTGGTAGGCCTCGCCGCGGCGGATGTTGCGCAGGAAGGCGGCCTGGCTGGTGGCGCGCGAGTGCTCGTCGATCGTGCGATAGCTGATCGTCCAGTCGAGGCTGAAGCCCATGCGCCGGAAGAGCGACTCGAAGGCCTCCTCGTCCTTGACCGTGAGCTCGTCGCACAGCTCGATGAAGTTCTGTCGGCTGATCGGCTGCTGGTCGGCGGCCTTGATCGACTTCACGTCGCCGCGGTGCCGGGGCTCGAAGGCCGGGTCGTGGTGGAGGGAGGCGTCACCGCGCACGCCGTAGTAGTTCTGCACGCGCTTCTCGGTCGGCAGGCCGTTGTCGTCCCACCCGATCGGATAGAAGACGTGGAAGCCGGCCATCCGCTTGTAGCGGGCCATGCAGTCGGTGTGGGTGTAGGAGAAGACGTGCCCCATGTGGAGGGAGCCGGACGCCGTCGGCGGGGGAGTGTCGATCGAGAAGACCTGCTCGCGGCCGGCCTCGCGGGCGGCCGCGCGGTCAAAACGGAAGGTCCCCTGCTCCTCCCATACCTGCCCCCACTTGTCCTCGAGGCCCTCGAGGGAGGGGCGCTCGGGGATCGCGGGGGCGGCCGTCTGCGAGGGGGCGTCAGTCATGGCGCACATTGTCCCAGAGGGGGTATGCCGCAGACCAACCGGTATCAGGCCGGTCGCCGCCTGGCGCGCGGGACGGCGCGGGCCGCGCGACGGGCCCGCAGCTCGCGGCCCAGGAGGGCGAGGAGGGTGAGGGCGAGGACGGCGGTCGTCCCGGCCAGCGCCCACCAGAGGGAGGCGGTGACCGCAGTGCGCTCTGGGTCGGGCACGGCCCGCAGATCGATCTGCTGGGCCGGCGCGGGCTCGGCCGGCTGCTTGGTGCGGCCGGGGGCGGCGGGGCCGGCCAGTGAGCCGTCGTCGACGAGGGTGAGCGCCTCGGTGGGCTGGATCAGCCCCCAGCCTGTGGCGTCATCGCGGCGGTCCCGCTGGGGCCGGGACGCGGTCGCCTCCAGCCGGTGCTTCCACTCCGCGGGCTTCTCGCTCGGGAAGCGTTGTGCGACAAGGGCGGCCGCTGCGCTGGCGTATGCCGTGGCCCAGCTCGTCGAGGGCGCGCCGGTCGCCAGCACGCAGTCCCCGGCGTCCATGAAGGTGGTCAGGACCTCGCTGCCCGGGGCGGACACGTCGACGTGGGGGCCCTGGAAGGTAGCGTCGGTGACCGCGTCGTCGGGGCCGGCGGCTGCCACCGTGAGCACCTCGGGATAGGCGCCGGGATAGAGCGCGGCGACGGGGTCGTCATCGCCCCGCTTCTCGAGATTGCCGGCCGAGGCCACGACGAGCGAGCCGGAGGCGGTGGCGGCCTGGACCGCGCTGCGCAGTTCGGGCAGGTCCTGGGTGGTGCTCATCGAGACGTTGATGATCCTGGCGCCGTGCGATGCGGCATAGCGGATGCCCTGGGCGAGCCGTGCGGCGTTGGGGCCCATGCCGGCCTTGATCGCCTGGTCGGACTCGTCGGCATAGACGCGCACCGGCAGGATCGTGGCGTCCCTGGCGAGGCCGACGACCCCGGAGTCCTCGCGGGTGCCGGCCGCGATGATGCCGGCGGCGGCGGTGCCGTGGCCGGCGAGGTCCTCGGTGGCCCACTTGGTGCCGGGCACGAGGCTGGTGCCGTCGAGCAGGCGGCCGCCGGTGGGTGAGGCCGGGTCGCTGCTGAAGTGCCCGTTGCGGCCGTTGACGCCGGAGTCGACGACCGCGACGGTGACCCCCGCGCCGGTGGCCATCGTCCACGCCCGCTCCGCGCCGAGCCGCACGAGGGCCGGTGGTGTCGCCGGGTCATAGCGGACCTTGCCCGCCTTGCACTCCTGGGCGGCGGGCGTCGAGCCGCTGGGGGAGGGGGTGGTGTCGGCCAGGGCGGGGGCGGCGAGCGCGCTGCCGGCCAGCAGACACCCGGCCAGGACCGCCGCGCCCAGCCTGCGTGCCCCTCGCCGGTATGCCGCGGGCCCGGTCACGGTGCTCCCGTCACCACTGTCTGGGCGTCCTTGACGCTCAGGCGCGGGCCGGCCGTGAACAGCTCCAGCCAGGGCTGCGGTGCCGGGCTGACGTCCTCGGGGGCGTAGCCCAGCCGGCCCAGCACCTCCTTGAGCGGCACCTGCCCATCGCCGACGACCGCGTAGTAGCGGGCGGCCTGGTCCACGGCATACACCGGCCCGCGGCCGGGGACCCCCTGGGCGGTGGCCTGCACGAGCGCGCCCGTGCCGACGTCGACGCGGGTCTGCAGACCCGACCGGGGGAGCTCGATCGCCTCCGGTGTCGTGGTCAGCTCCGCGTGGGCGGTGGCCGGCTGGCCCGGCGCCGCGGTGTCGGGGACCAGGGTGGCGCAGGCCGCGGTGGTCAGCTCCTGGGGGATGGCGGTCGGCCAGTCATGGGGCACCACGGGCCGGGCGGCGCTCTTGAGCTGGGAGAGCTGGGCCGTGGTCGTGGCGATCGGCTTCTCGGGCACGGTCGCACCCCGCCCCAGCCGATAGAGCGCCTCCCAGAAGGGGTTGACCGGGTCCAGCTCGCCCTCGGGCGTGACGAGATAGCGTCGCTCCTCGGCGCCGGAGCCCACGGCGAGGATCGAGCCGGCCGACGCGCCCGCCGGGAGGTTGGGCAGGGGCTTGCCGAAGCCGGGGAGCTCCACCTTGCGGGCGGCCGTGCCCTCGGGGAAGAGCTGGGTCCACCGGGAGGTGGTGCGGATGCGCTGGGCGCTCTCGAGGCTGAGGGCGCGCAGGACGTTGTCCTCCTCGCCCTTGGGGATCGGGAGGCGGTGGCCGTCGGTGATCACCGAGGTGATGCCGTCGGCGACTGCGACCACGGCCTTGTCGGGGGCCGGCACCGACCGTGCCGACGCGCCGACCTGGGCCGCCACGCCGCCGCTCGGGCTGGTGCAGGCACGCCAGCCGCTGTTGCTCAGCTGGGCGGGGGCGGTGAGGCTGTCGGGTGCCCCCACGATCCCGATCTGGTCGCCCTTGGGCGACTTGGCGATGCGGCCGGAGTCGACCGAATAGACCTTGAAGGCCTCCGACGGGATCAGCAGCCGCCCGCTGGTGGTGTTGATGACCGGATAGAGGCGGCGCTTGATCGCGACATAGCGCTCGCCGGTGTCCTTGGCGACGATCAGCTTGTTGTCGTCCCAGCCCTTGGGTGGGGTGCTCTTGAGGAAGCCCGCGGCATAGCTGCCGACCCCGAGCAGCAGCGCCACGGCGAGGCCGCCCACGACTGCTCGCATGGGTCGCTGCGGCTCGATCTCGCGCCCACCGGGCGCACCGCTGACGAATGCCGTGACAAGCCGCCGCCGGCTGAACGACTGGGCGTCGGCGAGGTCCTTCTTGCTCGCCACGCTCAGATCACCCCGGTGACGATCAGCGCGAGGGGCACCAGGGCGACGATCGCGGCCCCCTCGACGATGTCGCCGAGCCGGCCGAGCCGCACCCGCGCCTTGGGTGCCAGCAGGGCGAGGGTGACGATGAGCGCGGCCGCGCCGGCGAGCACGACGGCGATGGTCGGTCGCCAGGCCGGGTGCCAGCCGGCCGCGCTGAGCGCGGCCAGCGCGATCCCCGCGATGCCGGTGACCATGGCGATGGTGACGGTCGCGCGGGTCCGGCTGTGGCGCGCGCCCAGGAGCACCGCGGCATACCCGACCACGAGCATGGCCAGCGCCGAGACGCCCCCACGCGCGGTGTGCGGGGTGGCCAGGAGCGCGACGGCGCCCGTGCCGACCGCGAGCCCGACCATCAGCTCGTGACCGAAGCGGACCTGGCCCCGCACCGTCGCGCCGTCGACCTCGGGCGCGGGGCCGGTGATCTCGGCGTCGGTACGCGGGGCGTTGGCGCTCAGCCGGGCGCTCGAGAGGCCGAACCAGGGGATCGCGGTGCCGGCGAGGACGGCGAGCGCGAAGACGCCCGCGGCCACGTGGGTGCGGTCATAGCCCGAGACATGGGTCAGACCGCCCAGCGCCGCCAGCGCGAGACCGAGCAGGACCGTGGCCGCGACGACGAGGCGATGGCGGGCGACCGCGAGCATGCCGAGCCCGCCGGCCAGCACCATCCCGGCACCGGCAAAGAGCGCGGGCTCGCCCCACAGGTCGTCCTGGCCGCTGAGGGCCGCGCCGGAGACCGCGGCATACACCGCGGCAGCGACGGCCAGGCCGGCGCCGGCGACGTGCTGGAGGCGCAGCCGCGAGAGGACCGCGCCCGTGATGAGCAGGAGCAGCGCGACCGCCCCAGCCATGGCGGCGACCAGCGCGCCCTCCTGGCGCTGGACGAACAGCGCCAGGGCCCCGGCGGCGAAGAGGGTGAGCGCTGCGGCGAGCGCGGTGCGGGCGCTGTGCTCGGCGGTCCAGGGGGCGAACTCGGACTCGACGAGATCAGAGACGGCCTCGACGACGTCGTCATAGACCTTGGGGGCGGCGCGGTCGGCCATGGCGAGGGTGAGGACGTGCCCGTCGGTGACGCCCTGCGCGGCGAGCGGGAGGCGGGGGTCGAGCGGGCGCCCGTCGGCGCGGACCAGCTCGAAGCGGTGCCCGGCGGTCTGGACGTCGAGCTGGCCGAGCTCCCGGGCCAGACCGGGCAGCATCTCCGCGACGGGTATGCCGCCGGGGACCCCCAGGTCGGCACGACGGGATCCCGAGCTGACCGACACACGGATCAACGAGCTCACGCCGGACCCACTGGCTCCGGCGTCAATCTGGCTCTGTGACAACGCTTTTCCCCTTGATGCGTGCTCTCGCCGCCGCGACGCGGCACCGGCCCGTCGTGCTCGGGCCACGTCCGAGCATAGACGGGCGCGAGCGCGGGCGGCGCGGGCACGGTGGCCGCCGGCACCGGAGTGGGGAGTGCTCCCCATTCCCTCCCCTTGGATCCTCGCCTAGTGTCCTCATCGAGCCTTCGGGGAAGGTTCGCAAACCAGAGCCGACAGGCAATGACCGGCCGACAGGCAAGGCACGTGCTCCCACAGGGGGCGCACCACGAGTGACGAGGAGACACAATGTCTGGTCAGATCACCGCTGCCGAGGGTGCAATCCTCCGCGGCGCAGACGCGACCCGTGAGGCCCACCAGGACCTCGACAAGCTCATCAACGACCTGCGCAACAAGCTCAGCACGGTCGGCAGCTACTGGAAGGGCTCGTCCGCCACCCAGTTCACCGGCCTGATGGCCCGCTGGGAGGAGCAGCAGAAGCGGATCACCCGCGTGCTCGACACCTTCGAGCAGAACCTGCGCTCGTCGCAGTCGACCTACACCCAGCACGACGACGCTGCCCAGTCGTCCTTCAGCAAGCTCGGCTCCGGCCTCTGAGAGGGGATACACCAATGAGCGGCACCATCCAGCAGGACTTCGGCCAGATCAACGCTGCGGCCGAGGACATCAAGACCGGCGCCAAGGCGCTCGACGACCGCCTCAACCAGCTCGAGGAGTTCCTCAACAAGGAGCGCGAGAACTGGACCGGTGGCGCCTCCGAGGCCTACTTCTCGGCGCGCTCCGAGTGGGAGTCGGCCATCAAGGAGATGAACCTCCTGCTCAACCAGATCGGCTCGGCCGTCCAGGAGAGCAACGAGGGCTTCCAGCAGGGCGAGCGCCACAACACCGGCCTCTGGTCCTGACCACCTCGCACGCCTTCGGTGGTGCCGGGACGTCCGACGCAAGTGCGGACGTGCCGGCACCGCCGTGGTCGGGCATAGTCGAGTCAGCACCACCGACGCAGGAGGGGAACGATGCCGGAGTTCGACCCGGTCAAGGTCCAGCAGGTCATCACGGACGCGCAGGAGTGGAACGAGCTGAGCACCAAGGCGGTGCGGGAGATCACCGATGAGAGGGCGACGCCGGCCACCAGCCGGTTCTCGAGCGTCCCGGCCGCCACCGTCTTCGCCAACTACCTCCTCCAGAAGCAGGCGGTCTATGTCGCCACCCTCAAGGCCGTCCAGAAGGACATCGAGAACACCCTCGCGGCCCTCGATGAGTCGCACACGATCATGGTCACCAACGACGCCGACGCCGCCGCCCGCCTCCAGCAGATCTCGCTGACCCCGACCGGTGGCTACCAGTCCACCACGGTCCGCGACCGCACCCGCGACGAGCAGGCCGAGCAGCACGGCTATCACCAGCAGACCCCCGCCGGCCCGGCAGGCGGCCAGTCCAACGCGCCCAACACGGCAGCTGGCGGCACGCAGAGCGCGCCGGGCCAGGGCGCGCCGGGCGGCACCGCGCCGGCGACGGCGGCAGGCACCCCGAGCACCCAGTCTGCGGCGCCGGCGCCGACCGCACCCGAGGGGCAGACCTCCGCGCAGGCCAACCAGAACCCGTACGCGGCCAACGACCCCACCCCGTGACACCGCGGGCCCTGACTGCCGCGCTCGTGGGGGCGGCCATGGTGATCCTGCCCGGCGCCAGCATCGGTGCCGCGGCGCCTGCCCAGCCCGCCGCGGCGGCCGCCGCCGCGCAGCCCGGGCCCCGGTGGTGGCGCGACGCGATGGGCATCGACGAGCTGCACCGCGCCGGCGCGACGGGCAAGGGCAAGACCGTCGCCGTCCTGGACGGGCACCTGTGGCCGGACGCGCCCGCCCTCACGGGCAGCCTCATCTCCGCGACGAGCTATTGCCGGCGCAAGAGCGAGAAGTCCTATGTGCCGACGCGGCGCACCGACGAGGCCCGCCACGGCACGACGATGGCCGCGCTGGTCACCGGTCCGGACGGCATCGCCCCCGACGCCGGGCTTCGCTACTACCAGGTCTCCCACGAGGTGACCGAGCGAGCGAGCGGCAGCATCGGCTGCGAGGACCCCGACATCGCCCCGCCCGTCAGGAGCGACGGCATCGCCGGGGCCCTCTCCCGGGCGATGCGGGACGCGACCGACAAGGGCGTCAACGTGATCAGCATCAGCCTGACGACCGAATACAGCCCCGACGTCGCCAGCGCGGTCGCGTACGCCCTGAAACGCGGCGTGATCGTCGTCGCCTCGGTCGGCGACGCCCATGGCCGGATGGGTCCCCCCGCCAACCTCAACGGCGTGATCTCCGTCGTCGACGTCGATCACAACGTCAGGCTGGGGGAGGACATCCCGCCCACCCTCCAGGCGATCCCGCGCGACTACGACGTGGCGGCGCCCGGGGTCAACATCGAGGCGCCGGCCGTCTACGGCAACGCCTACCGCCCCGACTCGTGGTCCAGCGGCAGCTCGGTCTCGACGGCGCTGGTCGCCGGGGGACTGGCCGCGGTCTGGTCCAAATACCCCAAGGCGACGGCCGAGGAGATCCTGGCGCTGATGATGTATCTGCCGGGGCGCACGGGCACCAAGGACGCCTCCGGCAAGGTCGGCTACACGCACAGCTTCCGCAGGGTCAACGCCGGGACCGCCTGGGGCCGGGACGGCAAGCTCGGGTGGGGGGTCTTCGCCCCGGCCGACATGGTCAGGCACGACCCCACCGGACGAGGCGGCTACAACCCTGCGCTCATGTCGGGCAACACCACGCCGACCTATGAGGAGGTCACCGGACGCGCGCCGGACGCGAGCATCCAGGACCGCACGAGCGTGGAGCCGGACATCACCCCGACCATCTCGCCCGCCCGTCGACGCTCCGTCGACCCGCCCGCCCCCACTGCCTCGGCCACCACGGCCGCGAGCAGCCCCCAGGCCGGCAGCGCGTCCCCCTCCAGCGGGGCGGCCGGCACGGCATCAGGGACGTCGACCAGCCCGCCGCAGCCGCAGGCCTCCGATGCGAGCTCCCGCGACGGTGCGGGCGTCGGCGCGGGAGTGCTGCTCGCCGGCGGCCTCGTGGCGCTGGCCGCGGCCGGGGCGGCATACCTCCTCCTGCGGCGCCGACCGGCAGGGGGGCGACGTGGCTGAGCGACGGGGAGTTCTCCCCTGTGGACAACCTGCGCCGGGGCTGGAGTCCCCCGCGCGCACCCGCGACAATGACTGACGAATCCGGAGCGGCCCGGCGGGCCGAGACGCACCTGTGTAGGGGGACGCGATGAGCTATGTCGAGCAACTCGGCAAGATCAACGAGTGGGACATCGGCTTCGCCGAGCAGCTTGCCTGGTCGTGGTCTGCCCTCCCCGTGGAGGATCTGACCCTCGCGGTCCAGGAGGCGGTCGACGGACTGACCCCCGAGGCATGGGGCGGGGCGTCCGGTGACGCCGCCCGCTCGGCGCTGCGCCAGCTGAAGGAGAACCTCGACCAGCACGCCCAGAACCTCCGCACGGTCGAGACCAGTGTCAAGAGCGCGGTCTCCGTGGCCGAGACCGCGCAGGAGGCCTTCACAGCGCTCGGCCCCACCCCGACGATCAGCGGCCAGTTCCGACGTGTGCTCGTCGACGTGGAGGGGATGACCCCCGAGGAGGCCCAGCAGATCGTCGTCGACCAGCGCGACGCCGCCATCGCGCGTCGCGAGGAGCAGGCCCGGCTCGCCTACGAGGCCCTGACCAGGGACATGTATGCCGCGGCCGACCAGATCCCGCCGCCCGATCCCGACCCCCACACCAGCTCCGGGGGCACCGGGACCTCGAGCACCGTCAGCTCCGGCGGCTCGGTGACCAACTCCTCCTCCGCGGTGAGCGCGAGCTCCGGCGGGGCCTCGTCCGGCAGCAGCTATGGCGGCTCGGCAGCAGGGGCGGGAGCGACCGCCTATGCCGGCAACGCCGGCGGCAGCACCGACAGCGGGTCCGTCAACAGCTCCTACAACGGCAATGCCGGCAGCTACTCCACCACCGTCGACTCCGGCAGCACGCCCTCGACCGGGGTGGGCTACTCCGGGGGCGGCCCGTCCGGCACGTCCTATGGCACCGAGCAGTGGTCCGGCTCCGGTGTCAGCGGCGTCGGCGGCGGCAGCCAGGCCGGCTCCGCGGGCTCCGGCTATCCCGCCGGCGCCGACTACTCCGGATACACCGGCCACGACACCGTCGGGGACGGCAGTGTGTCCGGCCACGTCTCGAGCGGCTCCGCGGCATACCCCTCCTCGGGTGGCACCTACGCGGCCGGCGCCGGCACGTCTGGCGGCACCTTCTCGGGCTCGGGCTATTCGGCCAGCGGGTCCGCGACCTCCGGCCTGGTGGGCGCCCTGGGTGCCGGGGCGGCCGCCGCGGGCGGCAGCGTCGTCAATGCCGCGGGCCTTGGCGGGACGACCGCGAGGCCGACGTCGGGTGCCGGCTATGCCAGCGGCAGCGGCTCGCGGGCAGGCGCCTCCTCGACCAGCGCGTATGCCGCGGGCGGCGGCCGGTCCGGCGCCACCGGCTCCGCGGGCGGTGCCGGCCGCGCAGGTGCCAAGCCGACGACCTCGGTCCGCGGGTCCTCGGGCACGGGCAAATACGGTGTCCCCAGTTTTGAGCGTTCGGGCACGGCCGCGCGCCCTGCCTCCGGCTCCGGCATGGCAGCCGCGGGTCGAGGCGGTGGCTCTGCG
>JAJTBD010000008.1 GCA_021287075.1 Micrococcales bacterium | reverse complement strand
ATCACCTACGGCACCAACAACGAGTTCGGCTTCGACTACCTGCGCGACAACATGGCGTGGTCGACCGACGAGCTGGTCCAGCGCGGCCACAACTTCGCGATCGTCGACGAGGTCGACTCGATCCTCATCGACGAGGCCCGCACGCCGCTGATCATCTCCGGCCCCGCCGACCAGGCCACCAAGTGGTACACCGAGTTCGCCAAGATCGCCCAGCGCCTCGAGCGAGGCGAGCTGGAGTCGGGCCTCGGCGACTACGAGGTCGACGAGAAGAAGCGCACCGTCGGCGTGCTCGAGTCGGGCATCGAGAAGGTCGAGGACTATCTCGGCATCGACAACCTCTACGAGTCGGTCAACACCCCGCTCATCGGCTACCTCAACAACTCGATCAAGGCCAAGGAGCTGTTCAAGCGCGACAAGGACTATGTCGTGATGAACGGCGAGGTCCTCATCGTCGACGAGCACACCGGCCGCATGCTGGCCGGCCGCCGCTACAACGAGGGCATGCACCAGGCCATCGAGGCCAAGGAGGGGGTGGAGATCCAGAACGAGAACCAGACGCTGGCCACCATCACCCTCCAGAACTACTTCCGCATGTACGCCACCCTCTCGGGCATGACCGGCACGGCCATGACCGAGGCCGCCGAGCTCAACTCGATCTACAAGCTGGGCGTGGTGCCGATCCGCACCAACCGCCCGATGGTCCGCAAGGACCAGGCCGACCTGGTCTACCGCACGGCCGAGGCGAAGTTCGACGCCGTCGTCGACGACGTCGTGGAGCGCCATGAGAAGGGCCAGCCGATCCTGATCGGCACCACCTCGGTCGAGAAGAGCGAGTACCTCTCCGACCAGCTGCGCCGCCGCGGCGTCCCGCACGAGGTCCTCAACGCCAAGCACCACGAGCGCGAGGCGGCCATCGTCGCGCAGGCCGGCCGCAAGGGCGCCGTCACGGTCGCCACCAACATGGCCGGCCGAGGCACCGACATCATGCTCGGCGGCAACTCCGAGTTCAACGCCGTCGCCGCCCTCAAGCAGCAGGGCCTCGACCCCGAGACCACGCCGGAGGACTACGAGGCGGCCTGGGACGGCGCGCTGGAGAAGGCGGAGGCGGCCGTCACCAAGGAGCACGAGGAGGTCAGCGAGCTCGGCGGCCTCTATGTCCTGGGCACCGAGCGCCACGAGTCGCGCCGCATCGACAACCAGCTGCGCGGCCGCTCCGGCCGTCAGGGCGACCCCGGCGAGTCGCGCTTCTATCTCTCGCTCGAGGACGACCTCATGCGGCTGTTCAACGCCGGACTGGTCGACCGCGTGATGACCAGCGCCAAGATGGACGACTCGGTGCCGATCGAGTCCAAGATGGTCACCCGCTCCATCCAGTCCGCGCAGACCCAGGTCGAGGCGCGCAACTTCGAGATCCGCAAGAACGTCCTCAAGTACGACGACGTCATCAACGAGCAGCGCAAGGTGATCTACAAGCTGCGCCGCCGCATGCTCGAGGGTGCCGACCTGCACGAGAACGTCCGCCACGACGTCACCGACGTCGTCTCGGCCTATGTCGCGGCCGAGACCGCCGGGGGCTTCTCGGAGGAGTGGGACCTCGACCGCCTGTGGACCGCCCTCGGCACGCTCTATCCCGTCGGCATCACCCAGAAGGAGGTCTTCGACGCTGCCGGCGGCCGCGCCGCCGTCACCTCCGAGATGCTCACCGAGGAGCTGACCTCCGACGCCCAGCACGCCTATGACCAGCGCGAGGCGCAGCTCGGCTCGGAGGTCATGCGCGAGGTCGAGCGGCGCGTGTCGCTCTCGGTGCTGGACCGCAAGTGGCGCGAGCACCTCTACGAGATGGACTACCTCCAGGAGGGCATCGGCCTGCGGGCGATGGCCCAGCGTGACCCGCTCGTGGAGTACCAGCGCGAGGGCTACCAGCTCTTCGGCGCGATGATGGAGTCGATCAAGGAGGAGAGCGTCGGCTTCCTGTTCAACATCGACGTCCAGGTCGACCAGCCGGCCGAGCCCGCCCAGGTCCAGCCCGTGCACGTCTCCGACATGTTCGGTGGCCTGGCCGAGGGCGCGGCCGCCGAGAGCGGCTCCGACGCGGAGGCCCAGGCCCGCCCGCAGATCCACGCCAAGGGCCTGGACGAGCACCCCGACGCCGCGCGGCTTCAGTACTCCGCGCCCAGCGAGGACGGCGCCGTCGAGGTGCGCGAGGAGGTGCGCGAGCACCAGCTGAGCGCCGAGGAGCTCGCGGGCACCCCGCGCAATGCCCCGTGCCCGTGCGGCTCCGGCAAGAAGTTCAAGATGTGCCACGGCAAGGACGCCTGAGCGCCCCGCTGCCAGACGAGGGAGCCGGTATGCCGCGCGGCGGCATACCGGCTCCCTCGCGTCGGTGGGGTGACGCGGCTCAGCCGACCTGGAGTGCGGTGACCTGCCACCGGCCCCGGTCGCGGTCGGCCTCGAGCCGCATCGCGAGCGCCCGCACCCGGGTGCCGTCGAGCACGACCGCGGCCACCTCGGCGACACCGTCGGCCGGCTCGCACACGTGCACCGAGCGCACCCGCGCCCGGTAGGTGCGCGCGGGGCCCCGGCGGGCGGCGCCGCGCCGGGCCGCCACGGCACCGCGGCGGGAGACCACGGCATAGACCTCAGGGGAGGTCCAGCGCAGCACCTGCACGCAGGGCCGGGCCCCGGCCATGACCTCGACCAGCGCCTGGGCGAGGTGGGCGGACCACTCGCGCGGCGAGGGCAGGTCGGGCGCCGGACGGCGGACGGGGGTGGGCTCTTCCTCGCCCGGCTGCCGGGCGAAGTCGACCGCGAGGGCGCCCTGGACATAGTCGGAGGGGTCCCGCGCCTCGTCGGCGAGCAGGGCGAGCTCCTCGGGGGTGAGGGCCGGCGGCCGCGACTCCGGGATCGGGAGCACCCGGATCGGGGAGAGGACGGGGACGGGGGCCTGGACCGGGGACGGCTTCGGCGCGGCCGCCCGGCGGGCGAGCCGGCTCATCGCGCGGCCCCGGTCGGCGGCCGGAGCACCTGGCCCGGCAGGAGCCGGTCGGGGTCGGCTCCGATGGTCTCCCGGTTGGCCGCGTGCCAGCGCGGGACGGCGCGGGCGACCTCGGCGTCGCCGGCCGAGGGCCCGAGCGCGCGCTCGACGATCGACCAGAGGCAGTCGCCGCGCCGCACCACCACGGTGCGCTCGCGGTCGCCCCGGCCGCTCGTCACCAGCCGGTGGTCGGCCTGGGGGCGGTGCGGTGGGGCCTGGGGCGTCCACCCGGGCGCGGGGGAGCCGAAGCCCGGGTCGGGCACGGCCGCGAGCTCGGCTGGCGTGGGGGTGGGGGCGGGCGTCGGGGGGCCGGCGACCTGGGCTGCCGTGGCGGCGGGAGGTGGCGCCGCAGCCTGCGCCTGGACCGGGCCGAGCACCGCGCCTGCACCCAGGATCGTGGCCGCCAGCCGCAGGCAGACCCGGGGTATGCCGCGCCGCGGCTCGCGCGGGGCCTGCCCGGACCGCAGCCCCTCGAGGAGGGCCAGGGCGGTGCCGCCGGCGAGCCACGCCAGCACGAGCAGCCCGGCGGTGCCACACAGCCGGGCGAGGAGCTCGTCGGCGGTGGCCTGGGCTGCCCCGCCGGAGGCGAGGGAGCGCAGGAGTGTGCCCGCGGCCACGAGTGCGGTCAGTGCCGCGCCCGTGCTGGCGGTCAGCGCCAGCACGGCCCGGGCCTGCGGGGAGAGCCCGCCAGTCCTCGGCCGGGCAGGCGGGCTCCCCGCTGATGCTGCCGATCTGGTGCCCTGACGACTCATGTCGATCCACCCCCGAGGTGATGATCTATGCGTTTGCATTCGTTTGCGTGTGACAGCACTCAACCACGGCCGGGTGAATCACGCAACCGGTGGTTGGGTCGCGGCGGTCCGACGCGCTGGGTAGCGTGGGGCCCCATGCGATGGGAGCGACTGTTCGCCGACCTCGAGGGTCAGCTGGAGGGGCAGGCGCGGGCCGAGCGGGATGCCGAGATCGCCGACCGCGTGCGCCGCGAGCGGGCCGCGATCACCCTGCTGGAGCGCTTCGCGCTCGCCCGTGGCTCCCGCGTCGAGGTCGTCATCGGCACAGGGGAGAGGGTCGTCGGCGTCGTGGACGACCTCGGCTCCGACTGGGTGCTGCTGGCCGATGGGCAGGGCCGGCCGCTGCTGGTGCCGCTGACCACCATGCTCGGCGTGACGGGGCTGCCGGCCCGCGTGGCCGACCCCGGCGTCTCGCGCCGGTTCGGGCTGGGCATCGCGCTGCGCGCCCTCAGCCGCGACCGGGCGGTGGTGACGGTCACCGACGTGCGCGGCGGGCAGGCGAGCGGCACCATCGACGGCGTCGGCGCGGATGCACTGGACCTGGCCGAGCACGCCCGCGACGAGCCGGGGCGGTCAGCCGCGGTGCGCAGACGCCGGACGGTGCCCTTCTCGGCCGTGGCCCTGGTCAGGGGTCACTGACCGGGCTAGGTCGGCCGCCCCAGGGAGCCGGCCGGTGTCAGGCGTCCTCGCGGTCCGAGCCCGGACCGAAGGGGTGCTGGGTGACGAATTCCCTTGTCTCCGAATACATCCGCTGGATATAGGCCTCGAGCTCGGTCGCCTCGACCCGCCACTGGCCTCGCCCCCCGACCTTGATGGCCGGCAGCTCCCCGGAGCGCACGAGGGCGTAGGCCTGGGCCGCGGAGATGTCGAGGGTCTCGGCGACGTCTGCCAGCTGGATGAAACGCTTGGCCACGGAGGTCCTCTCGGAGGGTGCCTGGGACGGATCGGCGCGGTGCCGGGGGTGCGCTGGCAGGATAACGCGACCGCCCCCGGCGCCACCGTCTCGTCCACAGCGACGGGCCGGCCGGATGGCACCCCTGTGGATCTCGGCGCGACGAGCGGCCCGTGCTTTGGAATGATCGGCCGGGTTGACCAGTGCCGACACCAAGGGGGAGCCTCACCATGTCCAACCTGCCCACGCCCCAGGCGAAGCGGCTGCGCAAGCCGTCGTGGCGGGATGCCCGGCTCCTGTCGGGCCTGCTGCTGGTGCTGCTGTCCACCGCGGCCGGCTCCTGGGCGATCGCCCACGCCGACGACCGCGTGCCGATGTATGCCGCGTCCGGCCCGCTGCTGCCGGGCCAGGCCCTCAGCCCCGAGCGGCTGACCCGGGTCGACGTACGGCTCGACGACGCGGTGGCGGGCTACCTGCCGGCCTCGTCCGGCCCGCCGCGCGACGCCGTGGTGCTGCGCGAGGTGCGTGAGGGCGAGCTGGTCCCCAGGTCCGCGCTGGGCACACGCGAGCAGCTCGACTCCCAGCCGCTGACCCTCCAGGCCGACGCGACCTCCGCCTCGACCCTCAAGGAGGGCTCGGTCGTCGATGTCTATGTCAACCTGCCCAAGGCGGGGACGACCTCGCGCGAGTTCGAGGGCCCGCAGAAGGCGGTCGAGTCCGCGTCCGTCCTGCGGCTGGGCGAGGACCGGGGCGCGCTGGGGTCCAGCTCGGCGACCCGGCCGATCGTCCTCATGGTGCCCTCGACCCAGGTCGGTGACCTCATCGGCGCGGTCGACAACGGCGCGCGGGTGACGCTGGTGGCAGTGCCGGGCGCCGTGACCAAGGGCGACTCGTGACCGTTCGGGTGCTCACCGCGCTCGACCCCCGCTGGGAGAGCGCCTATGCCGTCCTGATCGACTCCTCGCGGGAGGGGAGCGTGGTCCGCCGCTGCGCCGACGTCGCGGAGCTGCTGTCCACCGCGGAGGCCGGCCTGGCCGATGTCGCACTGCTCTCGGCGACCGTGCCCGGTCTCGACCGCGACGCGGTCGACCGCCTCCGCCGCTGTGGGGTGCAGCCGTGCGGCGCCCAGAGCGGCGGTGACGAGGCCGACGAGCGACGACTGCGCCAGCTCGGGGTGGAGGCCTGGCTCCCGCTCGACGCCGCGCCCGGCGAGGTCGATGACCTGCTCCGGTCGGCCGTGGCCGCACGGTCGGGGGAGGGCAGCGGCGCCGAGGCCGACGAGGCCCTCGTCCACGCGGGCGCCCGTGGCGCCGGGGGCCCCGACCTCGCCAGCGGGCCGGGAGAGCACGCCGTCGGCGGTGCCGCGCGGGCGGAGGGCCCCGGCCCTGACCTGCCGGACGACGAGCCCGACGCCGACGAGCCCCGCCGGCGCGGCACGGTCGTCGCGGTGTGGGGGCCGACCGGTGCGCCCGGCCGCACGACCGTCGCCGTCGGGCTGGCCGCGGAGTTCGCCGCCGCCGGTGTCTCTGTCCTGCTCATCGACGCCGACACCTATGGCGCCAGCGTGGCCCAGTGGCTCTCCCTGCTCGACGAGGCGCCGGGCCTGGCGGCGGCCGCCCGCTCGAGCGAGCAGGGCAGCCTCGACCTGCCCGGCCTCGCACGGCACGCCCCGGAGGTCTCGTCCGGCTTCCGGGTGCTGACCGGGCTGCCCCGCCCCGACCGGTGGACCGAGGTGCGCTCCGCCGCGATGGGGCAGGTGCTCGAGCTCTCCCGCCAGCTCGCGACCGTGGTCGTGGTCGACTGCGGCTTCAGCATCGAGGACGACGAGGAGCTCAGCTATGACACCCTTGCGCCGCGTCGCAATGTGACGACCCTGACGGCGATCGAGGAGGCCGACGAGCTGCTCGTCGTCGGCGCCGCCGACCCGGTCGGTCTCCAGCGTCTCGTGCGCGCCGTGCAGAGCCTCGATGTGCTGCCCTGCGCCACGCCGCTGGTCGTGGTCAACCGGGTGCGCTCCAGCGCGGTCGGCGCACGGCCGGAGCAGCGCATCGCCGAGGCCCTCGGGCGCTTCGCGGGGCTGGAGGAGCCGGTCTTCCTGCCCCACGACATCGAGGCGGCCGATGGCGCGCTCCTCGCCGGGCGCACCCTCGTGGAGCATGCGCCCACCGCACCACTGCGGCAGGCGCTCACCGCGCTCGCCCGCCGGCTGACGGCATACCCTGCCGAAACGGCATCGAGGGGGCGGCGCCGTCTGGCACGATCGGGGGCGTGATCACCGCCCTGCTCCTCGACTGGATGGGTGTGCTGGGGGGCGCCCCCGACGCCGGTGAGATGCACGACGCGGTGGGCCGGGCCAGACAGGCCGGGCTGGCCACGGCCATCATCAGCAACGCCGGTGCGTGGGAGTGGGACCACGAGCGCGACTCCCTCGTCGACGAGGTCGTCCTCTCCGGCGTCGTCGGCCTGCGCAAACCCGACCCGCGGATCTATCTCCTGGCGGCCGAGCGCCTCGGGCGCCCGCCCGGGCAGTGCGTCGTCATCGACGACCTCACGGGCAATGCGCGCGGCGCGGTGCTGGCCGGTATGACCGGAATCGTCCACCGATCGGCGGAGGAGACCATCGCCGAGCTCACCGTCCTGGCGCCCGGGGTCGACTGGATCTGACACCATGGCGTGCGTGGCTGACCGCTTGAGCACCGCCGACGCGTCGTTCCTCTATCTCGACGACGTGCGCACCCCCATGCATGTCGGGTCGGTGATGGTCTTCGAGCCACCCGCGGAGGGCTTCGACTACGAGCGGCTGGTGGGCCTGATCTCGCGCCGCATCGCCTTCGTGCCCCGCTATCGCCAGCGCATCCGTGAGATCCCCGGCCGGCTGGGCAACCCGGTCTGGGTGGACGACGAGACCTTCGACATCACCTACCACGTGCGCCGTTCGGCCCTGCCCAAGCCGGGCACCCAGGAGCAGCTGCAGGAGTTCATCGCCCGCATCCAGCCCCGGCCGCTCGACCAGGAGCGCCCGCTCTGGGAGGTCTACCTCGTCGAGGGGCTCCAGGGCGGGCGGTTCGCGATCATCTCCAAGTCCCACCACGCCCTCGTCGACGGCATCAACGCCGTCGACATCGGCCATGTCATCGTCGACGGCAACGCGGTCGCCGACGAGGGCCTGCCCGACACCTGGCGGCCCCGGCCCGAGCCCACCGACCTCGAGCTGATGAGCGGGGCGCTCTATGAGGCCGTCCGCAGCCCGGGGGCCGTCGTCGACCACGTGCGCACCGGCGTCTCCGATCTGCGCACCGTCGGTGGCCGGCTGTGGTCGGTCGCCTCGGGCGTGGCCGGTGCCGTCGCCCGCACTGCCCGCCCGGCGCCCACCCTCCCGCTCAACGCCGAGGTCGGCTCGGCGCGCCGCTACGAGATGGTCGCCACCGACCTGGCCGACTACCGCACGGTGCGCACCCGACTGCACCGGGGCAACTACCACGACGTGACGATCAACGACGTCGTGCTGGCCACCCTCACCGGCGCCTTCCGCACCTGGCTGCTCCAGCGCGGCGAGGCCGTGCACAGCGGCCGGACCATCCGGGCGATGGTGCCGGTCTCGGTCTATGACGAGGAGCACGACGGCCACGTCACCGGCCTGACGCCGTGCTTCGTCGACCTGCCCGTCGGCGAGCCCACCCCGGCGATGCGCCTGCACCAGGTCTCCTTCTCGATGCGCCAGCAGGTCGAGGGCGGGCACGCGGTCGGTGCGGCCGCCCTGGCCGACCTCGCGGGCTTCGCCCCCGCCACGCTCCACTCCCTCGGCGCCCGGCTCTCCTCGGCCGTCTCGCGCCGGATGTACAACGTCGTGGTCACCAATGTCCCGGGGCCCCAGAGCGCGCTGTATGCCGGCGACGCGCGGATGGTCGAGACCTACCCCGTGATGCCGCTGGGCCGGGGGCAGGCGCTCTCGATCGGCCTGACCTCCTATGACGGCGGGGTCTACTACGGTCTCAACGCCGACCGCGACGCGATGCCCGATGTCGACGTGCTCGCCCAGGGGATCGTCGACTCGCTCGCCGAGCTCCTCGAGCGCCGCACCCGCCGCTGACCCCCGAGCCTCCGCCCGACCGACCCGACCCGACCCGACCCGACCGCGACCAGTCACCCGAGGAGCCCCATGGCCGACGTCCGCGTCTATCTCGCCCTCCCACGCCCCGCGCTCGTGCAGCTCGCAGACGACTCCCGGGTGGCCCTGCGCGCCTGGCCGGCGGCGGCCGTCACGAGTTTCCTGCGCTCGAGCATGGCCGAGGACGACGACGAGGAGCGCGAGTATGCCGCGCTGTGGGACATCGCCCGCGCGACCGCTGCCGAGAGCCCCGGCGAGCGCCGGGTGATCGCCGCGGCCGACCTGCCCGGGTCGATGGTCACCGAGGACCCGCAGGGGGAGTGGGTCAGCCGCGTCGTCCTCGACGGCGAGCTGCTCCTGGACCAGGTCGCCTCACTGCACGTCGACGAGCAGATCGACTCCGACGACGAGCTGCTCTGGTATGACATCACCGAGCTGGCCGACGTCGTCGACCTGGACTCCTGAGGCTCGGTGGGTCAGCGCCGGGCGAGCCACTCCAGCGCGACGCGGTGCTCGGCGTCGAGCGCCGCCTCGACCACCGGTGCCGCGGCCTTCTCGATCCGGGACCCGAAGAGCGGCACGCTGGCGCGCAGGTCGGCCTCGGTGGTCTCGAGCGCACCGGCTCCCGCCGGCGCCAGCGACCGGGTCCCCGACAGCGTCACCGGCACGCCCTGGATGTCGATCGACAGGCGCGCGGTGCGGGAGCCGTCGGCCGCCGCCGCGCCCCACTCCTGGCGCTCGCGCACCTTCAGCGTGTCGCCCACCATCGACTTGGCGAAGTCGGGCAGCCGGTCGGTCGGCAGGGTGCGCTCGGTCTCGATGACGGCGGCGTCCTCGCCCCCGGAGATGCTCACGGTGTGGCTCAGGGCGCCGGTGGCCTCGCACTTGGCCTGCTGGAAGCCCTCATCGCGAAGCAGGGCGAACAGCTCGGCCGGGGTGCAGGGGTACTCGTCCGTCTCGGTGATGCGCATGGCACACCTTAACCGGGCGCGCGCAGCGCCCCGCTGAGTGCGGCGAGCTCGGTCAGCGCCGGCTCGATGGCAGCGGCCAGCCGGGAGCCCTGCCGGGCGGCCCGGTGGTATGCCGCGTCGAGGGCCTCCTGCGTGGCCGCGAGCTCCTCGCGGCGCGCCGCGGCGGTGGCGGGGTCGGCCACCCCCTGCACGCCCATGGCGATGCCGACCCGGCCGGCGCTGACCTCCAGCCCCGCTGCGCGGGCCCGCTCCTCCGCGGCGCGGACGCGGTTCACCGTCTCGGCGAGGTCCGCGGCATACGCCTGGAGCAGGCTGCCGCACCGGTCCAGCAGGTCGGCGAGCGCGGCGCAGTCGCGCGTGGTGTGCTCGAGGCGCCTGCGGGTGGCGACCGAGGCCCGCCCGGGCCACTCGGCGCTCAGCTGCTCCCGGCCCGCCTCGACCCGGTCGGCCGAATGCCGCAGCCGGTCGGCGAGGGTGCGCAGGGCGCCGCCCAGCGCGGAGCAGGCGGCGGGGTCTCCCGTCACCGGCTGCCCCTCACGTGCTGCGGTGTGGCCGAGGCAGAGGCAGAGGCAGAGGCAGACGCAGGGGAGTGCGGGCGGTCGGGGGAGGCCGACCTTGCGAGCAGGCCCAGCCGGTGGGCGTCCTCGTGGGCGGCGCGGGCCAGGGCCGCGCACGCGTCGGCGAGCGCCTCGACCAGCGCGTCGACAGCGGGCTGGGCCGCCGCGTCGCCGACGACAGGGAAGTGCCCCAGCAGCTCATCGACCGCGCCGCCGGCGCAGCGCCCGAGCGCGGCGCTCGCGTCCTCCGCTGCGGTCAGCGTGCGCGGGTCGACGCGGGGGCCAGGCATGGCGCCACTGTAGCCGGGGAGCCGGAGCCGACCTCCCCGCTAACCACAGGCCACACACTGCGCGGGCCCGATAGAGTCGGAAGTGGCGCACACAACGACGTGTGCGCCGTCGCTGACCGAGTGAGGACCTGGATATCCGTGGTGATTCGCCATGCCTGACAACCCCGACGTCACCCGCCAGCAGCTGCTGGCCGCGGCAGTGGAGCGTGCCGAGCACGCCGATCCGCAGTCGCTGGAGGCCTTCCTGGCCGACTACTACCGCCATGTGCCGACCGAGGATCTGAGGGATCGTGCGCCGGAGGATGTGCTCGGGGCGGCCCTCAGCCACCGAGATCTCGCCGCCGTGCGCCGGCCGGGCCAGACCAGTGCCCGGGTGTTCAACCCCTCGGTCGGCGATCTCGGCTGGGCGAGCAGCCACACGATCGTGCAGATCGTCACCGACGACATGCCCTTCCTCGTCGACTCGGTGCTGGCCGAGCTCGGCCACCAGGGCCGGTCGGTCCACCTCCTTGTCCACCCCCAGCTGCTGGTCACGCGCGATGCCGAGGGCTCGCTCGGCCAGATCCGCCCGCTGGACCCGGAGGGGCCCGAGGTCGAGGACGGCGCCCACGCCGAGTCCTGGATGTATCTCGAGATCGACCGCGACTCCGGCGCCGGCAGCCGCAGCGAGCTCGGGGAGCGGCTGACCGCAGTGCTCGACGACGTGCGCAACTCCGTCGAGGACTGGCCGCTGATGCGAGAGCGGTGCATCGAGCTCGCCGACGAGATCGAGCCGCCCGAGGCCGCCGGCATCGACGAGTCGGAGGTCGCCCGCGTGCAGGCCTTCCTCGAGTGGCTGGCCGACAACCACTTCACCTTCCTCGGCTCGCGCGACTACCGCCTCGAGCGAGGTGAGGACGGAGACCAGGTGCTGCCCGTGCAGGGCACCGGTCTGGGCCTGCTGCGCTCCGACGCCGCCGCCGGCCGCGAGAGCGCCCCGCTCTCCCCGATGGCCTCGGCCAAGGCCCGCGAGCGCTCCCTGCTGATCATCACCAAGGCCAACTCCCGCTCGACCGTGCACCGGCCGAGCTATCTCGACTACATCAGCGTCCGCCAGTTCGACGAGTCGGGCGAGGTCGTGGGGGAGCGCCGCTTCCTCGGGCTCTTCTCCTCCAGCGTCTACACCGACTCGGTCCTGCGCATCCCGCTGCTGGCCGACCGAGTGCACGGCGTGCTCGACCGGATGGGCTATGCGCCCGAGTCCCACTCGGGCAAGGACGCCCTGCTCGTCCTGGAGAACTACCCCCGCGACGAGCTCTTCCAGATGAACGACGAGCAGCTCGACGAGACGATCCCGGCCGTCATGCACCTCCAGGAGCGTCGCCGGACCCGGCTGTTCCTGCGCCGGGACGAGTTCGGCCGGTTCATCTCCTGCATCGTCTTCATCCCCCGCGACCGCTACAACACCGACGTGCGGCTCAAGGTCGAGCGCATCCTGCGCGACGCCTTCAACGGCTCGTCCGTGGACTACACCACCCGCGTCACCGAGTCCTCGCTGGCGCGCCTGCACTTCGTCGTGCGGGTCGAGCCCGGTCAGGAGATCCCGTGGGTCGACCTGGAGGCGGTCGAGAAGGAGATCGTCGAGGCGACCCGCACCTGGGACGAGGACCTCACCGACGCCACTCGCACAGAGCACGGCGAGGAGCAGGCCGCGCGGCTGAACGGCCAGTACGGCCAGGCCTTCCCCGCGGCATACAAGGAGGACTTCACCCCGCGCACGGGTGTCGCCGACCTCGCCCACCTCGACGCGCTCGAGAGCGACGAGTCGACGGGGCTCAACCTCTACCACGAGCCGGGCTCCTCGCTGGACCAGCGCCGGTTCAAGCTCTATCGACGCACGCCCCTGTCACTCACCCAGGTGCTGCCGCACCTGACCAACATGGGCGTCGAGGTCATCGACGAGCGGCCCTACGAGCTCGAGCGTGGCGACGGGCAGCCCATCTATGTCTACGACTTCGGGCTCAAGGCGCCCGACGCCGAGCGCTGGCAGGGTGCCTCGGGCGACGGTGCGCGCGAGGCCTTCCAGGACGCGGTCGGCGCCGTCTGGCGCGGGCAGGCCGAGTCCGACGGCTTCAACGCGCTGGTCCTCCAGGCCGGGCTGACCTGGCGCCAGGTCGTCATCCTGCGGACGGTGGCCAAGTACCTCCGTCAGACGCAGTCGACCTTCTCCCACGAATACGTCGTCTCGGCGCTGGTGGCCAACCAGGACATCGCGGCCGCGCTCGTGCGGCTGTTCGAGACCCGCTTCGACCCCGACCAGTTCGGGGGCAGTGCGGGCGAGGAGCGCACCGCGGCGGAGGAGGCGCTCAGCCAGGAGATCACGACCGCGCTCGACAATGTCAGCTCACTGGACCACGACCGCATCATCCGGGCCTTCCTGACGGTCATCCGGGCCACCCTGCGCACCAACTTCTATCAGCAGGACGGCTCGTGCGCGCCCAAGTCGTGGGTCAGCCTCAAGCTCGAGCCGACCAGGATCCCCTTCCTGCCGCAGCCGCGGCCGGCCTTCGAGATCTGGGTCTACAGCCCGCGCGTCGAGGGCGTGCACCTGCGCTTCGGCGCGGTCGCCCGAGGTGGCCTGCGCTGGTCGGACCGGCGCGAGGACTTCCGCACCGAGATCCTCGGGCTGGTCAAGGCCCAGATGGTCAAGAACGCCGTCATCGTGCCGACGGGCAGCAAGGGCGGCTTCGTTGCCAAGCAGCTTCCCGACGCCAGCGACCGCGACGCATGGCTGGCCGAGGGCATCGAGTCCTACAAGACCTTCATCAGCGGCCTGCTCGACCTGACCGACAACCGCGTCAGCGGCGAGATCGTGCCGCCGGCCCGCGTCGTGCGCCACGACCCCGATGACCCCTATCTCGTGGTCGCGGCCGACAAGGGCACGGCCAAGTTCTCCGACATCGCCAACGGCGTCTCGGGTGACTACGGCTTCTGGCTCGACGACGCGTTCGCGTCCGGCGGCTCGGCCGGCTATGACCACAAGGCGATGGGCATCACCGCCCGCGGCGCGTGGGAGTCGGTCAAGCGGCACTTCCGCGAGATGGGCCATGACACCCAGAGCGAGGACTTCACGGTCGTCGGCGTGGGCGACATGAGCGGCGACGTCTTCGGCAACGGCATGCTGCTCTCGGAGCACATCCGGCTCGTCGCGGCCTTCGACCACCGGCATGTCTTCGTCGACCCCACCCCCGACGCGGCCACCTCCTTCGAGGAGCGCAAGCGGCTGTTCGAGATGTCGGGGTCCTCGTGGGACGACTACGACAAGGGCCTGATCAGCGAGGGCGGTGGGGTCTTCCCGCTGTCGCTGAAGTCGATCCCGATCTCGTCGCAGATGCGCGAGGCCCTCGGGCTCGGCGACGATGTCGAGGCACTCACCCCCGCCGAGCTCAAGCGCGCGGTGCTGCTGGCGCCGGTCGACCTGCTGTGGAACGGCGGCATCGGCACCTACATCAAGTCCTCCCAGGAGACCAACGACCAGATCGGCGACCGTGCCAACGACAGCATCCGCGTCGACGGCAATGCCTTGCGCTGCAAGGTGATCGGCGAGGGCGGCAATCTCGGTGCCTCCCAGCTCGGCCGCATCGAGGCGGCCCTGCACGGGGTGCGCGTCAACACCGACGCCATCGACAACTCGGCCGGCGTCGACACCTCCGACCACGAGGTCAACATCAAGATCCTCCTGTCGGAGATGGTCCGCGAGGGTGACCTGACGCTCAAGCAGCGCAATGCCCTCCTGGCGTCGATGACCGATGAGGTCGCGGCCCAGGTGCTGCGCGACAACTACGAGCAGAATGTCCTGCTCGGCAACGCCCGCGCCCAGGAGCACGACATGCTCGCGGTCCACCAGCGCTTCATGCACTGGCTGGAGGAGCGCGGCGAGCTCGACCGCGACCTGGAGTTCCTGCCGGGCGACGCACTGCTGGCCGACCGCGAGGCACAGGGCTTCGGCCTGAAGTCGCCGGAGTTCTCGGTCCTGGTCGCCTACGCCAAGCTGGTCCTCAAGGCCGACCTGCTCGCCTCCGACCTGCCCGACGAGCCGTGGTTCCACGAGACCCTCGCGGCCTACTTCCCCGGGCCGGTCCGCGAGCAGTATGGCGATCAGCTCCAGGACCACCCGCTGCGCCGCGAGATCATCGTCAACGCGGTGGCCAACTCGATCATCAACCGCGGCGGCATCACCTTCGCCTACCGCGGGTGGGAGGAGACCGGTGCCGGGGCCGTGCAGCTGGCGCGGGCCTTCCTCGTGGCGCGTGAGGTCTTCGGTCTCAGCCGCTTTGTCGGCGAGGTCGAGGCGCTCGACAATGTGGTCTCCACCGACACCCAGACCGAGCTCTATCTCGAGTTCCGGCGCCTGATGGACCGCGCGGTCAGGTGGCTGCTGACCTCGCGCCCGGCCCGGCTCGACATCGGGGCCGAGATCGAGCGATACAAGGCGGTCGCCGAGCACCTGGAGCAGCGCATGCCCGAGCTGCTGACCGGCCGCGAGAACGACCGGCTCATGGGCCGGGTCGCCCAGCTCCAGGAGCAGGGTGTGCCCGAGAGCCTCGCCCTCTGGGCGGCCGGCCTGCTCGACATCTTCTCCGCGCTCGATATGGTCGAGGTGTGCTCGGAGACAGGGGAGTCCCCCGAGGACATCGCCCCCGTCTATTTCGCGGTGTCCGAGCAGTTCGGCATCGACGCCATGCTGGCCAAGGTCACCGAGCTCCCGCGCGAGGACCGCTGGGACGCGCTGGCCCGCGGTGCCCTGCGCGATGACCTGTATGCCGTGCTCGAGGGTCTGACCCGCTCGGTAATCGACGCGACGCCGGACCACGAGGGCGATGCGCGCGAGCGCTTCGAGACCTGGGCCGAGGCCAACCGCGAGTCCCTCGAGCGGGTGCGCGAGGGCCTCGAGGGGATCACCCGGATCGACTCCCCGGGGATCGCCCCGCTGTCGGTCGCGCTGCGCACCCTGCGCGGCGTCGTCCGCACCGGCGCGGCCTCCTGACCGACGCCAGGGTATGCCGCCCGCTCCCGGTGGGCGGGCGGCATACCCCTCGCGGCATGTAGGCCGGATCCTGAGACGCGAATTCCACATGACAAGACGATTTGTAGGCTGGGCACATGGCTGAGCAGACCTCCTCGCAGACCCTCGACATCGCCGTCATCGGCGGCGACGGCATCGGCCCCGAGGTGGTGGCCGAGGGACTCAAGGCCCTCGCCGCGACCGGCGTGCAGGTCAGCACCACCGACTACGACCTCGGTGCCCGTCGCTGGCACGCCACTGGGGAGACGCTGCCCGAGTCCGTCCTCGAGGAGATCAAGGGCCACGACGCGATCCTGCTCGGCGCCATCGGCGACCCGGGTGTCCCGAGCGGCGTCCTCGAGCGCGGGGTGCTCCTGCCCCTGCGCTTTGCCCTCGACCACTTCGTCAACCTGCGCCCGGCCAAGCTCTTCCCCGGCGTGACCAGCCCGCTCGCCGTCAAGCGCGTCGCGCCGGGCGGCATCGACTTCGTCGTGGTGCGCGAGGGGACCGAGGGCCCCTATGTCGGCAACGGCGGCGCCCTGCGCGTCGGCACCCCGGCCGAGATCGCGACCGAGGTCTCGGTCAACACCCGCTTCGGCGTCGAGCGCGTCGTGCGCGATGCCTTCGCCCGCGCCGCCGCCCGCGAGCGCAAGCACCTCACGCTGGTGCACAAGCACAACGTCCTCACCCACGCCGGTCACCTGTGGCGGCGCACGGTCGAGGAGGTCGGCGCGGAGTTCCCGCAGGTCAGCACCGACTACCTCCACGTCGACGCCGCCACGATCTTCCTGGCGACCGACCCCGGCCGCTTCGACGTGATCGTCACCGACAACCTCTTCGGCGACATCATCACCGACATCGCCGCCGCCATCGCCGGCGGCATCGGGCTGGCCGCGAGCGGCAATATCAACCCCGCCCGCACCACGCCCTCGATGTTCGAGCCCGTCCACGGCTCGGCGCCCGACATCGCCGGCCAGGGCAAGGCCGACCCCACCGCCGCCATCCTCTCGGTGGGCATGCTCCTCGACCACGTCGGCCAGACCGAGGCCGCCCAGCGCATCGAGACCGCGGTCGCGGCCGACCTCGCCGAGCGCGGCGAGGCCGTACGCACCACCAGCCAGATCGGCGACGCGATCGCCGGCCGGCTCTAGGCGGCATACCCACCGGGCGCAGCGCCCGACACCCACGACGGGGGCAGGCCGCATCGGCCGCCCCCGTCGTCGTTATCCCGATAGCCTGCACTTCACCACCACACACCTGATGGAGGACCCATGAGCCCCTCGCCCCTCACCTTCGAGGTCGAGCAGAGCACCACCCCGAAGGCCGACGCGGAGCGCGAGCAGATCCTCGCCAACCCCGGCTTCGGCAAGACCTTCACCGACCACATGGTCCTGGCCACCTGGATGCCCGACCAGGGCTGGCACGACGGCCGGGTCACGGCATACGGCCCGATCCAGCTGATGCCCAGCGCGGCCGTCCTGCACTATGCGCAGGAGATCTTCGAGGGGCTCAAGGCCTATCGCCACGAGGACGGCTCGATCTGGTCCTTCCGCCCGGAGGCCAACGCCCAGCGGATGATCCGCTCGGCCCACCGCCTCGCCCTCCCGGAGCTGCCCGAGGACGACTTCATCGAGTCGATCCGCCAGCTGGTCACGGTCGACCAGGCGTGGGTGCCGCCGGCCGGCACCGGCGAGACCAGCCTCTATCTGCGGCCGTTCATGTTCGCCTCCGAGGCCTTCCTCGGGGTGCGCGAGGCCCACGAGGTGACCTATTCGGTGATCGCCTCCCCGGCAGGCGCCTACTTCGCGGGCGGGGTCAAGCCCGTCAACCTCTGGCTCGCAACGGAGTTCGCCCGCGCCGGCGACGGTGGCACCGGCGCCGCCAAGTGCGGCGGCAACTATGCCTCGTCACTGGCGGCCCAGCAGCAGGGCGCCGCCCACGACTGCCAGCAGGTCGTCTTCCTCGACTCCTCGACGCACACCTATATCGAGGAGCTCGGCGGCATGAACCTCTTCTTCGTCTACAAGGACGGTCGCGTCGTCACCCCGGCGCTGACCGGCTCGATCCTCGAGGGCGTCACCCGCAGCTCGATCCTCGAGCTCAGCAAGGAGATGGGCCTGGCGCCCGAGGAGCGCCGCATCGAGATCGCGGAGTGGAAGGACGGCGTCGCCAGCGGCGAGATCACCGAGGTCTTCGCCTGTGGCACCGCCGCCGTCGTCACGCCGGTCGGCGAGCTGCGCTGGGACGGCGGGTCCACGCCCGCACCGGCCTCGACCGAGACCACCATGGCGATCCGGGAGCGGCTGCTCGACGTGCAGTATGGCCGGGTCGCCGACACCCACGGCTGGATGACCCGCCTGGTCTGACGCTGCACAGCGGGCGCACAGCGCGCCCAAAAGGACTGTGCGACAACGGAGGTGAGGCAAGCCTGCCCATTGGCAGGGGTGCCTCACCTTCGTTGCGTGAGCATTCAATCGGCTGCATTCTGAGGACATGTTCGATCTCATCGGCGGTCTCCCCATGCACCCCCTGGTGCTCCATGCCTTTGTCGTCCTCGGCCCGCTGGCGGCGCTGCTCGCCATCGCGTATGCCGCGCGCCCGGCCTGGCGGGCCGGCCTGAAGTGGCCCACGGCGGCGCTGGCCGTCGTCGCCGGGCTGTCCGGCTTCCTCACCAAGGAGACCGGCGAGTTCCTCGAGCGGCGCCTCAAGGCGCAGGGCGAGGACGCGGCCGGCATGGCCGCGATCCACGACCACGCCGAGGCGGGTGACCTGGCCTTCGCGGCCGGTGCCCTGCTCATGGTGCTCACCCTCGTCGCGGTCTTCTGGCTGGTCCGGGCGGGGCGCGAGCCGCGCTTCGGTGGTGCCGGCAACCTGTTGGCCATCGCCCTGCTGACGCTGTCGGGGCTCTTCACGATCGGCGCCGTCCTCAACGCCGGCCACACCGGGGCCAAGGCGGTCTGGGGCGACCAGGTCGACACCTCGGTGACCGTCCCCGGCGAGGGCGGCGGCTAGGCCGCGGCGCGGCATACCCCCGGTCCTCTCACTATGTGGACCGGGGGTGAGGGCGCTATCGGGCGCGTGCCAAGGTGGCCTCGTGACCATGTGGACTGCCGCTACCGCGGCCCTCATTATCGCCTAGCGCGACGAGCACTCCTCGTCGCGCAGACCTCCCACACCCGGGGGGTCTTTTTCGTTGTGGGACACACCCCGAGCCCACATCGAGCAGCGCTGGGCACTGGGACCCACACCGGTCACGACAACCTCACGCCCCCGGCCCACCGGCCGGCCGGGGGCACGACCCAAGGGCACGGGCATGACTGGCACCACCGACCTCCACGTCTACGACACGACACTGCGTGACGGGGCGCAGCAGGAGGGGCTCAACCTCTCCGTCGCCGACAAGCTCGCGATCGCGATGCACCTCGACTCGCTCGGCGTCGGATACATCGAGGGCGGCTGGCCGGGCGCCAACCCCAAGGACACCGAGTTCTTCGCCCGTGCCCAGCGCGAGCTCACGCTGCACAACGCGACGCTGGCGGCATTCGGCGCGACCCGCCGCGCGGGCAGCCGGGCCGCCGACGACGAGCTGGTCCGCGCCCTGGTCGACTCCGGCGCGTCGGTGGTCACACTGGTGGCCAAGTCGCACGCCGGCCACGTCGAGCGGGCGCTGCGCACCACCCTCGCCGAGAACCTCGAGATGATCCGCGACACCGTCGGCTTCCTGCGCGGTGAGGGTCGGCGGGTCTTCCTCGACGCCGAGCACTTCTTTGACGGGTATGCCGTCAACCGCGACTATGCGCTCGAATGCGTCCGTGCCGCAATGGAATCCGGCGCCGAGGTCGTCGCGCTGTGCGACACCAACGGCGGCATGCTGCCCAACGAGGTGGCCGACGTGGTCGCCGATGTGCGGGGCGCGACCGACGCGCGGCTGGGCATCCACTGCCACAACGACACCGGCTGCGCGGTCGCCAACTCGATGGCCGCGGTCGACGCCGGCGCCAGCCATGTGCAGGGCACGATCAACGGCTATGGCGAGCGCACCGGCAACGCCAACCTGATCACCCTGCTGGCCAACCTCCAGATCAAGCAGCAGCGCACGCTCGTCGCACCGGAGCGGCTCCAGGAGGCCACCCGGATCGCCCACGCCATCAGCGAGATCAGCACGGTGCCGCCCTACAACCGGCAGCCCTATGTCGGCGCCAGCGCCTTTGCCCACAAGGCCGGGCTGCACGCCTCGGCGATCAAGGTCGACCCCGACCTCTATCAGCACACCGACCCCACCCTGGTCGGCAACGACATACGGATGCTGGTCTCCGACATGGCCGGTCGCGCCTCCATCGAGCTCAAGGGCAAGGAGCTCGGCTATGACCTGGCCGGCGACAAGGAGACCCTGGCGAGGCTGCTCGCGCGCGTCAAGGACCTGGAGATGCGCGGCTACACCTTCGACGCGGCCGATGCGTCCTTCGAGCTGCTGCTGCGCGAGGAGATCGGCGACCCGGCGCCGGACTTCTTCGAGGTCGAGTCCTGGCGCGTGATCACCGACGCGCGTGGCAACCAGCCGGCGCTGTCGGAGGCCACGGTCAAGGTGACGGCCGCGGGGGAGCGCACGGTCGCGACGGGGGAGGGCAATGGCCCGGTCAACGCGCTCGACGAGGCGCTCAGGCAGGCGCTCCACACGGCATACCCGGAGCTGGACTCCCTTGAGCTGGTTGACTTCCGGGTGCGCATCCTCGACAGCGAGCACGGCACCGACGCCGTCACCCGCGTCCTCATCGAGACCACCGACGGCACGACCACGTGGTCGACGGTCGGTGTCGACGCCAATGTGATCGAGGCGTCCTGGAAGGCGCTCGTGGAGTCGGTGACCTATGGCCTGCTGCGAGCGGGCGTCGACGCCCGCTGACCAGTCGCGGCCGGTTGACGGGGCGGACCCGTCAACCGGCCACGCCAGCTCATCGCCGGGCCTCCCCGGCACCCACGGGATTACCAGGTGTGGGCGACGTCGACGACGAGGCGTTGGGTCGTGGCGTCCTTGATGACGAATGCCCGCATGGGGAGCCGTGCCCGGGTGCCGACACCGAAGGTGGTGCGGCCTTCGAAAGAGCCGCCGTAGGCGACCTGGCGGAAGGTCCGATAGCCAGAGACGTTCGCTGCCTCCCGCGGATTGGCGGGCACATAGCTCGGGCGCCCCGTGGAGGTGTGAGCGGGGGCGTTCACGGTGACCACGAGGTCCGCGCCCCCGCGAAGCGGGATGGCCGAGCCAGTCGCGATGTGGCGGAAGGTGCTGCGGTAGCCAACTCGGTAGCCGACCAGTCTCGTGGAGGCCGATGCCAGATCGATGACGAAGCGGTCGTAGCAGGCAGTGCGGCCAGCGCGTGCCCCCGTGACACGCGCGCCGGCGGTGCCCGTGCCGACCTTGTCGAGAGATCCCCACGATGTGGAGCAGGCCTTCGTGGCGATGGGCGCCGCCCCGGCTGCGGGTGACGAGGCGAGTGCGGAGGCGGCGATGGCCAACAGGCCAGCAGTTGCGGCCGCGATCGGACGTCGGTGTTTGGTGCTCATGATGTGTCCCCCTGTCGTGCGCGAATCCCCCGCGCGGGAGCCCGCGCGGGGATGGGTCGGCCCAGTCCCCCCAAGGGTGCGTCAGTGTGGTCTGGACCGAACTCGGTGGGTGTCGCCGCGGCGAGGTCGTGGCAACGCCAGTGCGGAACCGCGGACTCGCGGTGCCGGTGCGATGCCCGACCAGTCACAGCGCCGGGCTATCGCGCCAAGGTACACCCAAGCAGGACGATTCGGGCAGTAGGCAATTATGCGCACCCAATGTGCGTGCAGGCGTCAGGGGCGGTTGGGCCCTCTAGAACGGCCAGGCCTCGCGCATGGGGCCGGCGACGCCGGGCTCGATGTAGTGCTCGTAGCCGAAGCCCTCGCGGAAGACCTCTAGGGGCATGGCCATGAACATCCCGATGTCGGTCTTCTGGCTGGCGTGACATTCGAGTGCCTGCCGCTTGACGTCGGCGAGGTCACGCAGGTCGCAGCGCCAGGTGATCTCGGATTCCGGTGTGCCAAAAGGGTTGCCGTCATCCATGGGCTGGTCGGGATCCCACTCGCCGGGGTCGATGCCGACCTCCTCGGCGGTGAGCCCGGCGGCCTTGGCCTCGGCGAAGGAGCGGCGCATCGCGTCGCGGTTGGACGTCACCTCGAGCACGCGGGGGCGGCGGGCGGCGAGCTCGGCCGCGCGGTGGGCGACGTGGTGGACCTTGACGTGGTCGGGGTGCCCATAGGTGCCGTGCCAGTCGTAGCCGACGAGCACGTCGGCGTCCTCCTCGTCGAGGATCGCGGCCAGCCGTCCGGCAGCCTCGTCGAGATCCGCGCCGTGGAAGGCCCCGTCAAGCCCGTTCTGGTCCCACCCGGTCATCCCGGAGTCGGAGTAACCCAGCCACTCGACGCGGGCGGTGCCAGTCACCTGGGCCGAGGCCTCGGCCTCGCGGCGCCGATAGGCGACGAGCGAGTCGCCCTCGGCGAGGTCGTCGGGCACCTCGCCGTGGTCACCATTGGTGCCATAGACGCAGACGACGCGGTGGCCCTCGCGGGACAGCCGCGCCATGGATGCTGCGGTCGAGGAGGCCTCGTCATCGGGGTGGGCGTGGAGGTAGACGATCGTGCTCACGGCCCAATGATGCCTCAGACCCTGAGCGTCTCCCGAGCGGTGGCCAGCAGGCGGCAGACCAGCGCGATCCCATCCTCCTTGGTGGCGCTGCCCTTGGTGTAGACAGCCAGCCGCAGCGCGGTGTCGCGGCTGCGGATCAGTCCCGTGCTGTTGACGATCCAGCGGAAATCGTCGGTGGAGCGGGGCAGCCAGCCGTTCTTGACCAGAATGCCCTCGCCGTCGCGGGCCGCGTCGCCGACGCCCCAGACCTGCTCGGCGTCGACCTGGGCGAGCAGGGACCGGCCATAGGAGAGCAGCCTCGGGTCGATGAGCGGGTGGCCACGGACGATGACGTCGAGGATCCGGAGCCGGTCGGCGAGGGTGGTCTGCATCAGCCCCCAGGAGGTCTCCTCGGGGATCATGCCGGTCATGCCGAGGGCCTCCCACAGCCGGGAGACGCCCTCCTCCGAGCCCATCCGGCGATAGAGCGACCAGGCCGCGTCGTTGTCGCTGCGCCCGATCATCTCCCGGGCATGGGCATCCTCCTGTGCGGTCAGCTCGCGCTCCTCCTCGGTGGCGTGCATGAGCAGCGCCAGCAGGATGTCGACCTTGGCGGTGCTGGCCATCTCGTAGGACTGGTCACCCGAGAGATAGGCGTGCCGGCCCACCGCGTCGAGCACCGCGCAGCCCCACGACACCGTGTCGGCGACGGGGATCGCGGCCAGGGCGCCGTCGAGTGCCGCGGCATCGGGGAAGGCCCAGGAGTCCCGTGCCGCCCGTGGCCACGGTGCCTGCCGGCGTCGCTGCGCAGGCGCTCAGCAGGGTCATCCCTGCGCCCGCCAGGAGGGTCCGTCGCGACACGGCCGTCACAGGGCCAAGTGAAGCGCACGGCCAGCCCAGGTGGGAGGGGACGCGCGGGGAATCTCCCCAAGCGGGCGTCCTGCGCCTAGCGGTGCTCGGGCGGCAGGTGTCCGAAGCGGTGCAGCGTCTGGCTGATGGCCTGCTCGCGCAGGACCGTGAGCAGCTCGCGCCGGCCGGTGGCCAGGACCGGGCCCGCCAGCACCGTGATGCCCGGGTCGGTCACGCCTGCCTGGAGCGCGGCGGCGTCGCCGATGACCCGCACCCGGCCGCGCTCGCCCTCGGCCACCAGGCGGCGGAGGTATGCCGCGGTGTCCTCCGCACGGACCGGCGCACCCCCCAGCGTGGCCGGGAGCCCGGCCTCCGGCGCCGCCGAGACGTCGACGGCCACGCCCGCCAGCGCGGCTGCGGCGAGCAGCCGGACGACCTCGACGGGGCGGGCACCTCCCTCGGCGCGCACGGTCAGGTGGGGGATCGGCCGGTAGCGGAAGACATTGGACTCGGCCCGCAGGCCGGTGCGGTCATGCTCGACCCCGAACTCGGTCGCCCAGGCGGCGGCGTCGGACTCGATGGCCGACTGGAGCCAGGCCCGGTCCTCGGTGCCCACCCGGTCACCGAGCCCGTCCAGCAGCGCGGTGACCACCCGGGTGACTGCCGGCGTCGCGGACGAGCGCACTGACGGCATACCGTCGGGCTCCCAATGCCCAAGCTGCGCAACGTAGTTGGGGCCGCCGGCCTTGGCGCCGGGCCCGACGCTGGAGGCCTTCCACCCGCCAAAGCTCTGGCGCTCGACGATCGCGCCGGTGATGTGCCGGTTGACATAGGCGTTGCCGACCTCGACCTGCTCGCGCCACTGCGCGATCTCAGCGGAGTCGAGGGAGTGCAGACCGCCCGTGAGACCGTAGTCGGTGGCGTTCTGGAGCTCGATGGCCTCCTCGAGGGTGTCGGCGCGCATGATGCCCAGGACGGGCCCGAAGACCTCGGTGAGGTGGAAGAAGGAGCCTGGGCGCACGCCGTTCTTGAGCCCCGGGCTCCACAGCCGACCGGAGTCGTCGAGGCGGCGCGGCTCGACGAGCCAGCTCTCACCCGGCTCCAGGGTGGTCAGGGCACGCAGCAGCTTGCCCTGCGGGGGCTCGATGACCGGCCCCATCGTCACACCCAGGTCCTGCGGCCAGCCGACCCGCACGGACGCGACGGCGTCGACGAGCTGGCGGCGGAAGCGCTCGGAGCGGCCCACCGAGCCGACGAGGATCGCGAGCGACGCGGCCGAGCACTTCTGGCCGGCGTGCCCGAAGGCCGACTTCACCAGGTCGGCGACGGCCAGGTCGAGATCGGCCGAGGGGGTGACCACCAGGGCGTTCTTGCCCGAGGTCTCGCCATAGACCCGCGGGCCGCCCACGTGACCTGCTCGCCAGTCGGCGAAGAGGCGCGCGGTGTCGCTCGCGCCGGTCAGGACGACCGTCTCGATGTCCTTGTGCGACACCAGTGCCCGGCCGACATCGCCCTCGTCGGTGCGCACGACCTGGAGCGCCTCCTCGGGCACACCGGCAGCGTGCAGTGCGGCGGCCGCGGTCTCGACACAGCCGGGCGTCTGGGGGGCGGGCTTGATGATCACCGCCGAGCCGGCGGCCAGCGCGGCGAGGACGCCGCCGATGGGGATGGCGACCGGGAAGTTCCACGGGGGCGTCACCAGCGTGACGCGGCCGGCGGTGAAGCGCGCGCCGTCGGCGAGGAGGCCACGGTCGAGCTCCTCGGCCCGGTCGGCGTAGTAGCGCGCGAAGTCGACGGCCTCCGAGATCTCGGGGTCTGCCTCGGCGACGGTCTTGCCGGCCTCGTGGCTCATGACGGTCAGCAGCTCACCGCGGCGGCGCTGGAGCTCCCGTGCGGCGTCGCGCAGGATGGCGGCGCGCTCGGGTGCGGGCCGGGCGCCCCAGGAGTCGTATGCCGCGTGCGCCCGGCCCACGACGGCGTCCACCTCGTCGGTGCTGCCGAGCACGGGGGAGTGGAGCGAGGGCGCCTGTGCCGCAAGGGCGTCCGCCGCCCACACGCGGGTGTCGGGCAACGAGGCGTCGCTGTCGGGGGTGTTGCGGAAGTGGTCGTCGATGGCGGCCGGCTCGGACGAGCGGCGGGGGCCCACGGGCGTGCTGTCGATGTCGACGACCGAGCGACGGAAGCGTTGCTCCTGGTCGGGCATCGCGCCAGCGCTCGACTCGGCAAAGAAGGCGTGCAGGAAGTTCTGCGGCGCGGCATTCTCCTCGAGCCGGCGCACGAGATAGGAGACCGCCACGTCGAAGTCCTCGGGGGCCACCACGGGGGTATAGAGGATGACGGTGCCGACCGTGTCGCGGACGGCGCGGGCCTGGGCCGGGGACATCCCCTGGAGCATCTCGATGTCGAGCGCCGCGCCGACGCCGCGCTCCTGCGCGAGCAGGTGTGCCAGGGCCACGTCATAGAGGTTGTGGCTGGCCACGCCGAGCCGGACCGCCTCGACGGCGTCGGGCCGCAGGGCACGCTCGACGCAGCGCAGGTAGTTGGCGTCGACCTCCTCCTTGGTGGTGTAGGGCGCCTGGGGCCAGTCGTGCACCTCGGCCTCGACGGCCTCCATGGCCAGGTTGGCGCCCTTGACCAGGCGGATCTTGATGCCGGCCCCGCCATCGGCAACACGCTTGCGGGAGAAGGCGATCAGTCGCTCCATGGCAGGCAGGGCATCGGGGAGATAGGCCTGGAGCACGATGCCTGCCTCGAGGCGCGTGAACTCGGGCTCCGAGAGCATGGCGGTGAAGACCTCGATCGTGAGGTCGAGGTCGCGGTATTCCTCCATGTCGAGGTTGACGAAGGCGTGCGGGCTCTTGGCCGCAGCAGCGCGATAGAGCGGGCGGAGCCGCTCGAGGCAGCGCTGCACGGTGCCCTCGGTGTCCCAGGTGACGATCTGGCTGACCAGCGAGGAGACCTTGATCGAGACGTAGTCGACGTCGGGGCGCTCGAGCAGCGCCTGGGTGCGGGCGGTCCGCGAGGCGGCCTCGTCCTCACCCAGCACTGCCTCGCCGAGCAGGTTGATGTTGAGCCGGAAGCCGTCGGCGCGGGAGGCCGCGAGGTGCCTGGCCAGGGCGGGGTCGTTGGCGTCGACGACCAGGTGGCCGACGATCTGGCGCAGCCGCCGCCGGGCGATGGGCACCACGACCTGCGGCGCGAGCCGGGCGGCCTGGGCCCCCAGCCCGAGGAGGCCGCGGTCGACCGGGCCGAGGAAGGACGCGGCGTCGCCGGCGGTCAGGCGGGTGAGCTCGCGGGCTGCGACGTGGACGTCCTCGGGGCGGGCCACCCGGTCGACGAAGCGCACGGCGAGGTCGAGGCCGGCCTCGTCGCTGACGAGCGCGGCGAGCTGGCCGGTGCTGCGTCGCTCGGCGCGGGTCTGGCCGGCGGCGGTGGCGGCGCGCCACTCGTCGGCGAGCGCGATGGCCGGCTCGACGAGGAGGGTCAGGTCGGTGCTGCTCATGATGGCCTCCGGGTGTGGGGCGGTCGGTCGGGCGGGGCGGTCACCCTGTCTGCACCGTAGGCCCGCGGCAACGCCCAGCCAACGGACAGACGCCACGCGTGTGGGAGGCTGGCGGCATACATCTGTCTGAAGGCGGTGGCGCATGACGCAGGCCCAGGACCTCGTCGACGAGGTCTCCGCGCTCCTCGGCGCACCCGCGACCCTCGAGGACCGGCACTTCGCCCTCCTCGCGGCCGCCGCCCATCCAGGCGCGGTCGACCCCGTGCGGCTCCAGACCATCCTGGCGCGCGGCTCGGCACCCGAGGTCCGGGCGCACTTCGAGTCCTTCGGCATCGGCCAGGCGCAGGGCCCCGTGCGGGTGCCCGCGGCCGGCGGGCGCAGCGAGCGGCTCTGCCTGCCGGCCCGTTTCCGTGGGGTGGTGCAGGGCTACATCTGGGTCATCGCCACCGAGGACGGCCGCCTGCCCACGCCCGGCGACCCGAGGCTCGAGGAGGCGATGCGCCTCGCCGACGCGGCCGGCGACCTCCTGGCCCAGCGCTCGCGCCAGCGCAGGGAGGCCACGCGCCTCTTCCACGAGCTGGTGCACGCACCCGCCGGGGCCGCCGACGTGTCCGCGCGGGTGCTCAGCGGCCACAGCGGGATCGGACGCTCGCGCCCGGTCGTGGTCGTGGTGGCCGGGCGCCCAGAGGGCGAGGACATCGGTCCCGAGCACCTCCAGGGCCGCAGTGCCGCCCTGCGCGGGAGCGTGCTGGCGGCCGACGGCGCCGGCTGCGCCCTCGTCGTGGAGTCCGGCCGGCTCGAGACGGCGCTGGCCGCGGTGCAGGAGATCGTCCCCGACGCCGTCATCGGGGTGGGCGACGAGGTGCCCGACCTGGCGCACGCGCGGGAGAGCTGGGTCCAGGCCGGGCAGGCGTATGCCGTGGCGCGGCTGGCCCCCGACTCCGGTCCCGTCGCCCGGTGGGCACGGCTGGGGGTGCTGCGTCTGCTGGGGGGCGGCGCGGCCTCGGAGGTCGCCGACGCGAGCGCGACACCCGCCGTGCGGGCGCTGCTCGCGAGCGGCCGGCCCGAGCTCGTCGAGACCGCACGCGTCTATCTCGACGCGGCCGGCAGCGTGGCGGCCACCGCGACCGCGCTCGGGCTGCACCGGCAGAGCGTCTATCACCGGCTCGAGCAGGTCGGCCGGATCACCGGCCTCGACCTGCGCGACGGCCGGGCGCGCCTCGAGCTGCACCTGGGCCTCACACTGGGCGCGTGAGACTCCACCCGCCAGAGCCCCAGCACGGCCCATGGCAGCCCGTCGGCGGAGGCATCGAGCGCGACATCGTCGTCGAGGGCCGCAGCCGGGCCGAGGCGGAGGCCTTCTGGGACGAGCGGGTGGCCGTCGAGGACCCCTTCCTCGCGCGTGAGCGCCCCTGGGAGAGAGCCGATCTCGTGATCAACGGCACCCCCGACCAGGCCAGTGACTATGTCCTGGTCACGCCTGGTCGAGCAGCCGGTCGCAGGCCTCGATGATCCGGGCGCGCATCGCCTGGCTGCGCTGCGCGAACCCCCGCTGCTGCGCGGCATACTCCGCCCGGCCCTCGGGTGTCTCGATCCGGATCGGCTCGTAGCCGAGCTCGGTCAGGTCATAGGGGGCGGCGCGCATGTCGAGCTCGCGGATCTCCCGGGCGAGCTCGAACGCGTCGGCCACGAGCTCCGAGGGCACACCCGGGGCGAGTTTGAAGGCCCACTTGTAGCAGTCCATCCCGGCGTGCAGACAGGCCGGCTGCTCCATCTCGACCTGCGTGTCTCGCTGTGGCGCAAGGAGATTGAGCGGCCGCGCGGGCGGGGTGAAGAAGCGGTAGGCGTCATAGTGCGAGCACCGCACCTGGCTGGCCTCCACGACGGCGTCCGTCCCCTCGGGCCCCAGGCGCAGGTCATAGCCGGTGTGCCTGATCTGCTCCGGGGTCGCCCGATAGACCATCGCCCACTCGTGCAGGCCGAAGCACCCAAAGAAGCCCGGCCGCTCGCGAGTGGCGGTGAGCAGGTCGCGGACGAAGCGCACCGTGTCGCCGCGCGCCTGGAGGTATGCCGCGGTGTCCAGCTCCACCGCCCCGTCCACCGAGCGGTACCAGCGCCACTCTGCCCGCGGCGTACCGGCCGCATCGGCGAGCCGGACACCCGGGCCAGGGTGCCACCGCCGCAGCTGCGCGGGCCGGTATCTGTAGTACTGCCAGAGGAAGTCCTCGACCGGGTGCCTGCGGCCGTGGCGGGCGAGGTGGCCGGCGACGAGGCGGTCGACGCGCTCGGCATGGGCCGACGCCTCTGGCTCCCACTCGCTGCGGGCCAGCACCCGCGCCACCACTGTCGTCACGGTCGGCAAGCCTACGGGCCGTGACCCTTGTGTCCGCGCAGGTCACGTGGCACCCTGAGCCCACCCTCACGGCCCCTGTTACCCAGGCCACACGCCGTGCCCTGGCGTCCCTGCGCCACGAACCACCGGAGCCTGCCATGTCCCGCCGTCTCGCCCTCGCCGCCGTTGCCGCGGCCGCCGCCCTGACCGCTCCCGTCGCCGCCTCCGCGGCCCCCGGAGCCCCCGGGCCCAACCCCGACCGCAACGCGATGGGCTACTACGTGGCGCTGGGCGACAGCCTCGCCGCCGGCTACCAGCCGGGCGCCGGTGACGACAAGCAGGGCGGCTACGCCGGCGACGTGCTCGACGCGGTGCAGGTGACCCAGCCCAAGACCAGGCTGGTCAACCTGTCCTGCTCGGGCGAGACGACCGTGACGATGCTCGACGGCACCCACTGCGACTACAGCGCGGGCAGCCAGGTCGACCAGGCCGTGCGCTTCCTCAAGGCCCACGCCAAGAACACCCGGCTGGTGACGATCGACATCGGCGCCAACGATGTGCAGACCTGCGTCAAAGGCACAGCCGTGGACTACAACTGCATCTTCGCCGGGCTCGCGACCGTCAACAAGAACCTCCCCGACATCCTCGGTCGGCTGCGCGCGGCCGCCCCCGACGTCAAGATCGTCGCCCTCAACTACTACAACCCCTTCCTCGCCAGCCACCTCGCCGGGCCCGAGGGCCAGGCGCTGGCCCAGCAGTCGACGATGCTCCAGTCGATCCTCAACGGCTCCATCGCGTCCGCCGCGGCGGCTGTGGGAGCGCCGGTCGCCGACGTCGCGACCGCCTTCGAGAGCGACAACTGGACGCCGACCACGCTCCCCGGCCTGGGCACCGTGCCGACCAATGTCGCGCGCATCTGCTCGTGGACCTGGATGTGCACCAAGAGCGACATCCACGCCAACGACGCCGGGTATGCCGTGCTGGCCCAGGCCGTCGTCGTCCGCCTCTAGGGGCCGCTCAGCTGCACAGGTTGTGCTCTAGGGTTCATCACGTGCGCATCGCGAGATACACCACAGGTGAGGACCTGGCATACGGCATCGTCGAGGGCGGTCCCGGCGAGGAGTTCATCCTCGAGGTCGTCGGCGACCCGCTCTACCAGACGCCGCAGCCGACCGGTCAGCGCGTGGCGCTCGCCGACGTGCGGCTGCTCGCCCCGGTGATCCCGCGCAGCAAGATCCTGGGCATCGGCAAGAACTACGCCGAGCACGCCAAGGAGATGGGCGGCGAGGCGCCCAAGGACCCGCTCGTCTTCCTCGTGCCCAACACCGCCGTCGTCGGGCCCGACGACCCGGTCGTGATGCCCGAGATCACCCAGGAGGTCTCCTACGAGGGCGAGCTCGCCGTCGTCATCGGACGCTTCTGCAAGGACGTGCCGCGCGAGCGGGTCGACGAGGTGGTCTACGGCTACACGATCGCCAACGACGCGACCGCCCGCGACCTCCAGCGCGGTGACGGCCAGTGGGCGCGGGCCAAGGGGCTCGACACCTTCTGCCCGCTCGGGCCGTGGATCGTCACCGACCTCGACACCTCCGACCTGTCGATCGTCACGCGCCACAACGGCAAGGTCGTCCAGGACGGCACGACAGCCGACATGATCCACGACGTCGCGGCCCTGGTGGCGCACTGCTCGCAGGCCTTCACGCTGCTGCCCGGCGATGTCATCCTCACCGGCACCCCGGCCGGCGTCGGGCTCGTGGAGTCCGGAGACCGGGTCGAGATCGAGATCGAGGGCATCGGCACCCTCGGCAACCACTTCGTCCGACGGTGACGCGCCAGAGCCTCGAGCCCAGGCCGGTCGCCCGGCCGCGACCTACGATGGAGCCATCATGAGCACCGCACACCCTGACCCCACGCCCGAGGACACCACGCCTGCACCCCGCGACGGGCAGGCGACCCCTGCCGCCGCCGAGGGCCCGCAGGCCGGTGACGCCGTCACCCCCGACGCCGAGGTGACCGGCAAGGCCGTCCGGGTGCGCTTCTGCCCCTCGCCGACCGGCACCCCCCACGTCGGCATGGCCCGGGCCGCGCTGTTCAACTGGGCGTGGGCGCGGCACACCGGTGGCACGCTCGTCTTCCGCATCGAGGACACCGACGCCAGCCGCGACAGCCAGGAGAGCGTCGACGAGCTGATCGACGCCCTCGCCTGGCTCGGCATCGACTACGACGAGGGCCCCGGCGTCGACGGCCCCTATGGCCCCTACCGCCAGAGCGAGCGTCGCGACACCCACGTCGAGGTCGCCCGGCAGCTGCTCGAGGGCGGCTATGCCTACGAGTCCTATTCGACGCCCGAGGAGGTCGAGGCGCGGCACAAGGCCGCCGGCCGCGACCCCAAGCTCGGCTATGACAACCACGACCGCGACCTGAGCGAGACCGATCGCGAGCGCTTCAAGGCCGAGGGCCGCCAGCCGGTGATCCGCGTGCGCATGCCCGACGAGGACATCACCTTCCACGACCTGATCCGCGGCGAGGTGACCTTCAAGGCCGGCACCGTCCCCGACTTCGCGATCACCCGCGGCAACGGTGCGCCCCTCTACACCCTCGTCAACCCCGTCGACGACGCGATGATGCGCATCACCCATGTCATCCGCGGCGAGGACCTGCTCTCCTCGACGCCTCGCCAGATCGCGCTCTATCGCGCCCTGGTCGACCTCGGCATCGCCGAGCGCGTGCCGGTCTTCGGGCACATGCCGCTGGTGATGGGGGAGGGCAACAAGAAGCTGTCCAAGCGCCAGCCCGAGTCCTCGCTCTTCCTGCACCGTGACCGCGGCGTCGTCCGCGAGGGCATGGTCAACTACCTGGCGCTGCTCGGCTGGGCGATCGCGGCCGACCGCGATGTCTTCACCCCGGCCGAGCTCGTCGACGCCTTCGACATCCACTCGGTCAACCCCAACCCCGCCCGCTGGGACCAGAAGAAGGCCGAGGCGATCAACGCCGAGCACATCCGCCGCCTGCCGCTGGAGACCTTCGTCGAGCGACTGCTGCCCTATCTGCGCAGCGCCGGCATCCTCGGCGACAACCCCTCGCTCGGCGAGTTCGGCCGGCTCAAGGAGGTCGCCGAGCTCATCCAGACGCGCATCCAGGTGCTCTCCGAGGCGGCCCCCCTCGTGCGCCCCTTCTTCGTCGCCGACGACCAGCTCGAGATCGCCGACGACGCGCGCGGGCAGCTCAAGGACGACGCCAAGGACGTGCTCGACGCGGCGATCAAGGCCCTCGAGCCCATCGAGGCCTTCGGCGGCGGGCTCGTCGGCGAGCCCACCTGGGCGGCACCGAGGATCGAGGCCGCGCTGCGTGAGGCGATCGTCGACGGCATGGGCCTGAAGCCCAAGTTCGCCTTCGGCCCGCTGCGCACGGCCGTGTCCGGCCAGCGCATCTCGCCGCCGCTGTTCGAGTCGATGCAGATCCTCGGCAAGGCCTCGGTGCTCGCGCGCCTGGCCCGCCTGCGCGACCAGCTCGGCTGAGGCCGCGCGCTTGCGTCACCTGCTGCTCGACCTCGACGACACGGTCTTCGACACCCGCAGTGCGATGCGGTATGCCGTGCGCTCCCTCGTCCTGCGGCTGTGCCCCGGTCTGGGGGAGGAGCCCGCGGCCGCGGTGGCGGAGGACTACCGGCTCGACCCCACCGGCCTCTTCCGCCGATACACCACGGGTGAGCTCGGGCAGGACGACATGCGGACCCGGCGCATCCAGCACGCCCTCGCCTCCGTCGACCCCTCCCTGCGGCTCGACGCCGCCCAGGCCGCGGAGTTCAACGCCGCCTTCGGCCGCGAGCTGGCCGGCGCGCTCGCGGTCTTCCCCGACGCGCAGGCGGGCTTCGAGCGGTGGCGGGCAGGCGGCATACGCATCGCCGCCCTGACCAACGCCAGCGGCGATGTCACGGCCGACAAGCTGGCCCGCGCCGGTGTCGGGGGGCGCCTTCGAGGCCCTGGTCACCAAGGACACCCTCGGCTTCGGCAAACCGGACGGGCGCGTCTTCCGGCATGCGTGCGGGCTGCTCGGCCGGGACCCGGGCGATGTCGTCTATGTCGGCGACGAGCTCGACTTCGACGCGATCGGCGCGCGCGACGCAGGCCTGGTGGGGGTGTGGCTGGACCGCCGCGGGCGCTGGGACGGCACCGACATCGGCGTGCCCGTCATCGGCTCGCTCGACGAGGTCGACGCGCTGCTGTGAGGTGCCGCCTCCCGATTTGGGGCCGGGGCAGTCCTGCCGGTAGCATCTTCCTTCGGTTCACCCCGCAGAAGGCCCTCGGGCGCGCTCGGGAGTGATACCCCCTTGGGGTATGGTGTAATTGGCAGCACGACTGATTCTGGTTCAGTTAGTCTAGGTTCGAGTCCTGGTACCCCAGCGCTGTTGTCGGACAACCGAACTCGCGCTCGCCGCGGTCGGTCCGATTTCGGAGAAGCCCGCCCGGTGCGGTAAGGTTCTCTCCTGTGCCTCACGGCACAAGCTAGATGGCCCCGTTGTGTAGCGGCCTAGCACGCCGCCCTCTCAAGGCGGTAGCGCCGGTTCGAATCCGGTCGGGGCTACATCGCCGAGGGACCCTCGCTCAGTGAGCGGGGGTCCTTCGCTGTGCCGGGGCGGTGGGCGCCGCATCAGAGCCGCTTCTCGAACCAGAGCTCGGCGTGCGGGTTGTCGTTGTATCGCTCGACCTCGCGAAAGCCGGCGCGCCGATAGAGGGTGATCGCCGCATGGAGGTATGCCGCGGTGTCGAGCCGGATCGTGCGGGCCCCGAACTCCTCGCGAGCCGTCTGCTCCGCGGCGGTCAGGAGAGCGGAGGCGAGCCCGGAGCCGCGGGTGACCGGCGCGGCATACATGCGTTTGATCTCGCACACGCCGTCTGACAGCCGGCGCACCCCGATGCTCCCCACCGGCTGCCCGTCGAGGCTGGCCAGCAGCAGCCGGCCCGACGGGGGTGCCAGCGAGCCGTCGTCGGACTCCAGGACATGCTCGCTCACCTGGTCGGGGGTGGCGGGGGAGTCCTGGGCCAGGGCGATGATCTCGGCGAGGTAGTCGCGCAGCAGCCGCTGGGCCTCGGCGCCGGTGGGATCGACGACGCGGATCTCGTGGCCGGTGTGGGCGCTGCTCACTGGTTCTGGGCGGCGGCGGCCTGCTGGGCGGCGTGGTGGCGCGCCAGGACCTCGGTCAGCTTGTTGGCGCCGGCGACGACCGTGGCGGCGTGGAGGCGTCCCGGCTGGCGGGAGAGACGCTCGATCGGGCCCGAGATCGACACTGCCGCAACGACTCTGCCGGACGGCCCGCGGACGGGGGCGGACACCGAGGCGACGCCGCGCTCGCGCTCGCCCACGCTCTGGGCCCAGCCGCGCCGGCGCACGCCCGAGAGCGTCGTGGCGGTGAAGGCCGCGCCGTGCAGGCCGCGGTGGAGCCGGTCGGGCTCCTCCCAGGCCAGCAGCACCTGGGCGGCCGACCCGGCGAGCATCGACAGCGTGGCGCCCACGGGGATGGAGTCGCGCAGGCCGACCGGACGCTCGGCCGCAGCGACACAGACGCGGTTGTCACCCTGCCGGCGGAAGAGCTGTGCCGACTCGTTGGTGTGGTCGCGCAGCGCGCCGAGCACCGGGCCGGCGGTGGCCAGCAGACGGTCCTCGCCGGCGGCGGCGGCCAGCTCGCCCAGGCGCGGGCCCAGGATGAAGCGCCCCTGCATGTCCCGGGCGACGAGCCGGTGATGCTCGAGGGCGACGGCCAGACGGTGGGCCGTCGGCCGCGCGAGACCTGTGGCCGAGACGAGCTGGGCGAGCGTCGACGGACCAGCCTCGAGCGCCCCCAGAACGACAGCAGCCTTGTCGAGAACGCCGACCCCGCTAGAGTTGTCCATGAGTTGATATTGACGTCTCATTGCCTGAGACGCAAGTCCTTGCGCTCACTGGGCGTGCCACATTCACGATGAACAGCCTCGACAACAGTCTCCACCCGCGACCCCGGGGTGGCGCACGACGGAAGGACGAGTGATGGCCGCAACGCTGGCCGAGAAGGTCTGGGACGCACACGTGGTGCGCCGCGCAGAGGGAGAGCCCGATCTCCTCTACATCGACCTGCACCTCCTCCACGAGGTGACCAGCCCGCAGGCCTTCGACGGTCTCCGCCTCGCCGGCCGCCCGGTCCGCCGCCCGGACCTGACGCTCGCGACCGAGGACCACAACGTCCCCACCACCCCCGGCCCGATCACCGACCCGGTCAGCCGCACCCAGGTCGAGACCCTGCGGCGCAACTGCGAGGAGTTCGGGGTCCGGCTCTTCCCCATGGGGGACGCCGAGCAGGGCATCGTGCACGTCGTCGGCCCGCAGCGCGGCCTGACCCAGCCGGGCATGACGATCGTGTGCGGCGACAGCCACACCTCCACCCACGGCGCCTTCGGGGCCCTCGCCTTCGGCATCGGCACCTCCGAGGTCGAGCACGTGCTCGCCACCCAGACCCTGCCGCTCAAGCGCTTCAAGACCATGGCCATCAACGTCGAGGGCGAGCTCCAGCCGGGGGTGACCGCCAAGGACATCATCCTGGCCGTCATCGCCAGGATCGGCACCGGCGGCGGCCAGGGCTATGTCCTGGAGTACCGCGGCTCGGCCATCCGCGCGCTGTCGATGGAGGCGCGGATGACGGTGTGCAACATGTCGATCGAGGCCGGTGCCCGCGCCGGCATGATCGCCCCCGACGAGACGACCTTCGACTACCTCAAGGGTCGCGAGCACGCCCCCACGGGCGCCGACTGGGATGCCGCCGTCGCCGACTGGGCGCAGCTGCGCACCGATGACGACGCGACCTTCGACGCCGAGGTCGACATCGACGCCGCCACCCTGACCCCCTTCGTCACCTGGGGCACCAACCCCGGCCAGGGCGCCCCGCTGGGCGAGGCCGTCCCGGACCCGGAGCGGATGGGTGACGACAACGAGAAGGCCGCTGCCCGGTCGGCGCTGGACTACATGGGTCTGACCGCCGGCACCCCGCTGCGGGAGATCGCCGTCGACACCGTCTTCGTCGGCTCCTGCACCAACGGCCGCATCGAGGACCTGCGGGCCGCCGCCGACGTCGTCAGGGGCCGCAAGGTCGCCGACAGTGTGCGCATGCTCGTCGTGCCCGGCTCGGCGCGGGTGCGTCTCCAGGCCGAGGAGGAGGGCCTCGACAAGGTCTTCACCCGGGCCGGCGCCGAGTGGCGCCTCGCCGGCTGCTCGATGTGCCTGGGCATGAACCCCGACCAGCTCGCCCCCGGCGAGCGCAGCGCCTCGACGTCCAACCGCAACTTCGAGGGCCGGCAGGGCAAGGGCGGGCGCACCCACCTGGTCAGCCCGCTCGTCGCCGCGGCCACCGCCGTGCGCGGCACCCTGTCCAGCCCCGCCGACCTCGACGCCGTCGAGACCGCCTGAGCCCGGAGGAGATCCGTCATGGACAAGTTCACGACCCACACCGGCATCGGTGTCCCGCTGCGCCGCAGCAATGTCGACACCGACCAGATCATCCCCGCCGTCTATCTCAAGCGCGTCACCCGTGACGGCTTCGAGGACGGGCTCTTCGCCGCCTGGCGCAAGGACGAGACCTTCGTCCTCAACGACCCGGCGTATGCCGCGGGTTCGGTGCTGGTGGCCGGCCCCGACTTCGGCACCGGCTCCTCCCGCGAGCACGCGGTGTGGGCCCTGATGAACTACGGCTTCCGCGTGGTGATCTCGAGCCGCTTCGCCGACATCTTCCGGGGCAACTCCGGCAAGGCCGGCCTGCTGACCGCCCAGGTGGCCCAGGACGACGTGGAGCTGCTCTGGAAGCTCCTCGAGAACGAGCCGGGCACCTCCGTCACCGTCGACCTCGGCGCCCGCACCATCCAGGCCGGCGACATCACCTGCTCCTTCGAGGTGGACGACTACACCCGCTGGCGCCTCATGGAGGGGCTGGACGACATCGGCCTGACCCTGCGCAACGAGGGTGACATCACCGCCTTCGAGCAGACCCGTCCCGCCTACAAGCCGCACACGCAGCCCGTGGGGCAGTAGGGCATTCGGGCCCCAAGGGGCGGTGGGGGAGGACCTCTCCCACCGCCCCTTTCCCATCCCACCGGGCCGCGTCCACGGCGGCGTGTCGGCGTGTCGCAGAACGACTTCGAGACGGTGTTGCACGCGCGGGGCCGGGTGTCGGGCGGGGGCCGCTGCCGGGCCCCGTCGTCAGGTGCGCGGCCGCTGGGCCGTCTGGCAATCAGCGGCAATCCCATTGCGACGCAACCGAATTGGTGCGTTCACAAGCGTGCCCAGGGCAGCTGCGTGTGCATCGCCGGTGGCCGGCCAGACGCCCGTGCCGACCGTGCGATCCGAGCCGAAAAACGTTGGGAGACAACGGTCGGGCTGCTTGACATAGTGGACTCGCCGCGTCGGGCGCCCTACCGTCATAACAGATCGGGGTCATCCGGTCACTGACAGTCCTTGCCGGGCAGACCGCCCGGCACCTGATCCCTGATGGAGGGGAACGTGAACAAGGGAGACCTGGTCAAGGAGCTCGAGGCACGTCTGGGCAGCCGCAAGCTGGCAGTCGAGTCGCTGGAGCACATCCTGGACATCATCATCCGCGAGGTCGCCAAGGGCGGCAAGGTCGGCATCACCGGCTTCGGCACCTTCGAGAAGGCCGCCCGCGCCGCCCGCACCGGCCGCAACCCGCGCACGGGCGAGACCGTCCGCATCAAGAAGACGGCCGTCCCGCGCTTCAAGGCCGGCACGTCCTTCAAGGCCTATACGTCCAAGCCCAGCTCGCTGCCCAAGGGCGCCCTCGCCGCCGGCCGCGCCAGCGCCGACGCCCCCGCCGCCCCGGTGAAGAAGGCTGCCGCCAAGAAGAGCACCGCCAAGAAGGCCGCGCCCGCCAAGAAGGCGGCCCCGGCCAAGAAGGCGGCCCCGGCCAAGAAGGCGGCCCCCGCGAAGGCCGCGGCCAAGAAGGCCACCCCGGTCAAGGCGACCGCCAAGAAGGCCGCCCCGGCCAAGGCCGCCGCCAAGAAGGTCACGGCCAAGAAGGTCACCGCCAAGAAGGCGCCGGCGAAGCGCGCGGCCAAGCGCGCCTGAGCCAGACCAGCCGCGACGCGCGGGCAGACACCTCCGGGTGCCTGCCCGCGCGTCGCGTTTGTCATGCTGTATCCCATGTCTGCAGCTCAGAGCCTGACGATCAACGGTGGTGCGCCCCTGCGGGGCAGCATCGAGGTCCGCGGCGCCAAGAACCTCGTGTCCAAGGCCATGGTCGCCACCCTGCTGGCCGAGGAGCCCTGCCGCCTGCGGGGCGTGCCCGAGATCTCCGACGTCGAGATCGTCTCGGGCCTGCTCCGGCTGCACGGGGTCGAGATCACCAGCGAGGCCGACGGGGAGCTGCGCTTCGACCCCACCCAGGTCGAGCAGGCCCACGTCGCCGACATCGACGCCCACGCGGGGTCCTCGCGCGTCCCGGTCCTCTTCTGCGGCCCGCTGCTGCACCGGCTGGGCGAGGCCTTCATCCCCGACCTGGGCGGCTGCAAGATCGGCGAGCGCCCCATCGACTACCACCTCAAGGTGCTGCGTGAGTTCGGCGCCGTGGTCGACAAGCGTCCCGAGGGCCTGCGGCTGACCGCGCCCGGCGGCCTGGTCGGCACCAAGGTGACCCTCGACTACCCGAGCGTCGGCGCCACCGAGCAGGTGCTGCTGACCGCAGTGCGCGCCCGCGGGACGACCGAGCTCAAGAACGCCGCGGTCGAGCCCGAGATCATGGACCTCATCGCGATCCTCCAGAAGATGGGCGCGATCATCTCGGTCGCGACCGACCGGGTGATCACCATCGAGGGCGTGGCGCGCCTCGGCGGCTTCGACCACCTGTCCATCCCCGACCGCATCGAGGCCGGCTCGTGGGCCGCCGCCGCCCTGGCCACCAAGGGCGACATCTATGTCAAGGGCGCCCAGCAGCTCCCGATGGCCCAGTTCCTCAACGTCTTCCGCAAGGTCGGGGGCCGGTTCGAGATCGACGACGACGGCATCCGCTTCTGGCACCCGGGCGGCGAGCTCAACTCGATCGTCATGGAGACCAATGTCCACCCGGGCCTGATGACCGACTGGCAGCAGCCGCTGGTCGTCGCGCTCACCCAGACCAGCGGCCTGTCGATCGTGCACGAGACCGTCTACGAGAACCGGCTCGGCTTCACCAAGGCGCTGGGGGAGATGGGCGCCCACATCCAGCTCTACCGCGAGTGCCTCGGCGGCTCGCCGTGCCGCTTCGGCGCGCGCAACTTCGAGCACTCGGCCGGCATCTGGGGCCCGAGCCCGCTCAAGGGCGCCAAGATCACCGTGCCCGACCTGCGCGGCGGCTTCAGCTATCTGATCGCCGCGCTGGCCGCCGAGGGCACCTCGGAGGTCGACAACGTCGGCCTGATCTACCGCGGCTACGAGCGCTTCTCCGACAAGCTCGACGCCCTGGGCGCCGACTACTCGGTGACCGGCTGAGCGAGCGCCTGCGCGGTCCGCGGCCCGACGCCCAGCCCGAGCGCCCTCGCCAGCGCGCCGGCGTCGTCGACGTCGGTGCGCAGCAGGGGCAGGTCCAGCTCGAGCCGCACGTGGCCCAGCGCCTCGTGCGCGGCGGCCGATCCCGGCCCGAAGCGTGGGGTGAGCCGGCCCGTGCGGGTGGTCAGCAGCGTCGTGCCGTCCCCCTGGGCGTCGGGCACGACCGCGAGCGGGTATGCCGCGCACGCGGCGAGCGCGTCGCCCAGCTCTGCGGGCGTCAGGCACGGCAGGTCGCCCAGCAGGACGGCCACGTCGCGGGCCGGGACGAGCGCCGAGAATGCCGCTGCCACAGCGGCATTCAGCCCGCCGTCCGGGTCCGCCACGACCTGCGCGCCGGCCCGGCCCGCCCACTCCCGCACCCGTGGGTCGCCGGTCACCACCACGACCCGGCCACGCGGCATACCCCTCAGGCAGGCCGCCACGCAGTCGCGGGCGATCGCCTCGGCGACGGCGGGGCGCTCCAGCGGCGCAGGCACGGCCAGCCGGCTCTTGGCATGGGGGCCGCCCTTGACCGGCACCACGAGGTGCCAGTCCGGGGCCCGATCGCAGACAGTCATCACCTCCGATCGTGCCACCGGGCGGGGGACCCGCCGCGCGCAGTCTCGACACTGCGCGCGCGAGCGACGAAGATGACTACCCGAACACCGACCTCAGGAGCGCATCGAGTGACCAGCCCCCAGTGGAAGTCCATCCCCTCGGGCTACAAGACCGCCGTCGCCATCGCGCGTCCCCTGCTCATGGCGGGCACCAAGCGCCGGTGGGGCGGGCAGGAGCACCTGCCCCCGCTGGGGACCGGGTTCATCGCCTGCCCCAACCACATCTCGCACTTCGACTTCCTCGCGTTCGCCCACTACATGTACGACTCGGGCCGTCCGGTGCGCTTCCTGGGCAAGGAGTCGGTCTTCCGCATCCCCGTGGTCGGCGCGATCATCCGCGCCGCCGACCAGATCCCGGTCCACCGCGGCACGGCGCGAGCCGGTGAGGCCTTCTCCGCCGCGGTCGCCGCGGTCCGTGCGGGCAAGGCGGTCGCGGTCTATCCGGAGGGCACCCTGACCCGCGACCCCGACCTGTGGCCGATGACCGGCAAGACCGGCGCCGCGCGCATCGCCCTGACCACCGAGGCCCCGGTCATCCCGATCGGGCAGTGGGGGGCGCAGGAGGTCATCGGGCGCTACCAGAAGCACTTCAAGCCGCTGCCGCGCAAGACGATGCAGATCCAGGCCGGGCCCCCCGTCGACCTGTCCGACCTCTATGGCCGGCCGCTCAGCCACGAGGTGCTGCGCGAGGCCACCGACCGCATCACCGACGCGACGACCGCGATCGTCGCCCAGCTGCGGGGTGAGACCCCGCCCGCGGTCCGCTTCGACACGCGCAAGGCGGGGCTGCCCGAGACGGGGCGCTTCACCCACGACCCGGCGCGGGAGACCCCCGCTCCCGAGGAGGGCCAGGCATGACCCAGGTCGCGGTCTATGGCACCGGCAGCTGGGGGACGGCCTTCTCCGCGGTGCTCGCCGACGCCGGCTGCTCGGTGACGATGTGGGGTCGACGCCAGGAGGTCGTCGACCAGATCAACGCCGGCGCCAACAACGACTATCTCGCGGGCATCCCTCTCCCGCCGATGATCTCGGCGACCACCGACCCGCAGGAGGCGGCCGACGGCGCCGAGATCGTCGTGCTGGCCGTGCCCTCCCAGACGCTGCGCGACAACCTGACCACGTGGGGGAGCGCCATCCCCTCCGACGCCGCCGTCGTCTCGCTGATGAAGGGTGTCGAGCTCGGCACGACCAAGCGGATGAGCGAGGTGGTCGAGGAGGTCGCCGGCGTCGAGCGTGAGCGCATCGCGGTGGTCTCGGGGCCCAACCTCGCCCGGGAGATCGCGGTGAAGCAGCCGGCGGCAGCCGTCGTCGCGGCATACTCCGAGCAGACCGCCGACCTCGTCGCCGACGCCTGCGCGGCCGGCTATTTCCGCCCCTACACCGCCACCGATGTCGTCGGGACCGAGCTGGCCGGGGCGCTCAAGAATGTCGTGGCGCTCGCGGTCGGCATGGCCGAGGGCATGGGCATGGGCGATAACTCCAAGGCCTCGATCATGACCCGCGGCCTGGCCGAGACGACCCGGCTCGGGCTGGCGCTCGGGGGCGACCCGCACACCTTCGCCGGGCTCGCCGGCGTCGGCGACCTCATCGCCACGTGCACCTCGCCGCTGTCGCGCAACCGGACCTTCGGGTGGAACCTCGGCCAGGGCATGACGATGGCCGAGACGGTCGCCGTCACCAAGCAGACGGCCGAGGGCGTGAAGTCCTGCGACTCGCTGCTCCAGCTCGCCAGTGACCACGGCGTCGACACCCCCATCACCAAGGGGGTCGCCTATGTCGTCCACGAGGGCGCCCAGCCCGGCGACCTGGTCGAGCTGCTGCTGAGCCGGCCGCGCAAGTCCGAGCGCGAATAGGGCCCGGGCAGGGCTGGCTCTCCCACCGGCTGAGCAGGGCGAACGCGCCCCCAGCGGTTATGCTGACCTGCACTATGGACAGTGACAGTTGCCCTGCCTTCTGCCCTTCGCCGCGCCCAGAGGCCCTGGCCCACGCCCGCGGTGGTGAGTGATGGACACCGGCACCCTGGCCAACATCGGCCTCGTCCTGCTCTTCGTCCTCATCGGCGGTGTCTTCTCCGGCACCGAGATGGCGCTGGTCTCCCTCCGCGAGGGCCAGATCAAGGAGCTCGACAAGGAGGGCGGCCGCGGCCGTTCGGTCGCCCGCCTGGCCCGTGACTCCGGGCTCTTCCTGTCGGCGGTCCAGATCGGCGTGACCTTCGCCGGCTTCCTCTCCTCGGCCTATGGCGCCAGCACCATCGCGCCCGATCTCGTGCCGGCCCTTCAGGGCTGGGGCCTCTCGGAGGAGCTGGCCGGGACGGTGGCCCTCGTCGGCCTGACCCTGCTGATCTCCTATCTGTCGCTGGTCTTCGGCGAGCTGGTGCCCAAGCGGGTCGCGCTGCAGCGCGCCAAGGGCTTCGCCAAGCTCACGGGCCCGCCGCTCGCGGCATTCGCAAAGCTCGCCCGACCCTTCATCTGGCTGCTCGAGAAGTCGACCAATGCCGTGCTGCGCATCCTGGGCCTCGACCCGAGCGCCGACGCCGAGGCGATGAGCGACGAGGAGGTGCGCGACATCGTCACCTCCCACGCCGGCTTCCAGCCGGAGGAGCGACAGCTGCTCCAGGAGATGTTCGTGGCCACCGACCGCAATGTCGGCGAGGTGATGCGTCACCGCCAGGACATCGTCGGCCTCCAGAAGGAGCTCGACATCCGCTCGGCCGTCCACGAGGTGCTGGGCCAGCCCTATTCGCGCTATCCCGTCTATGGCGAGTCGATGGACGATGTCGTCGGCTTCATCCACGTGCGTGACCTGCTCGAGGCCAGCGCCGACCCCGACCGCCCGTCGATGCCGATCGAGGCGATCGCGCGCGACATCCCGGTCTTCCCTGGGACCATGCCGCTCATCGGGGCGCTGGAGGAGATGCGCCAGAACGGCCACCACATCGCGATCGTCATCGACGAGTACGGCGGCACCGACGGCCTGGTCACCCTCGAGGACCTCATCGAGGAGGTCGTCGGCGAGATCTGGGACGAATACGACACCGACGCCCAGCGGGTCGAGCTGCGGCTGCACGAGTCGGAGTCCTTCGACGGCGGCACCAACCTCGAGGACTTCTCCGAGCGCACCGGCATCGAACTGGAGGAGGGTCCCTACGAGACCATCGCCGGCTGGATGCTGACCCGTCTCGGCCGGGTCGCCGCCGTCGGCGACAGCGTGGCCATCCCGCCGGCCCAGACCTCCGACACCGAGGACGACGCCGAGCCCGTGCGCTACCAGCTCGAGGTCACCGAGGTCGACCGCAACCGGATCACCGGCATGCGCCTGGCCAAGGTCACGCTGGCAGACGCCGAGGCCGCCGACGACACCTATGTCCCGCCTGGCTCCGAGGGGTATGCCGCGCACTCCGCCTCCGACCCCCGGGCGGGCGGTGCCCACGCTGCCACGGAGTGAGCTGACCTGGCGGGGTGAGCGGCTGACCGCCCCGCGGCCGGCAAGATCGACTATCACCTCTGGGTCGACGCGCCCCTGCGCGTGCTCAGCCCGCCCGCGAGGGCGCTGCGGTGATAGTCGATCTTGCCGCGCGAGCGTTGTCAGGGCGCTGGGCCCCGCCCCAAGGCGCGCAGTGCCTGGTCGAGGTCGGCCCAGAGGTCGTCGACGGCCTCGATGCCGACCGACAGCCGCAGCAGCGACTCCGGCACGGTGGACGCCTCGGCGCCCCAGCGGCGGCGGCGCTCGACCTGCGACTCGACGCCCCCGAGGCTGGTCGAGTGGGTCCACAGGCGGGTGGCGGCGGCGACCTGCTCGGCGCCCTCGGCCCCGCCTGCCACCTCGATGCACACGATCGAGCCGAAGCCGGGATAGCGGACCCGCTCCACGCGGGGGTGACCCTCGAGGCGGGCGGCCAGCTCCGCGGCATTCGCCCCGGACCGCTCGAGGCGCACCGAAAGCGTGCGTATGCCACGCAGCGCGAGATAGACCTCCATCGGGCCGGCGATCGCGCCGTGGAGCCGGCGGTGCTCGGCGAGCCGGCCACGCAGCTCCTGCCCGCGCTCGCCCGGCGCCGTGACGACCGCGCCGAGGACCACATCGGAGTGGCCGGACAGGTATTTCGTGACCGAGTGGACGACCACGTCGGCGCCGTCCGTGATCGGCTGCTGGAGCAGGGGAGTGGCAAAAGTGTTGTCGCACACCACGATCGCGCCCGCCTCACGCCCGGCAGCCGCGAGCGCCCGGAGGTCGCCGACCTCGAGCATCGGGTTGGTCGGCGACTCCACCCAGAGCATCGCCGCGCCCGGGAGAGCGGCCACGACCGCGTCGGTGTCGCTGATATCGACCCGGCGCAGCTCGACCCGGCCATCGGCGGCCAGCCCGTCGAGCAGCTCGAGCGTGCCGGAGTAGGAGTGTGCGGGCGCGACCACCGCGCCACCGTGTGGCACGAGCGAGACCGCGGCCGCGATGGCGCCCATGCCCGAGGCGAAGACGAGCGCATAGCCGCCCTCCAGCGAGCCGAGCGTCTCCTCGAAGGCCGACCACACGGCATTCCCCACCCGTGCGTAGTTGACCGGCCCGTCGGCGACATAGGTGCTCGACAGCTCGACGGGCTGGTTGACGGGGGCGCCGGGCGCGCGCTCGGGGCGGCCGAGGGCGACCAGGCGGGTGTCGGGGGAGAGGCCGGCGTGGGTCTCGGCGTCAGTCATCCCGAGATCGTATGCCGCGCGCGCGAGTCGGGCGCGGCGAGTCCACGCCGGCGCCACCCGAGTGGCGTCACGGTACAGCCCGGCCGCGACATTAGAGTGGCGCGCATGACCGATGCCCCTCAGCGCAAGATCCGTGTGGCCCTCGTCTTCGGGGGCCGCTCGTCCGAGCACGCCGTCTCGTGCGCGACGGCGGCCGGGGTCATGCGGGCGATCGACCGCGAGCGCTATGACATCGTGCCGATCGGCATCGCCAAGGACGGCAGCTGGGTGCTGGCCGAGGACCGCCCCGAGCCGCTCGAGCTGAGCGCCGGGCACATCCCCGAGGTCTCCGCCGACGGCCCGCACGTGCTGGTGCCGCTGGGCGAGTCCAGCACCCACCTGTCGGTGCAGTCGCCCGGCCAGGGCCTCCAGCGGCTCGAGGACGTCGACGTCGTCTTCCCGCTGCTGCACGGGCCGTTCGGCGAGGACGGCACGATCCAGGGCTTGCTCGAGATGGCCGACCTGCGCTATGTCGGTGCGGGCGTGCTCGCCTCCGCCGCGGGCATGGACAAGCACTACATGAAGGTCGTCTTCGCCGCGGCGGGCCTGCCCGTCGGCCCCTACACCGTGATCACCGACCTGGAGTGGCGGCGCGACAAGGCGGCCGCCATGGACGCGTGCGAGTCGCTCGGTTTCCCCGTCTTCGTCAAGCCGGCCCGCGCCGGCTCCTCGATGGGCATCTCCAAGGTCGATGACTACCACGGCCTCGAGCGCGCGATCGAGCTCGCCCGGGAGCACGACCTCAAGGTCGTCGTCGAGAAGGGCATCGTCGGCCGCGAGATCGAGTGCGCGGTCCTCCAGGGCCGCGGCACCGACCGCCCCCGCACCTCCCAGGTCGGCGAGATCGTCGTCGAGGCGGGGCACGGCCACGACTTCTACGACTTCGACGCGAAGTATCTCGACGAGTCGGCCGTCACCCTCTCCTGCCCGGCCGAGGTCCCGCGGTCGGTCTCCGAGGAGGTCCAGCGTCTCGCCGGCCTCGCCTTCGAGGCCCTGGGCTGCGAGGGGCTCTCCCGCGTCGACTGCTTCTATACCGAGCACGGCGATGTCGTGGTCAACGAGATCAACACGATGCCGGGCTTCACGCCCTATTCGATGTATCCGCAGATGTGGGCCAACTCCGGCCTGTCCTATCCCGACCTCATCGACGAGCTCATCCAGCTCGCCCTCGAGCGCCCCACCGGCCTGCGCTGACCCCACCGGCCTGCGCTGACCCCGCGGGGCGTTTGTGCCCAATTGGGCTAAAACGCGACTGGGTATGCCGCGCACAAGCGGCTCAGCTGCAGCGGTGGCCGTTGGTGGGCAGGGCCTGGGCGGCCTTGGCGAAGGCGGGCATGAGCAGCGGCGCGGCCCCGTAGTCCGTGGGCACGAGCACCTCGATCGCGGGGTCGCGGCCGAAGGTCACCAGCTGCACGCCGTCGTCGAGCTGGCGCGCGACCCACTGCACGCCCGAGACGTCGACGCACTGCTCGGTGGTCGGGCCGATCGCGCTCACCCCGCAGCGGGCGATGATCGCCGGGTCACCCCACGCGGCAACCGATGGCGAGCCGGCGCTGGTCTCGCGGCGCTCCTGGCCCGCGACGCTCGCCGGCCAGTGCGCGGCGGCCGCCACGCAGGCAGCCGACCCGGCGTGGGGGGGAGCGCTCGCCTCGACGGCCGACCCGCACGCGGACAGCGCGAGCAGGCCGGCGGCCCAGAGGGGCAGCCGCGGCATACCGGATCGAGCGGGGGGAGCGGAGGGCGTCAGATGTTGACGACCGTGCAGACGAGGGTGCGGGTGATGCCGCTGGCGCCGCCCATGTTGGAGACGACCAGCCGGCCGAGCTCGTCCATGGTCTCGGCCTCGACACGGGCGATGACGTCATAGGGGCCGGTGACGTTCTCGGCGCCCGTGACGCCGGCCATCCCCGAGATCGCCTGGGCCACATCGTGGGCCTTGCCCACCTCGGTCTGGATCAGCACATAGGCCTGGACCATGGTCACTCCCTCGTCGTCGGTGCCGGGCGGGTCCCACCCGGGCTCGCCTGTGACGCTACCGTGCCGGGTGTGCCGGCGTCACGGTGACGGCGGCCCGATGCGAGGAGTCACATGAGCGAGGAGCCCACGCTCGCCGAGGTGTCCGAGGAGGAGATCCTGGGCAGGATCTTCCCGCACTTCCGGCCGACCGGCGCCGAGCTGCTCGGTCCGGGTGACGACGCCGCCGTCCTCGCGGCCGCCTCCGGCAGCGTGGTCGTCACCACCGATGCGATGGTCCGCGGCCGGGACTGGCTCGACGAGTGGTCCACCCCCGAGGACGTCGCCGCCAAGTCGCTGACCCAGAACCTCGCCGACATCGCCGCCATGGGGGCGGTCCCGACCGCCGTCGTCGTGGCGCTCGTGGCCGACCCCGCGACGCCCGTCGCCTGGCTGGAGCGGTATGCCGCGGAGCTCGGCTCGCGCTGCGCCCGCCTCGGGGTGAGCGTCGCCGGCGGCGACCTGTCATCGGCCCCGGCGGGCACCGTCATGCTCTCGATCACCGCGCTCGGGGACCTGGCGGGCCGCGAGCCCCTGACCCGCGCGGGCGCCCGGGTCGGTGACGTGCTGGCGGTCTGTGGCCCGCTGGGCCGGTCGGGCGCCGGCCTGGCGCTGCTCTCCGACGGCGTGGTCGAGGCCGACCACCCCGCCGCCGCCGCGGCGCTGGCCCACCACCGCCGGCCCGACGCGCCACTGGCGGCCGGTCCGCAGGCGGTTAGCGCGGGGGCTCACGCCCTCATGGACATCTCCGATGGCCTGCTGCGCGATGCCGCTCGCATCGGCCGCGCGAGCGGCGTGGCCATCGACCTCGACAGCGGGCTGCTGGCCGAGGACATCGCCGCGCTCGTCCCCGCCGTCGGAACGGACCGGGCCCGCGAGTGCGTGCTTGCGGGAGGGGAGGAGCACAGTCTCCTCGCGGCATACCCCTCCGAGCGGGGGCTGCCGGAGGGGTGGCGGCCGGTCGGCGCCATCGTCGCCGGGCCTGCCGGCCAGGTCGCCGCCGACGGCGAGGCCACCACACCACGCGGCTGGGACCACTTCGCCGGCTGAGGCGTGGCCGGACAGCATGGGCCCAGACACAACGCGGCGGGCCTCCCCGGTGTGGGGAGGCCCGCCGCGTTGTGGTGCGTCAGGGGGAGGTCAGCGCTTGACCTTGCCCGCCTTGAGGCACGAGGTGCAGACATTGAGTCGCTTGGGGGTCACGCCCGCGTCGCCGACCAGAGCCTTGACCCGCTGGATGTTGGGGTTCCAGCGACGCTTGGTGCGGCGGTGCGAGTGCGAGATGTTGTGCCCGAAGGACGGGCCCTTGCCGCAGACGTCGCAGTTGGCAGCCACGGGTGATCTCCTGAGTCGCTAAAGGTGTTGGTCTTCGGTCCCTGCTCCGCGCAGCAGTGATGAGGCGCCGTCAGCGGGGAACCGGTCAAGAGTAGCCGAGGAACGGCTGAAGCGACAAAACGCGGCGTCGGCGCCGGGCCGAGGCAGCGCGCCGCGGCCCCGCAGCGACCGCAATGACGGTATGCCGCGTTAGTCTCGCCAGCGTGCTGAAGACCCTCGACGCCGCAGCCGCCCGCCAGTGGGCGCTCGTGGCACGCGCCGCCTTCGCGGCCCGTCGCGCCGAGATCGACGCACTCAACGTCTTCCCCGTGCCCGACGGTGACACCGGCACCAACCTCTATCTGACCTTTGACGGCGGCCTCGACGCCGTGCGCTCCGAGCACGAGCAGGAGGGCATCTTCGGTCACGCCAGTCTCCTCCAGGAGGCCGAGAGCATGGCCCGGGCCATGCTGCTGACCGCCCGCGGCAACTCGGGGGTGATCCTGTCGCAGATGTGCCGCGGCCTCGCCGACGCCATCCGCGAGTGGGGCGTCGAGGAGCTCGACACCGACCTGACCGCCCAGGCCATCGGCCGGGTGGCCGAGGCCGGGCGGCGGGCCGTCACCCGGGCGGTCGAGGGCACGATCCTGACCGTCGCCGACTCGGCCGCCCACGAGGCGGCCCGGGCTGCGGCGGAGGGGGTCGCCCTCGGCGAGCTCACCGGCCGGGTCACCGACGCGACGCGCGCGGCACTGGAGGCCACGACCGGCCAGCTCGACACCCTCGCCTCGGCCGGGGTCGTCGACGCCGGCGGCGCCGGCTTCCTCATCCTCATGGAGGCCCTCGACCGGGTGGTCCGGGGCGAGGAGGCCGAGGCGCTCAGCTTCCTCGGCGACCCTGCGGACCTCGACCGGCTCTATCACCGGGCCGACTGGGCCCACCCGATCGTCGCCCCCACGGTCGGCTGCGGGGCGCCCCAGCCGCGCTTCCCCGAGGTGCCCGCCGACGCGAGCGGCCCGGCCTATGAGGTGATGTACCTCCTCGACAGCGCCGACTCCGAGCGCGTCACCGGCCTGAGCGACCGGCTGGACTCCCTCGGCGACTCGGTGCTCGTGGTCGGCGGGCCCGACCTGTGGAATGTGCACGTCCACACCGACGACATCGGCGCCGCGATCGAGGCCGGCATCGAGGCCGGCCGACCCCACCGCATCAGCGTCACGGCATTCGAGCACCAGCCCAGGCCCTCCCGCCCGGCCGTCGAGCAGGCCGTGATCGCGTGCTCCGCCGGGCCCGGCATCACGGCGCTACTCCAGGAGGCGGGGGCGCTGACCGTCCCGTCCGGCCCGGGCCGGCGCGCCTCGGCCGGTCAGATCCTCGATGCGGTGCGGGCCGCCAACGCCCTCCATGTGCTGCTGCTGCCCAACGACTCCGACACGGTGCTCGCGGCCCAGGCCGCCGCCTCGGCCGCCCACCAGGACGGCATCGAGGTCCACGTCGTGCGCTCGCGCACCGCCGTCCAGGGCATCGCCGCGCTCGCGGTCTTCGACCCCTCCTCGCCGGTCTCCGAGAACGCCGCGTCCATGTCGGCCGCGGCGGCCGGCACCCGCAACGGCGCGGTCACCGTGGCCACCAAGGAGGCCCTCACCTCCGCCGGCTGGTGCCATCCCGGCGATGTCCTGGGCGTCGTCAGCGGCGAGATCGAGGTGATCGGCAGCGATCAGGCGTCGGTGGCCAGCGACATCGTCGGCCGCCTGCTCTCCTCCGGTGGTGAGCTGCTCACCGTCATCGTCGGCTCCGAGGCCCCCGACGGGCTGGCCGACGAGCTCGTCGAGACCGTCCGGCGGTGGCGCCGCGACCTCGACATCAGCGTCGTCGAGGGCGGCCAGCCGCTCTACTCCCTCCTCCTCGGGGTCGAGTGATGGCCGGTCTGCGTCTCGACACCCGGCTGGAGCGGGTGCTCGGCGCCTCCGCCAAGCACTTCGAGAAGGGCCGCGGCCTGGTCACGGTCGGGGACCTGCTGGCCTATTGGCCGCGGCGCTATGTCGACTACCAGGCCGACCTGTCGTCGGTGACGGTCGGGCAGTATGCCGTGGTCGTCGCCGAGGTGCGCTCGGCCCATCTCCTGCGCAACCGCAGCGGCAAGGGGCAGCGCCTCCAGGTCGTCATCACCGACGGCACCCAGGAGATCGAGCTGGTCTTCTTCCGCGTCTATGGCCACAAGGAGAAGCTCGTCCCGGGCGCGCGGGCCGTCTTCGCCGGCCAGGTGGGGGAGTTCCGCGGGACCTACCAGCTCGCCCACCCCGAATACCACCTCCTCGGCGCCGACCAGGGCCACGAGGAGGGCCTGTGGCAGATGCCGATCTATCTCCAGGTGCCCAAGGTCGCCAACTGGGCCATCACCCAGTCGATGCGGGTCATCCTCGACCAGCTCGACGAGACCTCCCTGCCCGACGCCCTGCCGCAGGAGCTGCGCGGGCGCCGGCGGCTGGTGTCCGCGCTGGAGGCCGTGCGCGGCATACACCGTCCCGCCCGGCGGGCCGAGGTCGACGCGGGGCGGGCGCGCCAGCGCTACGAGGAGGCACTCGTGCTCCAGCTCGTCCTCGCCCAGCGCCGCTGGCGGGCCGGCCAGGACCAGACCAAGGCACGTATGCCGCGCGAGGGGGGCCTGCTCGCGGCCTTCGACGAGCGGCTGCCCTTCGAGCTCACCGAGGGCCAGCTGGCCGTCGGGACGACCCTGGCCAGTGAGATGTCGCGGGAGCAGCCCATGCACCGGCTGCTCCAGGGCGAGGTGGGCTCCGGCAAGACGATCGTGGCGCTGCGGGCGATGCTCGCGGCCGTCGACTCCGGCGGCCAGGCCGCACTGCTCGCCCCGACCGAGGTGCTCGCCCAGCAGCACCACCGCTCCATCACCGCGATGATGGGCGACCTCGCCGAGGGCGGGATGCTCGGCGGCAGCGAGATCGGGACCAAGGTCGTGCTGCTCACCGGCAGCATGTCGACGGCCGCCAAGAAGCGGGCCCTGCTCGACATCGTCACCGGTGAGGCCGGCATCGTCATCGGCACCCACGCGCTCATCCAGGACACCGTCGACTTCTTCGACCTCGCGCTGGTGGTCGTCGACGAGCAGCACCGCTTCGGCGTCGAGCAGCGAGATGCCTTGCGCGCCAAGGGAGCCCACCCTCCACACGTGCTGGTGATGACGGCGACGCCCATCCCGCGCACCGTCGCCATGACCGTCTTCGGAGACCTCGAGACCTCCACCCTGCGCGAGCTGCCGCGCGGGCGTGCCCCGATCACCACCCACGTGGTGCCGGAGGACAACCCGGCGTGGGTGGCGCGCATCTGGCAGCGCGTCGCCGAGGAGGTGGCGGAGGGCCGGCAGGCCTATGTGGTGTGCCCGCGCATCGGCGGCGAGGAGGCACCCAAGGCCCTCGACGCCGACGAGGTCCAGGCGCCGCCGCCGGACATCTGGGACGACGCCGATCCCGCTGTCGCACAGGAGCGCCCGCTCGCCGGTGTCCTCGAGACGCTCGAGGAGCTGCGGGCCAACCCCGACCTCCAGGGGCTGCGGGTCGAGATGCTCCATGGCCGGATGCCCGCCGAGGACAAGGACGCGGTGATGGCCCGCTTCAGCCGCGGCGAGATCGACGTGCTGGTCGCGACGACCGTCATCGAGGTCGGCGTCGACGTGCCCAACGCCAGCGTCATGGTGATCCGCGACGCCGACCGCTTCGGCGTCTCCCAGCTGCACCAGCTGCGCGGCCGCGTCGGCCGGGGCGGCTACGCCGGCCTGTGCCTGCTGATGACCCACTCCGAGACCGGCCCGACCCGGGAGCGCCTCGACGCCGTCGCCGCGACCACCGACGGCTTCGAGCTGGCCCGCATCGACCTGGGCCAGCGCCGCGAGGGCGACATCCTCGGCGCCGCCCAGTCCGGGCGCCGCAACCAGCTGGAGTTCCTCTCGATCCTCGATCACGAGCAGGTCATCGAGATGGCCCGGGAGGATGCCCAGGCCCTCGTCGACGAGGACCCTGCGCTCGCGGCATACCCACTCCTGGCCGCGGCCGTGCAGGAGCGCGTCGACGCCGAGCAGGCCGCCTATCTGGAGCGCGGCTGATGACCCGCATCATCGCCGGCGCCGCGGGCGGCCGGCGCATCGAGACCCCGCCCGGCTCGGGCACCCGGCCGACCAGCGACCGGGTGCGCGAGGCCCTCTTCTCCCGGCTGGAGGCCCTCGACGCGATCGAGGGCCGGCTCGTGGTCGACCTCTATGCCGGCTCGGGCGCACTCGGGCTCGAGGCGCTCAGCCGCGGCGCGCGCGGCGTCATCCTCGTCGAGCACGACCGGCGGGCCGCGGCCGTCATCAAGCGCAATGCCGCCTCTCTCGGGCTGTCCGGCGCGCGCGTGGCGAGCACCACCGTCGACAAGGCGCTCGGCAGCGGGGGAGCGGGCGAGGTCGGGCTGGCGATGGTCGACCCGCCCTACGACGTGGGCGAGGAGGCCCTGGCCCGGGCGCTGACGCTCCTGATGCCCTGGCTCGAGGCAGACGCCCTCGTCGTCGTCGAGCGGTCCTCCCGCTCGCCCGAGCCCAGCTGGCCCGATGGGCTGGAGGCGACCGGCAGCAAGTCCTATGGCGAGACGGTCCTCTGGTATGCCGAGGTGTCGGCCGCGGCCTGAGGCGGCCGCGTAGGTTGGCGCCATGAGCCGCCGCTTCGCCCAGGTCGATGTCTTCACCACCTCGCCTCTGCGCGGCAACCCCGTCGCGGTCGTCCTCGACGGGGAGGGCCTCGATGACGATCGGCGCGCGGCCTTCGCGCGCTGGACCAACCTGTCCGAGACGACCTTCGTCCTGCCGCCCACCCAGCCCGGCGCCGACTACCGCGTGCGGATCCTCACCCCCGGCGGCGAGCTGCCCTTCGCCGGCCACCCGACGCTCGGCACCTGCCACGCGTGGCTCGAGGCGGGCGGCCAGCCGGCCGACCCCGCGCAGATCGTGCAGGAGTGCGAGGCGGGCCTGGTCACGGTGCGCCGCGAGGGCGACTCGCTCGCGTTCGCGGCGCCACCGCTGATCCGCACCGGGCCACTCGAGGAGGAGGTGCTGGAGGCGGCCTGCGCCAGCCTGGGCATCGGCCGTGCCGAGGTCCTCGACCACCAGTGGGTCGACAACGGGCCGGGCTGGGCCGCCCTCCTGCTCGCCGACGCCCAGGCGGTCCTGGCACTGGCACCCGACCTGCGCCTGATGGCCGCCCACGACCTCAAGCTGGGCGCAGTCGGGCCGTATGCCGCGGCGGCACCCTCCACCCCCGGCTCACCTGACCCTCAGCCTGACATCGAGGTCCGGGCCTTCGTGCCGAGCCTGGGCGTCGGCGAGGACCCGGTCACCGGCAGCCTCAACGCCGGGATCGCGCAGTGGCTGATCGGCGCGGGCCGGCTGCCCGCGGCATACACCGCCCGGCAGGGCACGGCGCTGGGGCGCGACGGGCGGGTGCACATCTCCTCGGCCGACGGCCAGGTCTGGGTCGGGGGCGGCACCCGCACCGTCCTGTCGGGCGCCGCAGACCTGGGCTGACCGCTGGGGCGACTTCGCGGCATACCGGCCCTGCCTCAGCCACCGGCAGCCCCTCCGCCCGTAGGGTTTTCCCGTGACGAGACGGTGTGTGTGCCCCGGATCCTTCGACCCGGTGACGGTCGGCCATGCCGACGTCATCGCGCGCGCCTCGCGGATCTATGACGAGGTCGTCGTCGCCATCCTGCACAACCCGGCCAAGACCGGCACCTTCACCGCCGACCAGCGACGCGAGCTCATCCTCGACGCGCTCGGCGCCGAGGTCACCAACGTGCGCGTCGAGCTGTTCGCCAACACCCTCCTCGTCGACGTCTGCCGTGAGCTCGACGCCGATGTCGTGGTCAAGGGCCTGCGCGGCGGCACCGACTTCGCCTATGAGCTCCCCATGGCGCTGATGAACAGGCACCTCACCGGCCTCGAGACCGTCTTCCTGCCCGGCGACCCCCGCTTCGAGCACATCTCCAGCTCGCTGGTGAAGGAGGTCGCCCGCTTCGGTGGGGACATCACCGGCCTGGTCACCGACCGGGTCCGCGACGAGCTGCTCGCCCGCATCGGCGGGGAGGCGCAGCGCTGAGCACCGACGCCTCTTCCACCACGACGGCCCGCCCCGACCTCCAGGGGCTGCGGGCCGTCGCCATCGTGCTCGTGCTGATGTATGCCGCGGGCGTCGCCGGCGCGGGCCACGGCTTCGTCGGCGTCGACATCCTCTTCGTCCTCAGCGGCTACCTGCTGACCGGCCCGGCGGTGCGCGAGCTGGTCGAGACCAGTCGCGTGCGGGTCCTGCCCGCGCTCGCCCACCGGGCGCGCCGGGTGATGCCGCCCATGGCGCTGGTCGTCGCGCTCTCGGCGCTGGTGGCCTGGTTCGTCGTCCCGGGGGCCCGGCGCCGTGACATCGGCGCCGATGTCCTTGGCTCGGCCGGCTTCGTCGTCGACTGGGTGCTCGGCCTGCGCGGTGAGCCGCCCCACCCGAGCGGGGCGAGCGCCTCGCCCCTGCACCACCTGTGGGCGATCGCGGCCGGTGCGCAGGCGACGCTGCTCTGGCTGGTCGCGCTCGCGCTGCTGGGCCGCCTCATCCGCCGCGCCGCGGGACGCGAGGGCGGGCGCGTGCTGCACCCCACCCGGCGGCTGCTCGCCCTGGTGCTCGCCCTCGTGTGCGTGCCCTCCTTCCTCTTCTCCCTGTGGCAGAGCCAGACCAGCCCCTCGCTCGCCTATCTGGTCTCGCCGGCCCGGTTCTGGGAGTTCGGCGTGGGCGCGCTGCTGGCCGTGTGGACCAGCGGGCGCCGACCCTATCAGAGCCGGGTGCTGACGCTGGGTGGCTGGCTGGGGCTGGCGATGATCGCCTTCGCGGCGACCTCCCTGCCCGCCGACGCGCTGTGGCCGGGCGCCTGGGCGCTGCTGCCCACGATCGGGGCGGCGCTGGTCATCGCCTCGGGCTGGTCCACGGGCACACTCGGCCCCTCGGCGGTGCTGTCGTGGCTGCCGCTGGTGTGGCTCGGCGGCCTGGCCTATGCCCTCTATCTGTGGCACTGGCCGATGCGCACCTTCGCCGCCGCGATCTGGGGCGAGTCGCCGGGCGTCGCCACCGTGGCGGTGGCCGCGGCGCTGGTCCCGGCCTGGCTGACCACCCGCTTCGTGGAGGACCGCTTCGCCGACAGCCCGCTCGTGCGCCGCCGGCCGCGCTCCCCCCTGGTCCTGACCGCCCTGATGGGGCTCGCGGCAGTGCTTGCCGGGCTGCCGCTGCTGCTGTCGCCCTCGCCCTTCACCAGCACCCCTCCCGGCGGGAGGATGCCCGCGCTGACCAGCCTCGGCGCTGCGACCCTGGGCGGTCAGCCCAGCACCGACCCGGCCCGCTATGCCGTCGACAGGTGGGAGTGGGTCACGCCCGACCCCCAGCGCGCGGGGGATGACGTGCCCGCGAGCGACTCCACCCGGTGCGTCGTCGACGAGCAGTCCGCGTCGCCGGTGCCGTGCCAGTTCGGCAACCCGTCCGGCAAGCAGCTGGTCGCGCTGGTCGGCGACGAGAAGGCGATGCAGTGGCTGCCGGCCCTCGAGGAGGCCGCCAAGGGTCGCAGCTGGCGCATCGTGACCTATGGCAAGGCCGGGTGCCCTTTCGTCGCGGGCCAGACGCTGGCGGGGCGTGACCACTACAGCAGCTGCGACGAGTGGAACACGCGCGTCATGCGGGCGCTGGCCAAGGACCGGCCCGCGCTGGTCGTCACCTCCGGCCACGCCCGCACGGTCTGGGACGCCGGCCGTCCCTCCACCAACGGCATGATCACCGGCCTGGCGACGCGCTGGCAGGAGGTGCGCCAGCTCGGCAGCCGCGTCGCCGTGGTCGGCGACAACCCCTCGGCCCCCACCGACCTCGAGGCCTGCCTGTCGGCCCACCCGACCCGGCTCTCGCAGTGTGACTTCGACCGGGCGGTCGCCCGCAACGACTCGGCCTTCCCGGTGCAGAAGGAGGCCGCCGCCGTCGCCCCCGTCACCGACTTCATCGACCTCACCCCGTGGCTGTGCCCGGTCGACCGGTGCCCCTCGGTCATCGGCAATGTGGTGGTCAACCGCCCCGGGGCGCGGGTCACCGCGACCTATGCCGCCACCCTCGGCCGCGTCATGCGCTCGGCCCTCGACCGGGTCCTCGCCACGGAGTAGCCCGCGACGCGCTCCTATATGTACCTTGAAGGGTACGTAACGAGATGGGTACATTAACCGCATGGACGCGGTGATGCAGGCATTGGCCGACGAGAGCCGGCGCACGGTGCTCCAGATCCTCCGGGATCACCCGGCGACGGCAGGCGAGCTGGCCGAGGCGCTGCCCATCGCGCGCCCCGGCGTCTCGCGCCACCTGCGGGTGCTGCGCGAGGCGGGCCTGGTCCAGGTGCGCTCGGAGGCCCAGCGCCGCATCTACAGCATCGACCCGGAGCCACTCGCCGAGCTCGACGAGTGGCTGGGCGACTACCGCGCCCTGTGGCAGGGCCGCATGGCCGCGCTGCACACCGAGATCGCACGAGGCAAGAGGGAGAGGTCATGACTGCGACAGCAATGACGCGCACAGGGCCGGACGGCCGCGGGGTGGTGCGGATCGAGGATGTCTATGACACGGACATCCAGGATCGGTGGGAGGCATGCACCGACCCAGGTCGACTGGCGCGCTGGATCGCGACCGTCTCCGGCGAGGCACGGGTGGGGAACACGGTCCACGCCGTCTTCACCAGTTCCTGGAGCGGCGCGGTGCGCATCGACGAGTGCGAGGCGCCCCACCACCTGCTGGTGACCAACGAGCCCGGCTCGCCCGAAGAGACCCAGACCGAGGCCTGGCTGGTCGCCGAGGGCGGGAGGACCCGGCTCATCGTGGAGGACCGGGGGCTGGCGGCCGACAACCTCTCGCCCTACCGGGCCGGCTGGCAGGCGCATCTGGCCGATCTGGGGGAGCACCTGCGGACCGGGTCGGCGGTGCACCCGTCCGGCTGGTCGCCCACGGCGCCGGCGGGAGCCTGGCACCGCCGGTGGGTGGAGATGAGCTGACCAGCCGGCCCCGCGGCATACCGTCCTGCAGGTGCACGCATTTGGGGCGGAGCGGCCTGCTCCGGTAACGTGGTGCGTCGGTCTGCGTTCGACGTGATGCAGTCCGAGCCCCCCAACCTACGTGCGTGGAGCCATGACCCATCCTGATCCCCGCTCGCCTCTGGTGGTCGACACCAAAGAGGTGGGCCGACGACCCGGGTCCATGGCCACCATCGAGCGGACGGTCGGGGCTCCTGCCGACCTCGGCAGCGACGTGATCTCCGTCCCGGAGGGCGAGCCCATCGAGCTCGACCTGCGCCTGGAGTCCGTCGTCGAGGGCGTGCTGGTGACCGGCTCGGCCAGCGCCACGGCGGTCGGTGCCTGCGTGCGGTGCCTGGACCGCGTCGACCTCCCCGTCGACGCGCGCTTCCAGGAGCTGTTCGCCTACGCCGACCGGGCCGCCCACCACCGCGAGGTGGGGGCGGACACCGACGACGCCGACGAGCACCAGATCGAGGACGGCCTGATCGACCTCGAGCCGGTGCTGAGGGACGCAGTGGTGCCTGCCCTGCCGTTCCAGCCGGTGTGCCGGGAGGACTGTCCCGGGCTGTGCCCCCAGTGCGGGGCGCGACTCGAGGACGACCCGGACCACCAGCACGAGCAGATCGACCCCCGGTGGTCGGCGCTGTCGGGCCTGGCCCAGCAGCTGCCCTCCAGCAGTGACGAAGAGAAGAGGAACTGACGTGGCCGTCCCGAAGCGGAAGATGTCGCGCTCCAACACCCGTTCGCGCCGTGCGAACTGGAAGACGTCGGCGACCGTGCTGACCACGTGCCCCCAGTGCAAGGCCCCGACGCAGCCCCACACGGCCTGCCCGTCGTGCGGCACCTACAAGGGCCGTCACTACGACGTCGCCGAGCGCACCGAGCACCAGGGCTGACGCCCCGGGCGCGCGGCATGGGGAAGGCATTCACCAGCTCCGCCACGGAGTACCCGCGCCCGCTCGGTGAGCTGCGCTCACACATCGCGGACGTCTGTGGCGCCTCGGTCGACGAGGCGCTGCTTCAGCGTGCCGTGACGCACCGCTCCTATGCCTATGAGGCCGGCGGGGTGCCCCACAACGAGCGCCTGGAGTTCCTCGGCGACGCCGTCCTCGGCCTCGTCGTCACCGACCACCTGCACGGGGAGCACCCCGACCTGCAGGAGGGCCAGCTGGCCAAGATGCGCTCTGCCGTCGTGCAGATGCGCGCCCTCGCCGAGGTCGCCCGCACCATCGGGCTGGGTGACTACCTCCTGCTCGGGCGGGGCGAGGAGAGCACCGGTGGCCGCGACAAGGCCTCGCTGCTGGCCGACACGATGGAGGCCGTCTTCGGCGCCGTCTATCTGACCGGGGGGCTGCCCGCCGCCTCGGTCTTCGTGCACTCCCTGCTCGACCCGCTCATCGCCGAGACGGCGACCATGGGCGCGGGCCTGGACTGGAAGACCTCCCTCCAGGAGGCCGCCTCCGCCGTCGGCGAGGCAGCCCCGCACTACGAGGTCACCGACACCGGCCCCGAGCACGCCAAGGTCTTCACCGCGACCGCCGTCGTCGGTGACGAGGCGCTCGGCAGCGGCAGTGGCCGCACCAAGAAGGAAGCCGAGCAGAAGGCCGCCGCCACCGCCTGGCGCACCCTGCGCGACCGCGCCAAGGCCGAGGCCTCCGCCGTCGCCGCCACGCGAGGTCCCGAGGGGGCCGGCGAGTCCGAGGACTGCGAGGACGGCACCGCCTGACCGGCTCTCCCGAGCCGCCGGCGCGTCCACACCTGCCCATGCCAGAGCTCCCCGAGGTCGAGGTCGTCCGTCGCGGCCTGGCCGACCATGTCGTCGGCCGCACCCTGACGACCGCGGCATTCCTCGGCCACCGGGTGGCCCGCCGCCACATCGCCGGGCCCGTCGACCTGGCCGACCGCCTCGCCGGCAACCACATCGTGGCCGCCCGCCGCCGCGGCAAATACCTCTGGCTCGAGCTGACCGCACCTGACGGTCACCCCCACGCGCTGCTGGTCCACCTCGGCATGTCGGGCCAGCTGCTCGTCGAGCCGCCCGACGCGCCCGACGAGAAGCATCTGCACGCCCGCTTCTCCTTCGCCGACGACGGGCCCGAGCTGCGCTTCGTCGACCAGCGCACCTTCGGCGGGATGGCCCTGTCGGACCTCGAGGACGACACCCTCGGGGCCCTGCCCAGCACGATCGCCCACATCGCCCCCGATCCCTTCGACGCGGCATACGACCGGGATCTGGTCGTGGTCCGGCTCAAGGCGCGCGACTCGGCGCTCAAGCGCGGGCTGCTCGACCAGTCGCTCGTCTCCGGCATCGGCAACATCTATGCCGACGAGGCCCTCTGGCGGGCCGGCATCCACGGTGGGCGGGTGTCGCGCTCGATCACCAAGCCCGCGCTCGGCCGCGTCCTCGACCACGCCCACGAGGTGATGACCGAGGCGCTGGGGGAGGGCGGCACCAGCTTTGACCGGCTCTATGTCAACGTCAACGGCGCCTCCGGCTACTTCGATCGGTCGCTGCACGCCTATGGCCGCGAGGGTGAGCCGTGCGACCGCTGCGGCACCCCGATCGTGCGCGTCGCCTTCATGAACCGCTCGTCTTTCTTCTGCCCCCGGTGCCAGCCGCGCCCTCGCACCGCACGGGTGTGACCACGCCGCCCCGCGGGCGTGGACTGCGGGCACTCGGCGGCAAAGTCGGATGTCAGGCCACGGCGTGGAAGGTGAGTTTCAGGCCGAGGGCCTCGGAGACTTTGAGGACAGTGGACCAGGTGGGGTTGCCCTGGTCGGACAGGGCCTTGTAGAGCCCGTCGCGGCTCATGCCGACACGCCGGGCGAGCTCGCTCATGTTCCCGGAGCGGGCGATGACGCCGAGTGCCCGAGGGACCGCAGTGGGGTCGTCGGCGGACTCTTCGAGGGCGAGCTGCAGGTAGCCGACGACGTCGTCGATGTCGTCCAGGTAGTCAGCCGGGTCGAAGCGACGGTAGCGGTCAGTGGTCATGGTCGTCCTCCTTCGCGTGCCACTCCGCGGCGAGCTGGTGGGCCTAGCCGGGTCCGGAGGTCAGACGGAGTTCGGAGACTCCGTGTCCCACCGGCCTGGTGTCTCCAGGATTGCCGTGCGCGAGCCGGTCGATCCTGGAGAGGATCCGGAGCCGGCCCTGTCGGTCCCTGAGTTTGCGTAACCAGCGGTCGAAGTCATCGGTGCTGAAGACCTCGACCATGTGTCGACTTTAGTCGACACATTCATCTGGTTCAAGACGCTGACGGCGTCCAGATCGCGGCATGTCCACGCGTTGCCTTGTCCTGCGGGGCCGTGAGGACGTGTGAAAGATCCGCGTTCCATTCGAGGACCCGTCGGATGTCCCACAGGTGATGACTCGAGCAGGACGCATATCCCGCTCCTGCTCGCTTCTGGATTGCCCGATGCGATCGACTGTGTGGTGGCTAAGCCGCTGCCAGCCATGGCCGCCTAGTCAGACCAGATGCCGAAGGGGATCGCCCGCGTGACCTCATGGGCCTCGAGCCCCAGCGTGAGCAGCCAGTCGAGCGTGTCATCGGGGCCGGTCACGAGCAGCGAGTCCGGGTAGGGGGGTGATTCCACACTCAGCTGCCCAAGGCGGGCCAGACCCCTGAAGCCGCTCGTGCAGACCTCCCCGACGTAGTCGCGCCAGGGCAGGACCATCGGCTCGTCACTCGGGTCCAGAACGCAGCGATTCAGCGTCTCGTCCCATGTCGCCTCCCTGAACCAGGTGATGGTGTCGAGGCCGGCGGCGCAGTGCCGCTCGAGAGCCGACCGGACGCTCGGGGCGCCCCAGCCCCCGGTCCTCGGAGGGATCGTCTCGTCGTCAGGCCACAACTCCGTGAGCGCGGCGAAGTCGGTGTAGCCGTCCACCCCGACCCGGTGGTGGCGCAAGTCCCACCCCGCCCAGGAGGTCCAGGTGTCGTCAGCTGCCACCAGGGGCAGAAGCACTCGAACCAGCATCAGCCCTCCCGGTAAGCTCGACGGTCACGCAACGCACCCTACGGCTTTCGAAGCCGGGCTGGCGGCAGTCGCGCCGGTCCCGGCCGACGGCACCCGCGCGTCCGGTCCGGCCCCGCCCTACGATCGACCCATGAGCAGCGACCAGACATCCGGCGAGGACCTCAGCCGCGCAACGGTTTTCGTGCGGGGCCATGTCCAGGGCGTTGGGTTCCGCTGGTGGACACGGGCGCGGGCCCTCGAGCTCGGCCTCGTCGGCCACGCGCGCAACATGGAGGACGGCCGCGTCGAGGTCGTCGCTCAGGGCGGCGAGGACGCCATCCGCCGCCTCATCGGCCTGCTCCAGGAGCAGCCCTCCACCTCGCGCCGCCCGGGGCGCGTCCTGTCCGCGGCCGTCATGTGGTCGGCCCCTCGCGAGGGCGTCGCCGGTTTCGTCGAGAAGTGAGCCGACGAGCGGGTATGCCGTGTGCTTGAGAGCGGAGCGCCCTGCCGTTCGCTCACGTGCCCCAACAGGACAGAGCCACCCGGGCGGACTACGTTGACCCCACGACGGCACACCCGCTGGTCAAAAGGGGATATGTGATGAGGAGACTTCTGCCGGGTTCGGCTGGGGCGACGAGCGCGCGCAGCGCAATGGAGAGCTACTTCAACTACAAGTACATCCTGTGATCTCGAAGCAGGGCAACGGCGGCTGGGGCCAGCCCCTGGCCGCCGTTCTTGCGCTGTGTGCGCTCGCCGCCTGCCAGCCTGGCGGTAGCGCGTCCTCGACCAAGAGCGCAACTTCCCCGGATGCAGCCACATCAGGGGCTGCGAGCTCGGAGATGGGGCCTGTCACGGACCTGTTGAATGCCGGCACCGACTTCGTGACCGCGCAACTGGCCATCCAGCGACGCAGCCAGCCGCTCGAGATCGGGTGCATGCGGGACAAGGGCTTCGACTTCCAACCGATCCAACTGAGTCGAGAACAGATACGACGAGATGGCTACACATCCGCGTTCGGGACCCGTATCGCAGAGAAGAGCTTTCGCGAACGCGAAGGCTACGGTGTGACCTCATCGCTTGTCGGGATCACTGGGGACGAGGCCACCGCGCCCGAGCAGATCCGGGGCTACGGGCAGATGTCGCTGACAGAGCAGCAGGCAGCAGACAAGGCTCTCGAACAGTGTTCTGTCGCCGGGGTCAAGAGTCTCTCGATCCCGGCCGTCGAGCAGTTGATTGACGGTTGGGCGGAGGCGAGCGCCCGGGTGGGGAGCGATTCACGGACCCTCGCCACGGCCCAGGCCTGCAGTGCGTGTATGCGGGCTTCGGGGTATGTGGTGACGGACGAGAACAGCCCTGTGGACCAGCTGGATGAAAAGGCTCGGCTGATGCTGGAGGCGGGTGACGTCAACACTCCTCAGGCCAAGGCACTCCATCAGGAGGAACTCGCTATTGCCAAGGTGGACTGGGACTGCAGGGTCAAGCACGTGAACAAGATCCGAGCGCAGGTCCGGGACGAGTACGAGGGCGCCTACCTGAACGACCATCCCGAACTGGTCGAGCGGGTCCGCGCTGAGATGCAGAAGATCATTGCCCAGTGAGTGCTCCAGTGGGTTCCGCATGGTCCTCCGCACCACGACGAGCGCGGTGGTGGCTGGCTGCCGTGGTCGCCCTGGGCGTGACAGCAGCACTCTTCTTCGCGGCCGGCAGGCGCACCAGTCCTGAGCAGAGAGCCGCGGATGCCGCTCTCCTCCGCCGGTGACGCAGGCCACGGCGCGCGCGGAGATGCGGGTTGTGGAGGCACCAGCACTGGGCCGCGCGACGGTCGTCTACGGGAGCCCGGCCAAGCTGGCGCTGTCCGGTGAGGAGTCTGGGGTTGTCACTCGGACTTTCCTCAGCAAGGGCGCATCCGTGGAGTCGGGGGCGACGGCCATCGAGGTTGTCGGTCATCCGGTCGTGGTCCTCCAAGCACCCTTCTCCCCATACCGCGATATCGCGGTTGGCTCCCAAGGGCCAGACGTCAAGGTGCTGAAGGATGCCCTCGCCGCGCTGGGATATGGGGTCAGTGTCGGGGCGACGATGTCCGCAGGGGACATGGCCGGGGTGAGCACCTTCTTCCGCGACCGCGGATACACACTGCCGACCGCGGCCAGCAATGCTGGAGGGGCGGCGCCCGACAAGGCTGCCGCTAAGACCTCTACCGTGCCCAGGACCTGGTGGGTCGGTATGCCGCGGCTGCCTTCCCGAGTCGTTGCGCCTGGCCCCCAGGCCGGTTCCACCGCCACGAGCTCAGCGATCAGCCTGACGAGTGGAGCGCCCCAGCTGAAGGTCACCATGGCCGACGCGGGGCGTCGGATCACGCCTGGGGAGAATCTCACGTTCACCCCGGACGGGAAGGCGCCGCTGTCGCTGACGGTGGCGTCGTCCGCCGCAGCAGGGAGGGATGGCGCGACGACCGGAGACGAGGGCTCCTCAGGCGAGAACGCGACTGACACCGGCCAGCTCGTGACCACCGAGGAGCCCCTTGACCCCGCGATCGTCGACGCTGTCGGCAAACTGACCGTCGGGGCTGCCGACCCGGTCCAGTCGTTGGCCGTGCCGCTGACCGCGATTCGCTCTGGTGCCAGTGGCAGGCCAGAGGTCGTGCGACGTGATGCCGGCAGGGACCAGAGGCTGACGGTCACGTTGGGACGGCAGGGCGGCGACTGGGTGGAGGTCACTGCCTCCAGCCCAGCGCTCAAGGCAGGCGAGACCGTTGTCCTCCACTGAGGCCCGTCAGCGTGGACCCGTGATCGAGGCCGCCGGCCTGTCAAAGACCTATCCGGGACCCGTGCCGGTGCATGCCCTGCGGAGCGCTGACCTTGTCGTCGATGCCGGCGAGATGGTCGCTGTGGTGGGGTCCTCGGGATCAGGCAAGTCCACGCTGTTGGCGCTGCTCGGGTTGTTGGACCGGCCCACGGGCGGCACGTTGCGCATCGACGGCGTTGAGACGACCGCGCTGAACGCACATGGCAGAGAACAGATCCGGCGTCGGGACGTCGGCTTCGTCTTCCAGGCATTTCACCTCGTGCCGGAGCTGAGCTGCCTCGCCAACGTGGAGCTCGCGCTCCGTTACGCCGGTGTCGCGCCGCGCCAGCGGTCATCCCGGGCCACAGAAGCGCTCCATTCGGTCGGGCTCTCCGATCGCGTGAGCGCTCTGGCCGGGACTCTCTCCGGCGGTGAGCAGCAACGTGTTGCCCTTGCCCGTGCTCTCGTGAAGCACCCCCGCATCCTGTTCGCCGACGAGCCCACTGGCAACCTCGACACCGACAACGAGGCCCGGGTGCTTGAGCGACTGCGCGAGGCGACCGACCAGGGGACCGCGGTCGTCGTGGTCACGCACAGCGCGGACGTCGCGGCCAACGCCGACCGTATGGTCACGATGACAGACGGCGCCACCGGCGGAGCTCGCGGATGAGAGACACCGTGCGCGAGGCAATGGCGACCCTGGCAGCCAGACCTCTGCGCACTTTGAGCCAGGGTCTGGGGGTCGCGCTGGGAGCATGCGCATTCGTGCTCGCGGTCGGGATCGGCCAGACCGTTGCTGGCCAAGTGGACGATCGGTTCACGATCGCGGCGGCGACGACCGTCACCGTGACTCCCTCTGCGCCGGACATTGCTGCCGGCGAGGGCTTCATCACCGGCGAGCGACTCCGGAGCGTCACGTCGTTGACCGGCGCGGTCGGGGCGGCGCGCTACGCGACAGCCAGGGACACAGCGGTGTCTGCCGCCGCTGACCAGGCGCTGCTGCCTGGTCCGACCACAAAGATCGATGTGCTCCGGATCGATCCAGAGCTCATTCACCTTGCTGGGGCTCAGGTCCGCGGCAACCGGCTCAGTGACATCGACGCCCGATATCCCAGGCAGGTTGCGCTTGTCGGCCGCGCGGCCGCCGCCCGACTGGGCATTGCCGGGCCAGGTGCCCAGTTGTATGTCGGCCAGGGTGTCGTGACTGTCGTAGGGGTGGTCGACTCGGCGGAGCGCGTGCCGCAACTTCTCTCCGCGGTCATCCTTGGGCCGCAGTCATTCGACGTTGTGCTCCCGAGCGCGCGCACTGACCAGGCCGCCATCGTGGTCACCCGGCCCGGCGCCGCCCAGGCCGTCGCCACAAATCTCGCATTACAGCTCTCCCCATCAGCTCCCCATGCACTCCGCGTCTCTGCGCCACCGTCTCCCGACCGACTCCGGCAGAACGTCTCCGCTGATGTCAAGGCACTCACGTCGGGCGCCGCCGCCGTGGTCCTGGTTGCTGGCACCTTCGCCATCGGCAACCTCATCCTGCTCAGCGTGATGCAGCGAGTCCCTGAGATCGGGATGCGACGCGCCCTGGGTGCGAGCCGCCGCCAGATAGTCGGCCAGATCCTGGCGGAGGCGGGCCTGGTCGGGCTCACAGCTGGGGTGCTCGGCGCGGTTCTCGGCGTCTGGGTGATCCTGGGGGTATGCCTGTGGAAGCAGTGGGTCCCAACGCTTGGTATGGGCACGGTCGCCATCGGCGTGGCCGCAGGCATGGCCGGGGGAGTCCTCGGCGGTGTCATCCCGGCAGTCACGGCTGCGCGAGTGCAGCCCGCCGAGGCGCTCCGCGCCTGAGTGGTATGCCGTGTGGCACCGCAGGTGAGGCGGCGCGCCGGCCGCACACCGCGGCATACCGGCTTGTGTGACGCACCCACATTGGCCGGGTGACGCGCGCGGCGAAGGATCACGCCATGCGCCAGACAACGACGTCCCGCCGCCGCCTCGCCGGCGCCCTCACGACCTCCGCCGCCCTCGCGCTCGTCGCCGGGGTCACCGTCGCCGCTCCCGCCAGCGCCGACAAGCCATCCACACCCGACAAGGTGGGCCACTGCGCCCGCCAGGCCAAGATCGCCGTCCCCGGTGCCGAGAAGCAGGTCGTCTCCTGCCTCGACGACCTCACCACCGCCGGCACCACCAAGACCGGGCACACCGACACCGCCCACTGGTCGGGTCTGCACGTCGCCGGCACGACCAACCCGACGGGCGTGCCCGGCATCCAGGTCGACGGCTACTTCCCCGACACCTCGAAGTTCAACACCACCCACGGCTGGAACCACGACAGCCAGTTCGTCATGCGCTTCCCGGACGACTGGAACGGCAAGGTCGTCATCTCCGGCGCGCCCGGCGTGCGCGGGCAGTACGCCAACGACTACATCTTCAGCGACTGGGTGCTGGGCCAGGGCTACGCCTTCGCCTCGACCGACAAGGGCAACATGGGCCCGGAGTTCTTCAAGGACGGAGTCGAGCCCGGCGACGCGATCGCCGAGTGGCACACGCGCGTGACCCAGCTGGCCGAGGCCACCAAGGCCGTCGCCAAGCGGGTCTATGCCAAGAAGCCCAACCGCACCTACATGATGGGCATCTCCAACGGCGGCTACCTCACCCGCTGGCAGCTGGAGAACCGCCCCGACCTCTATGACGGCGGTGTCGACTGGGAGGGCACGCTCTTCCGTGCCGACGGGCCCAACCTGTTCACCTATCTGCCCACGTCGCTGAAGAACTACCCGCCCTACAAGGCGACCGGCGACCAGGCCGCCCACGACGCGATGATCGCCGCGGGCTTCGAGCCGGGCAGCGAGTTCCTCTGGGACTTCCACTACAACTACTACTGGGACTTCACCCAGCGCACCTACCGCGAGGAGCTCGACCCGACCTGGGACGGCGACCTCCAGGCGGGAGTTCCCTTCTGCACCAGCGGTACTCCCAACTGCGACGCCGACTACGACTACTCCAAGCGCCCCCAGGCCCAGGCCGCCGTGAAGCGCGTCGAGAACACCGGTGCCATCGGCAAGCCGATGATCACCATCCACGGCACGCTCGACGCGCTCCTGCCGATCCGCACCGACTCCGACGTCTACGACAAGGTGGTGGACCAGGCCGGCTCCGGTGCCCTGCACCGCTACTACCGCATCGAGGGCGGCACCCACACCGACGGCCTGATGGCCCTCGCGCCCACCACGATCCGGCCGCTGCTGCCGTGCGCCCGCAGCTCCTTCGACCTGCTCACCTCCTGGGTCGAGAAGGGGGTCGCGCCGCCCGCCGACGCGACCTACCCGCGCCCGACGAGTGGCGACCTGGTCAACGGCTGCCAGCTCTAGGAGGCAGCCGGCCCCGGAGCCGACCACGAGGTATGCCGCCGTGCCCGCCATCCGGGCGCGGCGGCATACCCCTGCCTGGTCGGCATAGATTTGGTGCCGTGAGCGACCAGGGTGTGCACCGATCCGCCGAGCCGCAGGGGAGCGACCTGCCGCCGGAGCTGCTGCGGCTGCGCACGAGCATCGACAACATCGACGCGGCGCTGGTGCACCTGCTCGCCGAGCGCTTCAAGTGCACCCAGCAGGTCGGCGAGCTCAAGGCCCGCACCCAGTTGCCGCCCGCCGACCCGGCCCGCGAGGAGCGCCAGATCGCCCGGCTGCGGAGGCTGGCCGAGGAGTCCGGTCTCGACCCCGTCTTCGCCGAGAAGTTCCTCGGCTTCATCATCGCCGAGGTGATCCACCACCACGAGCAGATCGCGGCCGAGGCGACCGACTCCCACTAGCCCCACGAGCCACATCTGCCACTCGACCCACCGCGGCGGTCAGGTGAGCGGGACGGCCCAGACCCGCAGGTAGGCTGGCGGGCGATCATCGTCCCCGCTGCCGAGAGGGCACCGCGCTCGTGTACGTCAAGAGCCTGACGCTCAAGGGCTTCAAGTCCTTCGCCTCGGCGACCTCGCTGCGGCTCGAGCCCGGCATCACGTGCATCGTCGGGCCCAACGGCTCGGGCAAGTCCAATGTCGTCGACGCCCTCGCCTGGGTGATGGGCGAGCAGGGCGCCAAGTCGCTGCGCGGCGGCAAGATGGAGGACGTCATCTTCGCCGGCACCGCCGGCCGCGCGCCGCTCGGGCGCGCAGAGGTCGCCCTGACGATCGACAACACCGACGGCGCCCTGCCCATCGACTACACCGAGGTCACCATCTCGCGGACGATGTTCCGCAACGGCGGCTCCGAATACGCGATCAACGGCACCTCCTGCCGCCTGCTCGATGTGCAGGAGCTCCTCTCCGATAGCGGCATCGGCCGGGAGATGCACGTCATCGTCGGCCAGGGCCAGCTCGACACCGTGCTGCGCGCCACGCCCGAGGAGCGACGCGGCTTCATCGAGGAGGCCGCAGGCGTCCTCAAGCACCGCAAGCGCAAGGAGAAGGCGCTGCGCAAGCTGGAGCAGATGGAGGGCAACCTCACCCGCGTCGCCGACCTCACCAGCGAGATCCGCCGCCAGCTCGGCCCCCTCGGCCGCCAGGCCGAGACCGCCCGCAAGGCCGCGCTCATCCAGGCCGAGGTCCGCGACGCGCGCCTGCGGCTGGTCGCCGACGACCTCGTCCAGCTGACCTCCACCCTCGAGCAGGAGCAGGCCGACGAGTCCGCGCTGCTCGCCCGGCGCACCGAGGTCGAGGAGGGGCTGGCCGACCTGCGCGCCACCCTCGGCCGCCTCGAGGCGGAGGCCGCCGAGGCCGCCCCGGAGCTCACCCGCGCCCAGGAGCGCGCCTTCGCGCTCCAGTCGCTGCGCGACCGGCTCGAGTCGACCGTCAACGTCGCCAGCGAGCGGGTGCGCCTGCTCTCGGAGGACACCCAGGAGGAGACCACCACCGGCCGCGACCCCGAGCAGCTGCGCGCCCAGGCCGCCGAGGCCCGCAGGGCCGAGGACGCGCTCAAGGCCGAGATCGAGCAGATCCAGCAGCAGCTCTCCGCCGCCGTCGAGGCACGCGGCGCCGCCGAGCAGGCCTTCGCCGACGAGCAGCAGCGGCTGTCCGCGCTCGCCCGCGCCGCCGCCGACCGGCGCGAGGGCCTGGCCAAGCTCGCCGGCCAGGTCGGCGCCCGCCGCAGCCGCATCGAGGCCGGCGAGGCCGAGATCGGCCGGCTCCAGGGCATCGTCGAGGCATCGCTGGCCCGCGCCGCCGAGGCCGAGCGCGAGTTCGCCACGCTCGAGTCGACCGTCGCCCAGGACGAGGAGGGCGAGGAGGGCCTCGACAACGCCTACGAGGTCGCCGAGGCCCGGCTCGCCGAGATCGAGGCCGAGGTCGAGCAGCTGCGCGAGGCCGAGCGCACCGCCGAGCGTGACCGCACCACCAGCGCCGCCCGGGTCGAGGCGCTCGAGCTGAGCCTGACCCGCAAGGACGGCGCCGCCACCCTGCTGGCCGCAGGCCGGCCCGAGCACGGCATCGAGGGCAGCGTCTCGGCCCTGCTCACGGTCGAGCACGGTCACGAGGCGGCTGTGGCCGCCGCCCTCGGGTGGGCCTCCGACGCCCTCGCCGTCGGCTCGGTCGAGAAGGCCGCCCGCGCCCTGGAGACCCTGCGCGAGGAGGACGCCGGCCGCGCCGCCCTGCTCGTCGGCGCCACCGCCGGCGCCGTCGACCGCTCCACGTGGCCCGCGCTCTCCGACGGCGCCCGCTGGGCCCTCGACGTCGTGACCGCGCCCGACTCCCTCGCCCCGGCCGTGGCCCGCATGCTCGAGCGGGTCGCGATCGTCCCCGACGCGGCCGCAGCCACGACGCTTGCCGCGGGCGGCGAGGGCATCACGGCCGTCACCGCCGACGGGGATGTCTTCGGCCCCGGCTTCGTCCGCGGCGGCAGCAGCGCCGCCCCCTCCCTCCTCGAGATCCAGTCTGCCGTCGACGAGGCGCGCGCCGTGGTCGAGGACGCCACCCGCCGCGGTGAGCAGGCCAAGTTCGCTCTCGTGGCGCTGGAGGAGCGCCACCAGGCCGCGGCCGACGAGGTCGACGGCGCGCTGGAGCAGCTCAACGAGTCCGACGCCCGCATGTCGGCAGTCGCCGAGCGGCTCGGCCAGCTCGGGGCGTCGGTCCGCACCGCCCGCGCCGAGGCCCAGCGCACCGAGCAGGCCATCGAGGCCGCCCGAGCCCAGCTGGCCACCGACGAGTCCGAGCTTGCGGCGCTGACCGAGCGCCTCGACGCCGCCAGCGCCGAGCCCGCCGAGTCCGATGAGCCCTCCACCGACGACCGCGACCGCCTCGAGCTGGAGGCCAGCCAGGCCCGCACCCGCGAGACCGAGGTGCGCCTGAGCCTGCGCACCAAGGAGGAGCGGGCCCGCGCCCTGCACGGCCGGGCCGACTCCCTCGAGGGTGCCGCCCGCAACGAGATCGCCGCCCGGGAGCGGCTCGCCGCCCGCCAGGCACGGCGCAAGCGCGAGGCCGAGATCGCCGAGGCGGTCCGGGCCGGCGCGGCATACGCCGTCGAGCGCATCGCGCAGGCGAGGGACGCCGCGGGCCAGGCCAGGCTGCACGCCGAGCAGGCGCGCTCCGAGCGCGAGGGCGCCCTGTCGGTCGTCCGCAAGGACATGGGCGTCCTCCAGGACGAGCTGCGCGAGCTGACCGACAGCGTCCACCGCGACGAGGTCGCCCGCGCGCAGCAGGTCCTGCGCATCGAGCAGCTCCAGCAGAAGTCGATCGAGGAGCTCGGCATCGACCCCGAGGTGCTCGTCGAGGACTACGGCCCGCACCAGCTGATCCCCTATATCAAGGGGCCCGACGACGTCGACAAGAGCGACGAAGAGCTGCCCGAGCCCGCGGCATTCGTGCGCGAGGCCCAGGAGAAGCGGCTGCGCAAGGCCGAGCGCTCGATGAACGCGCTGGGCAAGGTCAACCCGCTCGCGCTCGAGGAGTATGCCGCGCTGGAGGAGCGTCATTCCTTCCTCACCGAGCAGCTGGAGGACCTCAAGAAGTCCAAGCGCGACCTGCTCGACATCGTCCGCGAGGTCGACGAGCGCGTGGAGCGGGTCTTCGCCGAGGCCTTCGCCGACACCGCAGCCCAGTTCGAGGGCGTCTTCTCGCGGCTCTTCCCCGGCGGTGAGGGCCGGCTGACGCTGACCGACCCCGACAACATGCTCACCACCGGCATCGAGGTCGAGGCCCGCCCGCCCGGCAAGAAGATCAAGCGGCTCTCGCTGCTCTCCGGTGGCGAGCGCTCGCTGGTCGCCGTGGCGCTGCTGGTCTCCATCTTCAAGGCTCGCCCGAGCCCGTTCTACATCATGGACGAGGTCGAGGCCGCGCTCGATGACGCCAACCTCGGCCGCCTGATCACCCTCTTCGAGGAGCTGCGCGACTCCAGCCAGCTCATCGTCATCACCCACCAGAAGAAGACGATGGAGGTCGCCGACGCGCTCTATGGCGTCTCCATGCGCGGCGACGGCATCTCGACCGTGGTCAGCCAGCGCCTGCGCGACGTCGCCGCCCAGCCCGCCTGAGCACGACCCCCCTTAGCGCGCCACGCCGGGCACAAGACCGGCGTGGCGGGGTGTCGCCGGGGCTGAGCGCCCATGTGGCCGTAGGCTGAATGCATGGTGTCTGTCGTCTTCGGGATGCTCTTCTGTGTCGCCCTCGCCCTGGTCGTGGTGGCACTGGTCGCCATCCCCGCCCGTCGCGACGGCCGAGCACTCCTGACCACCGAGGGGGAGGGCGTCGTCGACGCCGCGCGCGAGCGCACCCAGCGGGCGGCCGAGCGCACCCAGGCGATCGCGGCCCGCCGCCGGCAGCGGATCGGCTCCGAGCCCGACCCCGAGGCCGACATCGAGGTCGAGGACACCGCCGAGCTCGACACCCGCGCCGCCGACACCTCGCTCACCGCGCGCTGACCACGCGGCGCCCGCTGCGGCCGTGCCCGCGCTCGGCACCGCCGGCTTTTGTGCCCCACTCCGCGCCCCTGAGACAATGAGCCGGTGATCAACGAGCTCTGGGAGTACATCGCCGTCGGGGTGACCATCGCCGTCGCCCTCGTCGGCCTCACGGTCGGGCTGCTGCGCGGCCCCAAGGGCAAGACCAAGGAGCTGCCGCCACGCACGCAGCCGCCCGTGCAGCGCCCACGTGGCACCAAGGACCACCGCGACGGCACGATCGTGCTCGACCGCGGCGCGAGCGCCCCGGCCAGGCCGCAGCGGCCCGCGCCCACCCCGTCCCGTCCGACGGGCGAGGACACCGCGACCGCGCTGCCCACCGATGACACCCGCGTCGGGGGCGAGGCGGCCCCCTCGGTCGAGGACCGCTCCCGCGAGCTGCGCGAGCCCGACGTCTATGTGCTGCCGCCCGCGCCCGAGGACGAGGCAGACATCGCGCCGGGACTCGAGACCGAGGAGACCGGGCTTGAGACCGAGCCGGGCCTCGAGCCCGAGCCGGCACCCGAGGTCGAGCCCGCGTCCGCGCCCGAGCGGGAGCCCGCGCCGGCGCGAGAGCCCGAGCTCGAGCCCGAGTTCAGCGAGCCCGAGGCGGCCCCCGAGCCGCAGGCCGAGCCCACACCGCAGGTCGACACCCCCACCGCTCCGGCCGACCGCATGCACAACCTGCGCTCCCGGCTGGCCCGCTCCAACACCGCGATCGGCAAGAGCCTGCTGTCGATGCTTGCCGCCGGCGAGCTCACCGAGGAGGACTGGGAGGACGTCGAGGACACCCTCCTCCAGGCCGACCTCGGCGTCGAGGCCACGACCGAGCTGGTCGACAGGCTGCGCCACCACGTCGCCGTCGACGGCGCCAGCGATGTCGACACCGCCCGCGACTGGCTCTACTCCGACATGCTCGAGCTCGTCGACCCCTCGCTCGACCGCGGCCTGGCGGCCAGCCGCATGGGCGACCGCCCCGCCTGCATGCTCGTCGTCGGCGTCAACGGCACCGGCAAGACCACGACCGTGGGCAAGCTCGCCCGCGTGCTCGTCGCCAACGACCGCGACGTCGTGCTGGGCGCGGCCGACACCTTCCGCGCCGCCGCCGCCGACCAGCTCGAGACCTGGGGCGCCCGCGTGGGTGTGCCGGTCGTGCGCTCCGACCGCGACGGCGCCGACCCCGCGGCCGTGGCCTTCGACGCCGTCGCGCAGGCCCAGGAGCTCGAGGCCGACTGCGTGATCATCGACACCGCCGGCCGCCTGCACAACAAGGTCGGCCTCATGGACGAGCTGGCCAAGGTCAAGCGCGTCATCGAGAAGAAGTCGCCCATCGACGAGGTCCTGCTCGTCATCGACGCCACGACCGGCCAGAACGGTCTCAAGCAGGCAGAGGTCTTCTCGCAGGTCGTCGACGTCACCGGCATCGTGCTCACCAAGCTCGACGGCACCGCCAAGGGCGGCATCGTCGTCGCCGTCCAGCGCAAGCTCGGCGTGCCGGTCAAGCTCGTCGGCCTCGGCGAAGGCCCCGACGACCTGGCGCCCTTCGACCCCGAGGTCTTCGTCGACGCGATCGTCGAGTGACCCCCGGGTGAGCCCCACGACGCGGAGGTATGCCGCGGCAGCGCTCGCTGCCGCGGCATACCTCGCTCTCCTGCCGGGCACCGCGCACGCCGCCGCCGAGCCGGACGTGCGCATCGGCGACCCACGGGTGAGCGAGTCCTCGGGGCTGGCGCCGAGCCGGCGACATCCGCACACGGTGTGGACCACCAACGACTCGGGCGACCGCGGCGTGATCTATGCCGTGGACGTGCGGACAGGCAAGGTCACCGGCGCGCACACCTATGCCGCCAAGGCCCCCCGCGACGTGGAGGCGATGGGCATGGGCCCCGACGGGCGGCTGCTCGTCGCCGACATCGGCGACAACAGCGCGCAGCGGTCGTGGATCAGGGTGTGGTCCGTGGCCGAGCCCGCGCTGGGCACGACTGCGGCCGAGGGCATCCGATACACGTTCGCCTATCCCGACGGCGCCCACGACGCGGAGACCCTGCTGGTGCACCCGCGCAGCGGCCGCGTCTATGTCGTGACCAAGGGCGTCCCCGGTGCCGTCTATGCCGCGCCGGCGAAACTGTCTGCGACACAACCGAATCCGCTCTCGCGAGTCGCCGCTGCCCCTGTCCTGGTCACCGACGGTGTCTTCCTTGCGGACGGCGCACGGGTCGTGCTGCGCGACTACGGGCAGGTCCACCTGGTCGACGCCAGGACCTGGCAGGTGACCGCCGCTGCGGCCCTGCCTGCCGCGCCCCAGGGGGAGTCCATCACCGTCGCGGGCGACGGGCTGCTCGCTGGCAGCGAGGGGGCCGACTCCGGCCTGTGGCGGGTGCCGGTGCCCACCGCCGACCAGGCATCCTCCTCCACCGCAACGTCGCCCCCGTCCGTCGCCACGTCCACCGCGACGTCCGTCGCCACGTCAGGGGCGGCAACCTCTCCGGCGCTTTCGGCCCCGACGGGGTCGCCGCTGCCGCAGGATAGAGACATGGACACCACCGCTGACTGGACTCCCGTCGCGATCGCCGCCGGTGGCATCGTCTGCCTCGCGCTGGCCATCTGGGGGATCGGACGCGCCCGCCGACGCGATGGTGACTGACGACCGCGATCCGACGCGGAGATGGAGGGGACGGCAATGATCACATCACGTGCACGCACAGGAAGCCTCCGCACGCTGGCGACGGGCAGCGCCGCCATGCTGGGCCTGACGCTCATCGCAGCGGCGCCCGCGACCGCAGGGGAGGCGCAGCCAGGACAGACGCCCTGCACCTATGTCAACCTCATCGTCCCGCAAACGGTGCGTGTGGCGGCCAGGACGGTGACCATCCCGCAGGCAGTGCGCACCGACTGCAACACCGACGAGGTGGGCGCTGCCTGGTCGGCCGCGATCACTGTCGCAGGGAGGGGTGCGGCCACCGACAAGGTCGACTACTGGACGCCGGGGATGAACCCCATCTTCACCTGCTTCGACCCGGTCGAGGTCACCGACCAGGCTGTTGGGGCCCGGACCTACAGGCCCAGTGCGTCGACCTATCCCGGCGGATCGTGGCCGGGGTTCGACAAGCAGAACAGCCCGACGATGGATGTCCGGCTCGGGTCGGTGTCCTATATCTCGGCCTATCGCAATGGCACCAAGGTGTCTGTGCTGGCCAGGTCCTACCGGTGGTGGCAGTCGACGCACGCCTATGGGGTCTGGATGGGCGCGCAGGGTCAGATCCAGTACCGCAAGGCGGGGACGAGCACGTGGCGGCCGCTGAAGAACGCCACGATCGGCTCGGACGGCCGGTACTGGTACAGCTATACGACTGCTGAGCGGCGCGAGTACCGAGTGGTCTTCGGGTCGGTGCCCTATGTGTGGGGCTCGGGAAGCACGGCCAGCGCCGCTGTCTGAGGCCCGCTGATCGTGGCGTAACACGATCCTCACGTCGTCACTGGATCTGTAACACCGCTGTCACATTCGTGCGCTCTGGTGGAAACAGTTGCGGCACAGGGTGTCTGCCATGGACATCAACACCGGCGACACAGCCTGGGTCCTCATCAGCGCAGCGCTCGTGCTGCTGATGACCCCAGGGCTAGCCCTCTTCTATGGCGGCATGGTCAGGGCCAAGAGCGTCCTGAACATGATGATGATGAGCTTCGTGAGCATGGCGACCATCGGTGTCGTCTGGTGCCTCTGGGGCTACAGCCAGACCTTCGGCGAGAGTCTCGGCGGAGTGGTCGGCAACCCCTTCCAGCACTTCGGGCTGGCCGACCTGCTCGGCGATGTGGCCTATGGCGCGGAGGGCCACATGATCCCGGCACTCGCCTTCGTGGCCTTCCAGTCGGCCTTCGCGATCATCGCCGTGGCGCTGATCTCCGGTGCGATCGCCGACCGGGCGAGGTTCGGCACGTGGGTGCTCTTCACGGTCGTGTGGGCCACCCTCGTCTACTTCCCGGCGGCCCACTGGGTCTTTGCCTTCGACGGGTTCGCGGCCGACAGGGGCGGCTGGATCGCCAACCAGGTCAAGGCGATCGACTTCGCCGGCGGCACCGCGATCCACATCAACGCGGGCGCCGCGGCGCTGGCCCTGACCTTCGTGCTCGGCAAGCGGATCGGCTTCGGCAAGGACCCGATGCGGCCGCACAACCTCACGCTCGTGATGCTCGGTGCAGCGCTGCTGTGGTTCGGCTGGTTCGGCTTCAACGCCGGCTCCGCGCTCGGCGCCAACGCGACCGCCGCGGCCACCTGGGTCACCACGCTCGCGGCCACCGCGGCCGCCTGCCTCGGCTGGCTGCTCGTCGAGCGGCTGCGCGACGGTCACGCCACCAGCCTCGGCGCCGCCTCGGGCATCGTCGCCGGTCTGGTCGCGATCACCCCCGCGTGCTCGTCGGTCAGCCCGCTCGGCGCCATCGCCATCGGGGTCATCGCGGGCGCGGCCTGTGCCTATGCCGTCGGCCTGAAGTACCGCCTCGGCTATGACGACTCGCTCGATGTCGTCGGTGTGCACCTGGTCGGCGGCCTGGTCGGCACCCTGCTCGTCGGCCTCTTCGCCACCGCGAGCGCCCCGGCGGGAGTTGACGGACTGCTCTATGGCGGCGGCGTTGACCAGCTGTGGCGCCAGTTCGTCGGCGCGGCCGCCGTGCTGGCCTACTCCTTCGTCGTGACCTATGTGATCGCTGTCGTCCTCGACAAGACGATGGGCTTCCGGGTGAGCGAGGACGTCGAGCGGGCCGGCATCGACCTCGGCGAGCACGCCGAGAGCGGCTACGACCTCGTGGGCTCTCGCGGCGGGCGCATCGGAGCCGGCGCCAGTGGTGTCGCCCTGCAACCGCACGACGAGCGCCACCACGGCGAGACCGCCTACGTCCCCACGACCAAGGACTGACCCATGAAGCTCATCACCGCCATCATCAAGCCCCACCAGCTCGAGAGCGTCAAAGCGGCGCTGGAGACCTTTGGCCTCGCGGGCATGACCGTCTCGGAGGCCAGCGGCTACGGACGGCAGAGGGGCCACAGCGAGGTCTATCGCGGCGCCGAGTACACCGTCGACTTCGTCCCCAAGCTGCGCGTGGAGGTGCTGGTCGGCGACGACGACGCTCGCTCGGCCGTCGACGTCATCGTCAAGTCGGCACAGACCGGTCGCATCGGCGACGGCAAGGTCTGGGTCGTCCCCGTCGAGGACGTCGTGCGGGTCCGGACGGGGGAGCGCGGCCCGACCGCGCTGTGAGCGGCGGCGGCCCGCGGGCAGACCCGCGGGCCGCCGGCCACGCCCAGAACCACACGGAGAGAAGGCATCCCATGACGAGCACGACCACTGACCTGGTGGCCACCCGGCTGCGGCTGGCCGCCACCCGGCAGTTCGCGGAGCCGGGTGCGGGCGAGGCGCGTCGGGCGGCCCTGGCCTCCGACACCGCCACCCGCCTCTCGACCCTGTGGGCCGAGGTCGTAGGGCCGGGGGCGTCGGGGCTCGCCCTCGCCGCCGTGGGGAGCCAGGGTCGACGCGATGCCGGGCCCCTGAGCGACCTCGACCTGATCCTCGTCTATCAGCGCAGGGCCGCGACCGCGGAGCAGGTGGCCGAGACTGCCGAACGCCTGTGGTATCCCTTGTGGGACAGCGGGATCCGGCTCGACCACAGTGTGCGGACAGTGCAGGAATGCCGCTCCGTCGCCGAGTCCGATCTGGCGGCGGCGATCGGCCTGCTCGACCTCGCCCTCGTCGCCGGAGACGACGAGGTGGTCGCGGCGGCCCGGGCCACGGCTGCGCACGACTGGCGCGCCACGGCCCGCCGACGGCTCCCGGAGCTGCTCGAGCAGCAGCGCGTGCGCCACCTGCGTCACGGCGATCTCGGCCAGTCAGTGGAGCCGGAGCTGAAGGAGGCCAGGGGAGGGCTGCGCGACATGCTCCTCCTCCGCGCACTGACCAGCGCCTGGCTCGCCGACCGGCGGCACGGGCCGGTCGACGCGGCATACTCCCGGTTGCTCGACGTGCGCGATGCCCTGCACGTCGTGACCGGCCGCGGCCGCGACCGGCTCGTGCGCGAGGAGCAGGACGCCGTGGCGGCGCTGCTGGGGCTGGCCAGCGCGGACGACCTGCTGACCGAGGTCTCCCAGGCGGGCCGGGTGATCTCCCACGCACTGGAGGGCACCGCGCGGCGGGCAGGGCAGTCCCAGCGCGCCCGGGTCCTGCGCACCGGGCCGCGCCGACCCCGGCTGCGGCCCCTGGGCTATGGCCTCTTCGAGCACGACGGCGAGGTCGTGCTCGGGGGCAGCCGGCCGTCCACCGACCCGCTCCTCGCGCTGCGCGCGGCCGTGGTCGCCGCACGGTGCGGCCTGCCCATCGCGCCCGCGACCCTGACCACTCTCGCCGAGATCGAGCCCATGCCGCTGCCGTGGCCGCCGGAGGCCGTGGCCCTGCTCGGCGACCTGCTCGCGGCGGGGCCCGGGCTGATCCAGGTCTGGGAGGGGCTCGACCAGGCGGGGGTGGTCGCCCAGTGGCTGCCCGAGTGGGCGGCCGTCCGCTCCCGCCCGCAGCGCAGCCCGGTCCACCGGCACACGGTGGACCGGCACCTCATCGAGACCGTCGTGATCGCCGGGTCGCTGGTGCGCCGGGTCGCCCGCGCCGACCTGCTGCTGCTGGCCGCGCTGCTGCACGACATCGGCAAGGTGGCCGGCGCGCGGGACCACTCTGCCGAGGGCGCCCAGATCGCCCACCGCATCCTCGTCCGCCTCGGGCTGGCGCCCCGCGACCGGGAGGTCGTCGTGCGACTGGTGCGCGAGCACCTGACCCTCATCGAGCTGGCGACGCGCCGTGATGTGGCCGACCCGGCGACCTTGGAGGCGGCGATGGCCGCCGCCGACCATGACCCGGAGGTCTTCGAGATGCTGGCCGCACTGACCGAGGCCGACGCCAGCGCGGCTGGACCGCTCGCGTGGACCGACTGGCGCGCCCGCCTGCTCGGGGGGCTCGTGGCGGCGGTGGAGGCCCGCCTCACCGCCCGGCGGCTCCCTGGCGCGGGGTCGGCCGACCCCGAGGAACCCGAGGAGCGCGAGGACCCCGAGAGCCGTGCGGCGGTGGCCCTCCCGGGCGAGTCCAGCAGCGAGCGGGCGGCCATCCTGGCCAGGGCCCAGGAGGGCACCCCCACCGTCCGGCTGCACATCGAGGGGCCGGTGGCCCACCTCGACATCGTGGACCGGGACCGCGTGGGGCTGTTCGCCGACACCGCTGGGCTGCTCGCGGCATACGGGCTGGTCGTGCGCGCCGCCATGATCAGCACCGTCGAGGGTGCGGCCGTGGACCGGTGGACCGTCGAGTCACCCTCCGGTGACCTGCCCTCGACCGAGGAGCTCGTGCGCGCCCTGCGCAGACTCGGGGCGGGGGACCGGGCGCCCCTGGCTGCCCTCGACCGGCGGGCCGGTGCTGCGCCGCGGGCGCTGCTCGGCGGGGCCGGCCAGGCGCGTGCCTTCGTCGTGCCCGATGCCAGCGCCGATGCCCTGGTCGTCGAGGTCCGTGCCCAGGACCGGCCCGGCCTGCTGCGTGACCTCGGTCAGGCCGTCGCGGGGCTGGGGCTGGCGGTCCGCTCGGCGCACATCAGCACCCACGCCGGGCAGACCCTCGACACGCTCTATCTGACGAGATCGACTGGGGGAGCGGTCGATCCGGCGCTGGCAGCACAGGCGGTGGCCGCGATCATCGACACCTGCGGCGCCCGATGACGCTGGCCCACAGGCCCGCTGCCATCACTCATAGAGGACATACTCCGGCACGGGCCGCAGGGCCATGACCTCGCCGGGCGTCATCAGCGGGCCGTGCTGCGCGTCCTCCTCATAGAAGAGCTTGAAGCCGCCGTGGAAGAGCGCCGGCTGGTCGGGCGTGATCGCGTTCCAGGTGTCGATCTTGGCCCCGCGACCGCCGATGCCGTCGATGGACTTCACCCAGGCCACCTGGGAACGGCGCTTCATCACGTCCTGCCCGGTGATGATGCCGCGGTGCAGCTGGTGGACGACGATGACCTTCTGCGGGAGGTCGTGCCGCTTGACCAGGGTGGCGACATACTGGGAGACCGAGTCGAGCTCGGCGCCGGTCGTCGAGCCATAGACCCGGCCGGGGACCTGACCGGGCTTCACCGCCCACTCCGGGTCGAGGGCCAGCCCCACATGCGGGTCCAGCAGATACCTCTCGTAGTGCTTGACCTCGGCGAGGAAGTCGGCGCGCCCCGGCTGGATGTTGAGCAGCAGCATCCCGTCGTGCCGCCGCGCCGCCGCCAGGTGCTCCTGGATCTGCTCGTCGGGGATGCGCGAGCGGTACATGCCGTCCTTGCCGGGCGAGCCGTGCACGACGGTGGAGATCAGCTCGAGCACCGGCATGATCTTGCGGCCGTGGGCGAAGTTCTTGCCGCGCTGCTTGATCTCCACGACCCGCTCGTCGAGGTCACCGATGCCCAGCCGCCCCTGTCCCGGCGCGCCCGGCTGCCCGCTGTAGCCGAAGAGGCGATAGTCCGGGAAGACCGTCCGGCCGCCGCCCGGGAGCTCCGGTGGCGGTGTGGGGGTGGTGGTCGTGGTCGTCGGGGTGGCCTTGGCTGGCGCGGATGTGCCGGCCCGGTCGGTGCCGTCCCCACCCTGGCAGCCGGCGGCCAGGAGGCCGCTGACCAGCAGGTATGCCGCGGCTGCGCGTCGTCGTGTCGCTGTCACCGCCCCAGCCAAACACGGTTGCGGCGCGTGAACGACCGCGAAACGCCGAGCCCGCACGGGTTAGCCTTGGTCGGTGTTCACGAGCCTCTCCGATCGCCTGACCGCCACCTTCCGCAACCTGCGCGGCAAGGGGCGGCTGACCGAGTCCGACATCAACAGCACCGTCCGCGACATCCGGATGGCCCTGCTGGAGGCCGATGTCGCCCTGCCGGTCGTCAAGGAGTTCACCCGCGGCATCCGTGAGCGCGCCCTCGGCGCCGAGGTCAGCCAGGCCCTCAACCCGGGCCAGCAGGTCGTCAAGATCGTCAACGAGGAGCTCGTCGAGATCCTCGGCGGCCAGACCCGCACCCTCCAGTTCGCCAAGAACCCCCCGACCGTGATCATGCTGGCCGGCCTCCAGGGCTCCGGCAAGACCACGCTCGCCGGCAAGCTCGGCTACTGGCTCAAGGACCAGGGCCACACCCCGCTGCTGGTCGCCGCCGACCTCCAGCGCCCCAACGCCGTCACCCAGCTCGAGGTCGTCGCCGAGCGCGCCGGCGTGCGCTCCTTCGCCCCGGAGCGCGGCAACATCGGCGGCCACGACGCCGTCGTCGAGTCCGGTGAGGGCACCCGCTCGTTCGGCGACCCGGTCGCGGTCGCGCGCGACGGCATCGACTATGCCCGCCGCTCCCAGCACGACGTGGTCATCGTCGACACCGCCGGCCGCCTCGCCGTCGACGCCGACCTGATGCAGCAGGCCGCCGATATCCGCGCGGCGATCCAGCCCGACGAGGTCCTGTTCGTCATCGACGCGATGATCGGCCAGGCCGCGGTCGAGACGGCCCAGGCCTTCCAGGAGGGCGTCGACTTCACCGGCGTCGTCCTGTCCAAGCTCGACGGCGACGCCCGCGGTGGCGCCGCGCTGTCGGTGGCCAGCATCACGGGCCGGCCGATCATGTTCGCCTCCACCGGCGAGAACGTGAAGGACTTCGAGGTCTTCCACCCCGACCGGATGGCCTCGCGCATCCTCGACATGGGCGACATCCTCACCCTGATCGAGCAGGCCGAGCGCGCTTTCGACGCGCGTCAGGCCGAGGAGATGCAGCGCAAGTTCCTCGCCGAGGAGGACTTCACCTTCGACGACTTCCTCCAGCAGATGGCCGCGCTAAAGAAGATGGGCTCGCTGAAGTCGATGCTCAAGATGATGCCGGGCATGGGCCAGATGGCCGCCCAGATCGACCAGTTCGACGAGCGCGAGTTCGACCGGGTCGAGGCCATGGTGCGCTCGATGACTCCCTTCGAGCGCACCCACCCCAAGCAGATCAACGGCTCGCGCCGCGCCCGCATCGCCAAGGGCTCGGGCGTCACCGTCTCCGAGGTCAACGGCCTGCTCGAGCGCTTCACCGAGGCGCAGAAGATGATGAAGCAGCTCGCGCGCGGCGGCATGCCCGGCATGCCAGGGATGCCGGGCATGGGCGGCGGCGCCCGCAAGAAGGCCCAGAAGCAGCAGAAGAAGAAGGGCAAGTCCGGCAACCCGGCCAAGCGGGCGGCCGAGGAGCGGGCGGCAGCCGAGCGCGCCAAGGGCGCCGGCCCCGGCGGCGGCGCGCTGGGAGGCGGCGGCGCGGCATTCGGCCAGGGCATGCCCGACATCGACCCCAGCCAGCTCGACCCCAGCAACCTGCCCAAGGGCTTCGAGAAGTTCCTCGGCAAGTGAGCGACCCGAGCCGTCTGCACAGCCGCACGGTCGGTGACCAGGGGCCCCGCGTCGCCTTTGTCCACGGCGTCTTCGGGCAGGGCCGCAACTGGACCCAGATCGCCAAAGGCCTTGCGGGGCATGCCCGTTGCACCCTGATCGACCTGCCCAACCACGGCCACTCGCCGCGCACAGAGGGCTTCTCCTATGCCGACATGGCCGACGCACTCGCCACGGAGCTGGGGGAGCTGGCGTCGGGGGAGCGGTGGATCCTCGTCGGGCACTCCATGGGCGGCAAGACCGCGATGCTGCTCGCCCTGCGCCACCCCGAGCTGCTGGCCGGGCTGGTGGTCGTCGACGTCTCGCCGGTGACCTATCCGCGCGGCCGCGACTTCGAGGACTACGTCCGCCTGCTCAAGGCGCTGCCGCTGGAGCGCATCGCCACCCGCGGTGAGGCAGACCAGGCGCTCGCGGCAGACATCCCGAGCGACTCGATCCGCGGCTTCCTCCTCCAGAACCTCCACCGTGACCACGGCCACTGGTCCTGGCGGATGAACCTCGACCTCATCGGCGAGTCCCTGGGCGAGCTGGGCGGCTGGCCCGCGGAGGCCGTCCCCGAGGGCGCCACCTATGAGGGGCCCGTCCTGTGGCTGGCGGGCGCCAACGCCGCCTATGTCACGCCCGACTACGCCGAGCCGATGCGGGCGCTCTTCCCGACCGCCCGCCTCGTGACGGTCAAGAACGCCGGCCACTGGGTGCACTCCGAGCAGCCGCAGGTGACCATCGAGGCGCTCGGCCGCTTCATCTCTGCCGTGGCGGACGACTCCACTCGCTAGGGTCGGTGCCATGACGGCAACGGCGCTGCACATCACCGGTCGGGTCCTGGTCTCCGCCGAGGAGGTGCGCGACGAGGTCTGGGTGATCGACGGCAGGATCTCGTATGCCGCGCCGGGCCCCGGCGTCGACGTCCAGTCGGTCTCGGGCTGGGTCGTGCCCGGCCTCGTCGACGCCCACTGCCATGTCGGCCTCGACCGGCATGGCGCCGTGCCCGACGAGGTGGCCGAGGAGCAGGCCACCACCGACCGCGACAACGGCACCCTGCTCATCCGCGACGCCGGCTCGCCCGCCGACACGCGCTGGATCGACGGCCGCGACGACCTGCCCAAGCTGATCCGCGCGGGCCGCCACATCGCCCGGACCAAGCGCTATATCCGGGGCTTCGCCCACGAGATCGAGCCCGACCAGCTGGTCTCCCGCGTGCGGGCCGAGGCCCGGGCCGGGGACGGCTGGGTCAAGCTCGTCGGCGACTGGATCGACCGCGAGACCGGTGACCTCTCGCCCTGCTGGCCCCGCGAGGTGCTCACCGAGGCCATCGCCGCAGCCCATGAGGAGGGGGCCCGGGTGACGGCGCACTGCTTCGGCGAGGAGTCCCTCTATGACTTCGCCGCCGCAGGCACCGACTGCATCGAGCACGCCACCGGGCTGGAGGAGCAGAGCATCCGCCAGTTCGCCGAGCAGGGCATCGCGATCGTGCCGACGCTGATCAACATCGACACCTTCCCCCAGATCGCCGAGCCGGCCAAGGAGAAGTTCCCCGCCTACCACCGGCACATGATCGACCTCTATGAGCGGCGGCACGCCACCGTGGCGGCCGCGGTCGAGGCCGGCATCCCCGTCTATGTCGGCACCGACGCCGGCGGCTCGCTCGCCCACGGCCGGGCCGTCGACGAGATGGAGGCCCTGGTCCAGGCGGGCCTGACCCCCGCCAAGGCGCTCGCCGCCGGCACCTGGGCGTCCCGGGCCTGGCTGGGGCGGCCCGGGCTCGAGGAGGGCGCCGACGCCGACCTGCTTGTGCTCGACGCGGACCCGCGCGAGGACCTCGGCGCGCTGCGCGGCATACGCCACATCGTGCTGCGCGGACAGCAGGTGCGCTGAGCACGGACCCGGGCGCCCCGCACCCAAGCCCCGGATTCGTGGGGGAGGGCGCCGCTCTGGCAGAATGGCTCGCTGTACCCGTGAGCGTCCGGGGCCACCTTCGGCCTCACGCCTACACCCCGGGTCACGGCACCCCGCCTCACCGAGCCGGTCTCGCCGTGCCCACGACATGAGAAACAGGAGACCGCCAGACATGGCCGTCAAGATTCGCCTCAAGCGGATGGGCAAGATCCGCGCACCGTTCTACCGCGTCGTCGTCATGGACTCGCGCGCCAAGCGCGATGGCCGCGCCATCGAGGAGATCGGCAAGTACCACCCCACCGAGGAGCCCTCGCTCATCGACATCGACAGCGAGCGCGCGCAGTACTGGCTCTCCCAGGGTGCGCAGCCGACCGAGGCCGTCGAGGCCCTGCTGAAGATCACCGGTGACTGGCAGAAGGCCAAGGGCGAGCCGGGCGCCGAGGGCACCCTCAAGGTCAAGGAGCCCAAGACCTCCAAGAAGGACCTCTACGAGGCCGCGATCGCCGCCGCCGGCAAGGCCGAGGCCGATGGCTCCAAGGCCACCACGCCCAAGAAGAAGGCCGAGAAGAAGGCCGACGAGGCCCCCGCCGAGCAGGCTCCTGCCGCCGACGCCGCCCCGGTCGAGGAGAAGACGGCCGAGGCCGCCGCCGCGACCGAGGCCACCGAGGAGGCCGCTGTCGCGCCCGACGCCGACACCGACGCCGCCGAGGCCACCACCAAGACGCCGGACGCCGACACCGAGGCCCCCGAGGCCGTGGCGCCCGCCGCCGACGAGCAGGCTGAGCAGGCCTGATCGTGCTCGACGAGGCACTGGAGCACCTGGTCAAGGGCATCGTCGACCACAAGGACGAGGTCGTCGTCCGGTCGAAGTCCCTCCGCCGGGGCGAGATGCTCGAGGTCCGGGTCCACCCCGACGACCTCGGCCGCGTCATCGGCCGCTCCGGCCGCACCGCCAGCGCGCTGCGGACGGTGGTCGGGGCCCTTGCGGGCGGCCAGAACGTCCGGGTCGACATCGTCGACACCGACAAGTGAGGCTCTAGCCCACACCACGACGCAGGCGGGGTATCCCGCGGAGCCAGCTCCGCGGCATACCCCGCCTCGTGCGTTGTGCACCCGAACGACGGATAGGTTCTCCCTGTGGCACCCACTGACCCCCGCGTCGTCGCCCGCATCGGCAAGGCCCACGGCCTGCGCGGCGAGGTGACCGTGCAGCTGCACACCGACGACCCCGAGGCCCGCTTCGAGATCGGCACGGCCTTTGAGACCGAGGCGGCGCCGGGCTCCGGCGTGCCGCGGGCGCTGACGCTGCGCAGCACGCGCGTGCACAACGGCATCTGGCTGCTGGCCTTCGAGGAGATCCCCGACCGCACCGGTGCGGAGTCGCTGCGCGGCACCAGGCTGCTGCTCGACGTCGCCGAGGAGGCCGGCGACGACGACGGGGAGGGCTGGTATGAGTCCGAGCTCGTCGGGCTCGCGGCCGTCGATCCCGCGGGCGAGGCCATCGGCACCGTCGAGGCGCTCGAGACCGGCGCCGCCCAGGACCTCCTTGTGCTCTCGCTCGCCGGCGGCGGGCGGGCCTGGGTGCCCTTCGTCGAGGCGATCGTGCCCGAGGTCGACACCGAGGCGGGCCGCGTCGTCGTCGATGCGCCCCCCGGTCTGCTCGAGCTCAACCTGGAGCGGTGAATGCGCCTCGACGTCGTCTCGATCTTCCCCGAATACCTTGCGCCGCTTGACCTCTCGCTGATCGGGACGGCCCGGCGCCAGGGGCTGCTCGACCTGCACGTGCACCAGCTGCGCGACTTCACCCACGACCGGCACCAGACCGTCGACGACACCCCCTATGGCGGTGGCGCCGGCATGGTGATGAAGGTCCAGCCGTGGGCAGAGGCGCTCGATCACGTTGTCTCGCAGGCAGATCCGGGCGCATCGACGACAGCGGACGTGGCGCGGCCGCGTCTGATCGTGCCCGGGCCGGGCGGCGCGCCCTTCACCCAGGCGATGGCGCGCGAGCTCGCCGCAGAGCCGTGGCTGGCCTTCGCATGTGGTCGCTACGAGGGGATCGACGAGCGGGTCTATGAGCACGCGCGCGCGGACCTCGGGCTGCGCGTCGATGTCGTCTCGCTCGGCGACTATGTCCTCAACGGCGGCGAGGTCGCGGTGCTCGCGATGGTCGAGGCCATCGCCCGCCTGGTCCCGGGCGTGATCGGCAACGCCGAGTCGCTCGTCGAGGAGTCTCACGAGGACGGCCTGCTCGAATATCCCGTCTATACCAAACCCGCTGTCTGGCAATGGGATCCGGCAGATGGCCGCGAGTCCGTCTCCCGTGACGTGCCGCCTGTCCTGCTCTCCGGCGACCACGGGCGGATCGCCACCTGGCGCCACCAGCAGCGGCTGGAGCGCACCGCCGCCCGCCGCCCCGACCTGCTGCACACCTCGGCCGCGCTCGGCGCCGAGGGGCTGGCGGACGCCGACTTCCGCATCGCCACCCCGGGCGATCTCGGCGAGCTGCTCACCCTCACCCGGGCCTGCTGGCTGACCGAGGCGATGGTCAACGAGTCTTTCGAGATCCCCCCGCTCCACGAGACGTCGGAGTCGCTGGCCGCGTCGGTGGGGGAGTGGGACACCTATGTCCTGCGGGCGGGCGGTCGCCTCGTCGGCTCGGTGCGCGGCCGCGCCGTCGACGGCGTGTGGCACATCGGCCGGCTCATGGTCGCGCCCGACCTGGAGGGTCGCGGCCTGGGCCGCTGGCTGCTCGAGCGCATCGAGGCGCTCGCGCCGCCGGAGGCGACCGGCTTCCACCTCGTCACCGGGGCGTTGAGCGAGCGCAACCAGCGGCTCTACCGCAAGGCCGGCTACCGCCGCCTGCCCAGCGCCGAGGTCCCCGGCACGGTCGAGCTGGTCAAGCGCCGCCGCTGAGCAATGCGCCTCAGCCCCTGCGGTCGGTGAAGCGCAGGTAGTAGCCGTCCGGGTCGCCGACCCGGAAGTCCGTCAGCCCCCAGGGCCGCTCCGTCAGGTCCTCCGCGAGGGTGACGCCGGCCGCGACCGCCCGGTCGCGCATGGCACGCACGTCGTCGACCTCGATGACGATCTCGGTGCCGATTGGCGCCGCGCGCAGGGCCGGGTCATGCCTGGGAGCCTCGGCCGCGCCGATGCGCACCGAGCCGAGCCGCAGGGAGACATAGCGCGGCGGCCCCTCGCTGCGCCCGGTCACCTCGAAGCCGAGGCCGGCATAGAAGCCGATCGTCACGTCCACGTCGGCCGGGAAGATCTCGATGCGCAGGCTCGCGTCCATGCCGTCATCCTCTCCCACCGGTATGCCACGGAGCGGGGCTCGCGCGCATTGCCGACCTCACGGCATACCTCGTTAGGCTCCCGCGCATGAGCCGCATCTTCACCACGAGCGTAGCGTCGGTCTATCCGCTCTATCTGGCCAAGGTGGAGCGCAAGGGGCGCAGCAAGGCCGAGCTCGACGAGGTCATCACCTGGCTCACCGGCTATGACGAGGCCGGGCTCCAGAGGCATCTCGAGCAGAAGACGACCTTCGAGGACTTCTTCGCCCAGGCGCACCTGCACCCCAACGCCTCCCTGATCACCGGGTCCGTGTGCGGCGTCAAGGTCCAGGACGTCGAGGACCCCCTGATGCAGCAGATCCGCTATCTCGACAAGCTCGTCGACGAGCTCGCCAAGGGCAAGGCGATGGACAAGGTGCTGCGCGGCTGAGGGCGCGGCCGCGGCATACCGCCCTCGGAACGGGGGCTTATGCAAGTCATCACGCGGCGTTAAGTAGAGTTGGCCGACGCCATGCCACCAGGGGGAGAGGACCGCGACATGGGCGCTGTGCCGGAGCCCGCAGGCGGGCCGCCGCTCACCTTCAACGCCTCGCCGGGCCAGACCCTCGGCGTCGAGTGGGAGCTGGGGCTGGTCGACCCGACGACCCTCGAGCTCGTCCCGCACGCGCAGGAGCTGCTCGCGCGGGTCGAGGCCGACAACCCCGCGGGCGCGCACACCCCCGAGCACGGCCACTCCGGGCCGTCGCGCTCGACGATCACCGGCGAGATGCTCACCAACACCGTCGAGATCGTCACCGGGGTGTGCGCCAATGCCGCGCAGGCCGCCGACGACCTGCGCGACGGGCTCGACCGGGTGCGCTCGGCCGCCGACGCGCTCGGGGTGGACCTGTTCGGCGGTGGATCGCACCCGTTCGCCCGGTGGGAGGACCAGCAGGTCACCGACGGCGAGCGCTATGCCGAGCTGATCGACCGCACCCAGTGGTGGGGTCGGCAGATGGTCATCTTTGGCGTGCACGTCCACGTGGGGGTGCGCTCGGCCGCCAAGGTCTGGCCCCTGGTCAACGGGCTGCTCACCTATCACCCGCACCTCACGGCGCTGACCGCGTCCTCGCCCTACTGGGGCGGTGAGGACACCGGCTACGCGAGCAACCGCACCATGCTCTTCCAGCAGCTGCCGACGGCCGGGCTGCCCTTCCAGTTCGAGTCGTGGGCCGGCTATCGCAGCTATCTCGGCGATGTCCTGACCACCGGCGTCGTCAACGACACGAGCGAGCTGCGCTGGGACATCCGCCCGTCCCTGCGGCTCGGCACGATCGAGGTGCGCGCCTTCGACGGTCTTGCCCGGCTCGAGGACGTCGTCGCGGTGTCGGCCCTGACCCACGCGCTCGTCGTCCATCTCGAGGAGCAGCTCGACAGCGGCGTGCTGCCCCCGCCGCTGCCGCCGTGGCATGTCCAGGAGAACAAGTGGCGCGCCGCCCGCTACGGCCTCGACGCCATCGTCATCACCGACGCCCGGTCCAGCGAGATGCTCGTGACCGACCACCTGATCCAGCTGCTCGAGCAGCTGGCGCCGACGGCCCGCAAGCTCGGCTGCGAGGCCGAGCTCGCCGGCATCGAGGACATGGTCGCGCGTGGCGCCGGCTACCAGCGGATGCGGGCGGCGGTGGGCACCGGCGGTGATACCCGCGAGGCCGTCCGGGCGATGCTGGTGCGCTGAGATGGCGTATGCCGCCGTGCCCGGCCCGGGCGCGCTGGCCTAGTCGTCGAGGTGGAAGATGTCCTCGACCGGGCGGCCGAAGAAGCGGGCGATCCGGATCGCGAGGGGGAGCGAGGGGTCGTACTTGCCGACCTCCAGCGAGTTGACGGTCTGGCGCGAGACGCCGAGGGCGTCGCCGAGCGCCTGCTGCGACAGCCCGCGCTCGGCGCGCAGGGACCTCAGGTCGTTGCGCATCAGCCGCGCCGGACCGCGACGGTCGTCGCCACGATGCTGATCAGGCACACGGCCAGCAGGCGCACGGCCTCGCCGGTGATGTCGCCGTGCGTGACCGCGGCATACAGGAAGAGCAGGGTCTGGACGATGAACAGGGCCATGCCGAGGTAGCCGAAGCCGGTCATGGTCAGCTCGCGGTCGCGCTCGTCATAGGGCTGGAGGGCGTTGACCCGCTCATAGGCGCTGCCCATCCCGCGCTGGGCGCGCCAGATCGTGACGCCGACGAAGGCGACGGCCAGGAGCACCGCGATCCCGACCTGGGGTGCGTCGCGCCAGAAGGCGGCGCCGGCGCCGATCAGGAGGAGCGGCACGAAGATGCGGTTGAAGAGGCTGATCGGACGGGTGCTGGTCATGCCCCCAGCATGTCAAGCACCCTTGTCAATGTCAAGGGTGCTTGACGACAAGTCGCCTTGACAGGCCTCAGTCGTGGAGCAGCGGCCGCAGGTCCTCGGGGATGATCCGCCGGGCGGCGATGAGGCGCTCCTCGACCGCGGCGGTGACGGTCTGCGCGGCCATGATCCCGACCAGGACGAGCAGCTGTGCGGTGCCCGCCTGCACCGCGGAGCCGCCGCCGAGCATGACGCCGATGAACGCGCCGGGCAGTGTCACCAGCCCGGTCGTGCGGGTCTGGTCCAGCCCCGGGATGAGGGCCTCCGGGGTGCGGCGGTGGATGACCTCCCGGATCGCCTGCGCGGGCAGCAGCCCGATCGACAGGCCCGCCTCGTAGTCGCCGCGCTCCTCGCGCAGCGCCGCGAAGGCCCGCCGCCCGACCAGCGTGTGGCCGGTCATCGCGTTGCCGATGACGATGCCCAGGACGGGGATGAGGGCGATGCCCTCGAAGGGGATGGTCCGGGTCGCGAGGATCACCGCGATGACCGGCAGGATCCCGGCCGCCATCGCCACGGCCGCCCACGGCCGGCTGCCCGGTGCGTCGATCCGCTTGGCCGTCGTGAAGACGCCCGCGACGAACATCACCAGCGAGAACAGCAGCGAGAGCCACACGTTGCGCACCACCGCTGCGATCACCAGCGAGACCACGCCGAGCTGGAGGGTGGCGCGCAGCGCCGCGGTCACGGCCGAGCGCTCCAGGCCGGTGCCGGCGACGCGGTGGGCGGTCAGGGCGATGGCCAGCAGGAGCGCCAGTGCGACGGCGACCGGCCAGCCGGGATCGATGCTCACCACCCAACGGTATGCCGCGTGGCCGGCCCGGCCACGCGGCATACCACTGCTCGGTCGTGGCCAGGCCGCGGGGAGACCTCGGGACGATTTCAGGTGGGGGCCCGACTCTGGCATCATTGACCCTTGGTCTGACACCCACCGCCCCTGCCACAGGGGGAGTGCCCGCGCGAGCGGCACGCGGCGGCAGGCCCCTCACTGACAAGTGCACCACCCGAACATGGGCGGCGACCTGTGGCGCCACCAGGAAAGCAGACACGCCATGCAGCGTTTCGACGAGCTCGACAAGGCCTCCATCCGCGAGGACGTCCCGGCCTTCCGCGCCGGTGACACCGTCAACGTCCACGTCAAGGTGATCGAGGGCACCCGCTCCCGCGTCCAGGTCTTCAAGGGCGTCGTGATCCGCCGCCACGGCGGTGGCGTCGGCGAGACCTTCACCGTCCGCAAGGTCTCCTTCGGCGTCGGTGTCGAGCGCACCTTCCCGATCAACACCCCGGTCATCGACAAGATCGAGGTCGTCACCCGCGGTGACGTCCGTCGCGCCAAGCTCTACTACCTGCGCGACCTGCGCGGCAAGGCCGCCAAGATCAAGGAGCGTCGCGAGACGCCCGCCGCGAAGTGACGCGCGCCTGACGCGATCACGCCCGGCCAGTCCGCGCCGTTAGGCTCACATCGATGACTGCCGGCACCCGCTTCGACGACCCGGTCCCCGCCCACCCGGCGGGGGCCGGGTCGCGGCATTCCCTCCTGCGGGCGCTCGCGCTCGTGGTGGGCGCGCTGCTGCTCATCACCCTCGTGCGCGCCTTCCTCGTCCAGACCTTCTATGTCTCCAGCGAGTCGATGGAGCCCACGCTCCGACCGGGGCAGCGCATCCTGGTCGACCGCACGGTCTCCGGCGGCGAGCTGCGCCGCGGCGACGTCGTCGTGGTCGACGGCACCGGCACCCTCACCGACGCCGAGCGCCCGGCCTATGCCGACGGCATCGTGGGCCGCCTCGTCGGGGGAGCCGCGGGCGTGGTCGGCATCGACCTCGGGGAGACCGACTTCGTCAAGCGGGTCGCGGGTCTGCCCGGCGACCGGGTCCGCGTCCAGGACGGCGTGCTGACCATCAACGGCCAGCGCGTCGCCGAGCCCTATCTCGCCGCCGGTGTGGGGGCGAGCGACGTGCCCTTCGACGTGACCGTGCCCGAGGGGCGCCTGTGGCTCCTGGGCGACAACCGCGCCCACTCCAGCGACTCCCGCTCCCGCCTCGGCAAGCCCGGTGGCGGCATGGTGCCGACCGATGACGTCGTCGGCCGCGCCGCCCGTGTCTACTGGCCGCTCGACGCCGGCGGCGCCATCCCCGGCGCCCCGTCGCTGGCCGACATCCCCCGACAGAAGGAGAGCCCGTGAGCAGGGAGACCCCGGACCGCGTGCCCGAGCCCCGGCGCGGCGGCTTCGACCGCGACGAGTATGCCGCGCCCGCCGGCGAGGGCGACGCGCCCGGCCTGCGACCGGCTCACAGCCGGCCGGGGGAGGATGTCCCCGTGAGTGACACCAGTGACACCGCCTCCAGCCGCGGCGCGAGCGGTCGGCATGCCTCCGACAGCGAGCCCTCGACGGGTGCCGGAGGGGCGTTCGGTGCCGCCATCAAGGAGTTCTTCGTCGTCGCCGCGCTCGCGCTCGCGATCTCCTTCGTGGTCAAGACCTGGCTGATCCAGGCCTTCTACATCCCCTCCGGGTCCATGGAGAACACCCTCCAGGTCGACGACCGGGTCATCGTCAGCAAGCTCACGCCCGGCCCGATGGAGCTCAAGCGCGGCGACATCGTCGTCTTCGAGGACCCGGGCAGCTGGCTCGGCCCGGCCGCCCCGGCCGTCGACTACGGCCCGGTGATGACCCCGGTCCGCAAGGCGCTGATGTTCGTCGGCCTCATGCCCGACACCGCCGAGAACCACCTCATCAAGCGCGTCATCGGCCTGCCGGGCGACAAGGTCGCCTGCTGCAGCAAGGACGGCTGGCTCACCGTCAACGGCACACCGATCTCCGAGCCCTATGTCCTCAAGGGCAACAAGCCCAGCGAGGTGCCCTTCTCGGTGACCGTGCCCGAGGGCCGGGTCTGGGTCATGGGCGACCACCGCTCCGACTCCTCCGACTCCCGCTTCCACGACCCGTCCGGCACCGGCTCCGAGGGTTCCGTGCCGATCGACCGGGTCGTCGGGCGGGCTGTCGCCCTCGTGTGGCCGTTCAGCCACGCGACCTGGCTGTCCAACCCCAGTTCGAGCTTCGCGACCGTGCCCACCGCCGCCGCTCCCACCCCCGCGGCGGCAGGCACACCATGAGCACCGCGGCGCGCGGACCTGCCGCCCGCCGCAGCCCCGGCCCGCGCAAGCCCAGCCTGCGGGTCGAGCGGGCCCTCCAGCGTGACGGATACCGCCTCCTCGCCGGCATGGACGAGGTGGGCCGCGGGGCTCTCGCCGGCCCGGTGACCGTCGGCGTCGTCCTCATCGACGAGGCCAGCCGCACCGCCCCCCAGGGCGTGCGCGACTCCAAGCTGCTCACCCCCCTGGCCCGCGAGCGGATGGTCCCGCGGATCGAGCGCTGGTGTGTCGGCCACGCCGTCGGCCACGCGTGGCCCGAGGAGATCGACGAGATCGGCATCATCGCCGCCCTGCGCCTGGCCGGCACGCGGGCGCTCCAGGCCCTCGCGCTCGTGCCCGACCTGGTCATCCTCGACGGCAACCACGACTGGCTGACCCCGCCCGAGCAGATGGGGCTGCTGGCGCTGGCCGGCGAGCAGCCGCCGCCCCCGCCGGTGACGACGATGATCAAGGCCGACCTCAAGTGCTCCTCGGTCGCCGCCGCCAGCGTGCTGGCCAAGGTGACCCGGGACCGGCTGATGTGCGAGATCGACGGCGAGCATGCGGCATACGGCTTTGTGCACAACAAGGGGTATGCCGCGCCGGAGCACCTCGAGGCGCTCGCCGCGCACGGTCCGAGCCTGGTGCACCGACGCTCGTGGCGGCTGCCCGGCACGATGGGTGATGATGGGGACCATGCCGCGGTGGCCGCGGCGCTGGCCGAGTGTGGTGAGGACGGATGAGCTCAGAGGACCTCGAGCGCTATGAGACCGAGATGGAGCTTGCGCTCTACCGGGAGTACCGCGATGTCGTCGGGCTCTTCTCCCACGTCGTCGAGACCGAGCGGCGCTTCTATCTGTGCAACAGCGTCGACGTGCGCGCGCGCAACGACGGCGGCGAGGTCTACTTCGACGTGCAGATGAGCGACTGCTGGGTGTGGGACATCTATCGTCCGGCCCGCTTCGCCAAGAGCGTGCGCGTGGTGACCTTCAAGGACGTCAACGTCGAGGAGCTGGCCAAGACCGACTTCGAGATGCCGGGGGAGTCCCGCTTCTAGGGCTGGCGCGCCGGCGACCGCCATCCGAGGGTATGCCGTCCCGGCCGTCCTGAGCACGGCTGGCCGTCCACAGGGGCGCTGCCCCGACCACGCCCGTCCACAGCGCGTCCGCCCGGGTCTGACCCCTGCGCCGCCACCTCGGGAGGCTGTCCGGCATGGGCACTCCACAGCAGACCCGTCCCGACGGCCGCCGCGAGCTCGGCGCCTTCGGCGAGGACCTCGCCGCGCGCTTCTACCGCGACCGCGGGGCCACGGTCCTCGACCGCAACTGGCGCTGCCGGGACGGCGAGATCGACCTCGTCGTCCTCGACGGCGCCACGCTGGTGGTGTGCGAGGTCAAGACCCGCCGCAACACCGCCTTCGGTGACCCCGTCGAGGCCGTCACCTGGCGCAAGGCCGCCCGGCTGCGGCGGCTGGCCGCTGCCTGGCTGGCCGAGCAGGAGCGCAGCGTCGCGGACGTGCGCATCGACGTCATCGGCGTGCTGGTCCCACGCCGCGGCGAGGTGCTCGTGCGCCATGTCGCGGGGGTCGAGCGATGACTCTCGGGCGCACCCGCGGCATCGCCCTGACCGGCATCGACGGGGCCATCGTCGAGGTCGAGGCGTTCATGGCCGACGGCCTGCCGGCCTTCCAGGTCTCGGGCCTGCCAGACGCCGCGTGCGCCCAGTCACCCCAGCGCATCAAAGCGGCCTGCGCCGTCGGCGGCTATGCCGTGCCGCTCAAGCGGATCACGGTCAACCTCTCGCCGGCGTCGCTGCCCAAGACCGGCTCCGGCTTCGACCTGCCCATCGCGGTGGCCCTTCTCCAGACGATGGACCGGGTCAAGGCACCGGCGGCGCATCGCGTCGTGCACATCGGGGAGGTCGGGCTCGACGGCTCCATCCGCGCCGTGCGGGGGATCCTCCCGGCGGTCCTGGCCGCGCGTGACGCGGGCGTAGGCGATGTGTGGGTGCCGGAGGCAAACGCCGCTGAGGCGGCACTCGTCGACGGCGTCCGGATCCATTGCGCCCCAACGCTCTCCGACCTGATCGCCCGCTATGAGATGGCCGGCGGCGGGGCCCTGCCCGACTCGCCGCTCCCCGCCGCCCCACCCGATGCGGGGCCAGCAGCCAGCCGGCCCGACCTGGCCGAGGTCGCCGGCCAGCCCGAGGCCAGGTTCGCACTCGAGCTGGCGGCCGCCGGCGGGCACCACCTCTTCTTCATGGGCCCGCCGGGTGCGGGCAAGACCATGCTCGCGGAGCGGCTGGTCACCCTGCTGCCCGAGCTGTCGCTGGCACAGTCGCTCGACGTCCTGGCGATCCGGTCCGTTGCCGGTCGCATGGACTCGAGCCCGACCCTGGGCGGGCTCCCGCCCTTTGTGGCGCCCCACCACAGCGCGTCGACCGCAGCGATGGTCGGTGGCGGCAGCGGGCTGGTGCGCCCCGGCGCGATCTCGGAGGCGCACCACGGGGTGCTCTTCCTCGACGAGGTGCCGGAGTTCCGCAGCAGCGTGCTCCAGGCGCTGCGCCAGCCGCTGGAGTCCGGTGAGGTCGTCGTCGCGCGCGCGACCCAGTCCGTCCGGTTCCCGGCGCGCTTCCAGCTCGTCATGGCGGCCAACCCCTGCCCGTGCGGCCAGGGGAGCGGCAAGGGACTGGCGTGCACCTGCACGCCCCTGCGCCGACGGGCCTATGTGGGCCGCATCTCCGGCCCCCTGCTCGACCGGGTCGACCTCCAGGTCGCGGTGCAGGCCGTCACGCGGGCGAGCCTGGCGGCCGACCGCGGCGAGGACAGCGCCACCGTGGCCGCCCGGGTGGCCGAGGCCAGGGCGGTGCAGGCTGCCCGCTGGAGCGCGCTGCCCGGGGTGGCGCTCAACGCCCAGGTCTCCGGTGCCCTGCTGCGGCGGGCCCCGTGGCGACTGCCCACGTCGGCGACCGGTCTGATCGACCGGGCCCTCGACCGCGGGGCCCTGACCCTGCGCGGCTATGACCGGGTGATCCGCGTGGCGTGGACCTGCGCCGACCTGCGCGGCGCCCCGGCGCCGACGGCCGAGGACATCGGCACGGCGCTGTCGCTGCGCCAGCAGCTCCAGGCGTCGGCATGATCGGCCGGGTCCGCCTGGCCGAGGGCGCCGTCGACCGGGCCCTGGGTGCCACACCGGGCGAGCGCGACCGGCGTGCCCGCATCGCGTGGGCGCGGCTGGCCGAGGCGGTCGACAAGGACGTCCAGGCGCTGGTGGCCGAGCACGGCCCCCAGGCGGCCCTGCTGCGGCTGCCCGACCTGCCCGCGCTGCTGACCCGGGTCGAGCGGCGCCTGGCCGATCTCGACATCGACCGCGATCTCGAGATCGCCCACCGTCTGGGCGCCCACATCCTCGTGCCGGGCGATGACGCCTGGCCGACCGGCGTCGACGGGCTCGCAGCGCCGCCCCACTGCCTCTGGGCGCGAGGCAGCGAGCCCCTCTCGAGGCTGGCCACCCGCAGCGTGGCCGTGGTCGGCTCCCGGGCCGCCACGGCATACGGCGAGAGCGTCGCGGCCGACATCTCGACCGGGCTTGTCGACGCGCGCTTCACGATCGTGTCCGGCGCGGCATACGGCATCGACGGTGCCGCCCACCGCGCGGCACTGGCCGCCGACGGCCGCACGGTCGCCGTCCTGGCGTGCGGGATCGACCGTCCCTACCCGCGCGCCCACGACCGGCTGCTCGCGGCGATCGCCGGGTCCGGTGCGGTGGTCAGCGAGTCGCCACCCGGGTGGGCGCCGCTGCGCAGTCGCTTCCTCAGCCGCAACCGGCTCATCGCCGCGCTGTCCGACGGCGTCCTCGTCGTCGAGGCCGGGATGCGCTCGGGCACGCACAACACGGTCGGCTGGGCCAATGCGCTGCACCGGCCCGTCGCCGCGGTGCCCGGTCCGGTGACCTCGATGTCCTCGGCGGGCTGTCACCAGCTCATCCGGGACAACGAGGCGACGCTGGTGACCGATGCCGCCGAGGCCGCCGAGCTGTTCGGTGACCTCGGCGCCGACCTGGCCCAGCCCACGCTCTTCGAGGGGCCGGACGCCCAGCTCTCGCCGGCCGACCGGGCAGTCCTGTCCGCGCTGCCGGTCCGCGCGCCCGTCGGGGCCGAGCGCATCGCGGTGACGGTCGCGGCGAGTGTGCCGGCGACCATGTCGGCACTCGGCCGGCTCCAGCTCGTGGGCCTGGCCGAGCGCACATCCTCGGGCCTGTGGAAGCGCGCCTCGGATCGCTGAGACCGGGGCACGCCGCTCCCCGGCGGGGCGCACACCGGCGCGGCCTGCCCTGCAGGTCACGGAGGGTGTGCGACCGTTGGGGCATGCCCGACCTGCCCGATCTGCTCGACGCCTACGCGCGGCACCTGCGTGCCGAGCGCGGGCGGTCCGAGCACACGATCCGGGCCTATCTCGGCGATCTGGCGACGCTGACCGCCTTCCTCGACGCGCAGGGTGGCATCCCGCTGGGCGAGGTCACGCTGCGCGACCTGCGTGCCTGGCTGGCCGACCAGACGGGCCGGGGCGTCGCGCGCGCCACGATCGCCCGGCGGGCGGCCGCCGCCCGCACCTTCTTTGCCTGGGCCACCCGCACCGGCGCCGTGCCCAAGGACCCGGCGCTGCGACTCGTGGCTCCCAAGAGGGTCAAGAGCCTGCCCGGTGTCCTCAAGCAGGGAGAGGCCACCTCCCTGCTCGACGTCGCAGCCGTGGCAGCCGATGACGGCGACCCCATCTCGCTGCGGGACCGTGCCGCCCTCGAGCTGCTCTATGCCAGTGGCATCCGCGTCGGCGAGCTCGTCGGGCTCGACATCGACGACGTCGACTTCGCGGCCCGGGTGGTCCGGGTCATGGGCAAGGGCGCCAAGGAGCGCCGGGTGCCGTTCGGCGAGCCGGCGGAGCGGGCCCTGCGGGAGTGGCTCGACGCCGGGCGGCCCCGGGTCGTGACCGCGCAGAGCGGGCCCGCGCTCCTGCTCGGACGGCGCGGGCGACGGGCCGACGCCCGCCAGATCAGGGAGGCCGTCCACCGGCTGCTCGCCCATGTCGACACGGCACCCGACATCGGCCCGCACGGGCTGCGGCACAGCGCCGCCACGCATCTGCTCGAGGGCGGGGCCGACCTGCGGCTCGTGCAGGAGCTGCTGGGCCATTCCTCGCTGGCGACCACCCAGATCTACACTCATGTCTCCGTGGACAGGCTTCGCACGACCTATGAGCAGGCGCATCCCCGTGCCTGAGCCCACACGCGGTGGCCGACACGGGCGTGACCGCTCCGATCTCGTCGAGCTGCTCAGCGAGCGCACCGCCGACTGGCGGGCCCGCGCCGCGCAGAGTGCCCAGGAGGCGCGTCGTCGCGCCGCGCAGGGTGCCCGCGAGGCCCGCGACCGCGCGGCCACGGGGGCCCACGAGGCCCGACACCGGGCCGCCCAGGGCACCCAGCAGGCGCGCGAGCGTCTGACGCCCGGGTCCGAGGAGAGCCGCCCCACCCGGGCCGCCCGCCGGCGTGGACCCAGCCGCGAGGTGCGCCTGCGCCGCACGGTCGTCGGCGCCACCGCACTCGCGCTCGGTGTCAGCGGCATCGCGATGGCGGTCACCCACGACGACCCGGGCTCGACCCCGCGCAGCGCCGCCAGCACGGCGGCCACGTCTGCGGCCACCGCGTCCCCGACCGCCCGGGCCAGTGCCGCGCGGCCGGCGATCACCCCCGCCCTCGGCCCGGTCTCGCCCACCCGTCCGGTGGTCGCCAAGGGCACCGGCGCGTTCGCTGTCCTGGCCGCCAAGGCGCCCGCGCCCGCCACGAGGGGGCGCACCGTGACCTACACCGTCGAGGCCGAGGGAGGCCTCGGCCTCGACACGGCCGAGTTCGCCGCCGCCGTGCCGCAGATCCTGGGGCACCCCAGCGGCTGGCAGCGCAAGGACTCGCTGCGGCTGGTCTATCTCAGCCCTGCCCAGGCCAAGTCACGCCGCCCCGACCTGCGGGTGACCCTCACGAGCCCGGCCACGACCGACCGCCTCTGCGCACCGCTGTCGACCAAGGGCGCGGTCTCCTGCTTCAACAACGGCCGGGCGGTCATCAACACCCGACGGTGGATGGAGGGCGCCGACGCCTACGGCCAGAACCTCGCCCGCTACCGCGTCTATCTGATCAGCCACGAGGTCGGCCACGGGCTCGGCCACGGCCACGCCGGCTGCCCGGCCAAGGGCCGGCGCGCCCCCGTCATGCTCCAGCAGACCCTGGGCCTCCAGGGCTGCACGGCCTGGCCCTATCCCATCGGCGCCTGAGCCACCGCGCCCAGCGGAAGCAGGATGGCCGGCGCCGCGCCCAGCAGGGCGAGCGGGTCGAGATAGCTCTCGCCGCGGATCGCGCCCAGGTGCAGGCAGGTCGCCGGTGCGCAGTGCCCGGGGGTCGGGGCGAGAGTGCCGATCTGGCTGCCCTGGGTGACGGCCGCGCCGACGGCCACCGACGGGGTGAGCGGCTCATAGGTGGAGCGGATGCCGTCGGCATGCAGCACCGAGACCGTCCCGCGCCCGGCGATCACGCCCACGTGGGTGACCCGCCCGGCCGCGACGGCGAGGACGGGTGCCCCAGCCCGGCTGCCCAGGTCGGCGCCACGGTGGCCGGCGCCATAGCGGTGCGAGGGCGGCGCGAAGCGGTGGACCACCGGCGGGCGCGGCTCGAGCGGCCACAGCCAGCGGCCCCGCATCCCCGCCCGACTGACGGGTGACGCGCCTGCCTCGGCTCCCGGTCCGAGGGCGTCAGGCGGGGTTGATCCCCCCGCGGCGACCCGGCCCGGGCCCGCGCTGTCGCCGCCAGCCCCAGCGCCGCCCACCCGGGCAGAGACCACGGGGCCGACTCCGTCGGTTGCCCGGGCCGGCGCCGTCACCGTGCCCGGCGAGCGGACGGCATGGCCGACGCCAGCGATGGCCGGTGCGGCGGTGAGTGTGGTGAGCACGAGAGCGGGGACGAGCATTCGGTGACGCATACGCCGACGCTCCCGCGCGAGCCCCCCCGGCGGCCAGCGGGCGGGGCAGTGCTGTGGACGAGCAGCCGGGCAGCCGGCGCCCTGTGGACAGGCGCCGGGCCCTCGGTCAGGAGCCGAGCGACTGAAGCCGCCGCGCGGCCTCCTCGAGCACCTCCGGGCGCTTCGAGAAGGCGAACCGCACCAGCGTGCGGGCGGCATCGGGGTCATCGCAGAAGCCCGAGACGGGCACCCCCACCACCCCTGCGGTCGCGGGGAGGGTCGTGCGGCAGAAGTCGAGCGCGTCGACGGCGCCCAGCGGCGCGGCGTCGGCGACGACGAAGTAGCCGGCCTGCGGCACCGACGCCGTCAGACCCGCGGCGCGCAGCCCCTCGACGAGGATGTCGCGCTGCTTCTGGAGCCCACCCCTGATCTGCTCGAATGCCGCGTCGTCCAGCCCCAGCCCGACGGCGACCGCTGGCTGGAAGGGCGCCGGCGGCACAAACGAGAGGAACTGCTTGACCGAGCGCACCTGCCGCACCAGCTCGGCGGGCCCGGTGACCCAGCCGATCTTCCACCCCGTGACCGAGAAGGTCTTGCCCGCCGAGGAGATCGTCAGCGTGCGCTCGGCCATCCCCGGCAGCGTGGCCATGGGGATGTGCTCCAGGTCGTCGAAGACGAGGTGCTCATAGACCTCGTCGGTGACCACGACCGCGTCGAATTCCTTTGCGAGAGAGGCGATCAGCTCCATCTCCTCGCGCGTGAGCACCCGCCCGGTGGGGTTGTGTGGCGTGTTGAGGATGACCAGGCGAGTGCGCTCGGAGAAGGCAGCGCGCAGCACCTGCTCGTCGATCGCGAAGTCCGGGAAGCGCATCGGCACGGTCCGGCGCACACCGCCCGCGAGCGAGGTCAGCGCGGCATACATGTCGTAGTAGGGCTCGAGCATGACGACCTCGTCGCCCGGCTTCAGCAGCGCGAGGAATGCCGCGGCGAGCGCCTCGGAGGCACCGGCGGTCACCATGACCTGGCCGGGCGCGGAGACGTCCAGGCCATACCAGCGGCGCTGGTGCTCGACGACCGCCGCGACCAGCTCGGGCTCGCCCATGCCGGGGGAGTACTGGTTGCGCCCGCCGCGGATCTGCGCGATCGCCTCCTCGAGGACGACCGCGGGACCGTCGGTGTCGGGGAAGCCCTGGCCCAGGTTGAGCGCGCCGGTGCGCGCGGCCAGTGCGCTCATCTCGGCGAAGATCGTCTCGCCGAAGGCGGCCAGCCGTTCGTGTCCGGCGATCGAGGCCGGGTCGGGTCGGGTCACGTCCGCGTCGCTCATGTCGGTCGACGCTACCTGCCTCGGCCGGCGCCGGCCCCCCTACGATCAGCGCATGGACGCCGCTTCGCTGGCCCGCCTGTCCGCGATCGAGCACGCCGAGGCTGTGCGCTCGCGCCACCTCAGCGCCGTCGAGGGCGTCGAGGCCGCGCTCGCGCGGATCGCCGAGCTGGACGGGCCCATCGGGGCCTTCACGCAGGTATGCCGCGAGGCCGCGTTGGCCGAGGCCGTCGCCCTGGACGGGGAGACCCCCGACGCGACGGGCCGCTCGCGGGGGTCCCGGTCGCGGTCAAGGAGGAGGACGACGTCGCGGGCCTGGTCACCACGCACGGCGGTCTGGGCAACTCCACGCCGGCAGCTGAGGACTCCGAGGTCGTGCGCCGACTGCGGGCGGCGGGCGCCATCGTGGTCGGCAAGACCAACATGCCGGAGTTCGGCCAGTTCCCCTTCACCGAGTCCCGCCGGCACGGCATGACCCACAACCCGTGGGATCTCACGCGCTCGCCCGGCGGGTCGAGCGGAGGGTCGGCTGCCGCTGTGGCGGCCGGGATGGTGCCGGTCGCGATCGGGGGAGACGGCGGCGGCTCGATCCGCGTCCCCGCGAGCTGCTGTGGCCTGTTCGGCCTCAAACCACAGCGCGGCCGGGTCAGCGCCGGTCCCCACCCCGACCTGTGGGAGGCGCTGGGCACGATCGGCCCGATCACCCGCACGCCAGAGGACTCGGCGCTCGTCTATGACGTGATCAGCGGGTCGCTGCCGAGCGACCGCTGGCACGCCGAGCCGCCGGGGCGGCCCTTCCTCGAGCAGGCCCGCACCGAGCCGGGCCGGCTCCGGATCGCGTGGACGACCAAGAACGTCGTGCCCGGCATGGCCGTCGACCCCCAGGTGCGGCAGGCGGTCGAGGCGCTCGCCGGGCTGCTGGCCGGTCTCGGCCACGACGTGGAGCGCATCGAGCCGGACTGGCCCTATCCCACCGCGTCCTTCGTGCCGCAGTTCTTCGCCTCCATCCGCGAGGAGACCCGGCGCGTGGAGCACCCCGAGCGACTGGAGGCGCGCACGCGGCATACCGCCTCGATGGGCGCGTGGGCGCGGGGGCCGGTGCTCGCCCGGGCACGCAGGGACGGGGAGCGGGTCGCGGACCGGCTTGACGGCATACTCGCTCCCTATGCGCTGCTGGTGACCCCCACGATGGCGGCGCTCCCGCCGGCGATCGGACAGCTCGACGCGGCCGGCAGCCTGCACGCGATGACGCGCTCGATGCCCTTCATCGCGTTCACGACGCTGCTCAACGTCAGCGGCCACCCGGGGGCCAGCGTCCCCGCCGGGCTCAGCCGCGAGGGATGGCCGATCGGGGCCCAGCTGATCGGCCCGCGAGGAGGGGAGGGGCGCATCCTCTCGGTGGCCGCCCAGCTGCACCGGGAGCACCCTGGCCGGGCGTCGCCCCGGATTTCTCCGCCACCCCCACCGGCCGGTAGTCTGGAGGCACGACCCGTCTGTTCCCGTGTCCCCACGGGCGCAGCGAGTCGAATTCGCGCGTCTTCCGCCCGCTGACTGGATCACCACGAAGCGGGGGCGCACCACGGCAGTCCGGTATGCCGCAGGGCCCAGCCCCTGAGGAACCGGTGGGGTGCGTTCGCAGGCGCCAGGACCAACTGACAACCGAAACACAAGGAGAACGGCAATGGCCGTCGTCACCATGCGCCAGCTGCTCGAGAGCGGCGTCCACTTCGGGCACCAGACCCGCCGGTGGAACCCCAAGATGAAGCGCTTCATCATGACCGAGCGCAACGGCATCTACATCATCGACCTCCAGCAGTCGCTGACCTACATCAACAACGCCTACGAGTTCGTCAAGGAGACCGTCGCCCACGGCGGCTCGATCCTGTTCGTCGGCACCAAGAAGCAGGCCCAGGAGCCCATCGCCGAGCAGGCGACGCGCGTCGGCATGCCCTATGTCAACCACCGCTGGCTCGGCGGCATGCTCACCAACTTCAACACGATCTCCAAGCGCCTCACGCGCCTGAAGGAGCTCGAGGAGATCAACTTCGACGATGTGGCCGGCTCCGGTCACACCAAGAAGGAGCTCCTCATCCTCAAGCGCGAGAAGGACAAGCTCGAGAGGACCCTCGGCGGCATCCGCACGATGGCCAAGGTCCCCTCGGCCGTCTGGATCGTCGACACCAAGAAGGAGCACCTCGCCGTTGACGAGGCCCGCAAGCTCGGCCTGCCGGTCATCGCGATTCTCGACACCAACTGCGACCCCGACGAGGTCGACTACAAGATCCCGGGCAACGACGACGCCATCCGCTCGGTCACCCTGCTCACCCGCGTGATCGCCGACGCCGTCGCCGACGGTCTCGTCTCGCGCAGCCAGGGCAAGTCCGGCGAGCAGGCCGAGGGCGCCCCCGCGGCCGACGAGCCGCTGGCCGAGTGGGAGCGCGAGCTCCTCCAGGGCGAGCAGGCCGAGGCCGCTGCCGAGGCCCCCGCCGAGGCTGCTGCCCCCGAGGCCGCTGCCGAGGTCCCCGCGGCCGAGACCGCCGAGGCCCCCGCGGCCGAGGCGCCGGCCGAGCAGGCCTGAGCCACCAGCCACCAGACTCCATTTCGTATCTAGACGGAAAGAGCACAACAACGCATGGCGAACTACACCGCTGCTGACATCAAGGAGCTGCGCGAGGCGACCGCCGCGGGCATGCTCGACGTGAAGAAGGCCCTCGACGAGGCCGACGGCGACAAGGCCAAGGCTGCCGAGATCCTGCGCGTCAAGGGCCTCAAGGGCGTCACCAAGCGCGAGGGCCGCTCGGCCTCCAACGGCCTCGTTGCCGCCAAGGCGGAGAACGGCGTCGGCACCCTCGTCGAGGTCAACTGCGAGACCGACTTCGTCGCCAAGGGCGAGAAGTTCCTCGCGCTGGCCGACCAGGTCCTTGCCCAGGCCGTCGCCACCGGCGCGGCCGACGCCGAGACCCTGCTGGCGTCCGAGATCGAGCCCGGCAAGACCGTCAAGGCCCTGCTCGACGAGGCCAACGCCACCATTGGCGAGAAGATCGAGGTCCGTCGCGTTGCCCGCGTCGAGGCCCCGGGCGGCGTCGTCACCTCCTACCTCCACAAGACCAGCCCCGACCTGCCCCCGCAGATCGGTGTCCTCGTGGCCACCGAGGGTGGCGACGAGCAGGTCGCGCGCGACGTCGCGATGCACATCGCGGCATTCTCCCCGTCCGTCCTCTCCCGCGAGGATGTGCCGGCCGAGACGGTCGAGAACGAGCGTCGCGTCGCCGAGGCCACGGCCAAGGAGGAGGGCAAGCCCGAGGCTGCTCTGCCCAAGATCATCGAGGGTCGCGTCAACGGCTTCTTCAAGGAGAACGTCCTGCTCGAGCAGGCCTTCGCCAAGGACGCCAAGAAGACCGTCGCCAAGGTGCTCGAGGAGGCCGGCGCCAAGGCCACCGGCTTCGCCCGCATCAAGGTCGGCGTCTGATCTGACACCAGTCCCCTTGTGGGACAACGAGACCGGGCCGGTCACCTCACGAGGTGACCGGCCCGGTCTTTATGTAAGCCGCGTGTGCCGGTATGCCGCGTGAGCTCACCCGACGGCGAACATCGCGGCGAAGGGGTGTGGCCCGCTGCGACATCGTGCAAGGGTGGTGTCATGGGCACGCAGGCTGCATACGTCCTGGTCCGTTCTGACGACCTCCAGACAGGCGCGGAGCTGAAGCGCTATGTCTCCGAGGTCGATTCCACGCTTGACCAGTACGGTGGCGAGATCCTCGTGCAGGGCTTCCCCGCCCACGTGCTTGAAGGTGAGTGGCAGGGGTTCGTGACGCTGCTGCGGTTCGAATCGGTCGAGGCGGCCGGGCGGTGGTACGACAGCCCGGAGTACGGCGCTCTCGCCCCGTTGCGGCAAGGAAGCTCACGACCCACTGCGATCATCGTCGACGGGGTCGGGCCGGGCCACCGATCGAGTGACCTCCTGGCGTTCTTCGGATAGCGACTCCCCGGAGCACTGGCGGCCGGAGCATCGCTCGGCGAAGAACCGAGTCCACCTCGACTGGCAGCCGGGGGCAGCGCAGTCACCAGGGCCGGCCGAACCGAGCCAGGCAGTGCCACAGCCACTTGATCGATTGCGGCGCGTGCTCGCCGGACCGTGCTGCCGCCGCCAGCCTCGCAGGGGTGATCACCCCTCCGAGCTCGTGGGCGAGGAGCACCGGGTCCGGGCCCCGGTAGTCGGGGTCGATCTGGTCGGCGGCCACGTGGTAGCCGGGGTGCGCCTCGACCGGGCAGGGGAGATGTGCCAGCACGTGACTCCATGCCTCATGGTCGGAAGGGTCGACGACAACAGCCTCGACATCGCGGGCGAGCAGCAGACCACCGTGGACGTGGGCCTCGACGTAGTCGTTGAGGGGGTCATCGAACGGGAGGTCAGGAGCGGCGGATTGCGGTGGCGTTCCTCCTGCCGCCGCGGCATCAGCAAGACGGCAGAGGTCGTCGAGCATCTCCGGCCCGCCCACCGAGGCCGGCTCGAAGACGCTGTCCGGCCAGCAGAACGTGGCCCGCTCGGTGACCTCCCCTCGCAGCCTCAGGTACGCCGACCCGAATCGCGGGGATGCACCGTAGGGGTCGCTGCGGCGGTTCCATGCCCCGTAGACGGGCCGTTCTTGGGGGTCTGCGTCGTCGTACTTCCGGTCGAACAGGGTGCTCTCCCAGCGCCACCTGTCGCCACCGGGGTATGCCGTCGGCCCACCGTTCGACGTCCCGGTCTCGAACTGGCTTCGGTACACGCCGGCCGCAGCGATCGCCTGCAGGACCGTCCTGTCCTGGAAGGGCCACCCCGGGTGGAAGTGGAGCACGACGCTGGGAGTCATGCCGGAAAGGCTAGACATCGAAGGCCGCTGGCCCGAAATGGCGGCGATTCTGGGAAGGCCAGCGACTTCAGCCTCTGGAAACTCCGTGGACGCTTCGGCCCATCTGGCTCAGGCTGGCGGCGTGACCAGTAGCGAGATGTATGACGAGACGGATGCCGAGCGATACGACGAGGACAACGCGGATGTCTCCACGGAAGAGGTGCTTGCCCCGATGCTGGACGTCCTCGCCGAACTTGCAGGGGACGGTCCTGCCCTCGAGTTCGCGTCGGGCACGGGGCGGGTTGCGGTGCCACTGGCCGCTCGTGGTGTGAAGGTCGAAGGGATCGAGCTGTCCCCACACATGACCGCCAAGCTTCACCAGAAGGTGCCTACTGAGTCGATCCCGGTGGTCGAGGGTGACATGGCCACGGCAACGGCGCCACACGTCGGGGAGTACTCCGTGGTGTTCCTGGTCTTCAACACGATCTCGAACCTGAGAACCCAGGCCGAGCAGGTCGAGTGCTTCCGCAACGCCGCGCGTCACCTACGCCCTGGTGGTCATTTCGTCATCGAGCTGTGGGTCCCGCAGCTGCACCGGATGGCTCCCGGGATGAGGCTGGCCCCGATGCACTTCGACGAGGGCCATCTCGTGTTCGACACCTACGACGTGGCCACTCAGCAGTGCGCATCGCACCACTACCGGCCAGCGGCTGACGGTTCGACAAGGTACGGGGTCGGCCGCTTCCGCTATGCGTGGCCCGCGGAGTGTGACCTGATGGCACAGCTTGCCGGCCTGCAACTGGAATCGCGCTGGGCCGACTGGGACAGGTCCCCCTTCACCGGCGATAGCCCCAGCCATGTCTCGATCTGGCGCAAGGCAGAACGTCAGTAAGCCGGCCGGCCACCGACAGGACCACAGCGCGGCATGGGCAGACTGATGACCTCTTCACTGGCACCATGTCGAACATGGCCCAGACTGGAAGGGGCGAGCCCAGGCTGTTTGGCGTCCTCCGTTCGTCTCATCCACGTCTCTCCGCGGGCATTCGCTGGTGCCGCAGTTGAGCCGCGCTCTCTCAGGGCGTCTGGCGAACAGCGCGATGGGACTACGGGACTTCCGCCTGCTGTGGAGCGGTCAGGCGGTCAGTTCCGCGGGCGACCAGTTCTTCACCGTAGCCGTCTCGCTCAGGGTGATCGAGATCGGTGGCGATGCCGGTGACGTTGGGCTCGTGATCGGGGGTCGCATTCTGGCGTCGCTGCTGTTTGCACTCTTGGGTGGGGTGTGGGCGGACCGCGTGCCCCGGCGACGAGCGATGATCCTCGCTGACATGTTCCGACTGGCAGTGCTCGGCGTGGTCTCGGCCGGGGGGCTCGATACATCGACAGTCCTGCTCGCAGCGCTGACCTTCCTGATGGGCAGCGGCGAGGCCTTCTTTCGCCCTGCCTCCGGCGGCCTGGTGCCTGCGCTAGTGCCCGATGAGCTGATCCTCAGCGCCAACTCCTGGCGGGGTGGCTCGGATGCTGCGACGGCCGTCATAGGGCCGGCCCTGGGAGGACTCCTCGTGGCGACCGCCGGCACCAGCGCTGCCTTCGCCGTCAACGCTGCGACTTTCGCGGTCAGCGTGATCTGCATCCTGGCCATCGTCGAACCCCCGATGCTGCACCGTGAGGGCTCTGCCTCGATCGTGGGAGATATCCGTCAGGGACTGTCGGCTGTGCGCCAGGTGCGCTGGGCGGCAGCGGTCCTGGCCATGACCGCCGTGCAGACGATGTTCGTCGTCGCGCCGCACATGGTCCTGTTGCCGGTCATCACGCAGGAGTGGTTCGCGGGACCGACCAGCTACGGCCTCGTCCTGTCGGCATTCAGCCTGAGCGGACTCGTCGGCACCATGCTCATCGGGCGGATCCCGTTGCGGCATCCGGGAACGATCGCCATCGCTTTCAACGCCCTTTTTGCCGCCGTGCCCATCGTGCTGCTCACGCCATTCGCTCTCTGGTGGGTTATCGCCGGGTACATGGTGGCCGGGTTGGCGATGATGCCCTTCAACGTGCTCCTGCAGACCGCTCTACAGCGTCAGTTCCCCACGGAGATCATGGGTCGTGTCATGTCGGTCGATTGGCTGTGCAGCCTCGCCCTGCTGCCGGTCGGCCTCGCGGTGGTTGGCCCGCTTGCCGATCGCCTAGGGGGCCGCCACCATCCTCATCGTCGCAGCCGTAATCCAACTCACCGCCTCGGCCCTGACCCTGACAGTGCCAGGGGTCCGCAATCTGCACCAAGAACGCTCTGGTCCCTGACTGCTGCCGAGCGCAGGACGCGGCATTCCGGGACGTTGTGCTGTGCGATTCTGAGGCCGTGACGGTCCACGTTCGGTCGTATGAGCCCGCTGACGCGCAGCCCACTCGCCGCGTGTTCCAGGAAGCGATCCGTGGCACGGCGGCAAAGCACTACTCTCCTGTCCAGATCGAGGCCTGGTGCCCGACGGAGTACGACGAGACGGCGTGGGGACGAGCACGCGAACGGGCGTGGACCGTGGTGGCCGAGCTGGACGGGGACGTGATCGGTTTCTGCGACCTAACGGATGACGCGGAGCTCGACATGCTTTTCGTCGCCCCGTCGGCGGGCGGCCAAGGGGTCGCTCGCCTCCTCGTGGGGGAAGTGCTTGCCTATGCACGCGGACGGGGGCACACCGCGGTGACGACCAGGGCCAGCCGCGCAGCTCGGCCAGCCTTTGAACAGTTCGGATTCGTCGTGGATCGAGCCAACCCCGACAGCGTGATCCGTGGCGTCGCCGTCCCCAACTTCTCCATGCATATCGACCTCACTTGAGCGTGCCGACGGACCAGCAGACCCCCGGAGAGGCAGATCAGTGTGACGTCCCGACTGGCTAGGGCAGGAGGTCGAGGTATTGCTTGCGGGCTGGCATGGCGTGGATGACGAGGGCGCTCTCCGCGTACGGCAACCCCTCGCTGACCACCGTCGTGAAGGTCGCACATGCCCTCGGCCTGCGGCTGCACTTCGAAGCGATCGCCTGAAGCGCTCAGCGGAGCACACAGCGCGGCATGAGCGCGCGTGCTCAGGGGTTTGGCTTGAGTGCGCTGCGAGTGCCCTCGACGAGCTCGGCCACGGTGGCGATCACGTCAGCCAGATCGTCACCGCCGTACTCCCCGGGGTTGAGAACCGCGTTGGCTGTCTGAGCGAAGTTGTGGGTGTCGATGTCGAGCCCCGCGACGTCGACGACCAGACCCTTCTCATTGGTAGGCCACGACCCGGCCGCGGCGTGCCACGCGTGCGCACACACCATCAGCGCGGTCGAGCAGCAGAGCATGACGTACGCCGCGTCGTTCTTGGGGAGTCCCTTGTGGGCGGCATCGATGAGGAACCCGGCCTGCCACAAGTTCGCCATCATGGCAGCGCGCAGCGCGACCGGGTACGGGTGAAGGATGGAACGCAGCCCGGCGATGATGCCGTGCGGGTCGGCGAGCGGGACGCTCGTGGCGACCTCACCGGCGTAGCTGACGTCGAGGAAGCCCAGCGGGTGCCCCGGTTGGGCGTGGAACGCGTACTCGCCCGCGACGGCCCGGCGGCACTGCTCCTGCACCCGGTCAAGGTCGCGCAGGATCCAGTCCACGGCTGTGTCGTTGGCGGTGAGCCACCCACCGCCGTTCACCCAGGGTCCCCACCCGCCGGGGGCGACGATGTCGACTCGCCCGTTGTCACTGAAGGCCTCACTCGTGCGCGCCAGAGCGTCCGGGTCGAGATCGTCCGCGCGGTAGTACAGCCCGAGATCGACATCCGAACCGGCGTGGTGAGTGCCTCGTGCCCGGCTGCCTCCCAGGACCACCGCTACGACCCCTGGGACGCCTGCAAGTGCGTCGGCCATCTGCTGCAGGCGCTCGTCGGTGATCACCCCAGCAGTCTGACCCACGTCACCCCCGGCACACCATGCACTTTCCGAGCAGGCCCGGTTCCCGCGTGAACACACGCGCTTGCGTCTGCGCGGATGGAACGAATCTCTCCAAGGTGCGGACCACGTTCGCTCATTGGCATTACAGAGCGTCAATGTCCCCGTTAGGACACCGGGATCAGCTCGCGCAGCTGTCGGAAGACCAATCCCTCGGCGCGCATCGCGCGGATGGCGCGGGCCAGCCCGAGGGCGGTGTCTCCGCGGGGGTTGTTCATGTGGCCGATGACGATGTCGCCCGGCCGGGCGCGCGAGACCTCGGCCTGGACCATCGCGGCGTCGAGGGTCGCGCCTCCGTCGCCGTTGACCGTGAAGCCGACGACCGGCTGGCCGAGCCAGCGGGCCAACCGCGCCGAGACGTCGTCGGTGAAGGCGGTCCCGGGACGCATGAACCTCGTCTGGTGCCCCCACTCCCGGGCGAAGTAGATCTGGGCCGCGGTGATCTCCTGCCACACCTCGTCGAGGTCAGCCGTGCCCCGGATCCCATAGGCAGAGCGGCCAGTGACGGAGAGGGGCACGTGACGGTGGCTTCGTGCGTGTGATTGGACCGCGAATGTTCGCGAGATCTGACCGCACCCCGGGGAGGCGCGGGGGTTGTGTGCGCGAGATTTGATTGCGGTCGGGGTCTTGCGGTGGGACGCTCGGTGTGCTTCGGAAGGAAGGTGATGGCGGCCACGACCTCCAAGGTTGAGCTGTATGCCGCGATCCGTCGGGATTCGCGGGCCGGGCTATCCCAGCGAGCCATCCAGGCCAAGCACGGCGTGGGTCGCAAGACGGTGCTCGCGGCCGAAGCGTCGGCGTGGCCGGCCCAGCGGAAGAAGCCACTGGCGCGGCCATCGAAGCTCGATCGGTTCAAGCCGACCATCGACCAGTGGCTACGTGAAGACTTGGATGCACCACGTAAGCAGCGGCACACGATTAAGCGGATCTTCGACCGTCTCGTCGAGGAGCAGGACATGAGGAACGTGTCCTACGCGGTGGTCCGCGCCTACGTCGCCCGGCGCCGCCCAGAGATCCGGGTCGAGGAGGGCCGGGCACCGACCGAGGCGTTCGTCCCACAGTCACACCTGCCGGGAGCGGAGGCCGAGGTCGACTTCGGAGACGTCACGGTGCGCCTGGCCGGGGAGTTGGTCGTGCTGCAGCTGTTCTCGTTCCGGCTCTCGTACTCGGGCAAGGCGGTGCACCGGGTCTTCGCCACGGGCGGGCAGGAGGCGTTCCTGGAAGGGCACGTGCACGCCCTGCACGCGCTCGGTGGCGCGCCGAGCGGGAAGGTCCGCTACGACAACCTCAAGGCCGCGGTGGCTCGGGTGCTGGGCTTCAGCCGGCAGCGGGTCGAGACCGACCGGTGGGTCGCGTTCCGCTCGCACTACGGGCTGGAGGCGTTCTACTGCCAGCCCGGCTTGGGCGGCGCTCACGAGAAGGGCGGGGTCGAGGGCGACATCGGCCGCTTCCGCCGCAACCACCTGGTCCCCGTCCCCGACGTGGCCACTTTGGATGAGCTGAACGCACGGGTCGACGCGTGGGACACCGCCGACGACAAGCGGCGGATCGGGGACCGGCCACGCACCGTCGGTGAACTCTTCGCCGTGGAGGCGGCATCGCTCAAGCCGCTGCCCGTGGAGCACTACGAGACCGGCCGCTGGTTCCATCCCCGGGTCGACCGGTACGGGCAAGTCACCGTGCGCACCAACCGGTACTCAGTCCCGGCCCGGCTGATCGGACGGCAGGTCGCGGTCCTGCTGCACGCCTCGCATTTGGTGGTCTTCGACGGGCGGGTCGAGGTCGCCCGGCACGAACGGATGCTCACCAAGGGCGGGACCCGTCTGGACCTGGACCATTACCTGGAGACCTTGATCCGCAAACCCGGGGCGCTGCCCGGGGCCACCGCCTTGGAGCAGGCCCGCGCGGCCGGGCAGTTCACCCCTGTCCACGACGCGTGGTGGGCCGGGGCGTGCAAGGCCCACGGTGACACCGCCGGCACCCGGGCGCTGATCGAGGTGCTCCTGCTGCATCGGCACATGCCGCAGGAGCAGGTCGTGGCCGGCCTCGCGATCGCCTTGAAGGTCGGGGCGTGGACCGCGGACGCGGTCGCCCTGGAGGCCCGCAAGGCCGCCGACACCGAGCGGGCCGGACCGCCCGCGCCGGACCTGCACGACACGCTCACCCAGGCGCCCATTGTCGCTTCGCTGACCCAACGGCGGCTGGCCCGCCTGCCACCTGACCCGAGGCCGCTGCCCTCGGTCGCCGCCTACGACCAGCTGCTGCGGCTGGCCCGACCCGCTCCCCGGAGGAGACCATGAGCGCACGCCGCCGCACGATGAGTGAGCAGGCCGCCGACACCGCTGTTGACCAGGCCTGCCGGATGCTTCGGCTCCCCACCATCCGGGCACGCTTCCCCGACCTGGCCGAACAGGCACTGCGAGACCAGATGTCCTACCGGGCGTTCCTGGCCGAGCTGCTGCTGGCCGAGTGCGACGACCGGGCCCGGCGCCGCTCCGAACGCCGGATCAAGGCCGCGGCATTCCCACGGGAGAAGTCCCTGCGCGGGTTCGACTTCGAGGCCAACCCCAACATCGACCCGGCCACCATCCACACACTGGCCACCAGCGAATGGGTCAAACGCGGCGAACCCCTCTGCCTGATCGGGGACTCCGGCACCGGCAAGTCCCACCTGCTGATCGCCCTCGGCACCGAGGCCGCGATGGCCGGCTACCGGGTCAAGTACACCCTGGCCACCAAGCTCGTCAACGAGCTCGTCGAAGCCGCCGACGAGATGGTCCTGACCAAGACCATCGCCCGCTACGGCCGGGTGGACCTGCTGATGATCGACGAGCTCGGCTACATGGTGCTCGACCGCCGCGGCGCCGAGATGCTCTTCCAGGTCCTGACCGAACGCGAAGAGAAGAACTCCGTGGCGATCGCCTCCAACGAGTCCTTCTCCGGCTGGACCAAGACCTTCACCGACCCCCGCCTCTGCGCCGCGATCGTCGACCGAATCACCTACGGCGGCACCATCATCGAAACCGGCACCGACTCCTACCGCCTCGCACACAGCCGTAGCGCGCGAGAGTAGTGAGAGCCTTCGAACGACTCCTTGAGGCACAGGTTCCTATCCGCCGGGTCGTCACGGACGCCCCATAACAGGGCGCTCCGAGAGCGGCCTCGCGGTTCCAACAGAACGACGACGTGCCGAACTTCTGAGGATCTTCGCCCCACCGGTTGCCGAGCCGGTACTTCGACTCTAGGGTTCGCAGCAGGCCGATCAAACGATCGACCACATCGGGGTTGGAAGGGGGATCATGAAGAAGGCAAAGGTTTCTCGCGGGCTGATGGCCGTGTGCGCTGGCGTGGGGCTGATGGCTATGGCTGTTCCCTCCGCCATGGCCGTCTCGGTGGAGACGAGCAGGAGCGGATCGGACTACTCACAGAACGACTCGACCGGCAAGAAGATCACCCTCCGCGACGGTGAGTGCGACGGCCACGGAGTCCGATCCGACTACGTCCTGACCGGATCCAGTACCACGAACAGCTTCGACAACTACATCGGATGCAACAACTCCAACTCGGTGTCCACGAGCCGCCTGGTCTACAAGCACCGGGTGGTCGAGGTCATCCCGGTCTCCGCCGACGACTACGGCGCATGGGTCTACCCGAAGTGACGTTCGCTGCTTCTCTGCGAGAAGCGGAGGTCTGGTTCGGGGCAACCCGCGCGTTGCCCCGAACCAGCCTCGACGTCTCGCCGGGTGAGGTGCTCGCCCTCATGGGCCCTTCTGGATCCGGCAAGAGCACTCTTCTTGGTCTCCTGGCCGGTACGGTCCAAGCGAGCTCCGGTGCCGTCGAAGTCCTCGGCATGGATCTCGGGTCAGCCTCGCCGGCCGAGCGGGCCGAGCAGCGTCGCAGAGCACTGGGATTGGTGTTCCAGGACGGGGACCTCCTCCCCGAGCTGAATGCTCGCGAGAACGTAGGACTGCTGATGATCCTCGACGGAGTCCGTCGTGCCCAAGCCCTCGCCGAAGCCGACAACGCCTTGGCGTCGGTGGGGCTCGAGGGGTTGGGGCGACGCAAGCCGGCCGAGCTGTCGGGCGGTGAACGACAGCGGGTCGCGATTGCCCGCGCATTGGGGCGCCCTAGTGCCACGTTCGTCATCGCCGACGAACCGACGGCATCCCTGGATCGTCAGCGCGCCGACGAGGTCGTCGAGACCCTGGTCGCCTCCGTGCGCCGACGAGGCGCCACACTCGTCATGGCCACCCACGACCCGGAGGTTGCCTCGGTGTGCGACCGAACGCACATCCTCGACACGGCCGTGATCGGACAGCCAACAGCATGATCACGTTGCGGCTCGCGGTGCGAATGGCGTACTCCCCGGACCCGCGGGCGCGATGGCGACAGCTGAGCGTCATCGCGAGCCTTTTCCTCGGCACCCTCATGCTGTTGACTGCAGCGAGCGTGACGGCCGGCGTAGCACGGTCCGAGTCCGATTTGCGCCACCGCTCCCCTGTGTGGGCCGCGCCGGACGAGTCGCCAGCCCTCGTGGTTCGGGCTCGCGCCATCATCATCGACGGGGCTCAAGTGCCCGTGACATGGCTGGAGCCCGGCGAGCGTCCGCCCGCCGCCGGGTACACCACTGTCCCGCCTGGCCTCGACCGGCTTCCAGGGCCGGGTGAGATGGTCCTTTCACCCGGGCTGCTCTCTCAAGGCATCGACGCATCCAGCCTGGGAATGCTCCCGTCCCGAGCTGGTGCCGGTGGCGGACCGGCGATCGGCGCCGACGGGCTGGCGACGATGAGCGAGCCCCTCATCTATGCCCGACCCCGTGAAGGACAGTCCCTGGGCCGGGAAGGGGCCCTGTTGGCCTTCCGCGGGTACGGTCCTCAGGGCCCCGCGGAGCCGACCGGGTGGACTACCCAGCCACCGCTTATCGGCTGGGACATTGCGCCGTTCGGGGTCGTTCTCCTCCTTTTGATCCCCGCGCTGGTCGTCCTAGGCCTTGGGGGGCGCGCGCTGTCACCGACGCGAACGGCCCGCGCGGCAACGCTGATGCGGCTCGGTGTAGCCACAAACAGGGTCCGGTGGCTGCTCGCCTTGGAGACTGCGTCGCTAGCGGTTCCGGGGGCCGTGCTGGCCTTCATTACCTGGTGGTTCGCGGTCAGCAGGACGACCACAGTGCCTATGGTAGGCACGGTCCTCAAGCAGGGGACCTTCGCCCTTCCGTTGATCGTCACGCTCCCCGTGGTGCTCGTGGCGATCGGTCTCGCCTCGGCGGCCTCGGGCATGGTGCGGAGTGCAACCGGTCGTCGCGGCTCCCGATCGGTGCATTGGTGGGAGCTGCTGCCTCTCGTCGCCGGCGTTCTGATGGTGGTCTCGGCTTGGGTGGGACGCTTCAGCGGGACCCTGCTCGGGATCGGAACCATGGTGCTATTCGTCGGAGTGCTGCTAGCGACGCCGCTCCTGACCGCGCTCTTGGGAGCCGCCATGAGCCGCCACCGCGCACCCCGCCTCTGGCTTGCAGGACGTCAGCTCACCTTCTCCCCAAGGAACAGTGCACGCCCCGCGGCGCTGCTGGGAGCCCTGACTCTTCTGGGCTGTTCCAGTGTCGCGGTCTACGGCACCCTCCTCGATGGACGACTCGATGGGACGTCAAATCGGAACGCATCCATCGCCTACGTCGACTGGGTCGGCGCAGAGAACACCACGTGGTCCGAGGTCATCGCCGCGGCGGCCTCAGTGGACGCAGCCGCCCTTCCCGTCCACCGCGACAGCGATGGACAGACATCTGTCAACCTCGCCGACTGCGCTCCGTCGGGGGCCAGCGCCTGCTCAGCGATCAGGTCGGGAAGACCCCTCGCGCTTCTCGAGTCGAGTGGCATTCAGACCAGCGAGCGAGCGGGCCCCGTTGACACAGAAGCCGCAGTCATCATCAAGGACAAGCCGCTCGCCGACTCCACCCTCTACCAAGCACTCGCCCCGATCGCACCCGCACTGAACATCCGGGAGCTGACCCCCTCGACCCTCGCCGCGCCGCTGTACTTCAAGTGGCTGCTCGTTGCTTGGCTCGTCACCACAGCGGCACTGAGCCTGGCCGTCCTCCGCGAGGTCGGGGACCGCGTCATGAGGCTGACCTGGACCGACCGATACACCATGATTCGCGCCGGTCTGCGTCCCGTGGAGATCATCAGCATCAGTCGCGCAAGCACTCTGGTCCCGCTAGCCTCCGGAGCAGTCCTCGGCTTCCTCGCAGGATGCCTCGTGGCGTTCTCTGGTCGGACCAACCGGATCACCGTCGTCGACCTGCCAGCACTCACCGCGTACCTGTTGGTAGCAGTCCTGACCTCCGCAGCGACCGCACTGTTCGTGCTGCGCCTCCTGCGCGACAGGACGCCGTGACGCCTTCCGCGGGCACGGCAGCCCCCTGTCCCTGAAGCACTGGCTACTGCGGTCAAATCTCGCCAACGCTAGAGGCCGCCGTCACGGGTAGACCGCAGTCAAAACGCGCAAGCAAACGCGGTCAACTCACACGAACAGAGCCATGGCGGTCGCCGTGCTGCTGGATGTCGAAGAGGGGATCTGCGAGCAGGCTGGCGAAGACGGTGCGGTTGCGCTGGGCCCAGTGCCGGTTGATGAAGAGGGTCGCCGGCGTCTCCAGCATCCGCAGGACCCCGATGACCAGTGAGTCGAACTCCAGCGAGCCGCCGCCCCCACACGCGTCGAGGGTCAGGCAGACGGCATCCCGCCCGGCCGCGGTCGCCGTCGGGAAGCGCCGGATGACCTCCGGCGCTTCGAGCCCCCAGTAGCCGGGGGCCTGGCCGGCGAACTTCGCCCGCGTCTGCGCGAGGGTGTGCAGCGGCGCGGCATCGGTGCCGGGCAGCCCCACGGTCGCGGCAGCCCCGAGCGCCACGGCGCCGAACTGGCGTCGGCTGAGCGCCCGGCCCGCGATCCCCTGATCCCGGGGTGGACGTGTCACGTGCGTTCCCCTGTCCCTGCCCGGCCGGGTCCCGTCCCGGCCACGAGCAGATCCTAGAAGATCCGCACCCGCTCCTCCGGGGACAACCACATGCCGTCACCCTCGGCGGTGGCGAAGGCCTCGTGGAAGCCGTCGCAGTTGCGCACCGCGTTGGCGCGGATCTCCTGGGGGGAGTGGGGGTCGATCGCGAGCAGCCGCGCGGCCTCCTCGGGGCGGGCCGCGCCCATCCACACCTGGGCCCAGCCGAGATAGAAGCGCTGCGGCCCGGTGTATCCGTCGAGCTCGGGCATGCCGGCCGCCTCGGTGGCGATGCGATAGGCGGCATACCCGATCGCGAGGCCACCCAGGTCCCCGATGTTCTCGCCGACCGTCAGCGCGCCGTTGACCCGCTGGTCGGGCACCTGCGACGGCGAGAGCTCGCCGAACTGGGCGATCAGACGCTGAGTGAGCTCGTCGAAGCGCGCCCGGTCCTCCTCGGTCCACCAGTCCCGCAGGGCCCCGCGTGCGTCGAAGCGAGAGCCCTGGTCGTCGAAGCCGTGGCCGATCTCGTGGCCGATCACCGCGCCGATGCCGCCGTAGTTGGCCGCGTCGTCGGCGTCCATGTCGAAGAACGGCGGCTGGAGGATGCCGGCGGGGAAGACGATCTCGTTCATCAGCGGGCTGTAGTAGGCGTTGACCGTCTGCGGCAGCATCATCCACTCGTCGCGGTCGATGGGCCCGCCCAGCTTGCCCAGCTGGCGCTCGTGCTCGAAAACCGCTGCGCGACGGGCGGATCCGACCAGGTCGTCGTCGATCTCCAGCACCGAGTAGTCGCGCCAGACGTCTGGGTAGCCGACCTTGGGCCGGAAGGCCTCGAGCTTGTCGAGCGCCTGCGCACGCGTCTCCGGGCCCATCCACGGCAGGTGGGCGAAGGACCGCCGGAAGGCCTCCACGAGGTTGTCCACGAGCACCCGCATCCGCTCCTTGGCCTCGGGCGGGAAGTGCCGCTCGGCATAGAGCTGCCCCACGGCCTCACCGATGCAGCCCTCGACGAGACCGACACCGCGCTTCCACCGCTCGCGGTTCTCCGGGAGGCCGGAGATGACCCGGCCATCGAAGTCGAACTGCGCGTCGACGAACTCCTGGCTCAGCAGGGGAGCGGCGTCGCTGATCAGATGGAAGGCCAGCCAGGCCTGCCAGTCGGCCAGCGGCACCGACGTGAGCAGCTCGGAGATGCCAGGGAGGAAGTCGGGGTGGCGCACGACCACCCGCTCGAACGCCGCCTCCGCGTCAAGACCCTCGAGGTATGCCGCCCACGGCAGCCCCGGGGCGGCCTCCTCGAGCTCGGCCCGGGTCCGGGGGTTGTAGCCCTTGACCGCGTCACGGGAGGTCACGTTGTCCCAGTGGTGGCTGGCCAGCGCGGTCTCCAGCGCCAGCACCCGGGCGGCCAGGGAGCCCTCGCCGCTCTCGCCGTCGCCGAGCCCGCCCAGGTGGAGCATCCGGGCGATGTGCGGGAGGTACTTCGCCCGCACCTCGGCGTGCCGCTCCTCGCGGTAGTAGGACTCGTCGGGCATGCCCAGGCCCGACTGGACGACCCACAGGACATAGGACTCGGGGTCGGCCGCGTCGGGGGCGACGTAGTAGCCGAGCAGGCCGGGGAGGCCCTCGCGCTGGAGCCGCCCCATCGTGCGCATCAGCCCCTCGACATCGCCCACGGCCGCGATCTCGGCCAGGTCGGCGTCGATCGGCGTGCGCCCGAGCGACTCGACCCGCTCGGTGTCCATGAAGGCGCGATAGAGGTCGCCGACCTTGCGCCGCGGCGAGCCTGCCTCGGCGCCGGTGTCGCGCTCGGCCTCCTCGACCAGCGCCCGGACCCGCTCGTCGGACTGCTCGCGAAGCACATCGAAGGTGCCATAACGGCCCCGGTCGGCGGGAATGCTCACGGTGTCGAGCCACGCGCCGTTGGTGTGCCGGAACAGGTCGTCCTGGGGACGGACCGAGCGGTCGAGGTGGGCGGCGATGATGCCGGACTTCATGGGTGCTCCTGGTCAGGCGGTGGGTGGGCGTCGCCCAGCCTGCCATGCGGCGCCGACAGGCGAGGTCGTGACCACTCCCTCGGGTGTGGAAAGATCGAGCGACCGCATCTCGCCGACCGTGAGGACCTGTCGTGACCGACGCCCCGATGCCCTACAAGCGCGTGCTTCTCAAGCTCTCCGGCGAGGTCTTCGGCGGTGGCAAGGTCGGCGTCGCCCCGGCCGTCGTGCGGGGGATCGCCCAGCAGATCGCCAAGGCCGTCGTCTCCGGTGTCCAGGTCGCCGTCGTCATCGGCGGCGGCAACTTCTTCCGCGGCGCCGAGCTCCAGCAGCAGGGCATGGACCGCACCCGCGCCGACTACATGGGCATGCTCGGCACGGTCATGAACTGCCTGGCCCTCCAGGACTTCCTCGAGAAGGAGGGCATCGAGACCCGCGTGCAGTCCGCGATCGCGATGACCCAGGTCGCCGAGCCCTACATCCCGCGCCGCGCGATCCGCCACCTCGAGAAGGGCCGTGTGGTCATCTTCGGCGCCGGCGCCGGCATGCCCTTCTTCTCCACCGACACGGTCTCGGCCCAGCGGGCGCTGGAGTGCAAGTGCGACGCCGTGCTGATGAGCAAGTCCGGTGTCGACGGCGTCTACGACTCCGACCCGCGCACCAACCCCGACGCGACCAAGTTCGACACCCTGACCTACTCCCAGGCCCTCCAGCAGAACCTCAAGGTCGTCGACGCGGCCGCCTTCAGCCTGTGCATGGACAACGGCCTGCCGATGGTCGTCTTCGGCATGGAGGGCGAGGAGACGATCCTGCGCGCCCTGCGTGGCGAGCACCTCGGCACGGTCGTGACCCCCGGCTGAGGCCCCCCTTGCGCCACATCCGGCGCGCCCGCGGCATACCCTGTGGGTAGGCACGGCGCCGATCGCGCGCACCCGACAGCACCACCGACCAAGGAGCACCGGAAATGATCGACGAGGCCCTCCTCGAGGCCGAGGACAAGATGGACAAGGCCGTCGAGGTCTGCAAGGAGGACCTTGCCGGCATCCGCACGGGCCGCGCGCAGCCGGGCATGTTCAACAAGATCATGGTCGACTACTACGGCGCCCCGACCCCGCTCCAGCAGCTGGCGTCCTTCCAGACCCCCGAGGCCCGCACGATCCTGATCACGCCGTTCGACAAGGGCGCGATGCACAACATCGAGAAGGCCCTGCGCGACTCCGACCTCGGCGTCAACCCCTCCAACGACGGCAACCAGATCCGCTGCGTCCTGCCCGCCCTCACCGAGGAGCGCCGCAAGGACTACATCAAGATGGCCCACCACAAGGGCGAGGAGGGCCGGGTCTCGGTCCGCAACATCCGCCGCCACACCAAGACGACCATCGACAAGTTCGTCAAGGACGGCGAGGTCGGCGAGGACGACGGCGTGCGCGGTGAGAAGGAGCTCGACGCCCTGACCAAGAAGCATGTCGAGCTGATCGACCAGCTCATCAAGGGCAAGGAAGCCGAGCTGTCCGAGGTGTGACGGCACCCGCCGACCGCCGCTGAAGCAGCCCCCAGCCCCATGACCGTCGAGGACGCACCCGCCGCCAAGGCCTCCCGCGCCGGCCGCAACCTGCCGGCCGCGATCGGCGTCGGCGTCTCCCTCGCCGCCCTGGTCATCGGGTCGCTGGTGGTGCGCAAGGAGGCCTTCCTCGTCGTCCTGACCATCGCGCTCGGCGTGGCGGTCTGGGAGATGCGCGGGGCCCTGGCCAAGGCACGCATCAACGTGCCGCTCCTGCCCGCCCTCATCGGGGCCGTCGCCATGGTGGTCGGCCCCTATGTGGGCGGCGGGCAGGCGCTGGCGGTCACCCTCACCCTGACCTGCGTCGGCATGCTGCTGTGGCGGGTCGCCGACGGCGTCCACGGCGCGGCCATGGACATCGCGGGCGGCATGCTCGTGGCGCTCTACCCGTGCTTCCTGGCGGGATTCGCCGCGCTCATGCTCGCCCCCGACGACGGCGTCCAGCGCCTGATCACCTTCATCCTGGTGACCGTCTTCTCCGACATCGGCGGGTATGCCGCGGGAGTCTGGCTCGGCAAACACCCGATGGCCCCCAGCGTGAGCCCCAAGAAGTCCTGGGAGGGCTTCGCCGGCTCCGTGCTCTCGTGCGCGGTCACCGGCGCGCTCGCGATGGTCTACCTGCTCCACGGCCCCTGGTGGGGCGGCGCGCTCATGGGCTGCCTGGTGGCCGCGACCGCGACCATCGGCGACCTGGTCGAGTCGACGATCAAGCGCGACCTCGGCATCAAGGACATGTCCTCGATCCTGCCCGGACACGGCGGGATCATGGACCGCCTCGACTCCCTCGTCGTGGTCGCCCCGATGGTCTGGGCGCTCCTCTACTGGTTCGTCCCCACCGCCTGAGGCGACCGCTCCGGGGGCTGGCGCACGCGGCATACCCCTGCTCCTGAGACAATGGGGCGGTTATGACCGACCTCCCCACGCCCACCACCCGGCCCGAGCCCGGGCAGCTGACCTTCCGCGCGCCGCGCCGGGGCAAGCCGCCGCGGCACCTGGCCGACCTCTCGCTGGGCGAGCGCAAGGACGCGGTCGCGGCCCTGGGCCACAAGCCGTTCCGCGCGACACAGCTCTCGACGCACTACTTCGACCGGCTCGTGGAGTCGCCGGAGGAGATGACCGACCTGCCCAAGGCGATCCGCGACGACCTCGTCGGTGACCTGCTGCCGACGCTGATCACGCCGATCCGCACCCTCCAGGCCGACAAGGGCGCGACGGTGAAGTCGGTCTGGCGCCTCTTCGACGGCGCCCTGGTCGAGTCGGTCCTGATGCGCTATCCGCGCCGGGTGACGATGTGCATCTCCAGCCAGGCCGGCTGCGGCATGAACTGCCCCTTCTGCGCGACCGGTCAGGAGGGCCTGACCCGCAACCTCTCGACCGCCGAGATCGTCGAGCAGGTGGTGTATGCCGCGCGCATGCTCCGCCGCGGCGAGCTGGCCCCCAGCGTGGCCGACGAGGCCGGTGTCGAGCTGGGCGCGGAGGCCGAGGGCGCCGACGGGCTGCCCGCCCACGAGGCGCCGGCCCTGGGCGCGACCCGCATCTCCAACGTGGTCTTCATGGGCATGGGGGAGGCGCTGGCCAACTACAAGGCCGCGATCGGCGCCATCCGCCGGCTCACCGAGGCGCCACCCGAGGGCCTGGGCATCTCCGCCCGCGGCATCACCATGTCGACCGTGGGGCTGGTGCCCGGCATCGACAAGCTGACCGCCGAGGGCATCCCGGTGACGCTCGCGCTGTCGCTGCACGCCCCCGACGACGAGCTGCGCGACGAGCTCGTGCCGATCAACAACCGGTGGAAGGTCGACGAGGCGCTCGACGCCGCCCACCGCTACTACGAGGCGACGGGGCGACGGGTCAGCATCGAGTACGCCCTGATCCGCGACATCAACGACCATGCCTGGCGGGCCGACCTGCTGGGCGAGAAGCTCAACGCACGAGGACGTGGCTGGGTGCATGTCAACCCGATCCCGCTGAACCCCACCCCCGGCTCCAAGTGGACGGCCTCCCGTCCCGGGGTCGAGCAGCAGTTCGTCGAGCGGCTGCGCGCGCACGGCATCCCCACGACCGTGCGTGACACCCGCGGCTCCGACATCGACGGCGCCTGCGGGCAGCTCGCGGCGGCGACGGCATGAGCGCCCCGGCCGTGCCGGTCCGCGAGGCGGGCCGCGAGTTTGTGCTCACCCTCTCCTGCCCCGACCAGCAGGGCATCGTCCACGCCGTCACCGGCGTGATGCTCGAGCAGAGCATGTCGGTGAGCGACTCCCAGCAGTTCGGCGACGCCCAGCACGGGGAGTTCCACCTGCGGATGCAGGTCGTGCGCGAGGGCGCGCCCCTCGAGGTGGCGACGCTGCGCGAGGCCTTCGCCCCCGTCGCGGAGCGCTTCGAGATGGACTGGCAGATCCACGACCTGGCCGCCCCGGCCCGCGTGCTGGTCATGGTCTCCCGCCAGGGGCACTGTCTCAACGACCTGCTCTTCCGGGTCTCCTCCGGGCAGATGCCGGTCGTGGTCCCGGCCATCGTGTCCAACCACACCGACTTCGCCGAGCTGGCGGAGTGGCACGGCATCCCCTTCCACCACGTGCCGGTGACCAAGGAGACCAAGCCCGCCGCCGAGGCCGAGCTGCGCTCTCTCATCGAGCGATACGACGCCGACACGATCGTGCTGGCCCGCTATATGCAGGTGCTCTCCTCGCAGCTGTGCGCCGATCTGCCCGGGCGGGTCATCAACATCCACCACTCGCTGCTGCCGAGCTTCAAGGGTGCCAAGCCCTATACGCAGGCGCACGAGCGGGGCGTCAAGGTCATCGGCGCGACGGCCCACTATGTGACGGCCGATCTCGACGAGGGGCCGATCATCGAGCAGGACTTCCGGAGGGTCGACCACCGCATGTCACCGGCCGACCTGTCGACGACGGGTCAGGAGCTCGAGGCGATGGCCCTCGCGCGGGCCGTCCGCTGGCACGCCGAGCACCGGATCCTGTTGCGCGGCAAGCGGACTGTCGTCTTCACCTGACGATCGTCACCGGATGAGCGCAGCGGCCTCGTCGATCGAGTCGACGAGGTGGATGGCCTCGCCCATCGCGCGGTCGCGGCCGAGCGCCTGGAGCAGCGGCCACGCCGGCAGCCGCTCGGCCCAGTGCTCGGCGCCGACCAGCACCAGCGGGGGGAGGGGCCCCGTCTCGGGTGGCGCGTAGTAGAGCCGCGTCGCGATCTGGAAGACCTCCTGCACCGTGCCGGCGGCGCCCTCCAGGACGATGATGCCCGCGCCGGCCATGGCCAGCAGCAGGTCCTCGCGCAGTGCGTTGGAGAAGTATTTTGCGATGCCGTCACAGAAGACATTGGGCGGCTCGTGCCCATAGAACCAGGTCGGGACGCCGATGCTGCGCGGGGCAGCTGGCGCGGGATCCGCTGTGGGAGTGGCCGATTGGGGCAGGACGCTCTGGCGTGCGTCGAGCGCCACGCGGGCCCACTCGGCGATGCTGGGCCGGAATCCCGGCACGGCCGCGACCTGCTCGAGTGCTCGGTCGACCTGCTCGGCTGTGCGACAGAAGGCGCCGAGGTTGGCCGCCTCCATGGCGCCCGGCCCGCCGCCGGTGACGACGGTGAGGCCGGTGTCGGCGAGGGTGTGGCCGAGGCGCGCCGCAGCGGCATACCCCTCGGTGCCGCGCGCGAGCGCGTGGCCGCCCATCACACCGACGAGCCGGGCGCCCTCGATCCGCTCGCGAAGGGCGTCGGTGATCGAGTCATCGTGGATGGCGCGCAGCAGCGTGGTGAAGGCGTCGTGGTGCAGGTCGCCGTCCTGGGCCCAGTGATAGGCCCGCGCGTCGGGCGTCGCGTCATAGCCCTCGGTGTCGAGGCCGGCATAGAGCTCGGCAGGCGAATACAGCTGGGCCCGATAGGGATTGACCGGGCAGTGGGGGTCGGTGGGGAAGATGAGCGCGCCCTGTCGGCGCAGGTGCTCGTCGAGGCGCTCGGTGAGTGACCCGCCGAGCACGACCAGGCCCGTGAGGTCGGTGCGGGCGAGCAGCTCCTCCTCGTGGCCGCGCAGGTCGAGGTCTTGCAGGCGCAGTCCCGACAGCGGCGTGCCATCGGCCAGCGCCTGCTCGAGGGAGGCGATGCTCTCGATCTCGGAGTGCTCAATCGCCATGTGCGCCACCGAGATCGGGCCTCCCGAAGGTCCCGTCCGGGCCCGGGCGATAGGGGTATGCCGCCTGGACGGCAGCGACGGGGATCGTCCCGTAGACGTGGGGGAAGCGCATGCTCTCCGGGTCGCCGGGGACGCCCGGCTCCCAGCGGACCTCGGCGTCGAGCCCCTGCTCGTCGATGACCAGCAGCATGATGTCGTCGCGTCCTGCGAAGAGACGGTTGGCCGGCAGGTGGACCTGCACGGGAGTGGAGCAGTGGATGAAGCCCTCGGTGTGCAGCGACGGGGCGACACGCTCGCCAGCGGCCTGGGCGGTGCGCCACTCGTCGACGGTGCACATGTGGAGAAGGGTCACGCTGGTCACCCTAACCGCGAGCGCGGCGGTCAGTGGCCGGTGAGCGAGGTCAGGGCCTTGCCGAGGCGGGCGGGTCGGCCGGTGCGGGCCTCCTCGAGGTCGGCGAGGTGCGCCAGTCGCAGGCCGGCGTTGACACCGATCCAGCGGGCGGGCTCCGGCTCCCACTGCGGCGAGCGGTGACCCACCCAGGGCAGGCGGGTCAGCGCGGTGCGCTGCCCCGTGACCAGGTCGGCGAGGGTGCGCCCGGCGAGGTTGGTCGCGGCGACACCGTCACCGACATAGCCGCCGGCCCAGCCGACGCGGCTGTCCTGGTCGTAGCCGACGCTGGGGTGCCAGTCGCGGGCGATGCCGAGCGGCCCGCCCCAGGCATGGGTGAACCGGGCGTCGCCGATCTGGGGCAACAGCTCGCGAAGGGTGCGACGCAGCTCGGTGAAGACGGCCTCGTCGTGGTCGAAAGCGGGGTCGATCGCCGAGCCGAAGTGATAGGGGGCGCCCCGCCCGCCGAAGGCGATGCGGTCGTCGGCGGTGCGCTGGCCATAGATGATCACGTGCCGGTGGTCGCTGAAGGTCTCGCGTCCGGCCAGGCCGATCTGCGCCCAGACCGACTGGGGGAGAGGCTCGGTCGCGACCATGAGCGAATAGACGGGGGCGAGTCGCCGCCGCAGTGCGGGGAAGCCCGCGGTGAAGGCCTCGGTGGCCCGCAGGACATGGCCGGCCCGGATCTGCTGCCCCGACTCGAGGGTGACCAGCCCACCCTGGGCCGTGGCCACCCGGGCGCCCTCGACGAGGGTCACGCCCCTGCCGCGCAGGCGGTCGGCAAGCCCGTCGACCAGTCGCTTGGGGTGGATGCGGGCGCAGTTGGGGTTGTAGGTCGCGCCGCGCAGATCCGTGGCCGCCAGCCGCTCCCGGGCGGCGTCGGGCTCCAGCCAGGTGGTGCCCACACCCCAGTGCTCGGCATGGGCGACCTCAGCGCGGGCGCGGGCCTCCTGGGCCGCGCCCCGGGCCGCGCTCACGGTGCCGCCCTTGACGAAGCCGGCGTCGACGCCCTCGGCCGCAGCGGCCCGGCCGACCTCGTCGACCGTCTCGCGCAGGGCGGCGATCATGTCGCGGGCGCCGGCCTCACCGGAGCGCTGGGCGAGCGTGTCGGGGCCGACCGGCCACAGCGCGGAGACCCAGCCGCCGTTGCGCCCGCTGGCGCCGAAGCCGACGTGCTCGGCCTCCAGCACGAGGACGGACAGGCCGGGATCGGCCTCGGTGAGGTAGTAGGCCGACCAGAGTCCGGTCAGCCCGCCGCCGACGATGACGACGTCGGCAGCGCCGGGGACGGTGGGCGCCTGAGGGGCGCGGGCGGCATACGGCTCATCGTCGTCCCACCACAGGGGACGCAGCGGCGCGTGGCTCACAGGTGCTGCTCGGCTTCGGTGAGCACCGAGCGCAGCCGCGACTCGATGTCGTCGAACTCGGCCTGCCCGATGGTCAGGGCCGGGGCGAGCTGGATGACCGGGTCGCCCCGGTCGTCGGCGCGGCAGTAGATGCCTGCGTCGAACAGGGCCTTGGAGAGATAGCCGCGCAGCAGCCGCTCGCACTCCTCGTCGTTGAAGGTCTCGCGGGTCTCCTTGTCCTTGACCAGCTCGATGCCATAGAAGTAGCCGGCGCCACGGACGTCGCCGACGATCGGCAGGTCCAGCAGCCGCTCCAGGGTGGCGCGGAAGGCACCCGCGTTGGCCTTGACGTGGTCGGTGAGTCCCTCGCGCTCGAAGATGTCGAGATTGGCCATGGCCGCGGCGCACGAGACCGGGTGCCCGCCCCAGGTGTAGCCGTGGGGGAAGTAGTTCATCCCCTGGCGGAAGGGCTCGAAGAGCCGCTCGCTGGCGATCATCAGCCCGAGCGGGGCATAGCCGGAGGTGATGCCCTTGGCGGTCGTGATGATGTCGGGCTCGTAGCCGAAGTCCTCGCAGGCGAACATCGACCCGATCCGGCCGAAGGCGCAGATCGTCTCGTCGGAGACGAGCAGCACGTCGTAGTCGTCGCAGATCTTGCGGACCCGCTCGAAGTAGCCGGGCGGGGGAGGGAAGCACCCGCCGGAGTTCTGGACCGGCTCGAGGAAGACGGCGGCCACGGTGTCGGGCCCCTCGAACTCGATGGCCTCGCCGATGCGGTCGGCCGCCCACTCGCCGAAGGCCTTCTCGTCGTCGCGGAAGCGCTCGGGCGCCCGATAGAGGTTGGTGTTGGGCACCTTGAAGGCCCCCGGCACGAGCGGCTCGAACATCTCCTTGGCCGCCGGTATGCCGGTGATCGACAGCGCTCCCTGGGGCGTGCCGTGATAGGCCACCGACCGGGAGATCACCTTGTGCTTGCCGGGCTTGCCGGTCAGCTTGAAGTACTGCTTGGCGAGCTTCCATGCGGTCTCGACCGCCTCGCCGCCACCGGTGGTGAAGAAGACCCGGTTGAGCTCGCCCGGCGCGATGTCGGCGAGGCGCTCGGCGAGCTCGATGGCCGGCGGGTGCGCATAGGACCAGAGGGGGAAGAAGCCGAGGGTGCCCGCCTGATGGGCCATCGCCTCGGCGATCTCGGTCCGTCCGTGCCCAACCTGGTTGGTGAACAGACCGGCCAGCCCGTCGATGTACTCGTTGCCGCGGTCGTCATAGACCTTGTGGCCCTCGCCGCGCACGATGATGGGGACGGAGTGGCCACGCCCACCGTCGTCCCCCTGCTCGAAGACAGAGTGACGGGTGAAATGCATCCACAGGTGGTCGCGGGCCGCCTCGGAGTGTCGAGTCCCCTTGGGAGTATGGGTGTCGGAGGACGGCTCGTAGACCGCCATCGGCTCTGTTGTCATCGTGTGCCCCAGTCGTAGTGCTGCTTGTTGAGTTTGAGATAGACGAAGGTCTCGGTCGAGAGCACACCCTCGATGCCGCGGATCTGTCGAGACAGGACATCGAGGAGCTGGTCGTCGTCCTCGCAGACCACCTCGCAGATCAGGTCGAAGCCACCGGCGGTCGTCACGACGTAGTCGACCTCGGCGAGGGCCGAGATCTGCTCGCCCACCGGGTCGATGTCACCGGTCGTGCGCACGCCGATCATCGCCTGTCGGCGGAAGCCCAGCTGAAGTGGGTTGGTGACGGCCACGATCTGCATCACCCCGGCGTCCAGCAGCCGCTGGACACGCTGGCGGACCGCGGCCTCCGAGAGACCGACCTCGCGCGCGATGACGGCATAGGAGCGGCGCCCGTCCTGCTGGAGCTGCTCGATGATCGCCTTGGCGGTGTCGTCCAGTCTCAGCTCGGCGGGGCGGGAGTCTTGGCTCGGCGTCTTCGTCACCCGACCATGGTCGTCGCCCGCCCGCGACCTGACAAGGGGCCACCGGACTGAATCCGTGCCCAAAGCGCATCTCGGCAACGGTTTGCATAGGTTTTCGTCGCCAACCTATTGATTTCCCGTACTCCGCCAGTACAGTTTGTGCGCACAGCGTGGTGGCCCCCGACCGCGCTGGCCCTCATCCGCGCGCTGCCCAAGACCAGCCGCGACGCTCGACGGTCGAGGTCCCCTGCGTCGACCAACGAAAGGAACGGCCATGGCGCGACGACACCCCGCCGACCCGGAAGTCCGAGGTCTGATCCGAGCCGCGCAGTCGGCTGACTTCTCCCGTCGGGCACTGCTCGGCACGGTCGGGATGGGCTCGGTGGCCGCGGCGCTCGCCGCCTGCGCCCCGCCCAAGCCCCCGGCGGGAGGGGCGGCTGCGATCAAGCTGCCGACGGATGTCTCCGCGACCGACAAAGTGGTCCGCTGGGCCAACTGGACGGCATACCTCGACTATGACGAGGAGACCAAGAAGTACCCGACCCTCGAGGCTTTCATCAAGAAGACCGGCATCAGGGCGACCTACTCCGAGGACATCGACGACAACGACTCCTACTTCAACAAGATCGCCCCGCAGCTGCGGGCGAAGCAGGACATCGGCAAGGACATCTTCACCTTCACCGACTGGATGGCCAACCGCATCATCCGCGACCAGCTTGCCCAGCCGCTGGACATCATCCGGATGCCCAATGTCTCCAACATGCTCGAGCCCCTCAAGGATGTCTCGTTCGACCCGGGCCGGCAGTACTCGATCACCTGGCAGTCCGGCTTCGCCGGCATCGGCTACGACAAGACCAAGGTGACCAAGGAGATCAAGTCCCTCGACGACCTGTGGACGCCAGAGCTCAAGGGCAGGGTCGTGGTGCTCAGTGAGTTCCGCGACACGCTCGGGCTGATCATGCAGCAGCAGGGCGTCGACATCTCCAAGGGCTTCGGCAAGACCCAGTTCGAGAATGCCGCGGCCGAGATCGACAAGCGTGTCAAGGACGGCTACATCCGGCGCATCAAGGGCAACTCCTACCTCGAGGACCTCAAGAGCGGGAATGCCGTCGCCGGCATCGTCTGGTCCGGTGACCTGTTCGTCCTGCGTGCGGAGACCGAGAACGACAACTGGCAGTTCGTCATCCCGGAGTCGGGTGGCACGCTGTGGTCGGACAACCTGATGGTCCCGATCAGCTCGTCGCACCGCAAGAACGCGATGCGGCTCATGGACTACTACTACGACCCAAAGGTGGCCGCCGAGGTGGCCGCGTGGGTCAACTACGTCTGCCCGGTGACGGGCGCACAGGCCGAGATGGAGAAGATCGACCCGGAGCTCGCCAAGAGCCCATTCATCTTCCCCAGCGAGGCCTACCTCAAGGACAACAACATCCAGGGCTTCCGGGCGCTCAGCGCCGAGGAGGACGCGGACTACTCCGCTGCGTGGGCAAAGGTGGTGGGCAACTGATGGGCCTGTTCTCCAAGAGCGGCGGCTCGGGCGGTTTCCGTGAAGCGAAGGGCGATCTGCGCCTCCAGGAGGTGACCAAGTCCTTCGGTGACTTCACCGCCGTCGACAACCTCACCCTCGAGGTGCCCCGGGGCTCCTTCTTCGCGTTGCTCGGCCCATCCGGCTGTGGCAAGACCACGACGCTGCGGATGGTCGCGGGCCTCGAACAGCCCACGGCCGGAAGGATTCTCATCGGCGACACCGACCTGACGGGGTCGCGTCCCTACGAGCGCCCGGTCAACACGGTCTTCCAGAGCTATGCGCTCTTCCCGCACCTGACGATCCGCGACAACGTCGCCTTCGGGCCGACCCGCCGCGGTGAGGCGAATGCCGCGCAGCTCGCCGGCGATGCCCTCGAGCTCGTCCAACTCAGTCACCTCGCCGCGCGCAAGCCGGCTCAGCTCTCCGGCGGGCAGCAGCAGCGTGTCGCTGTCGCCCGGGCGATCGTCAACCGGCCCGAGGTGCTCCTGCTCGATGAGCCGCTCGGAGCCCTCGACCTCAAGCTGCGCCGCCAGATGCAGGTGGAGCTCAAGCGCATCCAGTCCGAGGTCGGGCTGACCTTCATCCACGTCACCCATGACCAGGAGGAGGCGATGACCATGGCCGACACCGTCGCGGTGATGAACCACGGGCGGATCGAGCAGATGGGCGCTCCGGAGGAGCTCTACGACCTGCCGCGCACGACCTTCGTCGCCAACTTCGTCGGGCAGTCCAACCTCGCCTCCGGTCCCATCACCGGGCGGGACGGCGACCGGATCGTCGCCGAGGTCAACGGGACACAGGTGGCCATCCCCTCGTCGCGCTGCGCCGTCGACAGCGGCGAGGTGACCTTCGGCATCCGCCCCGAGAAGGTGCGTATCCACGAGCAGCGTCCCGAGGGCGCCGGCTCGGATGTGCAGGCGACGGTGCGGGATGTCTCCTTCACGGGGGTCGCCACCCAGTACCAGGTGGAGGTGCCGAGCGGCGCCGTGTGGAATGTCTACGAGCAGAATCTTGACGTCAAGCCCATCTCGGTCCGTCCCGGTGACCAGGTGTGGCTGACCTGGGACCCGGCGCACGCCTTCGGGGTGCCGGTGGACAGCGATGCCGCCGCGGAGGCGCTCGCTGCGGTGGACGCGCCATGAGCGCGTTCGCGCACGCCGCCGGCGGCAATGCCGCGGTCACGCATCAGGACCCGCCCGCCCGCAGGAGATCTTGGGCCACGTGGCTACTCCTGCTGCCCGGATTCCTCTGGCTGCTGGTCTTCTTCGTCTTCCCCCTCGTGCAGCTGTTCACCGTCTCGCTCCAGTCAAAGTACCCGGGCTACCCGGGCTACTACTACCGAGACGTCAACTTCGGAAACTATGTCGATGCCCTGACGCAGTTCGGCGCCCACTTCGGCCGGTCGCTGCTGTTCGCCGGGCTGGCCACCCTGTTCGCCTTCCTGCTGGCCTATCCGCTCGCCTATGCGATGGCCTTCAAGGCGGGCAGGTGGCGCAACGTGATGATGATCTGCATCATCGCCCCCTTCTTCACCTCGTTCATCCTGCGCACGGTGGCCTGGCGGCAGATCCTCGCCGACGACGGCCCCGTGGCCTCCACGCTCAACTTCCTCCACCTGCTCCCGGGCGGACGGATCACCGAGACCTGGGTGGCGGTGGTCGCGGGCCTGACCTACAACTTCCTGCCGTTCATGGTGCTGCCGATCTATGCCTCGCTCGAGCGGGCCGACCACCGCATCATCGAGGCGGGTGGGGACCTCTACGCCAACGGGTTCACGACCTTCCGCAAGGTCACCCTGCCGATGTCGATGCCGGGGGTGCTGGCGGGCACGCTGCTGACCTTCATCCCCGCCGCCGGCGACTACGTCAACGCCGACCTGCTGGGCTCTGACCGGTCCACCAAGATGGTCGGCAATGTCATCGAGAGCCAGTTCTTCAAGGTGCTTGGCGGGTTCCCCCTCGCCGCCGCGCTCTCCTTCACCCTCATGGCGCTGATCCTCGCGCTGGTGTTCGTCTATATCCGCCGCTTCGGGACGGAGGAACTGCTGTGAGCACCATTGCCCCGCAGTCCGGTTCACGCTCCCACGGCGGTGCTGCATACCGTCCCTCCACCTGGCGCCGGGTGCAGAGCTGGATCGCCGGCCACGTCGTGATGTTCAGCGCGCTCCTGGTGCTGGTCTACCTGTTCATCCCCGTCGCCTACACCTTCGTCTTCTCCTTCAACAACTACCGCAAGTCCAATATCGTCTGGAACCCGCAGGGCAGCCCGACGCTGAAGCACTGGAAGGACCCGTGCGGGGCGCCTGGTGTCTGCGACGCACTGGTGACCTCGCTGGAGATCGGCGCGATCGCCACCCTCGTCGCAACGATCCTGGGCACGATGCTCGCCTTCGCGCTGGTGCGCCACCAGTTCCGCGGGAAGGCCGCGTCCAACCTGCTGGTCTTCATCCCAATGGCCACGCCCGAGATCGTCCTCGGCGCGAGCCTGCTCACACTGTTCGTGCAGGGCTTCTCCCGCTTCGGGCTGCGGCTGGGCTTCTGGACCATCGTGATCGCGCACATCATGTTCTGCATCAGCTTTGTGGTGGTCACCGTCAAAGCCCGTCTCCAGAGCCTGGACCCGCGCCTGGAGGAGGCGGCCCAGGATCTGTACGCCGGGCCGGGCAGCACCTTCTGGAAGGTCACCTTCCCCCTCGTCCTGCCGGGCATCGTCGGCGCCGCGCTGCTGGCCTTCTCGCTGTCCTTCGACGACTTCATCATCACCAACTTCGTCTCCGGCAACGAGACGACCTTCCCGAAGTTCGTCTATGTCTCGTACCTGCGCGGCATCCCCGCCCAGGCCAATGTCATCGGCTTCTCGATGTTCGTCCTCGCGCTGCTGCTCGTGATCGCGGGCACGCTCGTCAACAACATCCGCAAGCCCAAGGTCTGAAGGCCGCTCAGATGATGGTCGTTCCATTCCGAACGATCTCGCCCAACCCCTAGGATCGCCACATGGCTGCCCTTTCCCAGAAAGCACTCATCGCCTCCGTCCCGACCCAGCTGTTCATCGGTGGGAAGTGGCGCGACTCCAGCACCGGCGCGACGATCGCCGTTGAGGACCCCGCGACCGGCGCAACGCTGACCCAGGTCGCCGATGCGAGCGTCGCCGACGGCAAGGCCGCCCTCGACGCGGCCGTCGCGGCCCAGGCCGACTGGGCCAAGGTGCCGCCGCGTGACCGCGGCGAGATCCTGCGCGCGGCCTTCGAGCAGATCATGGCGCGCAAGGACGAGTTCGCCACGCTGATGACCCTCGAGATGGGCAAGCCCCTGGCCGAGGCCCACGGCGAGGTCGTCTACGGCGCCGAGTTCTTCCGCTGGTTCTCCGAGGAGGCCGTGCGCATCCACGGCCGGTATGCCGTGGCCCCCAACGGCGCGACCCGCCTGATGACGATGAAGGCCCCGGTCGGCCCGACGCTGATGATCACGCCGTGGAACTTCCCACTGGCGATGGGCACCCGCAAGATCGGCCCGGCCATCGCGGCCGGCTGCACGATGGTCGTCAAGCCCGCGAGCCAGACGCCGCTGTCGATGCTGGCCCTGGCCAAGCTGCTGGAGGACTGCGGGCTGCCCAAGGGCGTCCTCAATGTCATCACGACCTCGCACACCGGCGACGTCATGGAGCCGATCATCCGCGACCCGCGGCTGCGCAAACTCACCTTCACCGGCTCCACCGGCATCGGCCAGCGCCTCGTGGAGCAGTCGGCAGAGGGCCTGCTGCGCCTGTCCATGGAGCTCGGCGGCAACGCGCCGTTCATCGTCTTCGAGGACGCGGACGTCGACAAGGCCGTCGAGGGCGCGATGCTGGCCAAGATGCGCAACATCGGCGAGGCGTGCACCGCGGCCAACCGCTTCTTCGTCCACGAGGACGTCGCCGACGAGTTCGCCACGAAGTTCGCCAAGCGGATGGGCGCGCTCACCGTCGGTAAGGGCACCAAGAAGGGCGTCGAGGTCGGCCCCCTCATCGACGGCAAGGCCCGTGACGGCGTGATGGAGCTTGTCGAGGACGCGACGGCCAAGGGCGCCAAGGTCCTCACCGGTGGCGCTGCAGTCGCCGGCCGCGGCTACTTCGTCCAGCCCACGGTCCTGGCCGATGTGCCCAAGACCGCGCGCTGCATGACCGAGGAGATCTTCGGTCCGGTCGCCCCGATCTGCACCTTCCGCACCGAGGCCGAGGCGATCGAGCGCGCCAACGCGACGGAGTACGGCCTGGCCTCCTATGTCTTCACCCAGGACATGGCCCGCACCATCCGGGTCGCCGAGGCGCTGGAGTTCGGCATGATCGGCATCAACCAGGGCGTCATCTCCAACGCGGCGGCCCCCTTCGGCGGGATGAAGGCCTCCGGCTTCGGTCGGGAGGGCGGCTTCGAGGGCATCGAGGAGTACCTCGAGACCAAGTACGTCGGCATCGCGCTGTGACCCACCGCGCCGGGTGCCGGCGCGGCAGTCACGCTCTGTCACACTCGTGGGCGTGACATCACTCTTGCGCAGTGGCCGCGGGCTCGGGCCTGCGGCCACTGCGCTGCTGCTCGGCCTCCTGGTCGCGCTCGGCCTGTCGGGATGCGCCCTGGTGCGCCCGGCGCCCGAGACGACCTCGGGGAGCGCCACGCAGGCCGCGGCCTCGCGGCATACCCCCTCGTCGCAGGCCACGCCCGACTCGGGCCTGAGGCGCGTGCCGGAGTCGCAGCTGCCCAAACAGGCGCGCGCGACGCTCGACCTCATCCGTGCGGGCGGGCCCTTCCCCTATCGCAGGGACGGGGCGGTCTTCCTCAACCGGGAGCGGATCCTGCCGAAGCAGCGCCGCGGCTATTACCTGGAGTACACGGTGCGCACGCCCGGTGAGGACGACCGGGGTGCCAGACGCATCGTCAGCGGCGATGATGGGGACAGGTACTACACCGACGACCACTACGTGTCGTTCCGGCAGATCGAGGAGGGCCAGTGAGGCACCTGGACGCGCAGACCTCTGTCACCGCAGTCGTGCGTGCGGCGCAGCGAGCCGGCCGCTCGGTCTCCCTCGTCAAGGGCGGCGCCGACAAGGAGGCCACGCTCGCGTCCTTCGCCGACGCGCTCGGCTTCCCCGACTACTTCGGGCACAACCTCGACGCGCTCTATGACTGCCTCGGCGACCTCGCCGACGAGCAGGCCGCGCGCGGGTCGGGGGAGTGGGAGATCGTCTGGGATGACGCCGCGGAGCTGCGCGCCGCCGACCCCGAGACCTATGCCTCGATCCTGGAGATCCTGGGCGAGGTCGAGTCAGACCACGACGGCCTGAGCATCGCGATCATCGAGCGCTGAGCGCCCCCCACAGACAGCGGTATGCCGCCGTGCCCGGGTGGGCGCGGCGGCATACCTTGTGCGTGAGTTGCCTTGGCAGAGAACCGGTCTGGATCAGACCGTGCTGTGACGCTTGCGGCCGAACATGTTCCAGTCGAGTGAGTAGCGACCGGCCCCGGTGAAGATGAGCGGGATCGTGAGCCAGGCGTACTGGAGGGCGGACTCGCCGAAGATCTCGCCGTGCTCGCCGAGGAAGGTGTAGTCGGGGCTCATGAAGTCGACGAAGATCCAGATCGCGACCATCATGATGGCGATCAGTGCCGCGGCCCAGCGGGTGAACAGGCCCAGCGCGACGAGGAGCGGCAGGAAGATCTGGCCGAGGATGATCATCCAGCCGAACAGGCTCGGCGCGGCCTTGCCGACGGGGAAGTTCTCCAGCCCGCCGATGAAGCCCGAGGAGTGGGTGATCTTGTTGATGCCGTGGAAGACCAGCGCGAGGCAGAACAGCCTCAGCAGCAGCAGCCCGACGTCGAGCATGCGGCCGTGCGCCTCACCGTCGCCCACTACGCCGACCCGGTCGTCATAGGCCCGGTCGGTGTGGACGCGGTCGTCGCGGACATCGCGGGTGCGGCTGGCCTCGACGCGGTTGTCGTAGGCGCGGTCATCGCGGACGGTGTCGTCGTAGGCACGGTCGGCGCGGACGCGATCGTCATCGTGGGGACGGGATGATGGTGTCATCGGGGACCTCCAAGTCAGCTGATCGTCGTTGAACAGCAGGTAGTGCAATTCTGACACTTTCACCCCATTTGTTGGGTCTTCGGTCCCGGGGTTTGTGCTATTTGCAGGGGATTCGATGTGACTTGCCCCACGTCCCGCGCGACAGTCCCTGACCGCCCCCACAGACAGCGGTATGCCGCCGTGCCCGGCCGGGCACGGCGGCATACCTGTGTGGTCAATCGCCTTGGGCGAGAGCCGATCTGAGGTCAGGCGTTCTGGATGCGCTCCTGGACGCTGGCGGGCACGGGGGCGTGCCGGACATAGCTGCGGCTGAACTCACCCGAGCCGTGCGCGACCGAGCGCAGCACGGTCGGATAGCGCACCAGCTCGAACGCGGGCACCTCGGCGCGGACGACCGTGCGGCCCTCCTCACCGGCGGGCTCGGAGCCCTTGAGCCGGCCGCGGCGGGTCGCCAGGTCGGACATCACCGGGCCGACGAAGTCGTCACCGATGGTGATCTCGACGTCGTCGACCGGCTCGAGCAGCTGCACACCGGCCGCCGCGGCGGCGTCCTTGAGCGCCATGGCGCCGGCCGTCTGGAAGGCCGCGTCGGAGGAGTCGACCGAGTGGGCCTTGCCGTCGACCAGGCGCACGCGGACGTCGACCATCGGATAGCCGGTGACGCCCTTCTCGAGCTGGGCGCGCACGCCCTTCTCGACCGACGGGATGAACTGGCGCGGCACGGCCCCGCCGACGACCTCGTCGACGAACTCGAAGCCGCCGCCCTCGGGCATGGGCTCGAGCACGATGTGGGCGATCGCGAACTGGCCGTGGCCACCGGACTGCTTGACGTGCCGGCCGGTGCCGTTGGCCGCCGCTCGCACGGTCTCCTGCATGGCGACCTTGAGCGGCTCGACGTCGACGGCGACGCCCATGCGGGTGCGCAGACCGTCGAGGATGAGCTCGAGCTGCTGCTCGCCCATCGTCCACATCACCAGCTGGTGGGTCTGGGAGTCGGTGACGACCATGACGGACGGGTTCTCGGCCTGGACGCGGCCGATCGACTTTGCGAGCTTGTCCTCGTCCTTGCTGGAGGCGGCCTTGAGGGCGACCGGCAGCAGCGGGTGGGGGAAGCGCCACGGCGCGATGACGACCGGCTTCTCGGCCGCGGAGATCGTGTCGGCGGTCTCGGCGCGCGTCAGGTGGGCGACGGCGACGATGTCACCGGCGCAGGCCTGCTCGACGGTGGTCAGCTTGTCGCCGCACATCGTCGAGAGGGCGCCGGCCCGCTCGTCCTCGTCGTGGCTGGCGTGCCACTGCTCGTCGGCGTCGAGGCCGGTGAACTGCGAGAGGTGGCCGCTGATGTGCACCTGGGTGTCGGCGGTCAGCGTGCCGGCGAAGACGCGCACGATCGAGACGCGCCCGACATAGGCGTCGGAGGTGGTCTTGAGCACCTGGGCGACCAGCGGCTGGTCGGCGGCGGGCACCAGCTCGTCCTGCGGGACACCGTCGAGGCTGAAGGTCTCGGGCATGTGGTGCTCGGCCGGGGTGGGGAAGCCGCGGGTGATCAGCTCGAGCACCTCGCGGGTGCCGAACTCGGTCGTGGGGTTGGCCGGTCCGACGGGGAAGAAGGACGCCCGGGCGATGGCCTTCTCGAGGTCCTCGACCAGGGTGTCGAAGCCGACGCTCTCGCCGCCGAGATAGCGGTCGAGCAGCGACTCGTCCTCGGACTCGGTGATGACCGCCTCGATGACCTCGTCGCGCATCGCCGCGTAGTCGCCGAGATCGTCGTCGCTGGCCTCGCGCATGGCGCCGTCCTGGCCGATGGTGGCCGACAGCAGCCCGACCATCTCCTCGCCCTTGGGCGCATAGATCGGGTGGACGCCGTCGCCGAAGGCCGCGCGGCACTCCTCGACGGTCGCGAGGTAGTCGGCGCGCGGGCCGTCGAGGTGGGTGATCACGACACCACGCGGCATACCGACCGCGGAGCACTCCGACCACAGCAGGCGGGTGGCCTCGTCGATGCCGTCGGCGGCCGAGACGACGAAGAGCGCGGCGTCGGCGCCGCGCAGCCCGGCCCGCAGCTCGCCGACGAAGTCGGGGTGGCCGGGGGTGTCGAGCAGGGTGACCGTGACCGGCTCGCCGCCGGTGATCGAGGAGTCGGCGACCTCGGTCGTCGCGACCGTGAGGGCGACGGAGTGGCCGAGGCGCTTCTCGGTGTCGGTGTAGTCGGAAACCGTTGTCCCGTCAGCGATGCTCCCGAGCCTGGTGATCTTGCCCGTCTTGAGCAGCACGCTCTCGACCAGCATGGTCTTCCCGGCTCCACGGGGGCCCACGAGCACCACGTTGCGGACCGGCGCAGCACCCGCTGCGCCGCTTGGACGGTTACCGACAGACATCATCGTCCTCGCTTGCGTTCGGGCCGACCGGGTGCCGGCCGCGTAAGGACGACGCTACGCCCGCGCCCGGCGCCGGACCATGCCGTTGCGGTGCGTCCGTTCTGTCTGCTTCGCCACAGTTCGGGAGGGCCCCACTGCGTGCGGGAGAATGACGGCCATGACCACGCCCGCACAGTCCCAGATCACCCTCGCGCGCATGTGCACGGTGACCGACACCAACCTCGTCGGCACCGTCCACGGTGGTCATGTCATGAAGTTCGTCGACGACGCGGCGGGGGCGGCCGCCGGCCGCTTCTCGGGCGGCCCGGCAGTGACGGCGCAGATGGACGAGATGAGCTTCCACGCACCCGTCCGCATCGGCGACATCCTGCGCGTCCACGCCCGCATCAACTGGGCCGGCCGCACCTCCATGGAGATCGGGGTCCGCGCCGAGGTCGAGCGCTGGGACCGGCTCTCCGAGCCGGTCCACGTCGCCTCCGCCTATCTGGTCATGGTCGGCGTCGACGAGCAGCGCCAGCCCCGACAGGTGCCCGAGCTGGTCCTCGAGACCGACGAGGACCGCCGCCGCTTCCGCGAGGCGGAGATCCGGCGCGAGCACCGACTCGCCCGCCGCGCCGCCATCGAGGCGAGCCGGGGCTGAGAGGATCGCACCTGTGAGTCAGCGCAGCATCGCCGTCCTCGGCTCGACCGGGTCCATCGGCACCCAGGGCCTGGAGATCATCGCTCGCTTCCCCGACCGCTTCACCGTCGCCTCCCTGTCGGCCGGTGGCAACCTCGACCTGCTCGCGCAGCAGGCCGTCGCCACCAGGGCGCCGCTGGTCGCGCTCGCGTCGGGGGATCAGGAGGCGCTGCGCGCCGCCATCGGGAGGTATGCCGCGCAGGCCGGCCTCGCGGCATACGCCCCTGAGTGCGTGGTCGGTCCCGAGGCGGCCACGCGCGCCGCGGCCTGTGGCGCCGACGTCGTCCTCAACGGCATCACCGGCTCGATCGGGCTGCGTCCGACACTCGCGGCCCTTGAGAGCGGCGCGACCCTCGCGCTGGCAAACAAGGAGTCGCTCATCGTCGGCGGCCCGCTCGTCAAGGCGGCTGCGGCGCCCGGCCAGATCGTGCCCGTCGACTCCGAGCACTCGGCGATCGCGCAGTCGCTCCAGGCCGGTCGCGCCGAGGAGGTGCGCCGGCTCGTCGTCACGGCCAGTGGCGGGCCCTTCCGCGGGATGACCCGCGAGCAACTGCGCGAGGTGACGCCGGCGCAGGCGCTCAGGCATCCCAACTTCGCGATGGGTCGGGTGATCACCACCAACTCCGCGACGCTGGTCAACAAGGGGCTGGAGGTCATCGAGGCGCACCTGCTCTTCGACGTGCCGATGGACCGCATCGACACCGTCGTCCACCCGCAGCAGATGATCCACTCGATGGTCGAGTTCCACGACGGTGCCGTCGTCGCCCAGATCGGGCTGCCGACGATGCTCGCGCCGATCGCCCTCGGTCTCTCGTGGCCGGAGCGGCTCGTCGACATCGAGACGCCCGTCGACTGGACCAAGGCTGCCGACTGGCGCTTCGAGCCGATCGACGACGAGGCCTTCCCGGCCGTGCAGCTCGCGCGCCGGGTGGGGGAGGCCGGCTCGACCTATCCTGCCGTCTACAACGCGGCCAACGAGGTCGGCGTCGACGCCTTCCACGAGGGGCGGATCGGCTTCCTCGACATCGTCGACACCATCGCCCGTGTCGTCGACGAGCACGCCGGGATCGAATCCGGCGCCGAGAGCGTTGAGCAGGTGCTCCGCGCCGATGCCTGGGCGCGCGAGCGAGCCGCCGCGATACTCGGCCTCGAGATCGCCCAGGACCAGGGGAGTGCCACGCAGTGACCGTTGCCATGTATGCCATCGGGGTGCTGATCATGCTGCTGGGCATCGGCGCCTCGATCGCCCTGCACGAGATCGGGCACCTCGTGCCCGCCAAACGGTTCGGGGTCAAGGTCCCGCGATACATGATCGGCTTCGGCCCCACGCTGTGGTCGCGCCGTCGCGGCGAGACCGAATACGGCGTCAAGGCGATCCCGCTCGGCGGCTACATCCAGATGATCGGCATGTTCCCGCCCAAGCCGGGCCAGCCCGAGGGCACAGTCCGGGTCTCGAGCACCGGCCGCTTCTCGCAGCTGATGGACGAGGCGCGCGAGACCTCCCTCGCCGAGGTGGGCCCCGGCGACGAGGACCGCGTCTTCTACAAGCTGCCGACGCTCAAGAAGCTCACGGTCATGCTCGGCGGCCCGCTCATGAACGCCCTCATCGCGACCGTGCTCTTCACCGGGCTCCTCACGCTCTATGGCAAGACCGAGGCGACCACGACGGTGGCGTCTGTCTCCGAGTGCGTCAGCGTGCAGCGGGCCGCCGACCTCACCCCCGAGACGTGCACCGCCGACACGCCCGTCGCGCCGGCCAAGGCAGCAGGGCTCAAGCCCGGCGACGTGATCCGCTCCGTCAACGGGGCGGCCGTCGACTCGTGGGATGACATCCGCGCGGCGATCCGCGGCGGCCTCGACAGGCCGATGACGCTCGTCGTCGAGCGAGCGGGCCGCGACGTAACGCTCAACGCGCACCCGCTCGTGCTCGAGCTGCCGGTCTATGACAAGGCGACCTATGCGCCGACCAAGGACTCCGACGGCAACATCATCACGGAGAGGGCCGGCTTCCTCGGCGCCTCGCCCACCTCGGCGACCGTCCGCCAGCCGCTGACGGCCGTCCCGGGCGAGCTGTGGCGCATGACGGAGGCGACGGCCGAGGTGATCCTGCGCCTGCCGCAGAAGATGGTCGGCATCTACCAGGCCGCCTTCAGCGGCGAGGAGCGCGACCCCAACGGCCCGATCTCGGTCGTGGGCGTCGGCCGCGTCGCCGGTGAGGTCACCGCGATCGAGGAGGTCCACTGGCAGGACAAGCTCGCGATGCTCATCAGCCTGATCGCGGGCCTCAACATCGCGCTCTTCGTCTTCAACCTCATCCCGCTGCTGCCCCTCGACGGCGGCCACGCCGCCGGCGCCACGTGGGAGGCCGTCAAGCGCGGCTGGGCCCGGCTCCGCGGCCGCCCCGACCCCGGCTATGTCGACGTCGCCAAGGCGCTGCCGCTGGCGTATGCCGTCTCGATCGGCCTGATCGGCATGACCGTCCTGCTCATCTATGCCGACCTCGTCAATCCCGTCCGGCTCGGCGGCTGAGGGCGTTAGCCTTCGCGCATGGCCGCCAGCACACGGCATACCCTCTCCGACATCGTCGGGATCTGGCACGGCACCAACGGTTTTCGCATGATGCCCGGCGAGGTCTTCGACGAGGGCCCGGCGAGCGCCGAGATCCGCGAGGTGGCCGGGGGAGCGGCGCTTGTCGTCGACTACACCTGGCAGCACCCGCAGGAGGGCGAGCAGCACGGTGTTCTCGTGGTCGGCACGGCCTCGCAGTCCGCGCTGTCGATGCACCTGCTCGACACCTTCCACCAGTCCGAGATCCCCGAGCGCTTCGAGGGCGGCCAGACCGGGCCGGCGCGGGCGGAGTGGTTCCACGACTACGGCGAGTGGCGCTGGTGGGTGCGGGTCTCGATGGAGGACGACCGCCTGGTCATCACGATGGACAACACCGTGCCCGAGTCCTACGGCACGGCTCTCAAGCCGGCCGGCCCCTATTGCGTGATGCGGATGGTCCTCAGCCGCGACTGACCGTCATCACGCGGTATGCCGCCGCTGGGCGGGAGCGCGGCGACGTCATGCTCCAGCGCGGTCACGACCTCGGCGACACGGTCGCGCAGCCGGTTGACCGCGAGCACGGCCTGGACGAGCGACCACTCGCTGTCGACGCCGTCGATCGTGCGGTCCAGTGACGAGCGCAGCATCCGCAGCACGAGCCGGCGGTTGGCCTCCGACATCGAGCCGGTCTCGACCTCGACCAGGGCGCGCTGGAAGCCGTCGAGGAAGTACTCCACCTGGTGCAGGGCCGGCACGACGGCCCGCGCGAGGTCGGTGGGCGACCAGGTCTCGAATGCCCCGTTGCCCGTGAGGATCTGGGCCACGCCGAGCCAGCCGTCGGCCACCGGCGGCTCGTCCTGGTCTGCGTCGGAGATCGCCGTGTCGGCGACCTCGATCACGGACTGGCCGGCCTCGATGGCCATGAGGAGCTGATGGCGCCGGCTGAGGATGCGCAGCTGCTCGTCGGCCCAGGCGCGTGCCCGCCAGGGCGCGTCCTTGGTGGCCGACAGGGACTCGACGGCCCTGACCCAGTCGCCCTCGGCGTCGGCGAGCTCGGCTGCCCGGCGCTCCATCGCGGCGACATCCCGCTCGGACTGCGCGGCCGCGGCCTCCGCCTGCTGGCAGCGAAGTCCCGTCGCCTCCGCCTCCGCGAGCTCGCGGGCACGGTCGTCCTCGAGCGACTGTCGCAGCAGGGACCACAGCCGCGCCGGAGTCGGCTCCTCCAGCCGGCGCACATCGCGCATCTCCTGCTCGAGCAGGTGGCGCAGCCGCACGGCCTCGGTCGCGGCCGCCGTCGCGGACTCCCGGGCGTCGGGCAGCACGGCCTCGAGGTGACGCTGCTCGGCCAGCTCCTCGGCCGCCTGGACCACGGCTGCGACGGCGTCAGGCGTCGGGGCGAGCGGCGGCGTCGTCATGGCCCGGATTCTGGCGCCTCGCGGGCGGCGTTGGCGGAGCGGATGGCCTGCTCGATCCGGCGGCTCATCGCCAGGTCGACGAGGAAGTTGTCGAAGAGCAGGTCCAGGTTCCGCCAGCCGGTGTCGGCGAGCTCGATCACCACGCCCTCGAGCTGCACGTCACCGAGCTCACGGCTGAAGACCCCGAGCGCGCGCTGCGCCTCACGCAGCCGCCGCTGGCCAGGTTCATCTGCTGGTGCTTGCCCATGGCAGTGAGGGCCCCGAAGCCACCGCCGACCAGGGTGTCGAAGCCGGCGAGGTCCTGCGCCTCGTCGAGGGCCTTGAGCGCCTCGAGCAGATAGGCATCGGCCCGGCCGCCGGCGGTGAGCGCCTCGTCTATCTGCCGGCGCTGCCGCAGCGTCGCGAACTCCGCCTCGGCCCACTCCCGCGTCGCATCCGAGGCCGTGGCGGCGGAGACGGCTGTGGCCCAGCGGTCCTCGGCATCCTCCAGATCCCGCAGGCGCGTGACGACGCGCTCCAGCTCGGCCGCGGCCAGGTCACGGGCCCGCTCCGCCTCGCGGTAGCGCAGACCGGCCTCCTCCGCCTCCGCCTCCTCGCGTGCGACGTCGTCCTCCAGCGAGCGCGAGGCCTTGGCCCAGAGCCGTCCGAGCGAGAGCTGCTGGAGCCGGCGGACATCCCGCATCTCCTGGGTGAGCCGCTCGTGGCAGTTGGTGCACTCGGTCTCGGCGAGCGCGGCCTCGGCGCGCACGCTGGGGAGGATCGCCAGCAGGTGTCGGCGCTCGGCGAGGGCCGCTGCGGCCGCGGTGATGGCTGGGGTGGTGGTCATGCTGGCCTCCTGGGTGCGGGCCGGCCCCCTGCGGCCGGCACCGCTTCGACGCTGCCACATCCCGTGGGGTTCCGCAGGCCGACGTGCAGGGCACAGGGGTGGTCGCGGCGTGGGGGATACTGGGTGACATGACCGTTTCGCTTGGTATGCCGTCTGCACCCGCGCCCGTGCTCGCGCCCCGTCGCGCGTCGCGCAAGATCAAGGTCGGCAAGGTCGAGGTCGGCGGCGACGCCCCCATCTCGGTCCAGTCGATGACGACGACGCCGACCACCGACATCAACGCGACCCTCCAGCAGATCGCCGAGCTGACCGCGGCCGGCTGTGACATCGTGCGCGTGGCGTGCCCCAGCCAGGACGACGCCGACGCCCTCCCGGCGATCGCCAAGAAGAGCCAGATCCCGGTCATCGCCGACATCCACTTCCAGCCGAAGTATGTCTACGCCGCGATCGACGCCGGCTGCGCTGCCGTGCGCGTCAACCCCGGCAATATCCGCAAGTTCGACGACCAGGTCGCCGAGATCTCCCGCCGTGCCAAAGAGGCCGGCGTCTCGATCCGCATCGGCGTCAACGCCGGCTCGCTCGACAAGCGCCTGCTGGACAAATACGGCAAGCCGACTGCCGAGGCGCTGGTGGAGTCCGCGGTGTGGGAGGCCAGCCTCTTCGAGGAGCACGACTTCCACGACTTCAAGATCTCGGTCAAGCACAACGACCCGGTCGTCATGGTGCGCGCCTACGAGATGCTCGCCGAGCGCGGCGACTGGCCGCTCCACCTCGGTGTCACCGAGGCCGGCCCGGCCTTCCAGGGCACGATCAAGTCGTCGGTGGCCTTCGGTGCGTTGCTGTCCAAGGGCATCGGCGACACGATCCGCGTCTCCCTCTCGGCCCCGCCGGTCGAGGAGGTCAAGGTCGGCAACCAGATCCTCCAGTCGCTCAACCTCAAGCCGCGCAAGCTCGAGATCGTCTCCTGCCCCTCGTGCGGCCGCGCGCAGGTCGACGTCTACACCCTCGCCGAGCAGGTCACCAAGGGCCTGGAGGGCATGGAGGTGCCGCTGCGCGTCGCCGTCATGGGCTGCGTCGTCAACGGCCCCGGCGAGGCCCGCGAGGCCGACCTCGGTGTCGCCTCCGGCAACGGCAAGGGCCAGATCTTCGTCAAGGGCGAGGTCATCAAGACCGTCCCCGAGAGCCAGATCGTCGAGACGCTCATCGAGGAGGCCATGCGCATCGCCGACGAGATGGGCGAGCCGGTCGAGGGCGCCGAGGGCAGTCCCAGCGTCACCGTGGGCTGAGCCCAGCACGACCATCAGGTATGCCGCGCTGCCCGGCGGCGGGTTCTAACGGTCCTCGCAACACCCAGTCTTTCTGGGAGTTGCGAGGTCCG
>JAJTBD010000007.1 GCA_021287075.1 Micrococcales bacterium | reverse complement strand
CATGGCTCAGGCACTACAACACTGAACGCCGCCACAGCTCACTCGGAGGCCGCCCCCCCCATCAGCCGCCTGTAACCAACGTGGCGGCCGGGTACAGCTAGCGGGTCACTCCCAGGGGGTGGACAGCACGACGGTCGTGCGCGTGGAGACATTGGCGGTGGCCCGGATCCGGCCGATGAGGTCCTCGAGGTCACCAGGGGTGGCCACGCGCACCTTGAGCATGTAGTGGTCGTCTCCGGCGACCGACCAGCAGGCCTCGATCTCGGACATCCCGCGCAGTCGGTCGGGCAGGTCATCGGGCGCGGCCGGGTCGGTCGGTGTGACCGAGATGATCGCCGAGAGCGGCAGGCCCAGGGCCGCCGGGTCGACGCGCGCGGCATACCCCTGGATCACCCCGCGCTCCTCGAGCCGGCGCACCCGGTGGTGCACCGCGGAGGTCGACAGGTCGAGCGCCTTGCCGAGGTCGGTATAGCTCATCCGCCCGTCGGCGCGCAGCAGGTCAACGATGCGGCGGTCCATCTCCTCCATCCCGCCAGCCTACGGGTCTGGGTGCCGCTACTCATGCCACCATCACCGGTCCGCCCGCATGATGGGAGGCATGACCTCGCCGACATCCCCTGGAGTCCGCGCCCGCGCCTCGCTTGTGCACCTCGGCTGGCTGCTGCTCCTCGTCGCGCTGTGGGCGCTCGCCTGGGCCATCGCGCCCGACCACAACGCCAACGGCCAGTGCGAGGGCATCGGGTGGGGATGCACCCTCACACCCAGGGACGGCCTGCTCTTTGCCGGGCTCTTCATCGGCACGCCCGTCCTCGCTGCGGCACTGGTCGCCGGCCTGGCCGCGATCATGGTGCTCGCGGACCGACGTGTCTGGCGGCCGCTCGCCCTCGGGACGGTGGGCACGCTCATCGGCATGGCCTTCGCGCTCACGGCGGCCGCGCTCGTCGGGGTCGTCGCGCTGCTGACCTGACGCGTGCGAGCATGACGCCATGCGTCTGATGCTGCTCGACTCCCCGTCGCTGTATTTCCGCGCCTTCTATGGCGTGCCCGACCGCCGCGAGAGCGAGACAGAGGTGCCGACGAATGCCGTGCGCGGCTTCCTCGACATGATCGCCACCCTCGTCTCGACGCACCGGCCGACGCATCTGGTGGCCTGCTGGGACAACGACTGGCGGCCTGCCTTCCGCACGGAGGCGATCCCGACCTACAAGGCGCACCGCCTTGCGGACGACGGCGTCAACCGCGAGGAGACCCCGCCCGAGCTCGATGTACAGGTCCCGCTGATCGTGGACTCCCTTGCGGCGCTTGGGATCTCGCGCGTCGGTGTCGATGGCTATGAGGCCGATGACGTGATGGGGGCGTATGCCGCGCGCTATGCCGGCACCATGCCGATCGATGTCGTGACCGGCGACCGCGACATGTTCCAGCTGGTCGACGACGCCCAGTCGGTGCGGGTGGTCTACACCGCCCGCGGTGGGGTGCGCGACGCCGATCTCGTCGACGAGGCCTTCCTCTTCGGCAAGTACGGCGTGCGCAGTGGCGCCGGCTATGCCGACATGTCGATGCTGCGCGGCGACACCAGCGACGGCCTGCCCGGAGTGCAGGGCATCGGCGAGAAGACCGCCGCAAAGCTCATCGAGACCTATGGCTCACTCGCCGGGCTGCGCGCGGCGGTCGAGTCCGGTGACCCCGCGATCAAGGGTGCCCAGCGCACCAGGCTCGAGGCCGGGCTGGACTATCTCGAGCGCGCGCCGGGCGTCGTGCTCGTCGCCCGCGACGCTCCCCTGCCCGACACCGACATCACCCTGCCCGGCGACGTCGCCGACGCCTCGCTCATGAGCCGGCTGGCGACCGAGCACGGTCTGACCAGCTCCTTCAACCGCGTCCTCGGCGCCCTCGGCCTCGGCTGACCACGCGGCATACCGCTGCTGTGCCGTGAGCCGGGGTCCCGGCAATATCGACTATCACCTCGGGACGATCCGGCCGGCAGCCGTGCTCAGCAGGCTGCGCAGCCTGCTGAGGTGCTAGTGGATCTTGCTCACCGGCGGGCGCCGTCGTCACCACCAGGGATAGAACGTCGGCATCTGCGAGGCCTTGGAGGCGTAGGCGGGGTCGCGCTTCTCGAGGAAGGAGCGCACGCCCTCCTTGCCGTCGCCGCGCGAGGTGTAGAACATCGCGAGCGAGTCGACCCGGTGCGCCTCGATCGGGTGCGGCTGCGCGGAGTTGCGCCACAGCATCTGGCGGGCGAGGGCCACGGCCACCGGAGAGCGGTGCTGGGTGAAGCGCAGCGCCAGCGCCTTGGCCTCCGCAACGAGCTCGTCGACGGGGTGCACCGAGCGGACCAGCCCGCCCTCCTTGGCCTCGTCCGGCGTGAGGATGTCACCGGAGTAGACCCACTCCAGGGCCGTCGGCATGCCGACGATCCGCGGCAGGAACCACGACGAGCAGGCCTCGGGGACGATGGCGATCTTGCCGAAGACGAAGCCGATCCGGGCCTTGTCGGAGGCGAGGCGCACGTCCATGGCCAGCGTCATCGTGGCGCCGATGCCCACGGCCGGGCCGTTGATGGCGGCGATGACCGGCTTGGTGCAGTCATAGATGGCGAGGGTGACACGGCCGCCGGTGTCGCGCACGCCGTCGTGGATGGCCTCATCCTCGAGCCGGTCGGTCAGGTCGGCGAGGGTGGGCTCCTGGCTCTCGTCGAGCCCGAAGACATTGCCCTCCTTGGTCAGGTCCATGCCCGCACAGAAGGCCCGCCCCGCTCCGGTCACGACGACCGCCCGGATCGCGTCGTCGTCGTTGGCCGACCTGAAGAAGTGCTCCAGCTCATCGGCCATCTCGACCGTGAAGGAGTTGAGCGCCTTGGGCCGGTTGAGAGTCAGCAGGAGGATGCCGTCGTCGTCGAGCTCGGTGGCCAGGGTCGTGTATTCCATTGCTGCCCGGTGCTCCTCGGTGAGTGGGTGGTGGGGCGGTCTCAGTCCAGTCTGTCGGCTGCGACGACCCCGCGCATCACCCTGTCCATCGCCCGGCGCGCGGTGCGGCGCAGCTCGGGCTCAGGGGCGGCCTCAGCGAGCTGGCCGAGCAGGTCGACGATCTGCTTGCAGCGGCGCACGAAGTCGCCGGCCGCCATGTCCTGCCCGCGCAGGACCTCGTCGAGCCCGCGGCCGCTCGCCCACCGGAGGGCCATCCAGGCCATGCCCCCGTCGGGGGCGCCTGTCAGCGGCAGGGCGTGGTCGCGCTCGATGTCCTCGAGCTCGGCCCACAGCCGGTGCATCTGGTCGACGGCCTCGGCAACGTCGTCGGTGGGCATGCGGGGGCTGGGGTCGGCGCCCTCGCCCCGCGGCTCGTGGATGAGCAGCGAGACGACTGCGGCCAGCCCGGGGGCGTCGAGGCGGCGCCAGAGGCCCCGGCGCAGGCACTCGGCCGCGAGCAGGTCCTTCTCGGTATAGACCCGGCGCAGCATCTGGCCCTCATGGGTCACCTCGGACAGGTCCTCGGAGAGATAGCCGAGGTCGCCCAGCAGGTTGCAGATGCGGTCGAAGGTCTTGGCCACCGAGTTGGTGCGCCCCTCCACCCGGCGCTGGAGGCCGGAGGTCTCGCGCTTGAGGCGCCACCACCGCTCGGCCCAGCGGGCGTGCTGCTCGCGGTCGGGGCAGTCGTGGCACGGGTGCGCGCGCAGCTGGCGGCGCAGCTCCTCGATGCGTGCGTCGCCGCCCGCGGCCTCCGCCCCGCGCTTGGGCCGCGGCGGGTCGTGCGGCACGGCGATGCGCAGCGAGGTCGCCAGGTCGCGACGCGACTTGGGGCTCTTGGCGTTGAAGCCGCGAGGCATCTTGACGGTCGTGACGGCCTCGACGGGCGTCGGCACGTCGGCCGTCGTGAGCCGGCGCAGCTGCCGGTCCTCGGTGACGACGGTGGGCGAGGCAGGCTGCCCCCCATAGGACTTGCCCGGCTGCACGACCACGGCCCAGCCGGCGCGGCGGCCCGCCGGGATGCGGATGACATCGCCGATGCGCAGCGCCTCGAGACTCACCTCCGCCTCGGCCCGCTGGCTGGCCGAGCGCTGCTTGGCGCCCTCCTTCTGGAGACGCGAGATCTTCTCCCGCAGCGCAGCATACTCGGCGAAATCGCCTCTGTCGCAGTGCATTGCCTCTGCGTAGCCCTCGAGCGCCTCCTCGTTGCGGCGCACCGATGTCGCCAGCCCGACGACCGAGCGGTCGGCCTGGAACTGCGCAAAGGAGGTCTCGAGGATCTCGCGGGCGACCTCGCGGCCGACCTGCGCGACGAGGTTGACCGCCATGTTGTAGGTCGGGCGGAAGCTCGAGCGCAGCGGATAGGTGCGGGTGGAGGCGAGGCTGGCGACGGCGACCGGGTCGAGGCCACGTGTCCACTGCACGACCGCGTGGCCCTCGACGTCGATGCCGCGCCGGCCGGCGCGCCCCGTGAGCTGGGTGTACTCGGCCGGGGTGAGGTCGGCGTGGGTCTCGCCGTTGAACTTCACGAGCTTCTCGATCACGACCGTGCGGGCGGGCATGTTGATGCCGAGTGCCAGTGTCTCGGTGGCGAACACGGCCCGGATGCGCCCCGCGGTGAAGAGCTCCTCGACGATCTCGCGGAAGAGCGGCAGCATGCCCGCGTGGTGCGCGGCGAAGCCCCGGGTCAGGCCCTCGACGAAGTCCCAGTAGCCGAGGACCGCCAGGTCGGCGTCGTCGATGACGGAGGCGCGCTCCTCGACGATCATCCGGATGCGGTCGCCCTCGCGCTCGGGGATCAGGCGCGTCCCGGCCGACAGCAGCTGGCCCACGGCCGCCTCGCAGCCCACCCGGCTGAAGATGAAGGTGATCGCAGGCAGCAGCCCCTCGCGGTCGAGCCGGTCGATGACCTCGGCCCGGGTCGCCCCACCCCCAGGCCGGCTCCCCCGCGCGAATCCCCCTCTGCCGGAGTCGGATCCACTGGTATGCCGCGAGCCGGAGCCTCCGCGTCGGTCACGTCCGCCGCGTCGCATCTGCCGGTCGCGGCCGCCACGGGGCGCGCTGCGATAGCTGTCGGGCGCATCGGTGCGGCGCTCCGCCGACCGGATGGCGTCGATGAGCTCGGGGTTGACCCAGCGCGGGTCGGCCTGCCCGGAGCGCGCCTGCTGGGGTGTCACACCGTCGACGAAGATGTCGAACATCGACTGCCCGACGAGCATGTGCTGCCACAGCGGCACGGGGCGGTGCTCGGAGACGACGATCGCGTGGTTGCCGCGGACCTCGGCCAGCCAGGCGCCGAACTCCTCTGCGTTGGAGACCGTCGCCGACAGCGAGATGACCTGCACGTCCTCGGGGAGATGGATGATGACCTCCTCCCACACCGCGCCCCGGAAGCGGTCGGCGAGGTAGTGGACCTCGTCCATGATCACGAAGCCGAGGCCCTGGAGGGTGCTCGACCCGGCATACATCATGTTGCGCAGCACCTCGGTCGTCATGACGACGACGTCGGCCTCCCCGTTGATCGAGGAGTCACCGGTGAGCAGCCCGACCCGGTCGGCGCCGTGGCGCGCGACCAGGTCGTGGTACTTCTGGTTGGAGAGGGCCTTGATCGGCGTGGTGTAGAAGGCCTTGCGCCCGGTCGCGAGCGCCAGGTGGACCGCGAACTCGCCCACGATCGTCTTGCCCGCGCCCGTGGGCGCCGCGACGAGCACGCCCTTGCCGGCCTCGACGGCCTCGCACGCCTCCACCTGGAAGTCGTCGAGGGGGAAGCTCAGGCCCGCGGTGAAGGCGGCCAGCTCGGTCTTTGCGTGCTCGGCCCGCTTGCGGGACGCGGCGAAGCGCTCGGCGGGCGAGGACATGCCAGCAAGGCTATGTCACGGCCGGTATGCCGCGAGGTCACCCCACGGGGCGGGTCGCCTCAGGGCACGATCACCGTGAGGGCGCCCGGCTCGACGCGCAGGTCGAGCGGCAGCGGGCCGAAGCGCTCCCCGTCGGCATAGGCGACGATGCCGGCGGCCTCGAGCCGCACGGAGCGGGCCCGCACGATCTCGACGGCCGGGTGGTCGACGTGGGTGCCCGTGAAGACCTTGGGGAAGACGCGCAGGAACTGGGGCACGGGGATGTCGTGGACGATCAGCACGTCGGCCAGTCCGTCGGCGAGATCGGCGTCGGGGCAGACCCGCATCCCGCCGCCATAGGACTCGGCGTTGGCGACCGCCACCAGCATGGCCGAGACCTCGCGCTCGGCCCCGTCGAGGACGAGCCGATAGGGAATCGGCCGGAAGACGGGCAGCTCCCGCATGACGGCGAGGTTGTAGCGCATCTGGCCCTTGGGCCAGGCCCACCGGTTGGCGCGCTCGTTGACGATGGCGTCGAAGCCACCGGCCAGCACGCCCACGAACCAGCGGGGGTCGGCGAGGCGTGTCTCCTGGCGGATCGCGTCGACGCGCGCCGTGTGTCCCTGCGCGACCAGGCGGGCGAGCTCGACCGGGTCGTGGATCGGCAGCGACAGCGCGCGGGCGATGTCATTGCCCGTGCCCGCGGCCGCGATGGCAAGCGCTGTGTCGGTGCCGGCGCAGACATTGGCGCCCAGGTGGGCCATGCCGTCTCCCCCGGCGACGACGAGCACGTCGAGGCCCTCGGCGACCGCCCGCCGGGCCTTGCCCTCTGCGGCGATCCCGGTCTCGGCGGACAGGTCGGTGAAGCCGATGCCGGCCGAGTGCAGCTCGGCGGCGAGCCGCTGCCCCAGCGCGTGGCCCCGGTGCTTGCCCGCCGTGGGGTTGACGACGAGGCCGACGTGGGTGGTCATGGATCGGGAGTATGCCGTGTACGGGCCCGGCGGACAGCAGGCGCGGCGTCAGAGCGGCGAGGCCTGGTCGTCGGGCAGGCCCATCCAGTCGGGCTCGCTGTCCTTGCGGCGCCGGTCGATCAGGAGGGCGATGCCGACGGCGCCGAAGTAGAGGACGGCCAGCGGCACGCCGAGCAGCATCATCGTGAACGGGTCGGGCGTCGGGGTGATGACGGCTGCCGCGATGAAGATGAGCAGCACGGCGACGCGCCAGCTCTTGAGCAGCTGCCGGCCGGACAGGACGTGCGCCATGACGAGCGCGACGAGGAAGACCGGCAGCAGGAAGGCCACACCGAAGACGACGATGAAGCGGGTGACGAAGGAGAAGTAGTCGGTGACCTGCTGGATGTTGGACGCGCCCTCGGGAGTGAAGCTGAACAGGATCGTCAGGGCCTTGGGCAGGGCGTAGTAGGCGAAGCCACAGCCGGCAAGGAAGAGCGGGATCGCCGAGAGGATGAAGGCGAGCGAGACCCGCTTCTCCTTGCGGGTCAGGCCCGGGACGATGAAGGCCCACAGCTGGTAGAGCCAGATCGGGCTGGAGATGATGACACCGACGAAGATCGACAGGCTCACCCGCTGGCTGAACGCCGCGGTCGCGTTGCCGAAGTTGAGCCGCACGAAGTCGTTGCCGCTCTGCTGCTTGTAGAGGTCGAAGGGGGCGGAGAGCTGGTCATAGACCGGCTTGTAGTAGATCCACCCGACGATCGCGCCGGCCATCAGGGCCAGCGCGCTGACCATCAGGCGGCGGCGGAACTCGCGCAGGTGGTCCGCGAGGGCCATCCGCCCTTCGGGGTCCTTGCGCCGGGTCTTCCCGGGCATGCGGCTCTGGGCGCTCAGGCGACGGGGCCGGACTGGTTGTCCGTGCGCGGGGCGTCCTCGCGGACGGCGCTGCGGCCGTCGAGCTCCGCGTCGCGGACCGGGCTGTCGGCGCGGGTCTCGCGGCGCACCTCGCCCTCGACGGTCTCGCGGGGGGCCTTGGCGCCGTTCTCGGTCTTCATCTCGTCCATCTCGGACTTGAACACGCGCATGGACCGGCCGATGCTGCGTGCGGCGTCGGGGAGCTTCTTGAACCCGAAGAGCAGGATGATCACCAGGGCGATGATGATGATCTCGGGAGCGCCGAGGTTGGGCATGACGGGCCTTCCAGTGCGTGTGTCAGCGGGTCAGGGGGCTGGCCCGCTCCGGCGAGTCTAACCGCCGTGTGCGGCGGGCAGTCTGGCCTGCCCAGGTGAACGGCGGACGAACCGGGTCGGTTCCGGGTGGGTGGCGGTGCTCACCGGGACGGTGCCGCGGGAGCGGGGTATGCCGCCAGCGCCGCCTCGGCGCCGCGGCATACCTCCTCGCCGAGCGAGTCGGGGGTGACGGCGCGCGCCGTGCCGCCGAGCCGCCAGAGCAGGCGCACCAGCCACTGGAGGTCGCCGGTGCGCAGGGTGACCCGGGCTCCCCCGTCGGGGCGGGCCAGGACGGTCTCGACCGGGTAGTAGTCGGGCACCCAGACAGCGTCGGGGTCGAGGTCGAGGGTGACCTCGAGGTCGTCGGCCGAGGCCACGAAGGCGCCATCGGCGAGGTCTCGGGGCCGCGCACCGGCGGGCGGGGTGCCGTCGACGTCGAGGATCTCGATCTCCTCGACCCGATCGAGGCGGAAGAGGCGGGTGTCCTGGGCCCGGTGGCACCAGCCCTCGAGATACCAGTGGGCGTCGAGGCCGACGACACGGAAGGGGTCGACATCGCGCTCGGTGGACTCGTCGCGGCCGGGGACGAGATAGCGCAGGTGCAGGCGGCGGTGGCGCTGCACGGCCTCGCGGGCGGTCGCGACGACCTGGGCGTCGGCGGCGTCGTCGACGCTGACCTCGACGCGGGTGGCGGCCTCGGCGTCGGCACCGGCCGCATCGGTGATCTTGCCCGCGGCCCGGTCGACGGCGTCGCGCTCGGTCAGGCCGGGCATGGCGGCGAGCAGGCGCAGGCCGACCAGCAGCGTGACGGCCTCGTCGCGGCCAAGCCGCAGCGGCCGCTCGATGGTCTCGGCGTTGCGGACATAGACATGGCCGCCGTCCCACTCGGCGTCGATCAGCTGGTCGGGCATCGTGCCGTAGCCGCACAGGAAGAGCAGCGACAGGTCGGCCTCCAGCTGCTTCTCGGTGACGCCGAGCCCCTTGGCCGCCTCGGCGACGTCGATGCCCTGGCGGTTGACCAGCCAGGGGACCATCGTCAGCAGCCGGGTGAGGCGGGCGGTCGCGGTCTCGGGGCTGCGTCGGGGGGTCTTGGCGGTGTCGGGCTGCGGGGCGGGCGGCTCCGGCGCGACCGGCGCGCGCTGCGCGTCGAGGGCGCCCTGGAGCAGGCGGGTGACTGCCGTGACGAGCTCGGCCGGCTCCTCGGCCCGCGCGTCGGGGCCGAAGGTCGCGATCTCCTCGGCGAGCTGCGACAGTGCGCGGTGCTCGACGGTGAGGCGGGTCCAGCCGTCGGCGTCGGTGGCCTCGATCGCCCTGCGGCGCAAGGTGTTGCCGGCCCCGGGGCGCACCGAGATGACGGCCTGCTCGGCGGGCCGCTCGGGGAAGGCGCGCTGGATCGAGGCGACGGGCTGGTGGTCGGCGGGCACGGCATACTCCCCCGCCCGGCCGGTCACCGACGGGATGCCGACGATGCGCGAGAGCCGGAAGACCCGCTCGGCGCCGCGGTCGAGGTCGAGCCCCGTGACATACCACCGGCCGTGCCAGGAGGCCAGGCCCCACGGCTGGAGCCGGCGGCGCATGACCTCGCTCGCACCCTTGCGGTAGTCGAAGTCGATCGGTGTGCGGTCGACGACGGCGTCCTTGACCGCGGCGAAGGCCGGCTCGGCGGTGCGCAGCCGGGGCTCGATGCCGATGAGCGACTCCTCGTCGCGGTCGACGTCGGAGGCGCGCAGCTTGCGCATCGCCTCGGCGGCCTCACCGGCGAGCGACGCCTGGGCCCACACGCGGCTGGCGAGGCCGAGCACGGCCAGCTCGTCGGTCTCGAAGGTGATCTCGGGCAGCGCATAGTCGCGCTGGTCGATGCGGTAGCCCGGCTCGTCCTCCCAGATGGAGTTGAGATCCTCGGTGACGAGCGGGATGCCGAGCTCGCGCAGCTCCTCCTTGTCGCGCTCGAACATCCGGTCGAAGGCCTCGTCGCTCGGCGCGGCGCGGTACTGCTCGACGGTGTCGCGGATGCGCGACTTGGGCATGGGGGTGCGGGTATAGAGCAGGCACAGGACGAGGTTGAGCAGCCGCTCGGTCTTGGCGGCGGGCCCTGCGGGTTGGCTCATGCCGCTGACGCTACCCGAACACGTGTCCGAGCACCGGGTGCGACGCGACGGCGTCTACGCTGCTCGCGTGATGCACTGGCGCGAGGGCGAGATCGTGGGCGAGACCCGCAGGTGGGCGGGAGCCGTGCAGTATGCCGTGCGGCTGGCCCCCAGCCCCGGCTCCCCCGCTGCCTCTGCCCCCGGGGCCCAGGAGGCTATCGAGGTGCAGGCCCTCGGCTATCTCGAGGTCGTCGGCGAGCTCTCCCCCGGCGACCGGGTGCTGCTCAGCGCGTCGGCGCTGGTGCGCGGCCTCGGGACGGGCGGGCTGGCCTTCATCGTGGCCGCCCCCGAACGGCTGCCCGCCGACCCGCAAGAGGGACCGGGCCACATCGTCAAGGCGCGCTATACCCCCCAGCAGCAGATGGTGCTCGCCATCGACGAGCAGGAGTCGCCCCATCACGCCGCCGTGGCCGCTGCCGGGTCCCTCGACGGCATGCCCGTCGTTGTCGCGGACCTGCACTCCGCCCTGCCGGCCGTCATCGCCGGGGTGCGGGCCGACCGGCCGGACGCCCGGGTCGTCTATCTGTGGACCGACGGCGGCGCGCTGCCTGCGGCCTTCTCGATGGCGGTGGCCGGGCTGCGCGAGGCCGGCTGGCTCTCGGCGTGTGTCACGGTCGGCCAGGCCTATGGCGGCGACCACGAGGCGGTGACCCTGCACAGCGGGCTCCTCGCGGCCCGCGCCGTGCTGGGGGCGGACGTGTGTGTGGTGGCGCAGGGCCCGGGCAACGTCGGGACGGGCACGCCCTGGGGCTTCACCGGCGTCGACGCCGGCGAGGCCCTCAATGCCGTCTCCGTGCTCGGCGGCCATCCGATCGCGGCGCTGCGCGTCTCCGAGGGTGATGGGCGCGATCGGCACCGCGGCCTCTCCCACCACAGCCACACGGCATACGCCAAGGTCGCGCTCGTGCCCGCGGACGTGCCGCTGCCGGTCTTCGGCGGCGAGCTCGACGGGCTGGTGGGTGCCCAGGTCGAGCAGATGGTGGCGGACTCCCAGGGGCGGCTGCGGGTCTGTCCCGTCGACGCGGCCGGGCTCGACGAGGCCCTCGCGGGCTCGCCCGTGCGGCTGTCGACGATGGGCCGGGGCCTCGACCGGGACCGCGCGGCATTCCTCGCCTCCGCCGCCGCCGGCCGCCACGCCGCCCGCCTCCTCTGAACCCCGACCACGCCCGGCCCCCGCACTTTCGCCCACTTGGGCACAAACGCGAGTGGGCGGCACCCTGCCACGGTCGATCCCCGCACTTTCGCCCACTTGGGCATAAACGCCCCGGTCCGAGGTGGACCAGGGCGCCGTGGTGGAACGGGCGCGAGGCTCAGCGCACGTCGACGAGGTCGACGACGAAGATGAGCGTCTCGCCGGGCTTGATGACGGGCGGGGCGCCGCGGTCGCCATAGCCCTTGTGGGGCGGGATCACCAGCTTGCGGCGGCCGCCGACCTTCATGCCGGGGATGCCCTCGTCCCAGCCCGCGATGACCTGGCCGACGCCGACCTGGAAGTCGAGCGGGGCGCCGCGGTTCCACGAGGCGTCGAACTCCTCGCCCGTCGAGTGGGAGACGCCTACATAGTGGGCGCGGACGACGTCGCCGGCCTTGGCCTCGGCGCCGTCACCGACGGTGATGTCCTCGATGACGAGCTCGCTGGGCGGCGTGTCACCGGGGAAGTCGATCTCGGGCTTGCTGGTGTTGGGGTCGAAAGCCATTGGCACTCCTATGGATTGGTGAGCGGTCTGGTGGTCTGAGCGGATCAGTAGGCCGCGAGGATGTCGACGACGAACACGAGGGTGTCGGTGGCGCTGATGCCGTCGGCGCCCTTGCTGCCGTAGCCGTCCTTCGGCGGCACGACGAGCAGCAGCCGCGAGCCGACCTTCTGGCCCTCGACCGAGGAGTCCCAGGCCTTGATGACCTGGCCCTGGCCCACGGGGAACTCGAAGGTGCCCGGCGGGCGGTTGAAGCTGCTGTCGAAGTTCTTGCCGTCCTTCCACAGCGCACCGGTGTAGGTCACCTGGACGGTCTGGCCCTTCTTGACCGCCGGCCCGCTGCCCTGGATGAGCGGCTGGACCACGGTCTCGGTCGGCGCGGTGGTCTTGGGGGGCGTGATCGTGGCCGGCTTGCCCTTGACCCACTTGACCGTGGGCAGCCCCGCCTTGGGCGCGATGGCCGTGCCGGTGGCCTCGGCCAGCGGCGTGACCTTGGAGAGCACGTCGAAGACGAAGACGACGGTGTCGGTCGCCTTGATCTTGGCCCCGGCGTTGCCGTTGTCGCCGAACGCGTCCTTGGGCGGCATGGCGACCAGGACCTGCGAGCCGGTCTTGACGCCCTTCAGGCCCTTGGACAGGCCGGGCAGCAGGCCCGACTCGCCGAGGTTGAGCCCGAGGTTGGGCTTGCTGCCGACGTAGTTGTCCTCCACGGCCTCGCCGGTCGTGCCGTTGACGATGGCGTACTTGAGGCTGACCAGCTCATCGCCCTTGACGACCTCGCCGCTGCCCTCCTTGAGCACGCGCCGGGTGGTCTCGGTGACCTTGAGCGGCTTGGGCTCGAGGGTGACGGCCGGCGCCTTGCCGCTGGCCGAGGAGACGGTGACGTCCTTGAGCGGACCGCTGGCGGCCTTGGACGTGGACGAGGAGTCGCCACATGCGCCCAGGGCGAGCGTGGTGGCGAGGGTCGTGGCAACAGCCAGCGACTGGCGACGGGTGATCACAGGGGGTGTTCCTCCGAGTGGGGGACGGACAACGGGTGCCAGCCTAACCGCCGAGGCTGGGAGCGGGCTGCACGCCCGTGCGGGGTCAGGGCGCCGGAGCGGGCGGCGGCGGGTCGGCGGCGGCGCGATCGAGTATGCCGTCGATGAGCCGCTGGACCCGCTCGTCCTGCGTGGCGAAGGGGTCCTTGATCAGCACGGTGCGCTGGGCCTGGTCGTTGAGCTTGAGGTGCACCCAGTCGACCGTGTAGTCGCGGCCGTGCTCGAGCGCGGTGGTGATGAAGGCGCCGCGGAGCCTTGCGCGGGTGGTCTGGGGTGCGGTGCTCGTGGCCTCCTCCACCTCCTCGTCGGTCGTCAGCCGCGCCGCCTGGCCGCGTCGCTCGAGCAGCCGGAAGAGGCCACGGCTGCTGGAGATGTCGTGATAGGCGAGGTCGAGCTGGGCGATGCGGGGGCTGGCGAGGTCGAGGCCGGCGCGCGCGGCATACGCATCGAGCAGCCTGCGCTTGATCACCCAGTCGATCTCGGTCTCGACCAGGGCCAGGTCATCGGTCTCGATGGCACGCAGGGTGCGCTCCCACAGATCGAGGACCAGTCGGGTGGTGTCGTCGTCGAGGCCCTCCTGCTGGGCGAAGGTCGCTGCCTTGGCGAGGTACTCCTGCTGGATCGCCAGACCGGTGATCGTGCCGCCCGCGGCCAGCCGCACCGTCGCACCGTCGCGGGGGTCACCCGACAGTTCCCGGATCGCGCGGGTGGGGCTCTCCAGGTCGAGCTCGGGCAGTACCACACCGGCCTCGATCATCTGGAGGACCAGGTGGGCCGAGCCCACCTTGAGCAGGGTGGTGGTCTCGCTCATGTTGGAGTCGCCCACGATCACATGGAGGCGGCGATAGCGCTCGGCGTCGGCGTGCGGCTCGTCGCGGGTGTTGATGATGGGGCGGCTGCGCGTCGTGGCCGAGGAGACGCCCTCCCAGATGTGGTCGGCACGCTGGCTGACGGCATAGCGCGCGCCCTGGGTGGTGGTGACGACTCTGCCTGCGCCACAGGTGATCTGGCGCGAGATGAGGAAAGGCAGCAGCCGGTCGGACAACTGCTGGAAGTCGCCCTCGCGGGTGAGGCAGTAGTTCTCGTGGCAGCCGTAGGAGTTGCCCGCCGAGTCGACGTTGTTCTTGAAGAGATAGATGTCGCCGTCGATGTCGTCATCGGCCAGGCGGGCCTGCGCCTCTGCCGTCAGCCGCTCGAGGATGCGCTCCCCCGCCCGGTCGTGGACCACGACCTGCCGCACGTCGTCGCACTCGGCGGTCGCGTATTCGGGGTGGGAGCCCACATCCAGATAGAGCCGGGAACCGTTGGGCAGGAAGACATTCGACGAGCGGCCCCAGGACACGACGCTGCGGAAGAGATAGCGGGCGGCCTCGTCGGGGGTCAGCCGGCGCTTGCCCTCGGAGGCGCACGTGATGCCGAACTCGGTCTCCAGACCCATGATCCGCCGCTGCATGGCCTCCACCCTAGGGTCAGTCGCCGTCGGCGGTGCCGGAGGAGTCCGGGCCCGGCTCGGGGCGCTGGGTCTGCGGGTTGGTGCTCGCGTCCCGAGGGCTCGCCGTCGGGCCGCCGATGTCGGAGTCGGGCTCGCCGCTCAGCTCGCCGTGGCGGCCCGGGATGTGCTCGTCCTGCGCCGGGGCCTCACGGGTGGGGCTGTCGGTGTTGAGCAGGTCGGCCAGGAGGGGCCCGACGATGCGGCGGAAGGTGCGGCGGGGACGCTCCCGGTCGAGCACTGCGACCTCGAGCGAGTCGGGGCCGAGCTGGCGGGGCTCGGAGCCGGGCGCACCTGCGGCCAGGAGCCGGACGGCCAGCACCAGCGCGTCGCCCAGCACGATGCCGGGGTGCCACGCATCGCCGAGCCCGGTCTCGATGGCCTCGCCGGCGCCGCCCATCGCGACGAAGCCGCGCTCGTCGGCGACCGACCCGTCATAGGTGAGGCGATAGATCTGGTCCTCGTCCTGGGTGCGGCCCACCTCGGCGACGGCGATCTCGACCTCGTAGGGCTTGGACTCCTGGGTGAAGACGGTGCCGAGGGTCTGCGCATAGGCGTTGGCCAGGCCGCGGGCGGTCACGTCGCTGCGGTCATAGGAGTAGCCGCGCAGGTCGGCATAGCGCACGCCCGCGACGCGGAGGTTCTCGAACTCGTTGTATTTGCCGACGGCCGCGAAGCCGATGCGGTCATAGATCTCGGAGACCTTGTGCAGGGTCCGGGACGGGTTCTCGGCGACGAAGAGGATGCCCTTGTCATAGCCGAGGACCACGACCGACCGACCGCGGGCGATCCCCTTGCGCGCGAAGTCTGCCCGGTCCTTCATCAGCTGCTCGGGCGAGACGTAGAACGGCATCTGGCTCATCGGGCACCCCCTGGGTTGCCCTGGCGGGCGGCGATGATCGCGTCGACGGCACCGGCGAGGGCGTCCTCGTCCACGAAGCGGACTCCCCCACTGTCGATGACAGCCACGGTCGGCCAGATGCGGCGGCCGGTGTCGGGACCGCCGGTGGCGGAGTCGTCGTCGGCGGCGTCATAGAGGGCCTCGATCGCGACGGACACGGCTGTGTCGCCGTCGAGGCCGGGGCGCCAGAGCTTCTTGAGGGAGCCGCGGGCAAAGAGCGAGCCGGAGCCGATGCTGTGGTGGTCGCGCTCCTCGTAGCAGCCGCCGGTCACGTCATAGGAGAACATCCGGCCGGTGCCGAGCTCGAGGTCATAGCCGGCGAAGAGCGGGACGACCGACAGGCCCTGCATGGCCATGCCGAGGTTGCCCCGGATCATCTGGGCGAGCCGGTTGGCCTTGCCCTCGAGGGAGAGCAGGGCGCTCTCGATCTTCTCGTAGTGCTCCAGCTCGACCTGGAAGAGCTTGACCAGCTCGAGGGCCACGCCCGCGGTGCCGGCGATGCCGACGGCGCTGTACTCGTCGGCGGCGAAGACCTTCTCCATGTCGCGGTTGGCGATGATGTTGCCCATGGTGGCGCGCCGGTCGCCGGCCATGACGACCCCACCGTCATAGACGAGGCTGACGATGGTCGTGCCGTGCGGGGCCTCAACACTCGAGCCGACCGGGAGCGCGCGGGAGCCCGGCAGCAGCTCGGGGGCCGCCCCGGCGAGGAAGTCACGGAAGGACGAGGACCCGGCAGCCAGGTATGCCGCGGGCAGCCGGCCCTGCGCCTCCGTGGTCACTCCCCGCCCTTCTGGACGAAGCCGCGCACGAACTCCTCGGCGTTGGTCTCCAGCACGCCGTCGATCTCGTCGAGCACGCTGTCGATGTCGAACTCCTGGCGCTGGACCTGGCCGCCGGACTCGCCCGACTCCTCGGGCAGACCGTCGTCGCCGCCGCCGTGCCGCTGGTGCCTGATCTGTTCGGGGGCCATGTGGGCAGTCTAGGCCGAGAGCCTGCGGACGAGGTCGGCGACATCGGTGGCGGTGTCGAGCACCTCTCCCACCAGCTCGCGGGTGCCACGGACCGGGTCCAGCAGCGGCACGCGGACCAGGTTGGCGCTGCCGGGGACATCGAGGATGACCGAGTCCCAGGAGGCCGCGATGACATGCTCGCGATAGGCCTCGGTGCACCTGCCCCGGAAGTAGGCGCGGGTGTCCTCGGGCGGGTGGGTCACGGCATTCTCGATCTGCGCGTCGGTGACGAGCCGCTCGAAGCGGCCGGCCCGCTCCAGCCTGGTGAAGACGCCCTTGTCCTCGCGCACGTCGGACCACTGGATGTCGATCGCGCGCAGGCGTGGGTCGCCCCACTCGAGCCGGTCGCGGCTGATGTAGCCGCCGAGCAGCTGGAGCTTGCCCACCCAGTCCAGGTAGGGGGCGGCCTCCATCGGGTCGCGCTCCAGCAGGGTCAGGATGCGCTCCCACCACTGCATCACCTCGGCCGTGTCGGGGTCGAGCTCGCCTGGGCTGCGCTGATCGAGGTATGCCGCGGCCAGCTCGTGATAGCGCCACAGCAGCTGGACCGCGGTGAGGCGGGTGCCGTCGACGAGCTCGACGGGGGTGGTCAGCGTCGGGTCGTGCGAGACGCGCTGGAGGGTGGCGACGGGGCGCTGGAGGGTCAGGTCGGCGGTCACCGCGCCGTCCTCGATCATCGCCAGGACGAGCGAGGTGGTGCCCATCTTGAGCAGGTTCGCCACGTCGGCATGGTTGGCGTCACCGATGATCACGTGGAGCCGGCGCCAGCGGTCGGCCTCGGCGTGCGGCTCGTCGCGGGTGTTGATGATCGGGCGCTTGAGCGTGGTCTCGAGCCCGACCTCGACCTCGAAGAAGTCGGCGCGCTGGCTCAGCTGGTAGCCGACGTCGCGGGAGTCGTCGCCGATGCCGACGCGGCCGGAGCCGCATATCGCCTGCCGTGCCACGAAGAAGGGGATGAGGTGTCTGACGATGTCCTGGAAGGGGGTCGAGCGGCGCATGAGGTAGTTCTCGTGGGTGCCGTAGGAGGCGCCCTTGCCGTCGGTGTTGTTCTTGTAGAGCACGATCCCGGGCGGGCTCTGGGCCAGGCGCTGCGCGGCGGCCCGCGTGACCAGCTCGCCGGCACGGTCCCAGATCACGGCGTCGCGCGGCGTGGTCACCTCGGGCGAGGAGTACTCGGGGTGGGCATGGTCGACATAGAGCCGGGCGCCGTTGGAGAGCACGACGTTGAGCAGGGTCGGGTCCTCGTCGGTGAGCTGGGTGGGGTGGGCAACGGCCCGGCCCATGTCGAAGCCACGGGCGTCACGCAGCGGCGTCTCGTCGGCGTAGTCCCAGCGGGCGTGCCGCGGCGTGATCCCGACCGAGTCGGCATAGGCCTGGACCACCTGGCCGGACATCAGGACCGGGTTGGCGTGGGGCACGCCGGGCATCGAGATGCCGTATTCGGTCTCGATGCCCATGACCCGGCGCACGCCGGCCTGCTCGCCGCTGAAGCGTCCCTCGCTCATGCTCACGACCCTACTGCCGGTGACAGGATGGTCCCCATGGGCTACCTGCACCGGATGCCGCTGCGCACGGCCGCGCTCACCACCCTCTATGACCGCCTCAACCCCCCCATCTGGGCGATGGGCCTGGCGCAGATCCAGCGCACCCGGGGTGAGACGCTCCCCCACCGTGCCCCGGTGTCCTGGGTGACCGGGGCGGCCGACCCAGCCGTCGGCATCACCTTCGCGACCGTGAGCGCGCGGGACGGCTATGAGATCCCGCTGCGGGTCTACCGGCCGCGTGCGGTCCGCGACAGCGAGACCGACGTCCCGGTGGTGGCCTATCTGCACGGGGGCGGGTTCGTCCGGGGCAATGTCGTCGACTACGACCCCCTGTGCACGCTGATCGCGCGCCGCGTCCGCGCGGTGGTGGTGAGCGTGGACTACCGGCTGGCGCCGGAGCACAAGGCGCCGACCGCGGCATATGACTGCATCGATGCGGTGCGGGCGATCGCGCGGCTCGGCGGGCGGCTGCGCGCCGACACCTCGCGACTGGCGCTGTGTGGCGACTCCGCTGGTGGCAACCTCTCGGCGGTGGTGGCCCAGCAGCTGCGTGACGAGGTGCCCATCTGCATGCAGGCGCTGCTCTATCCCTCGACCGACATGACCCTGTCCTCGCCGTCCATCAGCGAGCATGCGGACGCGCCGATTCTGGACCGCCGGTCGATCGACTGCTTCCTGGCGCACTATCTGCCCTTCGAGGTCGAGGAGACCGACCCGCTCGTCTCCCCGCTGTTCGGGGAACTCGCCGGCCTCCCGCCAACGCTCGTGCAGACCGCCGATCTCGACCCGCTGCGCGACGACGGCGTGCGCTATGCCGAGGCGCTCGCCGCGGCCGGGGTCCCGGTGCGGTGCACCAACTACGAGGGGGCGCCCCATGGCTTCCACTCCTTCCCGGGCGCCTACCCGGGCGGCCTCGGCGCGCAGGTCGAGCTGGTGACCGCGTTGCGGGACCGGCTGTATGCCGCGTCGCGGGCTGCCGGATAGGCTCGCCGACGCAAGGCCCACCGGCAGAAGGAGCCACCAGTGCGCGACATCGTCGTCTTCTCGGGCAGCGCCCACCCGGTGCTCGCGGAGGAGATCTGCCGGGAGCTGGGGGTGGAGCTCTCCCCCGTCCACATCAGCCGGTTCAGCAACGACTGCCTCCAGGCGCAGCTGCTGGCCAATTGCCGCCAGCGGGATGTCTATATCGTCCAGCCGCTGGTGCCGCCCACCCAGGACTCGCTCATGGAGCTGCTGCTCATGGTCGACGCGGCCAAGGGTGCCTCGGCGGCGCAGATCACGGCGGTCATCCCGCACTATGCCTATGCCCGCTCCGACAAGAAGGACGCCTCGCGGATCTCGATCGGGGGCCGGCTCGTGGCCGACATGCTGACGACGGCCGGCGTGGACCGCGTGATGACGATGGCGCTGCACGCACCGCAGGTGCACGGCTTCTTCTCGGTGCCGCTGGACCACCTGACCGCGCTGGGGGTGCTGGCCGACCACTTCCGCGGGTTCGATCTGGGCGACACGGTCGTGGTCTCGCCGGATCTCGGCAATGCCAAGCAGGCGACCCAGTTCGCGCGGCTGCTGGGGCTGCCCGTGGCGGCGGGCAGCAAGCAGCGACTGGCCGACGACCGGGTGGTGATCGACGCGATCGTGGGCGATGTCGAGGGCAAGAAGGCGATCGTGCTCGACGACGAGATCGCGACCGGCGGCTCGATCCTGGAGCTGCTGGAGCGGCTGCGCGACTTCGGCTGCACCGAGGCGTCCGTGGTCTGCACCCACGGGCTGTTCGCCGGCAAGGCCGTGGAGCGGCTGCGTGACCACCCGATGATCACGCAGGTGGTCACGACCGACACGGTCCCTCGTCCCGCCGACTGGCCTGAACTCCAGGTGCGTTCTGTCGCAGCGCTTTTCGCGGAGGCGATCTCGCGCATCCACCGTGGTGAGTCGGTCAGCTCCCTCTTTGACGGCGTCGACCCCGCGCATGCCTCACCGCAGCGCTCCCTCTTCGACAAGGCGGGCTCATGAGCACCAACACCACCGGGCGCGAGAGACGCGCGCCCGGGCCGCTGCTCGCGGCATACCTCACCGATCTCGTGCTGGTGGGGCTGTTCGCCCTGATGGGGCGCGCCGCCCATGAGGAGGGGCTGACGCTGGCCGGCTGGCTGGCCACGGCCTGGCCCTTCCTGGTAGGCCTCGGCCTTGGGTGGGTGGCGGCCGCCGCGCTGCCCTCCCGCCCGCTGCCCTGGCAGCTGGTCCCTGGCGCGGTCGTGTGGCTGTCCACCGTCGTCGTGGGCATGCTGATCCGGGCCCTGACCGGTGCCGGCACGGCGCTGCCCTTCGTGGCGGTGGCCTTCACCGTCGTGGGGCTCTTTCTCCTCGGCTGGCGTCTGGTCGTGCGTCTCGTCGGCTTCCTGCGCGACTGGGCCGAGCGCAAGGGCGTCGAGCAGGTGCGGCGCGACCGTGCCGCCGACCGCCGCGAGCGACTCCGCGGCAGCTGAGAACTGCCTCCATCCCGGCGCGGCACCAGTCCCCAGGTCACCGTAGTGGGCACTATGCATTGCCCCAGGACAAACCAACCTTTGGGGCAGAAACAGATTGCCCCGAGAACTGCCCGCACCTTGGGGCAATCTGTTTCTGCCCCGAGGTGGACTCGGGTGTGGGGCAATGCATAGCGCCCGAGAGGGCTGCCCGTCGTGGAGGCCTCTTTCCACAGGGGGTGGGGTGACGGGGCGCCTCTCCACAGACCAATCTCAGAGCCGTGCACCAGACCCGGGAGTTCCACAACAGTCGTCGGCATGGAGATCACACCCGAGTGCGGCGGCTACGAGCGCAAGCGCGGAGTCAGGGCCTGGCCCACGCTGTCCAGGGAGCTGATGCGGGCGCGAGCCACGATGGAGGTCACCGACGCTGTCTCGCTGGCGGTTCGCCGAGATCGTGCCCGTCTCGTCATGAGTCAGCGGGCCTACGCCGACCACCGCGGGTGGTCCAAGACGTATGCGGCGCGCATCGAGGCCAGACCAGAGGAGTTCCGCCTCGGCCAGGCCGTCGCCGCCCTCAGAGGGACGGGCTTCCGCCTCGCGCTGGTGGCCGACCCAGACGACGGTGGCGGGAGCGGCCTCGACCCACCGCCGGTGGACCCGCAGTCATGGACGGCGGCTGAGCTCATCGGCCGCGACCTAGGCGGCCGCAGACTGCCCGCACACGCCAGGGTGAGCCGGTCGACCGAGCCCGCGATGTGGTTCTACGTCCGGCAAGGCACGTGGTTCCCGACCCGACTGCCCAACTGGGACTGGCACCACCGTCGGTGAGCTGGACCGTGAGTTCAGGGCTGGTGCGTCCTCAAAGATACTGACCCGTCGTGTTGAGCCCCTCGATCGCCTTGCCGGGCTCGGTCCCGGAGGCGCCCTGGACGAGGGTGCGGATGTAGACGATCCGCTCCCCCTTCTTGCCCGAGATGCGGGCCCAGTCATCGGGATTGGTCGTGTTGGGCAGGTCCTCGTTCTCCTTGAACTCGTCGCGGACGGCATTCATCAAGTGCTCACCGCGCAGGCCGCGGGCACCGTCAACGAGGAAGTCCTTGATCGCCGACTTCTTGGCCCGGTCGACGACGTTCTGGATCATCGCGCCCGAGGCGAAGTCCTTGAAGAACATGACCTGCTTGTCACCATTGGCATAGGTCACCTCGAGATAGCGGTTCTCGTCACGCTCGTCGTACATCCGCGTCACGGTCGCCTCGATCATGTCGGCCACCGCAGCCTCGGCCGAGCCGCCATGGGCGGCCAGCTCGTCGGGGTGCAGCGGCAGGTCCGGCGTGAGGTACTTGCCGAAGATGTCGCGTGCGGCCACGGCGTCGGGCCGCTCGATCTTGATCTTCACATCGAGCCGTCCCGGCCGCAGGATCGCCGGGTCGATCATGTCCTCACGGTTGGAGGCACCGATGACAATGACATTCTCCAGGCGCTCCACGCCGTCGATCTCCGAGAGCAGCTGCGGCACGATCGTGGTCTCGACATCGGAGGAGACACCAGAGCCGCGGGTGCGGAAGAGCGAGTCCATCTCGTCGAAGAAGACCACGACGGGGCTGCCCTCGGAGGCCTTCTCCCGGGCCCGCGCAAAGATCAGCCGGATGTGCCGCTCGGTCTCCCCGACGTACTTGTTGAGCAGCTCGGGGCCCTTGATGTTGAGGAAGTAGGACTGGGTCAGGTCCGCGCCGTTCTTCTCGGCAGCCTTGCGCGCCAACGACGCCGCGACCGCCTTGGCGATCATCGTCTTGCCGCACCCGGGCGGGCCATAGAGCAGCACGCCCTTGGGCGGCTTCAGGTGGTGCTCGGTGAACAGCTCGGGGTGCAGATAGGGCAGCTCAACCGAGTCCTGGATGATCTCCAGCTGCCCGGACAGGCCGCCGATGTCGTCATAGGAGATGTCCGGCACGACCTCGAGCACGAGCTCGGCGACCTCCGCCTTGGGGATCACCTCATAGACAAAGCCCGAGCGCGCATCCATCAGCAGCGCGTCGCCCACCCGCAGCCGCTCGCCGCGCAGGGGCTGGGCCACCCGGCATACCCGCTCCTCGTCGGCCTGGCTGACCACCAGCACCCGTGCGCCCTCGTCGAGGATCTCCTTGAGCACCACCAGGGTCCCCGAGCGCTCGAAGCCGCAGACCTGCACGATGTTGAGCGCCTCGTTGAGGCGCACCTCGCGGCCGAAGCCCAGCTCGGCGACCTCGACCGAAGGTGAGACCGAGACGTGCATCTTGCGTCCGCCGGTGAGGATGTCGGCGGTGCCGTCGAAGACCTCGAGGACAGTGCCGTATGCCGCGGGCGGCTGCGCGAGCCGGTCGATCTCCTCCTTGAGGCTGACGATCTGCTCGCGGGCGGAGGTGAGCGTGCGCGTGAGGCGCTCGTTCTGCGCGGTCGCCGTGCGCAGCTCGGCCTGGGCCCTGCGCAGATCCTGCGTCTGGTCCACCGGCGGACGGGCCTGGCTGTGCTCGGTCATGGCAGCCTCCTAGCGTCGGGTTGTGCCCCTCGGGCAACCCTAGTCCGCAGGCGTGGCCTCGCCCGTGGTGGGTTCGTCCGGCGAGACGCCGGTGACCCCGGCACCGCTCTCCCCCGCGGGCTCGGCCATGGCCCGGCGCATCCGGCGGATCTTCTTGTCCGAGACCGCCCGCTCCCCCATCGCCTCGGACGTGAACTCCGCGTCCTGCCCGAAGTGGCGGTCGGGGGCAGTGGTCCCCGCGCCTGCGTCGGCCGCCTCCTCGCCATAGGCGCCCTTGGCGGGCCTGCGCTTGCGCAGCGGCGGCCTGGTGCCCGGCGCGAGCCGTCGGGTGGTGATCAGGAAGCCGGTGTGGGCGTGCATCCGGTGCTCGGGGCGCACGGCCAGGCCCTCCAGGTGCCAGCCGCGCACCATCGACTCCCAGGCCTGCGGCTCGGTGAAGGTGCCGTGGTCCCGCATCGCCTCGGCCACGCGGGAGAGCTGGGTGGCGGTGGCCACGTAGCAGATCAGCACACCACCCGGCGCGAGCGCGTCGGCCACGACGCCGAGGCACTCCCACGGCGCCAGCATGTCCAGGACGACCCGGTCGACCGTGCCCGGCTCTACGGCGCCAGGCAGGGACTCAACGAGGTCACCGACGTGCACGGTCCATGCCGGGTGGTCGGCGCCGAAGAAGGCCCGCGCGTTGCCCCTGGCGATGTCCGCGAAATCCTCACGCCGCTCGAACGAGAGCACCCGGCCCTCGTCGCCGACGGCCCGCAGCAGCGACATGGACAGCGCACCGGACCCGACGCCGGCCTCGACCACCGTCGCGCCGGGGAAGACATCGGCCATCGTGACGATCTGCCCGGCGTCCTTGGGATAGACGACGGCCGCGCCACGCGGCATCGACATGACGTAGTCGGACAGGAGCGGGCGCAGCGCGAGGTACTCGACGCCTGCGGTGTTGGTCACGGTCGAGCCGTCCGGGCTCCCGATCAGGTCGTCGTGGCGCAGCCGCCCGCGGTGGGTGTGGAACTCCTTGCCCGGCTCGAGGGTGATCGTGTGCAGGCGGCCCTTGGGGTCGGTGAGCTGGACGCGCTCGCCCTCGGCGAAGGGGCCACGGCGCAGGTCGGCTCCGGTGGCAGTCATGGCAGCGGAGTCTATTTGCCCTCGAGCGCCGCGTTGACATCGGCCGCGGCGACGACGCCCACGAGCCGGCCCTGGTGCAGCACCGCCACGATGCCCGTCTCCAGGGCCTGCAGACCCGCGACGGCCGGCACGATGTCGCCGCTCGGGTCGGCCTCGACGACCCAGTCCTGGGGCTGCGCGCGGCATACCTGCCCGGCCTGGACCGCGCCCCGCTGCTCCGGCGGGATGCCCGCGAGGTCCTCGCTCACGATGAGGCCCACCGGCCGGGCGCCGGTGGCGTCCATCACGACGGGTATGCCGCGTGCGCCGCCCAGGCTGTCCAGGGTGGCGGTGGCCGGCACGGGCAGCGCCTCGCGCAGCACGCTGGCCAGGGGCACGGCACCGAGCACCTCCAGGGCCTGGCCGCCCTTGATGGCGGCGGTGGCGCCGGCCCACAGGAAGGACGCGATCATCAGCGTCCACATGATGCTGACCAGGTCGGGGCTCTGCCCTCGGAGCAGCGGGCGGCCGACGAACCACAGCACGACCAGGACCGTGACAACCCGCCCGGCCAGGCCGGCTGCCCGCCGCCCCTTGCCCCGGCTGCCGGTCGCCTTCCACACCGCGGCGTCGACGAGCTGGCCACCGTCGAGGGGCAGCCCCGGGAGCAGGTTGAAGACGGCGAGCAGGCCGTTCATGAACGCGAAGGCGTCACCGAAGGCCCCCGGCAGTCCGTCGAGGGAGCGCCCGAGGACCCAGCCGACACCGGCCAGGCCGAGGTTCGCGAGGGGTCCGGCAACGGCCGTGCCGGCCGTCGAGGCCGGGGTCGCCTGACCCGCCTCGTATGCCGTGTGGCCGCCCCAGATGTCGGCGACGACCCGGTGCACCGGCATCCCGAAGCCACGCGCCGCGACGGCGTGCGCCGCCTCGTGGACGAGGACCGCGACGAGCAGCAGCAGCGCGTAGCCGAAGCCCACGAGATAGCCCCGGCCGCCACCGCCCACGTTGGTGCCCACCGTGGCGGTGATGATGGCCGCGAGCACCAGCCAGCTCGCGCCGATGAAGACGGGGACACCGGCGATGGTGGCGATCCTGAGGCCGGGGCCCTGACTGTGCATGACGCCGACCCTATGTCAGTGGCCCCGCATACAGTCGACGCATGAGCACCGAGACGACGGCCGAGGCGGCCATGACAGCCGAGGGCAGCGCGCCCACCGGTGCCGCGACTCCCCCACCGATCCGTCCGGCCCTCTCGCCCAGCCGTGCCGCCGACTTCAAGCAGTGCCCACTGCTGTATCGCTTCCGGGTGGTCGACCGCATCCCCACCCCGCCCTCGCCCGCGGCCGCGCGAGGCACCCTCGTCCACGCGGTGCTGGAGCGGCTCTTCGACCTCCCGGCGGCGGAGCGCACGCCCGCGGCGGCGCTGGAGCTGCTCGGGCCCCAGTGGGATCGGCTCGTGGCCGAGGAGCCGGCCCTGGCGACGATGATCGAGGACGACGAGCACCTCACCGAGGAGTCGTGGTACCGCCAGGCGGGAGCCCTGCTGGAGCGCTGGTTCACCCTCGAGGACCCGACCCGCCTCGAGCCCGCCGAGCGCGAGCTCTATGTCGAGACCGAGATCGACGGGCTGACCCTGCGCGGCTATGTCGACCGCCTCGACATCGCGCCCACCGGGGCGATGCGCGTCGTCGACTACAAGACGGGCCGCTCGCCCTCGGAGCACTTCGAGGGCAAGGCGCTCTTCCAGATGAAGTTCTATGCGCTCGTGCTCTGGCGCACCCGCGGCGTGCTCCCGCGGCTGCTCCAGCTGGTCTACCTGGGCGACGGCGAGATCGTGCGCTACTCCCCCGACGAGGCAGACCTGCGCGCGCTGGAGCGCAATGTCGCAGCGCTCTGGGCGGCCATCGCGCGGGCCGCCGAGACCGGCGACTGGCGGCCGCGCACCTCACGGCTGTGCGACTGGTGCGAGTTCCGGCCGCTCTGCCCGGCCTGGGGCGGCACTCCCCCGCCGCTCCCGGCCGACGCCGGTGTCCGCGCCGTCGACCCGCGGGCGACCGGGGTGCCGGCGCGCAACGAGGACTGAGCTCAGCGCAGCCGGAAGATCGTGCGGTGCCACTCCTTCTCGGCGACGCCGGTGATGTCGTGCATGACGTGCTTGACCTGGGTGTACTCCTCGAAGGAGTAGGCCGACATGTCCTTGCCGAAGCCGGACTGCCGATAGCCGCCGTGGGGCATCTCGCTGATGATCGGGATGTGGTCGTTGACCCACACGCAGCCGGCCTTGATCTCGCGGGTGGCCCGCAGTGCGCGATAGACGTCGCGGGTCCAGACGCTGGCGGCCAGCCCATAGACCGTGTCGTTGGCCAGTGCGATCGCCTCGTCGTCGGTCTCGAAGGTCGTCACCGCCAGGACCGGCCCGAAGACCTCGTCGCGCCACAGCTCGCTGTCGGTCGGCACCGCCGCCACAAGGGTCGGGGCGTAGTAGGAGCCGCGGGCCAGGTCGCCGCCGGGGGCCTCGCCGCCAGTGACGACCCGGGCATAGCCACGCGCCCGCTCGACCATCCCGGCGACCTTGTCGCGATGCGCCCGCGACACGAGCGGGCCGAGGTCGGTGTCCTCGTCGGCGGTCGGGCCGAGCCGCACCGCGGCATACAGCTCGGCCACTCCCTCGATGAAGTCCTTTGCGACAGAACGATGCACGATCGCCCGGGTGGCAGCGGTGCAGTCCTGGCCGGTGTTGATCAGCGAGCCCGCCACGGCGCCGTGGATGGCCGCCGTGAGGTCGGCGTCGTCATGGACCACGAAGGGCGCCTTGCCGCCGAGCTCGAGGTGGACCCGCTTGGCGTTGGTCGCCGCCGCCTCCAGCACCGTGCGCCCGACGGCGGTCGAGCCGGTGAAGGAGACCATGCCGACGTCCTGGTGCCGCATCAGGTGGGCGCCCGCCTCGGCCCCGCGGCCGGTCACGACATTGACCACTCCGGCCGGCGCCCCCGCGTCGGCGAAGGCCTGGGCGAACATCACCGATGTCAACGGGGTGATCTCGGCGGGCTTGAGCACGATCGTGTTGCCCGCGGCGATCGCCGGCAGGACCTTCCACGCGGCCATCTGGAGCGGATAGTTCCACGGCGCGATCGACCCGACCACACCGATCGGCTCACGCCGGATCGATGAGGTGTGGTCGGGGCTGTATTCGGCGCTCGCCTTGCCCTCGAGGCTGCGGGCGGCCCCGGAGAAGAACGCCGTGTTGTCGATGGTGCCGGGCACGTCGAACTCGCGCGCCAGCCGGATGGGCTTGCCGGCGTTGCGGCTCTCGGTCTGGGCGAGGTCCTCGGCCCGCTCCTCCAGCAGCGCCGCCGCCTTGGCCAGCACCGCCGACCGCTCGCCCGGCGTGGCCCGCGACCACTCCGGGAAGGCCGCCGCGGCGGCTGCCACCGCGGCGTCGACATCGGCCGTGGACGCCAGCTCGACCGTGTCGATCACCTCACCCGTGGAGGGGTCGATGACGTCATGGTGGTCGCCGGTCGAGGCGGCGCGCAGCTCGCCGCCGATGAACTGGTGCATGGTCGCTTCCTTTGGTCCAGTTGGCCCGTGGCACAGGGTGATCGACGATCAGGTATGCCGCGGGCCAAGCCTGCCACGCGGCATACCCGATGCGTCAGGAGCAGTAGCCGTCGGCCACCGACAGGGCCTCGTCGAGGATCGCGAGGCCCTCCTCCAGCTCCGCCGCGGTCGTGGTGCAGGGCGGCACCACGTGGGTGCGGTTGAAGTGGGTGAAGGGCCACAGGCCGCGCTCCTTGCAGGCCGCCGTGAAGGCTCCCATCGGCGCGGCGGCATCCCCCGCGGCGTTGAAGGGCACCAGCGGCTCGCGGGTCTCCTTGTCCTTGACCAGCTCGACCGCCCAGAAGACACCGAGGCCACGGACCTCGCCGACGGACGGGTGCTTGTCGGCGATCTTGTCCAGCGCCGGCCCGATCACATCGGTGCCGAGCATCCGCGCGTGCTCGAGGATGCCCTCCTCCTCGAAGATGCGCATCGAGGCGACGGCCGAGCCGCAGGCGAGCGGGTGACCGGAGTAGGTCAGTCCGCCCGGGTAGACCCGCTCGTCGAAGTGCCCGGCGATGGCCTCGCTGAGGACGACGCCGCCGAGGGGCACATAGCCGGAGTTGACGCCCTTGGCGAAGGTGATCAGGTCGGGCTGGACACCCCAGTGCTGGAACGCGAACCACTCGCCGCACCGGCCGAAGCCGGACATGACCTCGTCGGCGATCATCACGATGCCGAACTCGTCGCAGATCTGGCGCACGCCGGCGAGATAGCCCTCCGGCGGGACGAGGATGCCGTTGGTGCCGACGACGGTCTCGAGGATGATCGCGGCGATCGTGTCGGGCCCCTCTACCATGATCAGGTCGCGCAGGTGCGCCAGGGCGCGCTCGGACTCCTCGGCCTCGGTCTGGGCGTGGAAGGCCGACCGATAGGGGTAGGGACCCCAGTACCGCACGACACCGGGCATGCCGGGCTCCGACGCCCACCGCCGGGGGTCGCCGGTCAGCATGATCGCGCCGTTGGTCGCCCCGTGATAGCTGCGGTATGCCGCCATGACCTTGTTGCGGCCGGTGTAGAGCCGGGCCATGCGGATGGCGTTCTCGTTGGCCTCGGCACCGCCGTTGGTGAAGAAGACCTTGCCCGCCGGCGCGCCGGCGCGCTCGACGATCATGCGGGCTGCCTCGGACCGCGCGTCATTGGCGAACGCCGGTGAGACGGTGCACATCCGGGCCGCCTGCTCCTGGATGGCGGCGACCAGCTTGGGGTGCTGGTAGCCGATGTTGACGTTGACCAGCTGGCTGGTGAAGTCGAGATAGCGGTTGCCGGCGTCGTCGGTGAAATGGCTGCCCTCGGCCGACACGATCGGCAGGGGGTCGATCTTGGCCTGTGCCGACCACGAGTGGAAGACGTGGGCGCGGTCGTCGCGACGGGTCTGCTCGGGCGTGTAGGTCATGGCGCTCACCGGGTCCGCGGGAAGCCGAGGTCGACGCTCGAGGTGGCCGGGTCGGGCCAGCGCGAGGTGACGACCTTGCCGCGGGTGTAGAAGTTGATGCCCTCCGGGCCGTACATGTGGTTGTCGCCGAAGAGCGAGGCCTTCCAGCCCCCGAAGGAGTAGTAGGCGACCGGGACGGGGATCGGCACGTTGATGCCGATCATGCCCACCTGGACCTCGTTCTGGAAGCGGCGGGCCGCACCCCCGTCGCGCGTGAAGATCGCTGTACCGTTGGCGTATTCGTGGCCGTTGATGATCTCCATGGCCTCGTCATAGGTCTCGGCGCGCACCACCGACAGCACCGGGCCGAAGATCTCGTCGGTGTAGACGGACATGTCGGTGGTGACATTGTCGAGCAGCGTCGTCCCGAGGAAGAAGCCGTCGTCGGGGTGGTCCGCGCGCCCGTCCACGACGAGGGTGGCGCCGGACTGCTCGCCCTGGCCGATGTAGTCGGCGACCTTGTCGCGGTGGGCCGCGCTGATCAGCGGGCCCATGTCGGTGCCCTCCGCGGCGCCGTCGCCGATCGTCAGCCTGGGCAGGCGCTCCTTGATGGCCTCGACCAGCGGGTCGGCGATCTCGCCCACGGCGACGACGACCGAGATCGCCATGCACCGCTCACCGGCCGCGCCGTAGCCCGCCGAGACCGCGGCGTCGGCGGCGAGGTCGATGTCGGCGTCGGGCAGGACGAGCATGTGGTTCTTGGCGCCGCCGAGGGCCTGGACCCGCTTGCCGTGGCGGGTGCCGGTCTCATAGATCGCCTTGGCGATGGGGGTGGAGCCGACAAAGCTCACCGCCTCGACGTCGGGGTGCTCCAGCAGCCGGTCCACGGACTCCTTGTCGCCCTGCACGACGCTGAAGACGCCATCGGGCAGGCCCGCGTCCTTCCACAGCTGGGCGATGAACAGCGCTGCGCTGGGGTCCTTCTCGCTGGGCTTGAGGACGAAGGCGTTGCCGCAGGCGATGGCATTGCAGCACATCCACAGTGGCACCATCGCCGGGAAGTTGAAGGGGGTGATGCCCGCGACCACACCGAGGGGCTGGCGCATCGAATAAACGTCGACGCCGCTGGAGACCTGCTCGGAGTAGCCGCCCTTGAGCAGGTGGGGCACGCCGGTCGCGAACTCGGCGTTCTCCAGCCCGCGGGCGATCTCACCGGCGGCGTCGGACAGGACCTTGCCGTGCTCGGCCGTGATGATGGCGGCCAGCTCGTCGGTGCGCTGGTGGAGCAGCTCGCGGAAGGCGAAGAGCACCGCGGCGCGCTTGGACAGCGATGCGCCGCCCCACTCGGCGGCGGCGCGCACGGCCGAGGCGACAGCCGCGTCGACCTCCTCGACCGACGCGAGCGCGACCTCGGCGGTCTGCTGCCCGGTCGCCGGGTTGAAGACGGGGGCGGTGCGCCCCGAGGTGGAGGGCGCGGGCGCCCCGTCGATCCAGTGGGTGATGGTGCTCGTCATGCTCCGAGATTAGGGGGCTACCGAGGCGTCACAAAGGCCCGTTTGTGGTGTCACAGGAGCGGCTAGGGTCTGCCCTGTGAAGGACATCCTCTCGGCGGTCGAGCAGCGGCTCGACGACCAGAGCGCGCGGGGCCTGGCCACTGCCGTCAGCCGCGCTGTGCGCGACGGTGCCGTCCCCGACGGTGCGGCGCTGCCCCCCATCCGCACCGTGGCCCACGAGCTCGCCCTCTCCCCCACCACCGTCAGCTCGGCGTGGCGCATCCTCCAGCGAGCCGGGGTCATCCGCACCGACGGCCGCCGGGGGTCGCGGATCGCCACCCCCGGGCAGCCCCACCAAGACCGCTACGCCCGGGTGGTGGAGGAGCAGAGCGGCCTCCCCGTCGACCTGTCGACCGGCGTCCCCGACCCCCGGCTGCTGCCGAGCCTGACCGCCTCGCTCGACCAGCTCACCACCGCGCGGGTGCCCCGCAGCTATCTCGACGACCCGGTGCTGCCCGGCCTGCGTGAGGCGGTCCTGGCCGACTGGCCGTATGCCGCGCAGCGGCTCTCCGTGACCGACGGCGCCCTCGACGCGCTCGAGCTGGTGGGACGGACCGCGCTGCGCTATGGCGACCGCGTCGTCGTGGAGGACCCCTGCTTCCCCCCGCTGGTGGATCTGCTCGGGTCCCTGGGTGCCGAGGTCGTGGGGGTCCCCATGGACGACGAGGGCATGCTCCTCACCGCGCTGGAGCGTCGCCTCGACGACGGGGCGCGCGCGGTCGTGCACCAGCCGCGCGCCCAGAACCCGACCGGGATCTGCCTGAGCCGCAAGCGGGCCCGAGCGATGGCCCGCCTGCTGGAGGGGCGCGACGTGCTCGTCATCGAGGACGACTCGATGGGCGCGATCTCGTCGGCGCCCGCGCTCAGCCTCGGCGAGTGGCTGCCCGAGCAGACCGTCCACATCCGCAGCTTCGCCAAGTCCCACGGGCCGGACCTGCGGATCGCGGCGATGACCGGTCCAGCGGAGCTGATGGGCGAGTGCGCGGCGCGCCGTCAGCTCGCCCAGGGCTGGACCAGCCGGCTCCTCCAGCGTGTGCTGCTCGACCTGCTGACCAGGCCCGAGGCCCGCGCATCCGTGGCACAGGCCCGCGAGGTCTATGCCCTCCGCCGGGCCGCGCTCGTGGACGCCCTGGCCGCACGCGGCATACCCGTGCCGGGCACGGACGGCCTCAACATCTGGGTCGAGGTCGCCGATGAGGCGGCGGCCCTGGTCCGCCTGGCCGGCCAGGGGGTCGCAGCCGCGCCCGGCTCCCCGTTTGCCGTCGACGCAGGGGCACCCCCGCACATCCGGGTCACGGCAGGCCGGGCCGATGGCGACACCGCGGCCCTCGCCGACCAGCTCGCCCAGGCGGCCCGGGCGCGCAGCCGCACGGCCCGCCACCGGTGACGGCGGGGCCTCAGCGGCGCGCGTCGACGGTTGCCGTCAGCCGGAGCAGGTCCGGGCCGCGCACGCCCTGGAGGGTCTCGACCAGGACCGACCCGTCGATGGCCGGGATCGGCACAACGTGCGGGACGCCGATGGTGGGCACACCCGCGGCCGTCGCCGAGCGCACCCCGGTCGGGGAGTCCTCGAGGGCGACGCAGTCGGCCGGCTCGACGCCGAGGGCGCGGCAGGCCGCCAGATAGGGCTCGGGGTGGGGCTTGCCGTGCGTCACGTCGTCGCCGGCGATGACCACCTGCATCGACCCCGGCGGCAGCGCCTCGGCCACCGTCGCGGCGAGCGAGCGCCAGGACATCGTCACCAGGGCGCAGGGCACGCCCGCCGCGTGCAGCTCCGAGAGCAGCTCGCGCGCACCGGGGCGCCACGGGATGTGCTCGCGGACCTGGGCTATCACCCTCCGCAGCAGCTCCTCGACGATCGTCAGCGGGTCGTCCTCGATGGGGCTGTGCGCACGGATGAACTCGGCCGAGACCATCAGATCGTTGCCGACCAGCTGGTGGGCCAGCTCGTCATCCCACACCCCACCGGCCGCTGCGACGATCTCGTGCTCGGCACGGATCCAATAGGGCTCGGTGTCGACGAGGGTCCCGTCCATGTCCCACAGCACGGCGGCCGGCAGCGTGGACGTCATGCGGCCGAGTCTATGGCGCGCGCGGGGGCGGTCCGGCGGTCGGGGCGGCTCAGGCCCCATACTGGAGGGCGCCGCTCAGGGGCATCCTGGGCGGGCCCCTGCCCGAGGAGCACCGTGTCAGACAGCGCGACCCCCGCAGTCACCTCCCCCGACGCCACCAGCCACCGGCCGGACGCCACCGAGGACCTGCGCGCCGCCATGGGCGAGCGCGTGCTCGTCATGGACGGGGCGATGGGCACGATGATCCAGCGCCACAGGCTGGCGGAGGGCGACTACAGGGGCGAGCGTTTCGCGTCGTGGCCCAGCGATGTGCAGGGCAACAACGACCTGCTGGTCCTGACCCAGCCGGCGATCATCCGGTCCATCCACGACGAGTATCTCGAGGCCGGGGCCGACCTGATCGAGACCAACACCTTCAACGCCACCGCCATCTCGCTGCGCGACTACGGCATGTCCGACCTCGCCTACGAGATCAACATCGAGGCCGCCCGCCTCGCGCGGGCCGCGGCCGACGACGCGACGGAGCGCACGCCCGACCGGCCCCGGTGGGTGCTGGGCGCCCTCGGCCCCACCAGCACGACCGCCTCGATCTCGCCCGACGTCAACGACCCCGGGGCCCGCAATGTCTCCTTCGACCAGCTGGTCGCGGCATACCTCGAGCAGGGCCGAGGCCTCGTCGACGGCGGCGCCGACGCGCTGCTGATCGAGACGATCTTCGACACCCTCAACGCAAAGGCGGCGATCTTCGCGCTCGAGACGCTCTTCGAGCAGGCCGGGCGGCGCTGGCCGGTGATCCTCTCGGGCACGATCACCGACGCCTCCGGCCGCACGCTGAGCGGCCAGACGACCGAGGCCTTTTGGAACTCGGTGCGCCATGCCCGGCCGATCGCCATCGGGCTCAACTGCGCGCTCGGTGCGGCCGAGATGCGCCCCTATGTCGCCGAGCTGTCGCGCATCGCCGACTGCTTCGTCTCCTGCTATCCCAATGCCGGCCTGCCCAACGCGTTCGGCGAATACGACGAGAGCCCCGAGCGGATGGCCGAGCAGGTGGGCGGTTTCGCCGCCGACGGCTTCGTCAACCTGGTGGGCGGCTGCTGCGGCACCACCCCCGAGCACATCACCGCCATCGCGAATGCCGCCGCCGGCGCCACCCCGCGCGTGCCCCCGGCCGTCTCCCCCGCCCTGCGCCTCTCCGGCCTCGAGCCGTTCAACGTCGTCGAGGACTCCCTCTTCGTCAATGTCGGCGAGCGCACCAACATCACCGGCTCGGCACGCTTCCGCAAGCTCATCCAGGCCGAGGACTACGGCACCGCCCTGTCGGTGGCCCGCCAGCAGGTCGAGGCCGGTGCCCAGGTCATCGACGTCAACATGGACGAGGGGATGATCGACGGGGTCGGCGCGATGGACCGCTTCCTCAAGCTGGTCGCCAGCGAGCCCGACATCTGCAAGGTCCCCGTCATGGTCGACTCCTCCAAGTGGGAGGTGATCGAGGCGGGTCTGAAGTGCCTCCAGGGCAAGGCGATCGTCAACTCCATCTCGATGAAGGAGGGCGTCGAGCCCTTCAAGGAGCAGGCCCGTCTGTGCCGCAAGCATGGTGCCGCGATCGTCGTGATGGCCTTCGACGAGCACGGCCAGGCCGACAACCTCGAGCGCCGCAGGGAGATCTGCCAGCGCGCCTATGACATCCTCACCGAGGAGATCGGCTTCCCCGCTGAGGACATCATCTTCGACCCCAACATCTTCGCCGTGGCGACCGGCATCGAGGAGCACGCGGCCTACGGCACCGACTTCATCGAGGCGACGCGCTGGATCAAGGGCAACCTCCCCGGCGCGCTGGTCTCCGGTGGCGTCTCCAATGTCTCCTTCAGCTTCCGCGGCAACAACCCCGTGCGAGAGGCGATCCACGCGGTCTTCCTCTATCACGCCATCCAGGCCGGGATGGACATGGGCATCGTCAACGCCGGTGCGCTGGTCGTCTATGACCAGGTCGACCCCGAGCTGCGCGAGCGCATCGAGGATGTCGTCCTCAACCGTCGCCCCGACGCCACCGAGCGCCTCCTTGAGATCGCCGACCGCTTCAACGCCACCGGCGAGCAGCAGGAGGCCGCGACCGAGGAGTGGCGGGAGCTGCCCGTCGCCGAGCGGATCACGCACGCCCTGGTCAAGGGGATCGACGAGCACGTCGAGGCCGACACCGAGGAGCTGCGGCTCGAGATCGCCGCGCGAGGGGGCCAGCCCATCGAGGTCATCGAGGGCCCCCTCATGGACGGCATGAACGTCGTCGGCGACCTGTTCGGCAGCGGCAAGATGTTCCTCCCCCAGGTCGTCAAGTCGGCCCGGGTGATGAAAAAGGCTGTGGCACACCTGATCCCCTACATCGAGGCCGGCAAGGACGAGAAGGTCCGGGCCAAGGGCACGGTGGTGATGGCGACGGTCAAGGGCGATGTCCACGACATCGGCAAGAACATCGTCGGTGTGGTGATGCAGTGCAACAACTACGAGGTGATCGACCTCGGCGTCATGGTGCCCGCGCAGAAGATCCTCGATGCGGCGCGCGAGCACGACGCCGACATCATCGGCCTGTCCGGGCTGATCACACCCTCGCTCGACGAGATGGTGGGTGTCGCCTCCGAGATGCAGCGGCAGGGCTTCGACATCCCCCTGCTCATCGGCGGTGCCACCACCTCCCGCGCCCACACCGCGGTCAAGATCGACCAGCAGTACAAGCACCCCGTCATCTGGGTCAAGGACGCCTCCCGCTCCGTGCCGGTCGTGGCCGCGCTGCTGGCCGACGACGCCCGGCGCGAGGACCTCCTCTCCGAGGTGGACCGCGACTATGACGCGCTGCGGGAGCGGCACTCGCGCAAGGGCACCGACCGGCCGCTGCTCTCGCTCGAGGACGCCCGCGCCAACGCGACGCCGGTGCACTGGGACGACTACACCCCGCCTGCCCCGCAGGTGGAGACCGACGAGTCCGGCGAGCGGGTCGTCGTGCTGCGTGACTACCCACTGGCCGAGCTGCGCGACTACATCGACTGGGGACCCTTCTTCCTGGCCTGGGAGATGAAGGGGCGCTTCCCCGACATCCTCCACAACCCGGTGACGGGCGAGGCGGCCACCCGGCTCTACGAGGACGCCCAGGCCATGCTCGACCGGCTCACCGAGGAGGGCTGGCTGACGGCCAACGGCGTCTGCGGCCTCTACCCCGCCGCGGCGGTGGGCGACGACATCGAGGTCTACACCGACGACGCCCGCGCGCAGGTCCGCACGAGCCTGCGCATGCTGCGCCAGCAGGGCGCCCACCGCGAGGGCATCCCCAACCGCTCCCTCGCCGACTTCGTCGCGCCCCGGGAGCTCGGGCTGGCCGACCACATCGGCGCCTTCGCGGTCACCGCGGGCACGGGCGTCACCGACCGGATCATGGCGTTCAAGGCCGAGCACGACGACTACAGCGCGATCCTGCTGGAGGCACTGGCCGACCGTCTCGCGGAGGCCTTTGCCGAGCGCCTGCACCAGCGGGTGCGGCAGGAGTTCTGGGGTTATGCCGCGGACGAGAGCCTCGACAACGATGCCCTCATCGCGGAGCGCTACAGCGGCATCCGCCCTGCCCCCGGCTATCCGGCGTGCCCGGACCACACCGAGAAGGCCACCCTCTGGGAGCTGCTCGACGTCACCGCCCGCACCGGCATCGAGCTGACCGAGCACATGGCCATGTGGCCCGGCGCGTCCGTCAGCGGCTGGTATCTCTCCCACCCCCAGTCCCAGTACTTCGTCGTCGGCCGACTCGGCGCCGACCAGGTCGCCGACTATGCCGAGCGCAAGGGCTGGACGATGGCGGAGGCAGAGCGCTGGCTCAGCCCCAACCTGGGCTACGCACCAGGGGGTGATGGCGAGTGATCGACACCAGTCGCGTTGCGCCACTGCGCAATCCGCTCCTGATCGCGGCCTTCGAGGGATGGAACGACGCCGGTGAGGCGGCCTCGGATCTGGTCGCGCACCTCGTCGATGTCTGGGATGCCGAGGTCCTCGGCGAGCTCGACGCCGACGCCTACTACGACTTCCAGGTCAACCGCCCCCGGGTGAGCGGCCTGGCGGGCGAGCGCACCATTGAGTGGCGCACCACCCGGGTCCACATCGCCCGGCCCCACCTGCTCCCCCGCGATGTCGTGCTGGTGCAGGGCATCGAGCCGTCCTTCCGCTGGCATGCCTTCCTCGAGGAGCTCCTCGGGGTGGCCGCGCAGCTGGGGGTCAGCGATGTGCTCACTCTCGGCGCCCTGCTCGCCGACTCCCCGCACACCCGGCCGATCCCGGTCTCCGCGACGGCCGAGGCCTCGCGCGACCAGGCTCGGTTCGGCGTCTCGGGCGGCACCTACGAGGGCCCGACCGGCATCGTGGGCGTGCTGGCCGACGCCGCCCACCGGGCCGGTCTTGGCTCGGTGTCCCTGTGGGCCGCGGTCCCGCACTACGCCGGCCACACCCCGTCCCCCAAGGCGACGCTCGCGATCCTCAGCCGCGCCGAGGACCTCTTCGACATCACCATCCCCCGTGGCGATCTCGAGGAGTCGGCCCGGGCCTGGGAGCGGGGTGTCGAGGAGGTCGCGCAGTCCGACGGCGACATGGCCGAGTATGTCCGCGCCCTCGAGGAGCAGCAGGACACCACCGAGCTGCCCGAGGCGTCCGGGGACGCCATCGCCAAGGAGTTCGAGCGCTACCTGCGCCGCCGCGACGACGGCAACGACGCACCCCAGGGCTGAGCCCAGCGAGAGGAGGGTATGCCGCGGGGCGAGCCCGCGGCATACCCCTCCTCTGTGCTCTGCGACCGGAGCCGGACAGGGTCAGAGACGCACGCCCAGCAGGGCGTCGATCGCCCGGGCGACCACGCCTGCGCCGTCGACCTGCGACTCGTCACCGGCACTGGTGGCCGCTGCCCAGGCGTCGACCGCCGTCAGCGCGGCCGGCGAGTCAAGGTCGTTGGCCAGGGCGGAGCGGATGGCTGCCACTACCGGCTCGGGGTCGGCAGCACCGTTGCCGGACAGGGCTTTTCGCCACGAGTCGAGGCGCTGGAGCGCCTCGTCGAGGGTGTCATCGGTCCACTCCCACTCGGTGCGGTAGTGGTGGGCCAGCAGCGCCAGCCGGATGGCCATCGGGTCGACGCCGTCGCGGCGCAGCCTGGAGACGAGCACGAGATTGCCCTTGGACTTGCTCATCTTCTCGCCGTGCAGCCCGACCATGGCCTGGTGGACATAGGCGGTGGCGAAGGGGCGCTCGTCGGTGAGGCCGGCGGCCTGGACGGCGCTCATCTCGTGGTGGGGGAAGATCAGGTCGGTGCCACCCCCCTGGACGGTGAAGGGGATCCCGAGGTGCTCCAGCGCGATGGCGGTGCACTCGATGTGCCAGCCGGGCCGGCCGCGGCCGAGCACGCCTGCGTCCCAGGCGGGCTCGCCCTGGCGCTCCACCCGCCACAGCAGGGGGTCGAGGGCATCGCGCTTGCCGGCCCGCTCAGGGTCGCCCCCGCGCTCGGCGAAGACCGCCATCATCGCCTCGCGGTCCCAGCCGCTGACGGCGCCGAAGCAGTCCTCGCGGCTGAGGTCGAAGTAGATGTCGCGCGCACCCGGGGTGAGAGCGTCGGGGGTCTCGACGGCATACGCGATGCCGGACTCGCACAGCGCCGTCACATCGCGGATGATCTGCGGCATGCTCTCGACGACGCCGAGATAGACGTCGGGCGGGATGACGGCCAGCGCGGTCATGTCCTCGCGGAAGAGCTCGATCTCGTCGGTGGCCAGGGCAGTCCACTCCACCCCGTCCCGGTCGGCCCGCTCGAGCAGGGGGTCGTCGACGTCGGTGATGTTCTGGACATAGCGCACCTCGTGGCCGGCGTCGCGCAGCGCCCGGCCCAGGAGGTCGAAGGTGACATAGGTGGCCGCGTGCCCCATGTGGGTCGCGTCATAGGGCGTGATCCCGCAGACATAGAGGCCGGCGACCGGCCCGGGGGCGAGCTCGCGCACCTGCCCGGAGGAGGTGTCGTGGACGCGGACCGCGGGTCCTGCGCCGGGGACTGCGGGGATGGAGGGGGTCGGCCAGGAGATCACGGCCGCAGCCTAGTCGCTGCGCGGCCCTGCCCCGGCATCGTCACCGCGCGACGGTGACGGTGACCGCCATCCCGGTGGCCATCGGCTTGCCTGCACGAGGCGAGGTGTCGATGACCGTCCCGGCCGGCACGTCCGGGTCCTTGCCCGGGGTGACCGTGACGCTCAGCCCCGCCTCCTTGAGCCGCAGCACCGCCTCCTTCTCCGGGAGGCCCCGCACGTCCGGCAGCGCGGTGGCGCGGGCGCTGAGGACATATCCGGGGTCGACCTTGGGCAGGGGCGTGGCCGGTGTGCCGGCCAGCTGGGCGTCCATGACCCGCTTCCAGATGGCCGCGGGGATCGTCCCGCCATAGACATGGGAGACACCGAGCACGCCGTGCAGCGGATAGCGCTGGCTGCCGCGGGGGTCGGCCATGACGACCGCGGTGGACAGCTGGGGGGTGTAGCCGACGAACCAGGCGGCCGCCTCGTTGTCGGTCGTGCCCGTCTTGCCGGCGGCCTGGCGGCCCCTGAGGGCCTTGCCCGCGGCGGTGCCGCCCTTCTGGAGCACCGAGGTCAGCACGGACGTGGTGGTGTCGGCGACCGCGGGGGCGATCGTCTCCTTGCACTGGGGGCCGGCGGCCGGGAGGACGGCGCCTCGGGGCCCGACGACCTTGACCACGGGCTGGGGCCGGCAGTAGGTGCCGTGCGCGGCGAAGGTCGCATAGGCCGTGGCCATGTCGAGCGGCGAGGTCTCGTGGGTGCCGAGGGTCAGCGAGCCCTCCCGCTCCCCCACTGCGCCCTTGCCGCTCGTCTTGATCGAGCGCACGCCGGCGCGCAGCGCGTTGTCGGCGACGGCCATCGTGCCCACCCGCTCCTGGAGCTGCACGTATGCCGTGTTGACCGACTCCGCGGTCGCCTTGACCAGCGTCAGATTGCTGCCGTGCCCGTCGCCGGCGTTGCTGAAGTAGCCCTGCGAGGGGTTGTTGAACATCCGGGAGGTGTAGCGGTCCCCGCCCGGCAGGCGGGTGGTCAGCGGCAGGCCGGCCTCGAGGGCGGCCGCCAGGGTGAAGACCTTGAAGGTCGAGCCGGGCTGGAAGGAGTCCGCCGACGGCAGGGGGAAGACGGTCTGGCCCTTGCCCGTGCCATAGCGACGGTTGAGGGCCATCGAGCGCACATAGCCCGTGCCGGGCTCGACGCTGACCGACACCGCGGCCACCCGGTGCTCGGGCGAGATCACGGCGTCGACCGCGCGCTGGGCCGCCGCCTGCTTGCCCAGGTCCAGTCCGGTGGTGATGCGCAGGCCGCCCTCGAGCAGGTTCTTGTCCCGCTGCGCGGGGGTCGAGCCCAGCCGGGGGTCCTGCCGCAGGGCGGCGACGGCCCAGTCGCAGTAGAACGGCTGGGTGGCGGTGATACAGCCGTTCTTGGGGCGGGTCTGCTTCAGGCCGAGCGGGGCCTTGCGCGCCGCCGCGTGCTGGGCGCCGGTGATGACCTGGAGGTCGCGCATGCGGTCGAGCACGACATTGCGGCGGGTGGTGGCCGCCTCGGGGTGCAGCGTCGGGTCGTATGCCGCCGGGTTCTGCACCAGCCCCGCGAGCAGTGCCGCCTGGGGCAGGGTCAGCCGGCTGGCGGGGATCGAGAAGTAGCGCTGGCTGGCCGCCTGGATCCCATAGGCCCCGGCGCCGAAGTAGGCGATGTTGAGGTACTTCTCGAGGATCTGGTCCTTGGAGTACTTCCGGCCCAGCGAGACGGCGTACTTGGCCTCGCGGATCTTGCGCGAGACGCTGCGGCCGGCCGCGTCCTCACGCTGCTCCTTGGTCTTGGCCTCGAGCAGCAGGGTGTTCTTGACGTACTGCTGGGTGATCGTCGACCCGCCCTGCACCGAGTCACCGCTGCCGGTGGCGGTCAGGGCCCGCACGGTGCCACGCAGGTCGACGCCGGGGTTGGTGTAGAAGCGCGAGTCCTCGATGGCCACGATCGAGGAGCGCATCACGGGCGCGACATTGGCGATGGCGACGTTCTGGCGGTTGAACTTGAACAGGGTGGCGATCCGGGTCTTGCCGTCACTGGCCAGCAGGACCGAGCCCTGCGGCATGGGCGCCTCGGGCACCTCGCTGGGCAGGTCGTTCCAGTAGCCGGCCGTGCTCTTGGCGCCCATGCCGGCCAGCGCGGTGTAGGGCGCGACGAAGCCCGCCACGAGCAGTCCCACGAGGACCGCGCCCAGGACCAGCCTGACCAGTGCGGACAGCCGCCTCACGAGCCGGCCCCCGAGACGATGACGGAGACGAAGCCGGGCACCTCGTCGGTCGCCTCACCACCGGAGAGGTCGACGACGGACGAGCCCTTGGCCCAACGCGTGGTCAGGCCCGAGGCGCCGCCGTCCGCGGCATAGCCCTGACCGGTGAGCTGGCCCTGGAGCGTCCGCAGCGCGGCCTCGGCCGAGGTCCCCTGCCGCAGCACGAGGGTGGCGTATGCCGCGCTCGTGCCACCGGCCTGGGCCTGGCCTGCCGGGGCGGCCAGGGCGGTGCCGGGCGGCGCGGTGAGGCCGCCGGGCAGGGCGGCCCCGCCCGCGAACTCGTCGGCCCGGACCGCGCCCGCGGCCGTGGCGGTGACGGAGGGCTCCGCGGGGGCGGTGCTCGTGCCGCAGCCGCCGACGAGCAGGGCGGCCGCGATGAGCAGTGCTGTGGGGCGCATCAGTTGCCTGCTCCTCTCGACTGTCCTGGAGGCGTTGGTTTGTTGGGCTTCTTGCCGGCCGGTGTGCTCGCCCTCGATGTGGGGCTGCTCTTGCTGGTCGGACTGGCCGTCGGGCTGGCCGTGGCCTTCTTGGCCGCGTCCGCCGCCTTCTTGGCGTCCGCCGCCTTCTTGGCGGCATCCGCAGCGGCCTTGCGCTTGGCATCCGCGGCGGCCTTCTGGGCGGCCGCCTCCCGCGCGAGGGCTGCCTTGGCGTCGGCGATCGCCTTCTCGTAGGCGGCGACAGCGGCGGCCTTGGTGCCCCGCGCGTTGGCCAGGGCCTGCTCGGCGTTCGCCTTGGCGGTGGCGTACTGGGCGTAGGCGTCGTAGCTGGCCTGGGCGCGCGCCCAGGCGGTGTGGGCGCCGCGCCAGTTGGTCATGGCGACGCGGTACTCGGCGACGGCCCGGGTCTGCTCGGCGAGGCCCTTGCGCAGGGCGGCCGGCACGGACGCCTCGACCGCGGCCTCGTCGACCGACGGCGGCGTGGTGCCTGCGAAGGCCCACCCGCACCCGGGGCCGGTGCGGTCCACGGCCGGCAGGGAGAGGGTGCCGACGGACGGCTCCTGCGGGCGCTCGGGCTCGATCGGGTCACTCGTGACCAGGCCCGCGGGGATGCGCACGGTCGCCGGGTCGACCAGCGACGGGACGGCCGTCTGCTGGGCCCCGGCGATCGGCGGCGGCATGTCGGGCGTGCCGTCCTTGTTGGTGTCCAGCCACGCCGAGCGCGCCGGGAGGATCGGTGCGGTCAGGTCGGGATAGGGCCGCGGGCCGGGCAGGGCGACGGCGACGGGCGCGGCACCGCTGGGCTCGGGCATCGGGAGCAGGGCCGGCGGCGTGATGCTGACCTGGCGCAGATAGGGCTGGTAGCGCTTGCCGGCGACGGCGGGGTTGCGCAGCACGTCCTCGGGGGTGCTGTCCTCCCGGGAGCAGACCGGGTCGAGGCGGGCGGTGAGCTGGGAGTCCATGGCGGTGGCCGCACCGCTCACGGTGGCTGACGGGTCGGCGCTCCCGCGGGTCCCCGCGACCGAGCCGAGGACATCTCCTCGCTGCCACACGGCCCAGGCGACGCGCTGGCCGCCGACGGGGATGACGGCGGTGAAGCCGTGCGCGCCCGAGACCGGTGAGTCGCCGAGGGACGCGCAGCCGGTCAGCCTGGCCCGCAGGGCCTCGAGCGCGCTCGCGCCCTGGCCCGCGGAGTAGGCCCACAGCTGGGTCAGCGCCGACGTGCCTGCACCCGAGGCACGGCGCTGGGTGCCGAGCAGCGGGCTCGCACCCTCGGGGAATGCGGTGAGGCAGCCGCCGGTGAAGCTGGGTCCGGCGACGCGGTCGAGCGGCGACCCGGCCTTCCAGCCGTTGCCGTAGAGCGTCGCGGGCGCGAGGCCCATGACTGCGCCGATGACCTTGTCGGCAGGCAGGACGTGGGCCTTGGCCGGCGCGGCCTTGGCAGTCGCCGTGGGTGTGGCGCCGGCCCTGGGCCGTGCGCTGTCGCTGCGGGGCAGCAGGGCGAACGCGGCCAGGGCGGCGACCAGGTTGGTCACCAGCACTCCGGCAAGGACGATCCCCAGGACCCGCCCCGTGCCGACCCGCCGCCGCACTCGCCGACGCAGGCTCATCGCCGACCGCCCCGGGGGCTGGCGGCGGGCACGTGCGCTGACGGACGTCGGTTGACGGGGTGGACCACAGATCACTCCGGGCTCGGGGACAGTTGCCGTGCGTGGCTCACAGCGGTGGCCACGGCACCGCAGGCCAGTCCAGGCTGGGAGCCGGGAACCGACCTGCGTCCCCCAGTGTTACGCATCGAGCGGCCAAGGCCTCAATCTCGGCGACTGTGAGCAGGCTCTCCAGACCGGTCGACCGGCTGCCGGTGAGGGCCGAGCCGACCTGGGCGACGCGCTCCAGCTGGGCCGGGGCGAGGCGGGTGCCGGCCCATCCCCACAGCACGGTCCGCAGCTTGGGCTCCACGCTCAGCGACACCCCGTGGTCGAAGCCCCAGAGGTGCCCGTCGACGCGCGCGAGGTGGCTGCCCTTGCGGTCGCTGTTGTTGATCACGGCGTCGAAGAGCGCGACGTCGGCCACGTCGGTCCCGGCCTGGTGCACCACGAGGACCGGCCGGCCCAGCTCGTCGCGACCGTCGAGCACGGGCAGCCAGCCGTCCGGGACGTCCGCGGGCGCGACGACGTCCACCACCGCCCAGTCCTCGGCGGTGTCCCAGTCCACCCACCACTGGAGGGAGCCCGGTCCCAGCGGGCCCTCCCGCAGGACCGTGGGCGGCACACAGTCCCAGCCACCCATCTGGCTGACCAGGTATGCCGCGCGCTCGCGGCCGGCGAGCGTGCCGTCGGGGTAGTCCCAGAGCGGCTGTTCGCCGCGCACCGGCTTGTAGACGGCACGGGTCGAGCGCCCGTTGCCGCTCACCGTCACCAGCAGCGCGGTGTTGGAGGCCTCGGCCAGCCGGCCGATGAGCTCGATGCTCCCGTGCTCGAGCAGCTCGAGGCGCTCGCTGTCAGCGGCGGTATCCATTGGCGCGGGGGCAGATGTGCCCCTCCGGGTCGAGCGGCCCGCCGCAGAACGGGCAGGCCGGACGGCCCGCTGCCGCGAGGGAGCGGCACCGCGCCGCGAAGGACGCTGCCTGGGCCGGGTCGAGCACGACCCGCAGGCTCTGGCCGGCCGGCTCCTCGTCGGGGTCGTGGTCGTGGGCCTCGATCACGACGCGGCCCTGCTCGTCGTCCCAGGACAGGGCCAGCGTGGTGACCCGGAACTCGTCCTCGATGGGGGTGTCCAGAGGTGCCATGTCGCTGGGGACATCGGTGGGGACCGCCTCCACCGCCTCGAGCAGGGCGTCGACGCGGTCGGCGAGGATCTCGACCTGGACCTTCTCGAGGGAGACGCTCACGAGCCGCCCGCGGGCACCCGCCTGGAGGAAGAAGGTCCGCTGGCCGGGAGGGCCAACCGTGCCCGCGACGAAGCGCTCGGGCGGGTCGAACTCGATCATCGGCATACCGGGCACCCTAGTCCGGCGTCCCGCCGACGTCGGCCTGGCCCGTCGGCGCGGCGGGCGGCACGAGGTGGCCCAGGTCGCCGCCCCGGTCGTTGACGACGAGGACGAAGGGGCGGGCCGAGGTGTGGCGCACGACCGAGACCGAGGCGGGCCCGACCTCGAAGCGCTGGAAGTGGTCGAGGTGGGCGCCGGCCGCGTCGGCCAGCACGGCCTTGATCACATCGCCGTGGCTGACCGCCGCCCACACCGCGCGCTCCCCGTGCTCGCTCGCGACCTGCGCGTCGAGCTCGCGGATGGCCGCCACGGCCCGGTGGGCCATCTCGGGGATGCTCTCGGCGGCATACTCCTGCGACGCGGGGAAGGCCGCAGCGCTGGGCTGGGACTGGACCACCGACCAGAGCGGCTCTGTGGCGAGCTCGGTGAGCGCCCGACCCGTCCACGCCCCATAGTGGCACTCCCCCAGGCGCCCGTCCGTGCCGAAAGTCTCACCCTCGCCCTGAGCCTCAGCGATCGCCGTCGCGGTCTCCTGGCAGCGATCGAGGGGGCTGGACACGATGCGCGCCAGCCGGATGGGGGCCAGCCGCCGGGCGACATCGGCCACCTGGGCGCGACCGCGCTCGTCGAGGTGGACGCCGGGGGTCCAGCCGGCCAGGACACCGCTGGCGTTGGCGCTCGAGTGTCCGTGTCGGACCAAGACGCAGGTGGGCACGCCGCCACTGTACGCTCGCCCCCGTGATCGTCGACCAGGCCCTGTATGAGGACGGTCGCCGGCTGCCCTGCCCCGATCTGAGCCTCGAGCTGCGGCGCATCCGCGACGAGCGGCGCACCGGCAGTTTCATCTGGATCGGGATGAAGGATCCCGGCACCCAGGAGCTGCTCGACGTCGGCGCCGAGCTCGGCCTGCACCCCCTGGCCATCGAGGACGCGACCGAGGGCGCCAACCAGCGGGCCAAGATCGAGCGCTACGAGGGCACCTTCGCGGCCGTGGTCAAGACGGTCCGCTATATCGACGCCACCTCCGACATCGAGACCGGTGAGCTGATGGTCTTCGTCGGTGACCGCTTCGTCGTGACGGTGCGCCGGGGCGAGGCCAACGAGCTGCACGGAGTGCGGGGCCGGCTCGAGGCCGACGCCCATCGCCTCGCGCTGGGCCCGACGGCGGCCCTGCACGCGATCGTCGACTCGGTCGTCGACAACTACACCGCGGTGGACATCGAGCTCCAGAAGGACCTCGAGCAGATCGAGGAGCTGGTCTTCTCGGAGACGCCGCGTGTCAACACCACCGACATCTACCGGCTCAAGCGCGAGGTGCTGGAGTTCAAGCGGGCCGCGCTCCCCCTCGTCTCACCCGTCAGCGTGCTCCAGGGCAAGCAGTCACCGCTCGAGCGCGAGGTGCGGCTGCTCTTCCGCGACGTCTATGACCACCTCAATCTCGTGGCCGATCATCTGCACAGCTATGACGCGCTGCTCACCGACATCCTCGGCGCCCACCTGGGCCGGATGTCGATGCTCCAGAACGAGGAGATGGCCCGCCAGAACGACGAGATGCGCAAGCAGAACGAGGACATGCGCAAGATCTCGGCGTGGGTGGCGATCGCCGCCGTCCCCACGATGCTCGCCGGCGTCTATGGGATGAACTTCGACCACATGCCCGAGCTGCACTGGGAGTACGGCTATTTCATCCTCGTCGGGGTGATGGTCGCGGCCTGCCTCACGCTCTTCGCGCTCTTCAAGAAGAACGACTGGCTCTGAGCGCCCCCGCTCCCGGTCAGGTCGCCGAGAGCACCCCGGCGGCGAGCAGCACGCCGAGCAGGATGCCGAGGCCGACGCGATACCAGACGAACGAGCGCAGCGAGTTGCTGGCCACGAACTTCAGCAGCCACGCGATCGAGGCATAGGCGACCACGAAGGAGACCACAATGCCGACGGCCATCGGGCCGAACCCGAGGCTGGCCAGGCCGTGGCGCTCCTCGACGGCCTGGAAGACGCCTGCGGCCACCAGCGCCGGGATCGCCATGAAGAAGGACAGCTCGGTGGCCGTGACGCGGTCGACACCGCGCAGCAGCCCGGCCGAGATGGTCGCGCCCGAGCGCGAGACACCGGGGATGAGGGAGAAGCACTGGACCAGGCCGATGATCAGGCCGTCCTTGACGCTCAGGTCGGCCTCGCCACGGTGGATCCCCTTGGCCTCCAGCACATCGTGACGTCGCTCGGCGACCCACATGACGACCGACCACAGGATCAGTGCCGCGGCCACCACCCACAGGCTGCGCAGCCCGCCCGAGATCAGGTCCCGGGCCAGGAAGCCGACCAGTCCGACGGGGATCGAGCCGACGATGACGGCCCAGGCGAGCGCCCAGTCGGTGTGCTGCCGGGCCTGCGGGTTGCGCAGGCCGTTGACCCAGGCCATGAAGAGCCTGGCGATCTTCCTGGCGAAGTAGAGGAAGGTCGCCAGGATCGCGCCGATCTGGATGATGGCGGTGTAGGCGGTGATCTCCTTGGCGTCGACCGGCAGGCCGAGCAGCTGCTCGGTGATCGTCAGGTGGCCGGTCGAGGAGACGGGCAGGAACTCGGTCAGCCCCTCCACGACGCCGAGGATGATCGCGTCCAGATAGCTCAGGCTCATGGTGTGGTCGGTTCTTTCACTCTCGGGTGGGCAGGGGTCGGTCTACAGGTCAGGTGATGGTCCGGCTGGCCCCCGGCACACAAGGGTATGCCGCGGGCTGCGACTACCCGGACAGGCCGGCCTCGTCGAGGAGTCGCGCCATGGTGCGGATCTCCTCGCGCCGGCCCTCCGGCGTCGCGGCATACGGCCTGATGCCAAGGGTGCCGACGCCAGCCTCGGCGTAGGCGCCCAGCCGGTCCCGGATGGGATCGGGTGGCCCGATGAGGGAGGTGGCGTCGATGAAGTCCAGTGGCACGGCGTCGGCTGCGTCGCGGTGGCGACGGTCGAGATAGAGGTCCTGGATCACCGCCGCCTCTCTCTCGAAGCCCATCCGGCAGGCCAGCTGGTGATAGAAGTTCCTCTCCCGCGAACCCATGCCACCGACATACAGGGCGGCATAGGGCGCGATCGCGGCCCGGGCGGCCTCCAGGTCGTCGGTGACACACACCGGGACCGTCGGTGCGATGTCGAAGCCGGCCAGCGGGTCGGCGGGGTCGGCCAGGCTCGAGCGGGCCCGCCCGGCACGCACCGCGGCCATGGACTCCGCACTGTGCTCGGGGCTGAAGAAGATCGCGAGCCAGCCGTCGGCGATCTCGCCGGCGAGCTCGAGGTTCTTCGGCCCGACCGCTGCCAGATAGAGCGGCAGGTCGGCGCGCCGGGGTCGCAGGGTCATCTTGAGGGCCTTGCCGGGGCCACCTGGGAGCGGCAGCTGGTAGTGGCGGCCCTCGAAGGCCAGGGTCTCGCGCCGTAGGGCGCGCCGCACGATCTCGACATACTCCCGGGTCCGGCCCAGTGGGGCGGCGAACGGCACGCCGTGCCAGCCCTCGCTCACCTGCGGGCCAGAGACCCCCAGGCCGAGGCGCACCCGGCCACCGCTGAGGTGGTCGAGGGTGGCCGCCGTCATCGCGGTCATCGCGGGGCTGCGGGCGGGGATCTGCATGACGGCCGCGCCCACGTCGATGTGCTCGGTCTGGGCGGCGACCCAGGCCATCACCGTGGGGGCGTCGGAGCCATAGGCCTCGGCGACCCATGCCACGGCATAGCCGCTGCGATCCGCCTCCTGGGCCATGGCCAGCTTGTCGTCATCGGCACCGAGCCCGTAGTAGCCCAGGTTGATCGCCAGTCGCATGCGGCTCAGGCTACGGCCGGAGCCTGAGTGGCGCCTGAGGACGCGCTGGGCGGCCTGCCGGGCCCGGCCGCGGTCCGCGGATACGCTGCCCGCCATGGAGCGACGACGCATGGGCACCTCGGGGCTGACGGTCTCGCGGCTCGCACTGGGGACGATGGGCTGGGGCAGCGGCGTGGACGCCGCCACCGCCGAGGACCAGCTGCGGGCCTTCATCGGGGCGGGCGGTGACCTGGTCGACACGGCATACGGCTATGGCGACGGGGCCGCCGAGGAGATCCTCGGTCGGCTCGTGGCTGAGATCGGGCGTGACACGGTCACCCTCTGCACCAAGGCCGGCATCTCGCGCGTGACCGGCGAGCGGGTCGTCGACACCAGCCGACGCACCCTGCTGCGCCAGCTCGACACCTCCCTCGAGCGGCTCCAGACCGACCATGTCGACCTGTGGCTGGTGCACACCTGGAGCGACGAGGCGCCGCTGACCGAGACCCTGTCGGCCCTGGAGTGGGCGGTCCAGTCCGGCCGCGCCCGCTATGTGGGGGTCAGCAACTACGGCGGCTGGCAGACCGCCCGGGCCGCGACGCTCATGGAGTCGGGCCGGATCCCGTTGGTGGCCAACGAGATCGAGTACTCCCTGGTCGAGCGGGCAGCCGAGGACGAGGTCGTCCCAGCTGCTGCCGCGCTCGGCATCGGGCTGCTGCCCTGGTCCCCGCTCGGTCGGGGCGTGCTCACCGGCAAGTACCGCAACGGGGTGCCCGCAGACTCGCGGGCGGCCGGGCGTGAGCTGGGCGGCTTCGTGGGCAGACATCTCGACGAGCGCAGCGCCGCCATCGTCGAGGCGCTGGTCGTCGCGGCCCGGGGCCTGGGCCGCACGCCTGGTGAGGTGGCACTCGCCTGGGTGCGCGACCGCCCTGGTGTGGTGGCGCCCATCGTGGGCGCCCGCCTGACCGCCCATCTGCGGTCGGCCCTCGGCACCGAGGATCTCGTCCTCCCGCCGGAGATCGTCGCGGTGCTCGACGAGGTGTCGGCCTAGCAGCGGCCTCTGCGGGGGCTAGGGGCCCTCGGGCTCGTCGTCGTCCTCGCCATCGTCGTCATAGTCCTCGTCGTCGAGCCCGGCATAGAGCTCGTCGTCCTCGTCGTCGAGGTCATCGAGGTCGTCAGGGTCCTCGCCGTCACCGGAGTAGACCTCGAGTGGCGTCATCTCGCCATAGGCCTGGAGGAGCGTCTCGTCGTAGGTCTCGAAGGCGTCTGCGACATCCTCGTAGGCGGCGACCACGGTCGGGTCGTCATCACCGCGCCTGGAGGCCGATGCCTCCAGATGCCGCTCCAGTGCCATCACAAGCTTCTCGAGCGCGGCGCGCGGGTCAACACCAGTCATGGCACGACCGTAGCCTGTCGTGGGTCAGAATGGGAGGCGATGGTGGAGTACGAGTACCGCGTCGTGCGATTCGGGCGCGACAGCAGCCGGGCCGATATCCGTGCGGCCCTGACCGAGCATGCCGAGTACGGCCGCTGGGAGCTCTACCGCACGGTCGTCTACATGGGTGGCGCCCGCACCTCGTGGCTGCGTCGCCGCATCATCCGCGCCCCTCGCGCGTCCTAGGCCCCCCGCTCACCCTGCGTATGCCGCAGGGCCGGCCAGGCGGCATACCCCTGCTCAGCAGGTGGCGATGAGCCGCTGGAGCACCCGGGCGCCGAACTCAAGGGCGTCGGTGGGGACCCGCTCGTCGACGCCGTGGAACATCCCGCCGAAGTCGAGGTCCGCAGGCAGCCGCAGCGGGGCGAAGCCGTATCCGGTGATGCCCAGGGCCTTCAGGCTCTTGTTGTCGGTGCCACCGGAGAGGCAGTAGGGCAGGACCTGCGCACCGGGGTCCTCGGCCTCGATCGCTGCCCGCATCGCATCGACGAGCTCCCCGGCGAAGTCGGCCTCGAGGGCGATGGCCTCGTGGTCGATGGAGACCTCGACCCGGTCGCCGGCGAGCTCGCGGATGGTCTGGAGCAGCTCCTCGCCGTGGCCGGGGAGGAAGCGGCAGTCGATGCGGCCGGTGGCGGTCTGCGGGATCACATTGTGCTTGTAGCCGGCCTGCGCCATCGTGACGTTGGCGGTGTCCTGGAGGGTGGCCCGCACGAATCCCTCTGCGCCGCCGAGGAGTTCGAGCAGCCGCTCGGGGTCCTCGTCGTTGTAGGCGATGCCAGTGGTGGCGCTCAGGCCATCGAGCAGCTCCCGGACGGACGCGATGTACTCGCGCGGCCACTTGTGGGCGGCGATGCGCGAGATCGCATCGGCGAGATGGCCAACAGCGTTGTCGTCATTGGGGACCGAGCCGTGGCCGGCCCGGCCGGTGGCGGTCAGGCGCAGCCAGAGGATGCCCTTCTCCGCTGTCTGGAGCAGATAGACGCGCTGGTCCGCGCCGCTGTCGCGGGCCGGGACGGTGATGCTGTAGCCGCCGACCTCGCTGATGGCCTCGGTGACGCCGTCGAAGAGCTCGGGGTGGTGCTCGACGAGATGGGCGGCGCCCTTGACTCCCCCGGCCTCCTCGTCGGCGAAGAAGGCGATCACGAGGTCGCGGGGCGGCTGCTCGCCAGAGCGCACGAGGTGGCGCACGTTGGCCAGGATCATCGCGTCCATCCCCTTCATGTCGACCGCGCCCCTCCCCCAGACGCAGCCGTCCCGCAGCTCACCGGAGAGGGGGTCGACGCTCCAGTCGGACGCCTCCGCGGGCACCACGTCGAGGTGGCCGTGGATGCACAGGGCGCCGCGCTCACGGTCAGTGCCGGGGATGCGCACGACGACGCTCGCCCGGCCCGGGTCGCTCTCATGGACCTCCGGCTCCAGACCGACCTCACGCAGGCGCTCCATGACATAGTCCGCTGCTGCCCGCTCACCGGGCCCGCTGCCGTCGCCATAGTTGCTGGAGTCGATGCGGATGAGCTCCTGGGTGAGCTGGACGACCTCGTCGGCGGGGCTGGTGGTCTGCATGCGCCCCAGCCTCTCATCCGGTATGCCGCCCCGGCTGCCCGGTCCGCGCGGCCTGGCTCCACGTCGCTGTTGCGCGGGCCAATTCATCACGGGCAAGGCGTTTGCCCCCTCGTTGGGCGCGGCCCCGCACGGGGGAAGAGCGGGACGGAATTCCGCATCTGCTTGCCGGGGGCGTGGGGCCGGAGCACGCTGGCACCATGACCGACACACCAGCAGTCGTCGTGGAGCGGCTGACCGTCCAGCGCGGGCACAACCGGGTGCTCGAGGACTTCTCCTGCGAGATGCCCCGTGGCCGCGTCACTGGCCTGCTCGGGCCGTCCGGCTCCGGCAAGACCACGCTCATGCGCGCCATCGTCGGCGTGCAGCGGGTCAGGTCCGGCTCCGTCCGGGTCCTGGGCGAGCCGGCCGGCTCGGCATCGCTGCGCCGCCGGGTCGCCTACATGACCCAGGCCGCGAGCGTCTACAGCGACATCACCGTGGCGGAGAACGTGCGCTTCTTCGCCCGCCTCGTGGGTGCCTCGCCGCGGCGGGCCGATGAGGTCATCGAGCAGGTCGGGCTCGGCGGCGCCCGCGGTCAGCTCGCCGGCAGTGTCAGCGGCGGACAGCTCTCACGGGTCTCCCTCGCGTGCGCCCTGGTCGGGGATCCCGAGGTGCTGGTGCTCGACGAGCCGACGGTCGGCCAGGACCCGCTGCTGCGCGACGAGCTGTGGGACGACTTCCGGGCCCGGGCCAAGGCGGGCACCACGGTGCTGGTCTCCTCCCATGTCATGGACGAGGCGGGGCGCTGCGACGACCTGCTCCTCATCCGCGAGGGCTCGCTGCTGGCCCACGACACCCCCGCCGGCGTGCTGGCGGCCACAGGCGCAGGCGACCTCGACGCGGCATTCCTCCAGCTGGTCCGGGCGTCCGGCCCACGGCAGGCCAGGAGCGCGTCGTGAACCCCCGCATCACGCTCGCGGTCGCCGGGCGGATCCTGCGCCAGATCCGGCATGACCCACGGACGCTCGGGATCATCACGGTGGTGCCGATGGTCGTGATCACCTTGCTCTACTACCTCTTCGACAAGCGCGAACCGCTGGTGTCCAAGCTCGCCCTCGACATGCTCGTGATCTTCCCGATCATCATCATGTTCCTGCTCACCGCCATCGCGATGGTGCGCGAGCGGATCTCGGGGACACTCGAGCGGCTGATGACCACACCGGTGGCCAAGTCCGACATCCTCTTCGGCTACGGGCTCGCGTTCGGGCTGCTCGCGACCATGCAGGGCCTGATCCTGAGCGCGTTCTGCTACTGGGTGCTCGACACCCAGATCGCAGGCCCTCCCGGGCTGGTCATCCTCGCCGCCATCGTCGGATCGCTGCTCGGGGTCGCCTTCGGGCTGCTCGCCTCGGCCGTCTCGACCTCGGAGTTCCAGGCGGTCCAGTTCTTCCCGGCGATGATCATCCCCCAGGAGATCCTCTCCGGGCTGTTCGGGCCGCGCGAGCAGATGGCCGGCTGGCTCAAGACGATCTCGGACTACCTGCCGATCACCTATGCCGTGCAGGCCATGGAGGAGCTGTTCACCAACGAGGAGCCGACCTCGCTCTACTGGAAGAGCATCGGCATCGCGGCGGCGTGTGTCGTCGGCCTGCTGCTCCTGGCCTCGGCGACGCTGAAGCGGCGGACCCCATGACCGACAGCCCCAGTGGTGGCGACCCGACGATCGACGGAGCGGCACCGGCCGAGCAGGCCGGCTCGCCGCGGCGGTCGCGCGGCCGCCGACCTGGGGCGCCCGACACCCGCGGCGAGATCCTGCGGGCGGCCCGGAAGAGCTTTGCGGAGAGCGGATTCGAGGCGACGAGCATCCGGGGCGTGGCGCGTGACGCCGGGGTCGACCCGGCGCTGGTGCACCACTATTTCGGCGGCAAGGTGCGACTGCTCCTCGCCGTGGCGCGGGTGGGCTATGACCCACGCCAGCTCCTCCGCACCATCGTCCGCGGTGGGCGCGCCGACATCGGGTGGCGCACGATCCGCCGGGCGATCGCGTTGTGGGAGAGCCCGATCGGCGAGACCTTCCTGACGGCGATCCGGCAGCGCCCCGACCTGATCCCGGCCATCGCGACCGTCTTCGGCCGCGAGGTGGTCGAGGCCGCGACCCACGAGGTGGGGCTGCCCCCGGACCGCGCCAGGGAGCGGGTCGCGATGTTCCAGACCCTCATGGGCGGCCTGGTCATGACGCGCTATATCGCCCGGATGGAGCCGGCCGCCACGCTGCGCCCCGACGAGGTGGAGCGCATCTTTGGCCCGATCCTCCAGGGCATCGTGGACGGTCAGTTCGACAGGCCCCGCAGGAGCTGAGGCCGGCCTGCCGTCGCCCTCAGTCGACCTTGTACCGGAAGGCCCGGGTGACATAGGGCAGGTCGACCGTCTGCCCGCCGTCGAGGCCGAGACGATCGAGCAGGGCCTCGAGTGCACGGTCGTATTGGAGGCGGTCGCCCGGTCCGGAGGTGATGTAGAAGCTGCGGGAACGCATCATCGGGACCAGCCCGTCACGGGTGATGGGCCGTGTCCATTCCCAGGTCGCCTGCTCCCCCTCGGCGAACTGTGCTCCGACCGCCGGACCGTCGCGGAGCGTCCTGACGGCATTGCCCTCCGGCATGAGGCCTCCAGCTCACGCACCCACTCGCTCGCGGGGTCACGCAGGTTCCAGACGAGGCCAAGCGCGCCACCCGGCCGCAGCACACGGCCGACCTCGACCGAGGCCGCCTCGACGTCGACCCAGTGCCACGCCTGCCCGAGAGTCACCAGGTCGACGCTGCGGTCGTCGAGCGTCAGCTCCTCGCCCCGCCCGACGCGGGTCTCGACCTCGGGCACCCGTGCGGACAGGACCTCGAGCATCCGGGGGTCGGGGTCGATCGCCACGACCTGGCAGCCCTCACGGAGCAGTCCGTCGGTGAGCTTGCCCGTGCCCGCCGCGACATCGGCGACCTGGGGCGTGGTCGCGGTCCCGCCCACAGGTGCCAACAGCCACCGGACGGCCTCGCGCGGATAGCCCGGCCGGCCGGACTCATAGACCTCGGCGGCGCCCCCGAAGGAGCGGGCGGCCTCGTCGGATGTCGACATGCCCGTCACCCTGCCAGACCCGGACATGCAGAAGGGCCCCGGTCTGCCGACCGAGGCCCACGCTGTGTCCGGAGGGGGACTTGAACCCCCACGCCCGATAAAGGGCACTAGCACCTCAAGCTAGCGCGTCTGCCATTCCGCCACCCGGACAGGGTGTGCAACCGGGGCGATTTCTCGTCCCTGCTGCGACCGTGAACATTAGCACGCAGTCGGCCCAAACCACGAAACGGAGGCCCCGCACGGCCCAGCGTGTGTCACGACCCGGCCGCGGGCCCGCGAGACAGGCCGATCACCGACACTGGAGGCGTGCCCGAGACCATCACCGAGACCCTCACCCACCGACCCGTCGTCCTCGACGGCGGTCTGGCAACGCAGCTGGAGGCCCGCGGCCACGACCTGAGCTCGTCGCTGTGGTCCGCGCGGCTCCTGCTCGAGCAGCCGGAGGAGGTCCAGGCGGCCCACGCCGACTTCTTCGCGGCCGGTGCGGAGGTCGCCACCACGGCCAGCTATCAGGTCTCCTACGACGGCTTCGTGCGCGCCGGGATGACGGAGGCGGACGCCGACGAGGCGATCCGCCGAAGCACCGCCCTGGCCCGCGCCGCTGCGCAGGAAGCCCGGGCCGCCGGACGCCAGGCGTGGGTCGCGGCCTCCGTGGGCCCCTACGGCGCGGCGCTGGCCGACGGCTCCGAGTACACCGGCCGCTATGACCTCGACGAGGACGGGCTGCGGGCCTGGCACGAGCGGCGGCTGGCCGCGATCGTGGCGACCGGCCCCGACCTGCTTGCGCTCGAGACGATCCCCAACACCGCCGAGGCCCGCGCCCTGCTCGCCCTGGTGGCGGGCACCGGCATCCCGACCTGGCTCTCGCTCTCGGCCGAGGGCGCCACGACGCGCCTCGGCGAGCCTCTGGACGAGGTGTATGCCGCGGCCGCGACGGTCCCGGAGGTGGTCGCCGTGGGCGTCAACTGTGTGCCCGCCGCCGACGCCACCGCCATGGTCGATATCGCGGTCCGGGCAACGGGCCTGCCCGCGGTCGTCTATCCCAACTCGGGCGAGGGCTGGGACGCGGAGGCCCGGGGCTGGACCGGCAGCTCGCAGTTCTCCGGCGCCGCTGCGGCCGAGTGGGTCTCCCACGGCGCCCGCCTCCTCGGCGGCTGCTGCCGCGTCACCCCGGCAGACATCCGGGGCATGGCCGACGCACTCGCCGCCGACTAGGCCACCGGCGCGAAGTGGCGCATGAGCTCGTCGGCCATGCGTGCCACCGCCGTGGACGGATAGCGCCCGAAGCCCAGGGCGTCGATGAACGCATGGATCGCACCGTCGAAGACGACTCTGCGACAAGGGATCCCGGCCTCGTCCAGACGGTCGGCATAGGCGAGGGCCTCGTCCCGCAGGGGGTCGAAGCCCGCCACCACCATGACCGTCGGCGGGTGGCCCGACAGGGAGTCGGCAAGCAGGGGCGACACCCGCGGGTCGCTGGCCTGGGCGGGGTCGGCCAGATAGCGCTCCTGGTACCAGTCCATCTGGGCTGCGGTGAGGAAGAAGCCCGTGCCGAAGAGCTCATAGGAGCGGTGCCGGGTCGACAGGTCGGTGACGGGGAAGACGGGCATCACCACGCGTGGCCCCTGCTCCCCCGCTGTCTGCTGGGCCACCACCAGGGTGAGGTTGCCGCCGGCGCTCTCGCCTCCGACGGCCACCCGGTCACCGGTCGTGCCGAACGCCGCCGCGTTGTCGCGCACCCAGCGGTATGCCGCGAGGCAGTCCTCCACGCCTGCCGGGAACGGGTGCTCCGGCGCGAGCCGGTAGTCCACCGAGACGACGGCGAGGCCGGTCAGCGCGGCGAGCCGACGGCATACCGAGTCGGCGGAGCCGAGCCCGCCGAGCACCCAGCCGCCGCCGTGCAGATAGACGAGGGCCCCGGGGGTCGCGCCCGCGGCGGAGCGCCGGTAGAGCCGCCCCGGGATCAGCCCCGCGTCGGATGGGATCGCCAGGTCCTGCACGACCTCGAGCGGTGTGTCATATCCGAAAACCCATGCTTCCGAGTCGAGTTCGGCCCGGCCGTCTGCGACAGGCTTGGCCTCGAAGGTCTCCCCTCCCGCGTTGAGCGCGCGCAGCGCGAGCTGCACCTCGGGCTCGAGCCGCTGCCCCTCGACCTCGACGGGCTCTCCTGCAAGCCGGCGGATGACCGGGGCGGGCAGGCGGCCGGCGGCACGGACGGCGCCGCGCAGGGCGCGCATCTGGGGGGTGATCCTCATGGGGCGCGATGCTACTGACGGTATGCCGTGTGGTCCATGTCCCTCCTGCCCCTACGCTGGGCGCATGCTCCCCCACGTCCAGGCGACCCGGTTCGTCGTGCCGCTCAAAGAGGGCGGCTCCCTCCCCGGTGTCGTCGAGGCCAGCGACGACGGCACCTATGTGATGAAGTTCCGCGGCGCCGGCCAGGGCCTGAAGGTCCTCGTGGCGGAGGTCCTCGTCGGCGGTCTCGCCCGTCGCCTGGGGATCCGCACCCCGGACCTGGTCGTCATGGACCTGCCCGAGTCGATCGCGAAATACGAGGCGGACGAGGAGGTGCAGGACCTGCTCACCGCGAGCCTCGGCACCAACCTCGGCGTCGACTTCCTGCCGGGCGCCTTCGACTACAACGGCAGCCGTCCCGCGCCCGAGGACGAGGGTGCCGCGATCCTGTGGCTCGACGCCCTCACCGCCAATATCGACCGCACGTGGCGCAACCCCAATCTCCTTGTCTGGCACCGCACTACATGGGCCATCGACCACGGCGCCTCGCTCTACTTCCACCACTCCTGGCCGTCCAAGGCGCCGTCCCCGGAGCGCTTCGCCGCACAGCGTTTCGACGCCTCCGACCACGTGATGCTCGAGCACGCGGTGGCCCTGCCGGCCACCCACGAGCGGCTGTCCCCGCTGGTCACCCGCGAGGCGATCGCCGAGATCCTCGCCGACGTCCCCGACGAGTGGATCGAGCCGGCGGTCGGGCATGCCACCCCCGCCGAGGTGCGCGCCGTCTATGCCGACATGCTGCTGGCCCGTCTGGCGACCCCCGAGGCATGGCTGCCGGAGGCGCCGCGATGAGCGCCCACCCCTACCAGTACGTCGTGCTGCGCTGTGTCCCCCGTGTCGACCGTGAGGAGTTCCTCAACGTCGGCGTCGTCGTCTACAGCCAGAGCGCCGATGTCCTCGTGCTGGAGGCCGGGCTCGACCACGACCGGCTGCACGCGGCATTCCCCTCCCTCGACGTGGACTGCGCCGAGGAGGTCCTCGACGGGATCCGCGCGCTGGTGCGCACGGTCGACGAGGGCGGCGCGGCCCGCGGTCTGCGTGACCGGGGCGCTGCCTTCGGCTGGCTGTCGGCGCCGCGCTCGACGGTGATCCAGCCGGGCCCGGTGCACGGCGGCGTCGCGCCCGACCCCCGCGCCGAGGCCGTCGACCTGGCGCAGCGACTCGCCCACGGGCAGGCCCACAGTCGCTAGTGTCGAGGCATGAGCCTTGAACGACCCGTCGCACCCAACCCCTATGACCTGCTCCCCCCGGTCGAGGCGTTCGCTGTCACGAGCGACTCGTTCGACGACGGCGGCGACCTGCCCGACGCCCAGGCCTTCGACGACTGGGGCATGACCGGCGGCAACACCTCCCCGCAGCTGTCCTGGAGCGGCGCCCCCGAGGGCACCAAGGGGTATGCCGTGACCTGCTTCGACCCCGACGCCCCCACCCCCTCCGGCTTCTGGCACTGGACCGTCATCGGCATCCCGGCCGACGTCACCGAGCTCTCCGAGGGCGCCGGCGCCAAGGACGGCGCAGCGCTGCCAGACGGCGCCTTCCATGTCGTGAACGACTACGGCTACAAGGGTTTCGGCGGCGCGGCCCCTCCCGCAGGCGACCGCCCGCACCGCTACATCTTCGCGGTGCACGCCCTCGACACCGACGACATGGGCGTCGACGACTCGGTCAGCGCGGCCGTGGCCGCCTTCAACACCGGCGCCCACACGATCGGCCGCGCGACCGTGACCGGCAACTACCAGGTCGCCGGGTGACGCTGCGGGTCGCCGCGGCCGACGGAGTGGCCGAGGCGGCCCTTGTGCGGCCCCCGGAGGGCGGGGGGGCCCTGGCCGGGCGTGCTGCTGTGCATCGACGCCATCGGCCTGCGCCCTCGCATCGAGGAGATGGCGACGCGTATCGCCTCCTGGGGCTATGTGGTGCTCGCGCCCAACACGCTCTATCGCAGCGGCACTGCCGCCGAGACGCGGCCGACCGGCGACCTGCACGAGCCGGGTGCCCGCGAGGCCTTCATGCGCGGCGCGATGTCGAGGGTGAGCGCGCTGACGGCATCGCGCATGCGGGCCGACGCCGCGGCATATCTCGAGGCGCTGCGCGAGCGGCCCGCGGTCGCCGCCGGGCCGCTCGGCGTGACCGGCTACTGCATGGGCGCTCGCCTGGCGGTGTATGCCGCGTGCGAGCGTCCCGACCTGGTGGCCGCGTGCGGGGGCTTCCATGGGGGCCGGCTGGCCACCGACGCCCCGGACAGCCCCCATCGTGGGATCGCCTCCGCCACAGCGGAGTTCGTCTTCGGTCACGCCGACCAGGACGCGTCGATGAGCCCTGACGATGTGGCCGAGCTCGGGAGGGCGCTGCGCGCGGCCGGGCTCAGCGCCAGCAACGAGATCTATCCCGGCGCCGCCCACGGCTACACGATGAGCGACACCCCGATGTTCCACGCCGAGGCCACGGAGCGGCACTTCGCCGAGCTGCGAGCCCTCTTCGCGCGGGCCCTCGGGTCAGCGGAGCCGCTCGGGTGAGAGGACGTATGCCGCGAGCGCACCGGCAGCGGCAACGTTGAGGGAGTCGACTCCCCCGGCCATCGGGATCCGCACGACCAGGTCGGCGGCCGCCACGGTGTGCGCCGACAGCCCGTCGCCCTCGGTGCCCAGCACCAGCGCCAGCCGCTCGGGCGCGGCGGCGGCGAGCTCGTCGAGGGTGACCGAGTCGTCCGAGAGGGCCAGCGCGGCGACGGTGAAGCCGAGCTCGCGCAGCTGCGCGACGCCGCCCGGCCACGGGTCGATGCGGGTCCAGGGCACCTGGAAGACGGTGCCCATCGAGACGCGGATCGACCTGCGATAGAGCGGGTCTGCGCACCGGGGCGTCACGAGCACCGCGTCGACACCCAGCGCCGCCGCGCTGCGGAAGACCGCGCCCACATTGGTGTGGTCGACGATGTCCTCCAGGACGAGCACCCGACGGGCGTCGCTGAGCAGGTCCGCCAGGGAGGGCAGCTCGGGCCGCTGCATCGAGGCCAGCGCTCCCCTGTGCAGGTGGAAGCCGGTCAGCTGCTCGATCACGTCGTGCGCGCCGACATAGACCGGCACGCCATCGGCCTCGGCGCCCTCGACGAGGTCGGCGAGGTCGCTCAGCCACCGCTCGGCCATGAGATAGGCGCGCGGCCGGTGACCGGCCGCCAGGGCCCGGCGGATGACCTTCTCGCTCTCGGCGATGTAGAGCCCGCGCTCGGGCTCGGTGCGACGGCGCAGGGACACGTCGGTCAGGGCGACGAAGTCGGCGAGGCGCTCATCGGTCGGGTCGGTGATGGTCGTGGGCACCGACCAAGGCTAGGAGAAGAGCGCCCGGGCGATCACACTGAGGCTGGCGACGACGCAGAATGCCGCGACGACGCGCTGCATCCGCCCCTGGTCGAGGTGCGCGCGGGCCGGGGCTGCCGCGGCATACCCCGCCGCGATGAAGGGCAGCCAGGTCAGGCCCGCACGTGCCTGCTGCCAGTGGAACTGACCGGCCACGGCAAGGCCGGCCAGGGCCATGAGCCCGCCGACGGCGAGGAAGACGGCCAGGCTCGCGCGCTGCCGGGCGGGCGACTCGCGCTGGAGCATCAGGGCCAGGAAGGGCCCGCCGATGGAGGCCGCGGTGCCCGAGACCCCGGCGACGGCGCCCGCCGCCACCGCTGCGCCCCGGGTGGGGCGGATGTCGAGGGTGGTCACCGACGCCACCGCGGTGATCAGGATGAGCACGCCGACGAGGGCACTGATCAGCCGGGTCGAGAGCATCGCGACCGCGGCCACCCCGAGGGGCATGGTGACCAGCCGGGCCGCCAGCGCCCAGCCCAGCGGGTGCCAGGCGATGTCGCGGGGGCCGTGGGCGAGGGTGACCACCGGCAGCGAGAGCGTGGTGACCAGCAGCGCTCCCGGCATCAGCTCCGGCGCGGCGAGCACGACAAAGGGCGCCGCCACGATGGCCATCCCGAAGCCGATCGAGGACTGCACGAAGGACCCGGCGAACAGCGCCAGCCCCAGCAGCAGCACCGTGGCCAGGCTCGTCACGGGAAGAGGACCTGCTTGACGATGGCGACGACGCCCACGACGACGATCACTGCGCGCAGCACATTGGGCGGCAGGCGCCGGCCGACGGTCGACCCGATGACGCCGCCCATGATGGCGCCGACCGCGATGAGACCGGCGACGGCCCAGTCGACCTGGTCGCGGGCGACGACGATGAAGATGACGGCGGCGACGGCGTTGGCGACGGTGGCCAGGACGTTCTTGATGCCGTTGAGGCTCTGGAGCGGCAGGGTGCTCAGGCTCGACATCAGGCCCATGAGGATGACGCCCTGGGCCGCGCCGAAGTAACCGCCGTAAACCCCGGCGAGCAGCACCCCGCCCATCATCACGGGCAGGTGCCAGGAGGGCGCCCCGTCCTCGGTGTGGTGCGCGGCCGCCCAGCGCTGGATCCGCTTGCCGAAGATGACCAGCAGGATGCCGAGCAGGATCAGCACGGGCACGATCGCGTTGAAGGCCTCCGGCGGCAGGACGAGCAGCAGCAGCGCCCCGATCGTCGCCCCGACCAGCGACATGGGCACCAGCCGGCGCAGCGTCGGTCCCTGCCCCACGAGCTCCTTGCGATAGCCCGCCACACCCGTCAGGCCGCCGAAGACCAGCCCGATCGTGTTGGACACATTGGCCGTCACCGCCGGATAGCCGAAGAACAGCAGAGTCGGGAAGGTGATCAGCGTGCCCGAGCCCACGATCGTGTTGATCGTGCCGGCAGCCATGCCCGCGAGGATGATCAGGGCGGCTTCGAGGACGGACACCCGGTCACCCTACGGGACCACGCGGCGCCGACTCCCCCGGCCCCAGATGCGGGTATGCCGCGCGCCCGGTCGGCGCGCGGCATACCTCGTGGTGCGGTGTGGCGTGGGATCAGCCCTGGCGGGGCGGCTCCTGCTCGGGTGCGGAGGCACCCGGTGCGGGCGGCTCGAGGGGCTGGTCGATGACCGGCTGCTGCACCTGCGGCGGCTCGACCGTCGGCATGGCCGGGCGGCTGTCGGCCTCGATCTCCTGGGTGGCCGGCGCGGTGGTCCGCAGCCCGCCGGCGCGAGACGCCGGCTGGGTGTGCTCGGTGGCCTCGCTGGTGGCCTGGTCGACCTGGCCGCGGGCCTCGGCCAGGGCCTTGGCCGGGTCCTCCAGCGCGGTGTCGGCGAAGGCGTTCTCGTCGGGGCCCGGGTCGACCCACTGGTCGTCGTCGTCGGAGCCGGACGGGGTGACCTGCGAGCCGAGCGACCCGCCGATGTTGCGCAGCGCGTCGGTCAGCTCCGACGGCACGATCCACATCTTGTTGGAGTCGCCGCGGGCGATCTGCGGCAGCACCTGGAGGTACTGGTAGGCCAGCAGCTTCTGGGTCGGCTTGCCCCGGTGGATCGCGTCGAAGACCTGCTGGATCGCGCGGGCCTGGCCCTGGGCCTCGAGGATGCGGGCCTGGGCCGAGCCCTCGGCACGCAGGATCTGGCTCTGCTTCTCGCCCTCGGCGGTGAGGATGTTGGACTGCTTGATGCCCTCGGCGTTGAGGATGGCGGCGCGGCGGTCCCGCTCGGCCTTCATCTGCTTCTCCATCGACTCCTGCACCGACATGGGCGGGTCGATGGCCTTGAGCTCGACACGGTTGACGCGGATGCCCCACTTGCCGGTCGCCTCGTCAAGGACGCCGCGCAGCTGGGCGTTGATCTGGTCACGCGAGGTCAGGGTCTGCTCGAGGTCGAGCGAGCCGATGACATTGCGGAGCGTGGTGACGGTCAGCTGCTCGATGCCCTGGATGAAGTTGGCGATCTCGTAGACGGCCGACTTGGCGTCGATGACGGAGTAGTAGATGACCGTGTCGATGTTGACGACGAGGTTGTCGCTGGTGATCACGGGCTGGGGCGGGAAGGAGACGACCTGCTCACGCAGGTCGATGTTGGCGCGGACCTTGTCGACGAAGGGCACCAGGAAGTGGATGCCGCCCTCGAGGGTGCGCGAGTAGCGGCCGAGCCGCTCGATGATCAGTGAGGTCTGCTGCGGGACGATCTTGATCGTCCGCATGATGACGATGACCGCGAACAGGACCAGCAGGCCCAGGACGATCAGGGCTTCCATTGCTCAGCTCTCAATCTGGTCCGCGACGATGCCGGTGACGATCGCCGTGGCCCCCTCGATACCAACGACCCGGACCTCCTGGCCCGGCTGACAGGGCGCATCCCCCGGCTGGATGCGCGCCGACCAGGTCTCCCCGGCCAGTTTGACTCGCCCGTCGGTCTCGCTGACGGGCTGGAGCACCTGGGCCCGCTGGCCCACGAGCGCGCCATAGCCGATCCCGTGGTCGGCCTCGCCGGCCATGAACCGGCGCCGGATGACCGGGCGCACGAGGCCGAGCAGGAGTGCCGCGGAGACCACTGCGGCGATCACCTGCACGGTGACCCCGGCACCTAGCCCGGCCGCGAGGGCGCCGGCGAGGGCGCCTCCGGCGAGCATCAGGAAGACGAAGTCGACGCTGGCGACCTCGATGGCGGCCAGGATCAGCGCCAGGGCGACCCAGGCGAGCCACGGGGTGTCGGCGAACAGGTTCATCGCGAAGGTCCCTCCCTAGGACGCGTGTGCTCCCACCCTATGACGGGTATGCCGCGGCGTCGGTTCCGGTGGTCCGGCGCCGGTGAAGCGTGTCGGGAAAGTGATGTCGGGGCCGCCCTGGTCAGCGGGCGCGGGCCGACCAGCGCTCGCCGTGCTGGTCGAGCACGAGGGGCAGGCCGAAGGTCTTCTCGAGGTTGTCCTCGGTCAGGGTGATCTCGATGGGGCCCTGGGCGACGACCTTGCCGTCGCGCAGCAGGAGCACGTCGGTGAACGAGGGCGGGATCTCCTCGACGTGGTGGGTGACCAGCACCAGCGCCGGCGCCTCGATGTCGGCGGCGAGCTCGCCCAGTCGGCGCACGAGGTCCTCGCGCCCGCCGAGGTCGAGCCCGGCCGCCGGCTCGTCGAGCAGCATCAGCTCGGGGTCGGTCATCAGCGCACGGGCGATCTGGACGCGCTTGCGCTCCCCCTCCGACAGCGTGCCGTAGCGGCGGTCGGCGAGGTGCTCGGCCCCCAGGGCGTCGAGCAGCTCGGCGGCCCGGTGATGGTCGAGGGTGTCGTACTCCTCGCGCCAGCGCCCGACCACGCCATAGGACGCGGTGACGACGACGTTGTGGACGATCTCGTCGCCGGGGATCCGCTCGGCCAGGGCCGCTGACGCCAGACCGATCCGCGGCCGCAGCTCGAAGACATCGACGGCGCCGAGGACCTCACCGAGGACACCTGCCACACCACTGGTGGGGTGCATCCGGCCGGAGGCGAGCTGGAGGAGTGTGGTCTTGCCGGCACCGTTGGGGCCCAACACGACCCAGCGCTGACCCTCCTCGACCTCCCAGTCGACGGAGTTCAGCAGTCTGGCGCCGCCGCGGACGACGGACACCCCTGCGAAGGCCAGCACATCGCTCATGCCAGCACCCTAGTTGACCCGCAACTACGATGTGCGCGTGCCCGAGCTCCCCGCCTCCGTGCGTCTGTCGCTGTGGGTCACGCGGGCCTGGCGCGACGGCTCCGAGGTGCCCGCCGCGGTCGCGCACGCGCTGCCCGACGTCGACCACCTCGACGATGGCTGGCAGGTGCTGACCACCTGGGGCGAGCTCGGCGAGCAGGCGCTCCTGGTGGCGCTCCCCGGACCCGGCCGCACCGCCGGTATGCCGCGGACCTCACCGGAGGGCCTCGGCGCGGCGGTCGAGGCGGGCGAGTGCCTCGTGGTGCCGGGCATCGGCGGGGTGCTGGTGCCGCGGCTGGCGGCCTATGGCTCCCCCGGCGACGAGGGGTGGCGGGTCGGCTGGCAGCGCTTCGACGCCGAGCCGATGCCGCGTCACGTGGTCGAGGCGCTCGAGGTCAGCCCGCTCGAGCGCACCCTGCGCTCGGCGCTGATGGACGCCACCGACTCCCTCGAGGCGGCGGGCGGCCAGCCCTTCCTCGGGTCGGCGGCCGCGGAGCTGGCCGAGGCGCGGCTGGAGACGCGCTGGGGGCTGCCCGACGGCATACCGGCTCGTCATGCGCGGGTGATCTCGCTGGCGGGCACGGTCTCCCGGCTCGCCGAGACGGGGCTCACGGCCTCTGACGGCGCCCTCGACGCGGGCACGTCGGCCCGGCGAGGGGCGCTGCTGACCTCCCTGCTGGCGACCTCGGAGCAGGTGCTCGCCGACGCGACCAACGCGGCCTGCGCGGTCATCGCCGGGTGGCGCCCGGCCTGACCGCCGGGACAGGCCTGCTGCCTAGGAGACGATGCTGCGGTAGAGCCGCTCGGTCTCGGCCGCGATCTTGTCCCACGAGAAGGACTCGACCGCGCGGATGCGCCCGGCCTCCCCGAACCGACGGGCCCGGTCGGGATCGGACACGGCGTCGGTCAGGGCCCGCGCGAGGTCACCGACGAAGCGGTCAGGGTCGACCGGCGTGCCGGTGCCGTCCTGGACCTGCTCGATGGGGACCAGCCAGCCGGTCTCGCCGTCGACGACGACCTCGGGGATGCCCCCGGTGGCCGTGGCCACGACGGGCAGGTCGCACGCCATCGCCTCGAGGTTGACGATGCCGAGCGGCTCATAGACCGACGGGCAGACAAAGACCGTGGCGGCCGACAGCAGCGCGATGACCTCCCTGCGCGGGAGCATCTCGGCGATCCAGGTGACGTTGTCACGCGTCTCGCGCAGCTCGGCGATCAGGCCCTCGACCTCGGCCTTGATCTCAGGGGTGTCCGGGGCGCCGGCGCACAGCACCAGCTGGACCTCCGGCGGGAGCTCGCGGGCGGCCCGCAGGAAATAGGGCAGGCCCTTCTGGCGGGTGATGCGGCCGACGAAGATGACCGAGGGGCTGTCGGGGTCGATCCCGTGACTGCGGACGATGTCCTCGTCGGGCTGGCGCGCCCAGAGCTCGGAGTCGATGCCGTTGTGGATCACGCTGACCTTGGCCGGGTCGATGTCGGGATAGCTGCGCAGGATGTCATCGCGCATGCCGCCGCTGACCGCGATCACCTTGGTGGCCGCCTCATAGGCGGTCTTCTCGATCCAGGACGAGAGGCGGTAGCCGCCGCCGAGCTGCTCGGCCTTCCACGGCCGCAGCGGCTCCAGGCTGTGGGCGCTGACGACGTGTGGGACCCCGTGGAGCAGCGAGGAGGTGTGACCGGCGAAGTTGGCATACCAGGTGTGGGAGTGGACCAGGTCGGCCCCCGCGCAGTCGCCCGCCATCGCGAGGTCGACGCCCATCGTCACCAGCGCGCCGTTGGCGCCCTCGAGCTCGGCGGGGTCGGGATAGCCGGTGGTGCCCTCCTCGTCCCGCGGCTCGCCGAAGCACCGGACCCGGACGTCGAGGTCATCGCGCTCGCGCAGGGCCCTGGTCAGCTCCGCGACGTGCACCCCCGCTCCCCCATAGATGGCCGGCGGGTACTCCTTGCTGAGGATGTCGATGCGCACAGTTCGAGATTAGTGCCCCGCGGAGATGCCCGCGACGCTTCGGCGCACTAGGTTTGGGTCGTGTGGTGACGACGCCACGCATCGCTCAGTGACGACAGGGAGGCACCCCTCATGCCCATTCGCCGGAGCTCGACGACGCACTCTCGGGCCGGAGGGCCGAAGGTCCTGGCCATCGTGCTCGCTGGCGGAGAGGGCAAGCGTCTGATGCCGCTGACCCGGGACAGGGCCAAGCCGGCGGTGCCGTTCGGTGGCATCTACCGCCTCATCGACTTCGCGCTCAGCAATGTGGTCAACAGCGGCTACCTCCAGGTCGTCGTGCTGACCCAGTACAAGTCACACAGCCTCGACCGCCATGTCACCAAGACCTGGCGCATGTCGACGATGCTCGGCAACTATGTCGCACCCATCCCCGCGCAGCAGCGCATGGGCAAGTCCTGGTACATGGGCAGCGCCGACGCGATCTACCAGAGCCTCAATGTCATCAACGACGAGCGGCCCGACATCGTCGTGGTCGTCGGCGCCGACCACGTCTACCGCATGGACTTCTCCCAGATGGTCCAGCAGCACCTCGACTCGGGTGCCAGGGCGACCGTCGCGGCGATCCGCCAGCCGATCGAGCTGGCCGACCAGTTCGGGGTCATCGAGGTCGACAAGTCCGACCCCACCAAGATCCACCAGTTCCTCGAGAAGCCGTCCGACCCCCAGGGCCTGCCGGACAGCCCCCACGAGGTGCTGGCCTCGATGGGCAACTATGTCTTCGACACCGACGCCCTGATCGACGCCGTGACGCGCGACAACGCCAACGAGGGCAGCAAGCACGACATGGGCGGCGACATCATCCCCGACTTCGTCTCCCGTGGTGAGGCCGGCGTCTACGACTTCAAGAACAACGACGTGCCCGGCAGCACCGACCGCGACCGCGACTACTGGCGCGATGTGGGCACGCTCGACAGCTACTACGAGGCCCACATGGACCTCATCTCGATCCACCCGATCTTCAACCTCTACAACTACGAGTGGCCGATCTTCACCGACTACGGCCCCTATCCGCCGGCGAAGTTCATCCACGGCGCCCAGGGCCGCTTCGGCGAGGCGCTCAACTCGATGGTCTCGCCCGGCACGATCATCTCCGGCGCCCGCGTGACCGGCTCGGTGCTCGCCCCCAGCGTCCACATCAACAGCTACACCACCGTCGACGACTGTGTGCTGCTCGATGGCGTGCGGGTGGGCCGCAATGTGCAGCTGCGCAAGGCGATCATCGACAAGAACGTCGAGATCCCCGAGGGCACCACGATCGGCTACGACGCCGACCACGACCGCGAGCGCGGCTTCGTCGTGACCGAGTCGGGTCTGGTCGTCGTCGGCAAGGGCCAGGCGGTCTCGGTCTGACCCCGCGGCCGGTGCCCCCATCGCGAGACCGGGGGCACCGGTGAGCCCGTCCCTCGCTACCCTGCGGGGGTGACTCCCCCTGCTCCCCCGGCCCAGCGCACCCTGCGCGTCATCCTCAGCGGCGATGACCGGCCGGGTGTGACCAGCGAGCTCTTCGACGCCCTGGGGCCGCTCGATGTGACGGTCCTGGACCTGGAGCAGGTCGTCGTCCGCGGCCACCTGACCCTCGGCATGCTCCTCGGTGGCGAGCAGGTCGACGCCGCCAGCACGGTCATCGAGGGCGTGGCGCAGGCACTGGACCTGGTGGCCAGTCTCTCCCCCGGCCTTGGCGACAACTCCGCGCGCCCCAGCGCCCGCGCCGTCGTCTCGGTGGTCGGGTCACCGCTGGCAGCTGCCCCGCTCGCCGGGGTGACCGCCGGGATCGCCGGGTGCCGCGGCAACATCGATCGCATCCGACGCCTCTCCCGCTATCCGGTCACGACCATCGAGCTGGACGTCTCCGGCGCCGAGCTGGGCGAGCTGCGCTCCGAGCTCGCCATGGTCGCGCACCGTGAGGGTGTCGACATCGCCGTCTCCCCTGCCGGTCTGGCCAGGCGCGGTCGCCGGCTGGTCGTGATGGATGTCGACTCCACCCTCATCCAGGACGAGGTGATCGAGCTCCTGGCCGCGCACGCCGGGCGGGAGGCCGAGGTCGCTGCCGTGACCGAGCGTGCGATGCGCGGCGAGATCGACTTCGCCGAGAGCCTGCGCGACCGGGTCTCGGTGCTGGCCGGGCTGCCCGAGTCCGTTCTCGCAGAGGTCCGTTCGGCGGTCCGTCTCACACCGGGCGCCCGGACACTCGTGCGCACCCTCAAGCGGCTCGGCTTCATCGTCGCCGTCGTCTCGGGTGGCTTTATCGAGATCGTGGAGGACCTCGCCCACGAGCTCGGCATCGACTATGCCCACGCCAACCGCCTCGAGGTCGTCGACGGCCTCCTGACCGGCCGGGTGCTGGGGGCGATCGTCGACCGTGAGGGCAAGGCCGAGGCGCTGCGACGCTTCGCCGAGGCCGAGGGCATCCCGCTCGCGGCGACGGTGGCGATCGGCGACGGCGCCAACGACCTCGACATGCTCGAGGCCGCCGGGCTGGGTGTGGCCTTCAACGCCAAGCCGGTGGTGCAGGCCCAGGCCGACACCTCGGTCAACGTGCCCTATCTCGACACCGTGCTCTTCCTCCTCGGCATCAGCCGTGAGGAGGTCGAGGAGGCCGACGCCCTCGACGGCGTCGCCACCTCGGAGGAGTGACCGGGACGGTCAGCCCATCGCGTGCACGCCGCCGTCGACGTGCACGATCTCGCCCGTGGTGGCCGGGAACCAGTCGGACAGCAGCGCCACACAGGCCTGTGCGGTCGGGACGGGGTCGGTGACGTCCCAGCCGAGCGGCGCCTTGTCGCCCCAGTGCTCCTCGAACTGCTCGAAACCGGGGATCGACTTGGCGGCGGTGGTCTTGACGGGCCCGGCCGCGACGAGGTTGACCCGCACACCCTTGGGCCCGAGGTCGCGGGCGCAGTATCGGGCTGTCGACTCGAAGGCCGCCTTGGCGACGCCCATCCAGTCATAGACCGGCCAGGCATAGCGCGCGTCGAAGGTCAGTCCCACGACCGACCCGCCCTCGCCCATGAGGGGCAGCGCCGCCACGCTGAGGGCCTTGAGCGAATAGGCGGAGACCTGCATCGCGGTGGCGACGTCCTCCCAGGTGCCCTCGAGGAAGTTGAAGGCGCCCTCCGGCGCGAAGCCGATGGAGTGCAGCACCCCGTCGAGACGGTCGGTGTGCTCCCCGAGCCGCTCGGCGAGCGACTCCAGATGCTGGGTGTCGGTCACGTCGAGCTCAACAACGGGGGCCGGCTTCGGCAGTCGTCGGGCGATCGTCTGGGTGATGCGCATGGTGCGGCCGAAGGAGGTGAGGATCACCTCCGCGCCCTGCTCCTGCGCGAGGCGCGCGACGTGGAAGGCGATGGAGCTCTCCATGAGCACACCGGTGATGAGGAGCTTCTTGCCCTCGAGCAGCATTGGACTCTCCTTGCTGGGGGTCGGGTCAGTGGCCCATGCCGAGGCCGCCGTCGACGGGGACGACCGCCCCGCTGACATAGCCGGCCTCGTCGGAGGCGAGGAAGGCGACGACCGCCGCGACCTCGTCGGGCTGGGCGAAGCGGCCGGCGGGGATCGCCGCACGGTAGGCGTCCTGGCGCTCCTGCGGCAGCTCGGCGGTCATGTCGGTGTCGATGAAGCCGGGGGCCACCACATTGGCGGTGATGCCGCGGCCGCCGAGCTCCCGGGTGATCGAGCGGGCCAGGCCGACCAGACCGGCCTTGCTCGCGGCGTAGTTGGCCTGCCCGGGTGAGCCATAGAGCGCGACGACGCTGGAGACCAGGATGATCCGCCCGTGGCGCAGACGGATCATGCCCTTGGAGGCACGGCGCGCGCAGCGGAAGGCCCCGGTGAGGTTGGTGTCGACGACCTTCTCGAAGTCCTCGTCGCTCATCCGCAGGAGGAGCTGGTCGCCGGTCACACCGGCGTTCGCGACGACGATCTCGACCGGGCCACCCAGCAGCTCCTCGGCCGCGGCGAACGCGCTGTCAACGGACTCGGTGTCGCCGACATCGCAGCGCACCGCCCGCAGGCCGTCGGGGGCCTCCCCGGAGCGGGACGCGACGACGACCTCGTGACCGGCGGCCTCCAGCGCCTTGGCGATGGCCAGACCGATGCCTCGGTTGCCCCCGGTCACCAGTGCCCTGCGGCCCATCCGCGTGTCCCTTCGTCCGTCTCGGTCGCCTGCGGCGCAGCCGTGTCGGCGACGCTTGGACGACGCTAGTCCACTACCGATCGGTAGCCCGCCAGCCGCCGGCGCATGGGCACTCGGGGTGGCCCGGACGGAGGGCCGGACGGGGTCTATCGTGGAGGGGTGACGGCCACCCCCGCTCCCCACGACCGCGTGCCCGCCGCCGGGCCCGTGCAGTCGGTGACGAGCCTGCCCGAGCCGCCGCGTGTCGACCGCGAGAACCGCATCCGCCGCTATCTGGTCACCATGGCCATCCGCACCACGTGCTTCCTGCTGGCCGTCGTCGTGACCGGTCCGGCCCGGTGGGCTTTCGTCGCCGGCGCCGTGGTGCTGCCCTACATCGCAGTCGTCCTGGCCAACGCCGCCCGGCCCCACCTCGTCGGCGACGAGCTGCCTCCCATCACGCCCGACGACATCCGCCACCTCGAGCAGTGATGGTCTCTCTGCGGCCCGGTGACGCGACCCGCTCCGAGCACGAGTGCAGCGCCAAGCGCTGTCGTGCCGAGGCGGCATACGCCCTCCTGTGGCGCAACCCGCGCATCCATGGCGAGACGCGGCGCAAGGTCTGGCTCGCCTGCGAGGAGCACCGCGAGCAGTTGACGGGCTTTCTGTCGGTGCGCGGCTTCCCGCTCGAGGTCGTCCCCGTCTCCGGCATCCCCGCCGACGCCGGCTGAGCCCTCGCCGGATACCGTGACGGGGTGCTCCGGACCCTGCTGACCCGCAAGTGGCTCGGCTATCTGGCCGTGGCGCTCGCCTTCGGTGCGGCGTGCATCATGCTCGGTCGCTGGCAGTGGCACCGCTATGAGGCCAAGCAGGAGCGGGCCCAGCGCATCGAGGCCCACTATCGCGCCACACCCGTCCCCGCCTCCGGTGTGCTCACCCCCGCCGCGCTCCCCCTCGACCAGGACTGGCGCCGGGTCACCGCGACGGGCCGGTATGCCGCGGACCGGCTGGTCGTGCGCAACCGCACCCACCAGGACGCGCGCGGCTTCGAGGTGATCGAGCTGCTCGAGACCGACGCCGGCACCATCCCGGTCGACCGGGGCTGGGTGCTGGCCGCCCGGGATGCCGAGTCGCTGCCGCCGATCCCGGCCGCCCCCGACGGCACCGTGACCGTCACCGGGTGGGCACGGGTCTTTGAGCGCTCCCTGCACAAGGCGATGCCCGCCGGCCAGCTGGCCAGTATCGCCCGCACCGACATCGAGAGGTCGGCAGGCCCGGTCACGGGTGGCTACCTGCTGATGGAGTCGGAGCAGGCGGCAGGCGGCGCCGCTGTCACCGAGCGGCCCGAGGCGCTCGACCCGCCCGACACCGATCTCGGCCCGCACCAGGCCTATGCCTTCCAGTGGTGGGGCACCGCACCGGTCGGCGTCGGCGTCGTCCTGCTCTATGCCCGGCGCGAGTGGCTCGACGAGGTCGAGGACGAGGGCGAGCGCCCCGAGCGCCCGCGCAAGCCGCGCAAGACCAGGATCTGGGACGAGGAGGACGCCTGAGGCGTCTGGGCCCGCTCCGCGCGCACAACGACGACCACGGTCGCGTCAGCTCCCCCACCACCGAGCGTGGCGTGCTCCCGCAGACCCCAACCGTGGTCGTCGTTGTGCGGGCCTACTCGGAGAACTGGGTGTCGTGCAGCTCCCGATAGAGCCCGCCCTGGGTGAGCAGCTCGGCGTGGGTGCCGCGCTCGACGATCTGGCCGCGGTCGATGACGAGGATCTGGTCGGCATGGCGCACCGTCGAGAGGCGGTGGGCGATCACCAGTGAGGTCCGACCGGCAAGAGCCGCGTCGAGCGCTCGCTGAACGGCGGCCTCCGACTCGCTGTCGAGGTGGGCCGTGGCCTCGTCGAGGACGACGACAGAGGGCTCCTTGAGCAGCAGGCGCGCGATCGCCAGGCGCTGCTTCTCGCCGCCCGACAGCCGGTGGCCGCGGTCCCCGACCACGGTGGCCAGCCCCTCCGGCAGCCGTTCGACCAGCTCCCACACCTGGGCGGCCCGCAGGACCCGCTCCATGTCGGCGTCGGTGGCCCCCGGCCGCGCATAGGCGAGGTTGCCGCGGATCGTGTCGTGGAAGAGGTGGGCCTCCTGCGTGACGACACCCACCGTCTCGGCGACCGACGCGAGCGTCGCGTCGCGCAGGTCGAGGCCGTTGATCCGCACCGTGCCGGCCGTCGGGTCATAGAGCCTGGCCACCAGCGAGGTGATCGTGGTCTTGCCCGCACCGCTCGGCCCGACGAGCGCGACCAGCTGGCCCGGCTCGGCCGTGAGGGTGATGCCGCGCAGGATGTCCTCGCCGGCGCCGCGGTCGCCCGAGGCGGTCACCTCGAGGGAGGCCAGCGACACCTCGTCGGCAGACGGATAGCGGAAGCGCACGTCCTCCAGCTCGACCCGGGCCGGGCCGGCGGGCACCGGCCGTGCCTCGGGCGACTCGGCGACCAGCGGCCGGATGTCGAGGACCTCGAAGACCCGCTCGAAGGAGACCAGCGCCGTCATGACGTCGACGCGCACATTGGAGAGCGCGGTCAGCGGCTGATAGAGCCGAGCCAGCAGCGCGGTCAGGGCCAGCAGGGTGCCGATGGTCAGGCTCCCGTCGACGGCCATGATGCCGCCGAAGCCATAGACCATGGCCGTCGCGAGCGAGGCGACCAGCGTCAGGCCCACGAAGAAGAAGGCCCGGTTCATCGCGATGGTGACGCCGATCTGGCGCACCCGGTCGGCGCGCGCGGCATACTCCTCGTCCTCGCGCGCCGGCGACCCGAAGAGCTTGACCAGCAGGGCACCGGCGACATTGAAACGCTCGGTCATGCGGCTGCCCAGATCGGCGTTGAGACCCATCTGCTCGTGGGTCAGCCCGGCCAGCCGGCGGCCCATGAAGCGGGCCGGGACGAGGAAGAGGGGCACCAGCAGCAGCGAGGCGAGGGTCAGCTGCCACGACAGCGCCGCCATCGCGGCGACGATGAGCGCCAGCGAGATCGCGTTGCTCACCACCGAGGTGAGCACCGAGGTGAACGCCTGCTGCGCCCCGATCACGTCACTGTTGAGGCGGGTGACCAGGGCGCCAGTCTGGGCGCGGGTGAAGAAGGCGATCGGCTGGCGCAGCACATGGCCGAAGACCTCGGTGCGCAGGTCGGCGATCAGCCCCTCCCCGATGCGTGCCGACAGCCAGCGCTGGAGGATCGACGAGGCGGCATCGAGCAGTGCGAGCAGCGCCACCAGCAGCGAGAGCCGCACGACCAGGCCGCGGTCGCGGGGGGTGATGCCGTCGTCGATGAGGGTGCGCAGCAGGAGGGGCTGGGCGACGACGAGGAGGGCGCTGACGACGACGATGAGCAGGAGGACGGCGATCGTGCGGCGGTAGCGCGCGGCATACCCGATCACGCGGCGGGTGGTGCCGGGGGCGAGCCTGCGGTCGCGGACCGAGCCGTCCTTGGTGAACGAGCGCATCAGCTGCCAGCCCTGCATGCTCATCGGACACCTCCTCTCGCGGGTTGCCCGAGCACTCTACGATGAGCGCGAAGCCATCCCTCCCAGCCCTCCCCAGGAGCCCTCCGTGAGCGACGCCCGACAGCGCAAGATCCTTCTCGACGAGTCGGAGATGCCCACGCGCTGGTACAACATCCTCGCCGACCTGCCGACGCCGCCCGCGCCCTATCTGCACCCCGCGACCGGCGAGCCGGTCACGCCGGACGACCTGACGGGCCTCTTCCCGATGGCGCTGATCGAGCAGGAGCTCTCGCCCGAGCGCTTCATCGACATCCCCGAGGAGGTCCTCGACGTCTATCGCATGTGGCGCCCCTCGCCGCTCTATCGCGCCTTCCGGCTCGAGGAGCGCCTCGGCACCCCCGCCCGGATCTACTACAAGTACGAGGGCGTCTCCCCCGCCGGCTCGCACAAGCCCAACTCCGCTGTGCCGCAGGCCTTCTACAACAAGCAGGCCGGCATCCGGAAGCTCACGACCGAGACCGGCGCGGGCCAGTGGGGCACCTCGCTCGCCTTCGCGTGCGCGCAGTTCGACATGGAGTGCGAGATCTGGCAGGTCAAGGGGTCCTATGAGGGCAAGCCCTATCGCCGGATGATGATCGAGACCCTCGGCGGCACGATCCACCCGAGCCCGTCCGACCTGACCGAGTCGGGGCGCAAGATCCTCGCCGAGCACCCGGACTCGACCGGCTCCCTCGGCATCGCGATCGCCGAGGCCGTCGAGGAGGCGATGGCCCACGACGACGTGCACTATGCGCTCGGGTCGGTCCTCAACCACGTGCTCCTGCACCAGACGATCATCGGCGAGGAGACGATCCTCCAGCTCGCGAAGGCCGGCGAGAGCGCCGACATCGTCATCGGGTGCACGGGCGGCGGCTCCAACTTCGGTGGCATGGCCTTCCCCTTCCTGCGCGAGAGGCTCGCCGGCAAGGAGGGCCCGGTCCTGCGAGCCGCCGAGCCCGCATCGTGCCCGTCGCTCACCCAGGGCACCTTCGCCTATGACTTCGGCGACGTCGCCGGCTTCACGCCGATGATGAAGATGCACACCCTCGGCCACGACTTCATGCCCGACCCGATCCACGCCGGCGGCCTGCGCTATCACGGCATGAGCCCGCTCATCTCGCACGTCTACCACGAGGGCCTGATCGAGGCCGTCGCCAAGACCCAGCAGGAGTGCTTCGCCGCGGGCGTCGAGTTCGCCCGTGCCGAGGGGATCGTGCCGGCCCCGGAGTCGACCCACGCGATCGCCGAGGCGCTGGCCGAGGCCGCCCGCTGCGCCGAGTCCGGCGAGGAGAAGGTCATCGTCATCGCCCTCTCCGGCCACGGCCATCTCGACCTGCCGGCCTATCAGGCCTATCTCGAGGGCCAGCTGACCGACCACACCTGGGACGACGAGGAGCTGCGCGAGTCGGTCTCCGAGTCGCTCGCCAAGCTCCCCCAGGCGGCCCAGCAGGCCTGAGCCACAAACCAACTCGAGGTATGCCGCGGGGCTGGCCCCCGCGGCATACCTGCGTCTGGGGGCCTGCACAGTGACGACCACGGTCGGCCGCCGCACGCATTCCCCGTGCTCACCACCCAGCGCCATGTCCCAACCGTGGTCGTCGTTGTGCAGGCATCGGCGACGACAGCGGGATCAGCCGGGGGCATGTGAGCCCGGCTGCAGATCAGGCGAGGGCGACCAGGTCGGCGTAGTCGGGGCCCCACAGGTCCTCGACACCATCGGGCAGGAGCAGGATGCGCTCGGGCTCGAGGGCCTCGACGGCGCCCTCGTCGTGGGTGACGAGCACGACGGCGCCCTCATAGGTCTTCAGCGCCCCGAGGATCTCCTCGCGGGAGGCCGGGTCGAGGTTGTTGGTGGGCTCGTCGAGCAGGAGCACATTGGCCGAGGAGACCACCAGCAGGGCGAGCGAGAGCCGGGTCTTCTCGCCGCCGGAGAGCACGCCGGCCGGCTTGTCGACGTCATCGCCGGTGAAGAGGAAGCTGCCGAGGACCTTGCGCACCTCGGTCTCGCCGAGGTCGGGGGCGGCCGACTTCATGTTGGCCAGCACCGACCGGTCGACGTCGAGGTTCTCGTGCTCCTGGGCGTAGTAGCCGAGCTTGAGACCGTGGCCGGGCTCAACCTCGCCGGTGTCGGGGGTGTCGACTCCGGCGAGCATCCTCAGCAGCGTGGTCTTGCCCGCGCCGTTGAGCCCGAGCACCACGACGCGTGAGCCGCGGTCGATGGCGAGGTCGACATCGGTGAAGATCTCCAGCGAGCCATAGGAGCGCGACAGCCCGGTCCCCCGCAACGGCGTCTTGCCGCACGGCGCCGGCGTCGGGAAACGCAGTCGCGCCACCCGGTCGTGCTGGCGCTCCCCCTCGACGCCGGCCATCATCCGCTCGGCCCGCTTGATCATGTTCTGGGCCGCGGTCGCCTTGGTCGCCTTGGCGCGCATCTTCTCGGCCTGCTCCATCAGCGCCGAGGCCTTCTTGGTGGCGTTGGCGTATTCGCGCTTGCGGCGGCGCTCGTCGGTCTCCCGCTGCTGGAGATAGGCCTTCCAGCCCACGTTGTAGAGGTCCATCTCGCAGCGGTTGGCGTCGAGGTGGAAGACCCGGTTGACGACCACCTCGAGCAGGTCCACGTCGTGGGAGATCACGATCAGCCCGCCCTTGTAGGACTTGAGGTAGTCGCGCAGCCAGGCGATCGAGTCGGCGTCGAGGTGGTTGGTCGGCTCGTCGAGCAGCAGGGTCTCGGCGCCTGAGAAGAGGATGCGGGCCAGCTCGATCCTGCGTCGCTGGCCGCCCGACAGCGTGCCGAGGGTCTGGCCGAGGATCCGCTCGTCGAGGCCAAGGGCGGACGCAATGGACGCGGCCTCGGACTCCGCGGCATACCCGCCGGCTGCGATGAACTCGCTCTCCAGCCGCGCGTACTTGCGCATCGCCTTGTCGCGCGTCGCGTCGTCGGCCGAGGCCATCCGCTGCTCGGCGGTGCGCAGGCTGCGGACCGTGGCATCGAGGCCGCGCGCCGACAGCACGCGGTCGCGGGCGGTGACGTCGAGGTCGCCCGTGCGGGGGTCCTGCGGGAGATAGCCGACCTCGCCGGTGCTCTGCACGGAGCCCGCGGCCGGCAGCGTCCAGCCCGCCAGCACCTTGGTCAGCGTTGTCTTGCCCGCGCCATTGCGGCCCACCAGGCCCACCCGGTCACCCGCCGCGACGCGGAAGGTCGCGCCGTCGAGCAGGAGGCGGGAGCCGGCGCGCAGCTCGATGCCGGAGGCAGAGATCAAAGGGGGTCCTTGCGGTCTGGGTGCGCCCGCCCACGTCACGGCAAACATCACCGTGCGGTCACGGGACGCGCCATACGGGGCCCCGCGGGAAGGAAACACGGGGGCAGGACAGTTAGTCTAGGCGCGATGTTCGCACGTGGGCGCAGGCCCTCGACCCGGCCGGAGGCCAGAGAAGATGAGTTTTAACGACAACGCCCGGATCGACACCTCGCAGGTGGAGTCCGGCGGCAGCGGCGGCGGCCCCGGTGGCATGGTCGTCGGTGGAGGCATCTTCGGCCTCATCGTCATGCTGATCATGATGTTCCTCGGCATCGACCCCGGCCAGCTGCCCCAGGACCCGACCGGCGGCGCCAACCAGGGGCAGGTCCAGCCCGGCGGCACCCAGAACGGCGCGGCATTCGACGCCTGCAAGACCGGCGCCGACGCCAACAAGTCCGACGAGTGCCGCGTGATCCTCACGGTCAACTCGGTCCAGGACTACTGGTCCAAGGAGCTGCCGCGCTATGGCAAGGAGTACGTCCCGGCCAACACCGTGCTCTACAGCGGCGCGACCCAGTCGGCGTGCGGCACCGCCTCCAACCAGGTCGGGCCGTTCTACTGCCCCGTCGACGGCAAGGTCTACATCGACGCCTCGTTCTTCAAGCAACTGACCACGCGCTTCGGCGCCGACGACGGTGCGCTCGCCCAGGAGTATGTCGTGGCGCACGAGTACGGCCACCACCTCCAGAACATCCTCGGCCTGCTCGGCCGCGCCCAGCAGGACCCCGCCGGCGCCCAGTCCGGCGCCGTGCGCACCGAGCTGATGGCCGACTGCCTGGGCGGTGTCTGGGCCAAGAACGCCGTCAACACCAAGGACGACCAGGGCAACGCGCTGATGAAGCCGCTCACCGAGGACGACATCAAGTCGGCCCTGTCCGCTGCGGCCGCCGTCGGTGACGACAACATCCAGAGCAAGGCCCAGGGCCGGGTCACCCCCGAGAACTGGACGCACGGCTCCTCCGAGGCCCGCCAGCGCTGGTTCCTCACCGGCTACAAGAGCGGCAACCTCAACTCCTGCGACACCTTCGCGGTCGACCGCGTGGAGTGATCCTCCCCCGACACACGAGCCGGCCGGCGCCCCATCAGGGGCACCGGCCGGCTCTGTCTGTCTGACGGGCTTGCTCGGCCGCTGGTCGGACGTGGCCTCGCCCGCCGAGGTCGCGCGCCCACTCCGGTCTCGGTGAGCTCGATGCGGATCGCGCGGGCGCGTTGGGCGGCCTGCTGGAGCACCTTCAGGCCCGGGTCGGGCAGGTCATAGAGGGTGCGACGTGGCAGGGTGGCGAGGTCGGCCAGGCGCGGGTCCTCCAGCACCTGCGCCGCCAGCGCGCGGTCGCCTCCCAGCACCAGACCAGCCGGTATGCCGTGTGCGCCCCGCGCCTCCCCCAGCACCCGTGCGGCGTGGTCGGCCACCGCGCCCACCAGCTCGTCGGCCTGGTTGCCGCGCCGACGGGCATAGCGCTGCTGCGACCAGCCCCCGGCCGCGGTCCGCGACTGCACATAGCGGGTCCCGCACTTGTGCGCCAGGAGGCGGCCCTCGGAGGCCAGCCCCACGGCATACCCGCCCCTGCGGAGCAGGACGAGCGCGAGGGGGTCGGGCTCGAACCGCTCGCACACGGCCACGGAGCCGTCGCCGCCGCGGGCAAGGGTGACGGGGCCGTCCTGAGTGAGGACGACCCCGTCGTGACGCTCCCCGAAGCCCGCCAGCCACCGCTCGAGCCGCTCGGGGGCGATCTCGATGCGGCGGGTGGGGCTCACGGCGTCAGAGGTTGAAGCCGAGCGCGCGCAGCTGCTCGCGCCCGTCGTCGGTGATCTTGTCGGGGCCCCACGGCGGCATCCAGACCCAGTTGATCCGGTGGCTGGCGACGACGCCCTCGAGGGACTGCGCCGTCTGGTCCTCGATGACATCGGTCAGCGGGCAGGCCGCCGACGTGAGCGTCATGTCGATGACGGCGTGGTTCTGGGGGTCGACGGTGATGCCGTAGACGAGGCCGAGGTCGACGACGTTGATGCCGAGCTCGGGGTCGACGACATCGCGCATGGCCTCCTCGACGTCGGCGGCGTTGGTGGGGGTGATCGTGTCGGTCATGTCGGCTCCTTGGGGTCGATCACGCGGTGGGCGCGGCGGCGTCGGACGAGATGGTGCTGATGTCGACGCCGGCCTGGGCGAGGGCGTCGGTGAACGCGCTCCACCCGAGGAGGGCGCACTTGACGCGCGCCGGGTATTGCGAGACGCCGGAGAACGCGACGCCGTCGCCGATCTGCTCCTCGTCGCCGGGGTCCTTGCCCTTGGACATGAGCATGGCGCGGTAGTGCTTGAAGACCTCGAGCGCCTCCTCGACGCTCTCCCCCGTCACCTCGGTCGCCAGCACGGACGTCGAGGCGACCGAGATCGAGCAGCCGAGCGCGTCATAGGAGATGTCCTTGACAGTGCCGTCCTCGACGTCGACCCGCAGGGTGACCTCGTCACCGCACGTGGGGTTGACGTGGTGGACCTCGGCGTCAAAGGGCTCCCGCAGGCCCATGCGGTGGGGGCGCTTGGAGTGCTCGAGGATGAGCTCCTGGTAGAGGTCCATCAGCGGGCTCCTGTCTCGATGCCGAAGACGGCGGGGACCCGGTCGAGGGCGGTCAGCAGCGCGTCGACCTCGGCGGGCGTGGTGTAGATCCCGAAGGTCGCTCGGGCGCTGGCCGTCACGCGCAGTGCTCGGTGCAGCGGCCAGGCGCAGTGGTGCCCGACGCGCACGGCCACGCCGGCGTCGTCGAGGATCTGACCGACGTCGTGGGCATGGACGCCCTCGACGTCGAAGGCCACCGTGCCGGACCTGTCGACCATGTCGGTGGGCCCGAGGACGCGCACCCACGGCCGCTGTGCCAGACCGTCGAGCAGCCGCTCGGTCAGCGCGGCCTCGTGGGCGTGGACGCGGTCCATGCCGATGGCCTGGAGGTAGTCGACAGCCGCGGCCAGGCCCACGGCCTGGGCGGCCATGGGCACGCCGGCCTCGAAGCGCTGCGGCGGCGCGGCATAGGTGCTGGCCTCCATCCGCACGGTCTCGATCATCGAGCCGCCGGTGAGGAAGGGCGGCAGCGCGTCGAGGACCTCGCTGCGGCCCCAGAGCCCGCCGATGCCCATCGGGCCGAGCATCTTGTGGCCGGAGAAGGCCAGGAGGTCGACGCCGAGTGACGGCGCGTCGACCGGCATGTGGGGCACCGACTGGCAGGCATCGAGGACGACGAGCGCACCCACCTGGTGGGCCCGCTCGGCGAGCATCTGCACGGGGTTGACCGTGCCCAGCACGTTGGAGACGTGGGCCAGGGCGAGCACCTTGGTGCGCTCGGTCAGCAGCGTGTCGATGTCGCTCAGGTCGAGCCGGCCCTCCGGGGTGACCGGGAACCAGCGGAGCGTGGCACCGGTGCGCCGGCACAGCTCCTGCCAGGGCACGAGGTTGGCGTGGTGCTCCATCTCGGTGACCAGCACCTCGTCGCCCTCGTCGAGGGTGAAGCGCTCGCTGCCCGGGATCGCGGGGTGGCCGCCCATGAGGAAGGCGTGCGTGACGAGGTTGAGCGACTCGGTGGCGTTCTTGGTGAAGACCAGCTCGTCGGGACGGCCCCCGACAAACGCCGAGATGCGCTCGCGCGCCGACTCGTATGCCGCGGTGGCCTCCTCCGAGAGCGCGTGGGCGCCGCGGTGGGGTGCGGAGTTGAGCCGGGTGTAGAAGTCACGCTCGGCGTCGAGGACGGCGGTGGGCTTCTGGGAGGTCGCGCCCGAGTCGAGATAGACCAGCGGCTTGCCGCCGCGGACGGTGCGCGCAAGGATCGGGAAGTCGCCGCGCAGTGCGGCGACTTCCTTCTCCGACAACGGGTTTGCCGACATCAGGCCTTGGCCAGGAAGCGGTCGTAGCCCTCGTTCTCGAGGCGCTCGGCGAGCTCCGGGCCGCCCTCCTCGGCGACGCGGCCGTCGACGAAGACGTGGACGAAGTCGGGCTGGATGTAGCGCAGGATGCGCGTGTAGTGGGTGATGAGCAGGACGCCGCAGCCGGTGGACTCCTTGGTGCGGTTGACGCCCTCGGAGACGACCTTGAGCGCGTCGACGTCGAGGCCGGAGTCGGTCTCGTCGAGGATCGCGATCTTGGGCTGGAGCAGCTCCATCTGGAGGATCTCGTGGCGCTTCTTCTCGCCACCGGAGAAGCCCTCGTTGACATTGCGCTCGGCGAAGACGGGGTCCATGCGCAGGTTGTCCATCGCGCCGCGGACCTCCTTGACCCAGGTGCGCAGCTTGGGGGCCTCGCCCGCGACCGCGGTCTTGGCGGTGCGCAGGAAGTTGGAGACGGTGACGCCGGGGACCTCGACCGGGTACTGCATGGCCAGAAAGAGGCCTGCGCGGGCGCGCTCGTCGACCGACATGGCCAGGACGTCCTCGCCGTCGAGGGTCACCGAGCCGCCGGTGATCTGGTACTTGGGGTGGCCGGCGATGGAGTAGGCAAGCGTGGACTTGCCCGACCCGTTGGGGCCCATGATCGCGTGGGTCTGGCCCGAGGAGATGGTCAGGTCGACGCCGCGGAGGATCTCCTTGGTGCCGGCCTCGGTCTCGACGGAGACCTGGAGGTTGTTGATCTCAAGCGTGGACATTGATGCTCCTGACAAGTGTGTGGGTTCAGCCGGCGGGGACCGCGACGAGGACGTCATCGCCCTCGAGGGTCACCGGATAGACAGCGATGGGGACGGTCGCGGGCGGGCCCGAGGGGGCGCCGGTGACCAGGTCGAAGCGCGAGCCGTGGAGCCAGCACTCGATCTCACAGCCCTCGACGTCGCCCTCGGAGAGGGAGACCTGGCCGTGGGTGCAGGTGTCGTTGACGGCGCGCACCTCGCGCTCGGCGGTGCGCACGAGCGCGATCAGCGTGCCGTCGACGTCGGCCTGGGCAGGGACGCCCAGCTCGAGGTCGTCGAGGGTGCAGACCCTGACGAACTCGCCTGCGGCAGTGGGGGTCTCGCTCATGCCTGGCCCGCCAGCTCGGCCTCGACGGCCGCCATCAGGTGGTCTTGCACCTCGGGCACGCCGATGCGCTGGATGATGCTGGCAAAGAAGCCGCGCACGACCAGGCGGCGGGCCTCCTCCTCGGGGATGCCGCGGGCCTGGAGATAGAAGAGCTGCTCGTCGTCGAAGCGGCCGGTCGCCGAGGCGTGGCCGGCGCCGACGATCTCGCCGGTCTCGATCTCGAGGTTGGGCACCGAGTCGGCGCGGGCGCCGTCGGTGAGCACGAGGTTGCGGTTGAGCTCATAGGTGTCGGTGCCCTCGGCCGCCGCGCGGATCAGGACATCGCCGACCCACACCGAGCGGGCCGTCTCGCCCTGGAGGGCGCCCTTGTACTCGACATTGGAGGAGCAGTGCGGCGCCTCGTGGTCGACGAAGAGCCGGTGCTCGAGGTGCTGGCCGGCGTCGCTGAAGTAGACGCCGAGGCCCTCGAAACTGCCGCCGGGGCCGGCATACCGCGCGTTGGTGTTGAGTCGCACGACGCCGCCACCGAGGGTGACCACGATGTGGCGCACGGTCGCGTCGCGGCCGACCAGCACATCGTGCTGGCCCGCGTGGAGGCTGGCGTCGTCCCACTCCTGGAGGGAGACGACCGTCAGCTCCGCGCCGTCGCCGGCGAGGATCTCGACGTTCTCGCCGCACTCGGCGTGGCCCTGGTGGGTGAGCAGCACGGTGGCGCGGCTGTGCGCGCCGGCCTCGATGACGAGGTGGCTGTTGACCCGGGCGCCACCGTCGGCGCCGAGGGTGATGCGGATCGGCGTGGCGACCTCGGCCTCGGCCGGGATGAGCACGCGCTCGGCGCTGTCGGCGCCAGCCCACGCGACGACCGCAGCGCGGTCGGCGGGGACGAGCACACCGGTCGCCTCAGCCGCGAGGCGGTCACGGGTGACCTCTGCCGGGGCCTCGACGTCGAGCCGCACGCCCGACGCTGCGGTCGGGGCGGGCTCGAGCAGCGCGCCGAGGCGGTCGAGCGGGGTGAAGCGCCACTCCTCCTCGCGGCCGTGCGGCAGGGGGAAGTCCTCCACGGCATACGACCGCTTGCGCTCGGCGCGCGAGGCGTCGGGGACCATCGTCTCCGCGGAGTGGGTGTGCGCCTTGGCTCCGGTGAGCCCGGCGCGGGGGGTGTCTGCGGTCAGCGTCATCAGCCGACTGCTCCTTCCATCTGCAGCTCGATGAGGCGGTTGAGCTCGAGGGCGTACTCCATCGGGAGCTCCTTGGCGATGGGCTCGACGAAGCCGCGCACGATCATCGCCATCGCCTCCTCCTCGGACAGGCCTCGGGACATGAGGTAGAACATCTGGTCCTCGGACACCTTGGAGACGGTCGCCTCGTGGCCCATCTGCACGTCGTCCTCGCGGACGTCGACATAGGGGTAGGTGTCGGAGCGGCTGATCGTGTCGACCAGCAGGGCGTCACAGACGACCGAGGACTTGGAGCCGTGGGCGCCCTCGTGGATCTGGACGAGCCCGCGGTAGGACGTGCGGCCACCACCGCGCGCCACCGACTTGGACACGATCGAGCTGGAGGTGTTGGGGGCGGCGTGGACCATCTTGGAGCCCGCGTCCTGGTGCTGGCCCTCGCCGGCGAACGCGATCGAGAGGGTCTCGCCCTTGGCGTGCTCGCCCATGAGGAAGACGGCCGGGTACTTCATCGTCACCTTGGAGCCGATGTTGCCGTCGATCCACTCCATCGTCGCGCCGGCCTCGCAGGTCGCGCGCTTGGTGACGAGGTTGTAGACGTTGTTGGACCAGTTCTGGATGGTCGTGTAGCGCACGCGGGCGTTCTTCTTCACGACGATCTCGACGACCGCGGAGTGCAGCGAGTCGGACTTGTAGATCGGCGCGGTGCAGCCCTCGACGTAGTGCACATAGGAGCCCTCGTCGGCAATGATCAGCGTCCGCTCGAACTGGCCCATGTTCTCGGTGTTGATCCGGAAGTAGGCCTGGAGCGGGATGTCGACGTGGACGCCCGGCGGGACATAGATGAACGAGCCGCCCGACCAGACGGCGGTGTTGAGCGAGGCGAACTTGTTGTCGCCGGCGGGGATCACGGTCGCGAAGTACTCGCGGAAGAGGTCCTCGTGCTCACGCAGGCCGGTGTCGGTGTCGACGAAGATGACGCCCTTCTCCTCCAGGTCCTCGCGGATCTGGTGGTAGACGACCTCCGACTCGTACTGGGCCGCGACGCCGGCGACGAGGCGCTGCTTCTCCGCCTCGGGGATGCCGAGCTTGTCGTAGGTGTTCTTGATGTCCTCGGGCAGGTCCTCCCACGACGTGGCCTGCTTCTCGGTGGACTTCACGAAGTACTTGATGTTCTGGAAGTCGATGCCGGTGAGGTCGCTGCCCCAGCTCGGCATGGGCTTCTTGTCGAACAGCTTGAGCGACTTCAGCCGCAGGTCGGTCATCCACTGCGGCTCGCTCTTGCGGCCCGAGATGTCCTTGACCACGTCCTCGTTGAGGCCGCGACGGGCGGAGGCACCGGCGTTGTCGGCGTCGTGCCAGCCGTACTCATAGCGGCCGAGGTCCTTCAGCCCTGGATTCAGCTCTTCGATGTTGGTGGTCATCGTGGGGACCTTTCCTTGGTGGGGGTCGTGAGCAGGTCGGTGGTGGGGACGAATGTCGTGCAGACGTGGTCCCCGTGGGCGAGCGTGGCCAGCCGCTGGACGTGGACGCCGAGCAGGCGCGAGAACGCCTCGGTCTCGGCCTCGCAGAACTGCGGGAACTCCGCGGCCACGTGCTGGACCGGGCAGTGTCCCTGGCACAGCTGTATGCCGGTGAGCGGGGTCGGGCGCGCCGGGTCGCCCACCGGGCGCGCCGAGGCAGCGTAGCCGTCGCGGGTCAGGGCCGCGACGAGGGCCTCGGCACGCGCCTGCGGGTCGGTGCCCGCCTCGGCGAGGTCCGCGGCATACCGCTGCTCCATGGCGGCGATCCGCGAGGCGGCGAACCGCTCGACCGCGTCGGGGCCGGCGGACTCGGCGAGGAAGCGCAGGGCCGCGCTGGCGAGGCGGTCATAGTCGGAGGCGAGCGCGGAGTGGCCGGTCTCGCTGACGACATAGGCCCGGGCGGGGCGACCGCGGCCGCGGTGGCCGGCGGGCGCCTCGTGGGGCTCGATCGCACCGCTGTCGTGGAGGTTGTCGAGATGGCGGCGCACGGCCGCGGCGGTCAGGCCGAGGTCCTTGGCGAGGGTCGCCGCGGTGATCGGGCCGCGCTCGGTGATCGCACGCACGATGCGCTCACGGGTGGGCGACTCGGCGGTCACCTCCGCGGCACGCTCCTCGGGCTCGGCCATAAACACAACATCCATGTTAGTTAATTCGACGCTGATGTCCAACAAAGGGTCCCCTTACCTGAGGGCGGGGGCGGGTCGCGCCTAATCTGTTCGGGTGAACCCAGCGGTGAGTGTGCGCGACCTGCACCGGAGCTTCGGCAGTGTCCGCGCCGTCGACGGGGCCTCGTGGGAGGCCCACAGCGGTCAGGTGACGGCCGTCCTGGGCCCCAACGGCGCGGGCAAGACCACGACGATGGAGATCCTCGAGGGGCTGCGCCAGGCCGACTCCGGCGAGGCCCGCGTGCTCGGCACCGACCCCTGGCAGGCCTCCCCGGACCATCGCGCCCGCGTCGGCGTCATGCTCCAGGACGGCGGCCTCCCCAACGGAGCGAAGCCCCTGCCGCTGCTCACCCACCTCGCCAGGATGTATGCCGCGCCAGCGGATCTCCCGGCGCTCGCCGAGCGGCTCGGGATCGACCGCTTCGCCGGCACCCCGGTCCGACGGCTCTCCGGTGGCCAGCGCCAGCGTGTCGCGCTCGCGGCGGCCGTCATCGGCCGACCGGAGGTCGCCTTCCTCGACGAGCCGAGCGCCGGACTGGACCCGCACGCCCGCCTCGATGTGTGGGAGCTGATCCGCGAGAGCGCCGACTCCGGTGCCGCCGTCGTCGTCACGACCCACTCCTTCGAGGAGGCCCAGCGGATCGCCGACCGCGTGGTCATCATGGGCCGCGGCAGCGTCGTCGCCGACGGCACGCTCGCCGAGCTGACCGCCCGCGACACCCTCGAGAACCTCTTCTTCGCCCTCACCAGGAGCGCCCGATGACCGCGACGACCGACCCCGCCCGCGGTGCCGCGCCCACGGCCACCCGGGTGCGCGCCCAGGCGGTCTTCGAGACGCTGACCTTCCTGCGCAATGGCGAGCAGCTGCTCGTGTCGGTGATCCTGCCGGCGCTGGCGATGGTCGGGCTCTACTTCACCACCTCCCCCTCCCTCGGCGACGGCCGTCGGATCGACCTGGCCGTCCCCGGCGTGCTGGCGCTGTGCGTCATCTCCGCGGCCTTCACCGGCACGGCCATCCAGACGGCATTCGACCGTCGCTATGGGGTGCTGCGGCTGCTCGGCACCACCCCGCTCGGCCGCGGCGGGCTCGTCCTCGGCAAGACCCTCGCCGTCCTCGCGGTGCTGCTCGTGCAGCTCGCCGTGCTGGGCGGCCTCGGGCTGGCGCTCGGCTGGCGACCGGTCTGGTCCGGGCTCCCGGCAGCGCTCGTGACGATCCTGCTCGGCGCCTGGGCCTTCGTGGCCCTCGCCATGGTGCTGGCCGGCACCCTCCGCCCGGAGGCCGTGCTCGCGCTCGCCAATCTCATCTGGGTGCTGCTGCTGGGCCTCGGCGGCGTGCTCGTCCCGCCCGACCGCATGCCCGGCGCCCTCCAGCACCTGGCCACCGCCCTGCCCTCGGGCGCGCTCGGCGAGGGCCTGCGCGCGGCATTCGTCCACGGCTCGGTGCCGTGGGCCGCGTGGGGTGTGCTGCTGCTGTGGGCCGGCCTGTGCACCGCGCTGGCCGCGCGGCTCTTCCGTTGGTCGGACTGAGGCCGAGCCCACACGTCTGCCGGGCCGGCCCGGCGCGGGTGGCCGCCGTCGCGCGGACTACCCTGCTGTGGTGTCCAGCCTCGCCGACGCCCCCGTCACGGTCCCGGTCTCGGCCGACCGCCGGCTCCGGGCGGTCCTCCTGATCAACCTCGCGCTCGAGACCCTCATCGTCGTCACCGGCGGCCTGGTCCGGCTGACCGGCTCGGGGCTCGGCTGCCCCACGTGGCCGCAGTGCACTCCGGGGTCCTATGTGCCCACCCATGAGCAGGCCGAGGGCTTCCACAAGTACATCGAGTTCGGCAACCGCACCCTGACCGGCGCCGTCGGCTTCGCCGCGATCGCGGTCATCCTGGCCGTCTGGAAGTGGGGCGGCCGCCGGCGCGACCTCACCTGGGCGGGCTGGTTCGTCCTCGCCGGGGTCGTGGCGCAGGCCGTGGTCGGTGGCATCACCGTGCGCACCGGCCTCAACCCGGCGATCGTCGCCTTCCACTTCCTCGCCTCGATGGTCCTGGTCGCGGCCTCGGCCTATGCCTACTTCCGCGCGACCGAGCCCGAGGGCAGCCGCGCGCTCGCGGTCCACCCCCTCGTGGCACAGCTGGCGTATGCCGTGTGCGCCGTCGGCGGAATCGTGCTCGTCCTCGGCACGATCGTCACCGGCTCCGGACCGCACTCGGGCGATGCCGACGAGCCCGCACGCCTCGGCTTCGACCCGCGCTCGGCGTCGTGGCTGCACGCCGACGCCGTCATGCTCTTCCTCGGCCTCGTGGTCGCGGTCTGGGTCGCGGCCCGGCTGACCGGCCGCTCCCCCGCGCCCGGCCGGGCCTGGTTCGCCGTGCTGCTGGTCACCCTCGCCCAGGGCGCCGTCGGCTACACCCAGTACTTCACCGGCCTGCCCGAGATGCTCGTGCTGGTGCACATGCTCGGCGCCGCCGCGCTCGTGATCGCGCTCTCCTACGGCGTGGTCCGCCTGCGCAGCTGGGACGACGCCGTCCGCACGGACTGACCTCCCGCGGCAAACCGGAGTATTAACAAGAGTTCTTGTGCAATGTCTCTTGTGGGTCTAGGGTCGGGCCATGGCCACTCCCCGCAAGAGCACCGCGCGAGCCCGTGAGGGTGTGCGCACCCTGACCGAGGCCAAGGCCCTCGCCGCACTGGCCCACCCCTTCCGGGCCCGGATCATGGACGCGCTCAAGGTCGACGGGCCCAGCACCGCCAGCGCCCTGGCCGCCCGCACCGGACAGGCCGTCGGCAGCGCCAGCCATCACCTCAAGGTGCTCCACGAGGCCGGACTGGTCGAGGAGGCGCCCGAGCTCGCCAAGGACAGGCGCGAGCGGTGGTGGCGGCTGGTCGACCGGGGCACGCGCTGGTCGCGGGCGGAGTTCGCCGACGACCCCGATGCCCTTGCCGCCGCGGAGCAGGCCGAGGCACTCGGCTGGCGGCGCCAGACCGAGCGGGTCGAGGCCTGGCTCACCAACTCCGACAGCGTGCCCGAGTGGGCCGACGCGGCATTCGCCACGCAGAGCTGGGCGACCCTCAGCCCCGATGAGCTGCGGGAGGTGGCCGAGGAGGTCATGGACGTCGTCCTGAGGTGGAGCACGCGTGAGATCCCCGACGACGGGGTCGAGCGTGAGCCGGTCTATCTCTTCTCCCGAGGCTTCCCGAGCCAGCCATGACCACCCGCCCCGCACCGGTTGCCGCTCCCCCACTGGGCCGCAACCGGGACTTCCGCCTGCTCTGGTTCGGCGAGGGCACCCACCTCCTGGGCACGATGACGACAGCCGTCGTCCTGCCCCTCCTTGCCGCCCGGGACTTCCACGCGAGCCCGATGTGGATGGGCATGCTGAGCGCGGCCTCCTGGCTCCCGTGGCTGCTGCTGGGCCTGCACGCCGGCGCGCTCGTCGACCGCAGCGACACCCGCCGCGTCATGATCGCCGCCGACCTGCTGGCCGCCGTGGTCCTCGCGTCGGTGCCGGTGGCCTGGGCCCTGGACAGGCTCACCCTCCCCCACGTCGTGCTGGCCGCCCTCGGCGCCGGCGCCGCCCAGCTCGTGCTGCGGCTGGCCATGGCCCCGATGCTCACCAGGGTCGTCGGCCCCGCCGACCTTGAGGCGGCGAACTCACGCATCTATGGCACGGAGTCGGCCGCGCAGGTGGTCGGCCCGGGCCTGGGCGGGCTGATGGTCCAGTGGCTCACCGCCGCCGTCGCGATCCTCGCCGACGCCGTGAGCTGCGTCGTGTCCGCGGTCTGCCTCTGGCGGATCAGGGCCAGGCCCACGTCGAGGCCAACCCCGAAGGCGGAGCCGGTCGGCCGCGCGATCCGGGACGGAGCACGCTTTGTCCTCCACGACCCGATCCTGCGCTACACCCTCGTCTCGGGCGGGCTGTCGAACCTGGGGCTCATCGGCTACCAGGCGCTGCTCGTCCTCTATATGGTGCGCGAACTCCACCTCGACGCCGGGATGATCGGGCTGTTCACCTCGATCGGCAGCGCGGGTGGCCTCCTCGGCGCGCTCATCGCGCCGGCCGTGGGTCGGCGGCTGGGCACTGCTCGTGGCGCCGTCGTCCTCGGCCTGCTCGGCGGACCGACCGCGCTGCTGATACCGCTGGCCGCCCCGGGCTGGCGGGCCTGGCTCATCCCCGCCGGCGCCTTCCTCGTCGGGGTCGGCGTCGTGGGCGCCAATGTCATCCGGTCCGCCTTCCGCCAGCGCTGGGTGCCACCCGACTCGCTCGGTCGGGTCGGCGGCGTGATGAGCGTCGTGGCGATGGGGACCATGCCGGTGGGGAGCCTGGTCGCAGGCTGGGCCGGCGCGGCATACGGGCTGGTGCCGACGATGCTCGCGATGGCCGGCCTCCACGCCCTGTGCAGCCTCACGCTGGCGACGCCCCTCTGCCCCTTCTGGCGGCTGCGCGACCTCCCGGCGGGCCGCTCGCCGGCGGCCGGCTAGGTCCGAGCAGCCCGGCGGCACTCCCGCGGGAAGGCGCGCTGGCATGCCCCCGCGAGCACGCGCCGGCCGTCGAATGCCGGATCCACCAGCATCGCCGGTGCCGCCCCGGTCACCGCCGCCCACAGGTCGTCGGCCACCTCGGACGAGTCCGCGGAGCGGCTCGTCTCCCCACATTTCTTGGCGTTGTCCACGGTCACTCGCAGCCGCTCCCGCATTCGTCGCTCGTGCTCCTGGGCGGTCGCAAGCAGATCAGGGTTGCGCCCCGCCAAGGTCTGGAACTCCAGCCGGACGCGAGCCTCATCGGTGCGCCTGGGACCGATCGGCAGGAGCTCACCCAGGGCCACCGGCACCATCTCGCGGATCGCGTCGCCATGCTCCTCGCCCGCGGCGACGATCCGGGCGACACGCGCGTCGAGACGGGCCAGCAGCTCGGCATACGCCCGCCGCATCAGCTCCTCCTTGGCCGGGAAGTAGTGCTGGACGAGCCCGACGGACACGCCTGCGGTCCTGGCTACAGCGGCCACGGTGACCCGGTCGATGCCCTGGCCGACGGCGATCTCGATCGCAGCCTCGATCAGCTGCCGTCGTCGGGCCTCGTGGTCTGCGGTGCGCACCATGGCTAAACCATATACCCGTATGATACAAAACCGTATGGGCATTCAATTCATGCGTTGTCTCAGGGCTCTGCCGGTGCTGGCGGCGTTGGTCGCCGCCCTGATGGTGACAGCGGGCCACTCCGCCGCCACCCCGTCGGACACCGACCCCACAGCGGAGCTGCGCAGGCTCTCGCCCGGCGGCGCGGTCGCGTGGGTGCAGGACGGGCGGATATCCCGCGTCGAGTCCTCTGGCTCGGCCGGCGACGGGCGCGCTGTCGACGACGGGACACGATTCCTCTGGGGCTCGGTCTCCAAACCCGTCGCGGCCAGCGTCGCGACACGGCTCGAGCAGGAGGGCCGGCTGGATCTCTCCGCATCGGTGAGTTCCTATGTCCCCGGCGGCCCGGACGTGCCGGTCGCAGACCTGCTCGACCACACCGCGGGTCTGCCCTTCGGCGCCGAGCACCTGGACATTGCACGCCCTGGGCCGGCGACCAGGGCGCTTCCCTCCACCCCACCCACCGTGGAGCCGGGCCACCGACACAGCTACTCAAACCTGGGCTATCTCTACCTCCAGGCAGTCCTTGAGTCGGCGGGCGGTCGCCCCTACAGCGAACTGGTCGCAGGCGCCGGCATCGACTGGCACGCAGGCGCCTCCACCCGGGCCTGCGATGACCTCGCGCAGGGCCACCGTCTCGCGGGTCCGTTCGCGTGGCCGGTCGACGCGCCATACGACGAGGCGGGCGCGGCCTATGGCTACACGTGCGGGAGCATCAGGGACCTGGCCACGTTCGCCTCGAGCAGCCTCGCGGCCGATGGGAGCCGACTGCGTGCGCAGGTGGGCGACGCCGCCCCGACAGGCACAACCGGGCAGGCCTACGGCCGCGGCTGGCGGGTGACGAGGGAGCCGGACGGCCGCACCACGGTCTGGCACACCGGGACGGTCCCCGGCTACTTCTCGGCGGTCTATCTCGACCCGGACACAAGGGACGGAGTGGTCGTCCTGCTCAACGCCTCCGGCTACCTCCACGAGGAGGCGCTCGCCGGGGCCACTCGGGCGGCATACGACCTGGCGACCGGCCGCCCGGCGCAGGGCGCCGCCAGGACCACCCTCGCCACCGGCCTCCCGCTGGGGCTGGTCGCAGCCGCAGGGGTCCTGCTCGTCGCGGCGCTGCGCCGACCACGCGCGTCGCGGGCGGCCCTGGCGGCCTGGGTCGTGGCCACCCTGGTCGCGTGGGCGGCGCTGCCGCTGACTGCATCCCTCATGGGTGTGCCGCTGCGCTACCTGTGGCTGTGGGAGCCGGCGCTCGTCGTCGGCACGGGGCTGGTCGCCATCGCGGCGACGGTGGGCGCGCTGCGCCGCGTCAGAGCGACAGACCGGGCAGCGGCCAGAACAGCAGCGGGTCGACCGCCACGCCGAGGAAGACGATCGTCACGTAGGTGATCGAGTAGTGGAACAGCCGCATCGGCTTGAGCTCGAGTGGCGAGGCGCCCCGCTTGGACAGCCGCAGCAGGCGGTGGGCCTCCCACAGGAAGAAGGCCCCCGAGCCGACGGCGGCCACGGTGTAGACCCAGCCCATCGGCGCGACGGGGATGAGCGCGAGGGACATCGCGACCATCACCCAGGAGTAGGCGACGATATTGCGCGCGACCTCGACGAAGCGGGCCTTCACCGGCAGCATCGGGACGCCGGCGCGGGCGTAGTCGTCGGTGAACTTCATCGACAGCGGCCAGTAGTGCGGCGGCGTCCAGAAGAAGATCACGAGGAAGAGGATGACCGCCGGCCACCCGACGGAGTTGGTCACGGCGGACCACCCGATCAGCACGGGCATGCAGCCGGCCGCGCCGCCCCAGACGATGTTCTGGGAGGTGCGGCGCTTGAGCAGGATCGTGTAGCCCACGGCATACATCACGATCGCGCCGAGGCTGAGCAGCGCCGAGAGCGGGTTGACCACGACCCAGAACCACAGGGTCGAGAGCACCGTCAGCACGGCGCCGAAGACGCTCGCCTGCCGCACGGACAGCTCGCCGGTCACCAGCGGCCGGTTGCTCGTGCGGTGCATCACCGCGTCGATGTCGCGGTCATAGATGCAGTTGAAGGTGTTGGCCGCGCCGGCGCTCATCGTGCCGCCGACGAGAGTCGCGACGATCAGCCAGATCGAGGGCACACCGCGCTCCGCGAGGAACATGACGGGGGCCGTCGTCACGAGCAGGAGCTCGATGATCCGCGGCTTGGTGAGAGCGATGTATGCCGCGAGGGTGCCCCTCCAGCCCTTGCCCGGCGGGGCGTCCGCCGACGCGGTCTGGTGCAGTGCGGTCACAGTGTCCTCGGCGGCTGGCGGATCGGGGTCGGCGCGCCACGGGTCATGACGCTCGGCCCAGTCTACCCGCGCGGTATGCCGCGGGACGGGCCCCCCGGCAAGCCCACCCGGGAGGATGCGACGCACCTCACGACCTGCGACTAGGCTCAGTGCCGACTGTGTTCCGACCCCCGGTGCTGTCCGCAGCACCGGATCGCTCCGAAGGAGAACCCGTGACCCCCCGAGCCACCACCAAGGCCGCCCCCAAGCGAAGCGTTGCCAAGCCCATCGCGAGGAAGGCCGGCTGGACCGACGTGGACGTGCGGGCAGTCGACACCGCCCGTCTGCTGGCCGCCGATGCCGTCCAGAAGGCCGGCAACGGGCACCCCGGCACCGCGATGAGCCTGGCGCCCGCGGCATACCTCCTCTTCCAGAACGTCATGGTCCACGACCCCGCCGACCCGGCGTGGCTGGGCCGCGACCGCTTCGTGCTCTCCTGCGGGCACTCGAGCCTGACCCAGTACGTCCAGCTCTTCCTCTCCGGCTACGGCCTCGAGCTGGCCGACCTCAAGGCCCTGCGCACCTGGGGCTCGCAGACCCCGGGCCACCCCGAGGTGCACCACACCAAGGGTGTGGAGATCACCACCGGCCCCCTCGGCTCCGGCCTCGCCTCCGCCGTCGGCATGGCCATGGCGCAGCGCCGTCAGCGCGGCCTTCTCGACCCCGATGCCAAGGCGGGCACCAGCCCCTTCGACCACCACGTGTGGGCCCTCGCATCCGATGGCGACCTGATGGAAGGCGTTGCCTCCGAGGCGAGTTCGCTCGCCGGACACCAGGAGCTCGGCAACCTGACCGTCATCTACGACGCCAACCATATCTCCATCGAGGACGACACCGACATCTCCTTCTCCGAGGACGTGGCCATGCGCTACGAGGCCTACGGCTGGGAGGTCGTCGACGTCGACTGGCGCGGTGACGCCAACGGCGAGACCTATGTCGAGGACGTCGACGCGCTCTACACCGCGCTCACCAAGAGCCGCAAGAGCCCGCGCCCGACCCTGATCCGCCTGCACACGATCATCGCCTGGCCCGCGCCGACCAAGCAGAACACCGGCAAGTCCCACGGCTCGGCCCTCGGCGAGGAGGAGATCGCGGCGACCAAGGAACTGCTCGGCTTCAACCCCGGCAAGTCCTTCGAGGTCGACCGGGCCGTGCTCGCGCACGCCCGCAAGGTCAAGACCCGCGGCAAGCAGGCCCACGCCGAGTGGAACAAGGCCTACAAGGCCTGGCGCAAGGCCAACCCCGAGCAGGCGACGCTGCTCGACCGGCTCGTCGCCGGCAAGGTGCCCGCCGACCTGGGCAAGGCGCTGCCGACCTTCCCGACCGACACCGACAAGGGCATGGCGACCCGCGCCGCGTCCGGCAAGGTCCTGACGGCCCTGGCCCCCGTGATGCCCGAGCTGTGGGGTGGCTCCGCCGACCTGGCCGAGTCCAACAACACCACGATGGAGGGCGAGCCCTCCTTCATCCCCACCTCCAAGCAGACCAACGCCTGGAAGGGCAACCCCTATGGGCGGACGCTGCACTTCGGCATCCGTGAGAATGCCATGGGCATGATCCTCAACGGCATCGCGCTGGAGGGCCTCACCCGTCCCTATGGCGGCACCTTCCTGGTCTTTTCCGACTACATGCGGCCGGCGGTGCGCCTCGCGGCCATCCAGCAGCTGCCCGTCACCTTTGTGTGGACCCACGACTCGATCGGCCTGGGCGAGGACGGCCCCACCCACCAGCCCATCGAGCACATCCCCTCGCTGCGCGCCATGCCCGGCCTCGACGTCGTCCGCCCCGCAGACGCCAACGAGACCTCCGTGGTCTGGGGCGAGATCCTGCGCCGCGGCCGCACGGCCGGCCTGGCCCTGACCCGGCAGAACCTGCCTGTCATCGACCGCAAGGTGCACGCCAAGGCCTCCGGCGCGACCAAGGGCGCCTATGTCCTGATCGACGGCGGCAAGGACGGCAAGCAGGCCCCGCAGGTGATCCTGATCGCCACGGGGTCCGAAGTCTCCATCGCCCTCGAGGCCCGCGAGCGGCTGGAGCGGTCCAACATCCGCACCCGGGTGGTCTCCATGCCCTGCCGCGAGTGGTTCGAGGAGCAGACCAAGGCCTACCAGAACAAGGTCCTGCCCACCGACGTCCGCGCCCGGGTGAGCATCGAGGCCGCCTCCGGCCTCGGCTGGCACGACCTCGTCGGCGACGCCGGACGGGTCATCGGCATCGAGCACTTCGGTGCCTCGGCCGACTACAAGACCCTCTACAAGGAGTTCGGCATCACCCCCGAGGCCGCCGTCAAGGCGGCCAAGGACTCCCTCAAGGCGGCCAAGGCCGGAGCCCTCGTGCCGGCCGCCAACGAGACCAACCCCCGCGCCGTCAAGGACACGGGCACCGACACCCCGACCAAGAAGAGCCCGGCTCGCAAGAGCACGGCCCAGACAGGGAAGTGAAGGACACCATGACCGACAACACCGCAGCCACCGCACTCGCCGACGCCGGCGTCTCGATCTGGCTGGATGACCTGTCCCGCAACAGGATCCGCTCGGGCAACCTCCAGGAGCTCATCGACACCAAGGGCATCGTGGGCGTGACCACCAACCCGTCGATCTTCCAGGCCGCCCTGTCCGAGGGCGACGCCTACAACGACGACGTGGCCCTGCTGGCCAAGGACGGCAAGAGCGTCGACGAGACCGTCTTCGCCCTGACCACGTCCGACGTCCGCGAGGCGTGCGACATCCTGCGCCCGGTCTATGACGCCACCGATGGTGTCGACGGGCGGGTCTCCATCGAGGTCGACCCCCGGCTGGCGCATGACACCGCCGCCACCGTCGAGTCCGCCAAGGAGCTCTTCGCAGAGGTCGACCGTCCCAACGTGATGATCAAGATCCCGGCGACCGTCGAGGGCCTGCCGGCCATCTCCCAGGTGCTCGCCGAGGGCATCAGCGTCAACGTGACCCTGATCTTCTCGCTCGACCGCTACCGCGGCGTGATGAACGCCTTCCTCACCGGGCTCGAGCAGGCCCGCGAGCAGGGCAAGGACCTCTCGACGATCCACTCCGTGGCGTCCTTCTTCGTCAGCCGCGTCGACACCGAGATCGACGCCCGCCTCGACGAGCTCGGCACCGAGGAGGCCACCGCCCTCAAGGGCAAGGCCGCGGTGGCCAATGCACGGCTGGCCTACCAGGCCTTCGAGGAGGTCTTCTCGACCCCGCGGTGGACCAACCTGGCCGACGACGGCGCCCACCCGCAGCGACCGCTGTGGGCGTCCACGGGTGTCAAGAACAAGGACTACCCGGACACCCTCTACGTCACCGAGCTCGTCGCGCCCCAGACGGTCAACACGATGCCCGAGAAGACCCTCGACGCGGTCCTTGACCACGGCGAGGTCACCGGCGACACCGTGACCGGCGGCTATGCCGAGGCGTCCGAGGTGCTCGACTCCCTTGAGCGGCTTGGGATCTCCTATGCCGACGTGACCGCCCAGCTCGAGCGGGAGGGCGTCGACAAGTTCGAGAAGTCCTGGGATGAGCTCCTGTCCGGAGTGAAGCAGGAGCTCGAGAAGGGGGCCCAGGCATGAGCGAGCTGTCCGTCGTCGCCTCCGGCGCGGCCGCCGACGCGATCACCGACAGGGTCCCGGCCCTGGTCGAGTCCGGCTTCGCCGGCAAGCTGTTTGCCCAGGACGCCACCCTGTGGGGCCCGGACGCCGAGTCCGAGGCGTCCATCCGGCTGAGCTGGGTGGGCCTGCCGCGCAGCTCCCGGCCTCTGCTCGGTGAGATCTCCGCGCTGCGCGACGAGCTCTCCGGCGCCGGCGTCGACCGCGTCGTGCTGTGCGGCATGGGCGGCAGTTCCCTTGCGCCCGAGGTCATCTGCGCCACGGCCGGCAAGGACCTGGTGGTCCTCGACTCCAGCCACCCCGACGTGGTCCGCGGTGCCCTGACGGACCTCGAGCGCACCGTCGTGGTCGTCTCCAGCAAGTCCGGCTCCACCGTCGAGACCGACTCCCAGCGGCGCGCGTTCGAGCAGGCCTTCGACGAGGCCGGCATCGACAAGGCCGCGCGGATCGTCATCGTGACCGACCCGGGCAGCCCCCTCGACAAGGAGGCCCGCGAGGCCGACTACCGCGTCATCAACGCCGACCCGAACGTCGGCGGGCGCTACAGCGCCCTCACGGCATTCGGGCTCGTCCCGTCCGGGCTGGCCGGCGCCGACATCACGGCGCTGCTCGACGACGCCGAGGCGGTCGCCGACCTGCTCGCCGAGGACGACGAGGGCAACCCGGGCCTGCGCCTCGGCGCCGCGATGGCCGCCCGCGACAAGCTCGCGATCGTCGACGCCAACTCGGGGATCGTCGGCTTCGCCGACTGGGCCGAGCAGCTGATCGCCGAGTCCACCGGCAAGCTCGGCAAGGGCGTGCTCCCGGTGGTGGTCGAGGGTCTCGACGCACCGGAGCTGGTCGACCCCGCCGAGGACCTCACCGTCGCCCGACTCGTGCCCGAGGGCGGGGATGACGAGGACGAGGTCCTCGACGCCGACTCCTCCTCGGTCGAGGTGTCGGGCCCGCTGGGCGCCCAGCTGCTGCTGTGGGAGGTCGCGACCGCCGTGGCCGGCCAGATCCTCGGCATCAACCCCTTTGACCAGCCCGACGTCGAGAGCGCCAAGAAGGCCGCCCGCGGCCTGCTCGAGCAGTCCGGCTCCGAGCAGGCGGCACCCGCGTTCGTCGACGGGGCCGTCGAGGTGCGCGCCCTCGGCGGCGACTGGCTGGGCGGTGCAGCCAGCGTGCCCGAGGCGGTCGACGCCCTCCTGGGCCAGCTCTCCCCCACCGGCTATGTCGCCGTGATGGCCTATCTCGACCGTCTCGGCGATGCCCCTCTCGCGGCGTCCCGGACCACCCTGGCCAGCCGCACCGGCCGGCCGGTGACCTTCGGCTGGGGGCCCCGGTTCCTGCACTCGACCGGCCAGTTCCACAAGGGTGGCCCGGCCGAGGGCGTCTATATCCAGATCACGGCGGAGCCGGCCAACGACCTCTCGGTCCCGGGCCGCGAGTTCACCTTCGGTGAGTTCATCGCCGCCCAGGCCGGGGGTGACGCGCAGGTCCTCGCCGACCACGGGCGTCCCGTCCTCCAGCTGCACCTCACCGACCACGCTGCCGGTCTCGCCCAGGTCGAGCGTGCGCTGACCGCCGGCCCGACGTCGGGCGGGGACGCATGAGCCCGGCCCGGATCACGGCCGACCACAACCCGCTCCGGGACCCGCGGGACAAGCGCCTCCCGCGCATCGCGGGTCCCTGCGGGATGGTCATGTTCGGTGTCACCGGCGACCTGGCCCGCAAGAAGCTCATGCCGGCCATCTATGACCTGGCCAACCGCGGGCTGTTGCCGCCGGGCTTCTCGCTGGTGGGTTTCGCCCGGCGCGACTGGGCCGACCAGGACTTCGGCAAGATCGTCTACGAGTCGGTCAAGCAGCACGCCCGCACGCCCTTCCGCGAGGACGTCTGGCGCTCTCTGGCCGAGGGATTCCGTTTTGTCCCAGGCGTTTTCGATGACGACGCGGCCTTCGACCTGCTCGCCGCGACCGTGCACGAGCTGGAGGAACAGCGCGGGACCAACGGCAATCTCGCGTTCTATCTCTCGATCCCGCCGGGCTTCTTCTCGACGGTGTGCCAGCAGCTCGAGCGCAGCGGACTCGCGGCACCCGAGGGTGACGCCTGGCGCCGCGTGGTGATCGAGAAGCCGTTCGGCCACGACCTCGCCTCGGCCCAGGAGCTCAACGCGATCGTCGAGAGCGTCTTCCCTGCCGACTCGATCTTCCGGATCGACCACTACCTCGGCAAGGAGACGGTGCAGAACCTGCTGGCGCTGCGCTTCGCCAACCAGATGTACGAGCCGATCTGGAATGCCAACTACATCGACCACGTGCAGATCACGATGGCCGAGGACATCGGCATCGGCGGCCGCGCGGGCTACTACGACGGCATCGGCGCTGCCCGCGATGTCATCCAGAACCACCTGCTCCAGCTCCTGGCCCTCACGGCCATGGAGGAGCCCGTCTCCTTCGAGGCCAAGCACCTGCGCGCCGAGAAGGAGAAGGTCCTGGCGGCCGTGCGCCTGCCCAAGGACCTCGAGAAGGCGACCGCCCGCGGGCAGTACGCCGAGGGCTGGCAGGGCGGCGAGGAGGTCATCGGATATCTCCAGGAGGAGGGCGTCAAGAAGACCTCCACGACCGAGACGTATGCCGCGGTCAAGCTCGAGGTCGACACCCGCCGCTGGGCGGGGGTCCCCTTCTATCTGCGCACCGGCAAGCGCCTGGGCAAGCGGGTGACCGAGATCGCCGTGGTCTTCAAGAAGGCGCCGCACCTGCCCTTCACCGACACGGCGACCGAGGAGCTGGGCCAGAACGCCATCGTCATCCGGGTCCAGCCCGACGAGGGCGTGACGATCCGCTTCGGCGCCAAGGTGCCCGGCGCCCAGATGGAGGTCCGCGACGTCACGATGGACTTCGGCTACGGCCGGGCGTTCACCGAGACCAGCCCGGAGGCCTATGAGCGGCTCATCCTCGATGTGCTGCTCGGCGACCCGCCGCTCTTCCCGCGGCACGAGGAGGTCGAGCTGTCCTGGGCCATCCTCGACCCGATCGAGAGGTTCTGGGCCAAGAAGACCAGCCGGCTGCCGCAGTATGCCGCGGGCACCTGGGGCCCGAAGTCCGCCGACGAGATGATGAAGCGCGACGGACGCGTCTGGAGGATGCCATGATCGTCGACCTGCCCAGCACCACCACCGCTGCGGTCAGCAAGCGGCTGATCGCACTGCGCGAGGACGTCGGCTCGATGGCCCTCGGCCGGGTCCTGACCCTGGTCGTCGTCGTCGACGAGAAGTGGGCCGAGGACGCCCTGGAGGTCGCCAGCGCGGCCACCCGGCAGCACCCCGCCCGCATCGTCTGCGTGGTCCTGTCCAACGGTCGCGGCGCGGCCCGCCTCGACGCGCAGATCCGGGTCGGCGGCGACGCGGGCGCGTCAGAGGTCGTCGTGCTGCGGCTCTTCGGCAAGCTCACCAAGCACGCGCCCGCCGTGGTCACCCCGCTGCTGCTGCCCGACAGCCCTGTCGTGGCGTGGTGGCCGCGGGAGGCACCGGAGGATGTGGCCGAGGACCCGATCGGCCAGATGGCGCAGCGCCGCATCACCGACGCCGCGCACTCGCGCACCCCTCTGAAGGCGCTTCAGCGACGGGGCGAGACCTATGCCGATGGCGACACCGACATGGCGTGGTCGCGGATCACGCTCTGGCGTGGCCTGCTCGCGGCGGCGCTCGACCAGCGCCCCTACGAGCCGGTCGAGGCCGTCACCGTCACGGGTGCGACCGAGTCCCCCAGCGCCGACCTGCTGGCGGCCTGGCTCGCGTATTCGCTCAAGTGCCCGGTCACCCTGGCCCGCTCCCGGCAGGGCTCGGGCATCATCAGCGTGCGGCTGGAGCGCAAGGGCGGCCCGACCGACCTGAGCCGCCCCCAGGGCGACACTGCGACGCTCATGCAGCCCGGCCAGCCCGATCGCAAGATCGCGCTGGCCCACCGCAGCGACGCCGAGTGCCTCTCCGACGAGCTGCACCGCCTCGACCCCGACGAGGTCTATGAGGACACCCTGCTCCTCGGGATCCCCAAGGTGGCCAAGGCGCGCACGACCACCGCGTCGGCGGCCAGCCGCAAGGGCCTGGCCCAGAGCGAGGAGGAGGCCCGCAAGGTGGTGCGGCGGATCTCCCGCCAGACCTCTGGTCGGGCGAGCAGCACCATGGTCGAGGCCCCGGCGCCCGCGGGCGCCCCCTCGACGGGGGCGGTCAAGAAGGCGGCCGCCCGCCGGCTCGCGGCCAAGGCCTCCACACGCACGACCAAGGCGAAGGGCTGATCGATGGCCGGCCCGCTCGTGATCGTCCACCCCGACAAGACCACGCTCGGGTCGGCCATCGCCGCCCGCCTGATCACCGCCGTCCTCGACGCCCAGTCCCGTCGCGGCCGGGCCGATGTCGTGCTCACCGGCGGCTCCATGGGCGCCGCGCTCATGACCGCGCTCGCCGACTCCCCCGCCGCCGCCGCGATCGACACCCAGCGCCTCCACATCTGGTGGGGCGACGAGCGCTATCTGCCGACCGGCGACCCCGAGCGCAACGACACGACCGCGCTCGAGGGCTGGCTCGGCGGCATACCGGCTGGCAATGTGCATGCGATCGCCGGCCCCGACTCCTCCGGCTCGGCCGAGGAGTCAGCCGAGGCGTATGCCGCCGAGCTCGCCTCGGCCGCAAGGGGATCCGGGCTGCCTGGCTTTGACGTGCTCATGCTGGGCGTCGGACCCGATGCCCATGTCGCGAGCCTCTTTCCCGGGCACCCGGCCCAGGAGGCGACGGGCACCACGACGGCCGTCCACGACTCCCCCAAGCCCCCACCCGACCGGGTCAGCCTGACCTTCGAGGCGCTGTGCAGCGCCGAGCAGGTGTGGTTCCTCGTCTCCGGCGATGACAAGGCCAAGGCCGTGGCGAAGGCCCTCGGGGGCGCCGACCGAGTGGACGCACCGGCAGCGGGGGTCAGCGGCCGGGAGCGCACCCTCTGGCTGCTCGACCAGGCCGCGGCCAGTCGCCTCTGACCCGGCGCCGCCCAGCCCCGTCCCCCCTCTCTACGCCAGTTGGGCACGATCGCCCCGGGGCGATCGTGCCCAACTGGGCGAAAGAATGTGTGGGCTACTGGATGAGGCCGCGGTCGCGCAGGGTGCCGAGCGCCTCGTCGAGGATGGCGGCTCCGTCGGTGTCGGAGCGGCGCTCCTTCACATAGGCCAGATGGGTCTTGTAGGGCTCGTTGCGCGGCGGCTCGGGCGGGTTGTCCTTGTCCTGACCGGCAGGCAGGCCGCAGCGGGGGCAGTCCCACTCCTCGGGGACGACCAGGCCCGGCTCCTCGGCAAAGCTGGGGCGGGTCTCGTGCCCGCTCGCGCACCAGTAGGACACCGTCCGGCGGGGAGCCGCCTCACCGCGCTCGGCCTCACCCATCGGGCCGGCCCCGACCCGGGAGCCACGGATGGCGTTGCCGCCGGACATGCTTGCCATGTGAGGGTCCTTTCGTGGGCCGCCGTTGGCCCGGGCTGAGGGAGAGCCGCGAAGGAGGTCAGGCCGCGAAGCGGTCGAGCAGCCCGAGGGCGACGACGCAGGCGAACCAGATGAGGGCGACCGCGACGGTGATGCGGTCGAGATTGCGCTCGGCCACGGACGAGCCACCGAGCGAGGTGGACATGCCGCCACCGAACATGTCGGACAGACCGCCGCCCTTGCCCTTGTGGAGCAGGATGAGCAGGGTCAGGAAGAGGCCTCCCATGACGAGGAGGACCTGCAGGCCGATCTTGACGGCTTCCATCGAGAACTCTTTCCAAAGACGTGCGGTGGGCGCCGAACCCGCGAGGGGTTCAGCGCCCACCAGACTACCTTGCGGGTCAGCCGGCCGCCGTCATGTGGTCGCGGTAGCGGCAGATCGAGGCGAAGTCGTCCACCACGAGCGAGGCACCGCCGACCAGCGCGCCGTCGACGTCGTCCTTGCCCATGATCTGGGCGACGTTGCCCGGCTTGACCGAGCCCCCATAGAGGATGCGGATGCCGTCGGCGATCTCCTGGGTGTAGAGCTCGGCGAGCTTGCCCCGGATGGCACCACAGACCTCCTGCGCGTCCTCCGGCGTGGCCACCTCACCGGTGCCGATGGCCCAGATGGGCTCATAGGCGATGACGATCGAGGCGACCTGCTCGGGGGTGACGCCATCGAGGTCGGCCTCGATCTGGCCGAGGACGTGCTCGACCTGGCGGCCCTCCTTGCGGACATCCAGCGCCTCACCACAGCACAGGATCGGCGTCAGGCCGTGGCGGTATGCCGCCTTGACCTTGGCGTTGAGCAGCTCGTCGCTCTCGTTGTGGTACTCACGTCGCTCGCTGTGACCGACCAGGACATAGCGGCAGCCGAGCTTGGCCAGGAAGGCACCGGAGATCTCGCCGGTGTAGGCGCCCTCGTCGTGCTGGGAGAGGTCCTGGGCGCCATAGACGAGCTGGAGCTTGTCTCCGTCGACCAGGGTCTGCACCGAGCGGATATCGGTGAAGGGCGGAATGACCGCGACCTCGACGGCACCGAAGTCGTGCTTGCCGTCGCGCAGGGTCCAGTCGAGCTTCTGCACGAGGTGGGTGCCCTGCTGATGGTCGAGGTTCATCTTCCAGTTGCCCGCCATCAGCGGGATGCGCTCGCTCATGCCGACTCCCCCGTGAGGATCGCGACGCCCGGGAGCTCCTTGCCCTCGAGGTACTCGAGCGAGGCGCCGCCGCCGGTGGAGATGTGGCCGAACTGGTCGTCGGAGAAGCCGAGCTGACGGACGGCGGCCGCGGAGTCGCCACCGCCGACCACGGTGAGCGCGCCATTGGCGGTCGCGTCGACCAGGGCCTGTGCGACGGCCTTGGTGCCGGCCGCGAAGGGCTCCATCTCGAAGGCGCCCATGGGGCCGTTCCAGAAGACCGTCTTGCAGTCGGCCAGCTTGCCGGCATAGAGCTCGGCGGACTTGGGGCCGATGTCCAGGCCCATCGCGTCGGCCGGGATCTGGTCGGCGGCGACGGTGCGGATGTCGCCCTCGGCGGCGAACTCGTCGTTGACGACGACGTCGACGGGCAGGACGATCTCCACACCCGTCTCGGCAGCCTTGTCGAGATAGCCCTTGACCGTCTCGAGCTGCTCGGCGTCGAGGAGGGACTTGCCGACCTCGTGGCCCTGCGCCTTGAGGAAGGTGAAGACCATGCCGCCGCCGATGACGAGGCGGTCGGCCGTCTTCATCAGGTTGTCGATGACGCCGAGCTTGTCGGCGACCTTGGCGCCGCCGAGCACCACGGCATACGGCCGCGCGGGGTCCTCGGTCAAGCGCTTGAGGACCTCGACCTCGTTCTGGACCAGGCCGCCCATGGCGGCCGGCAGGATCTGGGCGATGTCATAGACGGAGGCCTGCTTGCGGTGCACGACGCCGAAGCCATCGGAGACATAGGCGTCGGCGAGGGACGCGAGCTGCTCGGCGAAGGCCTTGCGCTCCCCCTCGTCCTTGCTGGTCTCACCGGCGTTGAAGCGCAGGTTCTCCAGGAGCGCGACCTGGCCGTCCTGGAGGCCCTCGACGGTGGCCTTGGCCGACTCGCCGACGGTGTCGGTGGCGAAGGCGACGTCCTGGCCGAGCAGCTCGCCGAGGCGGCCGACGACCGGCTTGAGGGAGTACTTCTCCTCCGGGGCGCCCTTGGGGCGGCCGAGGTGGGCGGTGACGATGACGCGCGCGCCGGCGTCGGCCAGCTGCTTGATCGTGGGGACCGAGGCGCGGATCCGGCCGTCGTCGGTGATCGTCGTGCCGTCGAGCGGCACGTTGAGGTCGGACCGGACGAGCACGCGCTTGCCGCGCAGGTCGCCGAGGTCAGCGATGGTCTTCAAGGGAGCTCCCTTTCTGGGGCGGATAAAGGCTCGGGCCGGCGGCCTCCGGTGGGGAGGCCACCGGCCCAAGGTGGTTCAGCGACGGGTGAGCGTCAGAGCTTGCCGCCGACGAGGACAGCGAGGTCGATGAGGCGGTTGGAGTAGCCCCACTCGTTGTCGTACCAGCCGACGACCTTGACCTGGTTGCCGATGACCTTGGTCAGGCCGGAGTCGAAGATGCAGGAGGCGGGGTCGGTCTCGATGTCCTTGGAGACGATCGGGTCCTCGGTGTAGACGAGCTTGCCCTTCATGGGGCCCTCGGCCGCCTTCTTGACGATCTCGTTGACCTCCTCGACGGTGGTCTCGCGCGAGGCCTCGAAGGTGAGGTCGGTGGCGGAGCCGGTCGGGGTCGGCACGCGCAGGGCGTAGCCGTCGAGCTTGCCCTTGAGCTCGGGCAGCACCAGGGCGACGGCCTTGGCGGCGCCGGTCGTGGTGGGCACGATGTTGAGGGCGGCGGCCCGGGCGCGGCGCAGGTCCTTGTGCGGCGCGTCCTGGAGGTTCTGGTCCTGGGTGTAGGCGTGGATGGTCGTCATCAGGCCCTTGACGATGCCGAGGCCGTCGTTGAGCGCCTTGGCCATCGGGGCGAGGCAGTTGGTCGTGCACGACGCGTTGGAGATGATGTTGTGCGCAGCCGGGTCGTACTGGTCGTCGTTGACGCCCATCACGATGGTGACGTCCTCGTTCTTGGCCGGGGCCGAGATGATGACCTTCTTGGCGCCCTGGTCCAGGTGCACCTTGGCCTGGGTGGCGTCGGTGAAGCGACCGGTGGACTCGATGACGATGTCGGCGCCGACCTCGCCCCAGGGGAGCTTGGTGGGGTCGGGCTCGGAGAAGGCCTTGAAGGACTTGCCGTCGACGGCGATCTCGTCCTCGGTGTGGGTGACCTCGCCCTCGAGGCGGCCGAGGATCGAGTCGTACTTGAGCAGGTGCGCGAGGGTCCCGTTGTCGGTCAGGTCGTTGACCGCGACGATCTCGATGTCGGCGCCGGATGCCTGCACGGCGCGGAAGAAGTTGCGGCCGATACGGCCGAAGCCATTGATGCCAACGCGAACAGTCACTGTGTGTTCTGCCTTCCAGATGGGGTATGCCGCGGGCCGCGGCACTGCGTTCCGGGACCCAGCCTATTGGGTGGCAGACCTGAGTGGGAATTCGGGTCCGGACTACCGACGGGTTAACAGGAAAGCGCTTTCACCCATCGAGCATGTCGGGCGTGAGATTGGCCTCGGTGCCGGGGATCCCGTCGTCGGAGGCGCACTTGTCGGCCATGGCCAGCAGGCGCCGGATCCGGCCCGCGACGGCGTCCTTGGTCATCGGCGGCTGGGCCAGCTGGCCGAGCTCCTCGAGCGAGGCCTGCTTGTGCTGGAGGCGCAGCTCGCCGGCCTCACGCAGGTGGTCGGGGACCTCGGGGCCGAGGATCTCCAGGGCACGCTGCACGCGGGCGCCGGCCGCGACCGCGGCACGCGCCGATCGACGCAGGTTGGCGTCGTCGAAGTTGGCCAGCCGGTTGGCGGTCGCCCGCACCTCCCGGCGCATCCGGCGCTCCTCCCAGGCCAGCACCGCGTCGTGGGCCCCGAGCCGGGTGAGCATCGCGCCGATCGCGTCACCGTCGCGGATGACGACCCGGTCGACGCCGCGGACCTCGCGGGCCTTGGCCTGGATCCCGAGCCGCCGCGCGGCCCCGACGAGGGCGAGGGCGGCCTCCGGGCCGGGGCAGGTGATCTCCAGGGCCGAGGACCGGCCCGGCTCAGTCAGCGATCCGTGGGCGAGGAAGGCCCCGCGCCACGCGGCCTCGGCGTCGCACACCGAGGCGCTGACGACCTTGGGCGGCAGCCCTCGCACCGGGCGGCCACGCCCGTCGATGAGCCCGGTCTGGCGGGCCAGTGCCTCACCGTCCTGGACGACGCGCACGACCCACCGGCTGCCCTTGCGCAGCCCGCCGGCCGACAGCACCATGATCTCGGGCTGGTGGCCATAGAGCTCCTGGATGTCGCGGCGCAGCCGCCGCGCGGTGTGGGCGGCGTCGAGCTCGGCCTCGACGACGATGCGGCCCCCGACGATGTGGAGCCCCCCGGCGAAGCGCAGCATCGCAGCGACCTCGGCCTTGCGGCAGCACGGCTTGGTCAGCTCGAGGCGGGAGAGCTCGTCCTTCACCTTCGCGGTCATCGCCATGGGGTTCATCCTGCCATTTCGTCGCGGGTGGTTCTGGTCGGCCGGTCGCCGTGCCAGGCGCGCGGGGGCGCGCCCCGGCGTGGGTCGGGAATCCCGGGGCTAGCGCCCGTCGGGGGTCCCCATGATGTCGCGGTATGCCGCGGCGAGCCGCAGCGTGTCGTGGTGTCCGCGCCGTCCGGGCTTGGCGACCTCGCTCACCACCAGGGTCGCGCCGAGCTCGCGGGCGGCCGCGCGCAGCGAGCGCTCGTTGTCGATGACGCGGGGGTCGGCCAGGACCACGTCGAGCCGGAAGTCGGGCGCGTGGGAGGCCAGCGTCTCGAGGTGCTGCGCCGAGCTGAATCCCGCTGTCTCACCTGAGTGCTCGACGTTGAGCGTCAGCAGCCGACGGGCGGAGGTGTCGATCATCGCGGAGCGGAGCTCGGGCACGAGGAGGTGGGGCATGACGGAGGTGAACCAGCTGCCCGGGCCGAGCACGATCCAGTCGGCGTCGAGGACGCTCTGGACGGTCTCGGGGCGGGCCGGGGGGTCCTGTGGCACCAGCTGGATGCTCTCGACGGTGCCCTTGGTCGTGGCGACCGCGACCTGCCCCTGCACCGTGGCGACCTGGCCCGGCGCGGCCGGGTCGTGACCGCGCACCTGGGCGTTGATCGCGAGCGGGACGGCGGCCATGGGGAGCACCCGCCCCTGTGCGCGCAGGAGGCTGCCGACGAGGTCGAGACCGTGCACCGGGTCGTCGTGCAGCTCCCACAGGGCACAGATGAGCAGGTTGCCGAGGGCGTGGCCGGCCAGGGAGCCGTCGCCGGCGAAGCGGTGCTGGAGGACATCGCGCCAGGTGTGCCCCCACTCGCTGTCGTCGCACAGCGCGGACAGGGCCATCCGCAGGTCGCCCGGCGGCAGGACGTCGAACTCCTCGCGGAGCCGGCCGCTGGAGCCGCCGTTGTCGGCGACCGTGACGACGGCAGTGATGCGCTCGGTGACCAGGCGCAGCGCCGTCAGGCTCGCGGCGAGTCCGTGGCCGCCCCCGAGGGCGACCACGCGCGGGCTGGTCACTCGCGCCCCAGGTCGCGGTGGACGACGAAGGTCGCGACGTCGTCGGAGGCCAGCCGGGCGTGCAGCGCCTCGGCCATCGCGACCGAGCGGTGCTTGCCGCCCGTGCAGCCGACGGCGACCGTGGCATAGCGACGGCCCTCGCGGCGGTAGCCGGCCAGGACCGGCTGCATGAGCGCGAGGAGCCCGTCGAGGAACTCCTGGGCCCCCTCCTGGGCCAGCACGAACTCCGCGACCGGCTCGTCGCGGCCGGTGAACGGGCGCAGCTCGGGGATCCAGAAGGGGTTGGGCAGGAAGCGCATGTCGAAGACGAAGTCTGCGTCGAGCGGGACGCCGTATTTGAAGCCGAAGGACATCACGGCCAGACGCACCGAGTGCTGACGCTCCTCGGTGAAGATCGGCGTGACCTTGCGGGCGAGCTGGTGGACGTTGAGGCCAGAGGTGTCGACGACGATGTCGGCCGTCGCCCGGAGGTCGGCCAACAGCTCGCGCTCACGCTGGATGCCGTCGAGCAGGCGGCCGTCGCGCTGGAGCGGGTGGGGCCGCCGGACGCTCTCGAAACGCCGCACGAGGGCCTCGTCGGTGGCGTCGAGGAAGATGACATTGGGCCGCAGGCCGTGCTCGGCGAGGGCGCTGCGGGCCTCCTGGAAGTAGTCGAAGAACTCACCGCTGCGCACGTCGACGACGCAGGCGAGCCGGCGGCTGCGCCCAGCCGCGGCCCGCTCCTTGGCCAGCTCGGCAAGGGGCACGAGCATCTGCGGGGGCAGGTTGTCCACGACATACCAGCCGAGGTCCTCCATGACATTGGCCGTGGTGGACCGGCCGGCCCCGCTCATCCCGGAGACGATCACGAGCTCCCCGGTGCGAGGTGGCAGCTCCTCGGCGGTGTCGCGTCCGGCTGGGTCGGTCACGTCGGCTCCTCAGCGGTGAAGGTGTCGTGCGGGGGTGCAGGGGGGTCGTCCTCGAGGATCTCACCCGTGGTGAGATTCACGGCAGGGGCGGGGGCCTCCCCGGAGGACAACTGTGCCGCAATCGTGGCAGCGAGCGCAGGTCCGATGCCAGCGACCTCGGTCAGCTCCTCGGGCGCGGCCGCCCGGATGCGCTTGACCGAGCCGAAGTGGCGCAGCAGGGCCTTCTGCCGGGCCGCGCCGAGGCCGGGTATGCCGTCGAGGGCGGAGACGGTCATCGCCTTGGACCGGCGCTCGCGGTGGAAGGTGATCGCGAAGCGGTGTGCCTCGTCGCGCACCCGCTGGAGCAGATAGAGCCCCTCGCTGGTGCGCGGCAGGATGACCGGGAAGTCCTGTCCGGGCACCCACACCTCCTCCAGGCGCTTGGCCAGGCCGACGACCGCCACATCGGCGATGCCGAGCTCGCTGAGCACCCGCTGGGCGGCGTTGACCTGGGGCAGCCCGCCGTCGACGACGACCAGCTGGGGCGGGTAGGCGAACCGGCGGGGCCGGCCGGTCTCCTCGTCGATGGGGCCGGGCCGGACCTCCCCGCCCGTGTCGGGGCCGCCCTCCTGTGGGGCGCCGGGGGTCGCCTGGGCGCGGTCGGCGGCCATCCTGCGGAAGCGGCGGGTCAGCACCTCGTGCATCGCCGCGGTGTCGTCGATGGTGCGCTGCTCGGCAGGCGAGGCGGGCGCGTCGCCGCCAGGCGGCATACGGTCCTCGGCGTCCGCCGGCGCGCCGGCGTCGCCGCGGACGATGAACCGGCGGTACTCGCCCTTGCGGGGCAGTCCGTCCTCGAAGACGACCATCGAGCCCACCACCTGGGTGCCCTGGACATGGGAGATGTCGTAGCACTCGATGCGCAGGGGCGCCTCGGACAGCTCGAGGGCCTCCTGGAGCTCCTGGAGTGCCTGGCTGCGCGCGGTGAGGTCGCCGGCACGGGTGACCTTGTGGCGGGCCAGCGACTGGTGGGCGTTGCGCCCGACCGTCTCGATCAGGGCCTTCTTGTCGCCCCGGGCGGGAGCGCGCAGCCGCACTCGCGAGCCGCGCTGGGCGCCCAGCCACTCCTGCACGGAGTCGGGGTCGGGGGGCAGCACGGGGACCAGCACCTCGCGCGGCACGTCCTCGCCGCCCTCGCCGCCATAGACCTGCTGGAGCAGGGCCTCGACGACCTCCTCGGTCGTGGCGGCGTCCTTCTCGGCGACCCACCCGCGCTGACCGCGGATGCGGCCGGCGCGCACGTGGAAGACCTGCACGGCGACCTCGAGCTCGTCGTCGGCCAGCCCGAAGACGTCGGCGTCGGTCCTGTCGCCGAGGACGACCGCGGAGCGCTCCAGGGCCTTCTCCAGGGCCGCCAGGTCGTCGCGCAGACGGGCGGCCCGCTCGAACTCGAGGTCGGCTGCCGCGGCCTTCATCTCGCGCTCCAGCCGGCGGACGAACCGTGAGGTGTTGCCGGCCATGAAGTCGCAGAAGTCCTCGGCGATCTCGCGGTGCTCCTCGGGGCTGACCCGCCCGACGCAGGGTGCAGAGCACTTGTCGATATAGCCCAGCAGACAGGGCCGGCCGACCTGCCCGGCCCGGCGGAAGACCCCGGTGGAGCAGGTGCGCATCGGGAAGACCCGCAGCAGCTGGTCGAGCGTCTCGCGGATCGCCCACGCGTGGGTGTAGGGGCCGAAATAGCGGGTGCCCTTGCGCTTGGCGCCGCGCATCACCTGGGCGCGCGGGAACTCCTCGCCCAGGGTCACCGCGAGATAGGGATAGGACTTGTCGTCGCGGTATTTGACGTTGAAGCGGGGGTCGAACTCCTTGATCCAGGAGTACTCCAGCTGGAGGGCCTCCACCTCGTTGGTGACGACCGTCCACTCGACGCTGGCGCCGGTGCGGACCATGGTGGCCGTGCGCGGGTGCAGCGCCGAGATGTCCTGGAAGTAGGAGGACAGGCGCGAGCGCAGCGACTTGGCCTTGCCCACATAGATGACCCGCCCGTCCTTGTCGCGGAAGCGGTAGACCCCAGGGTCGGTGGGGATCTCCCCAGGCTTGGGGCGGTAGGTCGACGGGTCAGCCACGCCCCCCACCCTATGTATGCCCCCCGACATCGTGGCGCCGGAGGCCGGGTCGGGTCAGGCGATCGTGATCGTGTCGCCGCTGACGGTGACCTGCCGCTCCTCCAGAGGCGTGGTGGCCGGGCCCTGCTCGACTGCGCCGGTGGTGACATTGAAGACGCTGCCGTGCAGCGGGCAGGTGCCCTTGGCGCCGTCGATCTGCGAGACGCTGCCGCCGGCGTGGGTGCACACCGACGAGAAGGCCTTGTAGTCGCCCGCCGTCGGCTGGGCCACGATCACCTTGGCGTCGGAGTAGTAGACCGCTCCCCCGACCGGGATGTCGGCCGTCTTGATCGCGCCGGTCCTGGCCTCCGAGCCGCCACCACCGCCGCATCCGGTTAGGCCGAGCGCGGCGACCCCGGCCGCTCCCGCAAGGACGGTGCGCCGCGCGCACCAGATCGTCGTCTGCTCCGTGCTCATGCAGATGAGTATGCCGCCGTGCCCCGACCGTCCGTCGCGCGGGATGGCCCCGTGGGCGGCCCCGTAGGTAACGACACGGTCACGTCGTCCGCCCAGCTAATTACATTCGCGGGACTCCCGACTACTTTCACCGCAACGAGCAACCGCTCGACACACACTCTCCAGGAGGAACCAGTGACTCAGCGTTCCGTTGTCACTCTCGGCACCTCGGTGCTCGTCGCATCCCTCGCGCTGTCGGCGTGCGGAACCCGTGGCGGGGACTCGGGATCGGACTCGGGCTCTGGCTCGGGTGACGCCAAGAAGGTCGCCAAGATCGGCGTCATCGCACCGCTCTCGGGTGACCTGTCCGCCCTCGGCAAGGGCATCGAGCACTCGGTCGAGCTCGCGGTCAAGCAGGCCAACGAGTCCGGCGACCTCAACGGCTGGACCCTCGAGGTCGCCGCCAAGGACGACGAGGCCAAGCCCGACGTGGGCAAGAACGCCGCCACCGCCCTCGCGGGCGACAAGGACGTCATCGGTGTCGTCGGCACGCTGAACTCCTCCGTGGCCCAGTCGGTGCAGCCGGTGCTGAACTCCGCCAAGATCGCCCAGGTCTCGCCGGCCAACACCAACCCTTCGCTGACGATGGGCGCCGACTTCGCCAACGCGCCCAAGCGCACCTACGACAACTACTTCCGCACCTGCACCACCGACTCGGTGCAGGGCCCCTTCGCCGCCCGTTACCTCTTCCAGAAGGCCGGCATCAAGAAGGTCGCGACGATCCACGACAAGAAGACCTACGGCCAGGGCCTGGCGACCTCGTTCTCCGAGGAGTTCAAGAAGCTCGGCGGCCAGGTCGTCGAGGCCCAGACGATCAACCCCGATGACGACAAGTACGACGCAGTCATCTCCAAGATCAAGCCCAAGGCCCCCGAGGCGGTCTACTACGGCGGCGAGTACCCGCAGGCCGGTCCGCTGTCGCAGCAGATGAAGGCAGCCGGTCTCAACGTCCCCCTGATGGGCGGCGACGGCATCTTCTCCGGTGAGTTCATCAAGCTGGCGGGCGCCACCTCCAAGGGTGACCTGGCCACGTCGGTCGGTGCCCCGACCGAGGAGCTGGAGTCGGCCAAGAAGTTCGTCACCGACTACGAGGCCGCCAAGTTCCCCGAGCCCTACGAGGCCTACGGCGCCTACTCCTACGACGCCGCCAAGGCGATCATCGAGGCCGCCAAGGTCTCGCTGAAGGACGCCACGTCGGCCGAGAGCGCCCGCGAGGCGACCGTCAAGGCCATGGCCGATGTCTCATTCGACGGCGTCACCGGCAAGGTCGCCTTCGACCAGTACGGCGACACCACCTCCAAGGTCCTGACCGTCTACAAGGTCGAGGGCGAGAAGTGGGCCCCGGTCAACACCGAAGAGTTCAAGTAAGCCGATAGCCACGTAGCCGCCGACAGCGGGGGCCGGGAAACCCCCGCCCCCGCTGTCGCGCGCCCGGGGCCTGCCCGCATCGGCTCCGCCCCGGCTGAAAAGACCCACCTGACACCCCGAGGAGGTCCTTACGTGGACACCTTTGCCCAGCAGCTCGTCAACGGGCTGACGCTGGGCTCCCTCTACGCGCTCATCGCCGTCGGCTACACCGTGGTCTACGGCATCGTCCAGCTGATCAACTTCGCCCACGGCGAGGTCTTCATGATCGGCGCGTTCGGAGCCCTCAGCACCTATCTGCTGCTCTTCCAGGGACAGACATCCCTGTGGATCCTGCCGGTCATGATCATCGGCGCCGTCATCGCCTCGGTCGCGACCGCGGTGATCATGGAGCGGGTCGCCTACCGCCCGCTGCGCGGCGCGCCCCGGCTCGCCCCGCTCATCACCGCCATCGGCATCTCCGTCTTCCTCCAGGAGTTCGTGCGGCTCTTCTACGACAAGATCCCCGGCACCAACTTCCCCTCCGCCAAGCAGCGCATCCCCTTCCCCCGCATCGAGGGCGTGACCGGCACGGCCTTCGAGGCCGGTGGCGTCGTGGTGCAGAAGTCGGCGCTGTTCACCATCGGCTGCCTGATCATGTGCGCCGCGCTGCTGTGGTACTTCATCAACCGCACCAAGCTCGGCCACGCCATGCAGGCCGTCTCGCAGGACCCTGACACCGCGCGTCTGATGGGCATCAACGTCGACCGCATCATCGTCGTCGCGTTCGCCCTCGGAGCCGCCCTCGCGGCCATCGCCGGTGTCGCCCAGGGCCTCCAGAACGCCAACATCAACTTCAAGATCGGCTTCACCGCCGGCCTGAAGGCCTTCACCGCCGCCGTCCTCGGCGGCATCGGCAACATCCAGGGCGCCGTCGTCGGTGGACTCGTCCTCGGCGTGGTCGAGGCCCTCGCGACGCAGTATGTTCCCGGTCAGTTCGGCGGCTCGGCCTGGAAAGACGTGTGGGCCTTCGCCCTCCTCATCATCGTGCTGGTCTTCCGGCCCCAGGGCCTGCTTGGCGCCAAGGTGGTGGACCGGGCATGAGGTACGCACTCCCCACCCTCTCCGACGAGACGCGCGCGAAGCACGCCGCCAAGGGCTGGCCGCTCGCGCTGCTCGGCTCAGCGCTGCTGCTCGTCAGCGGCCTGCTCTCGTGGTCCTATGACGACCGCATCCTCGGTGACATCTCGATCCGCTTCTGGCCGGTCGGCGTGCAGATCATGGCGATGGTCCTCGGGGCCCTCGGCGTGGCCTTCGCGCTCATGGACCGCGGTCCGCTGCGCCGCGTGGGCAACTGGCTCGACGTGGCCCTGGGCCTGCGGGCGCTGAGCACCGGCGTGCTCGTCTTCGTCGCGCTCGTCCTCGCGGCCATCGCGACCGAGGCCGGCGGCCTGGTCAACGTCAACGAGGGCGGCTGGATCGCACTCGTCGGCGCGCTGCTGATGTTCGTCGGCTCGCGCTTCGTGCCGCAGCGCGAGCTCGGCCAGATGCACAGTGCCCGCATCCCCGGCTGGGCCGAGATCCTGGTGATCGCCCTGTCGATGGCCGCGGTCCTCTTTCTCGCGGCATACCTGCTCAACCAGGACGACGCCTGGCTGTTCGTGCTCGGGCTGGCCTTCATCATCGCCCTCAGCATGGGCCTGGCCCGCTCGGGGTTCTTCACCTGGTTCGGCCACGTGGCCCAGCGCCACAAGCACGTGCTGACGCTCGCGGCATTCGCGGTGGCATTCCTCTTCCCGTTCACCCAGAACGGCTCGGACGCCAACATGTCGATCGCCACGCAGGTGCTGATCTTCGCGGCCACGGCCATCGGCCTCAACATCGTCGTCGGCCTCGCCGGCCTGCTCGACCTGGGCTACATCGCCTTCCTCGGGTCGGGCGCCTACATCGGCGCGATGATGTCGAACTCCGCCTTCGCCACGATCGGCTGGAAGCCGCCCTTCCTGGTGACGATGCTGATCGGTGCCATCGTGGCCTCGATCTTCGGCCTGATCATCGGCTCCCCCACCCTGCGGGTGTCCGGCGACTACCTGGCCATCGTGACCCTCGCCTTCGGTGAGATCTTCCGACTGGCCATGTTCAACCTGGACGGCAACAACGGGCCCAAGCTGACCAACGGGCCCAACGGCATCCCCGGCATCCCGGACCTCCAGATCGGGTCGTTCAACTTCGGCGACACCCACAATGTCTTCGGCATCCCGCTGGGCCGGTTCAGCAACTACTACTTCATCCTGCTGCTGCTGATCGGCTTCATCATCCTGGTCTTCACCCGACTCAACAACAGCCGCATCGGCCGTGGCTGGGTCGCCATCCGGGAGGACGAGCGGGCCGCGGAGGCCATGGGCGTCAACGTCTTCGGCCTCAAGCTGCTCGCGTTCGCCGGCGGCGCCTTCCTCGCCGGTCTGGCGGGCACGATCAAGGCCCACCAGGACAGCGCGGTCTCGCCCGACCAGTACCTCTTCCTCGAGTCGGCCTTCCTGCTCGCGGCCGTCGTCCTCGGCGGCATGGGCACGATCGCGGGCGTCCTCATCGGCGCCACGATCCTCAAGCTCATGCCCGAGAAGCTGCGCTTCTTCAGCGAGTACCGCCTGCTGCTGTTCGGCCTGCTGCTCGTGCTGATGATGCGCTTCCGGCCGGAGGGCCTGGTCGCGAGCCGGCGCCGTCAGCTGGAGTTCCATGACGAGGACGAATCCCTGGCCGAAGAGGTCGAGGACTGGCACCTGGAGGATGTGAGATGAGCACCGCAGCAACCGCACCGCAGCGGACCGCGCCCGCCATCGGGGCCCCGGTCGTCGAGGCACGCGGGGTCGTCATGCGCTTCGGCGGCCTCGTCGCCGTCAACAACGTCGACCTCACCGTCCACGAGGGCGAGATCGTCGGGCTGATCGGCCCCAACGGTGCCGGCAAGACGACCTTCTTCAACTGCCTCACGGGCATGTACAAGCCGACCGAGGGGCAGGTCACGCTCAGCGGCGAGACCCTGCCGCCGAAGCCGCGCCGGGTCGTCACCGCGGGCATGGCCCGGACCTTCCAGAACATTCGCCTCTTCAGCAACATGACCTCGCTGGAGAACGTCATGGTCGGGCGCTACTGCCGCACGTCGGCGGGCCCGCTCACCTCGATCCTGCGCGGTCCGAAATACAAGCGGGAGGAGGCGGCCACCCGGGAGCGTGCCCAGGAGCTGCTCGACTTCGTCGGGCTCGGCGACAAGGCCGAGCACCTCTCCCGCAACCTGCCCTATGGCGACCAGCGGCGGCTCGAGATCGCCCGCGCCCTCGCCACGGACCCCAAGGTCATCCTGCTGGACGAGCCGACCGCGGGCATGAACCCGCAGGAGACCCGTCAGGCCAGTGACCTGATCTTCCGGATCCGCGACATGGGCATCGCCGTCGTCGTCATCGAGCACGACATGCGGTTCATCTTCAACCTGTGCGACCGCGTCCTCTGCCTCGTGCGTGGGGAGACCCTCATCGAGGGCTCGCCCGCCGAGGTGCAGTCGGACCCGCGCGTCATCGAGGCCTATATCGGTGGCGGCACCGACGACGAGGAGGAGCAGGCGTGAGCCCCATGCTGGAGGTCAGGGACCTCGAGGTCGCCTACGGCAAGATCACCGCGGTCAAGGGCATCTCCTTCTCCGTCGACGAGGGCCAGGTCGTCACGCTCATCGGCACCAACGGCGCCGGCAAGACCACGACCCTGCGCACCATCTCGGGTCTGCTCCGCCCGGCAGCCGGGTCGATCACCTTCCAGGGCAAGCGGATTGACGAGGTGCCGGCGCACGACATCGTCACGCTCGGTCTGGCGCACTCCCCCGAGGGCCGGCGGATCTTCCCGCGGATGACGGTGGAGGAGAACCTGCTCCTCGGCGCCTTCGCCCGCAACGACAAGGAGATCCGCACCGACCTGCAGGCCGCCTATGACCTCTTCCCCATCCTGGGCGAGCGGTCGCAGCAGCCGGCAGGCACCTTCTCGGGCGGTGAGCAGCAGATGCTGGCAATGGGCCGGGCCATGATGAGCCGACCCAAGCTGCTGATGCTCGACGAGCCGTCGATGGGCCTGTCGCCCCTGATGATGAAGCGGATCATGAGCACGGTCGACACCCTGCGCTCGCAGGGCACGACGATCCTGCTCGTGGAGCAGAACGCCCAGGCGGCGCTCAAGCTCGCCGACAAGGGCTATGTCCTCGAGGTCGGCAAGATCGTCCTCGAGGGCACCGGCAAGGAGCTGCTCACCAGCGACGACGTCCGCAAGGCCTATCTCGGCGAGGACTGACACACCGCCACACCCGACGATGAGGGGTATGCCGCGTGCGCGGCATACCCCTCATCGCGCGTGTGGGAGCCGGATCAGAGCCGGTCGAACGGCGCGGCGTAGCGGAAGCGGCGAGGGACGTCGCCGCCGCCCCAGGCCGACAGCGGGGTCGCCTGGTAGACCTCGACCCACTCGGGGACAGGTGCGGGGATGCCGAGCTGCACCGCCGGCACGAAGCCAAGGCGGGAGTAGAAGGCCGGGTCTCCCACGAGGACGACGACGGGGTGACCGAGCGCGTCAGCCCGGGCGAGGACCTCGCGCACCAGCCCCGACCCGATGCCGCGCCCCTGCCACTGCGGCAGCACGCTCACCGGCCCGAGCCCGAGCGGCGCTGGGACAGAAGAGGACTCGCCGTCGAAGCCGCCCCGTGTGGCGATGGCATGCCCGACGACCTCACCGCCTGGCGCGACGGCGACCACCGACAGCTCTGGCACGAAGCCAGCCGCGTCGGCACGCAGCCAGCCGACAAGGGTGGCCTCGCCCGGGGCGCCGTCGGGCTCGACCGGCGGCGCCTGGAACTGCGCCTCGGCGAATGCCGCCGCCGTGACCGCGCGGACGGCCGCGTGGTCCCCGGCCCGCTCGGTGCGGACGCGGTATGCCGCGGTGCCCGGACCGGTCACGACCCGGCCTTGCGGGTCGCCGTGGTGGACTTGCGCGCACCGCCCTTGGAGGCCGTCTTCGGGGCAGCAGCCTTCTTGCTCGCCGCCTTCTTCGCGACCGCCTTCTTCGCGGCGGACTTCTTGGCCGCAGTTTTCTCGATCGACTTCGTGGGCTTGGTGGCGGCCTTCTTGGCAGTCGGGGAGGCCCGCCGCTCGGTGGACGGACGCGCTGCACCCGACGCCTTGGCCAGGATCGGCCCCAGGAAGCGGCCGGTGTGGGAGTCGGCCACCTCGGCGAGCTCCTCCGGCGTGCCGGACGCGACGACGGTGCCGCCGCCGGAGCCGCCCTCGGGGCCCATGTCGATGACCCAGTCGGCGTTCTTGACGACATCGAGGTTATGCTCGATGACGATGACGGTGTTGCCCTTGTCGACCAGACCCTGGAGCACGGCCAGCAGCTTGCGGATGTCCTCGAAGTGCAGGCCCGTGGTCGGCTCGTCGAGGACATAGACGGTGCGGCCGGTGGAGCGCTTCTGGAGCTCGGTGGCGAGCTTGACGCGCTGGGCCTCGCCGCCGGACAGCGTCGGGGCCGGCTGGCCGAGCCGGACATAGCCGAGGCCGACGTCGTTGAGGGTCTTCATGTGCCGGGCGATGGAGGGCACTGCGGCGAAGAAGTCCTGGGCCTCCTCGATGGGCATGTCGAGCACATCTGCGATCGTCTTGCCCTTGAAATGCACCTCGAGCGTCTCGCGGTTGTAGCGCGCGCCGTGGCAGACCTCGCACGGCACATAGACATCGGGGAGGAAGTTCATCTCGATCTTGATGGTGCCGTCACCCGAGCAGGCCTCGCAGCGCCCGCCCTTGACGTTGAAGGAGAAGCGCCCGGGCATGTAGCCGCGGACCTTGGCCTCGCTCGTCTCGGCGAAGAGCTTGCGGACGTTGTCGAAGACACCGGTGTAGGTCGCCGGGTTGGACCGCGGGGTGCGGCCGATCGGGCCCTGGTCGACGTGGACGACCTTGTCGAGCTCCTCGAGCCCGGTGATCGTCTTGTGGCGGCCAGGGACCTGGCGTGCGCCGTTGAGCTTGTTGGCCAGGACGGTGTAGAGGATGTCGTTGACCAGCGTCGACTTGCCCGACCCTGAAACCCCTGTGACCGCAACGAGATTGCCAAGCGGGAAGCTCACGTCGACGCTCTTGAGGTTGTGCTCGCGCGCCCCGACGACGGTGATCTCGCGGCCCGGTTCCTGGGGGCGACGCATCGGCGGCACGGGGATCTCCCGGCGACCGGAGAGGTACTGCCCAGTGATCGAGTCGGGGTGCTCGAGCAGGCCCGCCACCGGACCGGAGTGGACGACGTGGCCGCCGTGCTCGCCGGCGCCGGGACCGATGTCGACCACCCAGTCGGCCGTGGCGATCGTGTCCTCGTCGTGCTCGACGACGATGAGCGTGTTGCCGAGATCGCGCAGCCGGGTGAGGGTCTCGATCAGCCGGTGGTTGTCGCGCTGGTGCAGGCCGATGCTCGGCTCGTCGAGGACGTAGAGCACCCCCACGAGGCCGGAGCCGATCTGGGTGGCCAGCCGGATGCGCTGCGCCTCACCGCCGGAGAGGGTGCCCGCAGCGCGGTCGAGGGAGAGGTAGTCGAGGCCCACATCGAGCAGGAAGCCGAGCCGGGCGCCGATCTCCTTGAGCACCCGGGCCGCGATGGCGGCCTCGCGCTCGGACAACTCGACACCCCCGAGGAAGTCGGCGCAGTCGGCGATCGACAGTGCGCAGACCTCGGCGATCGTCTTGCCGCCGAGCAGCACAGCGAGCGACTCGGGCTTCAGTCGTGTGCCACGGCACACCGGACAGGGGATCTCGCGCATGTATCCCTGGTAGCGCTCCTTGCTCCACTCCGAGTCGGTCTCGGCATGGCGCCGGCGCACGAACGGGACGACGCCCTCGAAACCCGTGCTGTATGAGCGCTCCCGGCCCCAGCGGTTGCGATAGCGCACGTGGACCTTGTGGTCCTTGCCATACAGAAGCGACTCCCTGGCGCGCTCGGGCAGCGCCGCCCAGGGCACGTCCATGGAGAACTTGAGGTCCTTGGCCAGGGCCGTCATGACGCGCTGGAAGTACTCGGCAGAGCCACTCCCCTGCGCCCAGGGCGCGATGGCGCCCTCGGACAGCGACAGGTCGGGGTCGGGGACGACCAGCTCGGGGTCGACCTCCAGCTCCGTGCCGATGCCCGTGCACTCGGGGCACGCGCCGAAGGGGCTGTTGAAGGAGAACGAGCGCGGCTCGATCTCGTCCATGGACAGCGGATGGTCGTTGGGGCAGGCGAGCCGCTCGGAGAAGCGCCGCTCACGCGGCATACCGGAGTCGTCGTCCTCGGCGACGTCGACGAACTCGGCGACCATCACCCCACCGGCCAGCCCGAGCGCGGTCTCGACCGAGTCGGTCAGCCGCTGTTTGGCCGACGAGTCGGCTCCCTTGGCCACCAGCCGGTCGACCACGACGTCGATGGTGTGCTTGACCTGCTTCTCGAGCGTCGGCGGCTCGCTGAGGGAGACGACCTCGCCATCGACCCGGGCACGGGAGAAGCCCTTGGTCTGGAGCTCGGCGAAGAGGTCGACGTATTCGCCCTTCCGCGCACGCACGACGGGAGCGAGGATCTGGAAGCGGGTCCGCTCGGGCAGCTCCAGGAGTCGGTCGACGATCTGCTGAGGGGTCTGGCGGCCGATGGGCTCCATGCAGACCGGGCAGTGGGGGCGGCCCGCGCGGGCATAGAGCAGGCGGAGGTAGTCGTAGACCTCGGTGATGGTGCCGACCGTCGAGCGCGGGTTGCGGTTGGTCGACTTCTGGTCGATCGAGACCGCGGGCGAGAGACCCTCGATGAAGTCGACGTCGGGCTTGTCCATCTGCCCGAGGAACTGGCGGGCATAGGCCGACAGCGACTCGACATAGCGGCGCTGCCCCTCGGCAAAGATCGTGTCGAACGCCAGGGAGGACTTGCCCGAGCCGGACAGGCCGGTGAAGACGACCAGCGAGTCACGGGGGATCTCGATCGAGACGTCCTTGAGGTTGTGCTCGCGGGCGCCGCGGACGATCAGGTGGTCATGGGTGCGGCGGGGGGCCGCCCCGGTCAGGACGGCAGAGGCGGCGGGACGTGGATCAGGCACCCGTCAATGCTATGCGGGCCCACCGACAGCCGAATGCCGCGTGGCTGCGCTGCGGGCGAACGCCACCCCGGCGGGTGGGCTGCGCAGGACCCGTCACGCGGCATACGACATCACTGTCCGGGGGCACCCGGTAGCGTCGGGGGCAGTTACCGACCAGCACAGGAGGACGAGATGAGCGAGCCCACCACCGCCCCGGCCGACGGCTACAGCCCCGAGGTCACGCCGGGCGGCCGGAGCAGTGTCCGCGAGCTGCCGCACCTGACGATCCGCAAGATGTCGGTCTCGGACATGCACAACAACGTCTATCTGCTCACCGACGCTGCCACCGGCGAGCAGCTGCTCATCGACGCCGCCGACGACCCCGAGCGCGTCATGGCGCTCATCGCCGAGGGCACCGGCCGGCTCGACCACCTCGTGACCACCCACCAGCACTGGGACCACACCCGCGCCCTGGCCGAGGTGGCCCGCGAGACCGGCGCCGAGACCTATGCCGGGGCCGACGACGCGGCCGCCCTGCCGGCACTGCCCGACCACAGCCTGCGCCACGGCGACCAGATCCGCGTCGGTGAGAGCGTGCTCGACGTGATCCACCTGCGCGGCCACACGCCCGGCTCGGTCGCGCTCGCCTATGCCGATCCCGAGGGACACAACCACCTCTTCACCGGCGACAGTCTCTTCCCCGGCGGCGTCGGCAACACCACAAACGAGGGCCAGTCCTTCGACTCGCTCATCGAGGACGTCAGCAGCCGCGTCTTCGACGTCTATGACGACGACACGTGGTTCTATCCCGGCCACGGCTCCGACTCCACGCTCGGTGCCGAGCGCGCCCACCTCCAGGAGTGGCGCGACCGCGGCTGGTGAGCCTACGGGGCTGCGCGGGGGCGTGGGCTGGATGTGGTCCGCGGCCCCCCCATCGGCGGCACCCCGGCGACCACTCGCTCGGTGGCGGCGGCGCTCCCTCAGGCCCGGGCGTAGCGCGAGTAGACCATCGCGTCGCCGAGCGGCCTGGCCTCCACCAGGCTGAGCCGATGCGGCGTGACGCCGTCGGGGAAGAGCCGCCTGCCCTCCCCCTGCACGACGGGATAGCCGAAGAGCCGGTACTCGTCGACGAGGTCGGCGCGGATCAGGTCGTGGCAGAGGCTGATCGAGCCGGTCACGACGATGTCCTTGCCGGGCTCGGACTTGATCGCAGTGACGGCACCCACCAGGTCGGCGCCGTCGAGCACGACCGTCCCCGCCCAGTCGGGGTCGGCGAGTGTCGAGGAGACCACATACTTCGTCACCGAGTTGAGGTGGTCGCTGGAGCCGGTCGGGTCATCCTCCAGGTCGCGCCAGTAGCCGCGGAAGGACTCGAAGGTCTCCCGGCCCAGCAGCACCGCGTCGGAGGCCTGCTGGTGCGATCGCAACTCCTCCCACACCGCGGTCGCGTTGGCCTCGCCCTGCGGGTCGAACCAGTCGCCGATCATCTCGACGGCCCCGTCCAGCGTGATGTTCTGGGTGATCGCGAGCGTGCGCATCCTGCCTCCTGGTGAGCTGCCGTATGCCGCGTGCGGCCTCCGTGTCTAGCTGCCCGTCGGCGGGTCCCGGAGTTCGCCAGCCCCATCCGGCTGCAGAGTTCACCCGCTGGCCACGCCCTGCTCGCCGGGCCCGTCGCGGCTACTCGGCCAGCTCCCGGCCGCGCAGCTCCGGCAGGAGGAGGGTCGCGACGACGGCGAGGGCGAATGCGGCGGCGAAGGTGGTGAACGCGAGCGTGCTGCCCGCCTCGCCCGTCGCCATGAGGCGGGGCACGATCAGCGGCGCCGCGATCGACGCGAGCCGCCCGAATCCCGCGGCCGCCCCCGCCCCGGTGCCGCGCAGCGAGGTCGGATAGATCTCGGGCGTCACGGCATAGAGGGCGCCCCACGCCCCGAGGTTGAAGAAGGACAGCGCGCAGCCGGCCGCGATGATCGAGGCCTCGGTGGCGGCCTGGCCGAACAGCCACGCGGCCACGGCCGACCCGGCCAGGAAGACCATGAGCGTCGGCTTGCGCCCCCAGCGCTCGATGAGGAGGGCCGAGACGGCATACCCGGGCAGCTGGGCGAGCGTGATCACCAGCGTGTAGCCGAATGAGGTGGTCACGGTGAAGCCGCGCTGGACCAGCATCGACGGCAGCCAGATGAAGGCCCCGTAGTAGGCGAAGTTGACGCCGAACCAGACCAGCCAGATCCCCAGGGTCCGGGCCCGCAGCGGCGGCGACCAGAGCTGGCCGGCCGGGGCCGGGGCCCGCTCGGGCAGCTCTCGGGTGCGCGCGGGCGCCGGCACCCCGGCCGATTGCTCGAAGCGGCGCACGACCCGCTCCGCCTCCTCCTCACGGCCGGCACGCTCGAGGAAGTGGACCGACTCGGGCATCCCGAAGCGCACGACCACGGCATACAGCGCCGGCAGCAGGCCGAAGGCCAGCCCCCACCGCCAGCCGTCCTCCCCGCGGGGCACGACATAGAAGCCGATCACGGCCGCGAGGATCCAGCCCAGCGCCCAGAACGACTCCAGCGCCACGACCAGCCGGCCGCGGATCCGGGAGGGCGAGAGCTCGCTGACCAGGGTCGAGGCGACGGGCAGCTCGGCTCCCAGCCCGAGGCCGACGAGGAAACGCAGGCAGAGGAATGCCGTGAGGCCGCCGACCAGCGCCGATGCCCCGGTCGCGAGGCCATAGACGACCAAGGTCGCGGCGAAGACGGCGCGTCGTCCCCACCGGTCGGACAGCCGACCGCCCAGCGTCGCCCCGATCGCCATGCCGATGAAGCCGACGGTCACGACCCAGGACTTCTCGCCGGTGTCGAGATCCCACTGCCTCGCCAGGACGACGAGCACGAAGGAGATCAGCCCGACGTCCATGGCGTCGAGGGCCCAGCCGGTGCCCGAGCCGACGAGGACCCGCCCGTGCTCACGGGTGAAGGGCAGGCGGGCCAGCCGCTCTGGCCGGGTGAGCGGCTGCGGGACATCGGTGGTCATGGGCCGCAGGCTAGTTCACCCCGGGCGACCCGGTCAGGAGGCGGGTGAGGATGTCGGGCTGGCGCCGGAGGGGCAGACCAGGGGGGTCGCCGCGCCGGCCGTCACCTGCTGGGGCTCGCTCGCCGCGCCGACCGTGGTGCCGCGGATCGCGGTCACGGTATAGACCATCCGGGTGCCGGCCGGCAGCCCCTGGTCGGTGAAGTGGTCGTCCAGGACTGCGCTGGGCAGAGGCCTCGGCTCGGCGGGGTCGTCGGCGGTCTTGGACGCGATGCGGTATGCCGTGGCGCCGGGGACGTGCGTCCACGTCAGGTCCACCCCGTGCGGGCCGGGCACGGCGGTCAGGGCCGGCGGCTCGAGGGGGCGGTCCTCGGCCACGGGTCCGGGCAGCGTCCAGCGACCCGGGCCGACCCCGACCTGCCCGAGGGCGGCCAGGACCGATCTGGCCAGCTGCTGCTCCCCCGCGGCGTTGGGGTGCGTGCCGTCCCAGGTCATCGTGGCGCTGTCGTAGCCGCCCGCCAGGTCGGCGACCACGACTCTTGACGCATCGGTGGTCAGCCGCTGGGCGAACCGGGAGAGGTCCTCGTTGTAGAGCCGTGTGGTGGCGCGGTTGTCGGGGTTGCCGGCCGCCGGCGCCACCAAGGGGACCGTCGTGAGCACGATATCGGCCTCGGGGGCATGGGCCCGCACGGCCGCGACCAGCGACTGGAGGCGGTCCTGGGTCAGCTCCCACCGGGTGCCGTAGTGGAGGTCGTTGAAGCCCAGCTCGATCACCACGACGTCGGGTCTGGCCGGGCCGACCTGCCCGGGCACCGAGCCCAGCGCCCTTGCGAGGGTCTGGCCCCATCTGGCGGCGTGGGCGGTGCCGACCCCGTCGGGGAATGGCGCGCCGTATGGTCCGTCGGTGGCCGCCGGGTCCAGCGCTCCGTCGGCCGGCACCGGGCACGTGGCGTCGACGCGCGGGTCGGCGTAGAAGTCGTAGGTGCCGGTGTAGGGGCCGACATATCGGAAGGCCACCTGCTCCTCGGCCAGCTGCCGCGCCGCCCAGTAGCGCCACGTGTGATCGCCGGGCATGCCGTGGCTGAGGGAGTCGCCGACCACCATCACGCGCACGGGCCCGTCCTCACGCTGCGTGACGAACACCGCGGCGAGGAGGGCCGCGACGACCAGGAGCGCCCCCAGACCCAGCGCGAGACCACGGCGTCCGCGGGCGCGGAGAGGCTGCGTCGGGTTGCTCACCCGACGAACCTACCCCGCGTCGTCCCACCCCTCGCAGGCACCGCGCCGCCACCACCCCGGACGGCGCGAGTCTCGCCCCGTCCACACCCCTACAGTGACCCCGTGACCACCTCCGCCCGCGCCGTCCCCGCGCCGCTGCTCGTGCTCGTGGCGGTCGTCTCGGTCCAGTTCGGTGGGGCGCTGGCAGCGACGCTGGTGCCGCAGATCGGGGCGGCCGGCTCGGTGACGCTGCGACTGGGCATCGCCGCCGCCGTCCTCCTGGTGATCGCGCGTCCCCGGCTGCGCGGCTACTCCCGGCGGGCCTGGGCCACCGTCGTCGCCTATGGCCTGGCCATGGGCCTGATGAACCTCTCCTTCTATGCCTCCCTCGGCCATCTGCCGATCGGCGTCGCGGTGACCGTCGAGTTCATCGGCCCGCTGCTGCTTGCGACGGCCCTCTCACGTCGCCCCAAGGACTTTCTGGCCGTGGCCGCGGCTGCGGTCGGCGTCGTCCTGATCTCGGAGGCACTGTCCGTCCCGCTGGAGTCGCTCGAGTGGACCGGGCTGGGACTCGCCGCGCTGGCGGGGGCCTTCTGGGCGGCATACATCCTCACCAGCAGCGCCGCAGGCCGGGAGTTCCCGGCGCTGGACGGGGTGGCACTGGCGATGGTGGTCGGCCTGGTGATCGCCGCGCCGTTCGGTCTGGGCACGCTGCCGGAGTGGGACGGCAGCGTGGTCGCGCGCGGCATCGGCATCGCGCTGCTGTCCTCGGTGCTGCCCTATTCGCTGGAGCTGGTGGCGCTGCGCCGCCTCTCCCCCGCCGTCTTCGGCATCCTGCTCAGTCTGGAGCCGGCCGTCGCGGCGCTGTCGGGCTTCCTGGTGCTCGGCCAGCGGCTGCACGGCCTCCAGCTGCTCGGCATGGTGCTCGTGGTCCTGGCCAGTGCGCTGGTCATGGGCGGCCGTCCCCGAGGCCCCGAGGCCGACACCGATCTCGAGGAGGGCGGCGCCCGCAGCGGCGCCTGAGACCGAGACAGCGTAGAGGGGCCGGACACCGTGATGGTGTCCGGCCCCTCTGCGCGTCGAGCAGTGGCCGGCAGTATGCCGCGGGCCGCGTCAGCCCTCGATGCCCGCCTTGGCGTCGCGGTTGGACTTCCACAGCGACGCGATGGTCGTGATGCCGAGGATGACCACGATCGCGCCGAGGGAGACCGAGATCGGGATCTCCGGCACACCGACGTGCTGACCGCCGTTGATGAAGGGCAGCTCGTTCTCGTGCAGGGCGTGCAGGATGAGCTTGACGCCGATGAAGGCGAGCAGCACGGCGAGGCCGATCGAGAGGTAGACAAGCTTCTTGAGCAGGCCGCCAATGAGGAAATAGAGCTGGCGCAGGCCCATCAGCGCGAAGATGTTGGCGGTCAGGACGAGGTAGGGCTCCTTGGTCAGACCGTAGATCGCGGGGATCGAGTCGAGCGCGAAGAGCAGGTCGGTGGTGCCGAGCGCGAGGATGACGAAGAGCATCGGGGTCGCGAGCCGCTTGCCGTTCTCGCGGACGAAGGCCTTGGCGCCGTTCCACTCCTGGGTGGCCGGGATCCGCGACTCGACCATCCTCATGAAGCGGTTCTCCTCAAACTCCTCGTCGTCGCTCTCGCCCTCGGTCGCGAGCTTGATCGCGGTGTAGATGAGGAAGGCGCCGAAGATGTAGAAGACCCAGGAGAAGTTGTTGATCGCCGCCGCACCGACCCAGATGAACAGGCCGCGCAGGATGATCGCGATCACGATGCCGACCATGAGCGCCGACTGCTGGAGCTTTTCCGGCACGGCGAACTTGGCCATGATCAGCAGGAAGATGAACAGGTTGTCCACCGACAGGGAGTACTCGGTCAGCCAGCCGGCGAAGAACTCCCCGGCGAACTTGCCCCCGGCGTAGTACCAGACCCCCAGGCCGAACAGGACGGCCGCCCCGATGTAGATCCCGAGGAAGACCGAGACCTCCTTGGTGGAGGGGACATGGGGGCGCTTGGCGATGAGCACGACATCGAAGAGCAGCACTGCGGCTGCCAGCACGAGCGTGGTGATCCAGACCCATTGGGGCACGTTCATAGGCGTCTGCCTTTCCGGTCACGTGAGGTGGCCGGAGGTCTCTCCCGCCCTGTGGCGGACCGGCTCCCCGGGCCGGACGCGCGTTGCCGCCGCCGACCGTGATGACGAGGATGCCGCGTGTTGGGGATACTCCCCTCCGATGCGATCCCGAGCATTGTGGCAGATCCGCGCCCGGAACGCGGCCTTCGTCCGCGTCGGGGTATGCCGCGCGCGGGCCGGCTACCCGGCTCACCCCGTCGCGCGGTCCATCTGACGCAGCTCCTTCTTGAGGTCGCCGATCTCGTCACGCAGCCGGGCCGCGAGCTCGAAATGGAGGTCGGCCGCGGCCTGGTGCATCTGGGAGGTCAGGTCCTGGATGAGGCTGGCCAGCTCTGACGCGGGCAGGCTGCGGGGTGCGGCGGGGCCCGCAGCCGCGGCACTCCCCCGCGAGCCCTTGCCGCGGGACTGGTTGCGGCCCGAGCCGAGCAGCTCCTCGGTGTCGGCGTCCTCGCGCTGGAGCATGTCGGTGATGTCGGCGATCTTCTTGCGCAGCGGCTGGGGGTCGATGCCGTGCTCGGTGTTGTAGGCGATCTGCTTCTCGCGGCGCCGGGTGGTCTCCTCGAGGGCCTGCTGCATGCTGGGGGTGACCTTGTCGGCATACATGTGGACCTGTCCCGCGACATTGCGGGCCGCTCGGCCGATGGTCTGGATCAGGGAGCGGGCCGAGCGCAGGAAGCCCTCCTTGTCGGCGTCGAGGATGCTCACGAGCGAGACCTCGGGCAGGTCCAGGCCCTCGCGCAGCAGGTTGATGCCGACCAGCACGTCGAACTCGCCCAGCCGCAGCTCGCGCAGCAGCTCGACCCGGCGGAGGGTGTCGATGTCGGAGTGGAGATAGCGCACCCGCACGCCCTTGTCGAGGAGGTAGTCGGTCAGGTCCTCGGCCATCTTCTTGGTCAGGGTGGTGACCAGGATGCGCTCGTTGCGCTCGGTGCGGGTGCGGATCTCGTGGAGCAGGTCGTCGATCTGGCCCTTGGTGGGCTTGAGGACGACCTCGGGGTCGACCAGGCCGGTGGGGCGGATGACCTGCTCGACGAAGCCGTCGGACTTGGCCAGCTCGTAGTCACCGGGGGTGGCCGACAGATAGACGGTCTGGCCGATGCGCTCGAGGAACTCCTCCCACTTCAGCGGCCGGTTGTCCATCGCCGAGGGCAGCCGGAAACCGTGGTCGACCAGGGTGCGCTTGCGGGACATGTCGCCCTCGTACATCGCGCCGATCTGCGGCACGGTCTGGTGGGACTCGTCGATGACGAGCAGGAAGTCCTCGGGGAAGTAGTCGAGCAGACAGTTGGGGGCCGACCCCGGCATGCGCCCGTCGATGTGCATCGAGTAGTTCTCGATGCCGGAGCAGGACCCGACCTGCCGCATCATCTCGATGTCATAGGTCGTGCGCATGCGCAGCCGCTGGGCCTCCAGCAGCTTGCCCTGGCGCTCGAAGGTCTCGAGCTGGTGGGCCAGCTCGCGCTCGATCCCGTCGATCGCGCGCTCCATCCGCTCGGGCCCGGCGACATAGTGCGAGGCGGGGAAGACATACATCTCCTGCTCCTCGCGGACGATCTCGCCGCTGACGGGGTGGAGGGTGTAGATGCGCTCGATCTCGTCGCCGAAGAACTCGATGCGCACCGCGAGCTCCTCGTAGACGGGGATGATCTCGACGGTGTCGCCGCGCACCCGGAAGGTGCCGCGGGTGAACGCCAGGTCGTTGCGGGTGTACTGCATGGTCACGAACCGGCGGAGCAGCTCGTCGCGGTCGACCTCGTCGCCCACCCGCAGCTTGGCCATCCGGTCGACATACTCCTGGGGCGTGCCCAGGCCATAGATGCACGAGACCGAGGCCACCACGACCACGTCACGGCGGGTGAGCAGGGAGTTGGTGGCGCTGTGGCGCAGCCGCTCCACCTCCTCGTTGATCGAGGAGTCCTTCTCGATGTAGGTGTCGGTCTGGGGGACGTAGGCCTCGGGCTGGTAGTAGTCGTAGTAGGAGACGAAGTACTCGACGGCGTTGTTGGGCAGCAGCTCACGGAACTCGTTGGCCAGCTGGGCCGCCAGCGTCTTGTTGGGCGCCATCACGAGGGTGGGCCGCTGGACCTGCTCGACCAGCCAGGCCGTGGTCGCGGACTTGCCGGTGCCGGTGGCACCGAGGAGGACGACGTCCTGCTCCCCCGCGTTGATGCGGCGGGCGAGCTCGGCGATGGCCTGCGGCTGGTCGCCGGCCGGCTCGAACTCGGAGATGACGTCGAAGGGCGCGACTGCACGCTGGAGGTCAGTGGTCGGGCGCATGTCGACAACGGTACGCGGCGGCACCGACAGCCGAGATCAGACGGGCAGTCGGAGCCAGCGACCGCCCTGCCGGCGACGCAGCCGCAGGTCTCCCCACGAGGCGACCTCGCCGACCGCGGCGGCGAGGCGCCGCGCGACCTCGCGCGCCTCCTCGTCCTCGCCCTCGTCGGTCTCGACCTCGATCAGGAAGCGCACCTCGATGCGTGGCACCCCGCGCACGATGTCGAGCCCGGAGTCCTCGACCAGATGGGTGTCGGCCACGCCACGCACGGCCGCCGGGAGCACCTCCTCCGGGCGATGTCCGGGCAGCACCTCACGGACGGCCACCCCAGCGCGATAGGACGGCACCGCTCAGCCGCCTGCCGTCCAGCCGGTCTCCTCGGCCCACTCGTCGGCGTGCGGCCAGACCGCCGCGAACCACGGCTCCTTGCCCTCGGCATAGGCCGAGGTGGAGGTGAGCTCCGCGGCGAGCCGGAGCTTCTCCGCGGCATACGCCGTGCGCACCTCCTCGTCGGCCCGGAGCCAGTCGCGGAAGAGCAGGGCGTCGCGCCAGGCGGGCGAGCCGACCTCCCGGATGTGGATGTGGGCCACCCGGTCGGGGTCGGCCGAGCCGTGCATGCGCTTGGGCTCGGGCGCGTCGTCATAGTCGCGTGGCTGGTCGCTCCACTCGCCCGTCGCACGCGGGAAGCCTGCTGCCGCAAGCGAACCCACGACATCGGGGGCATCCACGTCGGCGAGCGAGTCGACGCCCACCTGGATGTCGATGACGTTCTTGGCGATCAGTCCGGGCACACTCGTCGACCCCACGTGGTCGATCGTCCGCGCCGTCTCGCCCAGTGCCCGGCGGAGGCGGGCGATCATCCGCTCGCCCTGGTCGGGCCAGGTCGGGTCGGGCGCCGAGAGCGCCAGCAGCTCCGGGCGCCGGCTGTAGGAGCCGGTCGCCAGGTTTGCGGCAAAGGGCTGGAGCCGCTTGTGCCACAGCCCCTCCACGCGCCGGGCGAGCACCTCCGGCCGACCGGAGTTCTCCAGCCAGACGTCGGCGGCGCGGTGCCGCTGCTCATCGCTCGCCTGGCTGCGGATGCGGGCCCGGGCGTCGTCCTCGGTGAAGCCGCGGTGCTCGACCAGCCTGCGCACCCGGGTCTCCTCGTCTGCCCCCACGACGACGACGAGGTGGTATGCCGCGCCCATGCCCTTCTCGACGAGCAGCGGCACGTCGTGCACGAGGATGCCGTCCTGAGGCGCCGCCGCGGCCAGCTCCGCTGTGCGGGCGGCGATGCGAGGGTGGGTGATCGACTCCAGGTCGCGCCGGGCCTGCTCGTCGCCGAAGACGATCGCGCCCAGGGCCGCGCGGTCCAGTGCCCCGTCGGCGGCGATCACACCGTCGCCGAAGCGCTCACGCACCGCCGCCAGCCCGTCGGTCTCGGGGGCGAGGACCTCCCTGGCCAGTCGGTCTGCGTCGATGACCGTCGCCCCCAGTGCCTCGAATCGCGATGCGGCGGTGGACTTCCCGGAGCCGATCCCTCCCGTCAGGCCGATGCGGAGCACGGCGTCAGCCCTCGGCCAGCCGGGCGGGGAAGCCACCGGTCGCGACGGGACCCCAGCGGGTCGGGGTGATGCGCAGTAGGGACTTGCCCTGCTTGAGCATGGCGGCACGGTACTCGTCCCAGTCGGGGTGCTCGCCGCTGATGCAGCGGTAGTAGTCGACGAGCGGCTCGACCGAGTCGGGGGCGTCGATGACCTCGCAGTCGCCGTCCACCTGGACCCACGCGCCGCCGAAGTCGTCGGACAGCACCATGACGCTCACCCGCGGGTCGCGGCGCGCGTTGGCGGTCTTGGCGCGCTCGGGATAGGTCGAGATCACGATGCGGCCCTGCTCGTCCATGCCACCCGAGACCGGGGAGGCCTGGGGACGCCCGTCGGAGCGGGTCGTCATCAGGACCATGTGGTGGCGCGGCCGGACGAAGTCAGCCAGTCCGGCGCGGTCGACCGAGGTGTTGGTTGCGATGGTGCGGGCCATGTCCCCTATCCAACACCGGTGCCGCGCCCGCGGCATACCCGCATCTCGGCCAGCCGGACGGTATGCCGTGCAGACGCGAGCGGGGCCCGGCACCAGAAGGTGCCGGGCCCCGCTGCCGATCAGCTGATCAGTTGCCGGTGAGCTTCTCGCGGAGCGCAGCCAGCGCCTCGTCAGAGGCGAGGGTGCCCTCGGCGGGAGCCGCGGACTCGGAGGTCGACGACGAGGACGAGCCACCGGAGGAGTAGGACGTCGGCGCGTCACCCGAGGACGCGGCCTCGGCGTCGGCCTTGGCGGCCTCCTCGACCTGCGTCTTGTGGGCCTCCCAGCGCGCGTGGGCGTCGGCGTACTGCTTCTCCCAGGTCTCGCGCTGCTTCTCGTAGCCCTCGAGCCACTCGTTGGTCTCGGCGTCGAAGCCCTCGGGGTACTTGTAGTTGCCCTGCTCGTCGTACTCCGCGGCCATGCCGTAGAGGGTCGGGTCGAACTCGGCCAGCTGGGCACCGGCCTCGTTGGCCTGCTTGAGGCTCAGCGAGATGCGGCGACGCTCGAGGTCGATGTCGATGACCTTGACGAAGATCTCCTGGCCGACCTGGACGACCTGCTCAGGCAGCTCGACGTGGCGCTCGGCCAGCTCGGAGATGTGGACCAGGCCCTCGATGCCGTCGTCGACGCGCACGAACGCACCGAACGGGACGAGCTTGGTGACCTTGCCCGGGACGACCTGGCCGATGCCGTGGGTGCGGGCGAAGTGCTGCCACGGGTCCTCCTGGGTCGCCTTGAGCGACAGGGAGACACGCTCGCGGTCCATGTCGACGTCGAGGACCTCGACGGTGACCTGGTCGCCGACCTCGACGACCTCGGACGGGTGGTCGATGTGCTTCCAGGACAGCTCGGAGACGTGGACGAGACCGTCGACGCCGCCGAGGTCGACGAACGCACCGAAGTTGACGATCGAGGACACGACGCCCTGACGGACCTGGCCCTTCTGGAGCTCCTTGAGGAAGGTCGTGCGGACCTCGGACTGGGTCTGCTCGAGCCAGGCGCGACGCGACAGGACCACGTTGTTGCGGTTCTTGTCGAGCTCGATGATCTTGGCCTCGATCTCCTTGCCGACGTAGGGCTGGAGGTCGCGGACGCGACGCATCTCGACGAGGGAGGCGGGCAGGAAGCCGCGCAGGCCGATGTCGAGGATGAGGCCGCCCTTGACGACCTCGATGACGGTGCCGGTGACGACGCCGTCCTCCTCCTTGACCTTCTCGATCGTGCCCCAGGCGCGCTCGTACTGCGCACGCTTCTTGGACAGGATCAGCCGGCCCTCCTTGTCCTCCTTCTGGAGGACCAGGGCCTCGACCTCGTCGCCGACGTTGACGACCTCAGAGGGGTCGACGTCGTGCTTGATGGACAGCTCACGCGAGGGGATGACGCCCTCGGTCTTGTAGCCGATGTCGAGCAGGACCTCGTCCCGGTCGACCTTGACGATGCGGCCCTCAACGATGTCGCCATCGTTGAAGTTCTTGATGGTCGCGTCGATAGCGGCGAGAAGGTCTTCCTCAGAGCCGATGTCGTTGACGGCGATCTGAGGGGCGGTCGTGTCGACCGTGCTGGCAGTCATGTAGTAGGAACTCCGATGCGGAACAGATGGAATAGTGCGGACAGATGGTTCGTGCACCCCGGTGCGGTCACCGCCGGGTGAGGCTGAGACCACGCACACGAGTGCGCGTCAATCGTACCGATCCACGCAACAGGGAGCAAAAGGAGCCAGTATGCCGCCGGGCGAGGTCAGCCGCGTGTCCCGCCGTCAGGTCGGACCGGCCGAGACCGCCGGGGGCAACCGCGCCTGGTGGGACGCCGAGGCCGAGGACTACTACCTCGAGCACGGCGCGTTTCTCGGCGACGCCGACTTCGTCTGGGGCCCGGAGGGGTGGCGCGAGTCCGAGCTGGGGCTCCTGGGCGATGTGGCAGGGCTGGACGTGCTCGAGATCGGTGGCGGCGCGGGCCAGTGCGCCCGCTGGCTGGCCGGCGAGGGGGCCCGTGTGGTCTCCTCCGACCTGTCGATCGGGATGATCCGCACAGGACTCACCCTCAACCAGAGCATGAGCGCTGCCGTGCCATTCGTGCAGGCCGACGCGTGCGCGCTGCCCTTCGCCGACGCGGGATTCGACCTGGTCTTCACGTCCTACGGCGCCGTCCCCTTTGTCGCCGACTCCGCACTGCTGATGCGCGAGGCGGCCCGAGTGCTCCGGCCCGGCGGGCGGTTCGTCTTCGCCACCACCCACCCGATGCGCTGGGCCTTCCCCGACGACCCGGGCGATCACGGGCTGCGGATCAGCCAGTCCTACTTCGACCGCTCCCCCTATGTCGAGGAGGACGGCACCGGCGGGGTCGTCTACGCCGAGCACCACCGCACGGTCGGCGACCGGGTGCGGGAGATCACCGCGGCCGGGCTGGTCCTGGTCGACCTGGTCGAGCCCGAATGGCCGGCGCGCAACGACCAGATCTGGGGCGGCTGGTCCCCACTGCGGGGGCAGCTCATCCCCGGCACGGCGATCTTCATCGCGCGGCGCCCGTAGCGTTCCCACCCAGACGACGAGGGGGTCGACACCATGTGGTGTCGACCCCCTCGTGCGGTCGGCTGCGTCAGCGACCGTCGAGGTCGCGGCCGCGCCGGTCGACGGCCGGCTCCATTCGCTCGGTCGGGGCCGAGGCGCCTGCCGAGCCGGACCGGACGACCCGCTCGCGGGACTCGTCGGGCCCGACCGTCCGCCGGGCGGCCCGCTGGTCGTCGTCGTCGCGGCCACGGCGGCTGAGCAGGTAGCCGAGCAGAGCGAGCAGGGCGCCGAGGACCAGGAGCGCCAGCGGCAGCCACTTGGTGATCATGTCGATGGACTTGATGCCCTCGCGCGCCTTGTCGGCCTGGATCTTGTTGGCCTCGGGGAGGAAGGCGAGGGTGCCCTTCAGCGCCGTCTTGTTCTCGAGCTGAGGGTTGAGACCCGACTTGCCCGGCTCCTCGCCGGTGAGGCGCTGGTCGAGCTCCTCCTGACCATGGATGGTCGCGCCCGTCCGCGGCTCGACCCACAGGGTGCGGGTGTTGCTGTAGAGCGAGGGCAGACCCTTGGTGTCGGCCGGGGCGTCGGTGATCGTCTGGACGAACTTGTAGGTCTCCAGACCCTCGATCTTCTCCACGCCCGAGAACTTCGCCGGCCAGGCCTTCCCGGACGGGTCGTCCCAGACGAGGTAGTCCTTCTTCTCGGTGCCCATCGGGAAGATGGAGCCGACGCCCTCGCGGGTGACGGGCTTGTCGTTGTAGGTGTTCTTGCAGTCGGTCTTGCCATCCGAGCCACAGACATTGCCGTTGACGGCCATGCCGGTCTTGCGGTCGAAGGCGAACGATCGGTAGTAGTTGGCGATCGTCCGGTCGTCGGAGCCGGTCGTGCAGGGCAGCTGGGCCTTGTCGTCGCTGCGCGAGAGGCACAGCGCCTGCTCATAGACCGCGACCTTGTCGTTGGACAGGTCGGTGTTGGTCCGGATGTGCCGCGAGACCGACACATAGGGCAGCACGATCTCGCCACCGTCCTTGGCGGAGAGATAGGTGAAGTTCTCACCACCGTGCGGCAGCGTCACGTCGAGATCGACGGGCGCCTTGAGCAGACCGGGCGCGACAGCGAACTTGATCACTGGCGCCATGACGAGCAGGAGCACTCCGAGGCCAAAAGCCAGGAGGCCGAGAATTCGCTTCACGTGTCGTCCTTCCACAGGGAGGGCCGGCGTCGGCCCGTCAGGGTTGAGCGGAAACCTACCAGCAAGTAGCCTGAGCGCGCCGCAATTCTCGGCGACGAGTTTTCGACCGGATTGTCCAGCTTGGACCAGGTCGGGCGCTGGGCGCGGCACCGAGAGGCGCCCCGCGCCGGAGAGAGGTGACTCGTGAGCCTGGACCGCACCCGGCGCGACTGGACGACTCTTGGCGCGGAGGACCCGCTGTGGGCGGTGCTCGTCTCTCCCTCGACGCGACACGAGGGCTGGCAGCCCGATGACTTCTTCCGCACCGGCCGCGAGGAGATCGAGGGCCTCCTGGACAAGGTGCGCGGGCTGGGCCTGACGCCGGGCACCGGCGCGGCCATCGACTTCGGGTCGGGGGCCGGCAGGCTGGCCCAGGCGCTGCGCGACCACTTCGACCGCGTCGTCGGCGTCGACGTCTCCCCCACCATGATCGAGCGGGCCCAGGCCCTCGATGTCGAGCACCGGGTGGAGTTCGTCCTCAACGAGGCCGAGGACCTCTCCCGGTTCCCGGACGGGAGCTTCGACTTCGCCAACTCCGCCCTCGTGCTCCAGCACATCCCGCCGCCCTATGCCGCCGGCTACCTCGCCGAGCTGGTGCGGGTGCTGCGTCCTGGCGGCATCGCCGCGGTCCAGGTGGCCACCCGCCCCGACCGCTCGTGGCGCGGCGTGCTCACCCGGGTGCTCCCCCGTCCGGCGATGAGGTTCCTGCAGAAGCAGGTGCTTCGCTACCCTGCGCCGATGGAGATGCACCCGCTGAGTGCCGGCGACGTGGCCACCGCCGCCGCACAGCACGGTGGGGTCGTCCGGGCAGCGTGGGACGAGGACATGTACGGCGGCCACTGGGTCTACACCCGCTATGTGATCGAGAAGCCTGCACCGGCAGAGACCTCCGGTGGCTGACCAGGAGGCTGTCGCGCCTTCCGGGGCGACCGCGTCGCCAGCCGCCCTGGCCGACGGACGCGGACAGGCCCGGCGGGTGCTCCTTGTCGCAGGAGCACTCATCGCCCTCCAGGCCCTGTTGCGCGGATGGGCAGCCCTGCGCGGCTACTTCTACATCGACGACTTCACCTTCATCGAGCGGGCACTGGAGCACTCGGCGTTCGACCCCGACTACCTCCTCCACCCCTACAACAACCACGTGATGCCCGGGTCGTATCTGTGGGTCTCTGCGCTGACAGCCCTGGCCCCCCTCGGGTGGACGCCGGTCGCCCTGGTCAGCACCGCGGTCCAGGCCCTCCTGGCCATCTCGTGCCTGCTCCTTCTTCTGGAGCTCTTCGGTGCCCGCTGGCTGATCCTCGTCCCCCTGACGCTCATGCTGTTCACCCCGTTGAACCTCCCGGGGTTCCTGTGGTGGGCTGCAGCGCTCAACCAGCTGCCTCAGCAGCTGGCCATGGTTCTCGCGCTGTTCTTCCACGTGCGATACCTGCGGACCGGGCGAACTGTCCATGGGCTACTGGGCGTTGCGGCTGTGGCAGGCGGGCTCCTCTTCTCGGAGAAGACGCTGCTGGCCGTCCCACTTGTCGGCGCCGTCCACCTTGCCTACTTCACGGCCGGACCGCTCGGACGCCGCGTCCGCGACACGATGACCCAGCACGCACCAGTGGTGGGCGCCTACGCCGTCCTCTGTGCGGCCTATCTGGCCTACTACGTGCTCGAGGTTCCCACCCCTACCCGCGAGGGTGGCACCGGCCAGGACGTCGTCGATGTCTTCGGCAAGGCTGTCTTCTCGGGCGTGCTCCCCAGCCTGCTCGGCGGCCCTTGGCAGTGGGAGCGGATCGGTTTCGCCGGCGGCCTGGCTGCTCCCGGCGTGATCGCCACATCTCTATCGACAGTAGCCGTCCTTGGTTTCATCGTCTGGACGTCGGTCCGCGGCCGAGGCGCCACCCGAGCCTGGCTGATCCTCCTCGCATACATCGGCGCCGTCGTGGCGCTGCTCGCGCTCAGCCGCGCGACGATTGTCGGGCCCGTCGTTGGGCGAGAGCTGCGATATCTCACCGACATCGCGGTGGTCGCAGGAATCTGCGTAGGTCTTGCGGTGATACCCCTCCGCCCAGGCCGCTGGCCCTGCGCCGATCCGCTGCAGCGGGTTGCTGCTCCGGGCACCCGTGCCGAGCGTACGGCCTGGCGCGAGCAACTCGGTCTGCCGAGCGTCGCCGAGGCCCCGCTCGTGCTCACCTCCGTCGCGCTGTTGATCATCTCGTCGTTCGTGTCCACGGTGACCTATGACCGCCTCTGGCATCCCAACCCTGCTCGCGCCTTCGTGGAGGGAGCCAAACGCCAGCCGGCTGCAACGGCAGCGGTCGCAGACGGCGCGGTCCCGCCAGAGGTCGCCTGGCCACTCATCGCGCCCTACAACACCGCATCCCGACTGCTGGCTCCAACTGCCATCACCTTCATGCGTCCCGGAACGGCCAGCGACCGGATCACCGCCCTGGACCACAATGGGGCCCCTGTCGAGGGCGGCGTCAGCGGGGTCGGAGCGGTCGGAGGCCCAGATGCCGAATGCGGATGGCGACTGGGGGTGCAGCCGGTCGCGGTCCCCCTGACCGCCGACCTCTACGAGGGAGTCCACATCGTGCGGATCGGCTATCTGTCCGCGGCTGAGACCTCGTTGCAAGTCACAGCCGGGGACACCACGGGAACGGTGCCCGTGCACAAGGGCCTCGGCGCGGCATACCTGGTGGTGCGGGGGGCCCCGCATCGCGTAGAGGTGGCCCCGACGGCTGGGGGCTCGTCGGTGGTGTGCTCGCGCGATATTCGCGTCGGTCGTCCGGTGCCCCGCAGCGAGGCGCCATGACCCTTCTCGATCGAATCGTCCGGCCAGTCCTCCAGCAGCCCAGCCACGGCGGCTTCCCGGCCCTCGATGGGCTGCGGGCTGTTGCGGTTCTGGCGGTGGTGGTCACGCACGCCGCCTTCTGGACCGGGCGTTACGAGCGGGGTCCGGGCGTGGCGATCCTGGCCCGTATGGATGTCGGCGTGGCCGTCTTCTTCGTGATCTCCGGCTTCCTGCTCGTCCGGCCTTGGCTGGTCGCTGCGTCGCGCGATCACGGCGCCATGCCCTCCCTCAAGGTCTACGCCGCGCGCCGGGTAGCCAGGATCTTGCCGGCCTACTGGGTGGCCGTCACCGCCGCCATGGTCCTCTTGCCGCGCAACCGAGAGAAGGCGGAGGCGATCGACTGGGTTCGACATCTCACACTCACACAGATCTACCGTTACGGCTGGGTGCGCGATGGCCTCACCCAGACCTGGAGCCTGTGCACGGAAGTGGCGTTCTATGCGGTGTTGCCCCTGCTAGGACTGCTCGTCGCTTGGCTCGTCGTCCGGAGGGGCGGCTGGTCGCCGTGGCCAGGGCTGGCAGTGGCCGCGGCCCTGGCTCTGATACCGCTGCCCTGGTACAAGGCAATCCACCCTGCGCCAAGCGAGTCCTTTCTCAGCGCCCCGATGTGGCTGCCGGGCTACCTCGGTTGGTTTGCCGCCGGGATGGCGCTGGCCGTCGTCGAAGTGCACCTCTCTAGCGGTCATGCGCACCCCTCCAGTCGGTGGTGGCTCGCCGAGGACCTGGCTCGCCATCCGTTTACCTGTTGGGCTGTCTCCGCTGCGTTCCTGGTGGCCGCGCTCAGCACCGCCGCTGGACCCCGGGCGGTGGGCGAGACGTCGGCCGCTCAGGCTGTGATCAAGTCCTATCTCTATCTGGGCTTCGCAGCCGCGCTTGTGTGGCCGGCCGTGATGGGACGCTCGCGCCCGGTGATGACTGCCCTGGCGAACGCACCGATGCGCTATCTGGGCGACATCTCCTATGGCGTGTTCCTCTACCACCTTGTCGTGCTCGAGGGCGTGATGAATCTGCTCGGCAACCCGGTCTTCGGCGGCAGCGCCCTGCCGGTCCTCCTCCTCACACTGGCCGGGACGATCCCGCTTGCCGCCCTGTCCTATCGCTATCTGGAGCTGCCGATCATTCGGGCGGCGCGTCGGAAGGTCCGCTCTCCCGAGCGTGGTCGTCGGCGGCGCTCCACATGACTGCAGCGGCGGCCAGTGCAACCGCGACGAGACAGAGCCCCTGCACCAGCGGCTCACCTGCGGCATAGCCAGCAGCACCGTGGTAGGGCCGGGCGGCCAGGACAGCCCCCGCAGCGGTGAAGGCGGCCAGGGTCAGCCCCGGCATCACGAGCGGCGTTACGGACCACTGCATGCGGCTGAAACGGATCAGTCCCCCCAGCGCAACAGCCGCAGCAAGCGCGGACAGCCCTGTCCAACCGCCGACCAGCGCCAGCCCGGCGAGCGCGGTCAGGACCGGCGCAAAGCGCAGATCCCGATCTGCTGCGGTGGCATGCCTGCCGCGCCTCGCAGGCCACAGCGCCCCCGTGCACAGCACGAGAATCGCAAGCCCGCCCGCGAGATAGCCGAGCTTGCCGGTCCGGTCAGGGGTGAACACCAGCGAGATCGAGTCGGAAGCCCCAGCGGGCACGATGAACCCCTGCTCCCACCCGTCGACCGTGACTGGGGTGAGCGGGCGGCCCCCGAGCGTGGCCTGCCATCCCGCATTCACGTTCTCGTGCACCACCAGCACGGCCGGGCCACGGCGGGCACCCACGGCGATCTCCCGGTGCGCTTCATCCCAGCGCTGGACTTTGACAGGCAAGGCATTGGGCGCGCCCGCCACTTCGTCGCCCACGCGTTCAAGGAGCACCTCTGTGACGGCCCAGTCACCAGTCGGCGCCTGCAACCGGTTGAGGCCCTCCAGGGACGTTGGGGTGGTATCGCACACCTGCGTCTCGACCGCGCTCTGACGCAGGATGTCCGCGACCGTCGCACGGACCGACGTCCGCAGGGTGCGTCCGCCGAGAGTCAGCGTCGGGCCCTTCCCGCAAGGGACGTTGACGAGGTCGTCCTGCCGTGAGGCCAGCGCATCCGCTGTCAGCATGGTTGTCACTCCGGGGATTCCCAGCTCGGAGATCCCCAGCCCAACCGGGCTGGCCTCCCCGCTGGCCGGGTCGAGGGTGAGCGCCTGCTTCTCAGCCCAGAGCGTCAGGGTGATCCGGTCAGTCGTGATCTCGGGGAAGGCGGCCTTGCCTGTGCCGTCCACGAAGGCCTGACGTCGGCCGTCCGGGGTCTCGATCAGCACACCGCCGGGTGCCGTGGCAGCCGCGGAGGGGTGCACGGTGAGCTGCAGGCTTGAGAAGGTCGCCCTTCGGGGCAGCCGGATGGTCAGCTCGGGCCGTGTGTCGCTGGCATCTGCGACCCAGGTGGTGGATGGGTCACCATCGGTCAGCGACAGCGGCCCGCCAGCGGCATCCGGCACAGCGCGCGAGCTGGCGCTCACCTGAACCTCGGCTCTGACGGCAGAGGCCAACAGCCGGTCGGTCTCGTCGCCGGGCACGGGCCGGGCCCAGACGCGTGTGGTGAACTCGCCGGTGAGTGGCACGGTGCGGTCCAGACCCGCGGCGTCCTCCCCCGGTTCTGCCATGCCGGGGACACAGAGCGCGAGGGAGCCCGGGAAGACGCAGTTGTCGCGACGGTGCTGCGCGGTGAGCAGCGCTCCGTCCGGCTGGCGGCGGGGAGCTGGTGGGGTGGGGACGACCAGGGTGCGTTCGAAGTCGACTCCAGGCGTGCGGATCTCGGCGACCCCGCTGCCGCTCGCCCGGGTTCGGCCAGGCGCCATCTCCGCAAGGGTGATCCGCAGGCGGGTGGTCTCGCCGATGGCGGGACGCAGCGGGACCTCCTTGGCACCCCCCGCCACGGCGACTCGTCGCGACCCTTGGTCCGTCGTCACGACGACGGCGCGGATGCGGGAACCCGCCTCCGGCCTCAGGACCGCCTCGTGCATGTCGACGGGTGAGGCGAAACGCAGTTCTAGCCACTGGCCCTCCTCCGCCTTCATCGCGTTGGGACGCCAGGCTGTCCGCTCGTCTCCATCCACGGCCGAGAAGGGCATCGCGGACTGCCGGGGTGTCGGCCACGCGTCAGCGTCCGATGCCGATGACGACGCTGTCACCTGGCCTCCGCGGCCCCACTGGGCAGAGACGGTGGGCGCGGCTCCGTTGCCGTCCCCGAGGCCGTAGTCGAGTCGCCGCTTGAAGATCCGGGGCGGGTCGGCGTCGGTGAGGGTTTGTGAGTATGCCGCCGCGCCATCACCGAAGTTGGTCTCCCGTCGGCGAGGCGTGTCCGTGAGGAGGTAGCGCCCCGTCTCTGCCCGCTCGAGGGCGGTCAGTGACTCATTATCCGAGGTCAACACCGCAGGACGTTGGCCTTCCTGGCTCACCGGAAGGCGATCGACCGCCTCCGGGCCCCCTGCAATGACATCCAGCCCCTCGCCGGGGTAGAGATGCGCCCGGAGGTCCGGTTCGTGTCCCACAGAGTAGATCTCGACAGCGGAGTAGGGCTGCCGGAGCCGACTGTCCGGCATCAGATCCGTGCTACTGGCGTTGCCGACCATCGGGCCGAAGCCCTTGATCTTGGCCAGCCCCGGGGTGGACTCAAGGGTCTGGTGCACCCAGACGGGGCGAACCGCGCCGACCTTGCCGTAGTTGAGGTCATTGCGCACAACGAGGTAGCGCACGCCCGAGCGGATCAGGAGGTCAGTGAGCCCCTCGCCGCCCTGTCCGGCCTGGAAGCGGTGCTCGATAGCGTCGAGGTACCGGATGTGACCCGGCCCCGTCAGCGGCACGACGTTGCGGACGTCCCAGGGTCGGGAGGACAGCGCCTGGATCGGCTCGTCCATCGTGTTGCCCCAGGTGTACATGCCGAATCGCGAGCCCGGCACCAGCAGTGCCCGTCCCTGTGCCTCCTGCTGCCCAAGCCAGCGAGCGGCCTCGGTCCAGTAGGACGGGACGGCCTGGAACGAACCAGTCGGGCCTGCTTTCAGCAAGACGAAAGGCGCGCCCGACGCGATGATCGCCAGGGTCGCTCCCGCCATGATGACGTGGTGGGTCAGCCGCTGTTCGAGCGCGTTCCGGCCAAGGGGGATCGCGGCCAGTCCTGCCGCGATCGCCAGCGAGATGGGTAGCCGCATGGCCACGTCGAATTTGTGGACATTGCGCACCGGCGCCAGCGGCCCGTCCAGCCACTCGCGCACTCGTTCGGCCCCGAAGCCGTCGACCGCACCCGTGTGGCCCATAGTCACCAGCACGAGACCGACAAGGAAGCAGGTGATCAGCCACCGACGGTGCGGCGTGCACCGATGGGCCATGGCTGCCAGCCCAGCTCCCGCGATGAGCACCGTGTTGATGATGGCCATTGGCTGCGTGCGCAGCAGGTAGCCGGCCTGGCTACCAGATGCCTCGAGGTAGCCGATCCAGTCTCCGGTCCCGCGGATCGCCTCGACGAGATGCGTCGTGTCGGTGGTGACTGAGGCTGACTCGATGTAGTCGAGGAATGGTGGGCTGAACCGGCCCAGCAGCACAAGCGGCACCGCCCACCACAGGGTCGCCAGCACACCCGCGAGCAACCACCACCCGAAGACCGCGGCCCACCGCCGGTTGGGTCGACGGGTGAGCATCCAGATCAGCGCGGGCACACAGGCTGCGACATCGAGCGCCGCGTTGACCCCTCCCATACAGAGGATGGCGAGCCCTGCCAGGAAACCAGCACGGCGGGGACTCGCCCCTTCGCGCAGACCGCCCACGAGGGGCACCATCACCCAGGCAGCGAGGGACATCGGCCACGCCTCGGCGGAGACCGGCCCGAGCACGGTCAGCAGATGGGGGGCCAGCGCGAACGCCAACCCGGCCACCAGACGCGTGGCCGGAGTCCCGATGCGCAGCCGGTGAGCCAGAGTCACGACGCCGAGGAAGGCCACGCACAGGATGAGCGCCCACCAGAGCCGCTGGATCAGCCACGGGGGGACGTTCGCGAGGTGGCCGAGCGCGAAGAACGGCCCCATCGGCCAGAGATAGCCGTACGCCTGGTTCTGCAGCTGGCCTGCCGAGCCCTCCGGGTCCCACATGTTCATGCCGCGGGCCAGGAACTTCAAGGGATCGATGACGAGGTCGAGCTTGGTGTCGGGCAGGGTCGCCCCCGACTCCGTGTTGACCGCCATGGCCGTCAGGCCCAGGCACACCGCGGCATAGCGCAGCCGCCACAGCGCCGCTCGGCTGCGGGCGCGGCGGCGGGGGTGGATGTCCGGCGAGCCGCTGTCGGCGCGACCGGCCGCTGCGGTGCTCACGTCTGCCCCAAACCGATCAGTGCTTCCTCAGCACGATCACCATGTTCCACACCGCGAACTCGCGGGCACCGGGCACCCTGGCCATCCAGTGCGCCCAGCGAGGGTGATAGCGGGGGTATGCCGCGACGACCTCGGCCTCGGTCTGGGTGCGGGCCCAGTCGAGCATGTCGCCGGCGTGGGTGGCGAAGAGGGAGCGGCCGAAGTCGTTCTTGGGGCGCTTGCCCTCCTTGCGCGCATAGCGGTCCGCGGCATACCGGCCGCCGAGGAAGTGCCAGGGCGCGGTCTCGTGGCCGCCCCAGAAGGAGAACCAGGTCGTCCAGGAGAGGAAGACCGTGCCGCCCGGGCGGGTGACGCGCAGCATCTCCTCGGCCATGGTGCGGGGCTGGGGCACGTGCTCGAGGACATTGCTGGAGTAGGCCACATCGAGGCAGCTGTCGGCAAGGGGCAGCTGCATCCCGCTGCCGATGACGGTCTCTGGCCCGGGCTCGGCCACGGCCGCCAGCTCACCGGCGTCGGCGTCGATGGCGCCGTAGCGGGCACCGGCCGCCCGGAAGGCGTCGGCGAAGTAGCCGGGGCCGCCCCCGACGTCGAGGACGGTCTTGCCGCGCAGGTCCACGAAGTTGCCCAGCTCGCGCACGGAGTCCCGCGCGAGCAGCCCGTAGAACACATCGGGCCGGGTCTGCTCGAGGCGGAAGGCCCGCAGCAGCTGGACCGAGCGCGCCAGCGACCCGCTCGGTCGAAGCGGCTCGTCGGCTCGTGGCGTGGTGCTCACGGCGTCCTCCTCGGTGTGGTGAATCCCGGTGTGACCACAGTGGATCTTGACGCGGTCGTTGACTTCGTCAGTCAGCCGAGTAGTCTCACATGAACCTACTCGCGGGTAGGATAACTGACCGACCCCGCAGGGGACAGGAGGCCGAGGCCATGGCCTTGCCAGACCGCCCCATCGGGGCCGGGCCCCGCGTGCTGCTGCTCAACTGGCGCGACACCGGGCACCCAGAGGGTGGCGGCTCGGAGGTCTATGCCGAGAACGTCGCCGAGGGCCTGTCGGGACTCGGCTACGACGTCACCATGCTGACCGCCCGCTATCCCGGGTCTGAGCCGGTCACCATCCGCCCCGAGGGCACGCGCATCGTGCGCTTCGGCGGCCGCCTGGGCGTCTATCCACACAGCATGCTGGCTGTCCTGCGCCGCAAGGTGCCCCGGCCCGACATCATCATCGAGGTCCAGAACGGCCTCCCCTATCTCGCGCGGCTCTGGGCGCCGGGGACCCCCCATATCCAGCTGGTCCACCACGTCCACCGCGAGCAGTGGCCGGTCGTCTTCGGGCCGGTCGTCTCCCGTCTGGGGTGGTTCGCCGAGTCGCGCATCGCCCCCCTCGTCAACCGCTCGCGCCCCTACGTCGCGGTCTCCGAGCTGACCCGCAGCGAGCTCGCCGAGCTCGGCGTGGAGCCCGAGCGCGTGCAGGTCATCCACAACGGCACAATCCCGCCGCCGCCCCACGATGTGGAGCGCACGGCATACCCCTCCCTGCTGGTGCTGGGCAGGCTGGTCCCCCACAAGCGCGTCGAGATCGCGCTGACGGCGGTCGAGCGGCTGCGTCACGAGTTCCCGGGTCTGCGGCTGGTGGTCGCCGGCCGTGGCTGGTGGGAGGACCAGCTCGCCGACGAGGTGGAGCGGCGCGGGCTGGGTGACTGCGTCGAGCTCGCCGGCTTCGTCTCCGACGAGCGCCGCCATGAGCTCTATGCCAGCAGCTGGGTCTCGCTCGTCCCCTCCCTCAAGGAGGGCTGGGGCCTGGTCGTGGTCGAGGCCGGTCTGCACGAGACCCCCAGCATCGCCTTCCACGGCGCAGGCGGGGTGGCCGAGTCGATCGTCGATGGCGAGACCGGACTGCTGGCCCGCTGGGACGACGTCGACCACTTCACCGAGCTCACCCGGGCGCTGCTGCGTGACGAGGAGCGCCGGCTCGAGATGGGGCGGGCGGCCAAGTCGTTCGCCGAGGGCTTCACGTGGGAGAGCACGGTCGCCAAACTTGCCGACCTCATCGAGGCCGAGCTCGGGGCCGAGGCACCCGACCCGGTGCCCCCGGCCACCCACCCGGAGCACGGCCCCAGCGCCCTCGAGCCCACGCCCGCCGCCAGCGAGCACCACCAGCGCCACACGCAGCGCCGGCTGTAGGCGCTCACGCCCAGCGGGGCGTCGGCCGCGGACAGCACAGCAGGAGTGGGGCACCCGTGCGGTGCCCCACTCCTGCTGTGGAAAAGGTGCGGTCGGCCGGAGCCGACGGCGGACTACTGACCCGTGGTGCCGTAGTCGAAGAGCTCGTTGCTCGACTGCTCGACCTTGGGCTGAGCGGCCTGGTAGACGCCATAGCTGGAGAACAGGCCCAGCAGGGCGGCCACGGCGGCGGTGATCAAGAGGCGCATCGGTCTCTCCTACAGTCGGGGGCGCGGAAGGGTCCCGCGCTCTCGTTTACCGCGAGTAAATATAGCAGAACCAGCGCTGCTGTCCATGCCCACGACACGACCCTTTTCGGCGCGTCGCCTCGCCCGCGCCGAGCCCACCGCCATCCCCGTGACCAGCAGGTATGCCGCGAGGTCGCCCCCCAGGACCGCCGCGGCCCGCGGGCCGGCAGGTGCCCCGCCGATCGGACCGGGCACCTCATAGAGGAGCGCACCCGGCCCGCCTGCCACGAGACGCAGCCCAGCGGGCGGCTCCACCCCGGGCCAGTCGACCGCGACCCAGCGCACGCCCAGACCCGCCAGCGCCCGCACGGGATCGGCCGCGGCCAGGGCGGCTCGCACGTCGGCGGCCCGGGGGTCCTCCCCCGCCAGCCGCACGCGGCCGCCACCGGTGGTGACCACCAGGTCGTCGGCCGCCACGACCCGGCGGCCGGTCATCCGCGGCAACGGGCTCAGGCTCGCGCGGTCGCCGTTCCAGCCATAGCGCCGATAGGTCTCGAAGGGCAGCAGCACCGCCTCGCCGCCGCTGCGGTCGAGCTGCCGGGCGACGACACCGAAGGCGTCGGGCACCTCGACGGGCACCAGTCGCCCGTGCAGGCCCCAGGCCAGTGACGGCAGGGCCGCCACCGGCAGCGCCGCGACCAGGGCCGCAAGGAGCTGCCATCTGGCCCGGACGAGCCACTCGGCCGCGCAGCCGATCCCTGCGGCCACCGCGACCCACCACACCAGCACGAACCTGCTGTTGTCGCGCAGCAGGCCACCGCCCGGCAGGTGTGCGAGCACACCCGCCATGGCGGGGATCTGGGTGAGCAGGGCGGCGCTCAGCCCGAGTGCCCCGACGACGGCTGCCGCCCGGACCGATGGCTCCGACCATCGCAGCCAGATCCCCGCGAGCGCCACGGCCACCACGAGGAGCGCCGCGAGCAGACCGATCACGCCGGCGCGCTCCGGGGGGACGACGTCCACATTCCAGATGCCGCCGCCGCTCACCATCGAGAGCACCACTCCCCCTGGTGTGTCGGCCCGCGCGCGGAAGGCCTCGGCGGCCTGCTCGCCGCCGGCCCCGCTCTGCCCTCCGAGGACGGACGGGAGCGCCCAGGGCAGCGCCACGGCGGCCAGCGTGGCCGCGATCGCCGCGGCGTCGAGGGCGCGGCCACCGCCACGCCCCTCCGGGCGCAGCCTCAGACCGGCGAGGTATGCCGCGGGTGCGGCCAGCGCGAGCAGCACCCAGGCGGGGGCGCCGCCCAGTGAGCCGGCGACCAGCGACCCGGCCAGCGGCGCGAAGGATGTCTCGCGCCTGGCGAGGCGCACGGCCGCGCGCACGACCCAGGGCAGCGCGGCATACCCCACCAGGAGGGCCCACTGCCCGATCGCCAGCCGCTCGAAGACCGCCGGCGCCCACACATAGGCGAGCGCCGCGGCACCCGCCCCCCAGGTGCCCGACACCAACCGGCCCGCGCCGACACCGCCGAGGGCCAGGATGGCGAGCAGGAGCGCCTTCTGGGCGAGGTCGCCCGGCAGCGCCAGCCCCAGCGCCCACGGCAGCAGATCACTGGGCACGGCCCTGGGCAGCTCGCTGGTCAGGCCCAGCAGCCGGGGCGACCACGGCATCTGCGGCGCGCAGGCCATGTCCCGGACCAGCAGGCACCCCCGGCCGAGGCCCGGACCGAGCACAAGGAGGGCCGCGAGGAACGCGACCGCGGCCGCGACCCAGTCCCTGCGGCTGCCCCGTGCCCGCGTGGCGCTGCTCATGGCTCGCGACCCTATAGGTAGCCTTGCGGGGTGATCAGCGGCCTCCTCAAACTCATGCGCCCCAAGCAGTGGCTCAAGAACTCGCTCGTCGCCGCAGCACCCCTGGCCGCCGGTCGGCTCCACGAGCCGGAGGTCGCGCTCAAGACGCTGCTGACCTTCGTCATCTTCTGCATGGCCGCCAGCTCCTGCTATGCGCTCAACGACACCCTCGACGCCGAGGAGGACGCCCGGCACCCGACCAAGCGGTTCCGCCCGGTCGCCTCCGGCCTGGTACCCAAGCCCGCGGCGCTCACCCTGTCGGTCGTGCTGGCCGCGCTCGCCATCGGGCTGGCCAGCGGCCCGCTCCGCTGGGTGGTCGGGGCCTACATCCTCATGACGATCGCCTACTCGAGCTGGCTCAAGCACGTGCCGGTCCTCGAGCTGGGGCTGCTGTCGGCCGGCTTCCTGCTGCGTGCCGTGGCCGGCGGGCCTGGCGCCGACATCGAGATCTCCCAGTGGTTCCTGATCGTCACCGCCTTCGGCTCGATGTTCATGGGCGTGGGCAAGCGCCTCGGCGAGCTCACCCGCACGCTGGCGGAGGGCACGACGCCGCGCAAGAGCGTCGCGGCATACCCGCTGTCCTATCTGCAGATGATGGCGACGCTGTGCATGGGCGTCACGGTGACGGCCTACTGCCTGTGGGCCTTCCAGGTGGCCAGGGACAACCAGGGCTCGGTGTGGGCGCAGCTGAGCATCGTCCCCTTCGTCCTGGCCCTGATGAGCTATGCGCTCGATGTCGACAAGGGCAATGCCGAGGAGCCCGAGAACGTCGTCCTCGGTGACCGCACCCTCCAGGCACTCGGCCTCGTCTGGTTGGTCCTGTTCGCGATGGGAGTCATGCTGTGAGTGCCGATCTGCCGACCACACCCAAGCGTCTGACGGGCTGGGGCCGCACCGCCCCGACCACGGCGCACGTCGTCTCCACCCCTGACGTGGAGGTCCTCTCCCGGGCGGTGGCCCAGGTGGCCGAGGACAACGAGGCCAAGCCCGCGCACCTGCGTCGTGGCGTGATCGCCCGGGGCCTCGGCCGCTCCTATGGCGACATCGCCCAGAACGGCGGCGGCCTGGTGCTCGACATGACGCCGCTCAACCGGATCCACTCGATCGACCCGGCCACCGCGCTCGTCGACCTCGACGCAGGCGTCAACCTCGACGAGCTGATGAAGGCCGCTCTCCCCCACGGGCTGTGGGTCCCGGTCCTGCCCGGCACCCGCCAGGTCACGATCGGCGGCGCGATCGGCGCCGACGTGCACGGCAAGAACCACCACTCCGCGGGCTCGTTCGGCAACCACGTGCGGTCCATGCAGCTGCTGGTCGCCGACGGTCGCGTGCTGACCCTGACCCCCGACGGCTCCCCCGACGACCCGGACGCCTCGCTCTTCTGGGCGACCATCGGCGGCATCGGGCTGACCGGTGTCATCCTGCGGGTCACCCTGGCGATGACCCGCACCGAGACGGCCTACTTCGTCGCCGACGGCGATGTCACCGCCACCCTCGATGAGACCATCGCCTTCCACAGTGACGGCTCGGAGTCGCGCTTCGAGTACTCTTCGGCGTGGTTCGACGCGATCTCCGGTCCGCCAAAGCTGGGCCGGGCAGCGATCTCCCGGGGCAACCTGGCCACGCTGGCGCAGCTGGAGGAGCTGGCGCCCAAGCAGGCCCGCAACCCGCTGGCCTTCGACGCCCCCACCCTGCTGACCCTGCCCGATGTCTTCCCCAACGGGCTGGCCAACAAGTGGACCTTCACGCCCATCGGCGAGCTGTGGTACCGCAAGTCGGGCACCTACCGGGGGAAGGTCCAGAACCTCACGCAGTTCTACCACCCGCTCGACATGTTCGGTGAGTGGAACCGCGCCTACGGCTCCAACGGCTTCCTCCAGTACCAGTTCGTCGTGCCGCCAGAGGCGGTCGAGCCGTTCAAGGAGATCATCCGCGACATCCAGCGCTCCGGGCACTACTCCTTCCTCAATGTCTTCAAGCTCTTCGGCCCCGGCAACCAGGCCCCGCTGAGCTATCCGATGCCCGGCTGGAATGTCTGCGTGGACTTCCCGATCAACCCCCGTCTGGGCGCCTTCGTCGACGCGCTCGACAAGCGGGTGATGGAGTTCGGCGGCCGTCTCTACACCGCCAAGGACTCCCGCGTCCCCGCCGAGCGCTTCCACGCCATGTATCCGCGCATCGACGAGTGGCTGGCCGTGCGCCGCCGCATCGACCCGACCGGGGTCTTCGCCTCCGACATGGCCCGGCGCCTCGAGCTGGTCTGAGCCTCTCCCCGAGTCCCTTGCGACAGAACGGAACCCGCACGTGATCAACGCAGTCGGCACCCCCCAGAAACTCCTCCTCCTCGGTGGGACCAGCGAGATCGGTCTGGCCATCTGCGAGGAATACCTCAAGCGCGGCCCCATGGCCGTTGTGCTCGCCTCGCTGCCGAGTGACCCCCTGCGGGAGGCTGCCGCCGAGCAGCTGCGCGCGGCCGGCGCCAGCGCCGTCGAGGTCATCGACTTCGACGCCCTCGACACGCAGTCCCACCCGGCCGTGATCGAGCGGGCCTGGCAGGGCGGCGACGTCGACGTCGCGATCGTGGCCTTCGGCATCCTGGGCGACAACGAGCAGCAGTGGCAGGACCAGCAGGCCGCCGTCCTCGCGTGCGACCTCAACTTCACCGGTGCGGTCTCGGTCGGGGTCCTCCTCGGCCAGCGGATGAAGGCCCAGGGCTTCGGCCAGATCATCGCGATGAGCTCCGCCGCCGGCGAGCGGGTGCGCCGCAGCAACTTCGTCTATGGCGCCACCAAGGCCGGCCTCGACGGCTTCTATCTCAACCTCGGCGAGGCGCTGGAGGACTTCGGCCCCAAGGTGCTGGTCATCCGTCCGGGCCAGGTGCGCACCCGCATGTCGGCGGGCGTCAAGGAGGCCCCGCTGACGGTCGACAAGGAGGACGTCGCCCGCATGGCGGTCGCCGCCGCCGACAAGGGCAAGAGCCTCATCTGGGCGCCCGCGGCATTCCAGGGCGTGATGATGGTGCTGCGCCACGTCCCGCGCCCCGTCTTCAAGCGCCTCCCGATCTAGACCAGTTCCACCAACAGGTATGCCGCGCAGCGAGATGGCGGGTTCTAACGGTCCTCGCAACACCCAGTCTTTCTGGGAGTTGCGAGGTCC
>JAJTBD010000034.1 GCA_021287075.1 Micrococcales bacterium | reverse complement strand
CAAGTGGGCCAAAGCGCCCCTGCGCGCCGCACCCTGGGGGTATGCCGCGGGCGGAGACGCCCGCGGCATACCCTCGTCCCATGCTGGTCGCCTTCTCCGTCGCCCCGTCCCAGGCCGCCGACGACTCCGGCTCGGTGAGCGAGGCCGTCGCCGTCGCGGTCGAGGCCGTGCGCGCGTCGGGGCTGCCCTGCCGCACCGACGCGATGTTCACGACGCTCGAGGGGGAGTGGGAGGAGTGCATGGCGGCGGTCAAGGCCGCGGTCGACGCCGTCTCGGCCTATGGCTCCCGTGTCTCGCTCGTGCTCAAGGCCGACATCCGGCCGGGCCACACCGGTGAGCTCGACGGCAAGCTCGAGCGACTCGATCAGGCCCTGCGTCGACGCGCTGACGCCGCGGAGTAGGTTGGCCTGCGGGCCGCACCGCCGCGACCCGGTGAGGGGGGGACCGTGCTGGCTGCGCTGCGCTACCGGCGCACCCAGGCCCTCGCGCTCATCGCCCTGGCCGCCCTCGTGACCGCCTGCACCGTGCTCGGCCCGCTCGTCTCGCGCGGGCTGGAGCAGACGATGCTGCGCACCGCCATCGACGGCATCGAGCCGCGCGACTTCTTCACGACCGTGCGGATGACCCGCAGCGCCAGCCACCCGCTGCTCACGCCGCAGGAGCTCGCACCGGTCATGAGCGGAGCGGCGCGCAGGCTCCACGGTGAGCCGATCGCCATGTCCACCAACAGTGCCCGACTGGAGAACGGCCAGCTGACACCGCCCCTGCCGCGGGTGCTGGCCCGCTCCGATGCGTGTGCCCACCTGTCCTTTGCCAGTGGTCGCTGCTCGACCAAGGCCGGCGAGATCGCCGTCTCCCAGGCCGACTTCACCCTGCGCAAGTGGTCGCTCGGCACCCGGCTGCCGGTCTCGCCGCGCTGGGACCACCGCGGCTATCTCGGCCTGTCCGAGGTGGACGAGCAGGGCCGCACCGTCGACGTGCCCCGCCCGCAGCTGACGATCGTGGGCGTCTACGAGGTGCGGCCGGACCCGGGCTACTGGGGTGGCACCGACCTGACCGGCAAGTCGGGCAAGGTCGTCCCCGACGGGCAGAGCATGCGCGAGCTCTATGACGACATGGTGACCGTGCCGGCGACCTTCGACCGCTTCTGGCGGGGCAGCGAGGTCTCACTGAGCTATCCGCTCCTGCGCGACCGGCTCACCCTCGACAGCGTCAGGGATGCGCTGCCGCGGGCGGCCGGCGCGGACGTCCCGGCCGCACTGCGCGGCGTCTCCGCGGTCAGCCCGATGACGCAGGTCGAGGAGACGGTGCGGGCCGACCGGGCGCAGGTGCGCACGATCGTGCCGGTGCTCTTTGCCCAGCTCGCGCTCCTGGCCGCCATCGCCCTGCTGCTCGTGGCCCAGGCCGCCGTCGAGCAGCGCCGCCCGGAGGTCGCCCTGGCCCGCCTGCGCGGACGCTCGCGGGATGCCGCAGGACGGCTGGTGATGGGCGAGCTCGGGCTCGCCACGGCCATCGGGCTCCCGCTGGGCCTGCTGCTCGGCCTGCTCGCGATGTGGGTCGTCAAGGCGACACTCCTCGCCGACGGTGTGCCCTTCGAGGTGCCCGCGGGTGTGGCGCTCGCGCTCCTGGTCTCTGCGGGCCTGTGCCTCGCGGCCGTCTGGCTCGCCGTGCGGCCCCTCGCGCGCGAGAGCATCGCCGCGCTGCTGCGCCGCGTGCCCGGCGTGGGCGCCCGCGGGTCGGCCATCGTCGATGTCCTCCTGCTGACCGTCGCCGCCTTCGGTGTCGCCGGGCTGGCCACCCGCACCCTCACCGGGCCGCTCGCCCTGGTCACCCCCGCGGTGCTGGCGCTGGGCGTCGCGCTCGTGGCGGTGCGGCTGCTCGCACCGGTGCTCGACCGGGCCGGCCGCCGTGCCCTCGACCGCGGCCGGGTCTCGCGCGGGCTCGCGCTCACCGGCCTCGGCCGCCGCGGGGCCCTGCGTCGCGTCGCGCCGGTGGCCGCCATCGCGACCTCCCTGGTGGTCTTTGCCTCCAACGCGGCCAGCGTGGCCGACGACAACCGCGCGGAGCGGGCCCGGCTCGAGGCCGGGGCCCCAGCGGCCATGGTCACCAATGCCAGATCGATCGCCGATGTCACCACGGCGATCGCCCCGCTGGGTGGTGCAGCAGCGCCGGTGGCCATCGTCGACCAGGCCGCAGCAGGCTCGACCTCCACCCTGCTCGCCTCCCGTCGCACGCTGGAGCACATCGCCTATCCCGTTGCGGGACAGGCGCCCTGGCGAGTCTCGGCGCTGGCGTCACCGACTGTGCCCACGATCCACCTCACGGGGGAGCGGGTCACCGGCGAGCTGCGGGTGACGCAGCGGTTCACCGACCCCCAGGCGGCCTATCCGGCCGGGCCACTGCCACGGCCACCGATGGCAAAGACCGAGGGCCTGCTGGTCCTCCAGGTCACCCTCGCCGACGGCCGGACCGTCACGCGGGATCTCGCCCGGGTGCCCTTCGCCCCGCAGACCACCGTGCGCGTCGACGCACCACTGCTCTGCCCCGAGGGCTGCCGCCTCGCCGGCATCTCCGATCGCCTTGACGTGCAGCGGGACATGGCCACCGACGCGACCCTCACCCTGCGCGACCTGCGCATCGACGGCAAAGCCATCGACCTGGGCGGCACAGCGGCCTGGGCCGGGACCGCGGGCCAGCCCTTCCCGCCCATCAGCCCGGAGCACCCGCGCGCGCCCTTCGAGCCCGAGACCTCCGGCATGGTCCTCGAGAGTGCCTCTGCCACAGGCGGACTCGTCATGCGCACCCACAACATCGGCGCGCTCACCACGCTCGCCCGCGCCGACATCCCCGACCCCATGCCGGTGATCGCGTCGTCGGCCCGGGCCCGCCAGGACTCCGAGCTCGAGCTGCTCGGGCTGGGCGGCCAGCCGGTCAAAGCCGTTGTGCGACAGGCCGTCACGGCGCTGCCAGTGCTCGGCCACCGCGGCGCGCTGGCCGACCTCGACACCATGCTCCGAGCCGGCCCGGTGGTCTCCGACCAGGGGCGGGTCGAGGTGTGGCTCGCCGACGGCTCCCCCCAGGCGGTGGAGCGGGCCACCCGGCTGCTCGCCGACGCCGACATCACCGTCGAGCGCACCCGCAGCTATGCCGACATCACCGTCGAGCGCACCCGCAGCTATGCCGACATCAAGGCCGCCTATGACTCCTCCGCCAGCGCCTGGGCCCTGCGGCTGGGCCGGATCGTCGGCGCCGCCGCGCTCCTGCTCGCCTCCCTCGTCATCGCCATCGTCGCCATGGGCGCCTGGCGCCAGCAGGTCGCCGACGGTGCCGCGCTCATGGCCAGCGGCGTGCCCCGGCGCAGGGTGGGCTCCGCGCTGCGCGTCGAGCAGGTCGGGTCCGCGCTGACCGGCGCCGGCATCGGCCTGGTCTGCGGTCTGGTGAGTGCCTTCCTGGTCATGCCGCTGGTGCCGCTCTTTGCCGAGAGCCGTCCGGTCCCGGTCATCGATCTCACGCCGCGGGCCCCGACGGTGCTCGCCGCGGCCGTGGTCAGCGCCCTCCTCCTGGCCGGGGTGGCCTGGCTGGCCGGCGTGCTGCTGGGCCGCAGGGTCGAGCTCGCCCGGCTGCGGGAGTCGCGATGAGCGGGCGGCACGGCCTCGACGTCCTCACCCGCGGGCTGGTCCACATCTATCGGGCCGAGGGGCATGACGTGGCGGCCCTCTCCGGTGTCGACCTGCACGTGCGGGCCGGCGACGTGGTGGGCCTGCTCGGCCCGTCCGGGTCGGGCAAGTCCACGCTGCTCAGCCTCTTTGCCGGGCTCATGCGGCCGAGCGCCGGGTCGATCCGGGTGGGGGAGAAGGAGATCGGCAAGCTCAACGAGCGCGAGCTCGACGACTTCCGGGCGGCGGAGGTCGGCATCCTGCTCCAGGGCGCGAGCCGCAACCTGCTGCCCTATCTGACCCCGCGCGGCAATGTCGAGTTCGCGCAGCGCAGCGACCGCGGCGGCGGGGCCTCCCCGTGGCAGGCCGGCGAGGTCCTCGAGCTCATGGGGCTCGGCGATGTGGCCGACCACGCGCTGGCTGGGCTCACACCCGGCCAGCTCCAGCTGACCGCGCTCGGCGTCGCGATGGCGGCCCGTCCCGGCCTGCTGCTGGCCGACGAGCCCACCAGCCAGCTCGACCACGTCTCCCGCGACCTCGTGCTCGACACCGTCCACCGGGTCAACCGCGAGCAGGGCACCACTGTCGTCGTGGTGACCCACGACCCCGACGTGGCGGCCCGGCTGCCGCGCACCATCACCATCCGCGACGGGCGCATCGGCGGGGAGGGACGCGAGGGCATGGACTATGCGGTGGTGGCCCCCGACGGGTCGCTGCCGCTGCCCCCCGCGGCCATCGACGCCTTCCCGCCCGGCGCGCTCGTGCGCGTCCACGAGGTCGACGGCGTCTGGAAGCTGGAGCTGGAGGGCGGGTCATGAGCGTGGGTCTGGACGTCCGCGGGCTGGGCGTGCGCTATGGCGAGGTGCCCGCGCTGCACGACGTGTCGCTCGCCGCCACCGGCGGCGACTTCATCGCGGTCACCGGGCCCTCGGGCGCCGGCAAGACGACGCTGCTGTGGGCCATCGCGCAGGCCGTCACCCCCGCCGCCGGCGAGGTCCGGCTCGACGGGACGCCGCTGCGCGACCACGACGACGCGCTCGCCCAGGGGGTCGTCCTGATCCCGCAGGGCTCCGCGCTCGCGGTGACGCTCACGGCATACGAGAACGTCCTGGTCCCGCTCGTCGCGCGCGGGGTGACCGGCGCGCAGGCCCGGGAGCGGGCGCTGGCGGCGCTCGCTGCGGTGGGGCTGGCCGAGTCGGGCACCCACCGGGCCGAGGAGCTTTCCGGCGGCCAGCAGCAGCGCACGGCAGTCGCCCGTGGCCTGGCCCAGCAGGGACGCATCCTCCTGGCCGACGAGCCGACCTCCGAGCTCGACCACGACAACAGGGAGCGGGTGCTCGCGCTCCTGCGCCAGCAGGCCGACGCCGGTGCGCTGGTGCTGATGACCACCCATGACCTCGAGGCCGCCGAGGCCGCCGACCGCGTGCTGCACCTCGACGAGGGCGCCCTCGCCCAATGACCGGGATCGGCGCCATCCGTCCACTACCGTGACGGGGTGCCTGCTCTCCGCCTGCCCTTCGACCCGATCGCGCGTGCCGCGACGAGCTGGGCTCGACGCTGGGGGAGCCGGGAGGACGCCGAGACGATGGCGGCCGCCACATCGGTGATGCGCGTCCAGCAGCTGCTGCTCACCGAGTTCGACGCCATCGTCGGGCGGCAGGGGCTGACCTTCGCCCGCTACGAGGCGCTGGTGCTGCTCGCCTTCAGCCGTCGGGGCCGGCTGCGGATGAGCACCATCGGGCAGCGGCTGATGGTCCACCCGACCAGCGCCACCAATATCGTCCAGCGGCTGGCCGCCCAGGGCTTCGTCGAGCGGGTGCCCGACCCCGACGACGGCCGCAGCACCCTCGCGGTGCTGACCGACGCCGGCCGCGAGGCGATGGAGCGCGCGACCGACGACCTGGTCGCCGCCGAGTTCTCCCTCGCCTCCCTGACCCCGTCGGAGCGGGCGCAGCTGTTCACCCTGATGCGCAAGATCCGGGTCGCCGCGGGTGACTTCGGCCACGCCGACGGCGACTGAGCCACCACCCGCGGGGACCGCGACGACCGGGGCGTATGCCGCGGTGCTGGCACGCTCTCCGCGTCACCCCCGCATCGTTGCCGATTTGTGACTCTGCGGGTGATAGGGGAAGGTGGATGGGTTGTCCGGGCGGCCTGCGCGCCCCCGGCGAGATCTTGCTGTCGACCTGGAAGTACCCCGTGGCCACCCTCATCTCACGCATCCTCGGCACGCTGCTCGTGCTGGCGGGCGTCGCACTCGTCATCCCCGGAGCCTGGCTGTGGAGCCACATCGGGAGCGATGGCGTGGCGACCTTCGCGACCGATCCCAAGGCCGCGACCGTCGTGCTCCGCCCCGACACGATCAACCGCGTCGACCGCCCCATCGAGGTGCGCGCCAGCGGGCCCGGCGAGATCTGGCTGGCCAAGGGCGACCCGTCCGACGCCTCCGCGGCGCTGGGCGATGGCAAGCGCGTCGTGCCCACCGGCGTCGACGTGCGCGACTGGGTGCTGACCACGCGCACCGAGGGCAAGTCCGACGCCAAGGTCGCGACGGCCGAGCTGTGGACCGAGCAGGCCACCCGCGACCGCGAGATCACCACGACCGTCGACCAGGCCGAGGCCCCGCAGACCATCGTGATCTCCTCGACCGACGGCAAGCCGCTGACCGGCCTGAGCTATACGCTCCGCGACGCGGACTGGTTCCGCTGGGCGCTGTGGCCGGTCATCGCCGGCGCCGCGCTGATCCTGGCGGGCCTGGGGCTGTGGCTGTGGACCCTGCTGCGCGGCCGCAAGGCCCGCCGCGCCGAGGCAGCCACCGTCGTGCCGGCCGAGGAGGCGCTGCCCTCCGACGAGGTCCACGCCGACGAGGTCGAGTCGACGGAGGGGGCCGAGGATGTCGCCGTGCTGGACGACGAGGCCGTCGTCGAGGGCGAGGCGCCGGTCGACGAGGCCGAGACCGGCGGCGCGCACGGGGCATACCCGCTGGAGGAACCGGCCGAGCAGACCCAGGTGATCGAGGACGAGCCGGCCGAGGCCCCTGAGCAGACCCGGGTGATCGAGGAGCAGACCCCGGAGCAGACCGAGGTGATCGTCACCGACCACGACCGCAGCGACGAGGGAGGCCAGCGATGAGCGCCCGCACGATGCGCGCCACCGCCGTCCTGACGCTCGGCGCACTGGCCCTGACCGGCTGCGGCGCCCAGCAGGACGCCGAGTCCTACTTCCGCGACGAGGTCGTCGGCATCCGCCCGGCACCCGCGGAGGACGCCAGCGGCGGGTCGATGACCGAGGCCAACGCGGCCAAGGTCGCCGCGGCCGTCCTCGGCGCGGCCGAGAAGGCCCAGGGCCAGGACGGGGCCGCCGGCACCAAGGCCCGCCAGGCCGCGCTCAGCGGCAGCGCCCTGACGGTCGCCAACGCCCATGCGGCCATCACCAAGGCCAAGGCGGCCAACACCGCCAGCCGCAAGGGGATCAGCGCCGCCAGCCCGCGCGTGCTGTCGGTCAGCCGTGGCAAGGCCTGGCCCCGGGCGATGTTCGTCACCACGACCGCCTCCGACAAGACCCAGCAGCTGCACCTGCTGCGCTCGACCTCGGTGACCGACCCGTGGCGCATCGTCGCCACCGCCACCATGCAGCCGGGCACCCAGGTCGCGGCCTTCGACTCCCTCGCCGAGGGCACCCCCATGTCGGGCAGCGCCAAGCTCGCCGTGCAGCCCGCCGCGCTGCTCACCGAGTACGCCAAGGGCATGGGCTTCCCCAAGGCCGACCCCACGCCGCACATCGAGACCAAGGACCCCTTCACCACGACGGTGCGCACCAACGCCAAGGGCCTGTCCGACGGGCTCAAGGACCTGGCGACCTACACCCAGGCGCACGCGGTGGAGCCCAAGACCACCGAGGTCGTGCCGCTCAAGGGCGGCGGCGCCGTCGTCGTCGGCCTGCTCAAGCGCACCGACGCGATCACCCTCACCGGCAAGGCCCAGTCGCTCACTCCCAACAAGGAGTTCGCGGCGCTGGTCGACAAGGACAAGCTGACCAAGCAGGCCGAGGTTGTCACCTACGAGACGGTCCTGTTCACCGTGCCGGCCACCGGCAAGGCCACCCTGGTCGGCGTCGACGAGCAGCTCGTCAGCGCCAAGGGCGAGTGACCCACCTGCCCGCCACGTTTGGGAGGATGGGCCCATGACCCAGCAGCCGTTCAACGCCGCGTCCCTGCGTGGCGCCGTCGACCTCTCGCGTCTCGCCTCCCCGTCCCCGGCTCCCAGCGCGGGCCCGGCCGGCCCCACTGCCGGTATGCCGCGCGGCGCCGCCCCTGCCGGTGGCGCCCCCCAGGCGCCCGCCGGCCTGGTGATCGAGGGCACCGACGCCAACTTCACCGAGCTGATGAACGCCACGGTGCGCGTGCCGGCGGTGCTCGTGCTCTGGGCCAGCCAGCAGCCCGAGACCCGCGCCGCCCTCGACCTCGCGGTCGACGAGGCCACGCGGCTCGGCGGCCGCCTCCAGGTGATCTCCGTCGACGCCGCCACCACCCCCGGCGTGACGCAGGCGCTCGCCCAGGCCCTCCAGCTGCGCGGCCTGCCCTTCACCCTCGGCCTCGTCGGCGGCCAGCCGGTGCCGATGTATGAGGGCGTGCCCGCCGCCGACCAGGTCGGCCCCGTCTTCGACGAGCTCGTGCAGGTCGCCGCCCAGCAGGGCGTCACCGGCCGCGTCGAGCTGGGCGAGTCCGCCGACGCCGCAGGGGAGCCGGGCCAGGGCGAGGCGCCCGACGAGCCGGCCCTCCCGCCGCTGCACCAGCAGGCCTTCGACGCGATCGAGGCGGGCGACCTCGATGGCGCGCACGCGGCATACGAGCAGGCGCTCGCCGACAACCCGGCCGACGAGGAGGCGACGCTGGGGCTGGCCCAGGTCGGCCTGCTGCGTCGCACCCAGGGCGTCGACCTCCAGGCCGCTCGCGCGGCCGCGGCCGCCGACCCCACCGACGTCGAGGCCCAGATCACCGTCGCCGACCTCGACCTCCTCGGCGGGCACGTCGAGGACGCCTTCACGCGCCTGATCGACCTCGTCAGGGTCAGCTCCGGCGACGAGCGCGAGCGGGCCCGCACCCACCTGCTCGAGCTCTTCTCGGTGATCGGCAGCCAGGACGAGCGCGTGCGCAAGGGCCGCACCGCGCTGATGAGCGCCCTCTTCTGAGACATCGGCTGCGCGCTGACCTGACGCGGCGGCTTCCCGCCGCCGCGCCGGGGCTGGCCGTGTGCGCCACCGCGGGGCTGGCCTGCACGGCCGTCTCGCGACACCTGCCCGGGGTGAGCCCGCTGCTGCTGGCCATCCTTGCCGGCGCGCTGGTCGGCAACGCCCTGACCGTGCCGACCGCGCTCGGGCCCGGCGTCGCCGTCAGCGCCAAGCAGGTCCTGCGCTGGGGCATCGTGCTGCTGGGGCTCCAGGTCCCGCTCGGCCAGATCGTGGGGCTCGGCTGGGGCGCGCTCGCCACCGCCACCCTGGTCGTCGCGATCGGTCTGGCGGGGACCCTCGGGCTGGGGCGCCTGCTGGGAGTCCACAGGGGGCTGGCGCTGCTCATCGCCGCCGGCTTCTCCATCTGCGGCGCCGCCGCCGTCGCCGCCGTCGACGGGGTGGTCGACAGCGAGGAGGAGGACGTCGCCGCCGCGCTCGGGCTCGTCGTGCTCTTCGGCACTCTGGCCATCGGCGTCGTGCCGGCTGCCGGCGCCCTGCTCGGGCTGGACCAGCACGCCCAGGGGCTGCTCGTCGGCGCCAGCGTGCACGAGGTCGCCCAGGTGGTCGCTGCCGGTGGCATCGTGGGCGGCTCGGCCCTCTCGGTGGCCGTGCTGGTCAAGCTCACGCGCGTGCTGCTGCTGGCGCCGGTCATCACGGCGGTCGCACTGCGCGCCCGGGCTGCGCGGCACGCGGACGCGGCGACCACAGGCTCATCGGCACGGGCCGGCGAGCGGGCAGGGGCCCCGGCCACCTCGCGTGAGCTCCCGCCGCTGGTGCCCGCCTTCGTCCTCGGCTTCCTCGCGCTCGTGCTCGTCCGGTCGACCGGCGTCCTGCCCGACGCGCTCCTGGGAGCGGGCCGGTCGGTGCAGACCCTCCTGCTCGCGACCGCCATGTTCGCGCTGGGGCTCGGCGTGCGCTGGGACCGACTGCGCCATCTCGGCCCCCGGCCGCTCTGCCTCGGCGCGCTGAGCAGTGCCCTCGTGCTGGGAGTCGCGCTCGGTGGGGTCACCCTCCTCACGTGAGGCGCGCGACCCGCCAGGCCCGGCCACGCGGCATACCCGGGAGTAGGGGAGGGCCGCTGTCGAGGCCGATTGGGAGCACCCGCCCCGGCAAGTCCATGATGGACGTGCACATCCCGCCTCTCGGAGAGAAGCCATGACACCGGAGCACGACGCCAACCTCCACCAACTGCACGTCGAGACCCAGGAGATGGCCCGCCGCAACAAGGGTCCCGCCCACGAGCCCACCCACCCGCTGGCCCTCACCCCGTCGGTGCCGGCCGAGCGCACGGTCGACGGCTTCGTCGAGGAGTTCCTCGAGAACCTCAACTTCGCCCAGGGTGTGGCCCTGCCGCGCTCGACCGTCAACGACCAGTACCTCGCGCTCGCGATGACGGTGCGCCGCTACCTGATGACCGACTGGATGAACACCAGCCGCCGTCGTCGGCAGGCGCCCGAGAAGATGATCGGCTACCTGTCTGCTGAGTATCTCCTCGGCCGCCAGCTCGGCAACGCGCTGCTCGCCGCCGACCTCTATGACATCGCCCGCGAGGCCATGGACAAGTGCGGCCTCGACATCGACACCCTGCGTGCCCAGGAGGTCGAGCCGGGCCTCGGCAACGGCGGCCTCGGCCGGCTCGCGGCCTGCTTCGTCGACTCGCTGGCCACGATGGACGCCTCCTGCATCGGCTATGGCATCCGCTACGAGTACGGCATGTTCCGCCAGACCTTCGTCGACGGGCGCCAGGTCGAGATGCCCGACTCGTGGCTGATGCTCGGCAGCCCGTGGGAGTTCCCGCTGCCCGACCGCGCGGTCGAGATCCACTTCGGCGGCCACACCGAGACCGTCGTCGAGGACGGCGAGGAGAAGACCCGCTGGGTCCCGGCGTGGAATGTCCAGGCCATCCCCTACCAGTACATGGTCCCCGGCTACCGCAACGGCGTCGTCAACACGCTGCGGCTGTGGTCGGCGCGCGCGACCCGCGAGTTCGACCTGCACATCTTCAACTCCGGTGACTACGAGGAGGCCGTGCGGGCGCAGACCTATGCCGAGAACATCACCAAAGTCCTCTATCCCGAGGACTCCACGCCGCAGGGCAAGGAGCTGCGCCTCCAGCAGCAGTACTTCTTCGTCGCCGCGTCGCTCAAGGACTACATCGAGCAGACCCTGCCCGACGACTTCGACCTGCACACCCTGCCCGAGCAGATCACCTGGCAGCTCAACGACACCCACCCGGTCATCGCGATCCCCGAGCTCATGCGACTGCTCATCGACGAGTACGGCATGACCTGGGAGGAGGCGTGGGATGTCACCAGCCGCTGCTTCGCCTACACCTGCCACACGCTGCTGCCCGAGGCCCTCGAGGTCTGGTCTGTCGAGCTGCTCGGCAAGCTGCTGCCGCGCCACCTCGAGATCATCTATCGCATCAACGACGAGTTCCTCGCCTCCGTGCGCGAGCGCTTCCCCGACGACGAGGACCGGGTCCGCCGGATGTCGATCATCCAGGAGGAGCCCCGCGCGGTGCGGATGGCCTATCTGGCGACCGTCGTGGGCGTCAAGGTCAACGGCGTCGCCGAGCTGCACAGCCAGCTGCTGCGTGACAAGGTGCTGCCGGACTTCTCGCAGATGTGGCCCGAGAAGTTCACCAATGTCACCAACGGCGTCACCCCGCGCCGCTTCCTGCGCCTGGCCAACGGCGAGCTGTCCTCGCTGATCACCGAGACGATCGGCGAGGGCTGGGAGACCGACCTCGAGCGCCTGCGCGAGCTCGAGCCGTATGCCGACGACGCGGCATTCCGCGAGCGTTTCCGCGAGGTCAAGAAGGCCAACAAGGACCGGCTGCGCGGGCTGCTCGAGACCCGTGACGGTCTGGTGCTGCCCGAGGGGCACCTGCTCGACGTCATGGTCAAGCGCCTGCACGAGTACAAGCGCCAGATGCTCAAGCTCCTGCACATCGTCACGCTCTATGACGGTGTGACCAGTGGCCGCCTCGCGGTCGAGGACCTCACGCCCCGGACCATCGTCTTCGGCGCCAAGGCCGCCCCGGGCTATCACATGGCCAAGGAGATCATCGCGCTCATCAACGCGGTGGCCGCCACGGTCAACGCAGACGAGCGGGTCAACGACGTTCTGGCAGTGGCCTTCCCGGCCAACTACAACGTCACCCTCGCCGAGAAGCTCATCCCCGCAGCCGACCTGTCCGAGCAGATCTCGCTCGCCGGCAAGGAGGCCTCGGGCACGGGCAACATGAAGTTCGCCCTCAACGGCGCGCTGACGATCGGCACCGACGACGGCGCCAATGTCGAGATCCGCCAGCTCGTGGGCGACGACAACTTCTTCCTCTTCGGGATGACCGAGCCGCAGGTCGCAGAGCTCCAGGACAAGGGCTACTCGCCGCGCTCGTTCTATGAGCAGGACGAGAACCTGCGTCGCGCCATCGACCTGATCGCCAGTGGTGTCTTCACCGGCGGCGACGGCGGCAAGGCGTGGACGGTCGTGGGCGACCTGCTCAACAACGACCGCTTCATGGTGCTGGCCGACTACGCGGCATACCTCGAGGCGCAGGACAGGGTCTCGGCGGCATACGGCGACCAGGAGGCGTGGTCGCGCTCGGCCATCCTCAATGTCGCCCGCTGCGGCTACTTCAGCTCCGACCGCTCGATGCGTGACTACATGCAGCGCATCTGGGACATCCAGCGCCACTGAGTCCGACGCCTCAGTCCAGACGACGCGAGTGCCCCTCCACCCTCTCGGTGGCGGGGCACTCGCGTGTTGTCGCGTGTGCTCGGGCGGGGTGTGGTTGTGGGGGCGCTGTGGCCCGGCGGGTGTGGTCGTGGGAGCGCCACCGATGGCAGCGTGGCGACCACATGGCCGTGGTGACGGAGCTGTGACGACCACATTGCCGTGGTGACGGCGCCGTGACGACCACATCTGCGGTGGTGACGGCGCTGTGGCGACCACATCGCCCGCGCTGGCGCCGGCGGAGCGACCGGTCAGGAGCCGAGGGCGGCGCTGACGACCTCCTTGGCCTCGGCCTGGACCTGGGCGAGGTGCTCGGGGCCCTTGAAGGACTCGGCATAGATCTTGTAGACGTCCTCGGTGCCGGACGGGCGGGCGGCGAACCACGCGCTGTCGGTGACGACCTTGAGGCCGCCGATGGCCGCGTCGTTGCCGGGGGCCTTGGTCAGCTTGGCCGTGATCGCCTCTCCCGCAAGCGAGTCCGCACTGACATCGTCGGGCGAGAGGGCGGCCAGCTTGGCCTTCTGCTCACGGTCGGCGGGCGCGTCGATGCGGGCGTATGCCGGCTCGCCGTGCCGTGCGACGAGGTCGCCGTAGTGCTCGCTGGGGGAGCGTCCGGTCGAGGCGAGGATCTCGGAGGCCAGCAGCGCGAGGATGATCCCGTCCTTGTCGGTCGTCCACACCGACCCGTCGAAGCGCAGGAAGGACGCACCGGCCGACTCCTCGCCACCGAAGGGACCGGAGCCGTCGAGCAGCCCCGGGACAAACCACTTGAAGCCGACCGGGACCTCGACCAGCCGGCGCCCGAGGTCCTCGGCGACGCGGTCGATCATCGAGCTCGACACGAGGGTCTTGCCGATGAAGCCGTCGGCGGGCCAGTCGGGCCGACCCCCTCCGAAGAGGTACTGGATGGACACGGCGAGATAGTGGTTGGGGTTCATCAGCCCGCCGTCGGGGGTGACGATGCCGTGCCGGTCGGAGTCGGCGTCGTTGCCGGTGGCGATCTGGTATTCGTCCTTGCGCGAGATCAGCGAGGCCATCGCCGACGGCGAGGAGCAGTCCATGCGGATCTTGCCGTCCCAGTCGAGCGTCATGAAGCGCCAGGTCGGGTCGACGAGCGGGTTGACGACCGTCAGGTCGAGGCGGTGCCGCTCGGCGATCGCGCCCCAGTAGTCGACCGAGGCGCCGCCGAGCGGGTCGGCGCCGATGCGCACGCCCGCCTCGCGGACCTTGTCGAGGTCGATGACGCTCGGCAGGTCCTCGACATAGGTGCCCAGGAAGTCATAGCTCTGGGCGCCGGCACGCGCACGGGAGAAGGGGATCCGCTTGACACCCTCGAGCCCGGCCTTGATGTATTCGTTGGCGTGCGAGGCGATGACCTTGGTCGCGTCGCTGTCGGCGGGCCCGCCGTGGGGCGGGTTGTATTTGAAGCCGCCGTCACTGGGCGGGTTGTGCGAGGGCGTGACGACGATGCCGTCGGCGAGGCCGATTCCGGCCGGCAGGTCGGAGACGCCGCCGATCTTGCCGCGGTTGGCCACGAGGATCGCGTGCGAGACGGCGGGGGTGGGGGTGTAGCGGTCGGCCGAGTCGACCAGGACCGTCACGTCGTTGGCGGCCAGCACCTCCAGGGCCGAGGCCCAGGCCGGCTCCGAGAGCCCGTGGGTGTCGCGGCCCATGAAGAGCGGCCCGTCGAAGCCCTGCTCGCGGCGGTAGTCGACGATCGCCTGGGTGGTCGCCACGATGTGGGCCTCGTTGAAGGAGGTCTTCAGCGACGAGCCGCGGTGACCGGAGGTGCCGAAGGCCACCTGCTGGTCGACGTTGTCGGGGTCGGGCTCCTGTGTGTAGTACGCGGTGACGAGGTGGGCGACATCCACCAGGTCGCTGGGCTGGGCCGGCTGTCCTGCGCGCGTCTCGGTCATGCCCCCATCCTTCCATCGCCTGCGCGGCTGGCAAGCGGGGGTCGGCCACAGACAAAAGGGGTATGCCGCGCACGAGCGGCTCGTGCGCGGCATACCTCATCGGCGGGGCCGGGTCAGCGGGGCGGGTGCTGCGAGATGGGGTCGGGCCCCTCGCCCTCGCTCTCGGCCGGGCTGCCGTCCTGCGGGTCGGCGTCGACAGAGGTGGGGCTGCCGTCGGTGCCGCGCTGCTCGGCAGCGCGCTCGACGTCGGCCGGCACCAGGCTCTCGCCGGGCGGGGTGGGGGCAGCGTCGGTCGCGGGCTCCCTCGGGGGCTGCTCCGGCTGCCCCTCGGGGGGGTCGGGCACCTCCACGGCCGACTCGTCGTCGGTCAGGTCCTCCGGGTCGCCGTCGGTCTCGATGCCGGCGAGCGGGGCGTCGGTGGGGGCGACCTGCGGCGCGGGCTGGAGATAGACGGTCGACAGGCGCGCCACCCGGATCACGACCGAATAGGGCTGGTGGTCCCAGGGGATCTCCTCGGCGCTCACCACGGTGTCGGCGGTGCTGGGGGAGAAGTGCTCGTCGTAGCCGCTGGTGTCGAGCACGACCTTCCAGTCGCCGGGCCGCGGGACACCGATGCGGTAGTCGACGCGGTCCGCGCCGCCGAGGTTGACCACGACGGCCATCACGTCGCCGCTGCGCTCGGCATCGCCGAAGCGCAGGAAGGAGTAGGTGTTGCCGCCGTTGTCGTCGGCGTTGACCCACTCGAAGCCGGCGGGGTTGTTGTCCATGCCCCAGAAGGCCGTCGTGCTGCGGTAGACGCGGTTGAGCTCCTTGACCAGGTTGTGCACGCGGTAGTGCGCCGGGTAGTCGAGCAGGAACCACTGGAGGGAATCGCCGTCGGCCCACTCGATGGGCTGGGCGAACTCGTTGCCCATGAAGAGCAGCTGCTTGCCGGGGTGGGCCCACATGAACGCGAGATAGGCGCGCAGCGTGGCGAGCTGGTCGGTCTGGCTGCCGGGGATCTTGCGCAGCAGCGAGCCCTTGCCGTGGACGACCTCGTCGTGGCTGATGGGCAGGATGTAGTTCTCGCTGTAGGCGTACATCAGCGCGAAGGTCATCAGGTGGTGGTGGTACTGCCGGTGGACCGGGTCCTCCGCGAGATAGCGCAGGGTGTCGTTCATCCAGCCCATGTTCCACTTCATGCCGAAGCCGAGACCGTCCTGGTCGGTCGGCTTGGTCACGCCCGGCCACGAGGTCGACTCCTCGGCGATCGTGATGATGCCGGGGACGCGCTTGTATGCCGTGGCGTTGGCCTCCTGGAGCAGGCTCACCGCCTCGAGGTACTCGCGGCCGCCGTACTGGTTGGGCAGCCACTGGCCGTCCTGGCGGGAGTAGTCGAGGTAGAGCATCGAGGCGACCGCGTCGACGCGCAGGCCGTCGATGTGGAACTCCTCCAGCCAGTAGCAGGCGTTGGCGACGAGGAAGTTGCGCACCTCGCGCCGACCGAAGTCGAAGACGTGGGTGCCCCAGTCGGGCTGGTCGCCGCGGCGGGGGTCCGGGTGCTCATAGAGGGGGAGCCCATCGAAGCGGGCCAGCGCCCACTCGTCCTTGGGGAAGTGGGCCGGGACCCAGTCGACGAGGACGCCGACGCCGGCCTGGTGGAGCCGGTCGACGAGATAGCGGAAGTCGTCGGGGGTGCCGAATCGCGCTGTGGGAGCGAAGTATCCGGTGACCTGGTAGCCCCAGGAGGGGGCGAACGGGTGCTCCATCACGGGGAGGAACTCCACGTGGGTGAAGCCGAGGTCGACGACATAGTTGACCAGGTGCTCGGCCATGTCGCGATAGCTCAGGCCCTGGCGCCAGGAGCCGAGGTGCACCTCATAGACGCTCATGGGCCCGGTGTGCGGGTTGGTCTCGGCCCGCTGGGTCATCCACTCCTCGTCCTGCCAGACGTGCTGGCTGTGGGTGACGACGGAGGCGTTGGCCGGCGGGCACTCGGTGCGGCGGGCCATCGGGTCGGACTTGTCGCGCGAGACGTCGTCGGCGCCGAGGATGCGATAGCGGTAGATGGTGCCCTCGCCGACGCCGGGGATGAACAGCTCCCACACGCCCGAGTCGCCCAGCAGGCGCATCGGGTGGCCCAGGCCGTCCCATCCGTTGAAGTCGCCGACGACGTGCACCGCCTTGGCGCGCGGCGCCCACACCGCGAAGGAGGTGCCGGTCACGCTGCCCATCGGGCCGTCGTAGGTGCGCACGTGGGCGCCCAGGACGGTCCACAGCTGCTCGTGGCGGCCCTCGTTGATCAGGTGCCGGTCGATCTCGCCGAGCGTCGGCGCGAAGCGGTAGGGGTCGTCCTGCTCGTGGGGGACGCCGTCGGCGTAGGTGACGGTGACCCTGTAGTCCTGGGTCTCGCCCTGGCCCGCGCGCAGCCCGGTCCACGCGCCGTCCTGCTCGTGCTCGAGCGTGATCTCCTCGCCGTCCTGGAAGCGCACCCGGACGCTCTCGGCGAACGGGCGGTAGACCCGCACGCGCAGCCCGCCCTCCTCGAGGTGCTGGCCCAGCAGGTCGTGCGGCTGCTGGTGGTGTCCGCGCGCGAGCGCCGCGATGGCGCCGGGCACGGCGGCAGGGGGAGTGGACGGGGTCACAGGGACGTGCTCCTCAGCGGGGGTCTGGGTGTCGGGGGCGTGGGTGTCAGGGGATTCGTTCGAGTATGCCGCCTGCCCGGCCTGGGCGGGGGCCCGGTGCAGGATGCGGTCGATGGCGGCGGTCGGGATGTCGATCCAGTCGGGCCGGTTGCGCGCCTCGTAGACGACCTCATAGAGCGCCTTGTCGAGCTCGAGGGCCTCGAGCAGCGCGGCCTGGTCGCGCGGGTGGGTGCCGGCCTCGGCGGCATACCCGTCGAGGAAGGCGCTGCGTGCGGACTCGACCCACTCGCGGGCCTGGCCGCCCTCGTGCTCGACGGAGCCGCCCGCGTAGTCGAAGGAGCGCAGCATGCCGGCGACATCGCGCAGGGCGAGGTCGGGCAGGGTGCGCTCGGCGAGGGGCCGCAGCGGCTCGCCCTCGAAGTCGAGCAGGATCCAGCCCCGCTCGGCGGAGTCGAGGACCTGCCCGAGGTGGTAGTCGCCGTGGATGCGTTGCAGCACAGGCCAGTCGGAGCCCTCAGCGCGGGCGAGCACGGCCTCGATGTCGGCCTGGCGCTCGGCGAGCGCGGGGACCTCGGCGACCGCGGCCTGGAGGCGGCGCCGGCTCGTGGCCACGATGCTGCCGGCGGCGCTGGAGGAGATCTCCTCGGTCGGGAGGACCTCGGCCAGGACGCGGTGCACCTCGGCCGTCGCGCGGCCGAGCTCGCGGGCGCGCTCGGTGAAGTCGCCGCCGCTGCGGGCGGACTGCAGGGCCACCCGCCACGCGTCCTCGACCTCGGGCAGGAACTCCTGGGCGACCGCGAAGTGCCCCGAGGCGATCTGCTCGTCGGGGCCGGACCACTGGCCAGCGACCCAGCCGACCATCGCCGGCACGCGCGCGCTGCCGCCCTCGGCGAGGGCGCCCTGCACGACGACGTCGGGGTTGTCGCCCGGCTGGAGGGTGCGGAAGACCTTGACGATCACCGGGCGCTCGGTGCCCTGGTCGTCGACCGCGTCGACGATCACGGAGGTGTTGGACTGCTCGCCCCGCAGGACACGCGCGTCGCGCAGTCGCAGCCCGCCCTGCCACGCGGGGTGGCTGCCACCGGCGACGGAGTCGTCGACGGTGTCGCTGACGCTGCCGGCCATCGCCTGCGCCCGGCCCTGCACGAGGGCCAGCAGCCGCTCGACATAGACCGGGTCGTGGGGGGCGTCATAGACATAGCGGGTCCCGAGCACGCTGTGCTCCATGGTGCCGAGCAGGGCGTCCTCCCCGCCGGGCAGCGGCTCGGCGCGATAGGTCAGCGGCACCTGATAGACGACCGGGGTCTGCCCGGAGTCGTCGGCCAGGACGAGGGTCTCGATGCCGACCTCGCCGAGCGGGTCGTCGAGCCGCCACGAGCCGAGCCGCCGCAGTCGCGGCGCCCGGCCCTTCGCGGCATACCACCGCTGGTCACCGAGCCAGCCCTGGACGAGCTCCACCTTGGTGGGGGTGAGGGAGGCCCCGGAGTGGATCTCAGCCATGCGTGCCACGCTCCTCGAGGGAGAGCCAGTAGAAATCGCGGGAGCCGAGCGAGAGGGTGACCTGCCCGTCGGCGGAGATGTCGGGGAAACCGCTGCCCCCGAACAGGTCGAAGGTCTGGTGGCCGTTGAACTCCTCGGGCAGGGTGATGGTCGCGCCCTGCGGCCGGCTGGAGAGGTTGACCACGCACAGCACCGCCTGCGCCGAGCGGTCCTCGGCGTCGCGCTCCTCGCCCATGACGCGCAGGAAGGCCAGCACCCGCTCGTTGGAGGACTCGAGCACGACGAAGTCACCGCGGCCGAAGACCGGGTGCTGGCGCCGGACCGCGAGCATGTTGCGGACCCAGTGCAGGAGCGAGGCGCTGGAGGCCATCTGGGCCTCGACGTTGACGTTGTTGTAGTGGTAGACCAGCGAGCTGATCACCGGCAGATAGAGCTTGCCGGGGTCGGCGCTGGAGAAGCCGGCGTTGCGGTCGGGCGTCCACTGCATCGGCGTGCGGACCGCGTCACGGTCGTTGAGCCAGATGTTGTCGCCCATGCCGATCTCGTCGCCGTAGTAGAGGCACGGCGAGCCCGGCAGGGAGAGCACCAGCGCGTGGATCAGCTCGATCTCGGCGCGGGAGTTGTCGAGCAGCGGCGCGAGCCGGCGGCGGATGCCGACGTTGGCGCGCATGCGCGGGTCCGGGGCATACCAGCCATACATCGCCTGGCGCTGCTCCGGCGTGACCATCTCGAGGGTGAGCTCGTCGTGGTTGCGCAGGAAGGTGCCCCACTGGGTGCCCTTGGGGATCGCCGGGGTGTCCGCGAGGACGTCGATGATCGGGTTGGCCTTCTCCTCACGCAGGGCGTAGTAGAGCATCGGCATCACGGGGAAGTGGAAGCACATCTGGCACTCCGGGTCCTCCTCGGTGCCGAAGTAGTCCACGACCTCCTTGGGCGGCTGGTTCGCCTCTGCGAGAAGGATTCTGCCCGGGTACTCCTCGTCGATCATCCGGCGCAGCTTGGCGACGAACTCGTGAGTCCTGGGGTGGTTCTCGCAGTTGTGCCCCTCCTCCTCGAAGAGATAGGGGATCGCGTCGAGGCGGAAGCCGTCGATGCCCATGTCCATCCAGAAGCGGACGATGTCGAAGAGCGCCTCGTGCACCGCCTCGTTCTCGAAGTTGAGGTCGGGCTGGTGGGAGAAGAAGCGGTGCCAGAAGAACTGCCGGCGCACCGGGTCGAAGGTCCAGTTGGACACCTCGGTGTCGATGAAGATGATCCGCGCGTCGGTGTATTTCTCGTCGGTGTCGGACCACACATAGAAGTCGCCGTAGGGGCCGTCGGGCTCGGCCCGCGAGGCCTGGAACCACGGGTGCTGGTCGGAGGTGTGGTTGATCACCAGGTCGGTGACGATGCGGATGCCGCGGGCGTGCGCCTGGGAGACCAGCTCCTTGAAGTCGGGCAGCGTGCCGAACTCGGGCAGGATCGCGGTGTAGTCGGAGATGTCATATCCGCCGTCGCGCAGCGGCGAGGCATAGAAGGGCGGGATCCAGAGGCAGTCGACACCGAGCCACTGGAGATAGTCGAGCCGGTTGATGACACCGGTGAAGTCGCCGGCACCGGTGCCGTTGGAGTCGCCGAAGGCACGGACGAGGACCTCATAGAAGACCGCGGTCCGGAACCACTCGGGGTCGTGCTTGAGGCCGGGCTGGCCGAGAGCGCCCCCTGCCTGCATGTCAGTACCTCCTCACGGCGAAGACGTGGACGGGCTCTGTGCTCGGGCCGAGCCGCACATAGTTGTGCTCACCCCACGAGTGGACCTGGCCGGTGATGAGGTCGCTGACCTCGAAGTGGTCGGTCCAGAGCATTCCGAGCTCCGGCATGTCGAGGTGCACCCAGGTCTCCCGGTCGTTGTAGGGGTCGAGGTTGGCGACGACGATGAGGGTGTCCTCGGTGCCGTCGGCCAGCACCCGTCGCTTGGAGAAGCACATCACGCTGGCGTCGTCGACGGCGTGGCGGCGGTAGTTGCGCAGCCAGTGCAGCGTCGGGTGCTCCTTGCGGATCTCGTTGAGCCGCAACAGATACCAGCCGAGGCCGTCGTTGTCGCCGTCACCGCCGGGGGTGAAGGAGAACCACCGGCGGTCCTTGTACTGGTACTTCTCGTTGTCGAGCTGCTCCTCGGCGCCGGGCCGGGCGAGGTGCTCGTGCAGCTCGTATCCGGTGTAGATGCCATAGGTCGGGACCAGCAGCGCGGCCAGCGCCGCGCGCAGCCGCCAGGCCGCGGGCCCGCCGTGCTGCATGAAGGGGGTGAGGATGTCGTGCGTCGTCGGCCAGAAGGACGGGCGCATGTATGCCGCGGCCTCGCCGGACAGCTCGAGCATGTACTCCTCGAGCTCCCACTTCTCGTTGCGCCAGGCGTAGTAGGTGTAGCTCTGCTGGAAGCCGACCTTGGCGAGGGTGTGCATCATCGCCGGCTTGGTGAAGGCCTCGGCGAGCCAGATCACGTCGGGGTGGTCCTTGGCGACGTCCTGGATCAGCCACTGCCAGAACTCGACGGGCTTGGTGTGGGGGTTGTCGACCCGGAAGATCTTGACCCCGTGGTCGATCCAGACCTGCACGACCCGACGGACCTCGGCATAGATGCCAGCGGGGTCGTTGTCGAAGTTGAGCGGATAGATGTCCTGGTACTTCTTGGGCGGGTTCTCGGCATAGGCGATGGTGCCGTCGGCGCGGGTGGTGAACCACTCGGGGTGGGCGGCCACCCAGGGGTGGTCGGGGGAGCACTGGAGGGCCAGGTCCATCGCGACCTCCAGGCCCAGGCCCTCGGCCCGCGCCACGAAGGTGTCGAAGTCCTCGAAGGTGCCCAGGTCGGGGTGGATGGCGTCGTGGCCGCCGTCGGCCGAGCCGATCGCATAGGGGCTGCCGGGGTCCTCGGCGGTCGCGTCGAGGGTGTTGTTGGGGCCCTTCTTGGCCGCGGTGCCGATCGGGTGGATCGGGGTCAGATAGACCACGTCGAAGCCCATGGCGGCGATGCCCTCGAGCCGGTCGCCGGCCGTGGCGAGCGTGCCGGACACCCAGCGCCGGGTCTGCTCGTCGTAGTAGGCGCCCTCGGACCGGGGGAAGATCTCGTACCACGCGCCGACGAGCGCGCGCTCGCGCTCGACGAGCAGTGGCAGGTCCTCGGAGGGGCTGACCATGTCGCGCAGCGGCCGCTCGGCCAGCTCGGCCTGGACCTCCTGGGTGAGCCCGGCGCCCAGCCGCTCACCGGCGGTCGCGGACTCGTCGCGCAGCGCGGTCACGGCCTCCCGCAGCAGTCGTGAGCCCTCGGCGGGGCGCTCGACCTCGGCGTCGGCGCGCTCGAGGACGCGGGCGCCCTCCTCGAGCATCAGCTCGGTGTCGACGTCGGCCGCGACCTTGATGGTGGCGTCGTGGACCCAGGTGGCATAGGGGTCGGACCAGCCCTCGACGCGATAGTGCCACTCGCCCGGGGCGTCGGCCGAGACCGTCGCCTCCCAGGCGTTGAGGCCGACGTTGACGCAGGTCATCGGGACCAGGCGCTCCTCGCCGGCGGGCGTGACGAGGACGACCGAGGCGTTGACGGCGTCGTGCCCCTCACGGAAGACGGTGGCGTCGACGACGAACTCCTCGCCGACCACCGACTTGGCCGGCCGCCTGCCGTTGTCGACGCAGGGCCGCACGCCCTGGACGGGGATGCGGCCGAGCGGGGACTGCGGCGGCAGGGAGACGGGAGTGGCGGCCTCGGGGGCGGGCGGCGCGGCCGTCCCGGCGCTGGAGACGGTGTCCTCGACCTGGGTGGTCGGGGACTGCTCGCTGTCGGCGGAGGGCAGGTCGGGGCTGGAGGAGTCGGTCACTCCCGTCGGCTCGGGCACGGCATTCGACGGTGAAGCCGAGCCGGGCAGGGGCGTGCTCGTGCGCGTCCGACGGGACGGCTTCTTCGATGAGGCGGTCACAGGCACGACGCTATCTAATTCGTGCGTCCGATCCCACATTCCGCGGTGCTTTTGGACCAGACCGTCGGGCTCTCGCCGGACCCCCGATTTGCCCCACGTGCTCCCCTACGATGGGGAAGGTGAAGGCCATCCGACGCTTCAGCGTGCGCACGGTTCTCCCGGCCCCGATCGCCGCCCTCGGCGACCTGGCGAGCAATCTGCGGTGGTGCTGGCACCCCCCGACACGCGACCTGTTCTCCGGGCTGGCCCCCGAGCGCTGGGAGCTCGTCCACGGCGACCCGGTGCGGCTGCTGGCCAAGCTGACCCCCGAGGAGCTCGCGGGGCTGGCGGCCGACGAGGGCTTCGTGGCGCGGGTCGAGGCGGCCAAGGCCGATATCTACCGCTACCTGTCCGAGCCGCTGTGGTACCAGGGCTGGGCCGAGCGGGTGGAGGGCGGGGCACCCGGCTCGATCGCCTATTTCAGCCCGGAGTTCGGCATCACCGAGGTGCTGCCGCAGTACTCCGGCGGACTGGGCATCCTCGCCGGCGACCACCTGAAGTCGGCCTCCGACCTCGGCGTCCCGATGATCGGCGTGGGCCTGTTCTACAAGACCGGCTATTTCCGCCAGTCGCTCAACCGCGACGGCTGGCAGCAGGAGACCTATCCGGTGGCCGACCCCGACGGGCTGCCCCTGTCCCTGCTGCGCGAGGAGGACGGCACCCCCTCACTGATCACCCTCGGCCTGCCCGACGGGCGGCTGCTGCGGGCCCACATCTGGAAGGCACAGGTCGGCAGGGTGCCGCTGCTGATGCTCGACTCCGACGTGGCCGAGAACGACGAGGCGGCCCGCACCGTGACCGACCGGCTCTATGGCGGGGGCGGGGAGCAGCGCCTGCACCAGGAGATGCTGCTCGGGATCGGCGGGGTGCGCGCCCTGCGCGTCTACTCGCGGCTGACCGGCGCGCAGGCGCCCGACGTCTATCACAGCAACGAGGGGCACGCGGGCTTCCTCGGCGTCGAGCGCATCCACGAGCTGGTCCTCGAGCAGGGCCTCGACTTCGACCAGGCCCTCGAGAGCGTCCGTGCCGCGACCGTCTTCACCACGCACACGCCCGTCCCAGCCGGCATCGACCGCTTCGAGTCCTCGCTCATCGAGCGGCACTTCGGCGGGCCCCTGGCCCTGCCGGGCGTCGGGCTCGACCGGCTGCTGGCCCTGGGCGCCGAGACCTATGAGGGCGGCTCGCCGGGCATCTTCAACATGGCCGTCATGGGCCTGCGCCTGGCCGGCCGCGCCAACGGCGTCTCACAGCTGCACGGCGAGGTCAGCCGGGAGATGTTCGAGGGCCTGTGGCCCGGCTTCGACGCCGAGGAGGTGCCGATCACCACGATCACCAACGGCGTGCACGCCCCGACCTGGGTCGACCGCCGCGTCTACGAGGTCGCCACGGCATACCTCGGCTCGGACCAGATCGAGCGCAACGACCTGTGGGAGCGCATCGGCGAGGTCCCGCGGGAGGCGATGTGGGAGACCAAGCTGGCGCTGCGCGAGCAGCTGGTCGCCGAGGCGCGGCGCCGCACCCGGCTGTCCTGGCTGGAGCGGGGCGCCTCGCCGGCCGAGCTCGGGTGGGTCGATGACATCCTCGACCCGCAGGTGCTCACGATCGGCTTCGCCCGCCGGGTGCCCAGCTACAAGCGCCTGACCCTGATGCTGCGCGACCCGGAGCGGCTCAAGCGGCTGCTGCTCCACCCCGACCGGCCGGTGCAGCTGGTGATCGCCGGCAAGGCCCACCCCGCCGACGAGACCGGCAAGCAGCTGATCCAGCAGATGGTCCGCTTCGCCGACGACCCCGACGTGCGCCACCGGGTGGTCTTCCTGCCCGACTACGACATCGCGATGGCCAAGGTGCTCTATCCCGGCTGCGATGTCTGGCTCAACAACCCGCTGCGGCCCTGCGAGGCGTGTGGCACCTCCGGCATGAAGGCGGCCCTCAACGGCGCCCTCAACCTCTCCATCCCCGACGGCTGGTGGCAGGAGTGGGCCGACGGGTCCAACGGCTGGACGATCCCGACCGCCGACGGCGTCGAGGACCCGGGCCGGCGCGACGACCTCGAGGCCGCCGCCCTCTATGACCTCATCGAGCACCAGGTCGCCCCACGCTTCTACGACCGCGACGACGAGGGCCTCCCGCACAACTGGCTCGGCATGGTCTCGCACACCCTCTCGACCCTGGGCCCCAAGGTCCTGGCGACCCGCATGGTCCGCGACTACACCCAGCAGCTCTACGGCCCGGCGGCGCGGGCGGGCTGGGCGGCGGCCGACGACGGCTTCGCGGGTGCCCGCGACCTGGCCGACTTCAAGGGCCGGGCCCGCGCGGCGTGGGGCGGCGTCCGGGTCGACCACGTGGAGTCATCGGGCGTGTCCGACTCCCCGCAGATCGGGGATGTCCTGCACGTCAAGGCATTCGTCTCGCTCGGCGGACTGGCGCCCGAGGAGGTGCAGGTCCAGCTCGTCCACGGCAAGCCGACCGACTCCGACGAGCTGTCCGAGACCCAGGTCGCGCCGCTGCACCTCGTCGACTCCTACGAGGGCGGGCGGGCGCAGTTCGCCGGCGACCTGACGATGGGCCGCACCGGCGCCTTCGGCTACACCGTGCGCATCCTGCCGGCCCACCGGCTGCTGTCCACCCCCGCGGAGCTGGGCCTGGTGGCCAACGCCTGACCAGCGGTATGCCGCGAGCACCGTCCAGCCGGTATGCCGCGCCCGCGGCGGGGTCCGGCCCGGTGCCCGCCGCCGGGGCGGGCACCGGACCGGGTCACTTGGCCAGCTCGTCCAGCGCGGACTTGCTGCCGGGGTGCAGCTGCACTGGGTCGGTCTCGGACGCGACCTTGGCGTCGAGCTCCTTGGCCGCGCTGTGCACCTTCTCCAGGTCGGCCTTCTTGTCGAAGAGCAGCTTGGTCAGCGCACACGCGTTGTTGTCGGCGAAGTCGGACTTGACCAGCAGCAGGTTGGGGACCGCGATCGTTTTTACGTCGGCGGCCGTCTTGTAGACGTCCTTGCCGATCGGGGCCTCCTCATAGACCTTGTTGATCTCCTGCATCTTGGGCAGCAGGGGAGTGATGTCGATGAACTCCACCTTGTCGCCCATCGAGGTCGTCAGGTCGGTGATGCCGCCGGTGGGCAGGCCCCCCGACCAGACCATGCCGTCGATCGAGCCGTCCTTCATGGCCTCGACCGTCTTGCCGAGCTCCAGGCGCTGGACGCGCACGTCTTTGGCAGGGTCCAGGCCCGCCGACTCCATCAGGCGGTTGGCGATGACCTCGGTGCCCGACTTGGGCGAGCCGGTCGAGATCCGCTTGCCCTTGAAGTCCTCGATGCTCTTGATGCCCGAGCCCTTCTGCACCACGACCTGGGTGTAGTTGGAGTAGATGCGGGCCAGGGCGCGGATGTCCTGCGGCTTGCCCTCGAAGGCGCCCTTGCCCTCGACGGCGTTGGCGGCGGTGTCGGCCAGGGAGAAGGCGATGTCATAGGTGCCGGCCGCGAGCTGCTGGATGTTCTGGACCGAGGCGCCCGTCTCGGCCGCGGTGGCCTTGATCTTGGTGTTCTGGGAGATGACATTGGCCAGCCCGCCGCCCAGCGCGTAGTAGACGCCGGTCGAGTTGCCGGTGGCGATGGTCATCTGCCCGGCGGATGCCTCGCAGGCCGGTTCCCCCGACCCGGAGGCGGCGCTGTCGGCCGAGCGGTCCTGCTTGCCTCCGCACGCGGAGAGGACGAGGGCCGCGGAGACGGCCGCGGCCGCGGCGGTGCGACGGTGACGGGTGGTGGTGAGCATTGCTTCTCCTTGGGTGGGGTCTGGTCAGGCTTCGGTCGCGCCGAGCCGGCGGCGCCGGGTGGCGAGGTTGAGGGCGACGGCGACGGCCAGGCAGGCCGCGCCGATCGCGATCGAGAGGGGCTGGAGATAGAGCAGCAGCAGCGCGGCCGGCGCGCACAGGGCCCGCTCGAGTGGCGAGGCGGGGCCGGCGATCCAGCCGCCGAGGGTGGCGGCGAGGGCGGCGACCGCCAGCATCGAGACGAGGGTGGTCCAGATGATGGCGACCGGGCTGCCCTGGAGCAGCAGGTGCGAGCCGTTCTCGGTCAGCACGAAGGCCATGGGCGCGAGGAAGGCGGGCATCGTGTATTTCCACGCCTGCCACATCGTGCGGATGGCGTCGCCGCCGGTGATGGCCGAGGCGGCGACCGCGGCGAGGGCGGTCGGGGGAGACACCTCGGACAGCACGGCGTAGTAGAAGATGAACATCGCCGTCTCGGCCGGCGAGGCGCCCATCGACTGGAGCGCGGGGCCGATGATGACCCACGAGATGATGAAGGACGCGGTCACCGGCACTGCCAGACCGAGCACCGCGATGGCGATGGCCGAGAACGTCGCGCCGAGGATCAGGGCGAGGGTGGGGTTGCCGCCCGACAGCGTGTGCGCGCCGTCGACGAGCAGGCTCGCGAGATTCTGACCGAGCCCGGTCTTGACGATGACCGAGGTGATCACGCCCGCCGCGGCGCACACGGCCGCCACCGGCAGCACGGCCCGGATCCCTTGTGCCAGAGCGTGATACATGTCCCGGGCATAGTCGGTCAGGGCTGCGCCAAGGGGCCGCTCGGGGTCGTCCGGGTCCAGCGGGTCGCGCCGGGAGATGGCCCGCTCGGCGAGTCCGAAGGCGGCCGCGACCAGGGTCGCGTAGACGACCGCCTTGAAGGGCGGGATGTCGAGGGCGAGGAAGACGACGATCACGAAGAGGGACAGGAAGTGGTAGCCGAAGCGCAGCAGGAGGCGCTTGGCGCTCTGCGCGGGCACGTGCACCTCGCGCGCCCCGAAGCGGTGGGCGTCGATCTCGACCGCGAGGAGGATGCCGAGGTAGTAGAGCAGGGTGGGCACGGTCGCCCAGAGCAGCACCTTGAGGTAGGACTCGTTGAGGTACTCGGCGATGATGAAGGCCGCCGCGCCCAGGGTGGGCGGGGAGAGGATCGCGCCGATGCCGGCGGCGGCCAGCATGCCGCCGGCGTTCTCGCGGGGATAGCCGGCCTTCTTCAGGATCGGCCACGCGACCGAGCCCAGGCTGACGGCGGTCGCGGTGCCGGAGCCGGAGACCGTGCCCAGCAGGAAGCCCGACAGCGCGACGGTGCGCCCCGGTGCCGAGCGTGAGGCGCGGAAGGTCGCAAAGCTGATGTCGATGAAGAAGCGCCCGGCGCCGGTGGCGTCCAGGACCGCCCCATAGATCGTGAACAGCACGATGTAGGTCGCGCAGACGTCGAGCGGGATCCCATAGAAGCCCGAGGCGTCGTTGTAGAAGGCGTTCATGATCTGGCTGAAGTCCAGACCGGCGTGGCTGATCGGCCAGCTGATGGGGAGGAAGCCGCCGTAGTAGGCATAGGCGAAGAAGGCGAGGCAGACCGCGGGCAGGACGAGCCCGGTCGTGCGCCGGGTGGCCTCGAGGATGAGCAGGCTCAGGGCCGCGCCCATGGCGACGTCGACGGGGGTGAGCAGCCCCTGCCGGTCGAGGAAGGCGTTGAAGCCGCCGGGGGCCAGCACCGGATAGAGGCAGACGACCACGGCGATCGCGGCGAGCAGCCAGTCGAGCCAGCCCGGGTTGTCGGCGCCGCGTGGGGCGGCCGCCGCGGTGGCGCCACCGCCTGTTTGCCCGCCCTCGTGGTGGTCGGCGTTGGACATGGCCGCGTTGAGCTCGCCCTTGCGCCGCACCATCCGATAGCAGACGAAGACCAGGGGCAGGACGGCGGCGAGGAAGAGGATGAGGAAGAACTGGTTGCCCTGGGTCAGCGGCCAGAACACCTGGCGGAGCACGAGCAGGGCGACGACGAAGCAGTAGGCCATCACCACCCGGTTGAGCCGGGGCGAGAGGGTGCGTCCGGGGCGCTCCTCGTCGTATTCGGCGATCAGGTCCTCGACCGAGGGCGTCTCCGGGTCGGGCCCGCCGTCGCGGGCGAGGTCATCGGCGCGGTCCCGCAGGTCGCCGGGCTCACTGTCGCTGCGTCGTTGCATGCCGATGAGGGTGGCGCAGGTCACAGGCCGTGTGGGGCCTTAGCCTCGATCCACCGATGGCCTGGGTGGGGTGATCTGATTTCGCTGGGGGC
>JAJTBD010000006.1 GCA_021287075.1 Micrococcales bacterium | reverse complement strand
GGGCCGCCTTCTTCGCGGGGGCCGCCTTCTTCGCGGGGGCCGCCTTCTTCGCGGGGGCCGCCTTCTTCGCGGGGGCCGCCTTCTTGACAGCGGTCGCCTTCTTCGCCGGCTTCTTGGTGGCGGGCGCGGATGAGGCGTCCGACGCCCCACGGGCACCGTCGGCGGACAGGGTCTTCTTCGCAGCCATCTCGGCCCCTTGCGTCGGGCTGCGCTCACCGGCGAGCGCGGTCACAGTGGCGCTGACAATATGCGCAAAGCGACCCGTTCTCAAACAGCCGCGCCATGTGATCTCGCACGGACGCCCCACCGGTGATCGGTGGGGCGCCCGTCAGATGGCCGGGTGCGGCAGACCAGAGCGGTCAGCCCTCCTGGCCCTCGTGGCTCTCCTGCTCCTCGACGACCTCGGCCTGCTCCTCGGCGGGCACGTCGTCGACGGCGGTGTGGTCCAGCTGCGTCAGCTGGTTCTGGATGTAGGACTTCAGCTTGCCGCGGTAGTCGCGCTCGAAGCTGCGCAGCTCCTCGATCTTGTGCTGGAGGCTGTCGCGCTCGGCAGCGAGCTCCTCGAGGATCTGGGCCTTCTTCTGCTGGGCCTCGGCGACCATCCCGGTGGAGCGCTCACGCGCCTCGGTGATCATCTCCTCGCGACGGGCCGTGGCCTCACCGAGCAGCTCGTCGTGCCGCGACTGACCGGTGGAGAGCAGCTCGTCGTGCCGCGCCTGGGCGGTGGAGAGCAGCTCCTCGTGGCGGGACTGCGCCTCGGTGATGAGGCGGTCGCGGGTCGACTGGCCCTCGGCCACGTGCTCGTCGTGCAGCCGCTGGGCGAGGGCGATCAGGCCGGCCGCGCTGGCGCCACCGGCACCCGCCGCTGCCATGGTGGCCGCGTCGTTGTCGTCGGCCGCGGGAGCGGCGAAGGCTGCCGCCTCCGCCTGCGGCTCGGGCTGACGCTCGGCGGCCTCGCTCATCCGCGCCTCGGCCTGCGCCTCGGCCTCCTCCGCGCGCTTGAGGGCGGCGTCGATGCGGGCCTGGGCCTCCGCCTCGGCCTCCTCGGCGCGGGCGGTCACGGTGGCCACGCGCTCGTCGGCGTCTGCCTCGGCCGCGCGGACCCGCTCGTCGTCGCGGGAGTCGACCGGCGCTGCGTCGACGGCGTCCACGGGGGCGTCGACCGGAGCGTCCTGGGGCGCGGCCATGACCGGCTCGAGCCCGCGGCCCTCGCGGCAGTCGTTGAGCTGGGTCCGCAGGTCCTCGGACTCCTTGACGAGCCGACGCATCTCGGCGACGACCTCGTCGAGGAAGTCGTCGACCTCGCGCTCGTCGTAACCACGACGGAACTGGGTCTGGGTGAAAGTCTTGTTGAGGACGTCCTCGGGCGTGAGCGCCATGTAGTCACCTCGGTAGGGGATCGTGATCCGTGGGCAGAGCGCAGCGAGGCGCTCCTCGTACAGCCTAGATGATCCCCCGCAGGACCATCACCAGGACGAAGAGGACCATGAAGGCCAGATCGATGGCCACTCCCCCGATCCGCAGCGGCGGGATCACCTTGCGCAGGGCCTTCAGCGGCGGGTCGGTCACGGTGTAGACGCCCTCGGCCGCCACGAGCACCGGCCCCTTGGGTCGCCACTCGCGGGAGAAGACCTGGATCCAGTCGAAGACCAGTCGCCCCAGCAGCGCCAGGAAGAAGAGGAAGAGGATCAGGTCCAGCAGGGAGCGGACGAGGTCGAGCGGCGAACCAGACATGACGGCATTGTGCCTGCCCTGGCTGGGAGCAGGCTGTGGCAGGTCAGCTCTGGTTGAACGGGCCGCGCACGCCGGTGTCCGCGGGGGCCTCGCTCATGACCTCGACAGAGGCGGGGCTGAGGAGGAAGACCTTGGCCGTGACGCGCTCGATCTGCCCGCTGAGCCCGAAGACCAGGCCGGCCGCGAAGTCGACGAGGCGCTTGGCGTCCTGGTCGTCCATCTCGGAGAGGTTCATGATGACGGGCGTGCCGTCGCGGAAGCTCTCGCCGATGTCCTTGGCCTCGTTGTAGGTCCGCGGGTGGATCGTGGTGATGCGGGACATGGCGCTCGGCTCCGGGTCGTTGACGACCGCGGCGACGGTCGGGCGCGCGGGCAGGTGGGTGACCTCGGCGCCGGTGTGCTCTCGTGCGGCGGTGGCGCCGGCGGGACGGGCGGCCTGCCTGGACTGCTCGGGCTCGTCGGTGTACTCGCCGTCGTAGTACTCGTCGTCCTCCTCGGCCAGCCCGAGGTAGACCATCGTCTTGCGCAGCGCCCCAGCCATTGCGAACTCCCTTTAGTGGCGGCCGATGTCATGCCCGCGCTCGGATGCGAGTGACGCGCGCGGTTCGGTGACGAAGTTACCCAAGTGACGGGCGAGTTCCGAGGATTGCGGTCCCGACACGCAGGTGTGTCGCGCCATGACGCACGGCGGCCTCGAGGTCCCCGCTCATGCCCGCCGAGACCCAGGTCGCCTCGGGGTGATCTGCGCGTATGCCGCGAGCGACCTCGCCCAGGCGGCCGAAAGCCTCGTCCGGGTCACCGCCGAGGGGGGCGACCGCCATCACGCCCCGGAGCCTGAGGTGCCCGGCCTCCCCGACGGCGTCGGCGAGCGCCTGGGCACCCTCGATCGGCACCCCGCCCCGCCCGGCCGCCCCGTCGAGGCTGATCTGGATCAGGACCTCGACCTGACGTCCCGCCGTCGCCGCGCCGCGGTCGAGGGCCCCGACCAGCTTGGGCCGGTCGAGCGACTGGACGACGTCGGCATACCTCGCGATGGAGCCGCACTTCTTGGACTGGATCTGGCCGATGAAGTGCACGCGCAGTTCGGCGCGCGTCCCGGGGGCCAGGTCGGAGACCTTGGCCGCGGCCTCCTGGTCCTTGTTCTCCCCGATGTCGCGCACCCCGAGCCCGTGCAGCAGCTCGACATCGCTCGCGGGGAAGTACTTGGTCACCACGACCAGGCCGGCCTCGTCGGGGTCGCGGCCCGCAGCCGCGGACGCCCGCTCGATGCGGTCGTGCACCTGCTGGAGGCCGACGCGCAGCTGCTCGCGGCGAGCCGCCCGGTCCGGGGAGTCGCTGGGGTCGGTCATGACGCGGGCCTCCTGAGGATCACACCGGCATACCGGCCGGCGGCTGCGTCCCCCCGATAGGAGAACAGGTCCGGGGACTCGCGCGAGCAGCCCGGGACCCAGGTCACGGCGACACCCTGGCCGTGCAGCTGGGCGACGACGCCGCTCGCGACATCGATGGCCGGGGTGCCGGTCCACGAGCGGGCCGACGACTCGGGTGCGATGGCGGCGGCCTCGGCGCGCATCTGCTCGGGCACCTCATAGCAGCGACCGCAGACCGAGGGGCCGACGGTGGCCTGGATGTCACGCGCCCCCAGATCGCGCATCGCCTCGAGCGTCCGCTCGACGATGCGCGAGACCATCCCGGGGCGGCCGGCGTGCACGGCGGCGATCACGCCGGCGGCCTGGTCGCGCAGCAGCACCGGCGTGCAGTCGGCGACCACCGCGGCCAGTCCGAGACCGGGCACATCGGTCACCACCGCGTCGACGGCCGGCTCGTCGCCCGGCCCCCAGGGCTCCGCGACGACACGCACCTCGGCGCTGTGGCACTGGGCCATGAAGAGCAGCCGGTCCCGCGGCAGGCCGAGGGCGTCGGCGACGCGGCCACGGTTCTCGGCGACCCGGCCGGGGTCGTCGCCGACCCGCGCGCCGAGATTCAGGCTCGCGAGCGGACCGTCGCTCACGCCGTCGTGGCGGTCGGTGAAGGCCACCTCGAGGCCGGGGGTCTGATCGCGCCAGTAGAACACTCCCCCAACGTAGCCCGGCCGAGGCCCCGGCATCGGGCGGACACGGCCAGCAGGCCAGCAGACCCCGCAGACACAGCGCGGGGCGGCCCCTGTTGGGACCGCCCCGGGCTGTGAACGGGTGGCTGCGCGCGCCTGTTGCCTACTTGAGGAAGTCGGGCACGTCGAGGTCGTCGTCGCTGTCCTCGAAGGTCACGGTGCGCGGCGGCTGCTGCGCCGGCGTCCCGGCGGACGGCAGGGCCTCGGCCGGCTCGGCGTCGTCGACGCGGGCGGGCGGGGGCGTGGCGGCCTGCGGTGCGGGCCGCTGGGGCTGGGTCTGCGCCTGGGCCGGGCGCTGCTCCTCGACCCGCTTCTGCGGCGCACCGCCGTCGAAGCCGGCCGCGATCACGGTCACGCGCACCTCGTCGCCGAGGGCGTCGTCGATGACCGCGCCGAAGATGATGTTGGCCTCCGGGTGCGCGGCCTCCTGCACGAGGCGGGCGGCCTCGTTGATCTCGAAGAGGCCGAGGTCGGAGCCGCCCTGGATCGAGAGCAGCACGCCGTGTGCACCGTCGATGGAGGCCTCCAGCAGCGGCGAGGAGATGGCCAGCTCGGCCGCCTGCACCGCGCGGTCCTCGCCGCGGGCGGAGCCGATGCCCATCAGGGCCGAGCCGGCGCCCTGCATGACGGACTTGACGTCAGCGAAGTCGAGGTTGATCAGGCCGGGGGTGGTGATCAGGTCGGTGATGCCCTGGACACCGGAGAGCAGCACCTGGTCGGCGCTGCGGAAGGCGTCGAGCATCGACACGGCGCGGTCGCTGATGGACAGCAGCCGGTCGTTGGGGATGACGATGAGGGTGTCGACCTCCTCGCGCAGGTCGTTGATGCCGGCCTCGGCCTGGTTGGCCCGGCGGCGCCCCTCGAAGGTGAAGGGGCGGGTGACGACACCGATCGTCAGCGCGCCCAGCGACTTGGCGATCTTGGCGACGACGGGCGCGCCACCGGTGCCGGTGCCACCGCCCTCACCCGCGGTGACGAAGACCATGTCGGCCCCCTTGAGGACCTCCTCGATCTCCTCGGAGTGGTCCTCGGCGGCCTTGCGGCCGACCTCGGGGTCGGCGCCGGCGCCGAGGCCGCGGGTCAACTCGCGGCCCACGTCGAGCTTGACGTCGGCGTCGCTCATCAGCAGCGCCTGGGCGTCGGTGTTGATCGCGATGAACTCCACACCCTTGAGACCGACCTCGATCATCCGGTTGATGGCGTTGACGCCGCCGCCGCCGATGCCGACGACCTTGATAACGGCCAGGTAGTTCTGCGGTGCTGCCACGGGTGTGACCTCTCCTGATGATCGAACGGGGACTGACGGCGACCTGCTGGTCGCCACGCCGGGCGCTGCGCGTGCTGTAAACCTAGACTTCAGGGTTATAGTCGGCTCGCGTCGTCGTCGCACCTGACGGTAGGCGCTGGGAACACTCTACGGCAACACCGCTGGGGCGTGCCCCGGCAACCCGGCCATCCGAGGCCGCGAATCGCCTGCTCAGCGCACCACACTGATCACTCCCGTCACTCCAGTCCCAAAGCCTCAGGTGTGACTTCACCTTCATGCTTGGGTGATGTGGCCAGCGGGTTGGGTGCTGTGGTCAGCGGGTGACCGGCGAGTCGGGGGCGCTCACATCGATCGTGCCGGGCCGCGGGTCCTCCTTGACGAGGATCTCCACGAGGCGGGCCTTCTCCCCCGGCCGGTCCTTGCCGCCCCAGACCACCAGGGTGCGGCCCAGCCGGAAGGTGACCCGGCTCGCGCTCTCCACCGTGAGCGCGCTGACGCTCCGGCCCAGATCGCGGGGCAGGGCCGACATGGCCGCCACGGCCGCCTGGGTCGCCTCGGGCGAGAGGGCCCGGTCCGACGGCGCGACCGCGACCGGGACGCCCTTGGGCGCGGCTGCCACCTGCTGGAAGGCCACTCCCTCACCGTCGACCAGCGTCACCTTGCCGTCCGCCGAGCGCAGGGCCAGCACCGGCGTGCGCTTCTCCAGATGCACGATGACGGTGCTCGGATAGGACTTCTGCACCGAGGCATTGGCGATGACCTTCTCGCTCGTCACCCGCCGCACGATCCCCTGGGTGTCGAGGCGCACCAGCGGCGTGCCCAGCGGCACATCCGCCAGCGCGGCATACCTCGCCCGCTCCTGCACGGGCACGCCGCGCACCGCGACGGTCTGCACCGCCAGCCACGGGCTGGCATAGACCACCCACAGGCCGAAGACGAGCGCGGCCAGCACCACCGCGGCAACGACTGCGCGCCACCACGGCCGGCGCCGGACGCTGCTGGCGCGGCGGGCGAAGCGGTCGGCACTGCGCTCGGTGAAGTCCGGCGTCGACGACGTCATCGCGACCGGAGGGCTGCGACGATCTCGGGGCCGAGCCGGGTCACATCGCCCGCGCCCACGACCAGCACCACGTCGCCCTCGCGGGCGCGCTGCGCCAGCAGAGCGGGGATCTGCTCGCGCGGGGGCGCGACGATGAGCTCGGCCTCGGGGGCGAGGGCCCGCAGCGGCGCGGCTATCACCTCGCTGGTGATGCCCTCCATCGGCTGCTCCCGGGCACCATAGATGTCCATCAGCACGACGGTGTGGGCGGGCGCGAGGCCACGCGCGAAGTCCTCGGCGAAGTCCCTCGTGCGCGAGTACAGGTGCGGCTGGAAGACCACGTGCAGTCGGGCGGGGGCGGCGATGTCGGCAGCCGTGCAGACGACGGCGGCGACCTTAGGGCCGTTGTGGGCATAGTCGTCGACGACCCGCACCCCGTCGACCTTGCCCTTGACCTCGAACCGGCGCCGGGTGCCGCTGAACTGCGCGAGCCCGTGCAGCACCGCCTCGGCGTCGACCCCCAGCCCCTCGCTCGCCGCGAGGTATGCCGCGGCCGCGTTGAGTAGGTTGTGCCGGCCGGGGACCTGGAGGGAGAGGGGGTGGCAGACCCCGCCCGGGCCGGTGAGGACCGCGGTCGTGGTCAGGCCGTCGGCCGTGGGGTCGCTCAGCACCAGGTCGGCGTCGCCCGCGAAGCCATAGGTCAGCACGCGCGCCCCGGCCGCCCGCCGGGCGGACGCCAGCGCGAGCGAGCCCGGGTCGTCATGGCAGGCCACCAGCAGCCCGTCGGGGGCGATGGTCTCGGCGAAGCGCTGATAGGCGTCGGCCACGTTGGCGGCCGTGCCATAGAAGTCGAGGTGGTCGGGCTGGACATTGGTCACGATGCCGACCAGCGGGCGATAGACGAGGAAGGAGCCGTCGGACTCATCGGCCTCGGCCACGAAGACATCGCCGCCGCCCCAGTGCGCGTTGGTCCCGTGCCGGGCGAGCTCGCCCCCCGCGGCGAAGGACGGATCGACCCCCGCCTCCTGGAGCGCGACCGTCAGCATCGAGGTGGTCGTGGTCTTGCCGTTGGCGCCGGCGACCGCCACCCGCCGGGAGTCGGCCATCGAGGCGGCCAGGGCCTGCGAGCGGTGCAGCACCCGCAGCCCTGCGGCGCGCGCCGCGGCCAGCTCGACATTGTCCTCGCGGATCGCCGAGGAGATCACGACGGTGTCGACGCCCTCGACATTGGCCGGGTCATGACCGACAGAGGTGCGCGCGCCCTCTGCCGAGAGTGCTTGCAGCACAGGCGAATCGGCCATGTCGGAGCCGCTGACCGGGACGCCCCGGGCTATCAGCACCCGGGCGACGCCCGACATGCCGGAGCCCCCGATGGCGATGAAGTGGGTGCGCCCGAGCTCCTGCAGCGAGGGCAGCGGCGCGGTGAAGTCGAAGCGCGGGTTGACTCCGTTCACCGCTTCGCCCCCTCCGCGGCAGCGGCGTAGACGAGGTCGGCGAGGTTCTCGTCACCGCCACGCTCCCCCACCGATGCGGCAGCCTCCGACATCCGGTGCAGGGTCTCGCCACTGCGCATGAGCGGGATGATCTCGCTGTCGATATAGGCCGGGGTGAGGGCTGCGTCCTCGACGAGGCGGCCGCCACCGGCGGCGATGACGTCGGCGGCGTTGAAGCGCTGCTCGCCGTTGCCGATCGGCAGCGGCACATAGACCGCGGGCAGCCCGACCGCGGTCAGCTCGCACACGGTGTTGGCACCCGCGCGCGCGACCACCAGGTCGGCCGCGGCATACGCGAGCTCCATCCGGTCGGCATAGGGGACGACGGCATAGGGCGGGCCGGAGACCTGCGAGCCCGGCACGAACTCCTTGCCTGCGCCGGTGATGTGCAGCACCTGCACGCCGGCGGAGCGCAGCGCGTCGACGCGCTCCTCGAAGGCGGCGTTGAGCCGCTGCGCGCCGAGGGAGCCACCGGTGACGAGCAGGGTGGGCCAGTTCTCCTCGAGACCGAAGTGGGCCAGGGCCTCGCTGCGCCGGGCGGCGCGGTCGAGCAGCGCGACCTCGCGGCGCAGCGGCATACCGACGACGCTCGCGCCGTGGAGCTCGGTGGAGCGGAAGGTCGTGCCGACATGGCGGCTGAGGCGGGCGCCGAGCCGGTTGGCGATGCCGGGGCGGGCGTTCTGCTCGTGGACCACGATCGGTATGCCGCGGCGCCGGGCCGCGAGGTAGGCGGGCGAGGAGACATAGCCGCCGAAGCCGACCACGACCTGCGCCCCCGACTCCTCGATCGCCTGAGCGGCAGCGTCGACGGCCGCGCGGAGGTTGCCGGGCAGCCGGAGCAGGTCGGCACTGGGCCGGCGGGGCAGCGGCACCTTGGGGATGGTGCGCAGGTCGTAACCGCGGGCGGGGACCAGACGCGCCTCCAGCCCCTCCTGGGTGCCGAGCGCGGTGATGGTCACGTCGGGGTCGCGGCGGCGCAGGCAGTCGGCGAGGGCGAGCAGCGGCGAGACATGGCCGGCCGTCCCCCCTCCTGCGAGCAGCACCGAGGCGGGTCCGGTCGACATCAGGTGTGCCTCCTGGCAGGGCGGATGGCCGCGAGGGCGCGGCGGTGGAAGGGTGGCCGGGCGGCGAACGCCTCGGCGCAGCCCGGCTCCTGCCGGGCGAAGGACATGAGCATGCCGAGCGCGCCCATGGTCGTCACCAGCGACGAGCCGCCGGCCGACACGAGCGGGAGCGGCACGCCGATGACGGGCAGCAGTCCGATGACCGCCCCGATGTTGATGACGGCCTGGGTGATGATCCAGGCCATGACCCCCGCGGTGGCGAGCCGGACGAACAGGTCGTCGGCGCGCCGCACGATGCGATAGCAGACCAGTGCGAGCGCCGCGAAGAGGGCCAGGATCACGAGGGTGCCAGGCAGGCCCAGCTCCTCGCCGATGATCGCGAAGATGAAGTCGTTGTGCGGCTCGGCGAGGTACTGCCACTTCTCGCGGCTCTGGCCGAGCCCGACGCCCCACCAGCCTCCGTCGGCGAGGGCATAGCGGCCATAGGTGGGCTGGCGGGCCATGCCGTGGATGTCGGTGTCGCGGCCGAGCCAGACCGCGAAGCGGTCGAGCCGGTTGGGCGAGATGGCGACCATGAGGCCAGCCAGTCCCCCGCCGCCGACGAGGGCGAGGGCGAAGTAGCGCCAGTCGACCCCGGCGGCGAAGAGCACCCCGCCGACGATCCCCATGAGAACCAGGACCGTGCCGAGGTCGTTGCCATAGAGGACCAGCCCGATCGACAGCGCCGCCACGGGGACGAGATAGGGCACCAGGACGTGGCCGAAGCGGTGCAGCAGGCGGTACTTGCGCCCCAGGATCACCGCGCCGAAGACCGCGAGCCCGATCTTGGACAGCTCCGAGGGCTGCATCGTGATCGGGCCGAAGGCCAGCCAGTTGCGGTTGCCCTTGTCCTCCAGGCCCAGCGGGGTGAAGACGGCCGCCTGGAAGGCGATGGCGGCCAGCATGACCAGCGGTGCCGTGCGCTTCCAGAAGGCCAGCGGCAGCCTGCTCGCGACGATGAGCGCGATCGAGCCGACCGCGGCGAACTGGGCCTGCCGCAGGAAGATCGTGTAGGGCGACTCGGTCTTCTTGTAGGAGATGATCGCCGACGCCGAGAGCACCATGACCAGGCCGATCGTCACCAGGGCGACCGTGATGATGACCAGGCCGTAGTAGGAGGCCATCGGGGACTCCAGTCGGCGCAGCCACTGGCCCATCCGGTCGCCCACCGTCTCGGTGGACCGGGACGGCTCGGCTGCCCGGGACGAGGGGCCGGCGGTGAAGCTCGCCACGGGGCTACTCTGCGCGGCGCGCGGCGTGACGGGCGACGGCCTCGGCGAAGGCGTCGCCGCGGGCGCCGTAGTTGGCGAACATGTCCATGGACGCGGCGGCCGGCGCCAGCAGCACGACATCGCCCGGCTGGGCGAGCTCGGCGGCGCGCGCGATGACCATGTCCATGGCTTCAGTGTCGGTGCTGTCGATGTCGACCACGGGGACGTCGGGCGCGTGTCGGGCAAGTGCGTCGGCGATCTGCGAGCGGTCACGCCCGATGAGGACGACGCCGCGCAGCCGGCCCGCGCTGCCCTGCACCAGCTCCTCGACGTCGGCGCCCTTTAGCAGTCCGCCGGCGACCCACACGATCGGCTCGAAGGCCTGGAGCGAGGCGGCCGCCGCGTGCGGGTTGGTCGCCTTGGAGTCGTCGACATAGCGCACACCGTCGACGACCGCGACGTCGGCGATGCGGTGCGGGTCGGGGACGAAGGCCCGCAGCCCGTCGCGCACGGCCGTGGCGGGCACCCCGTGGGCGCGGGCGAGCGCGGCAGCGGCGAGGGCGTTGGCGACATAGTGGGGCGCCACGCTCGGGGCGTCGCCCCGGAGGTCGGCGAGGGTGGCCAGCTCGGCGGCCGAGTGCTCGCGCTCGGTGACGAAGGCCCGGTCGGCGAGCACCTCGTCGACCAGGCCGAGCATGGACGGGGCGGGCGTGCCGAGGGTGAAGCCGATCGCGCGGCAGCCCTCCTGGACATCGGCCTCGACCACGAGGTCGCGGGTGCGCTCGTCCTCGACGTTGTAGACGCAGGCGATCTCGCAGCGCTCGTAGATGCGCCCCTTGGCCGCGGCATACTCCTCGAGCGAGCCATGCCAGTCGATGTGGTCGGGCGCGATGTTGAGGACCGCCGCCGCCCTGGCCGCCATCGTGTGGGTCCAGTGCAGCTGGAAGCTGGAGAGCTCGACGGCGATGACGTCATAGCCCTCGGGGTCGAGCACGGCGTCGACGATGGGGGTGCCGACATTGCCGGCGCTGGCGGCCTTGAGGCCGGCGGCCCGCAGGATCGAGGCCAGCATATTGACGGTCGTGGTCTTGCCGTTGGTGCCGGTGACCGCCAGCCAGGGCGCGGGGTCGCTCTCTGGCCGCATCCGCCAGGCCAGCTCGACCTCCCCCCAGACGGGTATGCCGCGCTCGGCCGCGGCGCGCAGCAGCGGCTGGTCGGGTCGCCAGCCGGGCGAGGTGACGACGAGGTCGATCTCCTCGTCGGGCAGCCCGGCGACGTGCTCGGGCCCGAAGCGCACGTCGACGTCGAGGATGCGCAGCGTCTGGGCATGCTGGGCGAGCGACTGCGAGACCTCCGGGTCTCCCCCGTCGACGCCGATGACCCGGGCGTCGCGCTCGCCGAGGGCGGCGGCGGCCGCGAAGCCACTGACGCCGAGGCCGGCGACGAGCACCCGCAGACCGGACCAGTCGGCACCGCCGTGGGTCAGGCGGGTCAGGTCGGCCATCAGGCGGACACCACCCATTCGGCATAGAACAGGCCCAGCCCGAAGGCGACGCACAGCGCGGCGATGATCCAGAAGCGGATGACGATCGTGACCTCGTTCCACCCGAGCAGCTCGAAGTGGTGCTGGAGGGGCGCCATGCGGAAGACGCGCTTGCCGGTGGTCTTGAAGGAGGCCACCTGGATGATCACCGAGAGGGTGATCGCGACGAAGAGGCCGCCGAGGATGACGACCAGCAGCTCGGTGCGGGTCAGGATCGCCAGGCCGGCGAGCATGCCGCCGAGCGCGAGCGACCCGGTGTCGCCCATGAAGATCTTGGCGGGCGAGGCGTTCCACCAGAGGAAGCCGATGCAGGCGGCCATGCCGCAGGCGGCGACGACGGCCAGGTCGTGGGCGTCGCGCACCTCGTAGCACTTGGCGCCCGGGTTGGTCTGGCAGTTCTGGTTGAACTGCCAGATGCCGATCAGGACGTATGCCGCGAAGGTCAGCGCGGATGCGCCCGTGGCCAGCCCGTCGAGGCCGTCGGTGAGGTTCACGCCGTTGGACGTGCCCGCGATCATGATGTTGGCCCAGATGACGAACAGGACGATCCCCACGAGCGAGCGCAGGAAGGTCTCGTCGCCGAGGAAGCCCAGGTCGATGCGGGTGTCGCGCACGAAGGAGATCGCCGTCGACGCCGGCCGGCGGTCCTGGTCGTTGGGGAACTGGAGGGCCAGGATCGCGAAGAGCACGCCCACCAGGCCCTGGCCGAGGAGCTTCTCACCCGAGCGCAGGCCGAGGCTGCGCTGCTTGGAGATCTTGGTCCAGTCGTCGAGGAAGCCGACCAGGCCGAGCCCGCTCATGAGGAAGAGGACGAGCAGCCCGCTGACCGTCGGCGGGGTCCACGTCGCGATGTGGGCCCCGGCGTAGCCCAGCAGCGACGCCGCGATCATCACGGTGCCGCCCATGGTGGGGGTGCCGCGCTTGGTGTGGTGCGAGGTGGGGCCGTCGTCGCGGATGAACTGGCCGTAGCCGCGCTTGACGAGGAAGCGGATGAACATCGGGGTGCCGAGCAGCGACACGACGAGCGCGATCACCGCAGCGATCAGCACTGCCTTCACGAGGGGACCTCCATCTGCCCGGCGAGCCTGTCTCCGAGCCACCGTAGCCCGGCGTCCCGGCTCGACTTGAGCAGGACGATGTCACCGGGCCGCAGCGTGTCGCGCAGGTGCGCCTCGGCCGCGTCGGCGTCGGGGGCCGTCACCAGCCGGTCTGCGTCCAGACCTGCCTCGGCGGCGCCGTGGGCGATCGGGCGGGCGAGCTCGCCGACGACCACGAGCTCGTCGACGCCGGCCTCGGCGGCGAGGGCGCCGACACCGGCGTGCTCGGAGTCGGACTCCTCCCCCAGCTCCAGCATGGAGCCGAGGACGGCGACGCGGCGACCAGCGCTCCCGTCGGCCGCGGCCCCCGGCGTCATGCCGACCAGCGCGCGCAGGGCCGCGCCCATCGAGTCGGGGTTGGCGTTGTAGGCGTCGTTGACGACCGTGACGCCGTCGGCGCGCTCGGTGACCTCCATGCGCCAGCGGCTGGCCGGCTCCGCCACGGCGAGGGCCGCGGTGATCTGCTCCAGCGGCATGCCGCACTCGCGGGCGGCGGCGATGACGGCCAGGGCGTTGCCGATGTGGTGCTCGCCGTGCAGCGGCAGGGCGATCTCGGCCTCGCCGTCGGGTCCCTCGAGGGTGAAGGAGGGGCGGGAGGCGTGGTCGAGGGCGACGTCGACGGCGCGGTAGTCGGCGCCCTCGGACAGTCCGACGGTCACGACCCGGGCCGAGGTGGCCGAGCGCATGCCGGCCACCACAGGGTCGTCGGCGTTGAGGACCGCGAGCCCGTCGGCCGGGAGCGCCGCGACCAGCTCGGACTTGGCCCGGCCGATGGCCTCGCGCGAGCCGAACTCGCCCATGTGGGCCGTGCCGACGTTGAGCACGATGCCGACGCGGGGCGGGGCGATGCGGGTGAGGTAGTCGATGTGCCCGATGCCCCGCGCGCCCATCTCGGCCACGAGGAAACGGGTCTCGGGGGCGACGCGGCAGACCGTGAGCGGGACCCCGATCTCGCCGTTGAGGGAGTTGACGGGCGCCACGGTGGGGCCTGCCTCGCCCAGGACCGCGGCGAGCAGGTCCTTGGTGCTGGTCTTGCCGGAGGACCCGGTGATGCCGATGACGGTCAGCGCGGGCGCCCGGTCGACGACGGCACGGGCCACCTGGCCGAAGGCGAGCTGGACGTCGTCGACGACGACGCACGGCAGCTCCTCGACCGCACGGCTGGTCAGCGCCGCGACCGCTCCGGCGTCGCGTGCCGCGCCGGCATAGCGGTGGCCGTCGGCGTGCTCGCCGACGCGGGCGACGTAGAGCCCGCCGGGCCGGGCCTCCCGGGAGTCGGTGACCACCGGTCCGTCGACGACCAGGCCTGCCGCGGCGGGCGCGTCGATGCCGTGCAGGCGTCCGCCGGTGGCGGCGACGACGTCTGCGAGGGTCAGGGGAATCACTCTGCTGCTCCGATCTGCGCCACCAGCTCCTCGAGGGCGGCGCGTGCGTGCTCTCGGTCGTCGAAGGGCAGCACCTGGCCGCCGACGTCCTGACCGGTCTCGTGGCCCTTGCCGACCACCGCGACGGCGCTGCCCGGCCCCGCGGCATACGCGGCCGCGACGGCCCGCCGGATCGCCAGGGAGCGCTTCTCCACGTCGTGGAGCTCGGCACTGGTCGCGGCCTCGCGCGCCCCGGCGAGGACGGCCTCGCGGATCGCGGCGGGGTCCTCCGAGCGGGGGTTGTCATTGGTGACCATCACGATGTCGGCGCCACGCGCTGCGGCCGCCCCCATCGCCGGCCGCTTGCCGCGGTCGCGGTCGCCGCCGGCGCCGACGACGACCACCAGCGCCCCCGGGGTGCTCCCCCGCAGCGCGCGCAGCGCGGCCTCGACGGCATCGGGGGTGTGGGCGTAGTCGACGACCACGAGCGGGAGGCGCTCGGCGAGGCCGTCCGGGGCGTCGGCGACCCGCACCGGCTCCATACGGCCCGGGACGTGGGGGTCGGCGGCCATCGCCCGCTCCACGGCGGCCTGGTCGTGGCCCAGCGCGAAGAGGGTGATCGCGGCCAGTGCCGTGTTGGTGCGGTTGAAGTCACCGGGCAGGGCGCTGCGCAGGGCGAGCTCGCCGACCGGCCCGACGAGGGTGAAGGCCTGCTCGTCGGTGGCGTCGGGACGCAGCACCCAGTCGGCCTCGACTCCGGGCCGGGAGGCAAGGGTCTCGACCGGCACGCCGGCCTGGCCGGCCAGGCGCACACCCCACTCGTCGTCGACGCAGACGATGCCGCGGCGCGAGCGATCGGGCGTGAACAGGTCGGCCTTGGCCGCGAAGTAGTCCTCCATCGTGGGATGGAAGTCGAGATGGTCCTGGGAGAGGTTGGTGAACAGCGCCACGTCATAGACCACGCCGTCCACGCGGTGCTGGCTAAGCGCGTGGCTGGAGACCTCCATCACGCAGGTGGCCACCCCGCGCTCGGCCATCACCGCCAGCAGCGCGTGGAGGTCGGTGCTCTCGGGGGTGGTGCGCACCGACTTGATGCGTTCCTGCCCCACCCGCGTCTCCACGGTGCCGATCAGCCCGGTGCTCTCGCCGAGCGCGCGCAGCGCCGAGTCGATGAGGTATGCCGTGGTGGTCTTGCCGTTGGTGCCGGTGATGCCGACCGTGGTCAGGTCGAGCCCGCCGGTGCCGTAGACCAGCGCCGAGGCTGCCCCGAGGACGGCCCGCGGCGCGGGGACGACCACACGCGGCAGGTCGACGCCGGCGTCGTCGAGCAGCGCCGCGCCCGCCGGGTCGGTGAGCACGGCCGCGGCGCCCCGCTCGGCCGCCCCGGCCGCGAAGGAGGCGCCGTGGGCGTTGGCGCCGGGCAGCGCGGCATACAGGTCGCCGGGGCGGACCGTGCGCGAGTCGAGGCAGACACCGCTGACGTGGACGTCGGCGGTGGCGGCGCCGCCCAGGGCGGCAGCGAGGCCGGCCAGGGGCACGTCGGGAGAGGGCTGAGGGCGGGGAAACACGGCGGAAACGCTACTCTCCCGCGCGGCCGAGCTCGCCGGCCCGGGGGTCACGCACGACGCTGGTGTCGGTCGAGGCCGGCGGCGAGGCCAGCTTGAGGGCGACCTTGGGGGTTGCCGTGGTGCTCGGCGCCACGCCCTGCTTCTTGAGGGCATAGGACATGACATCGCTGAAGACGGGGCCGGCGATCTGCCCGCCGTAGTGGCCCTTGATGGGCCGCTCGACGATCGCCGCGACGACGAGCTCGGGGTCGTCGGCGGGCGCCATGCCGATGAAGCTGGCGGTGTAGCCGGAGTACTTCCTCAGCTTCTCGTCGTAGCGCTCCGCGGTGCCGGTCTTGCCGGCGACGCGGTAGCCGGGGACGGCGGCCTGGGGTGCGGTGCCGTTCTTGGTGACGACCTCCTCCAGCATGGTGCGCAGCCCCTTGGCGGTCTCCTGCGAGACGACCTCGGTGGTCTTGCTGGCGGCGGGCTGGCGGACCACGCCCTTGCCGTCGGTGAGCGACTCCACCAGGCGCGGCTCGATGCGCACGCCGTTGTTGGCGATCGCCTGATACACGCCCGCCGCCTGGACGGCGGTGACCGAGATGCCCTGCCCGAACATGACGGTGTAGCGCTGGGAGCCGTTCCACTTCTCCCAGGAGGGGAACAGGCCCGGGCTCTCGCCGGGGAAGCCCACGCCGGACTTGGCTCCCATGCCGAACCTGCGGAAGTAGGAGTCGAGCACGCTCGGCTCGACCTTCTCGCCCATCAGCAGGGTGCCGACATTGGAGGACTGGGCCAGCACCCCGGCCGTGGTGAGGTATTCGGTGGGGTGGTCGTGGGAGTCCTTGAACTCCTTGTCGGAGCGCTTGATCCGGTCGTTGACGACATATCCCGTCGACGGGGTGACCTTGCCCTCCTCCAGCGCGGCGGCCGCGGTCATGACCTTGGAGGTCGAGCCAGGCTCGAAGACATCGGTGAGGGCGAGGTTGGACAGGCTGCCGCGCGCCTTGGCCAGCTCATCGGGGTTGAAGGTCGGATAGGACGCCAGGGCCAGCAGCCGGCCCGTCTTGGCCTCCATGACCACCACCGTGCCGCTGAGGGCCTCGACCTCGTTGACCTTCTGGGCCAGGACGTTCTGGGCATACCACTGCAGATCGGAGTCGATCGTCAGGCGCACGGTGTCGCCGGGCACCGCGGGCGTGATCTCGTGGCGCGCGGACGGGATCGGCTGGCCGTTCTGGGCGACCTCGTAGTAGGCGTGGCCCTGGGTGCCCCCCAGCTCCTTGTCGAGCATCAGCTCGACGCCGCCGCCGGGCCGCCCGTCGTTGGTGAGGTAGCCGACGAGCGAGGCCGCCGTCATCGTCGTCGGGTAGCTGCGCGTGGCGGAGGCGTCGTCGCTGATCTCGGAGTAGATCCCCGGGATGCCGAGCTTGTTGATCTGGCGCCAGGTCATCGGCGAGACGTCCTTGGCGAGGATGCGATAGCGCAGGTTGCCCGTCAGCCGCGGGCGCAGCTTGGCCTCGGTGGTGCGCAGCAGGGGCGCCAGGGCCTTGGTGGCCGCCGTGATGCCGGAGGCCGCGCAGGGCACCGTGCCGCCGGAGCGCTTGACCTTGTAGGTGCACACCGCGGTCTGGTCGGCCGTGACGGTGCGCCGCTCGACGGAGCTGGCCAGCACCGTGCCGTCGGCGGAGACGATGCTGCCGCGCAGCGCGGGGATGGCCTTGTTGTACTCGCGGCCCTTGAGGGCCTCCGCGGAGGTCGCCGCGGCGTTGAAGCCCTGGAGCCGCAGCAGCTGGCCGGCGAAGAGGCTGAAGACGATCAGGACCCCGATCGTCATCGCCCGCATCCGACGGCGTGGGACGCCCACGGCCATGGCGGACTCGGCGGCCGGGTCGAGCGCGGGGCCTGCGGCGCCGGCCGGCGCGGCGACCCGGGCGGGACGCCTCGGCTCACGCTGAGGCTGACGTCGAGGGTTGCCGTTGGACCGGCGCGGCTCGGGGCGCTGTGGGCGTCCCGGGTGACCTGGTCGGCCACTCCCGCGCTGTCTCGTCACTGCGTGCTACCTCGGGGTCGGATCGGGTGGGTCTCGGACCTGGCCGGGGCCGGCGCTCAGCCCGCGGCGGCCCTGGCCTTGGCCGCCGCCTCGGCCTTCGCCTTGGCGGCAGCGGCCGCCTTGGCCTTCTCGCGGGCCTGGGCGAGGACGGTCTGTGCCTCTGCCTGGCGCTTGGCCTCGGCGGGGGCGACCCCCTTGGCGACCAGGCCCTTGGCCACGTCACTGCGGTACCTGTCCCAGCGGGCCTTCTCGGCCGCTGCCTTGGCCGCGGCCTGCGCTGCCTTCCAGGCCTTCTGGTCGGGGGCTGTGACCACGGTAAGCCGGGCCGCGGCCGAGGCCGGCTGCGCCACGCCGGTCACGCTGCCCTTGTCGAGGCTGACATATCCGGTGGAGGTGACCGGGACCATCCCCAGCCGCTGGGCGCGCACGGCCAGCCGCGCCGGGGCACGCTGCTCGTCGATCGACTCGGTCAGGGCCTCCTGCCGGTCGGAGAGCTCGCTGGAGCGCTCCTGGAGGGCGTGGAGGGTGAAGGCGCCCTGGGCCATCGAGGTGTTGAGGATGAGGATGGTCAGCAGCCCGCCCACGAGCGTGACCAGGCAGGCCGTCATGAACCACGCGCCCGGGAGCCCGCGCTCGCCCTGGACGACGGTCAGCGAGGGCGCCGGGCGCCGGGTGGCGCTCCTGGGCAGCGGGCGGGCCGTTGCGGTCAGCTGGCTCATCGGCGGGATCCCTTCGGTGCCGGGTGGGCTCGGTCGGTGCGGGGCGGGGTGGTGCGGGTGCGTTCGGCGGCGCGCAGGCGCACGGACGCCGACCTGGGGTTGTCGGCGCGCTCGGCCGGGTCGGCCTCCTCGGCTCCCCGCGTGAGCAGCCGCAGGTATGCCGCGTGCTCGGGCAGCTCGACCGGCAGGCCTGCGGGGGCGGAGCTGCGGGCGCCGACGGCGAGCTCGCGCTTGGTGATGCGGTCCTCGAGCGAGTGGTAGGACAGCACGGCGATCCGGCCGCCGACGGCGAGGGCGTCGATGGCTGCCGGAAGGGCGGCCTGCCACGCGGACAGCTCGGCGTTGACCTCGATGCGCAGGGCCTGGAAGGTGCGCTTGGCCGGGTGGCCGCCGGTGCGCTGGGAGGCGGCCGGGACGGCCGCGGTGAGCAGCTCGACGAGCTCGGCCGAGCCCGCGAAGGGCCGGGTGGCGCGCCGCTGCACGACGGCCCTGGCGATGCGGCGGGCGAAGCGCTCCTCGCCGTAGTCGTGCAGGATGCGGGCGATCTCGGCCTCGGGGTAGGTGTTGAGCACGTCGGCGGCCGTCTGCCCCTGGGACTGGTCCATCCGCATGTCCAGCGGCGCGTCCTGGGCATAGGCGAACCCGCGGTCGGCCTCGTCGAGCTGGAGCGAGGAGACGCCCAGGTCGAACAGGGCCGCGTCGATGGCCGGGATGTCGAGATCGGCGAGCACCTCGGCGACCTCGTCGTAGACCGCGTGCACGAGGGTCAGCCGCCCGGAGTGGGCGGCCAGGCGCTCCCCCGCCAGGCGCAGCGCCTCCGGGTCGCGGTCGAGGCCGACCACGCGGGCCCCGGGGAAGCGCTCGAGCACGGCCTCGGCGTGCCCGCCCATGCCCAGGGTGCCGTCGAGATAGACCGCACCGGGCCGCTCCAGCGCCGGCGCGAGGACCTCCAGGACGCGCTCGCGCAGCACGGGGACGTGCCGGGTCGCGGCAGGCCCTCGGCTCGAGGCGGGCTGTGTCATGAGGTGGGTCGCTTCCGTGGCAGGCGGGTGGGGCGGGCGGCGGTGGCGGTGAGCGGCGGGGCGTCGGCCTGGCGGTCAGGTCCCCATCCGCTGAGGGGCCCGGCACGGGGGAAGTCGTGTCGGGATCCCAGCGGCTGGAGGCCTGGCACCCAGGTCGGGGTGGCCTCGGCCTAGAGGAGTCCGGGGATCACCTCCTCGGACTGGTCGGCGAAGGCCTGCTCGCTCGCTGCGAGGTAGTCCTCCCACGCACCGCTGTCCCACAGCTCGAGGCGGGAGCCGGCGCCGATGAGGGTGCACTCCCTCGTCAGCCCGGCGTAGGTGCGCAGGTTGGCCGGGATCGAGAGCCGGCCCTGCTTGTCGGGGATCTCGTCGGAGGCGCCCGAGAGGAAGACGCGCATGTAGTCGCGGACCGCGCGGTTGGTGGTCGGGGCGGTCCGCATCTGCTCGGTGATGCTCTCGAACTCGGCCATGGGGAAGAGATAGAGGCAGCGCTCCTGGCCGCGGGTGACCACGAGGCCACCGGCGAGCTTGTCGCGGAACTTGGCCGGGAGGAAGAGCCGGCCCTTGTCGTCCATGCGGGGGGTGTGGGTGCCGAGGAACATCGCCGGGCCACCTCCCCTGTTGCTCGAGGCGGCTCCCGCGCCGCCGATTTCTGACCACCATGCTCCAGTGCACTCCACTTTACTCCACCACGCTCCAGATAACTAGTCCGTAACGGCGACTTTTCGCACGCTTTCCGGTGTTTGCGCAGGTCAGCAGCGGTGGTGCGAAGTGGAGCGGAAAGGCGACCCAGCGCCCATCGAGAGGTATGCCTCGGCGCCCGGCCCCGCGGCATACCCCCTGTTGGCGGCCCATCGCCGCAGGTCAGCGGCCCAGACCAGGCTCGCGGGCGGGCTGCGCCCACCACGGGTGGAGCGAAGTGGAGGGAGGGGCACTTGGCCGCACGGGGGCCGATGAGCGAGGATCTGGCCAGACCCGCACGCGACGAGGCACGCGGGAGCCGACAAGGATCAGGAGTGGCCCGTGGACGACGGCCTGCTGATGGTGCGCGAGGTCACTGCCCGGCTCGAGTCCGCGATGAACGAGGTCATCGAGGGCAAACCCGAGGCGGTCCGCACGACTGTGACCGTGCTGCTGGCCGAGGGGCACCTGCTCCTGGAGGACGTGCCGGGCACCGGCAAGACGATGCTCGCCAAGACCCTGGGCCAGTGCATCGACGCCTCGGTCCGCCGCGTGCAGTTCACACCCGACCTGCTGCCGAGCGACATCACCGGCGTCAGCGTCTTCAACCAGGACAGCCGCGAGTTCGAGTTCCGCAGGGGCGCGATCTTCGCCAATGTCGTCGTCGGCGACGAGATCAACCGGGCCTCCCCCAAGACCCAGTCGGCGATGCTTGAGTGCATGGAGGAGCATCAGGTGACCGTCGACGGCGTCACCTATCCCCTCCCCGAGCCGTTCATGGTGATGGCCACCCAGAACCCCATCGAGATGGAGGGCACCTATCCCCTGCCCGAGGCCCAGCGCGACCGCTTCATGGCGCGGATCTCGATGGGCTATCCGTCACCGCGCGCCGAGCTCGACATGCTCGACACCCACGGCGGGCGCTCGCCCCTGCGTGACCTGCGAGCGGTCACCGACGCCGACACCGTGCGGCGCATGATCGCCGCGGTGCGCTCGGTCCACGCCAGCGACGCGGTGCGCCAGTATGTCGTCGACGTCGTCAGCGCCACCCGCACCTCCCCCGAGCTCCGCCTCGGCGCCTCCCCCCGCGGCACCATCCACCTGCTCCGGGCCGCCCGCGCGCGGGCGGCGCTCGAGGGCCGCGACCACGTGCTGCCCGACGATGTGCAGCTGGTCGCCGCGCCGGTGCTGGCCCACCGCGTCATCCTCTCCGCCGAGGCGCAGCTCGCCCGGCGCGACGCGTCGTCGGTGCTCGACGATGTCCTGCGCCGGGTCCGCGTGCCGGCACTGCGGGCCTGACCCGATGCGGCGCGGCCTGCTCACCCAGCGCGGCCTCGGGCTGCTCGTGGCCGGCCTCACCCTGCTCGCAGCGGGGGTGCTGCTCGGCTTCCCCGACCTGACCCGCATCGGGCTGCTGCTCGTGGCCCTGCCCGCGCTGGCCGGTCTCGTCCTGGGCCGGCGCCAGGTGCGCCTCGGCGTCGACCGCACGGCGCGGCCGAGCCGGCTCGCGGTCGGCCAGCAGGCGATCGTGACGGTGCAGATCACCAACTCGGCCGGGCACCGCAGCCCGCTGCTCGTCGCGGAGGAGCACCTCGAGTACTCCCTCGGCGACCGTCCCCGCTTCCTCGTGCCGGCGCTCTCCCCCGACGCCCAGTGCCGGCTGTCCTATCCGGTGACCCCCACGATCCGGGGCCGCCACCTGCTCGGCCCGCTCGAGGTGCGGGTGCGCGATCCCTTCGGCCTGATCTCCCGGCCGGCCGCCACGGCGGGTCAGGCCGAGGTCACCGTGCTGCCGCGGGTCGTGCCGCTGGCCGGCACCCCGAGCGTGGGCGGCGGCACGGGTGCCGAGGGGACCGTCCCGCACATGGTGGCCCTGCACGGGGAGGACGACATCTCGCTGCGGGAGTACCGCGAGGGCGATGACCTGCGACGGATCCACTGGCCCTCCACAGCGCGCACCGGGACGCTGATGATGCGGGCGGAGGACCGGCCCAGCCGGCGCCGGGCCGTCCTGCTGCTCGACGCGCGCCAGGGCGCCCACCGTGGCCAAGGCCGGGCCGCCTCCTTCGAGTGGGCGGTCACCGCGCTGGCCTCGGCGGGGGTGCACCTGGCCCAGAGCGGGTATGCCGTGCATCTGCTCACCCCGGAGCTGGTCACCGACGGCCGGGAGGGCGCCGCCCTGGGGACCGACGAGATCCTCGACGCGCTCGCGGTCGCCGAGACCCGAGAGGCCGCCCCGCTCGACGCGGTGCTCCACGCGGCCCGGCCCCTCGCGCCCGGCGGCGGCCTCGTGGTGGCGGTCGTGGCCGGCTGCGACGACGCCCACGCCCGAGCCCTCGCCGCGCTGCGCCAGCCCGGCAGCAACGGTGTCGCCGTCGTGCTCGACACCGTCCCCGAGCGCACGGCCTCGACCGTCGCCGTCCTGGCCGCGGCCGGGTGGTCCTGCACGACGGCCCGCGGCGACGTCCCCGTCGACCGGGTCTGGCCGGATCTGGTCGGACGGGTCGGGTCGGGGCTGCGATGACCGCCCGCGTCCGCCCCGTCGACGCCCTGCTGGCGGCCCTGGCCACGCTGGCCGCGGCGGCGCCGCTGCGCACCCTCTTCGCCCCCGACTCCTGGGTGCGCCCGGCCCTGTTGGTGGTCGTGGTGGTCACCGCGGTCGGCATGCTCGCCCGGCGCCTGACGCGCAGCACCACGCTCGTCGTGCTCGCCCAGGTCCTCGCGCTGGTGCTGGCGGCCTGCGTGATCCACGGTCGCGGCCACACCCTCTATGGGCTGCCCACCCCAGACACGGTCAAGGCCTTTGGCGTGCTGCTCCGTGAGGCCGTCCACACGATCTCCTCGTATGCCGCGCCGGCCCCTGCCACGCGTGGCATCTCGCTCTTCCTGGGACTGGTCATCGGGCTGGTCGCGATCGCGGTCGATGCGATCGCGGTGACCCGGCGCACCGCAGCGGCGGCGGGGCTGCCGCTGCTCGCGGCATACCTCATCACCGCGGCCAACACCGGCACGACGATGGCCTGGCCCTACTTCGCCGCACCGGCCGCGCTCTGGCTGCTGCTGCTCGGGCGCTCCGGGATCGGCGGGCTGAGACGGTGGAGTGCGGCGGCCACGGGCACCGCTGACGACGGTGAGGGGCTTGCCGGGTTCGTCTCTGCCGCAAGGGTTCTCGGCGTGGGCGCCCTGGTCCTCTCACTCGCCCTGACCCCGCTGCTCCCCCACCTGCCCACCCGCTTCCTCGCCGAGGGCCTCGGCCGCGTCACCGACTCCGGGCGCGGTGGCAGCGGGTCGGTGCGCGTCACCTCCACCGTCGACGTCACCCGCAACCTCGGGAGCCGCTCGACCCAGCCGGTGCTGCGCTATCGCACCGACGCCGAGCGGCCGGCTCCCCTGCGCGTGGACGTGCTCGACCGGATGGCCGACGGGGTGTGGACCAGCACGGCGCAGGGTGGGCCGACCGTGGCCTCGGCCGGCATGATCGCGCCGGAGGAGGCCTCGGCAGCGGCGGCGGCCACGCGGGTCAGCATCGATGTCGACCGCAATGACATCGCACCGCCCCAGCTCGCCGCGCCCTATCCCCCGATCTCGATCGTCTCCTCGGGCGGCGCGGTGCGCCAGCGGGATGACCTGACCCTGACCGTCGACGGCCAGGTGCCGGAGTACCGCGTCCAGTACCTCACCCCCGAGCCCAAGGCCGAGGCCCTCGCCCAGCCGCTGGCCGCCTCCGCCGCGGTCGGGGGCCGGACCCCTGGACTGCTCGAGGTCGACCCGGCCTCCCGGGCCGCGCTCACGGCATTCGTCGACGATGTCGTGCCCGAGGACGCCACCCGTCTCCAGGCCGCGCAGGCGATCCAGCGGGAGCTGCGCAGCGGCCCCTACACCTATTCGCTCGAGCTCGCCGGCCCGACCGCCGACGGGCTCACGCCCGACAGCGCGCCGATCCGGCACTTCCTGGCGACCCGGCAGGGCTACTGCGTGCAGTTCGCGTCCACGATGGTGATGGCCGCCCGCACCCTGGGGATCCCCGCGCGGATGGCCGTCGGCTTCCTCCCCGGCACGCTCGGCGACGAGAAGCGCTACACCGTCAAGGCCGCCGACGCCCACGCCTGGCCCGAGCTCTACTTCGAGGGCGTGGGCTGGCTGCGCTTCGAGCCGACGCCCGGGGCCCGCTCTGGCGTGGCGCCCGCCTACTCGATGCCCGCGGCCGCGCCCACTGCCGGCCCCACCACCAGCGCGCCGAGCCAGACGGCGAGCGCGAGTCCCACCCGGCGCGAGCGCCCCGACCAGGAGACCCGCACCGCCTCGGCCGACCGCTCCATGCTCGATCGCGTGCAGGGCGGGTGGAGCTCACTGCGCGCGTCCGGCCCGCTGGGCTGGGTGGCCACCGCCGCCCTCCTCGGCGCGCTGGGCGTGCTGCTGCTGCCACTGGCCGCGGTGCTGGCCAGACGGCGGGCGCGACGCAGGGCCGCCGATGACGCGGCCCGTGCCGAGGTGGAGTGGCAGTCGCTGGTGAGCCGCCTCGGCGACCTGGGGCTGGCGGCGGACCGCTCGGCCACGCCCCGTCAGGCGGGTGCCCAGCTGACCCAGCGTGGCTACCTGCGCGATGAGAGCGCCGCCGCCCTGGGGCGGGTCGTCGGCACGCTCGAGCGGGCCCGCTATGCGCCACCGGGCGAGGACCTGCCCGACCTCGGCAGCGACGCCGACAGCGTCGTGCGGGCGGTCCGGCGCGGCAAGCGCCTGCCAGACCGGCTCGGGGCCTGGCTGCTGCCGTCCGAGGGCATGCAGGCCTGGTCCCGTCTCGGCCAGCGCATGCTCCACCCCCGGTCCGGCCGCCGCCACTGAGGCGGCCACGCCCCACCCCGCCCGCGCTGAGACTGGTCACCACCCCGCCCGCGCTGAGACTGGTCACCACCCCGCCCACGCCGAGACTGGTCGCCTCGACGCCATCAGTGGCGTCCCCACGACCACATCAGCTTCAGCGATGGCGCCCCCCACGACCACAGGCCGCCCGGCGGCATACCCACCGCGTGGCGAAGAGGCGCCGGGGCGGGACGCACGACGCCCCCGGACCGCAGGCGGCCGGGGGCGTCGGGTGCGACCCGCCTCAGTCGAGGTAGTCGCGCAGGACCTGGCTGCGGCTGGGGTGACGCAGCTTGCTCATCGTCTTGGACTCGATCTGGCGGATCCGCTCGCGCGTGACGCCATAGACCTTGCCGATCTCGTCGAGCGTCTTGGGCTGGCCGTCCGAGAGACCGAAGCGCATCGAGACCACGCCGGCCTCGCGCTCCGACAGGGTGTCGAGCACCGAGTGCAGCTGCTCCTGGAGCAGGGTGAAGCTGACCGCGTCGGCGGGCACGACCGCCTCGGAGTCCTCGATGAGGTCACCGAACTCGGAGTCGCCGTCCTCGCCCAGGGGCGTGTGGAGCGAGATGGGCTCGCGGCCGTACTTCTGGACCTCGACGACCTTCTCGGGCGTCATGTCCAGCTCCTTGGCCAGCTCCTCCGGGGTGGGCTCGCGGCCGAGGTCCTGGAGCATCTGGCGCTGCACGCGGGCCAGCTTGTTGATGACCTCGACCATGTGCACCGGGATGCGGATGGTGCGGGCCTGGTCGGCCATCGCGCGGGTGATGGCCTGCCGGATCCACCACGTGGCATAGGTCGAGAACTTGTAGCCCTTGGTGTAGTCGAACTTCTCGACCGCACGGATCAGGCCGAGGTTGCCCTCCTGGATCAGGTCGAGGAAGAGCATGCCGCGGCCGGTGTAGCGCTTGGCCAGGGAGACGACCAGCCGCAGGTTGGCCTCGAGCAGGTGGTTCTTGGCCTTCTTGCCGTCCTGGGCGATCCACCACAGCTCACGCTTGAGCTTCTGGTCGAAGTTCTCACCCGAGCCGAGCTTCTCCTCGGCGAACAGGCCGGCCTCGATGCGCTTGGCGAGCTCGACCTCCTGCTCGGCGTTGAGGAGGGCGACCTTGCCGATCTGCTTGAGGTAGTCCTTGACGGGGTCGGCCGTCGCACCCGCGGTGACGACCTGCTGGACGGGGGCGTCCTCCTCGTCGTCGTCGCGCAGGACGAAGCCGGTGTCCTCCTCGGCGCCCTTGGCCGTGGAGTCCTTGCCGTCCTTGCCGTCCTTGCCGTCCTTGGGGGTCTCGCCGCTCTTGTCGGAGCCGTCCTCCTCGGAGGCGCCGTCGGTCGCCTCGTCGGCGACGTCCTCGATCGCGACGTCCTCGAGCTCGGCCTCGTCAGGATCGGCCTCGGCGGACCCGGGCTGCGCCTCGTCCTCGGCCGGCGCGGACTGCGCGGCCTTGGCGGCCGACGCCTTCTTGGCGGTGCTCTTCTTGGCCGCGGTCTTCTTGGCGGGCTTGCTGGCAGCCGGCGCGGCGGCGGCCGCGGCGGCGGTCTTGGTGGTCGCCGCCTTGGTGGCCGTGGTCTTCTTGGCGGTCGTGGTGGCGGCCTTCTTGGCCGCGGCCTTCTTCGTCGCGGTCTTCTTGGCCGCGGGCTTCTCCGGTACCAGGTCGATCCCCTCCTCCTTGAGAGTCTGCAACGCCGAGCGGCTGCGCTGGGCGGACAGGCCGGCCTCGCTGACTGCGGCGCTGAAGTCGTCCGGCGTCACTGTCCCGGACGTCTTGCCCCGCTTGAACAGCCTCTGCATGGCCGGGTGGGAGAACACCTCCGGCAGCGCAGCAGCTGTCTTTGCGGAAGCCTTTGAAGTCACAGGCGTCACCGAGGACCTTTCGACGCGTGGGTACTGACGAGCGCACCGGACACGGTGAGGGACCGCGCTGGTGTGTCACGTGGGTGGGCACGGGCCCGATATCAGCGCAGCCCGTGATTGACATTATAAAACGCGCCGCGCGCTCACGTGCGCACCGGCATCGGTATGCCGCCGGCTCGGGGTGCGTCCGCGTCCCACCTGGGCGCGCCCGCGTCCCGCCGGGGGCGTGCCACAGCACCGCTCGGCGGGCCGGGGCAATGGGAAGCGGCGCTGGTCAGGAGACCAGCGCCGCTCCGGAGACCTCGTGCCCTCAGGCCTTGACGGCCAGCACCGGGCAGGGCGCGTCGAGCAGGATGCGCTGGGCGTTGGAGCCCAGGATGAGCTTGCCGACCGGGGAGCGGCGCCGCAGACCGATGACGATCAGCTCGGCGTCCTCGCTCTGGGCGACCTCGATCAGGTCCTCCGAGGGGTCGTTGCCCCGGACGAGCTGGCGGACCTCGTGCTCGATGCCCTCGCCGTCGAGCTGGGTCTGGATGCCCTTGAGCATCTCCTCGAAGCGGACCGCGTCCTCGGTGTGCAGGTCCTTGCCGCCGCGGTTGGACGAGATCACGACCAGCTTGGACTTGCGCATCAGGCACTCCTCCGAGGCCATGCGCAGGGCGGCCTGCCCCTCCTTGGTGGGCACATATCCGACGACGATCGCCACCGAACCAACCTCCTGAAGTCTTACGTGGCGGTCACCGCCACGCGCGTGTGTGGTGGCCGACGGCCACGTTGCGGCCGAACCTACCCGAAAGAGGGGGTGGTGTTCACCCTTCGCGGAGGGCTTTCGTGATGATTCGGCCGACCTGCTCGACCTCGATGAGGAAGCCGTCGTGCCCGTTGGGCGAGTCGATCGAGACCCAGTGGGCGCCCGGGACCTGCTCGGCGATCTCCTCCGACAGCCGCGGGGGGTAGAGCCGGTCGGAGGAGACGCTGGCCACGACCAGACGCCCGTCGAAGGGCGCGAGCGCGGCGGCGATCCCACCCCGGCCGCGCCCGATGTCGTGGGAGTTCATCGCCTCCGACAGCACGACATAGGAGTTGGGGTCGAAGCGGCCGACGATCTTGCCGGCGTGGTGGTCCAGATAGCTCTCGACGGCGAAGCGGCCCGATCCCCCCAGGGGGCTGCGGTGGTCCTGGGAGTCGCGGCCGAAGCGCTCGTGCAGCTCCGGCTCGCTGCGATAGGTGACGTGGGCGATGCGGCGGGCGATGCCCAGCCCGGCCTCCGGCCCCTGCCCGGCGTCGTAGTAGTCACCGCCGTGGAAGTGGGCGTCGTGCCGGATGGCGAGGATCTGGGAGCGGCACCAGGCGATCTGCTCGGCGGTGGCATAGGCGCTGGTCGCGAGTGCGACCGCGGCACCGACCCGGCCCGGGTGGCTGGCGGCCCACTCCAGCACCCGCATCCCGCCCATGGAGCCTCCGATGACCGCCTGCCACCGCTCGATGCCCAGGTGGTCGGCCAGGCGCGCCTCGACCGTCACCTGGTCGCGGATGGTGACGAACGGGAAGCGGCTGCCCCAGGCCTTGCCGTCGGGGGCCGTCGAGCTCGGCCCCGTGGTGCCCTGACAGCCACCCAGCACGTTGGTGGCCACGACGAGATAGCGGTCGGTGTCGAGCATCGCGCCCGGCCCGATCAGCCCCTCCCACCAGCCAGGGGTGGGCTGGCCGGGGCCGGCGCGGCCGACCACGTGGGCGTCGCCGGTCAGGGCGTGCTCGATCAGGATGGCGTTGTCGCGGGCGGCGTTAAGCTGCCCCCAGCTCTCATAGGCCACCCGCACGGCGGGGAGCCGGCCACCGGCCTCGAGCTCGACCGGGCCCACGTCGAGGAAACTGCGCGCTCCCGGGTCGTCGCCCTCATGCCAGTAGCCGAAGGCCAGCTGGCTGGCTGAACCGATGCTCATGGTGCTCCCGGGCTCGCGTTTGCCGCGGCCACCTCGGCCGGGCCAGGTCATCACCCGGGGCACCCCACCGCGAGGAGGGTTGCCGCCCAGCGAGCCGGGGCTTGGCGCTGGGACTCATGACCTGCCACCGATGATACGGAACCGGGCGACCGGGGCCCCAGCCCGCGTCCGCTCACTGGACGCCGAGCGCGCCAGGCCCGCACGCGTTCACCATGCGGTGGTCGCCTTCAGGCCGCCCCCCGTCACGCCACCACCACGTCACCCCCATCACGCCACCCCCTCACGCCACCCCCATCACGCCACGCCCATGCTGGGGCCCTCCCACGGCACGTCCGGACCGGCCTCGTCGGCTGGGCCGTCCCACGGCACATCCGTTCCGACGTCATCGACTGGGTCCTCCCACGGGCGCCCGGGCCGCACCCCATGGTCGATGAGCTGGGCGGTCAGCAGGCTGAGCCGGTGTGCCGGCGCAGCGGCCAGCCCGCGGTCGAGGGCGATGCGTGCCAGCGCGCCGTTGCCGCGCCACCACAGGAGCGTGGCCGTCACGCACAGCAGGTCGGCGGCATGCTCGTCCGGGACGCGGCGGCACAGGGCCAGGAGCCGGCCGGTGAGGGCCTCGCGGGCGTCCCAGCCCTCAGGTGTGCGGTCGGAGTGCGCCGGCGGGATCGCGGCCAGCCGCTCGCGGATCTCCGGAGCCACCGCCTCCATCGGCAGGCTCCCCGGCACGATGACCGCGATCAGCCCGTCGCGCCACATCTTGTCGCGGAGCGAGAGCACCATGTCAGCCACGTCGTCGGGGCCGAGATCACCGGGTGCCCGGCTGCCGTCGACCAGGCCTGCCCACAGGCTGTCGGCGCCGGCCGTCTCGGGCGCGGGCTCCCCCACCGGACCGAGCCCGAACGCCTCCCCCGCCCACCTGCCTGAGGGGCCCCGTGCCCGCAGTGCCGCCAGGACCTCGGACTGTGAGCCGTCCGGCGCCACGAGGTCGGCCAGCCGCTCGCGCGAGGCGAGCGGCGCCCTGCCTGCGGCCACGAACTCGGCCGCGACGGCATCCGGGACGGCAGTGCCCTCCGGCGGACAGCAGTCGTCGCGGCAGTCCACGCCCCACCACCGCCCGTCGTGGACGCGCACCGCTACGCGCACGCGGATGCCGTGGGCGTCGCAGGCGTCGGCCAGGGCATGGCACAGCGCCAGCCCGTCGCCCGGCTCCTCCTCGAAGGCGGCCAGGAGCAGGGTGTCCACTCCCTCCCGCAGGGCGGGCCCCAGCAGCACCTCGACGGCATCGTCGACATGCTCGGGGCCGGGGAGGTCGATGCGCTGGGTGAAGTCGACCCGTCGCCCGTCACTCAGGGCGACGACGACAAGAGAGTCGTGGGGGTAGTAGCCGAGCTGGTAGGGCACCGCCGCGGCGAGGTCGCCCGGCCCGTGCAGAGTGATCTTGTCCATGTCCCGAGCGTGGCGGAGGGCGGCCCTCCCCCGTTGGGGAGAGCCGCCCTCCTGTGGACAGCCGGTCGGCGTCACCCCTGCCTGTGGACAGAGCCGGGGTGCGCCTGCGCTCGGTGCTAGCGGGTGCGCGGGGCCGAGGCGGGGGCCGCTCCGGGCACCGCCGTTCCCGGCACGGTGGTGTGCGCGGCCGCGGAGGGACGCGCGTCCTGCGGACCGCCTGCGGAGCCGCCCGGCCGCCAGACGTTCTGGTCCTTCTCCCACGCCAGGAAGGTCTCGGTCTCGTTGACCAGCGCCGCGGCCAGCCAGGTCGCGACCATCGTGTCGTCGGCGAGGCCCAGCGCGAAGAGGGCTCCCTCAGGGAGGAGGTCGATCGGGGAGAGGAGATAGAGCGCGGCACCGCCCATGAGGGCCAGCTTGCCCAGGCTCGTGGCGCGGTACTCCCCTGCCATCGCGGCCTTGACCAGTCGGGGCACCGAGGCGGCCCGCTCGGTCAGCGGTGCGGCACCGGGTCGGGTGGCGGTCCGGAAGGCGGTCGCCAGCGACCGGATCATCGTGATGCGAGAGGCCATGGGGTCTCCTCCAACTGCTGTGGCCAGGGTGACGCCGGGTCCGGCGGTCGTGGACAGGAACGACTGGCGAGCCGCCGCGATTCCCGCGCCGCGCATGAGGTATGCCGCGTGGCCGGCCCGGCCACGCGGCATACCCGATGCGGTCGGCTCAGATCGACAGCGAGTTGGGACGCGCCGGACCGGCGGCCTTGTTGGTGGGGAACTCGGCGCGGGCGTGGTCGGCGATGCGCTTGGTGAGGTAGCCGTCGAGACCGGCGCCGATGGCACCGCCCGCGATCGGGATCGCGCGGCCGAAGCGGGTCAGCGTCTTGGCGCCGGCGGTCGAGATCAGCCGGAAGCCCACGGCCTTGTTGATCATCATCATGGCCGGCCCGGGGAGCTTCTGCGCCGCGAGGTTGGACAGGCGGCCCGCGGGGGTGACCATGCCGGCCTTGGCGAGCAGGTCCTTGGCGTCGGCGCCCACGAGCGAGAGGAGGATCGCGGTGCGGATCTCCTGCTGCTTGAGGTCATAGCCGCGCAGCTTGGCGACGGCGGCGACCATGCGGGTGGCGATGATGTAGAAGCCCGCGACATTGGCCGGCATCGCGACCGGCAGCGTGATGAAGCCACCGACGCTGGTGACGAAGCCGCCCGCAGCGGCGACCTTGAGGTGGTCGAAGACGATCTTGTCGACGGCCTCCTCGACATTGCCCTTCTTGTCCTTGAGGGCGTCGGCGGCGACCTTGGCGGCCGAGTCGAAGGGGCCCTTGCCGTCGATGCCGACCTCGAGGAGGTTCTCGACGAGGTTGGTCGCGGTGTTGCCGATGAAGCCCTCGTCCTTGGCCTCTCGGGCCTGCTCGAGCGCGGACTTGTGCGGCACGGGCGCGGCGGCCTTGTCGCCGCCGCCCATGCCCTTGACGATGTCCAGAATTCCCACGGGGTGTCCTCACTGGTGTGGTGGATGTCTGTGGCTGTCGTTCATCCTGCCACGTCAGGTGCCCTGCGGCGGCCGTGTGGGGCGGACACCACCCCATCTAGTCTTGCCGCATGACGAACAGGGCCCGCTTCAGCGCCTGGTGGCACCTGCTGCCGCTCACCCTGCTCGGGATGGCGCTGGCCGCCCTGACCGTGAGCGCGCTGGTCATGCGCACCAACTCCGGCATCGACCCGGCCCCGGTCACCGACGGGACGCCGGTGACCATCAGCCGCGCGGGCGTGAGCCTCTATGCCGAGCCCGAGTCGCTCGAGAGCTCGGCCGGTCTGCCCGCCGCCGCCGCTGCCTGCACCCTCACCGCTGAGGCACGCACCGTGCCGCTGGAGGCGCGCGACCGCCGCGTCTCCCTCGACGCGGGCCCGGTCCGCGAGCTGGCCTCCACCGGCCACGGCGCCCCCGCCGGCGACTACACCCTGACCTGCCCGCAGGACCCCGCAGGACTGCTGGCCGGGCGTCCCTATGCCGGCGGCGAGGGCGCGGCCTGGGGAGGCATCGCCCTCGTGCTCGGGCTGGCGTGGCTGGTCAGTGCCATCTGGGTGATGGTGCGCCGGCGGTATGCCGCGCGCCTGCGGGCGGCCTCGGCCGGCCCCTATGCGGCCGGGCCCTATCCGACCGGCCCCGCTCCGGCCGGCCCCCTCCAGGGCCCCACCCGCCCGGGCGGCGGTGGCGCGTCGGCCGGTGGCCCGGCCACCAGCGGACACGGCCCGGCCACCGGCGCGCACGGCCCGGCACGGCCGGCCACCCCCGCAGCCGAGCGCCCGCTCCAGCCGCCGCAGTGACCCGGTGAGCGCGCCCGACGTCTGCGCGGTTGCCCTCTCCGGCAACCGGATCGCGCTTGTCCCCGCCCGGTCGGGCCATGCCCCCGCCGCCGACGACAGTCGCGTCCTGCCGCTCGAGGAGGGCCTTGCCCTGATGGCGCGGCTGGAGTCCGAGGACGCGCCACGGTGGGTGTGCTGGTCCGCGGCGGCCGCGCTCTGGCCGGCCGTCCGCGCGGGCCTCGCGCTGCGCCGCGTGTGGGATCTCGCCGAGGCGCACCGGCTCCTCGTCGGCGGCTGGGAGGCCACCCCACAGCTGGTCTGGGCCGCCGCGCACGGCCTCCCCCGCTCCGGCCTCCCCCAGGCGCCGAGCGGCGACCTCTTCGACCTCGTCGCCACGACCGGCGACCAGCCTGGCCCCGACGACGTGACGACGCCCGCCGGCTATCTGCGACCCGACGCCGACACCGACGAATGGCTCGGCGGTGATGGCCACCTCGCGGCATACGCCCAGGCCGCCCTGGGCTGTCAGCTCGCCCAGACGGGCCGCCTCCAGCAGGTGTCACCGCGTGGGATCTCCTGTGCCACAAGCGAGTCGGCGGCATCGCTGCTGTGCCTGGAGCTCGAGCGCGACGGCCTGCCGATCGACCGCGCGGCGGCCACCGACCTGATCGCCGAGGCGGCCGGGCCGCGACCGGAGAGCGACGCCGACGAGCGCGAGATCCGCCGGGTCCGCGACCAGCGGGTGCTGCGGCACGCCCCCGGCCATGAGGACACCGACCTGCGCAACCCCGCCCATGTGCGCGAGCTCCTCGCGAGCGCCGGCGTCCACGTGCCCAACACCCGCAAGTGGGTGCTCGAGCCCTATCGCGCGACCCATCCCCTCGTCGCCGCGCTGCTGGACTGGCGACGGGACGAGCGCATCGCGACGACCTATGGCTACCACTGGCTCGACCGGCACGTCGGCGCCGACGACCGCCTCCGGGGCGCCTGGTCCGCGTGCGACGGGGCGGCCGGCCGGATGACCGCCCAGAACGGCCTGCACAACCTTCCCGCTCCCCTGCGCCCGGCTGTGGCCGCCGCTCCGGGCCACGCCTTCGTGCGCGCCGACCTCGGGCAGATCGAGCCGCGTGTGCTGGCGGTGGTCTCCGCCGATGCCGAGTTCGCCGCTGCCACTCGGGCCGACGACCTCTATCTCCCTGTCGCCGGTCAGCTCGGCGTCGAGCGACCGACCGCCAAGATCGCCGTCCTCGCGGCGATGTATGGCCAGCGCAGCGGCGCCGCCGGGGAGGCCCTGCGCCGGCTCGAGCGCGCCTATCCGGTCGCGATGGGCTTCCTCGACCGGGCGTATGCCGCGGGGCTGGCCGGGCGCCCGGTGCGCACCTTCGGTGGGCGGCTCATCCGCCTCGACGCCGCCCTGCCGCCCGGGGTCGACCTGAGCGACCGTGGCCGGATCGACTCTGCCAGAGGCAGGTTCGCGCGCAACGCCGTCATCCAGGGAGCCGCGGCGGAGCTCTTCAAGGCGTGGGCAGCGACGGTGCGGGCGACCACCGCCGACCTCGGCGCCCAGATCGTGCTGTGCCTGCACGACGAGCTGCTGGTCCACGTGCCGGAGGGCGCAGCGGAGGAGGTCGCGGCCCGCGTGGAGCAGGCCCTAGTCGACAGCGCCCGTCGCTGGAGCGGCACCGACGCCGTGCGCTTCGTCGCCGACACCTCGGTGATCCACCGCTGGTCGGAGGCCAAGGGCTGAGGGCCGCTCACGGCATACCTGCTGGTCAGGGACCCACCAGAGACCGCCGTTGCCTATAGTCGCCGCATGACCCCGACGTCCGCACAGGCAGCCAGGAAGGTGGGCGACCACCCGGCGATGGAGACCGCCGCGAGGGTGGGCTTTGCCGCCAGCGGCCTGCTGCACCTGCTGATCGGGTGGATCGCCCTCCAGCTCGCCTGGGGTGGCGGCGGCCGCTCCGCCGACCAGTCCGGCGCCATGGGCGCCCTCGCCTCGACGCCGCTCGGCAAGGCGCTGCTCTGGGTGGCGGTCATCGGCCTCGTGGCGCTGGGGCTGCTGAGCCTGACACGGGCGGCCGCCGGATCCGGCGACGAGGGCGCCGAGCGCCTGAAGGACGCCGGCAAGGGGATCGTCTATCTCGCGATCGCCTGGCCCGCAGCGGTTTTCGCGTCCGGGGGCAGCACCAGCAGCAAGGGCCAGACGACCGATGCCACCGCCGGGCTGATGGCCGCGCCGATGGGGCGGCTGCTGGTCGGCGTCCTCGGGCTGGCCGTGCTCGGCGTCGGCGGCTACCACATCGTCAAGGGCCTGCGACGGGGCTTCCTGGATGACCTGCGCGGCCACCCCGGCAAGGCCGCGGAGTGGGCCGGCGTCATCGGGTATGCCGCCAAGGGCGTCGCCCTCGGCGTGCTCGGCCTGCTCTTCGTGCGGGCCGCCATGCGCTCCAATGCTGCCGAGGCAGGTGGGCTCGACAGCGCCCTGCGCACGCTGCTCGAACAGCCCTTCGGCCGGGTCCTGCTCACGCTCGTGGCGCTCGGGTTCGTCGCCTACGCGGTCTACTCCGCCTTCCGGGCGCGGCTGGCCAGGCTCTAGGAGTCCTCGGGCTCCTCGTCGAGGCCCTTGAGGAACTCCTCGAACTCGGCCGCGATCTCCTCGCCCGAAGGGACCTGCTCGCTCTCCCCCGAGAGCAGCGACGGACGGCGGCTGCCCTCGACGAAGGCGTCGTACTGGTGCTCCAGCGCCGAGACGACCTGGGCGGCCTCGTCGTTGCCCTCGATCTCGCGCGTCACCTCGCCCCGGCTGAGCGCCGCGGCCGAGACCAGGGAGTCATTGGGGAGGTTGAGCCCGGTGTGGTCGACGATCGCGTTGAGCGCGGCGATGGAGCCGTCGGGGAAGTCGCCCTGCGCAAGGTAGTGCGGCACGTGGACGGCGAAGCCGACGGCGTGGCGGCCCGACTCGCCCAGACGCAGGTGCAGCAGGTTCATCAGCCCGCCGGGGACCTGGACCCGCCCGAACACCGGCTCCTGGCCCTCCGACAGCAGCCGGGGGTCGGTCGCATAGCGCGTGATCCCCACGGGGCGGGTGTGCGGGACGGCCATCGGTATGCCGTGCGCCGTTACCGTGAGGTTGACCCGCAGCACGTCGATCAGCTGGGTGATCGCCTCGACGACCCGCTCCCACTGGTAGTCGGGCTCGGCGCCGGTGAGCAGGTAGTAGGCCTGGCCGTCGCGGTCCTGGAGCCGGTAGAGCAGCAGGCTGGGGTCGGCATAGGAGGCCCAGCGGTTGCTGTCGAAGGTCATCACCGGACGGCGGCCGCGGTAGTCCAGGAGCTGGTCGACGTCGAAGCTGGCCACGACGTGGGCCTTGCCGTCGGCGAGGAGGTGCTCGGCGAGCAGGCTCTGGGTGCGACCGGCATCGATGAAGCCCTCGAGCGCGACGATGAGCACACCCGGCCGCAGCGCGGCGAGGTCGGTGTCGGTCTCGAAGCGGTAGAGCTCGGAAGCGTTCTGCACGATGGTTACCTCTGGGTCGACCTGCGGCTGGCGCAGGTGTGCGCGGTAGTGGGACTCGAGGGGTCAACACCCTCACACCCCCTGAGGATTCCCCGCCGGCCTGTGTGGCGCCTGTGGCCCGGGCGGGGATGGGCTGACGGGTGGCGCCTAGTCGGGGCGCTGGGCCGCGATGGCCTTGGCGATGCGCTTCTCCGACACAGGGGCGGCCGTGCCGAGCCGCTGGGCGAATACCGACACGCGCAGTTCCTCGACCTGCCAGCCGATCTCGCGGACGGGCGCCGAGCGGCGGCGGCCCGGCGGCAGGGAGTCGAGCAGGTCGGCATACGCCCCCTCGACCCGGTCGACCGGCTCCTGGAGCTGGCGGTCGCGGCTGGGGCTCTCGGCGGCCCGCTCGAGCCGGACGGTCATCGCCCGCAGGTAGCGCAGGAGATGCGGGAGGCGGGCCAGCCCGGTGTCGGCCACGAAGCCCGGATAGACCAGTGAGGCCAGCTGCGCCCGGACGTCGGCCACCGTGCCCGCCATGACCGGTGCGGACTGCCGGTCGAGCTCGGCGCGGACGCGGTTGGCCTCGGCGAGGACGGGCTCGACCGCCTCGACGACCTGGAGGACGCGGGCGACGACATGGGCGCGGACGGCGGCCAGCGCCTCCTCGAAGGCCGCCTCGTCACGGATGACCGACTCGCCGGCCCGTTCGGCGACGATCGCGTCGACGGCACAGGCGAGGCAGTCCTCGAGCAGCGCTGGGACGGAGCCGTGCGGGTTGCTGCCGAGGGCGAGCTTCTGGGCGTTGCTGAGCCGGGCCAGCACGCGCTTCCACGGGGCACTGGTGCCGAGCAGCAGCAGCCGGCGCACCCCGAGCCGGGTGCTGGCAGCCGCCTCGTCGGCGTGGGGCAGCACCCGGAGCGCGACCGACGAGCCCTCGTCGACCAGCGCGGGGAAGCCCTGGATGCTGTGCCCGCCCTGGCTGGTCTCGAAGGTCTCCGGGATCGTGCCGACGTCCCAGGTCGTCATCCCCGTGCGCTCGATGCTCGCCCCGGCCTTGGCCATCCTCGTGCGGACGGTCCCGGCCAGGCGCTCCTGGAGTGCGCCGAGGTCCTTGCCCTGGGCGAGGACCCTGCCGCGGGCGTCCTCCACGGAGAAGGTGAGACGCAGGTGATCGGGGACTCGCTCGATCTCCCACTCCCCCAACGGAACCCGCACCCCGGTCTGGGCGTGGAGCACCCGCGACAGCTCCTCGGTGAGGCGACGGTCATCCCCCGGGTGGGCCTCGGCCAGGGCGGCATAGGCGTGGTCCGGCGTCGGCACGAAGTGGCGGCGTGTGGTCTTGGGCAGGGACCGGAGCAGCGCGACCGCGAGGTCGCCGCGCAGGCCCGGGACCTGCCAGTCGAAGCCGGCGTCGGTGATCTGGTTGAGCACCGCGAGCGGGATGTGCACGGTGGCGCCGTCGGCGGCGGTGCCGGGCTCGAACTGGTAGGTCACCGGCAGGGTGATGCCCTGCTGGACCCACTCGTGGGGGTAGTCGCTGGCCGAGACGCCCTCGGCCTCGTCGCGGGTGAGCAGGTCCTCGGTGAAGGTCAGGAGTCCGGGCCGCTCCCGGTGGGCCTTCTTCCACCAGGTGTCGAAGTGCCGGGCCGAGACCACATCGGGCGGGATGCGCGCGTCATAGAAGTCGACGAGGACGTCGTCGCCGACGACGAGGTCACGCCGCCGGGCACGGGACTCCAGTTCCGAGAGCCGTTCGAGCAGAGCGCGGTTGGCGGCGAAGAACTCGTGTCGGGTCTCCCAGTCGCCCTCCACGAGGGCGTGCTGGATGAACAGCTGGCGGGAGGTCTCGGGGTCGATCCGGCCGTACTGCACCCGGCGGTCGGCCACCAGCGGCACACCGAAGAGGGTGACCCGCTCGGTGGCGAGCGCCGCCCCCTGGCTGCGCGACCAGCGCGGCTCGGAGTAGGAGCGCTTGACGACGTGGGCGCCAGCCCGCTCCGCCCACTCGGGGCTGATGCGGGCGTTGGTGCGTGCCCACAGGCGCGAGGTCTCGACGAGCTCGGCGGCCATCACATAGTCGGGCTGTCTGCGGGAGAGGACCGACCCCGGCTGGATGGCGAAGCGGGCGCCCCGGGCACCGAGGTAGTCGCGGGTGCGCTCGTCGCGCAGCCCGACATGGCTGAGCAGGCCGGCGAGCAGGGACTGGTGGATGCGGTCCCAGTCGGGCTCGGCGTCGCCGTGCACGGTGCCTCGGTCGGGGTCGATGCCGTTGCTGCGGCAGGCGGCCCGGAGCTGGGAGTGGAGGTCCTGCCACTCGCGCACCCGCAGATAGTGGAGGAACTCGGCCTTGCACATGCGGCGGAATGCGCTGCCGGACAACGCTTTCTGCTGCCGCCGCAGATAGGACCAGAGGGTCAGCAGGGTGGCGAAGTCGGAGTGCTCGTCCTTGAAGCGGGCGTGGGCCTGGTCGGCCTGGGCCTGCTTGTCCTGGGGTCGCTCACGCGGGTCCTGCATGGACAGTGCCGCGACGATGACCAGGACCTCGCGGGTGCAGCCGTGACGGTCGGCCTCGATGAGCATGCGGCCGAGCCTCGGGTCGAGGGGCAGGCGGGCCAGGGTGCGCCCGGTCGGGGTCAGGCGGCGGCCCGGCCGACGGCCACGGCCGCGCCCGTGGCCGCGTCGGTGCGCCTCACGGCCCGTCGAGCCGGGGCCCGGCCCGCTGACGGGGTCGGCGCCCGGTCCACCGACGCCGCCGGTGCCGGCACCCGGGGTGGCTGGCTGCTCGTCGGCGGCAAAGGCCTGGAGCTCCTCGAGCAGGCGCACGCCGTCGGCGATCTGGCGCGGGTCGGGCTCGTCGACGAAGGGGAAGCGCTGGATGTCGCCGAGCCCGAGGGCGGTCATCTGGAGGATGACCGAGGCGAGCGAGGTGCGCTGCACCTCGGGGTCGGTGAACTCCGGTCGCCCCTCGTAGTCCTCCTCGGAGTAGAGGCGGATGCAGATGCCCTCGGCCACGCGCCCGCAGCGGCCTGCCCGCTGGTTGGCGCTGGCCTGCGAGATGGGCTCGATCGGGAGGCGCTGGACCTTGAGGCGCTGGCTGTATCGGGAGATGCGCGCCGTCCCGGTGTCGATGACATAGCGGATGCCGGGGACGGTCAGAGAGGTCTCGGCGACATTGGTCGCCAGCACGACGCGGCGGCCGCGGTGCCGGGAGAAGACGCGGTGCTGCTCGGCTGCGGAGAGCCGTGCATAGAGCGGGAGGATCTCGGTGTCGGGCAGGCCCATGCCGGTGAGCGCGTCTGCGGCGTCACGGATCTCGCGCTCGCCCGAGAGGAAGACGAGGATGTCGCGGCTGCCTCCGGGGTCGGGTTCGGTCCACAGCTCGAGGACGGCATCGCAGATCCCGGTGACCTGGTCGCGGTCCTCCTCGGTGGAGTCGGGGTCGACCAGCGGGCGATAGCGCAGCTCCACCGGATAGGTGCGACCGGAGACCTCGAGGATCGGGGCCGGGCTCCCGTCGGCGGCCGCGAAATGGGCGGCGAACCGCTGCGGGTCGATGGTGGCCGAGGTGATGATCACCTTGAGATCGGGCCGGCGCGGAAGGAGCTGGCGCAGATAGCCGAGGATGAAGTCGATGTTGAGCGAGCGCTCGTGGGCCTCGTCGATGATGAGCGTGTCATAGCGGCGCAGCTCGCGGTCGTGCTGCATCTCGTTGAGCAGGATGCCGTCGGTCATCACCTTGACCCGGGTGGCCTCCCCCGAGCTGTCGGTGAAGCGCACCTGGTAGCCGACCTCGGCCCCGAGCTCGACGTCGAGCTCCTCGGCGATCCGCTCGGCGACCGAGCGTGCCGCGATCCGCCGCGGCTGGGTGTGGCCGATCTGACCGCTTGTGCCCCGGCCCAGCTCGAGGCAGATCTTGGGCAGCTGGGTGGTCTTGCCGGAGCCGGTCTCACCGGCCACGATCACGACCTGGTGGTCGCGGATCGCGGCGGCGATGTCGTCCTTGGCGCCGACGACGGGCAGGGTCTCGGGATAGTTCAGCGACCCGGCATAGGGCTCGCGGCGCATCCGTGGGGCGGCCGGCCGCTCCGGTCGGCGACCACACCCGCGCCCACGGCGATCGGGGCCGCGCCCCTCGCGCTGGGGTCGGTCGGGGCGCTCAGACATGGGGTCAAGGATAGGTGGGCGGCGCCGAAGGCAGACCGGGTATGCCGCGCAGCACCGGCCGCTCGCAGGTCGGCTCCTGCTCCCCGGCACCCTGGCCCCGCGCGCCGCGCGTGGCGGCCCGCCCCGTGTCCCGTTGCGGTGCGGCGCTGCCGGGACCCGTGCGGGGGGCCTGGGGACCCTGCTGAGCCGGCGGCTGGGACGGCTCCGTGGGGGGCGTGCCCGGGCCGGGACGGAACTCCGGCGCGACCCCGAAGGCCCGGGCCGTGTCGGCATAGCGCTGGGCCTTGGCGGCCTTGCCCGTCGCCGAGTCGGCGACCCGGATGCCCAGCGAGGCCGCCATGAGGGCCTGGCTGCCGCGGCCGTTGCGGGTGGCGATGGCCCAGTCGTCGAGATAGCCGCGGACCTCCTGCACCGGGGCGCTCTGACGCACCGCCGCCTTGGCGCGCGTGGTGGCGGCGCTCACGCCCACCGGCCTGACCACCCCGGCCACCGGGACGCCGCTGGGGTGGGGGCGGACCGCTGGCGGGTTGGCCGGCTTGGGCCGGTGCGGGTTCCACGATGCCTTGGCGACGTAGTCACGCCAGCCCTCCACCGCCCGCTGGCGGGGTGAGAGATAGCGGACGGGACCGGCCTGCTTGGCCAGCAGGCCTCCGGCCATCCCGGCCATCCGCAGGAGGCCGGCCCCATCGAGGAGGACGGTGGTGGCCGGGCCGCGCAGGGCCTCCGTGGCGCTGCCCTCGTCATAGAACCAGGCCAGCATCAGCCGGGAGGTCGCGGCATCGGCCTCGGCGCCGAGCGTCGCGAGAGCGGCCTGACGGGCACCGGCCCGACCGACCCAGCTCGCCGCAGAGGCCACGCGCTCGTCGAGCCGGATGCGGCCCTGGAGGAAGCGGTAGGGCAGGGAGTCGGTGAGGGTGTCATGGCTGCACTCCGCCAGCGCGCGAGCACATCGGCGGTCGGCGCGGCGGTAGTCGGCCCAGGCGGAGGTGTGCTGCCGCGCCGCCTGTGCCACAGCCGCCTGCTCGTCGATCTGCTTGGCGCGCAAGGCCGCCCGTGCCGGGACCTCGACTCCGACGCCTGTATCGGGCAGGGCGTCGATCAGGCCCTGGATGCGCTCGTCGTTGAGCCGGGCCACCTCGTGGGCGCGGGAGGCCCGGGTCGCCTCGGACTGGCACGCGCGCAGCTCGCCGGCGAAGGTGCGCAGCGCTGCCGCGGCCGCGGCATACCTCCGCGCGGCCATGGTCATCACGCCCGGGCAGCCGTCGATGCGCCGGGCGAAGGCGTCTCCGGCGGGGCTGGCCCAGGACGCATGCACATCGAGCGAGGCCAGCACCCGTGCGCTGGAGGCGAGGTGCTCGCCCGCGGCGTCGAGGTCGCCGGCCAGGCGCAGGACCTCGTCGGGGTCGCCCTCGATAGGCGCGAGGATGGTCACACGACTCCCCCGCTCATCCGGCGGGTCTGCACGCTCTCGACCTCGACATAGGCCTCGCCGGCGGAGCGGGCCGCCTGGCCGAGCGAGTCGAGCCGCTCGGCGAGACGCAGTCGCTCGTGGCGCCAGTTGCCGAGCAGTGCCACGAGCTCGTCTGCGGACTCCCCATGCCCCAGCGCCCAGCTGTCGGCGGCCGCAGCCTCGGGGGCAGCGAGCAGTCCGCCGGCCAGCGCGCCGAGCTCGGCACCCAGGGCCGCCACCGCATCGGCCGAGATATGCATGATCGCCATGCCCCGACCCTAGGCGGATCCGGGACATGGCGATCTGCGTCATCCACAGCCTCGCTGCGCGGCCCTGGTCAGGGCCGGCACTCATCGCGCGGCGGCGAACCCCTTCTCGAGGTCGGCGATGATGTCGTCGATGTGCTCGATCCCCACCGCGAGCCGCACCAGGCCGGGCGTGACGCCGGCCGCCAGCCGGTCCTCGTCACCGCCCTGGGAGTGGGTGGTCGACGCCGGGTGGATCGCCAGGCTGCGCACATCGCCGATGTTGGCCACGTGGCTGTGCAGCTCGAGGCTCTCCACGAACCTCTTGCCGGCCTCGACGCCACCGCTGATCTCGAAGGCCAGGACCGCGCCGGCGCCCTTGGGCGTGTACCTCTGGGCGAGCTCGTGGTACTCGTTGCCCTCGAGGGAGGCCCAGCGGACGAACTCCACCTGGTCGTGGCCCTGGAGGAACTCGGCCACCTTGCGGGTGTTGTCCAGATGCCGGTCGATGCGCAGGCTCAGCGTCTCCAGGCCCTGGGCGATCAGGAAGGCGTTGAAGGGCGAGACCGACGAGCCGAGGTCGCGCAGCAGCTGCACCCGGGCCTTGAGGATGAAGGACAGGTTGGCGCCGAAGGGGCTGCCGACTCCGAGGTCCGGGCCGAAGCGCAGGCCGTGATAGCTCTCCTCCGGCTGGTTGTAGTTGGGGAACCGCTCTGGGTCCTTGGCGAAGTCGAAGTTGCCGCTGTCGACGATCACGCCCGCGATGGAGGTGCCATGCCCGCCAAGGTATTTGGTGGCGGAGTGGACGACGATGTCGGCCCCGTGCTCGATCGGGCGCAGCACATAGGGGGTTGCGATCGTGTTGTCGATGATGAGCGGCACGCCTGCGGCATGGGCGATCTCGGCGACCCCGGCGATGTCGAGGACGGCCGACTTGGGGTTGGCCACGGACTCACCGAAGAAGACCTTGGTGTTGGGCCTGACCGCGGCCTTCCACTGCTCGAGGTCCTGCGGGTCCTCCACGAAGGTGACCTCGATGCCGAGCTTGGGCAGCGTGTACTTCAGCAGGTTGAAGCTGCCGCCGTAGAGCTCGGGGCTGGCCACGACGTGGTCGCCGGCCTCCGCGATGTTGAGGATCGCCAGGGTCTCGGCGGCCATGCCGGAGGAGACGAGCAGTGCGCCCACGCCGCCCTCGAGCGAGGCGATGCGCTGCTCGACTGCGTCGGTGGTCGGGTTCATCAGCCGCGTGTAGATATTGCCGAACTCCTTGAGCCCGAACAGGTTTGCCGCATGCTCGGCGTCGTTGAAGACGTAGGAGGTGGTCTGGTAGATCGGCAGTGCGCGAGCCCCGGTGGAGGGATCGGGCTGCTGCCCTGCGTGGATCTGGCGGGTCTCGAAGGCCCAGTTCTGCTGGGTCTGCTCGCTCATGGGGGTGGTGCCTTTCCGATGTCGGTATGCCGTGTGCGGGTACCGCTGTCGGAGGTGGTGATGGGCACCGCCGACAGCGGTGCGGGACACTCGTTGGCCCGCGCTTGCGGCGACCGCCGGAGGAACCGGACGGGTCGTCGCCAGGTCTTCACCCGGGGCACCCCACCGCGGAGGAGGGTTGCCGGCCAGCGAGCCGGGGCTTGGCGCTGGCACTCATGACCTGTCCGCAGACTAGGTGATGTCCGCTACCCGCTGGAAACCCGGTCTCGGGATCCGGACGGAGGGCCGTGTGCCATATTGGCCACGGCGGACCAGCGCGGCCGTCAGGACCAGGGGGCGAGTGAGCACGTGAGCGAGAGCAACAGCACCGACCGGCCGGACCCGGACGCGGGCGCATCGGGCCAGGACTACCCCGGCCCGGCGGACACCAGCCTGGAAGGCTTTGACCTCGGCGGGCTCCCCGGCGGTGACCCGACCTTCGACGACACCACCGAGCCGCCGACCGACCTGCTCGCCTCCCCTTCGACGACGGCGATGGAGGCCGGTGAGCCGGTGGCGCAGCCGCCAGCCCCGCCGACGCCGCCCGTCAGCGGACCGTCGCCCGTGGGCCCGCCGCCCGGAGCGCCGATGTCGGAACCGACTGGGGCACAGTCGGTCCCACGACCCCCCTACGGATCGGCGCCCTACGGCGGTCAGGGCACCCCCTACCCTGCCGGATATCGCCAGGCGGCACCCGGCCAGCCCTACCCACCGCAGTCCGGCCAGCAGCAGCCCGCCAACGGCCACCAGATCCCCGGCCAGGGCCAGCAGCCGCCCCGCCCGTGGGAGCCCGGCGGCCAGCCTCCGCGATCAGGGGTGCGCCCGGGCTGCGTGGCGGGCGTCATCGGGGCGGTGCTGGCGCTCGGCCTGCTGCTGACCGCGCTCGTCATCGCCATGCGCAACCTCACCGAGCACGATGACTCGATCGGCACCTCCGCGCGGGCCACCTCACCGACGAGCGACTCCTCTCCCAGCGCGAGCACGCCCGCGGGCGGCAAGGGCAGCGCTGGCGCGACTCCCCTGGGTGGCCCGGCAACAGCCCTGCCCGAGAAGGGCAGGACGGTGCGGCTGGAGGTGGTCAGCACCGGGAGCCAGGCCCGCATCTCTGTGATGAAGAACAGCTCCCAGGTGGTCTCGTCGCAGGACGAGGTCACCCTCCCCTATGCCTACGAGATGCCTTTCACCACAGGCGAGTCCGATCGCTACTCGGTCTATGCCAATCCGCCCTATGACGAGCGTCCCCGCCCCACGATGGAGTGCCGGGTCTATCTCGACGGCCAGCTCGTGGCGATGGAGCGCAGCCGCGACTACGGGGTCTCGTGCAACCTCACCGCGCGGGACATCGTCGCCCGGGACTACTGAGCAGCCGGGCCGCCCGGCTCACGCGAGCTGGGTCGCCGCGCCCGCGGGTGTGGCGACGAGGAAGGCGGGCTCCGCAAAACCGTTGTCCCGGAACGCCGCCGAGATCTGTGCGGTGCACTCGGTCAGCGCTCCCTCCGGGACCAGCGCGATGCTGGAGCCACCGAAGCCGCCACCGGTCATGCGGGCCCCCATCGCACCGGAGCTGCGGGCGGCCTCCACCGACAGGTCGAGCTCGGGGCAGCTGATCTCGAAGTCGTCTCGCATCGAGGCGTGGCTCTGGTCCATCAGCCGGGCCAGGGCAGGGAACCCCTCGTCAGCGGTGCGGCCGGCCTGAGCGGAACCCAGCGCGGCCACGGCGTCGGTCACCCGGGCGATCTCGGTGACGACATGGCGCACCCGCCTGGCCAGCGTGGGGTCGCCGACGCGCCGCTCCGCCTCGTCGAGCGCACTGGGGTCGACCTCCCGGAGCGATCCCACCCCGAGCCGTCGCACGCTCTCCTCGCACTCCTGGCGCCGCGAGCCGTACTGCCCGTCGGAGAGGGTGTGACTGGCCCGCGTGTCGGTGATGAGCAGCCGCAGCCCGGCCGCCTCGAGGTCAACCGGCACATGCCGGGTGCCCCAGTCGCGGGTGTCGAGCAGCAGGGCGTGACCGGGTCGGGCAAGCAGGGACGCCGTCTGGTCCATGCCGCCGGTGGCCGCGCCGGCGATGTCGTTCTCGGCGCGGACACAGGCCTGCACGAGCCGCCGCCGGCCCTCCTCGCTGCCGGCCAGACCAAGGCCGGCCAGCTCATCGACCGCCATGGCCACGGCGCACTCCAGGGCCGCCGACGAGCTCAGCCCGGCGGCATACGGGACGCACGACTCGACGGCCAGGTCGAGCCCGGGCAGCGGACCGTGGCCGGCCTGCTCGAGCGCCCAGAGCACGCCCGCGGCATACCCAGGCCAGCCGTCGACCGATCCGGGCGAGCCAGCGAGGCCGATCGCGTCGATCGGGATCTCCACCACCTCGCCACCCTCCTGCCCCGAGACCATCCGCAGGACCCGGTCCGCGCGGGGTGCCGCCGCAACATAGGTGCGCGTCGGCAGGGCCATCGGGAGGCACAGACCGGAGTTGTAGTCGGTGTGCTCGCCGATCAGGTTGACGCGGCCAGGCGCGGCGAAGACGTGCGGGGCCCGGCCACGGTCGGCGCCGAAGGCGTCCGCGAAGAGATGGGATGCGCGCTCGACGCCGGTCGCCTCGCCCCAGACCGGCGCCTCGGTGCTCATGCCCACACCTCGCGCATGCGGGCCGCGATCCGCTCCGAGGTGGTGTCGGAGACCCAGGCGCCCATGCCCGACTCGGAGCCGGCGAGGTATTTCAGCTTCTCCGGGGAGCGTCGGATCGAGAGCAGCTCGAGATGCAGACCGAGCAGGTCCCCCAGCGCGGGCGGGCCCTGGTGCCAGCCGGCGACATAGGGCAGAGGGCGGGCGAAGAAGCGGTCCGCCGCCGCCAGCATCCGCAGATAGAACGGCGCGAGATCGGCGCGCTCGGCATCGGTGAGCTCGGGCAGGCTGCGCACCCGCCGCCGCGGCACGAGGTGCAGCTCCACCGGCCAGCGCGCCGCGAAGGGCACGAAGAGCACCCAGTGCTCGCTCTCGGCGACCACCCGCTCCCCCGACGCCAGCTCGGCGGCGCGGATGTCATCGAGCAGGCTCCGGCCCGTCTCCTCGCGGTGCCGGCGCGCGGGCCCGACCATCTGCTGGGTGCGAGGGGTGACATAGGGATAGCCATAGATCTGGCCGTGGGGGTGGTGCAGGGTCACGCCGATCTCCTCGCCACGGTTCTCGAAGCAGAAGACCTGCTCGACATGTGGGAGCGCCTCCAGGGCGGTCGTCCGGTCGGCCCACGCCTCGATGATCGTGCGCATGCGCCCCTCGCCGACGTCCTTGAGCGAGGTGGTCGCGTCGGGCGAGAAGCAGACCACCTCGCAGCGGCCCGCCGCCGGCCGCTGCTCGAACAGGTCCTGCCCGTCGACGAGCGTCACCTCGTCGGGCACCCCCGGCACGTGCAGCAGCGACGGGAAGCGGTTCTCGAAGACCACGACGTCATAGTCGGTGTCGGGGATCTCCCCGTCGGAGTAGTCGGCTCCCGGCCTGGCCGGCGCGAGCGGGTTGGCGTCGGCGGGAGGCAGGAAGGTGCGGTTCATCCGGTGGGCGGCCATCGGGATCCACTCGCCGGTCAGCGGGTCGCGGCGCATGATCGGCGCGAGCGCGGCCGCCCCGGCCTCGACATCGGCGAACCGGTCGGGCAGCGGCCGGGGGTCGTCGAGACGTCGGGTGGCGCCGCCGCTGGCATAGGGCTCGGAGTCGTCGTAGTAGATCAGCTCGCGGCCGTCGGCGAGGCGGGTGCTGGTCTTGCGCCAGGTGTGCGTGGTCACCCTCCTGATCGTACGCAGAAGGGGCCGAGTCCTCGCGGGCTAGCCTCGGCCGCCTGCCGAGCGAGCGAGCCACCACAGGCCCAGGACGGGCAGGACCAGGGGCACGAAGCCATAGCCGGAGCCGAAGTGGCTCCACACCGTCTTGTCCGGGAATGCCTGGGGCACAAGGTAGGACGCGAGGCCGACGACCAGGACACCGACGAGCTCGGTGGTGATGGCGAGCCACGCGATGCGCCGTGAGGTCGCGTCGCCACGGGCCAGCGCGATGGTCGCGACGATATAGATCAGGGCCGCGAGCGCGGACAGCAGATAGGCGACGGGGGCAACGTCGAACGCGGTGACCAGCTGCATGACCGAGCGACCGGTCGCGGCCAGCGCGAGCACGGCATACACGGCGACGAGCAGACGACCGGGACCGGCGCCGGTGGACTGGGTGCGGTCCGGCGCCCGGCCGCGGAGCAGCTCAGGCATACATGCCCCAGATCTGGCCCATGCGTGCGGTCATCACCAGCACGGCGAAGGCGCCCACGGCGACCACGACCATGCCAAACCGCGACTTCTCCTTGATCGCGAGGAAGGCCGCGCCGACCGGCACCAGCGGGAGGGTGCACGCATAGGCGAGGAAGGTCGCCCGCTCTCCCCCGTCGGAGATGGGCTCGCTCCGCGCGAGCGCCACACCGGCCTGGGCGATCAGCGCGAGCAGCAGGGCCGCGCTGAGGGCGAGCACACCGTCGTCGATGAGCCGGTCGCGCGCCGCCCAGACGACCCCGACGACACCGAGCACCAGACTCGCGATGACGATGAAGGTCGAGATGAAGGCGATCACGGGCCGAATTCTACGGGCGGCACCCGGACGCGGGATCGAAGAGCCCACGGTGGGCGAGCTGCGCCCTGCGGTATGCCGCGGTGATGGCTGCGTCGTAGGGCCCCGCGCCCCAGCCGAGCAGCGGCCGGGCCAGCCCCTCCTCGGCCATCCGCTCGTTGAGCAGCCCCTCCTGCGTGCGCACGCCGGCGACCAGCCGTCCGTATCGGTCATAGGGGTGGCCGCGCCACTCCACGGTGACCCGGGAGCCCACCGGCGCGAGCGACCTGAGGTGGGCGGCGGCCTCCGGGCCCAGGCACTCGACCGGGCTGCCCTTGCCCACCGACTCGGGCGCGTCGATCCCCTGGAGCCGCACCCGCTGGCGCCGCCCGTCCAGGGTCACGTCGAGGGTGTCGCCGTCGATGACCCAGCGCACGCTCGCCGCACCGCGCTGGGGCGCTCCGGACGTGGCCGTGGTGGTGCCCGGCTCGCGGCGTGGAGGGTCGGCCGGCTCCCCGCCCTCTCGCCCCCAGGCGAGATAGGCGGCCAGCAGCAGGGTCGCCAGACAGAGCAGTGCGAGCACCAGCAGGCGGGCGACGCGACGCGCTCGGCTCACGGCAGCGCGGCGCGCAGCCGCGCGGCATACCCCTGCATCTCCTCGGCCGAGGCATAGGGGTGACGGGGCCAGAAGAAGCCGCGCAGGCCGTCGCCCTTGGTGCGCGGCACGACGTGGACGTGCAGGTGCGGGACAGACTGGCTGACAACGTTGTTCATCGCGACGAAGGTCCCTTGGGCACCGAGCGCCGCGGGCATGACGGCCGCGATCTGCTGGGCCAGGCCCATGACGGCGGCGAGGAGCGGCGCGGGCAGCTCGGGCAGGGTCGGCACGTGGGTGCGCGGCACGACCAGCGCGTGGCCGGGGAAGAGCGGCCGGCTGTCGAGGAAGGCCAGCGCGGACTCGGTCTCGGCGACGAGGGCCGCCTCGCTCTCACCCGCGACGATCGCGCAGAAGACGCACGCCATCAGGCCTCGGAGGCGGTGTGGCAGACGGCCTCGACGTTGTTGCCGTCGGGGTCGCGCACGAAGGCACCGAAGTAGCCGGGGTGGTACTCGGGCCAGAGGCGGGGCGCGTGGAGCGACTCGGCACCCAGCTCGATCGCCTTGTCGTAGAAGGCTTTCACGTGGGCCTCGTCGGCAGCGGTGAAGGCGATGTGCATCTCGCGGTTGGGCTCGGCCCCGGGCATGGCCGAGATCCAGAACGCCGGCTTGTCGTCGGAGCCGTAGCCGATGGCCTTGCCGAAGTCCATCAGCCGGGTGTGCCCGAGGGTGGCGAGGACGCCGTCATAGAAGCGACAGCTGGCCTCGAAGTCGTCGCAGTTGATCCCGAAGTGATCGATCATGCGGCCAGCCTAGCCGGGGCAGGTAACGACCGGGGCCCCTCACCGCATCTTGAGGGCATAGGGCAACGACGCCCTTCAGGGGAAGGAATCACTATGCGTCACAACGCTTTTGCATGCCGTCGAGCGGTCCTCGCTGCCGCAGTGACCATCTCGGGTCTGGCCGTGACCGCGCCTGGTGTCGCGGCGGCAGGCCCCGCAAGCGCCGGCACCCGGGCCGCGGCCCCGGCACCGGTGCGCATCGGCACCTCGGTCCGCGGCCGTGCCATCAACGCCTATCGGATCGGCAACCCGACAGCCGCACGCAAGCGGGTCATCATCGGGCAGCTGCACGGCAACGAGAAGGCCGGCTACACCGCGGCATGGCGGCTGATCAACGGCTCGCGGCCGACGAACCTGGACCTCTGGGTGATCCCCACCGCGAACCCGGACGGGTATGCCGCCAACACCCGGGGCAACGCCCACGGCGTCGACATCAACCGCAACTTCTCCACGAACTGGGCCTATGTCTACCGGCCCGGCGCCGGCTACTACCAGGGCCCCCGGCCGTGGAGCGAGCCGGAGACACGGGCGGTGCGCGACTTCCTCCACCGGATCCAGCCCTGGGAGGCAGCCGTCCTCCACCAGCCGCTCTACGGCGTCGACCGCTATGGGCTCAAGAACGTGCGCTTCCACAACCGGCTGGTCGCCAACACCGGCCTGCCGTCGCGGTCCTTCGCGTGCACGGGCGTCTGCCGGGGCACCGCCCAGGTCTGGTACAACGCCAACCACGGCGGCTCGGTGATCACGATCGAGTTCGGCTCCGCGCCGACGAGCACCCAGATCAGCAAGGTGGCCTTCGGGACCGTCGCCGCCATGGCGGCGTGACTCGGTCAGTCGCGCCCGTCGAGCAGCGGGGTGGCCGGGTCCCAGCGCTCACCGGTCTGTGCATCACGACGACGGCGTGCGATGCCTGAGAGTGATTCCAGCACAACGCGATTGGCGAGGAATGCCGTGATGTCGGCCTGGTCATAGGGCGGCGAGACCTCGACGATGTCGATCCCGGCCACCGGCAGCTCATAGGCGATGCGGCGCACCGAGTCGAGCAGCTCGCGGGCCGTCAGGCCGCCCGGCTCGGGCGTGCCGGTGCCGGGTGCGTGCCCCGGGTCGCAGACGTCGATGTCGACCGAGAGGAAGACCGCGTCGCAGTCGTCGAGGGCGATGTCGAAGGCCTCGGTCAGGCAGGCCTGGAGGCCACGGGCCGTGATCTCGCTCATCTCATAGCTGCGCATCTGCTGCTGCGCCATCCAGCCCAGGGTCTCGGGCCCTGGCCAGTAGCCGCGCAGGCCGATCTGGAGGAAGCGGTCTCCGCGCACGGCCCCCGACTCGATCAGCCTGCGCATGGGCTGGCCATGGCCGATCAGGGACCCGAAGGAGCTGTCCCCAGTGTCGGCGTGCGCGTCGAAGTGGATCATCGACACGCGGCCGGCACCGAGGTGCTGCGCGACCCCGGAGGCGTCCGGGAGCGCGATGGAGTGGTCCCCGCCGAGGACGAGCGGGATTGCGCCGGCGGCGGTCACGGCATACACCGCCTCCTGGAGCGAGCCGAGGGAGCGCTCGGCGTCGCCGGCGAACATCTCGACATCGCCGGCGTCGAGGACGCGGATGTCGCGCAGCCCGTCGACGCGCATCGCGAGGGAGGGGCGGCTGCCGTCGTGCCCCAGATAGCAGGACTGGCGGATGTGCCGCGGGCCGAAGCGGGCACCGCCGCGGTGGGAGGCACCGCCGTCGTAGGGCGCGCCGATGATCACGACATCGGCGCCGTCATAGGTGGCCGGGTCGGCCCAGTCGCACGGCTCCACGCCGAGGAAGGTGATGTCGGGACCGTACTGCGCTCCATATCGGGCCATGACTCACCGTAGCGCCGGCAGGTCAGCCCAGACCGAGCATCCGGGCCTTGGCGGCCGCGAACTCCTCGTCGGTGAGCGCGCCGCCGGCGTGCAGGCCCGCGATCCGCTCCAGCGCGGCGGCCAGCTCCCCTGGTGTGGACGAGTCCGCCAGCGCGTCGGCACCGTCTGGGCCAAGGACCGGGTCACCGGCTGGGCCCAGCGTCCCCGCCTCGAGGGGGCCTCTCGGCCGGACCCGTCGCAGACAGGCGAGCAGTTCGGCGGTGTCGTCGGACTCGACGAGCTTGTAGGTCACGCTGCGCCCGCGCCCGGGGGTCCCGTCGACCGGGTGGGCGGTCACCTCGACGAATCCCTTGTCCGTGAGGTCGACCGACCAGATGTCACGCAGCGCGAAGCTGCCCCGGTCGTTGATCTTCTCGCACAGATAGCTCAGCCCGAGCAGGCGGCGGCTGGTCACCGCCAGATAGTCCATGCTCGGGTTGAAGTTGACCACCCTGAACAGCCCGATGAGGCCCTCGCCGGGCACCAGGTGGGCCTGGGTCGCGCGGATCATCTCCGCGGCCCTGGTCGCTGCCACCCCGCGTCCCGTGACGGGCGGTGGCCCCTCCCCTGTCATGGGCCCAACTGTGGCACAGCCAACGCCTGTCAGTGCGAGCGCCCGACGTGGGTGCAGACGCAGACCCGGTTGCCCTGCGGGTCGGCCAGCACAGTGCACCTCGGCGCGTCACTGTCGTCGACAACCGTGCCGCCGGCGCGCAGCGCCCCGGCGATCCGGGCCGGAGCCTCCTCTGGCGGGACGCGAAGGTCGATGTGCCAGCGCTGGGCTGTGTCGGGGCCGGACTCCTGGAACCACACGGTGGGGTGGACTCCCTCGGCATCCCGCAGCTCGTCAGCGTCGTCGGTGGCCTCCAGGGCCAGGACGGTCTGCCAGAACGGCTTCACCGCGTCGCGGTCCCACGTGTCCAGACCGAGCTCGGCACGCTGGATGCTCGCCGGGTCGGCATCGATGCCGAGCTCGTCAGCGATCGCGCTGATGGTGCGGGCGAGGGTGACGTCCCGCTGGGTCTTGCCGCCGACGTCGTGGCTGGTGAGCACGACGTGGACCGAGCCATAGGTCAGGGTGAGATCGGGATGGTGGTCGGCGGCCTCGGCAGCTGCACCGATCCGGGTCACGAACTCCAGCCCGTGGGCGAAGCTCTCTGTCCGGAACCGGGCCTCGATGGCGTCGTACATCGGACGCCAGTGCTCGAGGCCGAGGGCGGCGAACTCGTCGCCGGAGATCAGGGTCGAAGCCATGCCCTCGACCCTGCCATGGTGACCCCGGGCGACCGGCCGGTAGCGGCCGCCCTGGGCGATCGAGCGCTGGGACAACAGCGCGCGGCATACGGCAAAGGGGCCGGTCCCGAGCTGGGACCGGCCCCTTCACACGACGTCGATCAGCTGCAGCCGGAGGTGCTGCCGCAGCCCTCGCAGACATAGCAGGAGCCTGCGGGACGCATCTTGGTGCCGCAGGTCATGCACATCGGGGCGTCGGCTGCCTTGCCCTGGAACTTCTCGAGCAGCTCGGCCGAGGAGTGGATCTCGGGCGAGATCTCGCGTGCCGAGGCGGCGCCCGCACCGGACTTCACCTCGTCGGCGTGGTCCTCCGACTTCTTGTCGGCCTTGGGCTTGGTCACGACCGACTGGCTGTAGTTCTCGATCTCGTCTTCGATCTCCTCGTCGGACTCGTTGTCCGAGGACACCGGGGCGTAGGAGCCGGTCTCGAGCTGGCGGGCCCGCTCCTCCGCGGTGTGGATGCCCATGAACGAGCGGGTGTCGAAGTCGAGGTAGTCCAGCGCCAGGCGGCGGAAGACGTAGTCCATGATCGACTGCGCCATGCGCACGTCGGGGTCGTCGGTCATGCCGGCGGGCTCGAAGCGCAGGTTGGTGAACTTCTCGACATAGGTCTCGAGCGGCACGCCGTACTGGAGGCCGATGGAGACGGCGATCGAGAAGGCGTCCATCACGCCGGCCAGGGTCGAGCCCTGCTTGCCGAACTTGAGGAAGATCTCGCCCAGACCGTCGTCGGGGTAGGACCCGGCCGTGAGGTAGCCCTCGGCGCCACCGACGGAGAACGAGATCGTTTGCGAGGGACGGCGCTTGGGCAGGCGCTTGCGGACGGGACGGTACTCGACGACCTTCTCGACCTTGGGCTCCTCCTTGGCGGCCGCGGCGTCCTTGGCGGTGGAGCCGCCATCGGACAGCGGCTGGCCGACCTTGCAGTTGTCGCGGTAGACCGCGAGCGCCTTCAGGCCCATCTTCCAGCCCTGGACGTAGACGTCCTCGATCTCCTCGACGCTGGCCGTCTCGGGGAGGTTGACCGTCTTGGAGATGGCGCCGGACAGGAAGGGCTGGACCGCGGCCATCATGCGCACGTGGCCCATCGGGGAGATGGCCCGCGCGCCCATGGCGGTGTCGAAGACCTCGTAGTGCTCGGGCTTGAGGCCCGGGGCGTCGATGACGTGGCCCTTGTCGGCGATGAACTCGACGATCGCCTCGATGGTCTCCTGCGTGTAGCCGAGCTTCTTGAGGGCGCGCGGGATCGTCAGGTTGACGATCTGCATGGAGCCGCCGCCGACGAGCTTCTTGAACTTCACCAGGGAGAAGTCGGGCTCGATGCCGGTGGTGTCGCAGTCCATCATGAAGCCGATGGTGCCGGTCGGCGCCAGCACCGAGGCCTGGGCGTTGCGGTAGCCGGCCTTCTCGCCCGTCTTGACCACGGCGTCCCACGCCTTGGTGGCGACGCGGTGGATGTCGGCGTCCATCGTGCCGATCGTGCGGATGTGGTCGTTGGCGGCCTGGTGCTTGCGCATGACCCGCTTGTGCGCGTCGGCGTTGCGGGCGTAGCCGTTGTAGGGGCCGACGACCGCGGCGAGCTCGGCCGAGCGCTTGTATGCCGCGCCGGTGAGCAGCGAGGTGATCGCGGCGGCGAGCGAGCGGCCACCCTCGGAGTCGTAGCCGTGGCCGGTGGCCATGAGCAGCGCGCCGAGGTTGGCGTAGCCGATGCCGAGCTGGCGGTAGTCGACCGTCGTCTTGCCGATCGACTCGGTCGGGAAGTCGGCGAAGCAGATGGAGATGTCCATCGCCGTGATGACCAGCTCCGCGACCTTCTGGAAGGTGACGGCGTCGAAGGTGTCGTCGTCCTTGAGGAACTTCAGCAGGTTGAGCGAGGCGAGGTTGCACGAGGAGTTGTCGAGCGACATGTACTCCGAGCAGGGGTTGGACGCGGTGATCCGACCGGTCTCGGGGTTGGTGTGCCAGTCGTTGATCGTGTCGTCGTACTGGATGCCGGGGTCGGCGCACTCCCACGCGGCGGTCGCGATCTTGCGCATGAGCTCACGGGCGTCGACGCGCTCGACCTCGGAGCCGTCCAGGCGCGAGGTGAGGGCGAAGTCGGTGCCCTCCTCGACGGCGCGCATGAACTCGTCGTTGACGCGCACGGAGTTGTTGGCGTTCTGGTACTGGACCGAGACGATGTCCTTGCCGCCGAGGTCCATGTCGAAGCCGGCGTCGCGCAGCGCGCGGATCTTGTCCTCCTCGCGCGCCTTGGTCTCGACGAACTCCTCGATGTCGGGGTGGTCGACGTCGAGGACGACCATCTTGGCCGCGCGGCGGGTCGCGCCACCGGACTTGATGGTGCCGGCGGAGGCGTCGGCACCGCGCATGAAGGAGACCGGGCCGGAGGCGGTGCCGCCGGAGGAGAGCAGCTCCTTGGAGGAGCGGATGCGGGAGAGGTTGAGGCCGGCGCCGGAGCCGCCCTGGAAGATCTTGCCCTCCTCCTTGTACCAGCCGAGGATCGAGTCCATCGAGTCGTCGACCGAGAGGATGAAGCAGGCCGAGACCTGCTGGGGGCTCTTGGTGCCGACGTTGAACCACACCGGGGAGTTGAACGAGAAGACCTGGTGCAGCAGCGCATAGGTCAGCTCGTGCTCGAAGACCTCGGCGTCCTCCTCGGACGCGAAGTAGCCGTGGTCCTTGCCCGCCTTGACGTAGGTGAGCACGACGCGGTCGATCAGCTGCTTCAGGCCGCTCTCGCGGGCCTCGGTGCCGACGGCGCCGCGGAAGTACTTGGTGGTGACGATGGTGGAGGCGTTGACCGACCAGAAGTCGGGGAACTCGACACCGCGCTGCTCGAAGATCGTCTCGCCCGTCTTCCAGTTCTGCTGGACGACGTCGCGCTTCTCCCAGGTCACCTCGTCATAGGGGTGGACACCCGGGGTGGTGTAGATGCGCTCGACCTTGATGCCCTTGGCCTTGGCGCCCTTGGCGCGCGAGCCGCGGCCGACCGTCTCGGTCATGTCTGCTCTCCCTCATTCGTGGTTGCTGCTGTGTGGTTGCTGCTGTGGTGTGGTCTTGCTGTGGGTGCTGCGTGCGTGGCAGCGGTGCTGGGCCGGGTGCCGGCGGGTGGCTCCGAGTCTGCTGGAGCGCACCGACAGCCGAAGGTGTGGCGGCCGCGGACCTAGGTCCGCGGCATACTCGCCTCCTGGCGCAGCAGGGTGATGGCGGTCTCGAAGTCCTCGAGCGAGTCGAAGGCCTGGTAGACCGACGCGAAGCGCAGGTAGGCCACCTCGTCGAGCCGTCGCAGCGGCTCGAGCACGGCGAGGCCGACCTCGTGTGCGTCGACCTCGGCCTGGCCCTGGCCCCGGATGGCCTCCTCGACCTGCTGGGCCAGCAGCGCGAGCTGGTCCTCGGTGACCGGTCGGCCCTGACAGGCCTTGCGGACGCCGACCAGGACCTTGCCCCGGCTGAACGGCTCGGTGACCCCGGAGCGCTTGACCACCGACAGGCCCGCGGTCTCGACCGTGGTGAAGCGGCGGCCGCACTCGGGGCACTGGCGCCGTCGACGGATCGAGGAGCCGTCGTCGGTCGTGCGCGAGTCCATCACCCGCGAGTCGCTGTGGCGGCAGAAGGGGCAGTGCATGTCTTCTCCTCCTGGTCGCGATGCGCGGGGCTGCGGTATGCCGCGTGCAGGCACGCCGCACCCAGCCCGGCTGTGGACAGGGCTGGGGATGGGCTGGGGACAGTCTGTGGGTAACAGGACATCTGCTGTGCACAAGATGTGTACGAATCACATCGCTGTAACCACTAGATGTGGTGATTAGTTAAACCCACGTGGGCGACGATGGCAAGCCCCGCGCGTGTCGTGCCGCGTGTCGTGCGTGTCGTGCCGCGTGTCACGCCCGACACGCGGCACGACACGCGCCCGCAAGACCGGGCAGGACCGGGCAGGACCCGGCAGGACCAGCTGGCAGGCGATCGCCCAACGCCTCCGGCATCGATAACTCAACAGTTAATGCCCGCAGGGGGCTGAGACCCGCAGGCGGCCGCCAGTCGGAGCAGGCAGAATGCCTGCGTGACCCACGACCCCGCGACGCTTGAGGCCCACCTGACACTCGCCCGCAGTCTGGCCGCCCTGGAGCCCGAAGGTCACAGCAGGACGATCGCGCGCCACTTCCGCGCGGGCGGGGACGCCAGCTCCTATGCCGCATGGGTCCAGCGAGCGGCCCAGGAGGCCCACGGGGATATGCACGACTCGGCCGGTGCGCTGGAGATCATGCTGGTCGCGCTGCGCGACTGGGACCAGATGCCCGAGGTCGCCGCGGCCTTCGGGGGCAACCTCGCCGCCGCCAAGCTGCGCACGAGCTTCTTCGCCCGCATCGCCCGGCATGCGAGGTGGCCGTCGCCCTGGCCGAGGACGTGCTGCGCGGCGAGGATCTGGACGACTTCACCAGGGCGGCCGCCCTCATCGAGCACTCGGCCGCCCTGCGCGAGCTCAACCTGGCCGCCTGCGAGGGCGTCGTGGTCGAGGCGATCGCCGCGGTCCTCCAGCTGCCCGCGGGCGACGCAAAGGCAGAGCTGCTGGCGATGCTGTGCGCCGAGCTGGTCTTCTTCGGCCTGCATGGTGACGCCGCCCGGCTCTCGGCCGAGGCCCTGGACATGCTGTCCGACGACGCGGAGCCATGGATCGGCCTCGCCGCCCGCATCACCCACGCCGACGCCCTCGCCCTGTCCGACCCCGACCTGGCGGCCGAGGAGTATGCGGCCGGCCGGGTGCTCGCGGACGAGATCGCGACCCAGCACCCCGCCGTGCTCGTGTGGTATCTCCTGAGCCGGTCCGGGACCTTCCTGAGCGTCGGCGCCTATGACGAGGCGATCACCAGCAGCGTGGAGGGCCAGACCTTCAGCTCCATGCACGGTCTCGCGGACTTCGCCGGCGCCGAGCTGGCCTGCATCACCGTCGAGTCGCTCTTCGCCCGCGGGCGGGTGGTCATGGAGACGCCGCTGGTGCCGATGATCCTCGGGCAGCAGCTGCGGGCCCGGGACCGGATGCGACTGGACTACCTCAGCGCCCGCATGCAGCTGGTGGCGGGCAAGCCGGAGGATGCGGAGCCACACCTGCGCCGGCTGGCCCAGACCGTCGCCCACAACCCGCCGCCGGCCCCCATGCGGGCCCTGTGGGAGCACGCCCGCTCCGAGCATGCCCTGGCCACGCTCGAGGCCCGTGACGCCGCCGAGGTCTGCCTCGAGGCCGCCGCGGCCGCGCCCGGCGCCGCGCCCGCCCAGGCCTGGCCGCTGCTGTGTCTGGCCGCACGCGCACTGCGCGCGGCCGGCGCGACCCACAACGACCCGCGCGTCGCCGACCTCCTTGCCCTGCGCACCGAGGTGGCGCCCGCGTGTGACGCGGCCGTGGGGCGCTGGCGCCTGCTGCTGGAGGCCGAGCTCGACAGTCTCTCCGGCACGGCCGAGGAGGCGTGGCAGCGGGCCCGTCACGCCTTCGCGGCCTCGGAGGGGCCGGAGGAGATGACGACCTATGTCTATCTCGAGCACGCCCGGGCCGCGATCGCCAGCGGCGACCTGGCGGCCGCCCAGACGTCCTACGGCGCCGGGTCGGCACTGGTGCGCGAGCGCCACTACGGCAGCCTGGAGAGCCTGGACTATGAGATCTGCCGGGCCCTCGGCAACGCCCCGGCGGAGACCGCCCAGCGGGCGCTGGGTCTGACCCGCCGGGAGTATGAGGTCCTCCAGCTGCTGGCGACGGGGATCGGCAACCGCGAGATCGCTGCCCGCCTCCAGATCTCGCCACGCACGGCCGACGTGCATGTCTCGCGCATTCTGGCCAAGCTGGGCGCGTCCTCACGCGGTCAGGCCACGGCGATCGCGATGTCGGCGGGCGCCCTCCAGGTGAGTGACATCACCCAGAGCTAGAGCAGACCGTCGGGTCAGCCGACCTCGGGGATGTCGAGGGACTGGCCGGCCGAGATCTGGGCACCCGGCAGGTCGTTGGCGATCTGGATGCGGGCAACCGCATCGCCAACGGGCAGGCCGGGCAGCTCGACCGAGGCGATCTCGGAGAGCGTCTGGCCCGGTCGCACGGTGATGGTGTGATCGACGGTCGGCCCGCCGACGGCGAAGGCGGCGGTGGCGACGGCCAGCAGCGCTGCGGCGACCAGGGTCGTCACGGCCAGCCGGCCCGCGCGGGTGATGTGCAGCCGGCCGCGGCGCGCCGCCTGCTGGGCCTGCGACCCGGTCGGGACCGACACGAGGTGGCGGCGCGGGGCACGTGCGGCCCGGCCACGACCGGTGCTGGGCTCCCATGCGACTGCTGCGCTCATGCTCTCCTCCATCCTCCTGGCCGGGAGCTGCTCCCGACCGCCATCGCCTCGGGCGGTGTGGCCGGCGGCTGCCGGCCCGATCGAACGCCTGTGCGATAGAACGTCTGTACGATTTGTAGCACGGGTGTTCGAAGGATTCAACACGCGCATCGAACAGGTGTTTGAAACCTGTGTTCGAACTCCATAGGCTGTGCTCACGACGGGAAGCCAATCAGAGGGCACCGACAGCCGAAGGGATGAGCATGTCCGACCAGCGCCCCAGCGCCGACGACGCCACCGTCCACCAGCTCCCCGAGCGGGAGGCCACAGGCGGCGAGCTCACCGTGCGCCAGCGGCGGGTCCTGGAGGTCATCCGCAACTCGGTCGACCGGCGCGGATACCCGCCGAGCCTGCGTGAGATCGGCGAGGCGGTCGGCCTGACCTCCCCCAGCTCGGTCGCCCACCAGCTCTCCACGCTCGAGCGCAAGGGCTACCTGCGCCGCGACCCGCACCGTCCGCGCGCGATCGAGGTCGTCTCCCCTGACGCGCCCACCGACATGCGGGGCTACCGCGGCGGCGCCTCGCACTACGACCCCGACGTGACCCACGACGAGACCGGCATGGGCGACGAGCGCCCCACCGCGGCATACGTCCCGGTGCTCGGCCAAATCGCCGCGGGTGTCCCGATCACCGCCGAGGAGAGCGTCGAGGAGGTCTTCCCGCTCCCCCGTCAGATCGTCGGCGAGGGCCAGCTCTTCCTGCTCAAGGTCGTCGGCGACTCGATGGTCGAGGCTGCCATCTGCGACGGCGACTGGGTGGTCGTGCGCCAGCAGCCGACGGCCGACAACGGCGACATCGTGGCCGCCATGCTCGACAACGAGGCCACGGTCAAGACCTTCAAGCGCAAGGACGGCCACGTCTGGCTGCTCCCCCACAACCCCGCGTTCGAGCCGATCGACGGCGACCACGCCACCATCCTCGGCAAGGTCACCGCGGTGCTGCGCCGCGTCTGAGCCTCCGCCACACTCCCAGCCCTGTGCCCCAGACTCCTTGGGGCACAGGGCTTTTGGGTCACAGCGACGCGACGACGCGCTCGAGCGTCTGACCGAGCGGCCCGTGCAGGCGCAGGCTCGCCAGGGGGTCGCCGCGGGTCTCGCTGGCCGTGGCGATGGCGATCGGTATGCCGCGTGCGGCCCCCCGCCGCACGAAGCGGAAGCCGCTCATCACCGCCAGTGACGAGCCGAGGACCACGAGTGAGCGGGCCCCCTCGACCAGGTCGAAGCACTGCTCGACCCGCTCACTGGGGACGCTCTCGCCGAAGAAGACGACATCGGGCTTGAGCAGGTCGCTGGCGCAGCGCACACACCGCGGCACGCTGAAGGCCTTGATCGCCTCGTCCGGCAGCACGATGTCACCGTCGGGGCGGATCTGGCTGCTGACCTGGGACCCGTCCGCGGCCAACGCCTGCACGTGCTGCTCGAAGCCGGCGTTGGCTCCGGTCATCCGCCGCTGCAGCGCCTCCCGGTCGGTGCGGTCCCCGCAGCCCAGGCAGACCACCCGCGCCAGGGAGCCGTGCAGCTCGACGACCGCGCGGGCACCGGCCTGCTGGTGCAGGCCGTCGACGTTCTGGGTGATGATGCCGTGCAGCAGCCCCCGGCTCTCGAGCCCGGCCACCGCCCGGTGCCCGGCGTTGGGCTCGGCGCGGGTGAAGCGCTGCCACCCGATGAAGCTGCGGGCCCAGTAGCGCTGCCGGGCGGCGCTCGCGCCCCGGAACTCCGAGAAGTGCATGGGAGTCACCCGCCGGCGCCCGTCGGGGCCCCGATAGTCGGGGATGCCCGACTCGGTCGAGAGCCCGGCCCCGCTGAGGACGAGCGCCGCTCCGTCGTGGAGCAGATCCGCCAGGTCCTCGGGCTCGTCCGCGTGGTGCACGGCCGCCACTGTAGTTCTCACTCTCGGGCGGGCTGGGCACGGGTGGAACCGGGCTCGCCATAACGGCACCAGCGGATAACGCCCCGTTATAGAATCGGGCCATGATCGATGCTGCTGGTATGCGAGTGATCAAGGCGATCGCCGACGAGGGGAGTTTCACCAATGCGGCCGTCGCCCTGGGCTACTCCCAGCCGGCGATCTCCCAGATGGTCCGCAGGATGGAGCAGCGCACCGGCACCGCCCTGGTGGAGCGGCTGGGCCGCACCGTGCGCCTCACCGAGGCGGGGCAGGTCCTCGCTCGGCATGCGGGGACCGTGCTCGCGGCGATCGACGCCGCCGAGGAGGAGGTTGCCGCGATCGCCGGACTGCGGTCTGGCCGGGTGCGCCTGATGTCCTTCCCCTCCTCCTCCGCCACCCTCGTCCCGCGCGCCCTGGCCAAGGTCAAGCAGGACTCCCCCGACGTCGCCGTCCGGCTGACCGAGGCCGAGCCACCCGAGTCGCTGACCGCGATCCGCTCCGGTGAGTGCGATATCGCGATCGCCTTCACCTATGAGGGATCCGACCTGACCCGCAGGTCCCCCGACCTCGAGGGCCTGGTCATCCACCCGCTGCTGGAGGACCCAGTCAAGCTCGTCGTGCCGCCGGGCCACCAGTACGCCGGGGCGCCGATGGTCCACATGCGCAACCTGTCGGCCGAGCGGTGGATCGCCGGGTGCCCGCGCTGCCGCGGCCACCTCGTGCACCTGTGCCAGCAGGCGGGCTTCGGCCCCGAGGTGGACTTCGAGACCGAGGACTATGTCGCGGTGCTCGGCCTGGTCGCCGAGGGCCTGGGCGTCGCGCTCGTGCCCGACCTCATCCTCCAGACCGCGCGCACCGATGACGTCTCGGTCGTCCCGGTCGAGCCCGCCTCCAGCCGGCGCATCTTTGCCGTGACCACCCCCGACCTGATGCGGGTCCCACCGGTGGCCTGCACCATCGAGGCCCTGATCAGCAGCGCCGAGAGCGTCCGGGCAGGCTGACCCCAGCCCGGCCGGGACGATGCCGACCGACCGGCGAGGCCTCACCGGCTGGTCACCACCCTGACCTGCGCGCCCCTGGCCACCACCGCCACGTCACCGTGACGGTCGGTGCGCAGCACCCGGGAGCCCGCGGCGGCAAGGACTGCGAGATGGTGCCTGGACGGGTGCCCATAGTCGTTGTCGGCCCCGACGCTGACCACCGCCAACGGGGCGCCGATCTGGGTGATCAGGCCCTCGTCCAGGTTCGCCGATCCGTGGTGGGGTGTCTTGACCACATCGACCTCGCGCATGGCGGCGGCCAGGGCAGGGTCGCGCCGCGACCGCAGGAGCAGGGCATGGCCCGCCTCGCGCTCGATGTCCCCGAGCAGCAGCACGTCGGCCGGCCCCGCCCTGGCCCGGACGACGACGCTCGCGTTGTTGGGCACCGAGCCATCGGCGATCCGCCGCTCCGGCCACCACACCGACAGCGCGAGCGACCCGAACCGCAGCTCGTCCCCGCCGCGCAGCTCACGCAGGGGTATGCCGCGTGCGCCGGCCCAGCGCTCCACCTCCGCCACCTGGTAGGCGGGCTCGCGCACGGGGGTGGCCAGGATCTGCCCGCAGGGCCGCCCCGCGATCGCCCCCGGCAGGCCCTCGACGTGGTCGGCGTGGAAGTGGGTGAGCACCACCGCCTCCAGCCGGTCGATGTCGAGGCGGCGCAGGCAGCGGTCGACCGCGGCCGGGTCGGGGCCGACATCGACCACCACCGCGGAGTGGCGGCCCGTGGCCAGGACCGCGGCGTCGCCCTGGCCGACATCGCAGTGCACGACCTGCCACCCCGGTGGTGGCCACGTGATGATGGCCGGGGGCGCCAGGGCCGCGATGAGCGTCATGGCCAGCCCGACGCCCAGCACGGGATGACGGGCCGCCTGATGGGCCCACCACTGGCCGGTGAGGATCGCGGCGAGGGTCACGGCAGTCAGCAGGAGTGCGCCGGCGGCGCCATCGGGCCAGGGGGCAGTGCCGCCGGGGACCGTGGCGCACGACCTGGCCACCCACGCGATCCCCAGGGTGGGCAGCGCCCCGAGCCAGGCGGTCACCGTCGCCACCGCAGGTGCGACCACTGCGACGAGCGAGGTGACGACGCCGACGACTGTCGCCGGGGCGACGAGTGGCGCGGCGAGGAGGTTGGCCAGGACGCCGACCACGCTGACCGAACCCTGCAACAGCACGACCACCGGTGCGCACATCGCCTGTGCCGCAACGGGTATCGCGATTGCCGGCCCGAATCCCGAGAGGCGTCGGGGCAGTCGCGCCGAGATGGCGGCGCCCCAGGGCCGGACGAAGAGCAGCAGCCCCAGGGTCGCGAGCGTCGAGAGGGCGAAGCCATGGCTGCGGGCAAGCGTGGGGTCGACCACGAGCAGGACGACGACGGCTCCCGCGAGCGCCGGCAGCCCGGCCGCCCGGGTCGAGCGACTCATCCCGAGCAGGCCGATCGAGCCCATCGCGGCGGCGCGGATGACGCTCGGCTCCGGGCGGGCGAGCACCACGAACCACGCCAGCGCGAGCGCGGCCACCCACGGCCGCAGTCGCCGCGGACAGCCCAGGGCGCTGGCCAGGCCCAGCGCCGACGCCAGCACGACCGCCACATTGCTGCCCGAGACGGCATTCAGATGTGTCATACCCGTGGCAAGCATGGCGTCGTTGAGGTCATCGGGAGTACGGCTGGTGTCACCGATGACCAGGGCCGGGAGCAGCCCGCGGGAGTCGGCGGGCTGGTCGGCCACCGCACGGCGCAGGCCAGCCCGCAGGTGCTCGGCCGACGCGAAGACGGGGCCGGGCGCGGCGACGCTGGTGGGCGCGGCCCGGGGGCGCAGCACCGCGATCTCCTGGCGGCCCTCCGGTGGTGGCGCCAGCCGTCCGGTGACGCGCACCGTCTCGTGCCAGCGCACGCCGCCCCACCTGTCGTCGCCGCGGACGGTCACCGGGCTGTTGACCCGGGATCGCGCACCCCGGCTCTCGACGTCGATGACGCGCGCCCGCACGAGATAGCCCGGCTCCGCGGACGCGGTGCCCCGGAGGCGGTAGGGGTCGGCGGTCACGACCAGCGTCGCGGTGACGACCGCGCGACGCTCGGCAAGGGCGCCGACCGGCCCCGCCCGGCGGGACGCGTCCTGGGCCCACGAGGCCAGCAGGACGAGCCCCGTCACCGCGGCGACCAGCACGATCACGCGGACTCGCGCGCGGGTGTGGCGGGGCAGGGCGTCGCGCAAACGTGCGGGGAGGGCGCGGCGCGCCCTGACCCGCAGGCCGGCAGGCCGCCGCCGGCCGCGCCGAGGGGACCCGCTGCGCCGGACCTCCGCCACTCCCAGAACCGCGGCCGACAGCAGGAGGGCCATCGCGGCGAGGCCTCGGCGGCTGCCGGGCCAGCCGAGCGCGGCGGCCCCGACCGCCCAGGCCACCACCGCCGGGAGCAGGAGGCGCAGATCGCTGGGCACCGGGTCGGGTGGCACCGACTCCGGTCGCGGCGGGCCCTCGAGGCCCGGCAGCGCGAGCGACGCCGGTTCCGGTGACGGCCGGCTGGGTGACGACGGGGCCGGCCGGCTCACACCGTGACCTTGGGCCCCAGCTGGGCCATGAGCTTCTCGCCGATGCCGCTCACCTCGCCCAGCTCGTCGACGGAGGTGAAGCGGCCGTGCTCGGTGCGCCAGTCGAGGATGCGCTGGGCCAGGACGGGACCCACGCCCGGCAGCCCGTCGAGCGCGCTGAGGTCGGCGGTGTTGAGGTTGACCTGGCCCGCGCCGCCGCCCGCTGCCGACCCCGCGGCTGCCGACCCCACACCGCCCGACCCGCCGGACGGTGCCGTGGCAGCGGCCCCGGAGCCGCCGCCCGGCATCTGCCCGGCCGGTGGGGGCAACGCCTCCCCGGGTCTGGGGATGCGGATCTGCTCACCGTCGACGACCAGCCGGGCCAGGTTGACCGCGGCGGCATCGGCTCGGGCGGTCAGTCCCCCCGCCGCCCGCACGGCGTCACCGACCCGCGCGCCGGCCGCGAGGCTGACGACGGCGGGGCGGGCCACCTGCCCCACCACGTGCACGGTGATCGACTGCCCCGCCTGCCCGGCCGTTCCCGGCTGCCCCGCCTGCCCGGTCGCACCCTGCTGCCCGACCGCTGCCGGCGGCGCGGTCGAGGCGGCCGGCTGGCCGGGCTGCGACGCCCCTCCCGACTGGCCGCCCGAGGGCGCGCCAGAGGGACTGGGCGCAGCGCCTGCGGGCGGGACCGAGGAGGAGACCAGCCCGCTGGGCTCGCCACCGGGCCGTGGGCCGGTGAAGCCCGCGCCCCCTGCCGCAGCCCCGGTCGACGCCACGCGGCTGGCCGGGATGGGCGTCGCCCGCTCCTGTGCCATCAGCACCCGCACGCCGAACACCGCTGCGGCACAGGCGATCACGCAAGCGAGTCCGGCCAGGACCCGCGCGGGGACAGACAGCCTCGAGTTGCGCAGGACGGCAGGCAGGGCCAGCACCGGAGGCCTCGGCGGCACCTCTCGGCGATGCCGGCCACCAGGTGGGTCGACCTCGGTCTCGGGTTGCTCCTCGGAGTGAGGTGGAGCGTCGCGCGAGGGGCGGGGCTGGCCTGCGGCGGCCGGGGCACGGGCGGGCTCGCGCGCACCGGCGAGCAACGCCTCAAGACGGTCGACGGGCTGGGGGTCGGGGCGACGCGGCATACCGGCACGCTAGGAATGGGAGCGGCCCGCCCACGAGGCCGATCAGGGCGGCTGTGGACAAGCGGCCCGGCTCCGCCCGGGCTGTGGACAGCCGAGCGCCGGCCGGGCGTCTCAGGTCAGCCGCGGCGTGATGGAGACGCCGATCGTCCCGGGGCCGGCGTGCGCGCCGATCACCGGGCCGATCTCGACCAGGCGCAGGCGGGTGGCCGCGGGCAGGGCATTGGCGAGGGTCTCGGCCACCTGCTCGGCCCGCTCCTCGGCATCGAGGTGGTGGACGGCGACGTCGACCCAGTCGTGTTGGGCCGCAAGCGAACTGACGGCATCGACGGTGCGCTCGCACAGCCGGGTCAGCGCCTTGGCAGAGGTGCGCACCCGCTCGATCGGGACGATCGCACCGTCGCGCAGACCCAGCAGGGGCTTGATGGCCAGCGCCGACCCCACGAGCGCCGAGGCGGCGCCGATGCGGCCGCCCCTGCGCAGATACTCGAGCGAGTCGACGCAGAAGATCAGCGTCGAGGCCTCGCAGTGTGCCCGCACGACCTCGGCCACCGCAGCGGCGTCGCTCCCCCGCTCCGCGGCGCGCACGCCAGCGACGACGGAGTGCCCCATGGCCATAGCCACCGAGCGGGTGTCGAGCACGGTCACCGGCACCGGGGACTGGCCCGCCGCGAGGCTCGCCGACCCCACGGTCGAGGACACCGCCGACGACAGGTGCGCAGAGACGATCTGGCTCGCGCCGGCCTGGGCCGCGCGCCGATAGGCCGCGAGCATGTCCTCCGGCGAGGGCCGGGAGGTGGTGACCCTGGCCCCGGCGCGCAGCCGCTGCGCCACCTCGGCGGCCGAGATGTCCTGCCCCTCGCGGCGGTCCTCGCCGTCGACGACGACATGCAGCGGCACCACCTGGATGCCGAGCCCCGTCACCAGGTCCTCCGGCAGGTATGCCGTGGAGTCGGTGACGAGGGCGACGGTCATGACGCGCTGATCAGGCCGGGACGACGTTGACGAGCCTGGGTGCGCGCACGATGACCGTGCGCACGCCGGCCTCGGTCGCGGCCTTGACCTTGTCGCGCGCGAGGGCCAGCTCGCGCAGCTCGTCCTCGGTGATCGAGGGCGAGACCTCGACCCGGTCGCGGACCTTGCCCTTGATCTGGATGACGCAGGTGACGGTCTCCTCGACGAGCTTGGTCTCGTCGGCCTCGGGGAAGGGCGCATAGACGACCGACTCGGTGTGGCCCAGCCGGCTCCACAGCTCCTCGGCGATGTGCGGGGCGACCGGGCCGACCATCTTGACCAGGGTCTCGGCGGCCTCGCGCGGCACCGCATCGAGCTTGGTCAGGGCGTTGTTGAACTCGATCAGCCGCGCGACCGCGGTGTTGAAGCCCAGCGAGGCGTAGTCCTCGCGGACCGCCGCGATCGTGCGGTGCATGACCCGCTCGGTGTCGGCGTCGACGGCGGTCTCGACGACCCGCACCTCACCGGTCTCCTCGTCGACGACATTGCGCCACAGCCGCTGGAGGAAGCGCTGCGAGCCCACGATCGCGCGGGTCTCCCACGGCTTGCTCTGCTCGAGCGGCCCCATCGACATCTCATAGACGCGGAAGGTGTCGGCGCCGTACTGCTCGTACATGTCGTCGGGCGTGACGATGTTCTTGAGCGACTTGCCCATCTTGCCGTACTCGCGGGCGACGGGCTGGCCCTGCCAGGTGAAGCTCGCGCTCTCGCCCTCGCCCTGCTCCTCCACCTCGGCGGCGGGCACGGCCTGGCCGCGCTCGTCGCGGAAGGCATAGGCCTGGATGTAGCCCTGGGAGAAGTAGCGGCGGAAGGGCTCCTCGGAGCTGAGGTGACCCAGGTCGTAGAGCACCTTGTGCCAGAAGCGCGCATAGAGCAGGTGCAGGACGGCGTGCTCGACGCCGCCGACATACAGGTCCACGCCGCCGGGGTCGCGCACGCCCGCCGGGGCGCCCTCGACCGGTGTCGAGCGCGGGCCCATCCAGTAGTCCTCGTTGGCCGCGTCGACCAGCGCCTGCATGTTGGCCGGGTCGAGATAGCGCAGGTAGTACCAGCACGAGCCGGCCCACTGCGGCATCGTGTTGGTCTCGCGGCGGTAGCGCTGCACGCCCCGACCGTCGCCGAGGTCGAGCTCGACATTGACCCAGTCCTCGGCGCGCGCCAGCGGCGGCTCGGGGCTGGACGAGGCGTCCTCCGGGTCGAAGGTCTTGGGAGAGTAGTCCGGCACCTCGGGCAGCTCGACCGGCAGCTGGCTGTCGGGCACGGCGTGCGCGCGGCCGTCCTCGTCGAAGACGATCGGGAAGGGCTCGCCCCAGTAGCGCTGCCGGCTGAAGAGCCAGTCCCGCATGCGGTAGTTGATCGTGCCCTCGCCCAGGCCGCGCTCCTCGAGCCAGGCGATCATCGCGGCCTTGGACTCGGCGACCGGCAGGCCGTTGAGGTCGAGGGTGTCGTTGGCCGAGTTGACCATGACGCCGTCGCCGGTGAAGGCCTTGCCCTCGGCCACCGTGCCGGGCCAGTCCCCGGCGTCGCGCGGGGCGATGATGTCGATGATCGGCAGCTCGAACTCGGTCGCGAACTCGAAGTCGCGCTGGTCGCCGCACGGCACGGCCATGATCGCTCCCGTGCCATAGCCCATCAGGACGTAGTCGGCGATGAAGACCGGGACCTGCCGGCCGTCGACGGGGCTGGTGGCATAGGAGCCGGTGAAGACGCCGGTCTTGGTCTTGTCCTCCATCTGGCGCTCGACATCGGACTTGCGCGCGGCGGCCAGCTGGTATGCCGCGATGGCCTCGCCCGGGGTCGCCGCGCCGCCGGTCCAGACGGCGGGGATGTCGGCCGGCCAGGCGTCGGTCGTCAGGGCGGGCACGAGCGGGTGCTCGGGCGCCAGCACCATGAAGGTCGCGCCGAACAGCGTGTCGGGGCGGGTGGTGAAGACCGAGATCGCCTCACCGGCAGGCGTGGCGAAGTCGACGCGGGCGCCCTGGCTCCGGCCGATCCAGTTGCGCTGCATGGTCTTGACCTTGTCGGGCCAGTCGACCCGGTCGAGGTCGTCGGCCAGCCGGTCGGCATAGGCGGTGATCCGCATCATCCACTGGCGCAGGTTGGTGCGGAAGACGGGATAGTTGCCGACCTCGGAGCGCCCGTCGTTGGTGATCTCCTCGTTGGACAGCACGGTGCCCAGGCCGGGCGCCCAGTTGACCGGCGCCTCGGAGGCATAGGCCAGCCGGAAGCCGTCGAGCACGTGCCCCTGCTCGGCGTTGGTCAGGTCGGCCCAGGCCCGCCCGGCGTACTCCTGCGGCAGCACGCGCTCCCCCGCCTCGAACTGGGCCTCCAGCTCGGCGATGGGCCGGGCCTGGCCGGTGCCGCCGTCGGGGCGGACGGCCTCGGTGTCATACCAGGCGTTCCAGATCTGCTGGAAGATCCACTGGGTCCAGCGGTAGTAGTCGGGGTCGATCGTGCGGATCGCGCGCCGGTCGTCGTGTCCCAGGCCGAGGCGGCGCAGCTGCCGGGCCATGATGACGATGTTGTCCTCGGTCGTCTTGCGCGGGTGCTGGCCGGTCTGGACGGCATACTGCTCCGCCGGCAGGCCGAAGGCGTCATAGCCGAGGCAGTGCAGGACATTGCGCCCGGTCATCCGGTTGAAGCGCGCGAAGACGTCGGTGGCGATATAGCCGAGCGGGTGCCCGACGTGCAGGCCGGCCCCGGAGGGGTAGGGGAACATGTCGAGCACGAGCAGGTGGTCGTCGAACCGGCCCACGGCCTCGGGGTCGGCCCACGGGCCGGCGGGGTTGGGCGCGTGGTAGGTGCCCTGCGCCTCCCAGCGGTCCTGCCAGGCCGTCTCGATCTGCCCCGCCAGCTCGGCGGTGTAGCGGTGCGGCGTCTCGCTCATGTCCGTCCTTCGTCCTCGTCTGCGTGCACGTGCTCCTCACACGACAAAACCCCTCGCGCAGGAGGGGTTCGCCGCGGCTGTCCGTGGTGGGCCGTCTCGGCCGATCGGATCAGCGCGGCTGTATAAGGAGGAGCTGCCGTGCCATCGCGCCCAAGGCTACCCGACGGCAGCACGCTCCCCGGGTGCCGGCCACGGGGTGGTCACCCCCACGCAGGGGTATGCCGCGTGCGCTGGGCGCGCACGCGGCATACGGTCCCTGCGTGGTGGGGTGCTCAGGCCGCGGAGTCGGGGTTCTGCGCCCACAGGTCGGGGCCGAAGACCTCGTAGCCGATGTTCTCGGCCGCGACGCCCTTGGCGAGCAGCGCCTTGCGCGCGTCGCGCATGAACGGCAGCGGGCCGCACATGAAGACCTTTGCGCCCGAGGGGATCTCGACATCGGTCAGGTCCATGCGACCCGCCTTGGCAGGGCGCAGGGTCGGCGCCGAGTCGGCGCCCTCCTCGTACCAGACCTGGCTGCTCGCGTTGTCGAGGAACTCGATGCGCTTGCGCATGCTCGCATAGAGCGCCTGGTTGCCGTGGGCGGTGTCGGCGTGCAGCACGAGCACCTCGCGCTTGGGCTGGCGCACGGTGATGTCCTCGAGGATCGCAGCCATGGGAGTGACGCCGATGCCGGCGGAGACGAGCACGAGCGGCGCGTCGGTGTCGTCGAGGATGACATCGCCGGCGGGCTGCGAGACGTCGAGGACGGTGCCGGGCTGGGCGTTGTCATAGAGCCAGCCGGAGACCTGCCCGTCGGGGACGCCGTCGACGCCCCTGACCCGGCGGACGGTCACCTGGAGGCTCTCGGCGCCCGCACCGTTGGAGATCGTGTACTGGCGCGGCTGGCGCTCGCCGTCCGGGAGGTCGACGGCGATCGCGACATACTGCCCCGTGCGGTGGCCCGGCAGGTCGCCCTCGACGGGTGTGAGCGCGAGGCTGAAGACCTCGGGGGTCTCCTCGGTGCGCTCGACGACGGTGTACTTGCGCCAGGGGTGCTCGGGGTCGGTGCCGCCGAGCGCATAGAGCTTGGCCTCCTCGGCGATCAGGGCGGTGGCGAAGAGCCAGTAGACCTCGTCCCACGCGGAGGCGACCTCGGGCGTGACCGCGTCGCCGAGGACGGTGCCGACCGCCTTGAGCAGGTGGTGACCGACGATCGTGTACTCCTGGGCCTGGATGCCGAGGGAGACGTGCTTGTGGGCGATGCGCTCCATCACCGGAGTGAAGTCGGGCGCGTCCGGGTCGATGAGGTTGACGGCATAGGCCACGACGGAGGCCGCGAGCGCCTTGGGCTGCTCACCGATCGCCTGGTTGGCCTTGTTGAACACCCGCATGAGCTCGGGGTGTGCCGCGAACATGTCGGGATAGAAGGTCTTGGTGATCTGCTCCGCGTGCTCGGCGACAACGCCGGCGGTCGCCTTGACGACGGCCTCGGATTCGGGTGAGAGCTTCATCGGGCTCCTTCGACTTAGAGGAAAGTGGCGCCGGATTCCTTCTACTTCCAACGCCTTTCGCGTTTCCTCACTCTGCCCCATGGTCGCCGTTCGCGCGAATCGGAGGCGTGGCCGCCTGTCGGGAGCAGCAGCCGTCACGCGGTGGCCGGCATGCCGGCCTGGCGGTCCCAGGCGGCCCAGCGACGGCGCAGCCACGCCGGGCGGCGGTCGGGCAGCGCGACCTCCCTCAGGTGGTCGGCCCATCGTGCGTATGCCGCGTCGGCGGCGGCCAGCGCGTGGGCCGTCGCCGGGGGCTGGTCGAGGCAGTCCGACTCCAGGCGGTCGCGCTCGGCGGCGAAGGTGGCCAGCGAGCCGGGCAGGTCGCGCAGGGCGAGGCGGTGCAGCTCCTCGTGCCGCCACCACCGGAACTCGCCGCGGTGGTGGTCGTCGAGCGCATAGCCCTGGTCGTCGGCGGGCTCCTGGACGCGGGCCGGCACGAAGAGCGCCGTGCAGGGCGCGGACACGCCCGTCACCCAGTGGGTGGCGCCCGCCGCTCCCCCGCGCAGGTCGGTCACCCAGCTGGCCGTCGTCTGGGTCGCGGCGAGGCGGCCGCCCGCGTGCACACACGGCGCGCCGAGCGCCCCGGTCGTGGCGGCATACGCCGGCGCGGGCCCGCCGTGCTCACGCAGGCCTGCGATGAGGTCGGGCACCTCGCGCGCGGCCTCGGCACAGGCCTGGGTGTGCGCCCGCCGAGCGGCCGCCCTGGCCGCGCGGGTGCGGACCGGGTCCTCCCAGCGCCAGCGCATGCCCTCGATCGTCAGCCCGTTGGAGATCGCGCGCCCCGGGCCGCGGACCTCCTCGATGTCCCAGTGCCGTCCGGCGGTCTCCAGGACATAGGCGCCGGTCGGGTCGGCGATCAGATAGCTGTTGTCATAGGAGGTCCACGGGTGCTCGTGGCTGGCCGAGCCGCCCTGGCCATAGCGCTCCAGCAGCCGGACGATCACCGCGGCCGCGTCGCGGGCGGTGGCGGCCCGCTCCAGGGCCAGGCGCAGCAGGTCCATCCCGAGCAGCTCCTGGGGCTCGCGCCGGTAGCGCCCCCTGCGCCGGGTGAAGATCGCCTCGTTGCCGATGACGACGCCATGCTCGTTGGCGCCCATCTCGGCGCCCCACATCCACCACGGCTGGCTCAGCAGCACGGCGTGGGTGTGCTCCGCCTGCGGGATCTCGCTCCAGGTGCAACGCACGGTCGCCCCGGGGCCATAGTCGGCCGCGGCATACCACCGAAGGGTCTGCGCCTCGTTGGGGTCACGGTCGCTGTTCTTGGCGAAGAGGACCCCGTCGTCGGTCAACGTGACGAAGGTGTCGCACATCCTCCCAGCGTAGGTCGGCGCCCGAGCCCTAGGCTCGCGAGTGCGGAAGGCATCGTCGAAGGAGCCCGCCATGGCCGGCACGGCCGTCGCCTATTCCACCCGTCACGGCAGCACGCAGCGGTATGCCGCGTGGCTCGCCCAGGATCTCGACGCCGACCTGCTGGAGGCGGACGGCCTCAGCCGGGAGCGGCTGGCCGGGCACGACACGGTCGTGGTCCTCTCCCCCGTGTATGCCGGTCGCGTCGCCGACGCGGCCGTCCTCAGGGACCCGTCGGGGCCTCTGGGCGGACACCGGGTCGCACTGGTGATGGTCGGCATGACACCACCGGACAGCCCCGAGCGGGCCGAGACCGTCGCCAACAACCTGCCGCAGGCCACGCTCGAGCAGATCTCGGTCTTCCACCTCAGGGGCGCGATCGACTACCAGGCGCTGTCCCGGCTGGAGCGGGTGCTGATGCGCTTCGCCAACTGGCGGCTGCGCTCGCAGGCCCGACGGCACCCGACCCCGGAGAACACCGCGGCCGCGGCGCAGGCCGGGGTGTCCGCCGACCACGTGGACCGGGCGGCCCTCGGCCCGGTGCTCGCGTGGGCACGCGGGGAGGGCGGCTGAGCCGAGGCTCAGACGAAGCGGCAGCTGGCGGTGCCGAGCCCGGTGATCTCCACCTCGACCAGCTGCCCGGGCTCGGCCGAGACCATCGGGCCGAGGGCGCCGGAGAGCACGACCATGCCGGCGCGCAGCGGGCTGCCATAGCGCTGGGCGGTCTCGGCCAGCCACATCAGGGCGGTCAGCGGGTCGCCGAGGCAGGCCGCCCCGGCGCCCTCGGAGACCACCTGCCCGTCGACGCGCATGACCATCGAGACCTCACGCGGCTCGACCTCGGCCAGGGTGCGCCGCTCGCTGCCGAGCACATAGAGGGCGGCCGCGGCGTTGTCGGAGACGGTGTCGACGATGCTGACGCGGCCGTTGATGCGGCTGTCGACGATCTCGATCGAGGCGATCACATGCTCGACGGCGTCGCGCACGCGCTCCGGCGTGAGCTCGCCGTCGAGGTCGGCCTTCAGCGTGAAGGCCAGCTCGCCCTCGGCACGGGGGTCGATCAGCTCGGCGAGGCTGACGTCGGCGCCGTCCTCGACCGCCATGTCGTCGAGCAGGAAGCCGAAGTCGGGCTGGTCGACGCCGAACTGCTCCTGGACGACCTTGGCCGTCAGCCCGATCTTGCGGCCGACGATCTGGGCGCCGTGGTCGAGGCGGGTGGCGATGTTGGCCGACTGCGCGGCATACGCCGCATCGATGTCCTCGGTGCCGAGGATGTCGCGCACCGGCTCGACGGCCGTGTGGGTGCGGTGGGCCTCGGCGAGGCGGGCCGCGGCGGTGGCGATGGCTTCGGGGGTGGCGGTCATGGGGACATCCTGCCCGAGTCGTTCGGGTCCTGACGATCCCCCGTCTTGCGGGTCGGGCGATCTACTTTCACTTGCACCAAGTGAAAGTTACTTCCACTCTGGAGGTGTGGCTGACAACTTCAACGCACGTGACGCACTCGCTACGGCCGCCGACTCGCGGCGCCATCTCGCCCACCGGCTGGTGACCCCGATCTGGTACCACCCCCTGGTCGGGGTGACCCTGTTCATGCTCTGCTGCGCGATCGGGATGCCGGAGGGCCGCCTTGGGCGCAAGACGCGCCTCCTCATGATCATGGGTGCCACCCTGATCAACACCCTGCTCCTCCCGTGGCTCTATCGGATGCGCACTGGTGTCACCATGCAGCAGGCCACCGGGACACGCTCGCGGCGCTTCTTCCTCCTGGGGATGATCCCGTTCGCGGCGGTCTTCGCGCCGGCCGGTGCCAACTACCTCCTCGACGGACCCACTTGGGTGCCGCTCGTGCTCGGCGCGGTGGCCCTCATCGGGTCCATCGTCTTCGGCCGCAGCTATGACAACGCCTTGCGCACGGACCTGCGAGAGGGCGTGGCGTGAGCGCACCGCACTTCGACGAGCTGGTGCACCAGCCCCACCGACTGCGCATCTGCGTGATCCTCTCCGCCGTCGAGCAGGCCAGCTTTCAGGCGCTGTGCGAGGAGCTGGGGGTGTCGATGCCCACCCTCAGCAAGCAGCTGAGGATGCTGGCCGACGCCGGATATGTCACCACCGACAAGAGGCCGAGCGGCACCCGGCCCGCCACCTGGGCCACCCTGACCAAGAAGGGACGCGCGGCGCTCCAGGGCCACCTCGCGGCCCTGCGGGAGCTGGCCGATCAGGCCCAGTAGTCCCCCGTCGCCGGCCGCCGGGCCGGGCCCCCGCTCACCACGGACAGCCTGGGCCCCACGGAGGGGGAAAAACAGACGTGCCCCGCCATCAGGCGGGGCACGTCTGTATGTCTTCGACCACTTGTGGAGCTGAGGGGATTCGAACCCCTGACCCCCTCCATGCCATGGAGGTGCGCTACCAACTGCGCTACAGCCCCGTCATCCCGAAGGCGACTGCGGAAGTTTACCCATCGCACCCCCCGTTTCACCAAATCGAGTGGTGGGCGGGCCCGTCCGGGTCAGGCGTGGGAGTTCCAGGTCTGGATGCGCCAGCCGATCCGGCCCTCGACGAGCTCGGCCCAGTGGCAGTTGCCGAGGGAGCCCAGGACCGTCCAGGCGAGCTGCTGGTCGAGGCCGACGAGGTCGGCGACGAGGGCACGGGCGGCCACGCCGTGGGTCGCGATGACCACTGCCTGCCCCGGCTGCATCGACTCGGCCACAGCGCGGGCGGCCTCGCCGGCACGGGCGGCGACGTCGGCGACCGACTCCCCCGAGCCGCCCCGGCGGAAGTCCTCGCCGCGCAGCAGCATGTCCTGGGCCTCGGGGTATCGCTCACGCACCTCGTCACTGGTCAGCCCCGACCACTCGCCCACGTGGATCTCGCGCAGCCGCGCGTCGAGGGCGAGCTCGACACCGCAGGCGTCGGCGACATCACGGCCGGTCTCGGCGGCGCGGGCCAGGTCGGAGGCGACCACCCGGGTCGGCCCCAGTCGGGTGAGCGCAGCCGCGGCGGCGCGGGCCTGCTCGTGCCCTCGCGAGGAGAGCTGGGTGTCGAGCTGGCCCTGCCAGATGCCCTTGGCGTTGTGCTCGGTCTGGCCGTGCCGCAGCACGATCAGCCGGCGCGGGCTGGTGAGGGTCTGGCCGGAGGTCGCCTCGCCGGCGCCGAGCGGCCGCCCGGTCACGCGGTCGGCTCGGAGGGAGCCTCGGGGTCGGACTGGGCCTCCGGGTCGGGGCGGCGGTCGCGCGGCTCCTGGTCGGTGCCGGCGACACCGAGGTCGATCTCGGGGCAGTCGCGCCAGAGCCGCTCGAGCTCATAGAAGCGACGCTCCTCGTCGTGCTGGACGTGGATGACGACATCGCCATAGTCGATCAGGACCCACCGGCCCTCGCGCTCGCCCTCGCGACGCAGGCGCTGCGCGCCGCCGGCGCGCATGGCGTCCTCGACCGCGTCGACGATCGCGCCCACCTGTCGCTCGTTGGAGGCCGAGACGATCAGGAAGACATCGGTGATGCCGATCTGGTCGCTGACATCGAGGGCGAGGATGCTCGAGGCGATCTTGTCGGCGGCGGCGGCCGCCGCGTCGGTGGCAAGGGCGATGGACTCGGGTGTGGCAGTCACGGGACTCCTAGGACGTGGCCGGGCTCGCCGAGGGGGTCGCCCCCGGCACTGCCCCGGGCTCGGGGGTGGCCATCTGCGCCGCGGGGTGCGCGGCATACAGGCGGTATTTGTTGATGTGCTGCACGATGCCGTCGGGCACGAGATACCAGATCGGCTCGGCGCGGCCGACCCGCTCCCGGCAGTCTGTCGAGGAGATCGCCATGGCCGGGACCTCCTGGAGGGTGACCTTGTCCTCCGGCAGGCCCGACTCCGAGAGCTCATAGCCCGGTCGGGTCACGCCGATGAAGTGGGCCAGGTCGAACAGCTCGTCGGCGTCCTTCCAGGACAGGATCTGGGCCAGGGCGTCGGCACCGGTGATGAAGAAGAGCTCGGCGTCCGGGCGCTCGGCACGCAGGTCACGCAGCGTGTCGATGGTGTAGGTCGGTCCGTCGCGGTCGATGTCGACCCGGCTCACGGTGAACCGCGGGTTGGAGGCCGTCGCGATGACGGTCATCAGATAGCGGTGCTCGGCAGGGCTGACCTGCTTGTCGGCCTTCTGCCAGGGCTGACCTGTGGGGACGAAGACGACCTCGTCCAGCCCGAAGAGGGCCTGGACCTCGCTCGCCGCGACCAGGTGACCGTGGTGGATCGGGTCGAAGGTCCCGCCCATGACCCCCAGGCGCACGGTCAGTGGTGCCCGCCGCTCGCGTGGTGGGAGACGTCGGTGGAGTCGCCGCCGTGGTGGACGATGTTGGCCGGGTCGTGCTTGGCCGCCGTGTTGCGGAAGGACCACAGGAAGCCCAGCGCGAGCAGGAAGACCACACCCGCGACCACGCCGAACAGCCACGGGGGCATCGGCAACTCGCGGAGCTCTTCGGAGGCGGCAAACGTGAGCACAGACGTCGACATGGCGCACAGACTACCGGTCGTCGGGCGCGCAGGAGCGCCCTGACCGGCAGCCGACCCGTTATCCACGGATGTTGTGCACAGGGCTGTGCATGGACCGGCCGGTGAGCACGCTCCCCTGTGGACAGGCCTGTGCAGTCGCCGAACGGCCTCTCCACGGCTTGCGACACGCCGAAAGGCCCTAGTAGACAAGGGGATACGCCTTCTTCCCGGACACGGCCACCACCGGGCCCGGATGGGGGCGGCACCGGATAACGGCACGCCAACCCGGTCGGTCAGCCGACCTGGACCCGCTCCATCGTGAGTGGGCGCAGACGACGCTGCGCACGGAAGCCGCGACCGGACCAGAGCTGCCGCTGCTCGGCCACATGACGGACTGAGTGGCAACGCGCGTCGTCGCGTGAGATCGCAGCCCCGGCCAGGAGCCGGCCGATGGGCCCCGCGGGCATCGCCTGCGGGGCCCATCCTGTCCGTGGCGGGCGCACCCCGCAGCGCCAACTAGAGTCGGGGCATGGCCCGGCCCGAGATCAGCATCGTCATCCCGATGTTCAACGAGGAGGACGTGCTGCCCCTGCTGGTCGAGCGCCTGCGGCCGGTCGCGGACGGCCTCGACACGGCATACGAGGTCGTGGCCGTCGACGACGGCAGCCGCGACGCCACCCCCGTCCTGCTCCAGCGCTATCACCGCGAGTGGCCGCAGCTGCGGGTGGTGCGGCTGCGGGCCAACGCCGGGCACCAGGCGGCGATCTCCGCGGGTCTGGCCAGCGCCGTCGGCGACTATGTCGTCACCCTCGACGCCGACCTCCAGGACCCCCCGGAGGTCATCGGCGAGATGCTCGCCAAGGCCAGGGCCGGCGCCGACGTGGTCTACGGCGTGCGCAGCGACCGCAGCACCGACAGCACCTTCAAGCGGGTGACGGCGCAGGGCTTCTATCGGGTGGTCCGCGCCATGTCCGACGCCGATGTCCACAGCGACGCCGGCGACTTCCGTCTGATGTCGCGCGCGACCGTCGACGCGGTCAACGGGCTGCCCGAGCACAACCGTGTGCTGCGCTTCGTCGTGCCGGCGCTGGGCTTCCCGTCCGACACCGTCGAGTACCGCCGCGAGGTGCGCGCCGCCGGGGAGACCAAATACCCGCTGTCCAAGATGCTGCGGCTCTCGGCCGACAGCATCACCGGCACCTCCGTGGGCCCCCTGCGCGCCGCCATCTGGCTCGGGCTGCTGGGCGCGGTGGTGGCCGTGGGCGTGGTGGCCTATGCCCTCATCGCCCGCGCCCAGGGACACGTGGTGACGGGCTGGACCTCCACCGTGGCGGTGGTCGCGGCGATGGGCGCCCTCCAGCTGCTCTGCCTCGGCATCCTCGGCGAATACCTCGGGCGCATGTGGGAGATGCTCCAGGCCAGGCCCAGCTATTTCATCGCCTACGACTCCCAGCGCGAGGAGCCGCGGCCCGGGTCTGCGGGCGAGGGCGAGCTGCCCTGACGGCCGCTCCGCGCGGCATACCCCCCGCGTGCGGCAGAATGGGCAGGTGAGCAACATCATCTCGATCCAGTCCGCCGTCGCCTATGGCCACGTCGGCAACTCCGCGGCCGTCTTCCCCATGCAGCGACTCGGGGTGGAGGTGTGGCCGGTCTACACCGTCAACTTCTCCAACCACACCGGCTATGGCGAGTGGCGCGGACCGGTGCTCCCGGCCGATGACGTGCGGGCCGTGATCCAGGGCATCGAGGAGCGTGGCGCCTTCCCGACCGTCGACGCGGTGCTCTCGGGATACCAGGGCGGCGAGGAGATCGGTGACGTGATCATCGACGCGGTCGCGCGGGTCAAGGCGGCCAACCCCAAGGCCGTCTATGCCTGCGACCCGGTCATGGGCAACGCCAAGTCGGGCTGCTTCGTCCACCCCGCCATCCCGGTCCTGCTGCGCGAGCGCGTCGTGCCGGTGGCCGACATCATCACGCCCAACCAGTTCGAGCTGGGCTTCCTGACCCACACCGAGCCGCAGTCGCTCGAGGAGACCCTCGAGTCCGCCGACAAGGCCCGCGAGATGGGCCCGTCGACGGTGCTGGTGACCTCGGTGCTGCGGCCCGACCGTCCCGCCGACACCATCGAGATGCTCGCCGTGCACGGCGACGAGGCCTTCATCGTGCAGACCCCGCAGCTGCCCATCAAGTGCAACGGCTCGGGCGATGTCACGGCCGCGCTGTTCACCACCCACCTGCTCGAGACCGGCCAGGCCGACGTCGCGCTGGCCCGCACCGTCTCCAGTGTCTATGCCCTGCTCAAGCGCACGATGGACTCCGGTCAGCGTGAGCTCCAGCTGGTGCAGAGCCAGGAAGAGATCGCCCACCCCGCAATGGAGTTCGAGGTCCGCAAGGTCCGCTGACCCTCGCTCGGCGCGGGCACACTGCCCGGCCGGGTCGCGTCAGAGCAGCGCGAGGTGGTCGCGGTGGATGGCCTCGCGCTCATAGGCCGCGCCCAGCTCCCTGGCCAGCTCCCGCGTGTTGCGCCCGATCATCGCGGGCAGCTCGGCCGAGGAGTAGTTGATCAGGCCGCGCGCGACGACACGACCGTCGAGGGCGCACACATCGACGGGGTCGCCGTCGGTGAACGCCCCTGCGACAGAGGTGATCCCGGCGGGAAGCAGCGACTTGCGCCGCTTGGTGATCGCCTCGACGGCGCCATCGTCGATCGTGATCCGACCGCGTGCGGTCGTCGCGTGGGCGATCCACAGCTTGCGTGAGCGCGCGGCGCGCCTGGGCGCGACGAAGAGCGTGCCGACGTCGTCCCCTGCGAGAGCGGCCTCCACGTCGTCGGCGGAGGCGAGCACCACGGGGATGCCGGCGGCATTGGCGATGCCGGCCGCCTCGACCTTGGTCATCATCCCGCCGGAGCCGATGGCCGAGCCGGTGCCGCCGATGTCGACGCCGTCGAGGTCCGAGCGGTCACGGACCAGCGGGATCCGCTGTGCGCCAGGCTTTTTGGGCGGACCGTCATAGAGCGCATCGACATCGGTCAGCAGCACCATGGCGTCGGCGTTGATGAGGTGGGCGACGAGGGCGGCGAGTCGGTCGTTGTCGCCGAAGCGGATCTCGTGGGTGGCGACAGTGTCGTTCTCGTTGACGATGGGGACGATGCCCAGCTCGAGCAGTCGGTCGAGGGTGCGGCGGGCGTTGGTGTAGTGGGAGCGGCGCGTCACATCGTCGATGGTCATCAGCACCTGGCCGACGGTCAGTCCGCGCTCGGCGAAACAGCGCTGGTATGCCGCGACGAGGGCGCCCTGCCCGACGCTCGCGGCCGCCTGCTGGGTCGCCAGGTCGCGCGGCCGGGCGGGCAGCCCGAGTGGGGCGATGCCCGCCGCGATGGCGCCGGAGGAGACCAGCACGACCGAGGAGCCGGCGAGGCGGCGGTCGGCGAGGACCCGCACGAGCTCGGCGAGCCGCTCCTCACTGAGCACTCCCCCGCCGGGCTCGGTCAGCGAGGAGGAGCCGACCTTGACGACGACGCGGCGGGCCCGCGCGACGCGGCTGCGCTCACTCGTTGGCATCGTCGGCCGCCGTCGCCCAGTGCCCCGCCTTGCGCTCGGCGGCGAGCTCCTCGCGCGCGGCCTGCTTGGCCCGGCGCCTGGTCTCGTAGTCGGCGCGCTTCTCGTCACGGGTGGCGCGGTGGCCGCCCTCGAACTCCTCGACCCGCAGGTCGGTGCCGCGCGGGCCGGTGAGCAGCTCGGCCCCGGTGCCCATGGTGGGCTGCCAGTCGAAGACGACCTCGTCGCCCTCGGGACCGATCATCACGGTGGCCCCGGGCACGGCGCCGGCCTTGAACAGCTCCTCCTCGACACCCGCGCGCGCGAGGCGGTCGGCGAGGTAGCCGACGGCCTCGTCGTTGGCGAAGTCGGTCTGGCGCACCCACCGGGTGAGGCGCTGGCCCACCACGCGGAAAGCCTCGCCGTCGGGCGTGCCGACCCGCTCCACCCGGAAGCCTGCGTCATCGACGGCCTTGGGCCGCAGCGTGATCCGCGGCGCCTCGACGACCTCGACCGCCTTGCGGGCCTCCTCGACGTGGCGCGCCATCGCGAAGGTGAGCTCGCGCAGCCCCTGCCGCGCGACGGCCGAGACGATGAAGACCTCCAGCCCGCGGGCCTCCAGGTCGGGGCGGACCATCTCGGCGAGCTCTCGGGCCTCGGGGACGTCGGCCTTGTTGAGCACGACCATGCGGGTGCGCTCCGACAGCGGCCGGCCGCCGAGGGAGGCGTCCGGGACGTATGCCGCGAGCTCCTCCTCGATGACCTCCAGGTCGGTCATGGGATCGCGCCCGGGCTCGAGCGTCGCGCAGTCGATCACGTGGACGAGCACCGAGCAGCGCTCGACGTGGCGCAGGAACTCCAGGCCCAGACCGCGCCCCTGGGAGGCACCGGGGATGAGGCCGGGCACGTCGGCGACGGTGAAGCGCATGTCGCCGGCGGTGACGACGCCGAGGTTGGGCACGAGGGTGGTGAAGGGGTAGTCGGCGATCTTGGGCCGGGCGGCAGACAGGACCGAGACGAGCGAGGACTTGCCGGCCGAGGGGAAGCCGATCAGGGCCACGTCGGCGAGGGACTTCAGCTCCAGGACGATGTCGCGCTCGTCACCGGGCTCGCCCAGGAGCGCGAAGCCGGGGGCCTTGCGTCGGGCGGAGGCGAGGGCCTTGTTGCCGAGACCGCCGCGGCCGCCCTGGGCCACGACATACTCCGCGTGCTGGCCGACGAGGTCGGCCAGGATCTGGCCGTCGGGCGTCTTGACCACGGTGCCCTCGGGGACGGGCAGGACGAGGTCGTCGCCATCGGCGCCGTTGCGCTCGTCGCCGGCGCCGGGCTTGCCGTTGGTGGCCTTGCGGTGCGGGCTGTGGTGGTAGTCGAGCAGGGTCGTCGACTGCGGGTCCACCCGCAGGATGACCGAGCCGCCACGGCCGCCGTTGCCGCCGTCGGGGCCGCCGAGCGGCTTGAACTTCTCCCGGCGCACGGAGGCGACGCCGTGGCCGCCGCTGCCCGCGGCGACATGGAGGACGACGCGGTCGACGAAGTTGCTGCTCATGTGCGGTGGCCTCCTGGCCGTGGTGCGGGGTGCGCTGCTGCGCGGGAGTGGCGAAGGGGGCGGGCCATGTGCTGGCCCGCCCCCTTCGAGAGCTGCGATGGCGTGCGTTCGCACGCCGTGCGTCACTCGGCGGAAACGGTCTCCGCCGGGACGATGTTGACGGTCTTGCGGCCGCGACGGGTGCCGAACTTCACGGCACCGGCGACGAGCGCGAAGAGCGTGTCGTCCTTGCCACGGCCGACGCCCTCACCGGGGTGGAAGTGCGTGCCGCGCTGACGGACGATGATCTCGCCGGCCTTGACGTCCTGGCCGCCGTAGCGCTTGACGCCGAGGAACTGGGGGTTGGAGTCGCGACCGTTGCGGGTCGAGGACGCACCCTTCTTGTGTGCCATCTCTTAGCCTGCCTTCTGCTTCGTCTTAAAGGAGTCTCAGGCCTCGATGGCCGTGACCTTGACCTGGGTCTGGTGCTGACGGTGACCCTGGCGCTTGCGGTAGCCGGTCTTGTTCTTGTACTTCAGGATCGTGATCTTGGGGCCCTTGGCGGGCTTGACGATCTCGGCCTTGACGCTCGCCTTGGCGAGCTTGTCGCCGGTGGTGACGGCCCCGCCGTCGACCAGCATCAGCGGAGTGAGCTCAACGGCGTCGCCGGGCTCACCGGCGACCTGGTCGATGATCAGGACATCGCCGACGGAGACCTTCTCCTGCCGACCACCTGCGCGGACGATCGCGTACACGTTGAACTCGCTTTCCGGGTTTTCTTGCTGCTGGTGATGCGCACTCTCGGGTAACCGGCTCGTCGACACGAGGCTCGGTGGGCGCACCGACGTTCCATCTTAGGGGATTGGTCACCCCGCGACCAAACCGGCGAGGAGCGGGAGGTATGCCGCGCCGCGGCGCCCGTGGGCGGCATAGCTCCCGCTCCCCGAAGGTCAGTCCTCGCGGGGCTTGGGCGGTCCGGCCGGCGCGACCACGCGGCCACGCCTGCGGCGCTTGGGCGCCGCCTCGGCGGCCGTCTGCCGCTCGGTGGCGAAGGAGCTCTCGCCGGTCAGGCCCTGGCGGTCCTCGCCCGGCTCCTGCGCGAGCGAGCCACCCTGCTCGGGTGTGGCATCGCCCTGGGCGGCCGCGGTCTCGGCCTCCGGGCTGACCTGCTCGTCGCCGCCCTCGCGGACCTCCTCGCGGGGAGCGTCCTGGCTGAGGGCGGGCTCGGCCACGTCGTCCTCGGTGGGCTCGCCGGCGATCTTCTTGACCGCGGCCGCATGGGCGGCGGCGGCGATCTGCGCGGCCGTCGGGCCGGCCGGAGCCTGGCCGTCCTTGCCGTTGCCGCTGTCCTTGCCGTTGCCGTTGCCGTTGTTCTTGCCGCTGGTCTCGCCGGCGCCGGAGTCCCCGCCGCCGTCGCGGTCACCGCGGCCCTTGCGGCCCCGGCGCGAGCCACCGCTCGGCTCGCTCCCGCCGCCGCCGGACGAGGAGCCGTTGCTGCGGTCGATGGGCTCGCTGGAGACGATGATGCCGCGGCCGCTGCAGTGCTCGCACTGCTCGGAGAAGACCTCGATCAGGCCCGAGCCGACCCGCTTGCGGGTCATCTGGACCAGGCCGAGCGAGGTGACCTCGGCCACCTGGTGCTTGGTTCGGTCCCGGCCGAGGCACTCGACGAGGCGTCGGACGACGAGGTCGCGGTTGGACTCCAGCACCATGTCGATGAAGTCGATGACGATGATGCCGCCGATGTCACGCAGGCGCAGCTGGCGGACGATCTCCTCGGCCGCCTCGATGTTGTTCTTGGTGACGGTCTCCTCGAGGTTGCCCCCGGAGCCGACGAACTTGCCGGTGTTGACGTCGACCACTGTCATGGCCTCGGTGCGGTCGATGACCAGGGAGCCGCCGGACGGCAGCCAGACCTTGCGGTCCATGGCCTTGGCCAGGGCCTCGTCGATGCGGTGCTCGGCGAAGACGTCCTGCTCGCTGGTCCACCGCTCGAGACGGTCGGCGAGGTCGGGCGCGACATCGCTGAGATAGTCGCTGATCTCCTCGTAGGCCGTGGCCCCGGAGACGACGAGCCGGGAGAAGTCCTCGTTGAAGACATCGCGGATGACCCGGACGGTCATGTCGGGCTCACCGTGCAGCAGCACGGGGGCGCCGCCCGCGGAGGCCTTCTTGCCCTTCTTGGCGGCGGCCTTGTCCTGGATCTTCTGCCAGATCCGGGTGAGGCGCTCAACGTCGGCGCGCAGCTCCTCCTCCGAGGCACCCTCGGCCGCAGTGCGCACGATCACGCCCGCCGAGTCGGGGACGACCTGCTTGAGGATGGCCTTGAGCCGGGAGCGCTCGGTGTCGGGGAGCTTGCGGCTGATGCCGGTCATCGACCCCTCGGGGACATAGACCAGATAGCGGCCGGGGAGCGAGATCTGGCTGGTCAGCCGCGCGCCCTTGTGCCCGATCGGGTCCTTGGTCACCTGGACCAGCACGGTGTCGCCGGAGGAGAGGGCGTTCTCGATGCGCTTGGGCTGACCGCCGCCCTCGAGTCCGGCGGCGTCCCAGTTGACCTCGCCGGCATAGAGCACGGCATTGCGGCCCTTGCCGATGTCGATGAAGGCGGCCTCCATCGAGGGCAGGACGTTCTGGACGCGGCCGAGATAGACATTGCCGGCCATCGTGTTGTTGGACTCGCGCGAGACATAGTGCTCGACGAGCACGCCGTCCTCGAGGACCCCGATCTGGGTCTTGCCGTCACGCTCGCGCACCACCATCGTGCGCTCCACCGACTCGCGCCGGGCGAGGAACTCGGCCTCGGTGATGATCGTGCGGCGCCGGCCGGCCTCGCGGCCCTCGCGCCTGCGCTGCTTCTTGGCCTCGAGCCGGGTGGAGCCCTTGACTGCCTGCGGCGCGTCGCGGTCCTTGCGGGGTTCGCGCACCTTGGTCACGGTGCCGGGCGGGTCCTCGTCGGTCGGGGCGGCGCCGCTGCGCCGACGACGGCGGCGTCGGCGCGAGGAGCCGCCGTCGGCGTCGCCCTCGTCGCCCTCGTCATCGCTCTCGGCCGGCTCGCCCTCACGGGCCTCGTCGGTGGCTGCGGTGGAGTCCTGACCACGGCCGCGGCCACGGCGGCCTCGTCGGCCGGCACCGCGGTCCTCGCCGCCGGCATCGCCGGTCTCGGCGTCGGACGGGGACTCCTCGGCCGTCGCCTCGTCGCCCGATGCCCCCTCGCCCGACTCGCTGTCGTCGTCACGGGCCTCGTCGCCGCGGCCGCGTCGGCCCTTGCCGCCGCGTCGCCGGCGCGAGCGGCGCGAGCCCTCGTCGCTCTCGTCTGACTCGGAGTCGTCCTGGTCGGTCTCCTGCTCGGCGGCCTCCGGCTCGGCGGCGGCGAAGGCATCGGCCACAGGGGCCCGCGGGGCTCGCCGCGGCACGACGGGCTCGGGCGCCTGGAACATCAGGCCGAAGGCCGGCGCGAGGGAGGGAGCATCCGAGCCGGCGTCCTCCCCCTCGGCGGCGGGCTCCTCGCCCTGGCCGTCCTGGTCGGCGGCCGGCTGCGCCGAGGCGAGCAGCGCCTCGACATCGAGCGCGAGGACCTGCACGTCGAGGTCGTCGCCGTCCTCCTCACCAGCGGCCGTCTCGGCCTCGAGGGCGTCGGCCTCGGGGACGGCGGTCTCGGCGGTGGCCGGCTCGGGGGCGATGGCGTCGTCAGCGGCGGAGGCGGGCTCCGCGGCTGCTGCGTCGGCAGCGTCTGCCGCCGCGTCGGCCCCGGCTGCGCCGGTCGCCACCTCCGGCTCGGCGGCCGGCGTGGCGGCGGCCTTGCGGGTGGTCTTGCGCGTCGCGCGCTTGCGGGCGGCCTTGGCCGGCTGCGGCGACTCTGCACCGGCCGGGGCCTCGGCCGGCTGCGCCGGCTCCGCCGTGGCATCGGGAGCCGGGTCGGTCTCACCCGGGGTGGCCTTGGCGGCCGACTTGGCCGTGGCCTTGCGGGTGGCCCGCTTGCGGGCGGGCTTGGCGGGCGCCTCGAGGAGGGCCGGGGGCTGCTCGGTCCCCGGCGCGACGGGCAGAGCGTCGCCCGTCTGGTCCTGGGTGCCTGTGGTGTCTTCGGTGGAAGCCATGAAGGGCTCCTTCACTGATCACCCACGCGCTGAGGGCCACACCCGGTCCGGACGGTGTCCGGCCCCGATCAGCCGCGTGGTGCGCGGGTCCTGCGCCGTGACGGAGGCGGGGTGCCACCGCCACGGAAGTCGTGGGCTGCGCCCGGCTCCGGCTCGCGCATGCGGCGCGTCACCGGACGTCAGGCGCCGACGTCGGCCTTGTCGGCAGCCAGCGGGTCGGCCACCCCAGCATCTGCGCTTCGCAGCGGGCCCTGCGCCAGCCTGGTCACCAGGGGTGGTGAGGGCGGTGCGAGCTCCGAGACTGCGCGCAGCGCGGTCAGGACGTCGTCGGGGCGCACGGCGGGTGTGGTGTGCCGTACGACCATCCGCAGTATCGCACATCGACCCTCGTCGCCCTCGGAGCAGTCCGCGGCCAGCACGGGCCCGCGCGCGTCGAAGGTCTTGGGGCCGGTCTTGAACATCCGGGTGACCTCGACCTGCTCCTGTGCCCGGAAGGACTCGACCGCCGAGGAGAGGGCCGCCAGCGGCATACCGGCGAAGCGCAGCTCCCACACCGAGCCCTCCAGCCGGTCGGCGAGGGAGCCGGGCCCGGCCTCGACGACCTCGATCACGTCAAGACCCTCGGGCAGCGCCTCGTCGAGCGCCGCGCGCACGGCCTCGGGGTCGACGCGCTCGACGACCGAGATCTCGAAGTATTCGGCCTCGCTCGCGGTGCCGGTCGGCGCGGCATTCGCATAGCTGATCTTGGGGTGGGGGTGGAAGCCGCCCGAGAAGGCCATCGGCACGCCGGCGCGGCGCAGCGCGCGCTCGAGGGCGCGGGCGAAGTCACGGGTCGAGGAGAAGCGCAGCCGTCCGCGCTTGGCATAGCGGATCCGCAGTTTCTGGACCGCGGGGGCGGGGGGTGGCCCCTCGGGGGTGCGCTGACGTGCCATGACGGACAACTCTAGGCGGTATGCCGCGGGGTCGGGAATCGCACCGATCCCACCCCTGGGGCGCCGGAATCCCGCCCGAGGACAACGAGCTCGCCACCGATTCCGTCGTGGAACGGCTCTGGTGCGATCGGTTCCGCGCCCACTACTCTCGCGCCATGGCAACGCTAGACAGGGCCCGGCTGGCCGAGCTGCTCCGGGCCGAGCAGCAGACATATGTGGAGCGCAACCCCCGCAGTCGCGAGCTCTTCGAGGCGGCCGACAATCTCTTCGGCCGGGTCCCGATGACCTGGATGAACATGTGGTCGGGCGGCTTCCCCCTCTATCTCGCCTCGGCCACGGGCAACCGGATCACCGACGTCGACGGCCACGACTACATCGACTTCGCGCTGGGCGACACCGGAGCCATGGCGGGCCACTCCCCCGAGGCCACCACGGCCGCGGTCGCGCGGCGGATGGGCGAGCTCAGGGGCATCACCACGATGCTGCCGAGCGAGGACGCCCAGTGGGTGGGCGCCGAGCTGACCCGCCGCTTCGGCCTTCCGCTCTGGTCCTTCACCCTCACCGCCACCGACGCCAACCGATGGGCCATCCGCCTGGCGCGGCTCGCCACCGGCCGGCCCAAGATCCTCACCTTCGCCTACTGCTACCACGGCTCGGTCGACGAGGCCTTCGCCGTGCCGGGCCCGGACGGCGAGGCCGTCAGCCGCCCCGGCAATGTCGCGCCTCCTGTGCCGCTGGCGCAGACCTCGCGCGTGGCGACCTGGAACGACCTGGAATCGGTCGAGAGGCAGCTGGCCCACGGCGACGTGGCCGCCATCCTCACCGAGCCGGCGCTGACCAATATCGGCATCGTGCTGCCCGAGGCCGGCTTCATGGAGGGTCTGCGCGAACTGGCCACCCGCCATGGCGCGCTGCTGATGATCGACGAGACCCACACCTTCTCCGCCGGCGCGGGCGGCGCCACGCGCGAGTGGGGGCTCCAGCCCGACATCTTTGTCATCGGCAAGTCCATCGGCGGCGGGATCCCCTCGGGTGCCTATGGCATCACCGAAGCGGTGGCCGAGGCGATCACGCGGCACACCGCGGCGGGCGAGGCCGACATCGTCGATGTCGGCGGCGTCGGCGGCACCCTGGCGGGCAACGCTCTCTCGACCGCTGCGATGCGCGCCACCCTCGGCGAGGTGCTCACCGAGGACGCCTTCGCCCAGATGACCAAGCTCGCGACCGACTTCACCTCCGGGGTGCAGGCCACCCTCGACGAGCTCGAGGTGCCCTGGTCGATCAGCCAGCTGGGCGCCCGCGCCGAATACCGCTTCGCCGACCCGGCCCCCCGCACCGGCGAGGAGTCCGCGGCGGCCGCCGACGACGAGCTCGACGCCTATATGCACCTCGCGATGTGCAACCGCGGCATCCTCATGACGCCCTTCCACAACATGGCGCTGATGTGCCCGCAGACCAGCCCGGAGGACGTGGAGCGGCACACCGCGGTCTTCCGCGAGGTGGTCGCGGCGCTCTACGCCTAGTCGTCAGGCCGGGTCGACCACCGGGTCGGCCTCGAGCCCGAGCTCACGCACCGGGTTGTCCCAGCACACCGCCCGCAGCCAGTCGCTGCCCAGCCCGAGGCCCTCCAGCGCCTCGAGCTGGTGCAGATAGGGATAGGGGATGTTGGGGAAGTCCGTGCCGAGCAGGATGCGGTCTGCCGCCTCGGCCAGCCGCGGCAGCAGCGCCCGGTCGATGGGCATCAGCCGCTCGGTGAAGTCGGTCGCGAACATGGTGGTGTCGAGCAGCACGCCCTCGAATTCCGTTGCGAGGTCGAGGAACTCGGCATACTCCGGCATGCCCATGTGGGCGATCACCAGCCGGAGGCGGGGGTGTCGGGTGAGCACCTCGCGCACCGGCGTCACCCCCGTGTGCTCCCCCGCCACCGGGCCGCTGCCACAGTGGATCACCGTCGGCGCGCCGGCGTCCTCGAGGACCTGCCACACGGGGTCGAGCAGCGGGTCGGCGGGGCTGAACTCGCCGACCTGCACGTGGCACTTGAAGACCCGCGCGCCGGCGTCGAGCGCGCGCGCGACATAGTCGGCGGCGCCCTCCTCGGGATAGAAGGTCCCCGAGTGGAGGCAGTCGGGCACGTCGCCGGCGAACTGGGCGGACCAGTCGTTGAGCCACTGCGCCATGCCCGGCCGGTGTGGGTAGTTCAGCGAGGTGAACCGCCGGACCCCGAAGGCGCGCAGGATCTCGATGCGCTCGACCTCGCTGTGGCGGTAAGCGATTGGCCACCGGCGCCCGATCTTCGGCCCGGCCCCCTCGAAGTACTGCCACACCTTGGCCAGCACGTTGTCGGGCATGAAGTGGGTGTGCACGTCCATGAGGCCGGGGATGCCGTGCCGGCCAAGGAAGGCAGCGATCGCCGCGGACTCCTCCTCGACAGGGGGCGCGCTGGGGGCATCGGTCATGGCGGTGACCCTAGCGAGTGCGACCACGGTCGTAGCAGGAGCGTCCCAGGTCCCGACCACGGTCCGATGCCCAGGGGTGCCTCGGACGGCCACCGTTGATGACATGAGAGACACCACCACCGTCACGCCCACACCTGCCCGCTCCCCCGGCTGGCCCCTGTCGCACGATGACCTCGTCGCCGACGGCCTGGTCCACCACTACGGCTCCACTGCCGGGCAGGGCCCCGCCCTCGCCGGCGTCAGCCTGCGCATCGCGGCCGGCGAGTCCGTCGCCGTGATGGGGCCCTCGGGGTCGGGCAAGACGACCCTGCTCCACGTCCTCGCCGGCATCATCCGGCCGACCTCCGGCAGCGTGGGCTGGCGCGGCCGCGACATCACCGGGCTGCGGGACCGTGAGCGGACTGCACTGCGCCGCAACGACTTCGGCTTCGTCTTCCAGTCCGGCCAGCTCCTGCCGGAGCTGCCCGCCGAGGAGAATGCCGCGCTGCCGCTCATGCTGGGCGGCATCTCGCGGGCGGCGGCGCTGGCGCATGTGCGGCCCATCCTCGACGGGCTCGGCCTCCAGGGGCTGGGCGCTCGTCGTCCCGGCGAGCTGTCGGGCGGGCAGGCCCAGCGCGTGGCGATCGCGAGGGCGCTGGCCGGCTCCCCCGGCGTCGTCTTCGCCGACGAGCCGACCGGCGCCCTCGACCAGCAGACCGGCGGGGCGGTGATGGCCCAGCTGGTCGCGGCGACACGTGCCCACGGCGCCTCACTCGTGGTCGTCACCCATGACCCCGGCGTGGCCCGGGCCTGCGAGCGCACCCTGGTCATGCGCGACGGGCTCGTCGTGGCCGAGCACCTGCGCGACGAGGCCGGCCGATGAGCACCCTCCGGCTGTGGTGGCTGGTGCGTCGGCACGAGACCCGCGACTCCCGACCGACCACGTGGCTCCCGGTGATCGCGTTCGGCGTCGCGACCGCGAGCCTGCTCGTGGCCGTGTCGGGCCTGCTGGCCTTCGACGGCCGGCGCACCGGAGGCCTATCGGACGGCCCCGGTCCGGCCGATCCGGCAGCCCTCTACACCGTCCTGGCGGCCCTGGCGGTCGGGCTGATGGCCGTCCCGATCCTCACCCTCGGCGGGCTGGCCGCCCGGCTGTCGGTCAGCCGCCGCAACCGCCGACTGGCGCAGCTGCGCCTTGCCGGTGCCACGTCGGGCCAGGTCGGCCTGTTCACCCTCGCCGAGACATCGCTCCAGGCGGGCGTCGGCGCGGTCGGGGGCACCGCGGCATACCTCGCGCTCATCCCTGCGCTCTCGCGCATCCCCTTCCTGGGCGGCCATCTGGGCACCGACGAGCTGTGGGTCGGGCCGCTCGCGGTCGCCGCCGTCGTGGCGGCCGTGGTGCTGCTCGCGGCCGTCAGCGGCCTGGTGAGCCTGGCGGCGGTCGCCGTCACCCCTCTCGGGGTGGCGGGCCGGGTCAGTCCAGCCCGGCTGAGCATCCTGCGCGTGCTCGCGACGCTGGTGGCCCTGGTGGGCTGGGTGGCCGTCTCGGGCGGGATGGGCCAGGTCGGCATCGGGGTGATGTGCGCGATGCTCGTGATCGCGGTCGGGTCGATCAACCTGATCGGCCCCTGGGCGATGATGCTCTTCGGGCATGTCGTGGCCGGTCTCGCCCGGCGCCCGGCGATGCTGCTCGCGGCCAGGCGCATCGTCGACGATCCCCGCAGCGCGTGGCGGACCACGAGCACGATGGGCCTGGGGGTCCTGCTCGCGACGCTGGCGACGGTCACCGACGGCATCGCGACGTCCCCCGAGGACGACCTGCCCTATCTCGGGCAGGACATGGCCACCGGCGCGCTGATCACCCTGGCCATCGTGTCGGTCATCGCCGCCACCGCTGCCGGTGTCGTGCAGGCCGCGCGGGTGCTGGACCAGGCGCCGCAGTACCGCGCCCTGGCCTATGCCGGGACCGATCTGGGCACCCTCCACTGGGCCCGGACCCTCGAGGTGGCGCTGCCCCTCGCGGTGACCATCGCCCTGACACTCGGCTTCTCGCTGCTGCTCTTCGCCTCGGCCTCGTCCTTCATCGGCGCCGGCATGCTGCTGCGCTTCGTCGCGGCCGTGGGGCTGTCGGTCGGGCTGCTCTTTGTCGGGCTGCTCGCCTCGCGTGGTCTGCTGCGCGATGCGGCGCGCCTGGGCTGAGTGTCCGGGCTGAGCGTCCGGCGTATGCCGCCTCGGGGCGGCATACGCCGGCGCCGGGTGCCGGGCGGGAGCTCAGCCCTCGAGCAGGCGGTCCTTGCCGGCCCCGACCACGCTCAGCGGCAGCAGGGTCTTGCCGGTGGGGCCGATCTGGATCTCGGTGCCGAGCTGGGGGCAGACCCCGCAGTCATAGCAGGGCGTCCACCGGCAGTCCTCGACCTCGGCGCCGGAGACCGCGTCCTGCCAGTCCTCCCACAGCCACTCCTTGTCGAGGCCGGAGTCGATGTGGTCCCACGGGAGCACCTCGGCCTGGCCCCGCTCGCGGGTGGTGTACCAGTCGACATCGATGGGCCACTCCATGCCCTCGAAAACCTCTGCGGCACAGCGCATCCAGCGCTCATAGGAGAAGTGCTCGCTCCAGCCGTCGAAGCGGCCGCCGTCGCGCCAGACGGCCTCGATGACCTGGCCGACGCGGCGGTCCCCTCGGGAGAGCAGCCCCTCGACGATGCCCGGCTTGCCGTCGTGATAGCGGAAGCCGATGGCCGAGCCATAGCGCTTGTCGGAGCGGATCGACTCGCGCAGCTTCTCAAGCCGCGCGTCGGTCTCCTCGGCGCCCAGCTGGGCGGCCCACTGGAAGGGCGTGTGCGCCTTGGGCACGAAGCCGCCGATCGAGACCGTGCAACGGATGTCGCGCTTGCCCGAGACCTTGCGCCCGGTCTCGATGACCCGCTTGGCGAGCTCGGCGATCTGGAGGACGTCCTCGTCGGTCTCGGTGGGCAGCCCGCACATGAAATAGAGCTTGACCTGCCGCCAGCCCGCGCCATAGGCGGCCGCGACGGTGTTGATCAGGTCCTCCTCGGTCACCATCTTGTTGATGACCTTGCGCATCCGCTCGCTGCCGCCCTCGGGGGCGAAGGTCAGCCCCGACCGGCGGCCGTTGCGGGTGAGCTCGTTGGCCAGGTCGATGTTGAAGGCGTCGACCCGGGTCGAGGGCAGCGACAGACCGGTCTGGGTCCCCTCATAGCGGTCGGCCAGTCCCTTGGTCACGTCGGCGATCTCGGAGTGGTCGGCACTCGAGAGGGAGAGCAGGCCCACCTCTTCGAATCCCGTTGCGGCGAGCCCGCGCTCGACCATCTCGCCGATGCCCGTGATGGAGCGCTCGCGCACGGGGCGGGTGATCATGCCGGCCTGGCAGAAGCGGCAGCCGCGGGTGCAGCCGCGGAAGATCTCGACCGACATCCGCTCGTGCACCGACTCCGCGAGGGGGACGAGCGGCTGCTTGGGATAGGGCCACTCGTCGAGGTCCATGACGGTGTTCTTGGCGACCCGCCAGGGCGCCTCGGGCATGTCCTCCCGCGGCGCGATGCGCTGGATGCGCCCGTCAGGCAGATAGTCGACGTCATAGAAGGCCGGCACATAGACCCGGCCGGTCTCGGCGAGCCGCACGAGCAGCTCGAAGCGACCACCGGCCCTCCCCTGGGCCTTCCACTCCGAGACGATGCCGGTCACCTCGAGGACGGCCTGCTCGCCGTCGCCGATGATCGCCGCGTCGATGAAGTCGCCGATGGTCTCGGGGTTGAATGCCGCGTGCCCGCCGGCGATCACGATCGGGTCGTCCTCGCCGCGGTCGGCCGCGTGCAGCGGGATCCCGGCGAGGTCGAGCGCGGTGAGCATGTTGGTGTAGCCGAGCTCGGTGGAGAAGGAGACCCCGAAGAGGTCGAAGTCCTTGACCGACCGGTGCCCGTCGACGGTGAACTGGGGCACCCCGTGCTCGCGCATGAGGGCCTCCATGTCGGGCCACACGGCATAGGTCCGCTCCGCGAGCGCGCCCGGCTGCTCGTTGATGACCTCATAGAGGATCATGACGCCCTGGTTGGGCACGCCCACCTCGTAGGCGTCGGGATACATCAGCGCCCAGCGCGTCGTGAGCTCATTGCCCTCGTCGTCGTGGCCGCCCACGTGCCAGTCCTTGACGGTGGAGTTGAGCTCACCGCCCACATACTGGATGGGCTTGCTGACCTGCTCGAGCAGGGGCTCGAGGGCAGGGAAGAGGGACTCGCCAGGCATCTGACAAGGGTAACGGCGCGGTGTGCCCCGGCCCAATGCCGAGCAGGTATGCCGCCCGGACGGGCGCCGCCCGGGCCTCGCCATCGCTACCCTCGTCCCATGGCCGGCGCCACCCGAGCACCGCATCCCGCCCTGGCCCACCTCGTCGGCGACTATGTCGGCTACGACGAGCGGATGGACCCGCGCGTGGTGCACCACGGGCTGCCCTCTCCGGCCGTGACCGTGATCCTCGCCTTCGACGCCCCGCTGGAGTCGGCCTGGCCGGGCGGGCCAACGACGAGGCACTGGCGGCTGGCCGGCGGTCTGCACCTGCGCCCCGTCCTGGTCCACACCCGCGGGCACCAGCACGGCATCCAGCTCTCGCTCACCCCGCGCGGCGCCCGCGCGCTGCTGGGGCTGCCCGCAGGGGCCCTCGCGGGCGAGGTCGTCGACCACGACGAGCTGCCGACCTGCCTCAGTGCGGCCACCCACGCCCGCCTGGCCGAGGCAGCCGGGTGGCAGGAGCGGTTCGACATCCTCGACGCCGAGCTGCGCCGCCGGGCCGACCGCGTGCGGCAGCGCACCGAGGCAGACCTCGACCGCGCGTGGGCTCTCCTCGAGCGGAGCCGTGGCACCGCCCGTGTCGAGGAGGTCGCGCGAGCGGTCGGCCGCTCACCTCGCTGGCTATCGGGGCGGTTCGCCGCCGAACTCGGGGTCAGCCCCAAGCAGGCGGCCCGGCTGCACCGCTTCGACCACGCCCGGCGCGCGGCGCAGCGCGGCATACCGCTCGGGCAGGTGGCCGCCGAGGCCGGCTATGCCGACCAGAGCCACCTCACCCGCGACTGGGGCCAGCTGGCGAGTCAGACGCCGCGCGAGCTGGTCGGTGAGCCCTTCCGGTTTGTCCAAGACCGGACCTGAGCGCACCTGCCAGCCTCGAGGCATGAGCACACACCACCTCTTCAGCTGCCTGTCCTATCGCGATGTCGAGGGGGCGCCCGCCTTCCTCACCGCGCTCGGCTTCACCGAGCGCGCCGTCCACCGGGACGAGTCCGACCCGGCCAGGGTCGTCCATGCCGAGTTCGCGTGGGGCGAGGGCGGCGGGGTCATGTTCGCCTCCGCGAGCGACGACCCGGACGAGACCTTCCGCCACGGTGCGGGCACCGGCAATGTCTACCTGACCGTCCCCTCCGATGACGACGTCGACCGGGCGTATGCCGCGGCGCTCGCTGCCGGCGGCACGAGCGTGCGCGAGCCGGAGGACCAGGACTACGGCGGCCGCTCGGCCTCCGTCGCCGACCCGGAGGGCAATCTCTTCAGCGTGGGGTCCTATCAGGGGGCCCCGCACGCCTGAGTCGGGTCAGTCCTCGCGGCCCGCGGGGTCGGGCAGCATGGCGGTCGCCAGGGTCTCCTGGAGCCAGGTGAGGAAGTCATAGACGGCCAGGGCATAGACGACGGGCTCGTCGGGGTCGAGCTCCTCGGCCATGGCCTCCATCCGCTCGACGTCCTCGTCGGTGTGCAGCCCGAGGCGCTCGCCGAGGACGAGGCGCACGTCGGTCAGCGCGACGACGGTCGCGATCGCCTGCTGCTCGGTCAGGACGACCCGCGAGCGCTCGGCCCCGGCGAGCGCCTCGATGGCGATGCGCAGGTTGCGCGCCTTGGTGGTGCGCAGCGAGTGCTCGGTCAGCCGGTGGAACTCGGCGGCCGCCTGCTCGTCCTCGCGGTTGGCGGTCGGCAGCAGGCGGGCGAGCGCCGGGTCGCGCTCGGTGAGGGCGTCGGCGCCGTCGGGCACCTGGTCCTCGCCGGCGACGGACACCCCGGCCCCGAGCGAGCCGAGCCCGGCGACGATGTCGTCAAAGGGGTCGCCGCTCGTGGTGGGCTGGAGGTCGGGCGCGACCAGGTCGAGCACCTGCTCCATGAGCCCGAGCACGACGCCGCGCTCGGCGTCGTCGAGCTTTGCGGCATAGGTGCTGCCCTTGCGCTGGAAGCCGCGCGCCATCACTCGTCCTTCTGGAAGGTCGCCCACAGGCCGTAGCCCTGGAGGGCCTCGGTGTCGATCTCCATCTTCTCGCGCGGGCCGGTGGAGACGACGGCGCGGCCCTTGTGGTGCACGTCCATCATCAGGCGCTCGGCCTTGGCCCTGGAGTAGCCGAAATAGCTCTGGAAGACATAGGTCACATAGGACATCAGGTTGACCGGGTCGTTCCACACGAGAGTGATCCAGGGGACATCGACGGAGGCATCCGCTCCGGCGGACGCCTCCTCCTGCTCGACAGGTGCGAGTGACACACGCCAAGGATACGTATGCCGGGTGGCGCCGGTCCGAGCGCGGGCGCGCCCGGGAGGGCGGGCGCTAGGGTGCAGAGGGTGAGCACAACGAGGCCGAGCACGGCGCTGCTGACCGACCACTACGAGCTGACGATGCTTCAGGCGTCGCTGAAGTCGGGGGCCGCCACGCGGCGCTGCGTCTTCGAGGTCTTCGCCCGGCGGCTTCCCGAGGGCCGCCGCTATGGCGTGCTCGCCGGCACCGGGCGGGTGCTCGACGCGATCGAGAGCTTCCGCTTCGGCGACGAGGAGATCGCCTTCCTGCGGGAGCACAAGGTGGTCGACGAGGACACCCTCGGCTTCCTCGCCGACTACCGCTTCGACGGCGACGTCTGGGGATACGCCGAGGGAGAGGCCTACTTCCCCTACTCCCCCGTCCTCGTCGTCGAGTCCGACTTCGCCCACGGCGTGATCCTCGAGACCGTGATCCTGTCAATCCTCAACCACGACACCGCTGTTGCCTCCGCCGCGAGCCGCATGACCGGCGCCGCCGGCAACCGCCCGTGCATCGAGATGGGGGGCCGGCGCACCCAGGACGAGGCGGCGGTCGCGGCAGCGCGCGCGGCATACATCGCCGGCTTCGCCACCACCTCCAATCTCGAGGCGGGGCGGCGCTATGGCGTGCCCACGGCCGGCACCGCCGCGCACGCCTTCACCCTGCTCCACGACGACGAGCGGCAGGCCTTCGAGGCGCAGGTCGCCTCGCTGGGCGTCGGCACGACCCTGCTTGTCGACACCTATGACGTGCCCCAGGGGGTCGCCACCGCGGTGGAGGTCGCCGGCCCACAGCTCGGCGGCGTGCGGCTGGACTCGGGCGATCTCGTCGTCCAGGCGCAGGAGGTGCGCGAGCAGCTCGACTCCCTCGGCGCCACCGACACCCGCATCGTGGTCACCAGCGACCTCGACGAATACGCCATCGCCGCACTCGCCGCGGCGCCCGTCGACGTCTATGGCGTCGGCACCCGCGTGGTGACCGGCTCGGGCGCGCCCACCGCCTCGATGGTCTACAAGCTCGTCGCGCGCGAGAACGGCGCGGGCGAGATGGAGTCTGTCGCAAAGAAGTCCAAGGACAAGGGCTCGGTCGGCGGCCGCAAATACGCCATGCGCCGGCGCAACGGCAACGGTGTCGCCGAGGCCGAGGTCCTCGGCATCGGGGAGCCCCCCGTCAACGACGGCAACGACCGCGACCTGATGGTGCAGCTCGTCCGCGGCGGCGAGATCGTCGGGCGCGAGCACGCCACCCTCGACGCCGCGCGGGCCCGCCACGAGGCCTCGGTCGCCGAGCTGCCCCGCTCGGCGCACCAGCTCTCCCGCGGCGACGTCGCCGTCCGCACCGACTTCCTCACCGACTCCTGACGGGGTCGCGTTAGGTTGGGGCCATGGCCGACTCCTCAGCGCTCGCCCTGATCATCGTCGACGTCCAGAACGACTTCTGCGAGGGCGGCTCCCTCGCGGTCGCCGGGGGCACCGACGTGGCCCGTCGCATCGCCGGGCTCGTGGCCGAGAGCGGTGCCGGCTATGCCGCGATCGCGGCGACCGCCGACTGGCACCACGACCCCGGCAGCCACTGGGCCCCCGCCGGCACCGAGCCCGACTATCGCGACTCGTGGCCGGTGCACTGCAAGGTGGGCACCGGCGGCGAGGACTTCCACGACGAGCTCAAGCCGGCGCTGCCCGACGTCGACGCGATCTTCCGCAAGGGGCACGACTCCGCGGCATACAGCGGCTTTGAGGGGATGACCGACGCGGCCGGCGAGGCAAAGGGTCTCGCAGAATGGCTGCGGGAGAAGGAGATCCGCCGCGTCGACATCGTCGGCATCGCCACCGACCACTGCGTGCGGGCGACTGCTCTCGACGCGGCCCGCGCCGGCTTCGACACCCGGGTCCTGCTGGACCTGACGGCCGGGGTGGCGCCGGAGACGACCGCAGCGGCGCTCGAGGAGATGCGCGCGGCCGGCGTCAGCGTGGCCTGAGCCACTCACCAGCCGGCGCTGCTCCCCCTGCCGCCGGTGGAGAAGGTGCCCTCGGGGCGGAAGCGGTCCTCGCCGGTGGCCGTGACGCGGTCCCCCGTCAGCACCGACATCTCGTCACAGCGCCGCTGGAACTCCGCGTTGGCACCGTCGTCGGCGACCTCACCACCGTGCGGACGCCGGATGCCGGCGTTGGGCCCCAGCCGCCACCGCTTGGCGGTCGTCTCGTCGACGCCCTGGTCGGCCCCGGACTGCTCGCTCATCTGCTCCCCTGTCGTCGGCACGTCCCTCGACCCTAGGCGTCCTGCCCGGTGGGGCCTATGGGGAGCACTCCCCGGGGGTCAGCGCACCGACGGGCCGTAGGAGCCCCACGTCTGGCGCGCGGCGACCTGTCGGGTCGGCACGATCTCCTTGCCATAGGGCACGAGCGAGACCGGCACCATCTTGAAGCTCGCGATGCCCATCGGGATGCCGATGACCGTCAGGCAGAGGGAGATCCCGGTGAGGATGTGGCCGAGGGCGAGCCACCAGCCGAAGAAGACGATCCACACGATGTTGAGGGCGCCGGCCCCGGCGCCCGCGTCGTGGGTCGGGACGAGCGTGCGGCCGAAGGGCCAGAAGGAGTAGTTGGCCATCCGGAAGGCGGCCACCCCGAGCGGGATGGTCACGATGAAGATGAAGCAGAGGATCCCCGCCGCGGCATAGCCCACCGCCATCCAGAAGCCGGCGAAGACGAGCCAGACGATGTTGAGCACGAGGTTGAGCAACCGCATGCCCCCAGTGTCCCATCCCCGGCGCCGGACAGGGGTATGCCGCCCGCTCGGGGTGAGCGGGCGGCATACCCCATCGTGGTGGTCGGCTCAGGCGGTGGCGCCGCCCTCGACCGCGCCGACGACCTGCACCGGATTGCCGCCGGAGACCAGGTGCCAGTCATAGGTGGTGAAGTCGGCCGGGTCGATCGTGCCGTGCGCGCTGACCCAGTCGATGATCAGCTGGCGGATCTCGACCTGGGCGTTGTAGACCACGGGGGCGGTTTTGACGTGGGGATAGTTGCCGCCGCCGGACTGGCGGTAGTTGTTGATCGCGATCACGAATTCGGCTGCGGGGTCGATCGGCGCCCCCGCGTAGGTGAGGTTGCCGATGCGCGAGCCGGCGGGCTGGGAGATGTCGATGTCATAGGACAGCGACGCGTCGAGCCCGCCCATGATGTCGTAGTTGTAGTCGGGGGTGCCGCCCGGGGCCAGCACGGTTACGGCGTTGGTGACCTGCTCGGGCTGGAAGGGGCCGGTCCCCGAGACCTGGCGGAAGTAGCCGGCCGAGAACTCCAGGTAGTCCCTGACCTGGGCGCCGGTGAGCACGACCGCCATCAGCGTGTTGTCGAAGACATACATGCCCGCGACATCGCGCACGGTGACCTGCCCGGCCGGGATCGCGGCGTCCTTGTTGAAGGGCGCGGCGATCGAGAGGACGGGCAGCGCGGCATACTGCGTGCCGGCCAGGACGGCCTTGACGGCGTCGGCCTGCACGAAGTTGACGAAGTCCATCGCCATCGTGTCCTCGAAGCGCGAGGTGGCCGCCGACATGGTGGTCGTGCAGGAGCCGATGACGCTGTTGACATAGGTGCGCACCTGCTCGTGGGCGGGGCGCAGGATGGCGTCGATGGCGGGGTCCTCGGCCACGGTGTTGGCGTTGAGCAGCGTTGCGGCAGAGGACTTCAGGATCCACTGGCCGCGCTCCTTGGCCAGGTCGAAGTCCATCACCGACAGGCGCATCCCCCAGCGCAGCGGCTCCGACAGCAGCACCTGCTTGCCGGTGGCGGCGTTGGTGACGAAGCGCTCGGGGATCTCGAGGTGGGCGTGGCCGACGAGGATCGCGTCGATGCCCGGGACCTGCTCGGCCAGCTGGGTCGAGGCGTTCTCGGGATAGGGCAGCGCGTCGCCATAGGAGGAGCCGGGGACGGGGCCGGAGTGGCAGGAGACGATCACGAGGTCGCAGCCGGCGGCCTTCATCCGCGGGACCATGACCGCGCCCTGCTCGACGATGCCGGGGAAGCGGACCCGGCCCTCGACATTGGCCTTGTCCCAGATGGCCACGCCCGGCGTGACGAGGCCGAGGATGCCGACCTTGAGCGGCTTCTGGCCGGGGATGCGGACCGTCTTGACGACATAGTCGGGGAAGATCGGCTGGCGGGTGTCCCAGTCGACCGAGTTGGCCGACAGCAGCGGGAAGTCGCACTGGTCCTCGAAGACCCGGAGGGTGTCCAGGCCGTAGTTGTACTCGTGGTTGCCCAGGGCGGCCGCGTCATAGCCGATCGCGTTCATCGCCAGGGCCATCGGGTGCTTCGAGCCGCCGGTGATCGGGTCGATCCGGGCGTAGTAGTAGGCCAGCGGCGTGCCCTGGATGGTGTCGCCGGCGTCGAGCAGCAGCGTGTTGGCCTCGCCCCGCTCCTTGCGCATCGCGGTCACCAGCGTCGAGACCTTGGCCAGGCCGATGTCGTTCTTGGCCTTGTCGTCGTATTCGGCGTCCTTGAAGTAGTCCCAGTTGAAGACATTGCCGTGCAGGTCGGTCGTGCCCAGCACCGTGAAGCGGTAGCTGTGCCGGTCGGGCTTGGGCGCTGCCGCGGCGGGCTCGGCGAGGGCGAGGCCGGCGCCTCCGACGACGGCCATCGCGAGCATCTGGCGGCGGGACGTGGTGGTCTCCAGGAGAGCGGACATGGTGGTGGTGCTCCTCCATCAGCGGGTATGCCGCGGTTGCGGCGACGCTGCCGAATCTAGCCTCCGAGGTGACCCCGGTGGCAGGTGGAGCGCCCGCGGGTCACGAGGCGGGCGGTCCCGACTCGCTCCGGGGCGGTTGGGAGCCCTTGACGACGACGGTGCGCCCGACCTTGTCGTGCAGCGACTGGCGCTTGGCATCCCACAGCGGGAAGAGATAGTCCAGGAAGCTCACGATGCCGGTGAGGGTGCCGACCACGGGCACGGCGCCCACGATGCTCAGCCCGATCTGGAGGGCCTGTCGGCGCAGCGCCTGGGCCAGGCTGAGGGGCCCGCGGGCGTCCTCGTCGCGCACGCTGATGCCGAGCATGCGCTTCCCGGGGGTGGCGCCGCTGCGGGTGAGGAAGAAGGTCTGATAGGCGAGCTGCACGAGCAGCGACAGGGCCATGCCCAGCGCCAGCCAGGGGTAGTCGAGCGGGGCGGCGCGGAGCGCCTCCATCCTCGCCTCGTCGGTGGGGTCCGCGAGCAGGGCCCGGTAGGCCTCGATGAAGGGCCCCATCCCCTTGAGGATCGGATAGCCCGCGACCAGCGCGGTCGGCACGGTGAGGATGAGGCTGTCGACGAGATAGGCGCCAACGCGCTCGATCCACCGGGCATAGGGCTGCCCGTCGCGCGTCCCCGGCTCGTTGGACCAGCCGGCCATGGGCGGCGCCTGCCACTGGCCGGGGGCACCCGGCTGCTGCCACTGCCCGGAGGGCGGCGCCTGCCACCGGTCCTGGGGCTGGCCCCACTGACCGGGCGCCTGGCCGGCATCGTGGCGCCAGGTCTCCCCCGGTGCCGCGCTCTGCTGCGGCGGCTGGGCCTGCCGCGTCACGCGGGGTGTCGTGTGCTGGCTCCAGACGACGCCGTCGAAGTAGCGCAGCTGCTCGGGGTTGTCCGGGTCGTCATACCAGCCCGGCGCGGTCGGGTTCGCCATGCCGACCAGACTACGTGAGCGTCGGCGGGGCTCCCCCCGCTCCGGCTCAGCGCCGACCGACGAACCAGTTGCGGATCCTGGCGATCCGGGCGGTGACCTCTTCGGAGGTCGCAGCCGCCAGGTCGGGACCGCCGCAGGCGCGCCGCAGGTCCATGTGGATGTTGGCGTGCGGCGCCCCCGTCTTCTTGGCGTATGCCGCGACGAGCTTGTTGAGCTCCTTGCGCTGGGCCGCGAGCGCGCGATGGGCGCCGACCCGGTCCTCCTTGGGCTCGGCGGCCGGCTTGCGGCTGCTCTGTTTGCGCTGACGCTCGTGCAGCAGCGCTGTCACCTGGTCGGGCTCGAGCAGACCGGGCAGACCGAGGTAGTCCTGCTCCTCCTCCGAGCCCACGTCGGCGTGGAGGCCGAACTGGCGGGAGTCGAAGAGCACGTGGTCGAAGTGCGCGTCGGACTCCAGCGCCTCGAACCGGGCGTCCTCCAGTCCGTCGGCGCCGCTCTGCGTGCGGTTGGCCTCGGCGAGCAGGCCCTCCTCCTCGGCCCAGATGTTGCCCTCGGCACCGGGCTGCTCAGGGCGGTCGAGCGCGTGGTCGCGCTCCTCCTCCAGTCGCGCGGCGTGCTCGAGGATCACCGGGACGCTGGGGAGGAAGACCGAGGCGACCTCGCCGCGCTTGCGGGCCCGCACGAAGCGGCCGACGGCCTGGGCGAAGAAGAGCGGCGTGGAGGTGGAGGTCGCATAGACCCCCACACAGAGGCGCGGCACGTCGACGCCCTCGGAGACCATGCGCACGGCGACCATCCAGCGCTGGCTGCCCGCGGCATACTCCTCGATGCGCGCGGACGCCCCCGCGTCGTCGGAGAGCACCACGGTGGTCTTCTCCCCCGTGAGCTCGTCGAGGATGCGCGCATAGGCGCGGGCGGAGGCCTGGTTGGAGGCGATCACCAGCGCGCCGGCGTCGGGCACATGTCTGCGCACCTCGGTCAGCCGGGTGTCGGCGGCCCGCAGCACCGCCGGCACCCACTCGCCCTTGGGGTCGAGCGCGGTGCGCCAGGCGTGGGCGGTCTGGTCCTTGGTCATCGGCTCGCCGAGCCTGGCGGCGATCTCGTCGCCCGCCTTGGTGCGCCAGCGCATCGCGCCGCCATAGGCCATGAACATCACGGGCCGCACGACGCCGTCGCGCAGGGCCTCGGAGTATCCGTAGGTGTAGTCGGAGGCACTGCGCAGGATGCCCTGCTCGTCCATCTCATAGCGCACGAACGGGATCGGCGAGGTGTCGCTGCGGAAGGGCGTGCCGGTCAGGGCCAGGCGGCGCACGGCGGGCTCGAACGCCTCGCGGATGGCGTCACCCCACGAGCGGGTGTCGCCGCCGTGGTGAATCTCGTCGAGGATCACCAGGGTGCGCTCGCTCTGGGTGCGATAGCGGTGCAGGTCGGGGCGAGCGGCCACCTGCGCATAGGTGAGGGCCACGCCGTGGAACTCCGAGGAGTGCCGGGCGGCCGAGTTGGAGAAGCTCGGGTTGAGGTCGATCCCGACCCGGCCTGCGGCGTCGGCCCACTGGGTCTTGAGGTGCTCGGTGGGCGCCACGACCGTGACGGCGTCGATCTCGCCGCGCCCGAGCAGCTCGGTCGCCACCCGCAGGGCATAGGTCGTCTTGCCTGCGCCGGGCGTGGCCACGGCCAGGAAGTCGCGGTGGCCGCCGTCGAGATAGGCCGTCAGCGCCTCGGCCTGCCAGGCGCGCAGCTTGGAGGCGGTACCCCACGCAGCCCGCTCGGGGAAGGCGGGTGAGAGATGTGAGGCTGCGGCCGTGCTCATAGGCCGTCAACGATAGGTCAGATCCCGATCCGACATGCCGAGCCGGTATGCCGCAGACCGCAGTTGGCCGTGTGATAGCGCGTGTCGGCGTGCGCGGGGGCGGCGCCGGGCCGCCGCGTCGGAGGGCTACTCCTCGCCGTCCTGCGGGGCCCGCAGCCCGTCATAGATCTCCTTGCAGATCGGGCAGACCGGGAAGCGGTCGGGATTGCGGCCCGGCACCCACACCTTGCCGCACAGCGCGATGACGGGCTCGCCGGACAGCGCGCTCTCGAGGATCTTCTCCTTGCGCACATAGTGGGAGAAGCGCTCGTGGTCGCCCGGCTCCTGGAGTTGCTCGGCCACCTCCTCACGCTCGAGGACGGCGGTGGAGGTGCGCGGCTGCGCCTGGGGCGCCAGCGGGTCGTCCAGCGGGATCTGCGGGTCGCTCATGCCCCCAGCGTAGGCGGCCGGGTGGGGGTCACCCGAGTCGCCTAGTTGAGGCTGGGGTTCTCGGGGAATGTCGCCAGCAGCGCGAGCCGGTCGGGCTGGCGGGCCAGCACCCGCACCCACATCCCGCGGGGGTCGTCGCTGAAGGGGTCGCGCGCCTCGGCGTCGACGACATACCAGCTGCCCTCGAAGATCTCCTCCTCCAGCTGTCCGCCGTCCCAGCCGGAGTAGCCGACGAAGATCCGCAGCCCGGCCACCTCGGGCGCGATCAGCACCGGGGGCGCGTCGAGGTCGACGACACCGACCCCGCGGAAGAGCCGGTGCACGCCCAGCGGCTCCTTGTCCTCCCCGGGCACGCTGACGACGCCGAGTGCGGAGTCGAGCCCGACCGGTCCGCCCTCGAAGAGCGCCGTGGGGGCGGTCGCGTGGTCCTGCCAGCCGGGCAGCGCCTCGTCCACCATCGCCTCGGTGGGCCGGTTGAGGATGACGCCCTGCGCCCCCTCGTCGCTGTGGTGCAGGACGAGCACGACCGACCGGTGGAAGACGCCGTCCTCGATCGACGGGGTCGCCACCAGCAGCCGGCCGGTCAGGTTGTCCACGCCCCCATTGTGCCTGCGCGGCCGCTCCGCCCACAGGCCCTCCGGGGTGGCGACGCCCCCTCGCCCGGCATGGGTGTGCGGCCCCAGACGCAGGTATGCCGCGGGGCTGGGCCCCGCGGCATACCTCTGGTCGTGCGGTGGTGCTGGTCAGCCTGTGGCGTCAGTAGCGGCGGCCGCCGCTGCGCTCGCCACGCTCACGCGGGCGCCAGTCGGGACGCCCGTCGCCGTCACGGTCGCGGCGCGGGCGCTCGGAGCGCTCGCCACGGCCACCGCGCGGTCGGTCGTCGCGGCCGCGGAAGCCGCCGCCGCGCGGGCCACCGCCACGGGGGCCGCGGCCGGGGCGGCCCTTGCGCGGGGGCTCGAGGACGGCGCGCAGCCGCTCGGGCTCGATCGCGACGCCGCTGACCGGGCGGGCGCCGGCGGCGGCCAGCACCTCGTCACCGGGGACGGCCTTGACGGGCTTGGTGTCGACGCCGGCGTCGCGGACCATGCGCTCCATGGTGCGGCGCTGGTGCGGCAGGGCCAGGGTCACGACCGTGCCCCGCTCCCCCGCGCGGGCCGTGCGGCCGGAGCGGTGGAGGTAGTCCTTGAAGTCGGCCGGCGGGTCGACCTGGAGGACGACCGAGACATCGTCGACGTGGATGCCGCGCGCCGCGACATCGGTGGCGACCAGCACCGGGAGGGTGCCCTCGCGGAAGGCGCCCAGCACGCGGTTGCGCGCCGACTGGGTCAGCCCACCGTGCAGGGCAGCGGCGAAGACGCCGGCCTCGCGCAGCTGCTCGGCCACCCGGTCGGCGCCGAGCTTGGTGCGCACGAAGACGACCGTGCGGCCCTCGCGGTTGGCGACCTCGGCGGTGATGACCTTCTTGTGGGTCGGCTCGACGAGGATGACGTGGTGCTCCATCGTGTCGACGGACGCCTGGGCGTCGTCGGTGGAGTGCACGACCGGGTCGACGAGGTAGCGCTCGACGAGGCCGTCGATGCCCTTGTCGAGCGTCGCCGAGAAGAGCAGCCGCTGGCCGCCCTCGGGAGCGCGGTCGAGGATGGCGGTCACCTCGGGCAGGAAGCCCATGTCGGCCATGTGGTCGGCCTCGTCGAGGATCGCGACCTCGATGTCGTCCAGCTCCACCGCGCCGCGCTCGAGGAGGTCGCCGAGGCGGCCCGGCGTGGCGATGAGCAGCTCGATGCCGCGGTCGAGGGCCTTGATCTGGCCCTCATAGGACAGGCCGCCGGCGACGAGGCGCTGGCGCAGCCCGAGGACGTGCGCGAGCGGCTCCAGGGCGTCGGACACCTGCATCGCCAGCTCACGGGTCGGCACGAGGACGAGCGCGCGGGGACGGCGCGGGGCGGCCTTGCCGCTCGCGGCGATGCGCGTCAGGGTCGGCAGGCCGAAGGCCAGCGTCTTGCCGGAGCCGGTCTGACCGCGGCCGAGGACGTCCTTGCCCGCGAGGGCGTCGGGGATCGTCGCGGTCTGGATCGGGAAGGGCTCGGTGATGCCGCTCTTGGCGAGCTTGAGGACCAGCTCCTCGGGCACACCGAGGGCGGCGAAGCCGTTGTCGGAGGTCACCTCGACGGGACCGTCGACCTCGCGGCGGGTCGCCTTGGTCCACGTGTCGGCCTCGTGGCGCTCGGCCTCGGCCTGCGCGGCCAGCTCGGCAGCGTCGGGCCGGGCGAAGCGGTCGCCGCGGTCCGGGCGCCGGTCATAGCCGCGGTCGAAACCGCGCTCACCGCGCTCACCGCGCTCACCGCGGTCGAAGCGGCGGTCGTCGCGGCCCTCGCGTCGGAGCGGGCGACGCTCCCGACGAGGCTCGAAATCGCCACGGGGAGAACGGGTCTCGGCGCTGTGGTGGTGACGGCCCGGGCGCTCGGGGCGCTCGAATCGCTCGCTGCGCTGGGGGCGGTCGGAGCGCTCGAAACGGTCAGAACGCTGCGGACGGTCGTAGCCGCGGTCGCTGCGCTGCGGACGGTCGGACCGTTCGAAACGGTCGGACCGCTGGGGGCGGTCGTAGCCGCGGTCGCTGCGCTGCGGACGGTCGGACCGTTCGAAACGGTCGGACCGCTGGGGGCGGTCATAGCCGCGGTCGCTGCGCTGCGGACGGTCGGGCCGCTCAAAACGGTCGGACCGCTGCGGACGGTCATAGCCGCGGTCGCTGCGCTGCGGACGATCCGAGCGCTCGAAACGCTCACCATGCTGCGGACGGTCATAGCCGCGGTCGCTGCGCTGCGGACGATCCGAGCGCTCAAAACGCTCACCACGCTGCGGACGGTCATAGCCGCGGTCGCTGCGCTGCGGACGATCGGACCGCTCAAAACGCTGACCACGCGCCGGGCGACGCTCCTGCGGGCGCTCGTCAGCGGCATACGCCCGCTTGCGCGGCCGCGACTCGGCGGCTGCCGACTGGCCGCGGTGCGGCTTCTTGCCGGCCTTGACGGACTTGTGGGCGGCCTTCTGGGCCGCGCTCCAGCGCGGCTTCTTGGCGCCGGGGATGGACTTCTTGGGCATTGCAGATCAACTCGCTCAGTGCTCGAGGTAGACGCGTCTCGAGTGCGGCCTGGCGAGGACGGCGATGAAGACGGGCCTCAGACGCTCGTGGCGTCCGGTGGACCGGCCCAGCGGTTGCTGGCCGGCGACAGGGACCTGGGCCAAGAGACCGCGCTGGTGCGCCTGTCTCTCCTCGAGTGGGGTCTCGGGCGATCGGGTGTCGCCGTCGGGCGCAGCCGTGCGCCGCCGAGGTCGTCTATCAAGTCTAGCAGCGACGCAGCCGCCGCCAGACCACCCAGCCCAGGAGCACCCCGGCCAGGTCCGCGACGAGGTCCCGCCAGTCCCCCGAACGGTTGGCCAGGAAGCGCCACTGCACGATCTCGCTCACCGGGGCGTGCAGGGCGAGCAGCGTCAGCACCGCAGGCACGCGGCCGGTGACCAGCAGGCCCAGTGTGGTCGGCACGGCGAAGACCGCGACGTGCACGAGCTTGTCGAAGCCGGGGATGCCCGGCGCCCCGCCCGGGGTCGGCCAGTAGAGCACGATCAGATGGACCACCAGGGTCGCCGCGAGCGCACCGATGAGCAGCCCACGTGGCGCGACGGACCGGGCCGGGGCGGGCCGCTCGAGCTGACGCGACATCAGTCCTCGTCGTCGGGGTTGCGCACCTCTCGCGCGACGTGCCCGGCCTCTGCGGCGTCGCGGATCGCCTCCGCGACCACCTTGGTGACATCGGGGTGGAAGGCGCTGGGGATGATGTAGGTCGGGTTGAGCTCGTCGGGCTTGACCACGCCAGCCAGGGCCTCGGCGGCCGCCAGGAGGATGTCGTCGGTGATGCGACTGGCCGCCGCGTCGAGCAGGCCGCGGAAGATCGCGGGGAAGACCAGCACGTTGTTGATCTGGTTGGCGAAGTCCGAGCGGCCCGTCGCCACGACCTTGGCGTGCTTGGACGCGGCCACCGGGTCGACCTCGGGCAGCGGGTTGGCCATCGCGAAGACGATGGCGTCCTCGTTCATCGTGGCGATGTCGTCGCCGGTGAGGATGTTGCCGGCCGAGACGCCGACGAAGACATCGGCGCCGGCGAGCGCCTCCTTGAGGCTGCCGCGGAAGCCCTGCTTGTTGGTGTGCAGCGCCGACCACATCAGCACCGCGTTGTGGCCGTCGCGCACATCCTCGCGGTCGAGGTGGAGCACGCCGTTGACGTCGGCGACGAGCACGTCCTTGGCGCCGGCCCGCAGGAAGAGCTTGAGGATGGCCGTGCCCGCGGCGCCCGCGCCGGACATGACGATGCGCACGTCCGCGAGCTTCTTGCCCACGACCTTGAGGGCGTTCTCCAGCGCGGCGAGCGCCACCACGGCGGTGCCGTGCTGGTCGTCGTGGAAGACGGGGATGTCCAGCTCCTCGCGCAGCCGGCGCTCGATCTCGAAGCAGCGCGGCGCGGAGATGTCCTCGAGGTTGATGCCGCCGAAGACCGGCGAGATGGCCTTGACCGTGCGGATGATCTCCTCGGTGTCGGTGGTGTCGAGGCAGATCGGGAAGGCGTCGATGTCGGCGAAGCGCTTGAACAGCGCGGCCTTGCCCTCCATCACCGGCAGCGCCCCCAGCGGCCCGAGGTCGCCCAGGCCCAGGACCGCGGTGCCGTCGGTCACGACAGCCACGGTGTTGCCCTTGATCGTCAGGCGGCGCGCGTCGGCGGGGTTCTCGGCCAGGGCCGTCGAGACACGGGCCACGCCGGGGGTGTAGACGAGGGAGAGGTCATCGCGGTTGCGGATCGGCGCCTTGGACTCGATCTTGATCTTGCCGCCGAGGTGGGCCAGGAAGGTGCGGTCGGAGACCTCGCCGATCTTGACGCCCTCCAGCTCGTGCATCGCCTCGACGACCTCCTCGGCGTGCTCGGGCGAGGTGCCGAGCGCCGTCAGGTCCACCCGCAGCCGGTCCAGCCCGGAGCCGGTGACGTCGATGCCGGTCACGATCGCGCCCTCGCGCTCCACCAGCGTCGTCAGCTCGCTGACCGCGGTGGCCCGTGCCGGGATCGTGAGTCGGACGGTGAAGGAGTTGGACACGGACGGCGCAGGTGACATGGGTGCAATTCAACCTGCTACCAGCGGGTTGGCTGCAATCGGGGCGCCCGGCCCCGTCCGCAAGGCTCAGTCGCGGCGGCCGCAGAGCAGATAGCGCCGGTCGGTGATCTCGCGGCCCCACAGCAGCGGATCGGTGAGCGGGATGGCCAGGACGTCACCGAGCAGTGGCTCGACCGCGGCCCGCAGCTCCTCCTGTGGCACTCCCCCGGCCCAGGGCAGCTCGGCAGCGGGATAGGCCTCGCCCTGCCCGTCGCCTCCCCCGGTGTCGGGGTCGGCCTGCGACGCCCACTGCCCCTCGATCAGGATGAGCCGTCCACCCGGTCGCAGCAGCCTCGCCCAGGTGGCGATGGCCGCGTGTGGGTCGGGCAGGGTCCACAGGATGTGACGGGCCAGCACGGCGTCGACACTGCCGTCCTCGATGTCCGGGTCCGCCACGTCGCCCTGGGCGATGCGCACCGCACCACCGAAGTGGACGGTCTTGGCCTGGGCGCGGGCGACCATCTCGGGCGAGAGGTCGATCCCGACGACGTGATGGCCGAGCTCGGCGGCCAGCACCGCCAGCGACCCGGTGCCACAGGCCAGATCGGCCACCAGCCCAGGCTCGATCGGCAGCCAGGCCCGCAGCAGCTCCTTCCAGGCACCCCTGATGTCGGGGTCGAGGAGTCCGTGGTCGGGGGCCGCGTCGAAGCCCTCGGCGTAGTCGTCCCAGTACTGCTGGATCAGCTCCACGCCGCCAGCCTCTCACGCTGGCCGGGCGCCTGCGGGCCTGCCCCCGGCCCCTACCAAAGGATGACGCCGGCCGGCCGACGTGCTGACGTGGCCGCCGAGCGGGGCGGCCTACGCTGCCCACGTGCTGCTGCTCACCGACCGCCGCCCCCGCCCCCGGACCTGGCCCGGTGAGGCGTGGCGACTCGCTGTCACGATGCTGGCCGGGGTGGTCTCCTTCGGCTTCTCGATGGACACCGAGTCGCAGTATCCGCACCCGCCCGGCGACGACATCTATGGCCCGGACTTCGGGCTCATGCTGCTCTCCTGGCCGATCCTGCTGCTGCGCAGGCGCTTCCCGCTCCCCGTGGCCGTGCTGCTCGCGCTCTTCACCTGCGTCTCCGCCGGGGCCGGCCCGGCCGCCGCGGTCGCGCTGCTGTCGCTGTCGACCCATCGCCGACCGCTGCCGATCGCCGTCGCCTCGGTCGTGTCGCTGGCCTCGAGCTATGCCTTCGAGCGGATCCGCCCGACCCAGGTCGAGCCGATGCCGATGCCGCTGACCCTGGTCTTCACGGCTGCGCTCATCGCCGTCGTGGTGGCGATCGGCTATGCCATCGGCAGCCGTCGGGAGCTGATGGCCAGCCTGCGGGCTCGCGCCGAGATGAGCGACCGTGAGCAGTCCGCCCGCGTGGACCAGGCGCGGGCGACCGAGCGGTCGAGGATCGCGCGCGAGATGCACGACGTGGTCGCCCATCGGATGTCGATCGTGGCGATGCACTCCGGGGCGCTGGCCTATCGGGAGGACCTCTCCCCCGCCGAGACCCGCGCCGCCGCCGAGGTCATCCGCGACAACGCCCACCAAGCGCTGTCGGAGCTGCGGCAGGCGCTGGGCGTGCTGCGCGACACCGGCACGGCCGACGACGGCGCACCCGAGCCCCCTCAGCCCACCCTGGCGGGTCTGTCGGCCCTGGTCGAGACAGAGGAGGCCGCGGGCGCGCGGATCACGGCGCACCTCGACGCACCGATCCAGGCCATGCCAGATGCGCTCTCCCGCAACGCCTTCCGGATCGTCCAGGAGGCGCTCACCAACGCCCGCAAGCATGCCCCCGGACAGCCGGTCGACCTGCGCATCTCCGGACGCGCAGGCGACTGGCTCGACATCGAGGCCCGCAACCCCGCCGCCACCGCCACCGCTGCCGCACCACGCGGCGACGCAGGCCCCGAGGCACCGGCCCTCCCCGCCTCGGGACTCGGCCTGCTCGGCCTCACCGAGCGCGCGATCATCGCCGGGGGGCAGCTGAGCTTCGGTCGCGACAGGGCGGGCGACTTCGTCGTCCGCGCCCGCCTTCCCTGGCACCCGTGAGAGGCTGGGCGTCGTGGCCGACCCCATCCGCGTGCTCCTCGTCGACGACGACCCGCTGGTGCGCGCCGGGCTGACGATGATCCTCGGCGGGGCCGCCGACATCACCGTCGTGGGCGAGGCGTCCGACGGCGCCGAGGGTGTGGCCGCTGCCGCCTCCACCACACCCGACGTCGTGCTCATGGATGTGCGCATGCCCCGCATGGACGGGCTGGAGGCGACGCGCAGAATCCTTGCGGCACACACCTCCTCGGGCCGCCTGACCCCCACCCGGGTGGTTGTCCTGACGACCTTCGACACCGACGACCTGATCGTCGAGGCGCTGCGTGTCGGCGCGGCCGGCTTCCTCCTCAAGGACACCCCGCCGGCCCGCCTGGTGGAGTCGGTGCGCCTGGCCGCCGCGGGCGAGCCCATCCTCTCGCCGTCGGTCACCGTGCAGCTGATCAGCCGGGTGGCCCGGCCGAGCAGTGACCGCGCCAGCCGGGCCCGCTCCCAGCTCGCCGGCCTCACACCGCGGGAGCTCGACGTGGCGCTGGCGGTCGGCCAGGGCATGAGCAACGCCGACATCGCCGACGAGCTCGACATGGGCCTGCCCACCGTCAAGACCCACGTCACCCGCCTGCTCGCCAAGCTGCACGCCGACAACCGCGTCCAGATCGCGCTTCTGGTGCACGACGCGACTGACGGGACCGGCCGCCTCCCATAGAGTTCTGGCGTGAGCGAGTTCGTTGAGGTCTCCGGGTCCGGTTCGGCCAGTGGCGTGCCCGATATGGCGCTGCTCGACATCAGCGTGCGGGCCGAGGCCACCTCGGTCGGCGCGGCCCTGTCGCAGATGTCCGAGCGGGCGGGCGCGGTGACGGCCGCCGCCCGGGCGCAGGGGCTGGCCGATGCCGACCTGTCCACGACCTCCTCCTCGGCCCAGCCCCGGTGGGATGCCCAGGGGCAGCACATCGTCGGATACTCCGCCTGGACCTCGCTGCGCCTGCGCATCAGCGACCTGGCGCGGGTCTCCCCCCTGGTCTCGGCGCTGGCGGAGGCCGGCGGCGATGCCTTCGGCGTCGACACGATCGCCCTGGCCATCGCCGACACCACCGCGCTGGCCGCCGAGGCACGTGAGGCGGCCTTCGCCGATGCCCGCACCAAGGCGGAGCAGTATGCCGCGCTCGCCGGCCGCGGGCTCGGCGAGGTGGTGGCCGTTGCCGACCTGCCGGCGCCGGCGGGGCCGCGGCCGATGATGCGGATGGCGGCCGACACGATGAGCATGGGGGGCATGCCGGTGGAGGCCGGGGAGGCCGCGGTGGCGGCGTCGGTGACCGTGCGCTGGGCGTGGGCCCGATGAGCTGGCTCGAGGCCCTGGGCTGGGCCGGCTCGGCCCTGCTCGTCTTCTCGCTGCTCCAGGCGCGCGTGCTGCGGCTGCGCGTCCTCAACCTCATCGCCTGCGTGATCCTGGCCGTCTACAACGGCATGATCCACGTCTGGCCGATGATGGCGATGAACATCGCGCTGACGCTGATCAACCTGTGGTTCATCCGCTCCCTGCTCGCCGACCGGGGCGACAACCCCAGCTATGCCGCCTTGCAGGTGCCCGTCGACGACACCTATCTCCAGCACTTCCTCGAGGCCCACGACAGGGACATCCACTCCTTTTTCCCCGGCTTCCCCTCTCCCGAGCAGTCCGCCCGGCACGCGCTCGGGCGCCGCGCCTTCCTCGTGCAGCGGGGCGACGAGACCGTCGGCGTGGTGATCGCCCGCAACGCCGGCCGCGGCGTGGCCCAGCTGGAGCTGGACTATGTCACCCCGCGCTTCCGCGACTTCTCACCCGGCGACTGGGTCTATCGGCGCAGCGGGCTCTTCCGGCAGCAGGGCTTCCGCAAGGTCGTCTCCCCCGTGGGCATGGTCAACACCAACCACTACGGGCGGGTCGGCTTCACCCGCAACGGCGATGCCTGGGAGCTCGACGTCTGAGCTGCGGCCCCGCCCGCTTCACGCTGTCGGGGCGTGGGGCGAGCCGGGGCGGAAATAGGGCCGGCCGGCCGCCAGCGCGTCGGTCATCGCGATGGCCTCGGGGGTGTCGCAGTAGGGGAAGTGGTTGCCCTCGGCGAGACCGCCCCAGCGCTCCATCAGGCAGTTGGCGGCCTTCTCGAGGAACTGCTCGTTGCCATAGACGCCCTTGATCTCGTCGCCCATCGCCGCGGCATCGCCATAGACCTCGTACTGGCGCAGGTGGGCGGCCTCGTGCAGCACGACGGTCCGGAAGTCGCGGCGGTTCGCGCCGCCCTCGGCCAGCGAGGAGTGCAGGGTGATCAGGTCATAGCCGAGCATCGCGGTCGCCAGTGCGTGAGCGCCTCCCGCGGTGCCCTGCGGCATCTCCTCCACCACGTCGATGACGGTGTGCGGCTGGTGGGGCTGGATCAGCGCATAGGCCTCCGCCGCCAGGCCGGTGTAGTCGCGGGGGTTGCGATGGCGGATGACCGCCTCGGCCGAGAGCACCTCGGGGCGCGCGCCGTCCGCGGGGATCCGGTACCGGTAGGCGATATCGGCGCTCTCCTCCACCGACCCGAGCTCGAACCACGCGCCGGCCGTCGCGGTCGGCGTGAGCCGCTCTGCGTGCAGCACCGCCCACGCGTTGCCGTCCTTGCGCTCGAGCTGGAGGGTGCACCCCCAGGGCTCCTTCACCGCGACGAACTCGCGCAGCGTCCGGCCGGCCGGGAGGCTGGTCACCTCGACGCCGAAATTGGTGCGGTGGAAGGGTTTTGGGGCGACGATCTGGGGCGGGGGCACGTCGGCGGGGATGCTCACAGGCACGAGGCTAGGGCCCTGCGGTCTCCCGTGTGCGGCTTTCGGGCAGGCGGTGCCAGCGCGGTTGGGGGCCGCGCCGGTGGACCACCAGCAGCAGGTGCCCGGTGACGACGAATGCCGCCCAGCCGAGCCCCAGCGCCCAGCCCGCCATCACGTCGGAGAGCCAGTGGAGCCCGAGCACCACCCGGCTCAGGCCCATCGCGCCGGCGAAGGCCGCAGCGAGCAGCAGCCAGAGGCGACCGTGGCGCAGGCGCGGCCACGCGGCATACAGCAGGATCACCGCGACCACGGTGGCGTTGAGGGTGTGGCCGGAGGGGAAGGACGGGGAGGACTCGAAGGGCGGCACGGCGTCGGCGAGCGGCGGGCGCGCCCGGCCCACCAACTCCTTGCCGGCGAGGGTGAGGGCGAGCGAGCCGCCGGCGCCGACGGCCATGAGGACGACCGGTGACCACGTGCGGCGCCAGAGTGCCAGGCCGACGGCGCCGACCACGGCAAGCGCGGGCATCAGATAGGGCCCACCGACGTGCGTGAAGGCGGTCACCGCCGACTCGACGCCCGGGCTGCGCCAGCCGAGGATCCAGTCGAGCAGCGGGCGGTCGAGCCGCTCCACGCCGTCGCCGGCGGCCACCTGCTCATAGATCTCGCCGGCGACCGCGGTCAGGAAGGCGACGAGCGCGCCGCCCAGCACGAGCACGGCGAGGAATGCCGCGTTGGCCGCCGCCCACGACGCCGCCGCGCGCACACGCTCCCCGGTCGACGGGGACGTGCTGCGCTGGAGGGCGGGCTGATCGGGCATCCGGGCCATTGTGCCGGTGCAGGCTGAACGGCCGCTGGGTGAGGTGGGGGCGCAGGGCGCACAGCGTGACAGGGTCCATGAGTGGTGGAGGTGGCGGGAATCGAACCCGCGTCCACTGACGGAATACCAGGGCTTCTCCGGGTGCAGTGCGCTAAGGATTTTCTCGGCCTCAGGGCTCGCGCGCACACGTCCCCTGACAGGCCCAGTCGAGTAGGAGTCCCGCGCCGTCCCCCGACATGACGGCGCAGCAAGATCTCTAGATGACGCTGGTGACTAAGCCGAGATCGTGCTTAGGCCAACGGACTTCGGGCTCGCTCAGGCGGCGAGGGCGAAGTCGGTGCGCTTGGAATTGGCACCTATTGGTTTGCAGAGGGCGTTAACGAGATAACTCTGCGTCCTCGACCCGCTTCCCCTGATGGACCGGACAATGTCGAAACCGATCACCCCCATGGGGATCCCTGTCACGCTGTGCACTTGTCAACACACCGGCCGGGCCGGCTTCCTGCGGACTGCAAGTATGCAACACCCACGGTGCCCGCGGCCATTCCCTTTGCCGGGGGCGGCCCTCAGCGTCGCCCGGCGCAGAAGTCGGCGAAGCCCGCGAGATCGTCGGTGCTGATGAGGTCGACCCCCGCGTCGAGCAGCTCGGACCAGAGCCGGTCGCGCTGCGGGCCCGCCCAGTCCCAGGTGCCATAGAAGCGCAGCAGCCGCCCCTCGTCGTGGACCCGGTCGACCAGCCCCCGCAGCGTCCGTCGGTCCCGCTCGCCCATCGCCGACTCCCCCACCCAGGAGAAGTGCGCCGCCCACGAGTCGCTCACCAGGGGCATGACGGCGGGCGGTATGCCGCGGCCGAGGTCGGCCACGCGGCCGTCGGCGAAGCAGCGGCGCACCGGTGCCGCCTCCAGTGCGGCCAGGTCGCGGTGCCCGGAGATGATCGCGGTGACCGCGCCGGGGAAGACCCGGCCATCGACCGCGGCGGTCATCATCGGGGCATAGTCGACCAGGGCCCGCTCCAGGGCCTGCCAGGTCGGGGCGGCGATGCTGCGGATGTCGATGAGCAGCCGCACGGGGATGTCCCGCCCGGGGAAGACGGCGCCGTTGGCGCGGACGAGCTCGGCAAGCGGCTCGAGATACTCCACGTCGAGGCGGCGGCCGCGATCGGGCCAGTCGGAGCCGAGCAGGAGGGTCCCGCCCACAGACCAGACATCGATGCCCACGGAGGTGAAGCCGTGGGCCAGGGCGTCGAGGAGCGGGCGGGCCCGCTGATGATCATTGCGCGCGTGGCCCTCGAGGAGCGGCTGGTGCAGGACGGGGGGTGGCACACCTGTGTCAGTCGATCCCCGCCGCATGTCGATACTGTGGTCGCGCCCGGGGCCCCGCGTCCGACATCATCGTGAACGTCCGTTGACGAAAGGTTGCACTTCCCATGACGACGACCCGCGCGTGGCATCTTGTCCGCCGCCCCCACGGCGAGCCGGTGGATGCCGACTTCTCCCTGGTCGAGAGCCCGCTGCCCGCACTCCAGCCCGGCCAGATCCGGGTCCGCAACACCTATCTGTCGGTCGACCCCTATATGCGCGGCCGGATGAACGACGTCAAGAGCTATGTGCCGCCGTTCGAGCTCGACGAGCCGATGACCGGTGAGGCAGTCGGTGTCGTCGAGGAGGTGCGCGGTGACGCCATCGACGAGACCGGCGCACCGATCGCGTTGGGAGACACCGTGATCCACGGTCTCGGATGGCGCACCGACGCGGTCGTCCACTCCCGCTATGCCCGCATCGTCGACACCGAGGCCGCACCCGCGCAGGCCTATCTCGGCGTCCTCGGGATGCCCGGGCGCACGGCCTATGCCGGTCTGGTGCGCGTGGCCGAGTTCACCGAGGGCGACGTCGTCTTCGTCTCGGCCGCTGCCGGGGCGGTCGGCTCGCTCGTCGGCCAGCTCGCCCGCCTCAAGGGCGCCTCCCGCGTCATCGGCAGCGCCGGCGGCCCCGAGAAGTGCCAGTGGCTGCTCGACGAGGCCGGCTTCGACGCGGCCGTCGACTACAAGGCCGAGCCGATCCGCAAGGGCCTGCGCGCCGCGGCGCCCGACGGCATCGACGTCTACTTCGACAACGTGGGCGGCGACCACCTGGAGGCGGCCATCACCGCCATGCGCCAGCACGGCCGCGCCGCCATCTGCGGCATGATCGCCCACTACAACGCCACCGAGGCCCCTCCCGGCCCGCGCAACCTGGCGCTGGTCATCGGCAAGCGGCTGACCCTGCGCGGCTTCATCGTCTCCGACCACGAGGACCTGCGCCCCCAGTTCGAGGCCGAGGTCGGCCAGTGGCTGCGCGAGGGCAAGATCGTCTGGCGTGAGACGACCGTCTCGGGGATCGAGCAGGCCGTCCAGGGCTTCCGTGACCTGCTCTCCGGCGGCAACACCGGCAAGATGCTCGTGCGCCTCGACGGCTGAGGCACCGGCCACCAGACCACAGGTGGGGTATGCCGCGGGGCCGGGCCCCGCGGCATACCCCACCGCCCGCATGGCGGAACCGAGTGCGACGGCAGGGCGGGGCGCGAACTAGGCTCGGCGGCACGCTCCCCCACCCCCGGAGGTCCACCGTGTTCCGCAAGGTCCTAGTCGCCAACCGAGGCGAGATCGCCGTCCGCGCCTTCCGTGCCGCCACCGAGCTCGGGGCGGGCACCGTGGCCGTCTTCCCCTTCGAGGACCGGCAGTCCGAGCACCGGCTCAAGGCCGACGAGGCCTATCAGATCGGCGAGAAGGGCCACCCGGTCCGCGCCTATCTCTCGCCCGACGAGATCGCGCGGGTCGCGATCGAGTCCGGGGCCGACGCGGTCTATCCCGGCTACGGCTTCCTCTCGGAGAACCCCGACCTGGCCGAGGCGTGCGCCGAGCACGGCATCACCTTCATCGGGCCGCCCTCGGAGGTGCTGCACCTGACGGGCAACAAGGCGCGGGCGATCGCCGCCGCCAAGAAGGCCGGCCTGCCCACGCTGCGCTCGGTCGAGCCGTCCACCGACATCGACACGCTCGTCGCCGGGGCGGAGGAGATCGGCTTCCCCGTCTTCGTCAAGGCGGTCGCCGGTGGCGGCGGCCGCGGCATGCGGCGGGTCGAGGAGCCCGCGCAGCTGCGCGAGTCGATCGAGGCGGCCATGCGCGAGGCCGAGTCCGCCTTCGGCGATGCCACGGTCTTCATCGAGGAGGCCGTGGTCGAGCCGCGGCACATCGAGGTGCAGATCCTGGCCGACGGTGCCGGCGGGGTCGTCCACCTCTATGAGCGCGACTGCTCGGTGCAGCGCCGCCACCAGAAGGTCGTCGAAATCGCGCCGGCCCCCAACCTCGACCCGCAGATCCGCCAGTCGATGTGCGACCACGCCGTCGCCTTCGCGCGCGAGATCGGCTATGTCAACGCCGGCACCGTCGAGTTCCTCCTCGGCCCCGACGGGCGCTATGTCTTCATCGAGATGAACCCGCGCATCCAGGTCGAGCACACGGTGACGGAGGAGATCACCGATGTCGACCTCGTCTCCTCCCAGATGCGCATCGCGAGCGGCGAGACCCTCGCCGACCTCGGCCTCGACCAGGACTCCATCCGCCCGCGCGGGGCGGCCCTCCAATGCCGGATCACCACCGAGGACCCGGCCAACGGATTCCGGCCCGACACCGGCCGCATCACCGTCTATCGCTCCGCCGGCGGCGGTGGCGTGCGCCTCGACGGCGGCACCGTCTTTGTCGGGGCCGAGGTGAGCGCGCACTTCGACTCGATGCTGGTCAAGCTCACCTGCCGCGGCGCCGACTTCCCGACGGCGGTGCGTCGCGCCCGTCGCGCGCTGGCCGAGTTCCGCATCCGCGGCGTGGCCACCAACATCCCCTTCCTGCAGGCCCTGCTCGACGAGCCCGACTTCCAGGCCGGGCGGGTGACGACCTCCTTCATCGAGCAGCACCCCGGGCTCCAGACCGCGCGCACCCCCCACGACCGCGGCACCAAGCTGCTGACCTTCCTCGCGGACCGCACGGTCAACCAGCCGCACGGCGCCGCGGCATACCACCTCAACCCGGCCGACAAACTGCCCCAGGTCGACCTCGCGGCGGCGCCGGCCCCCGGCGCCCGCGACCGCCTGCTGCGCGAAGGACCAGAGGAGTTCGCGCGAAACCTGCGCTCGCAGAAGGGAGTCGGCGTCACCGACACCACCTTCCGCGACGCCCACCAGTCGCTGCTGGCGACGCGGGTGCGCACCCGCGACCTCGTGGCCGCGGCGCCCGTCGTCGCCCGCACCCTCCCCCAGCTGCTCAGCGTCGAGGCCTGGGGCGGCGCCACCTATGACGTGGCGCTGCGCTTCCTCCACGAGGACCCGTGGGAGCGGCTGGCCGCCCTGCGCGCGGCCATGCCCAACCTGCCCATCCAGATGCTGCTGCGCGGCCGCAACACCGTCGGCTACACCCCCTACCCCACCAAGGTGACCGACGCCTTCGTCACCGAGGCCGCCACGACCGGCATCGATATCTTCCGCATCTTCGACGCGCTCAACGATGTCGACCAGATGCGCCCGGCGATCGACGCCGTGCGGGGCACGGGCACGGCCGTCGCCGAGGTCGCCCTGTGCTACACCGGCAACCTGATGGACGAGGGCGAGCGCCTCTACACCCTCGACTACTACCTGCGCCTGGCCGAGCAGATCGTCGAGGCCGGCGCGCACGTCCTGGCGATCAAGGACATGGCCGGTCTGCTGCGCGCGCCCGCGGCCGCGCGGCTGGTCACCGCGCTGCGGGAGCGCTTCGACCTGCCGGTCCACCTGCACACCCATGACACGGCCGGCGGCCAGCTCGGCACCCTCCTCGCGGCCATCGACGCCGGCGTCGACGCGGTCGACGCCGCCGCCTCCTCGATGGCGGGCACCACCAGCCAGCCGCCGCTGTCGGCACTGGTCGCCGCCACCCAGGGCACCGAGCGCGAGACGGGTCTCGACCTCCAGTCCGTCTTCGACCTCGAGCCCTACTGGGAGGCGGTCCGGGCGCTCTACCGGCCGTTCGAGTCCGGGCTGCCCTCCCCCACCGGCCGGGTCTATACCCATGAGATCCCGGGCGGTCAGCTGTCCAACCTGCGTCAGCAGGCGATCGCCCTCGGGCTCGGCGAGCGCTTCGAGCAGATCGAGGACATGTATGCCGCGGCCAACGGGATCCTCGGCAACATCGTCAAGGTGACGCCCAGCTCCAAGGTCGTCGGCGACCTCGCCCTGGCCCTGGTCGGCGCCAATGCCGACCCGGCCGACTTCGAGGCCAACCCCACCGCATATGACATCCCCGACTCGGTCATCGGCTTCCTCTCCGGTGACCTCGGTGACCCGCCCGGCGGCTGGCCGGAGCCCTTCCGCACCAAGGCGCTCGAGGGCCGCACGGTCAAGCCGCGCGTCGAGGAGCTCAGCGCCGAGGACGAGGAGGCCCTGCGCGCCGAGCCTCGGGCGACCCTCAACCGGCTGCTCTTCCCCGGGCCGACCAAGGACTATCTCGAGGCCCGGGCCGCCTATTCGGACCTGTCGATCCTGGGCACCCGCGAGTTCCTCCACGGCCTCGAGGTCGGCCGCGAGCACGAGATCGAGATCGAGCGCGGCAAGCGCCTGCTGCTCCAGGTGCAGTCGATGTCGGAGCCCGACGAGCGCGGCATGCGCACGGTGATGTGCACCGTCAACGGCCAGCTGCGGCCGGTGCTGGTGCGCGACGAGTCGGTGCAGGTCGACGTCAAGCAGGCCGAGAAGGCCGACCCCTCGGTCAAGGGGCAGGTCGCGGCGCCGTTCGCCGGCGTCGTGACCCTCCAGGTCGAGCAGGGCGCCCAGGTCGAGGCGGGCGGCGTCGTGGCCACCATCGAGGCGATGAAGATGGAGGCCAATATCACCAGCCCCGTCGGCGGCACCGTCTCGCGACTGGCCATCGGCCCGCAGCAGCAGGTCGAGGGCGGCGACCTGCTCGTCGTCATCGACTAGCCGGCTAGCCCCTGTCGGCGGCCCACCAGGGCTACAGTCGTCGCACCAGGTCAAGAAGCGGCCGTCCATCCATCCACGACCGTCTGGAGACGACATGGGCATGCAGGACAAGATGGAGAACGCCAAGGACCGCCTGGCCGGTCAGGCCAAGGAGGCCGAGGGCAAGCTCACCGACGACGAGGGTCGTGAGGCCCAGGGCAAGTCGGAGCAGGCCACCGCCGACCTCAAGGACGCCGGCGAGAAGGTCAAGGACGCCTTCAAGAACTGACGGCTTCGCTGGTATGCCGCGCTGAGGGGACGCGGCATACCAGCGTTGTCTCTTGTCTGCCGGTGATCTGGGGCCCAGGAGGCCGGGCGTATGCCGCCCGCCGGAGCGCCCGCGCGCGGCTGGCCCGGGCGCCGTGCGCGCCTACCAGGAGCCGCCGGACTCGCCGCCGCCACCGCCGCCGGAGAAGCCACCGCCCATGTCGAAGCCGGAGCCCCCGGACGAGCCGGGCGTCGAGGTGAAGGTGCCCGCCGCGGTCGTGGCGAAATCATCCAGACCCGAGGTCATGTGCTCGAAGTCGCCCATGCCGGGCCCGATGTACCAGATCGGGGTACCGATCACGACGCCCTGCGCAGCGGCGGCCTCGGAGACCTCCTTGAAGACCCGCGCCCAGCGCTCGGCCACACCGAAGACGATGGCGTACGGGAGGTAGCGGCTGAAGATCTGCTGCGCCTCCTCGAACCTGATCTGGTTGGCCTCTGCGGTCTCCAGGTAGCGCTTGAAGCCCAGCGACTGGGCCAGCACCGCCGAGCCGTCGGCGGTCTTGGACGCCATCCGCCGGCCCAGGACAGTCAGGATCAGACCGGTGACGAAGATGCCCGCGGCGAGGGTCACGAGCGGGCCCAGGCCGAGCGCGAAGCCCATGCCGGTGAACGTCATCAGGAAGGGCACCGCGACCGCGCCGAACATCATCAGCCCGCCCAGACCCTGCCAGGCCGCGCGCTGGGCCTGCGGGGAGGAGCGGAACCAACCGCGGCGCACGACCTCGGCATACATGTGGCTCTGCACCTGGCGCAGGGTGCCGGAGAAGGTGTTGCGCAGGTCGGACAGCAGCACCGAGGACCCGCCACGGAAGAGCCCGTCGAGCAGCAGCGCCTCGTAGTCGGCCAGCGGCGGGCCGGCCTCGCGCGGCTGGGTGCGGGTGAGGTGCCAGTCGGGCCGGCCGAACATGCCGGACTGGGTCTCCTCCATCGTGAGATAGCCGCGGGCGGCGAGGTCGACGACGGTCGCGGACACGTCGACGGTATTGGCCTCCTCGTCGATCACCGTGCCGACCAGACCGGGGGCGACCCCCTCGGGCGGCGCGAACTGCACGACGACGGGCTGCTTGCGCCCGCGGACCACGGGTGCGGTCTCACCCGCGCCCGGGGTCAGGCCGGGGGTGAGGCCGGCGTACTGCTCGTCACGGCCGCGCGACCACACGAGCAGGCCCATCAGGGCCGCGGCCAGGCTGGGCAGCAGCACGCCCGCGCCGGTGGCGAGCAGGCCGAGCCGGCGGGCCTGCTCGGGGTCCATTGTCGAGCCGCCGGAGTAGGAGTCGTCGGAGGCGGACCCGCTGTCGCGCAGGTCTGGCTCGAGGGTGTCGAAGGCCGTGAGCGGGAAGCTCGCCAGCACGCTGAAGCCCGAGCTCGCCTGGGCGTCGGTCGGCGTGAAGGTCGCCGGGTTGCCGGCGGTCGCGGTGCACTCGGTGGTCGACTCGGTCGGGCCATAGAAGCACTTGGCCCGGTCGGCCGCCTCCTCCGCGCGCACGCTCACCTGGACGCCGGCGTAGTCGTCGCTGTTGGAGGCGTCGATGACGTTGTAGTAGAACTCCGCGTGGTCCGAGAGCCCGTTGACGATGTTGGCGAGCCTGAACTTGATGACGTACTGCTGGGAGCCGCGGACCGTCTCGGTCGGGGATCCGATGCGCAGCCGCTTGTAGGCGCCGAAGTCGTTGATCTGGAGGTCGGTCGGGGCGCCGGTCGGCGAGGTGACCGACACATCGCTCAGGTCGTAGTAGCGGTAGGTGTCCTCGCGGTCCTGGTAGCCGGCGCGCACCTTGATGTTGCGGGTGATGCCGTGGCGCTCCTCCCCCTCGGGGAACTGCCAGGTGATGTGCTGGGTGACCGTCGCCGAGCCGTCGCGGCCCAGCACATAGTCGGCCTTGAAGGCGGTCGCCATGTCGACGGCCGGCACCCCTGCTGCCGGCACCCCTACTGCCGGCACCGCGCGGGCGGCGTCGAAGCCGGCGACGTCGGGGCGGGGCGCGGCCGTGGCGGGCGCCACCAGCGCGACGAGCAGGCCGAGCACGAAGACCACGGCGGCGAGCGCGCCGCGGTGACGGGCGCGCGGGGCGCGGGCACGCGGCATACCAGAGCGCATCAGTAGTCCCTCCCACGGGTGCTGAGCGCGCGCTGTGCCTCGCGCTCGTCCTGCTTCTCGCGCAGGGCGTGCCGCTTGTCGTGGGCCTTCTTGCCCTTGGCCACGGCGATCTCGACCTTGGCGCGGCCGTCCTTGAAATAGAGCGCGAGCGGCACGATCGTGTGGCCCGCCTCGCGGGTCTTGTGCTCCAGCCGGCCCAGCTCGTGGCGGTGCAGCAGCAGCTTGCGGCGACGGCGCGGCGTGTGGTTGGTCCAGGTGCCCTGGACGTATTCGGGGATGTGGACGCCCTCGAGCCACAGCTCGCCGTCCTTGAACTGCGCGAAGCCGTCGATCAGCGAGGCCCGGCCCATGCGCAGCGACTTGACCTCGGTGCCCATCAGGGCGATGCCGGCCTCGTAGGTGTCCTCGATGAGGTAGTCGTGCCGGGCCTTGCGATTGCTCGCGACGACCTTGCGCCCCTGCTCCTTGGCCACTGCTGCCTTCCTCACCTGATGGGTGGCGCCGGTCGGCGCCGCTGTTGCCTTCGGTCGGCAACGCTACAGGCCGGCAACGCCGATCGAGGTCAGGGTATGCCGCGGGGAGGCGAGCCGGCGCGGCTCGCCTCCCCGGGGATGACTGCTCAGAGGTAGTTGCGCGGGTTGACCGGCGTGCCGTTGAGCCGGGTCTCGAAGTGCAGGTGGCAGCCGGTGGACAGGCCGGTCGTGCCCTCGCGGCCGATGAGCTGGCCGCGCGAGACCGACCCGGAGTGGACCACGATCGCGCTCAGGTGGTTGTAGGTGGTGGCCAGGCCACCGCCGTGCTCGACCACGATGCGGTTGCCGTAGCCGCCGCCCCAGCCGGCGGAGACGATCGAGCCGGACGCCGCGGCATACACCGGCGTGCCACAGGGGGCGCCGAAGTCCATGCCGGCGTGCAGCCGGGAGTAGCCGAGGATCGGGTGGAAGCGCATGCCGAACTCGGAGGTGATGGGGCCGTTGACCGGCTTGGCGAGGAAGCCGCCGCCACCGGGGGGCGGGCCCTCGCTCTTGGGCACGGCCTGGCCGGCTGCCTCGGCGCGCGCCTTGGCCGCGGCGGCCGCGCGGGCGGCGGCCTCGGCCCGCTGCTTGAGCACGGCGGCGAGCTTGGAGGACTCCTCCTCCATCGAGCCGAGTCGCTCGGACTCGGCCTTCTTCTTGGCCTCGAGGGCCTTGGCCTGCTCGGTCTGCGCGGTGGCGAGGTCGTCGAGCGCGCTCTTGGCGCTGTCGGCCTGGGCCCGGGCGGCCTCGGCCGCGGAGAGGGCGTCGGCGGCCTGTGCCTGCCTGGTCGCGGTCTCCTTGCGGAGGGCGACCAGCCGGGCCTGGGTGGCCGACTCGTCGGCCTGGGCGGAGGACAGCAGGGTGATGCGGCGGTTCTGCACGTCCATCACCGTGTCGGTCATCGCCATCTTGGTGGCGAAGTCGTCGGGCGAGGTGGCGCTCATCGCGACCGACAGCTCGCCCATGCCGGCGTTCTGATAGAGCTCGACGGCGAAGTTGGCGACCTGCTTGCGGCTCTTGGAGATCTCGGCCTTGGTGCCGGCCAGCTCGTCGGCGGCCTTGGCCTCGTTGGCCCGGGCGACCTGGAGGGCGGCCTCCATCTCGGCGTTCCTGGCGTCGGCCGCGTCCCGGGCGCTGCTGGCCGCGTCGAGCCGCTTCTGGGCCTCGGGCAGCTGGAGCTGGGTGCGCTTGAGGGCGATGAAAGCGTCGGCGACGTCCTTGGAGGTGTCGTCGAGCTGCTTGCGCAGGTCGTCGATCTGCTGGTCGACCTCGGCCTTCTTGGCCTTGGGGTCGTCGGAGACGGCGGCGCTCACCGGCAGGGCCGTGGCGGTCAGGGTGCAGGCGGCGAGGGCGCCGGCGGCAAGCAGACGGGCACGCGAGGGGGCACCCAGGGGACGGGCAGGCATATCGCTATTGCACCACGGCATTCTTGGGAATCGCTGGATGAGGGCGTGGACGGACGACGCAGGGTGTCGTACGTCCACTACCACTGTGCCTCAGACGCGCAGATAGCGCCAGAGGGTGACCCAGGCTGTGCCCAGGGCGAGAAGCGTCACACCGGCCAGGATCCACGGGCTGATCGCCCACACATCGGAGGTGCCGATGAAGGCCTGGTTGACGATCCGGTTGAGATAGCGGTTGAAGCCGAAGTGGGCCGTCGTCCACAGCAGGCCGATGGCCGCGCCCGCCCCGATCAGGGCGCTGATCAGCGTCTCCATCATGAACGGGAAGCGGATGGTGAAGTTGCTGGCGCCGACGAGCTTCATGATGCCGATCTCGCGGCGCCGGGTGAATGCCGCCTGGCGGATGGTCGTGGACATCAGCAGGATCGCCGCAAGCACCATCAGCGCGGCGAGCGCGAAGGAGAGGTAGGTGACGTAGTTGATGCCCTTGAAGAACTTGTCCAGGACCTTCTTCTGGTCCTGGACCGCGCCGACGCCCGGCGCCCCCTCGAAGGTGGAGACGATCACGTCGTACTTGCTGGGGTCGGACAGCTGGACGCGGTAGTTCTGCGGGATGTCGCCCACCGAGACGTTGCCGGAGACCGGGGAGTTGCGGAACTGCTTCTGGAAGCGGTCGTAGGCCTGCTGCTCGGTCTCGAAGTAGACGTTCTTGACCAGCGGTTTCATCGACTCCAGCTGGGTCTTGACCGTCTCCTTCTGCTCGTCGGTGACGGCCTTGCCGTTGCAGTTGGGCTGCCCGGAGTCCTCGGTGCACAGGAAGACGGTGACCTGGACGCGGTCGTACCAGTAGCCCTTGAAGGTGTCGACCTGGCGCTGGGCGAGCAGGCCGAGGCCGAGGAGGTACATCGAGACCATCGTGACGAGGATGACCGAGATGGCCATCGACAGGTTGCGTCGGAGACCGATCCAGATCTCGCTCAGGAGGAACTGCAGTCGCATGAGGTGTGGGGCTTCCTGGTTGCGTGAGGTCGTGGGGCGGCGGGGCCGTCAGCGGCGGCCGAACAGTCGGCGCTTGGGTGCGGGCTCGGGGGCGGGCTCCGGCTCGGCCTCGGGCTGGGGGAAGTCCTCCTCCTCCGTGAAGGCCTGGTCGATGAAGCTCTGCGGCTCGTCCTCGGGTGCCTGGTGGCGCTCGGCGTCGCGCTCGCGGCGCTCTGCCTCACGGTCACGCACCTCCGGGTCGTCGGGGATGGGCTCCCACTCGACCGCGGCGTCGGGCGACTCCGGGTCGATGTCGACGACCTGGTCGTATTCGCTGTCGTGGGCCGCCGTCTCCTGACGCTCCGACTCGAGGCGCTCCGACTCGAGGCCCTGGGCCGGGGCCCCCTGGGTCTCGATGCGCTCGGTCTCGATGCGCTCGGTGTCGACGCGCTCGGCGGCCGCCCGCTGCTCGGCGAGGATCTCCTCGGGGGTGGCATAGGCGCCGTGGCTCTGGTCGCGGATGACCAGGCCGTCGTCGAGCTCGATGACGCGCTTGCTCATCTGGTTGACGATCTCGTGGTCGTGGGTGGCCATCACGATCGTGGTGCCGGTGCGGTTGATGCGGTCGAGCAGCCGCACGATGTCGAGCGAGGTCGCCGGGTCGAGGTTGCCGGTGGGCTCGTCGGCCAGCAGGATCGCCGGCTTGTTGACGAAGGCGCGGGCGATGGCGACGCGCTGCTGCTCACCACCGGAGAGCTCGTGGGGCAGGCGCTTGCCCTTGCCGGCGAGGCCGACCATCTCGAGGGTCTCGGGCACGACCTGGCGGATGTTGGAGCCGGAGCGGCCGAGGACCTGGAGCGCGAAGGCGACGTTCTGGTAGACGGTCTTGTTGGGCAGCAGGCGGAAGTCCTGGAAGACCGTGCCGATCTCGCGGCGCAGCCGGGGCACCCGGCGGTGGGGCAGCCGGCCGACGTTGTGGCCGGCGACGAGTACCGTCCCGGACGTGGGCAGCTCCTCGCGCAGGGCCAGGCGCAGCAGGGTCGACTTGCCGGAGCCGGACTGGCCGACGACGAAGACGAACTCACCGCGCTCGATCTCGAGGTCTACGCCGTGGAGGGCAGGACGCTTGGAGCGACGGTACGTCTTGCTGACGTCTTCGTAGCGGATCATGCGCGCGGGGGTGCCTTCGGGAGTCGGGGACAGATGTGCGGTGGGCATGACGAGGTGGGGCGTCACGGCCCATGCATCACAAAAGGGTAAACCCGTGGCCGCCGTTCGCTCGAATCCTGCGCGCGTGGCGCGGCGACTGGGAGCGAGGCCACACCTCCGCCGGGGTGGGGATATCCCCCGCACGGTCCGGGTGCTGGCGGGCTCACGGCATACCTCATCGCGCCCCTAGGTTTGAGCCATGACGACAGTGACCCTGCCCGCCCCGGCTGCCCGGCCAGGCTTCGGGCGCCGCTGGGCCCAGGGCTGGTGGCACCTTGTCTATCTCGGCCTGAGCCCGCTGATGTCGATGGCCTCGCTGACCGTCGTGGTCCTCGTGCTCACCGGTGTCGCGTCCGCACCCGGCTTCCTGCTCGGCGTGGTCCTGCTCGTGCCCGGCCTCTATCTGGCCGACTGGCTCGCCTCGGTCGAGCGCAGCAGGCTCGCCTCCCTGACCGGGCGCGAGGTGCTCGCCCCCGAGCGGCAGCAGGGGCTGCCCTGGTGGCGCACGGTCTTCCTCGACGTGGTGCGGTGGCGCGCGGCGGGATACAGCGCCCTCCAGATGTTCTGGGGCCTGTTCTCCGGCATCCTCGCGGTGACCCTCGCCGCGGCCGCCCTGTCGATGATGGTCGTGTCGGTGACCGCCGGCGCGCTGCCCGACAACGGCGTCCAGATCCTCGGTATGCCGGTGAGCTCCTTCACGGGTCGTGCCACCCTGGGGATGGTCGGCACCCTCCTGGGCTTCGCGCTGCCGCTGATCGCACGCGCGCTGACGGCGGTCGACGGCAATCTCGCCCGCTGGCTGATCGGCGTCGACCAGGAGCACCAGATCGCGCGGCTGTCCGAGCGGGTCACGACGCTGACCGGCTCGCGTGAGGCCGCTGTCGACTCCGTCGAGGCCGAGCGCCGGCGCATCGAGCGCGACCTGCACGACGGGCCGCAGCAGCGCCTGGTCGCCCTCGCGATGGACCTCGGCATGGCCCGCACGGCGCTCGACCGCGACCCCGAGGCCGCCCGACGGCTCCTGGACTCGGCGCACTCCTCCGCCAAGGAGGCCATCACCGAGATGCGCCAGGTCGCCCGCGGCATCACCCCGCCGATCCTGACCGACCGGGGGCTCGACGCCGCCCTCTCGGCGCTGGCGGGCCGCTCCCCCGTGCCGGTGCGCGTCGAGGTGCGCGGCATCGACCGGCTCGACCCCACGACCGAGGCGATCGCCTACTTCTGCGTGAGCGAGGCGCTCACCAACATCGCCAAGCACGCCCAGGCCAGCTCGGCCGTCGTCGACGTCTCGCGCCAGCCCGGCGCCACCGGCGAGCGCGTCCTGATCACGGTCAGCGACAACGGGATCGGCGGTGCCGACCCACTCCAGGGCACCGGTCTGACCGGTCTGCGCCAGCGCGTCGCGGCCGTCGACGGCGACCTGATGATCAGCTCACCACACGGAGGTCCGACCACCTTGACCGTCTCACTCCCCCTGCGCGACCGGAGGCCAGCATGAGCACCGACCAGACCACCCCGCTGCGAGTCGTCCTCGCCGAGGACTCCGTGCTGCTGCGCGACGGGCTCGTGCGCCTGCTCGAGGTCTCCGGCTTCGAGGTCGCCGACGCATGCGGTGACGCCGAGACCTTCCTCAAGGCGGTCGAGCTGCACCGCCCCGACCTGGTGGTGTGCGATGTGCGCATGCCGCCGACCTTCACCTCCGAGGGCATCCGCGCGGCGCTGGTCGTGCGCGAGGAGTATCCGGAGACGGCGGTGATGGTGCTCAGCCAGTATGTCGAGGAGCACTACGCCACCGAGCTGGTCTCCTCCCATCCGCGTGGCGTGGGCTATCTGCTCAAGGACCGGGTCGCCGACACGAGCGAGTTCGTCGAGGCGCTCGATCAGGTCGCCGCCGGCGGGACCGTCCTCGACCCGGAGGTCGTCACCCAGCTGCTCTCCCGCTCGCGTCATGTCGACCCGCTCTCGCGGCTGACCCCGCGCGAGCGCGAGGTGCTCGGGCTGATGGCCGAGGGCCGCACCAACGCCGCGATCGCCACCCAGCTGGTCGTCGGCGAGGGCGCGGTCGAGAAGCACGTGTCATCGATCTTTGCCAAGCTCGACCTGCCGCCGGCCGAGGCTGACCACCGCCAGGTGCTCGCCGTCCTCCAGTGGCTCGACCACGGGGAGCGGGCATGACGACGTCCTATGGCCCGGGCCCCCAGGATGCGGCCCCTGCCGCGGGCTCGCCTCCGCCCCAGTCGTTCTCGGCATTCCCGAGCGGACCCCAGGGCGGCCAGCCGCTCGGTGGGGCGTATGCCGCGCCGACGGGATATGCGCCCACGCAGCCCCCGCGCCCCACGCCGACCGGTCCCCCACTCCCGCCCCGCGCACCGCGACGCACGCGGGCCTGGAAGGTCGCCGGCGTGCCGCTCCTGGTGCTCGCCGTGCTGGGGGGCACCGCCTCCGGGGTCGCCCCGCTGACGAGGCAGTCGGAGACCTCGCAGGTCGCGCTGCCGGCGGCGCTCTCCTCGCTCACGCTGGAGGGCCCGGCCGGCTCGATCCACGTGCGCGCGGCCGCCGCCGGCGAGGCGCCCTCGCTGAAGACGAGGCGCGAGTGGTCCTTCTCCAAGCCCACGGTCTCGGTCGACGCCGGCGACCACACCACCGCCTCGGGCGACTGCCGCGGACCGGCGGTCTGCGAGATCGACTGGGATGTCGTGGTGCCGGCCGACACCGACGTGCGCGTCAACGGCGGCGTCGGCGATGTGCGCCTGACCGGGATGGCCGGCGACGCCAGGGTCGAGATGGGCACGGGCGAGATCAACCTGCGCGAGAGCCGGTCGACATCGCTCGACCTCCAGGCCGGGGTGGGCGGCATCGTCGTGCGCTCCGACGTGCCGGTGGAGCGCCTCCAGGTCGAGGCGGGCGTGGGCGACATCGACGTGACCGTCCCCAGTGGCGACAGCTATCGAGTGGAGACCGCCGGTGGCGCGAGCGAGTCCAAGGTGACCGTGCCGCAGGACTCCTCGTCAGAGCGGCGCATCACCGTCCGCGCCGGGGTCGGCGACATCCGGGTCGCCCCGACGGGCTGAGTCGCCGCGGACAGCAGCCGAGGCCGCTGGGGGGTGGCACCCGGCTGGGGGTCGCACCCGGCGGGCAGGGCCGGACACGCGGCATACGCCCCAGATCTGTTGTGGCTCAGGCCTTCTCGGTCTCGGCGGCCTTGGCCTCGGCGATCCGCCAGCGGATGCCGGCCTCGATGAAGTCGTCGATGTCGCCGTCGAAGACGGCGCTGGGGTTGCCGGTCTCGTGCTCGGTGCGCAGGTCCTTGACCATCTGATAGGGGTTGAGGACATAGGAGCGCATCTGGTCGCCCCAGCTGGCCTTGACGTCGCCGGCGAGCTCCTTGCGCTCGGCGGCCTCCTCGGCCTTCTTCTGGAGGAGCAGGCGCGACTGGAGGACGCGCAGGGCGGCGGCGCGGTTCTGGATCTGCGACTTCTCGTTCTGCATCGAGACGACGATGCCGGTGGGGATGTGCGTCATGCGCACGGCGGAGTCGGTGGTGTTGACCGACTGGCCGCCGGGGCCCGATGAGCGGAAGACGTCGACCTTGATCTCGTTCTCGGGGATCTCGATGGAGTCGGTCGACTCGATGAGCGGGATGACCTCGACGGCGGCGAAGGAGGTCTGGCGGCGGCCCTGGTTGTCGAAGGGGCTGATCCGCACGAGGCGGTGGGTGCCGCCCTCGACCGAGAGGTTGCCGAAGGCATAGGGCACCTTGACCTCGAAGGTGGCCGACTTCAGGCCCGCCTCCTCGGCGTAGGAGGTGTCGAGGACCTTGGTCGGGTAGTCGTGGCGCTCGGCCCAGCGCAGATACATGCGCAGCAGCATCTCGGCGAAGTCGGCCGCGTCGACGCCACCCGCGCCGGAGCGGATGGTCACGACGGCCTCGCGCTCGTCGTACTCCCCCGCCAGCAGGGTGCGGACCTCGAGCTCGCCGACGTCCTTCTTGAGCTTGGCCAGCTCGGCCTCGGCCTCGGCGATGGTGTCGGCGTCACCGCCGTCCTCGGTGCCCATCTCGACGAGCACCTCGAGGTCCTCGACGCGGGAGTCCATGCCGGTGACCCGGTCGTGCTCGGCCTTGGCACGCGAGAGGGCGGAGGTGACCTGCTGGGCCTTCTCCTGGTCGTCCCACAGGTCGGGCGCGGCGGCCTGGCTCTCGAGGTCGGTGATCTGCGCCTGGAGCCTGTCGAGGTCGGTCACCTGCCGCACCGAGTCCATGGTCGAGCGGAGGTTCTTGATCTCTTCTGCGAAGTCGACAGCCACGAGGGGTGAGTCTACGGCAGGTATGCCGCGCCGCCCCGGCCCCGGGGGATAGCCTGCGGATCGTGAGCGACCAGGAACGGCAGAGGCTCGAGATGACCGTGACGGGTGAGGGCTTCACCGTCGCCGGGGGCACGGGCCGCCCGCAGCCGCCTGCGGGCACGCCCGGACCGGGCCCGTTGCGGTCCAGGGACGGCCTCATCGAGACCGAGGACGACCTCCACGAGGTGCGCGCCCGGGTGGGGCCGGGCACTGTCACCGGCAAGGTAGCCGTCGAGGTCGTGTGGGCGGACGCCCCGCCGGCCGGCGCCTACGACGTCGATGGCTACGCGTCGGCGGCGGATCTGCCCGCGGCGGACGGACGGGTCGAGGTCCGCGGCGGTCACGGCATGGTCGTCGCGAGCCGCACCTGGCCGGAGACCACGCGGGTCCGCGTGCACGTCGCGGTGGCGGGTCGAGACGCTGCGCGCGCCGGGACCGGCCCGGAGCGGGTCACGGTGACGGTCTGGCCACAGGTCGGCCCGGACGCGCGATGGACCAACGGCCGGCGCGATGGGCTCGCGCTGGCCATCCTCGATCGCGAGGGGCACAGCCGCTTCGAGCCTGGGACGACGCCCCCGGGCCCGGTCTGGCCCCGATCCCGCGCCGGATATCGGCGCCTGTTCATCGACCACGACTACTACCGCTTCGGGGTGCGGGCCGCGGGCCTCGCGTTGGATGAGCGGGGTCAGTCCGCCGCGGAGATCGGCCATGTCGACGGGATGGGGCGGACCGATGGCCTCCTGCAGCCCTCGGCGGGCCGGGTGGCGGTGGAGACGGGCAAGGAGGCCGGGCCCCTCGTGGTCGATGTGAGATATGCGGACAGCGAGCCGGACGGCATCCACGAGTGCCACGGTCTCGCGTCCGCGCTCGATCTGCCCGTCCCCGAGGGCGCTGTCGCCATCACCAACAGCATGTTCGACCCGGTGGACACACACGTCTGGGAGGGCGTGACCCGATGCCGCGTGCACGTCGAGGCGGTCGGTCGTGACAACGTGCGCCACGCGCCGTCCCCGCTCTATGGCATGGACCCCAACCCCGGCGAGGTGTTCACCGTGACGATCTGGCCGGTCACGCAGGAACGGCCCTGGTGGTCCAACGGGCGCGTCGACGACAAAGCCCGGGGCATGTTCGGCTATCTGGAGCCGCACGAGGTCGCCTCGCCGGTCACCGAGCCGCCGCGGTAGCCGGCTGCCGCCGGGCGCTGGCGGGCGAGGAAGGCCACGATCCGCTCGGCCGCGGGGCCGCCTCGCCACGTAGGTTGGCGACATGACCGACGTCGGGCTGGTCGCGGCATTCGCCGCCGGGGTGCTCGCGCTGCTCTCGCCATGCAGCGCGCTGCTGCTGCCGTCCTTCTTCGCCTATGCCTTCGGCTCGCGCGTCCGGCTGCTGGCCCGCACCGCCGTCTTCTGGCTCGGGCTGTGCCTGACGCTGGTGCCGCTGGGGGTGGGCGCATCGGCCGTCTCGTCGCTCGTCTATGGCCACCGGCAGACCCTGATCGCGGTCGCCGGGTGGGCGATCATCGCCTTCGGTGTGCTCCAGATCCTCGGCCGCTCCTTCGCCATGCCCTTCGCGACGCGCCTCCAGACGGCCACCTCGGGCGCGACCGCGGCCCAGCGCTCCGGCGGGCTCGGCGGGTGGACGGCGACCCTGCTGCTCGGCGCCGTCTATGGGCTGGCCGGCTTCTGCTCCGGGCCGATCCTCGGCGCCATCCTGACGATGGCCGCCACGACGACCAGGGCGTATGCCGCGCTGCTCCTGGCCGTCTATGCGCTCGGCATGGCCGCTCCCCTGTTCGTCCTCGCGGCTGTCTGGGACCGGCTCGGCCTCGGCGCGAGGTCGTGGGTGCGAGGACGCGAGCTGACGATCGGGCCGCTGCGGGTGCACACCACCTCCCTGATCAGCGGCCTGCTGCTCATCGCTATCGGTGTGCTCTTCCTGCGCTATCAGGGCACGGCCGGCCTGGCCGGTGGGGTGCTCGGCCGGACCGAGGACCTGGAGATGCGGGCCCAGGAGTGGCTCGCCGGCTGGGGCGGTCTGCCGCTGTGGGTCTGGCCTGCGGCATTCGCCCTCATCGCCCTCGGCGTCGCGGTGTCGCGGATGCGCCGGGGCTGAGGTCTGGCCATCCCCCCGGGCCAGGCCGTTGCAACGCCGTGGTGTCGAGCGCACCCAGGCGCCGCGACGGCCGCATGGTCTCGAATCGCGCGGCTACTGCTGGAGGTCGGCCCGGGCGCGGGACTCCACCGTGATCGTGACTGTGGTCCCGGCCGCCTCGAGCAGTGACCCGACAAAGGGGACCTCGGCCGTGCCGGTGATCCGGACCACCGCCGTCTGACCGTCGGGCGAACCCGTGCCGGGTGCCACCTCCCACGCGAGCATGCTGGGTGGGACCGGCCGTGCCGCAAGGTAGTTCGACGCCGCCTCGGCCACGGAGCCATCGCTCAACGCGACCGCCTCGCGCAGCCCGCCCGCATAGATCGAGGTGTCGAGGCTGTCGGCTGCGTCGAGGGCCGCACCGTCGGCGGCATCGAGCAGGCGCATGCGGGTCAGATGGGCCGACGTGATCGCCGCCGTGACCAGGATCAGGGTGATGGCGACCGTGGTCAGGCCCAGGAGCAGCAGGCCGATCTGCCCCGAGTCCGGCTGCGGCCCAGCGCCATCGGGGCGAGAGGGTGAGGGCGACCGGCGATGGCTGGTCATCGGGCACCCCGGAAGCGGTCGACGGTGACCAGATGCTGCGCGGTCAGCGGGATCTCGAGCGGCACGACGTCGGAGAGGAACGCCGGGACGAGCGGGAGCGTCGCCTGCACCGAGGTGCGCACGGTGACCCGCCCCTCCGGCCGCAGGCAGGGGTCGGCGTCGCAGGCCACTTCGACCGCGCCGCCGTCGAAGCCCTGGTCCTCGAAGGCGATCTGGGCGGCGGCCCTGGCGCGCGGCATGGCGTCCTCCTCGGAGGTGGCCGTGACAAAGGCGCGGCCGGCCTCACGCGAGGCAGCCGCCACGGCATACGAACCCGCCTGGATCTGTCCGAGGCACAGGACCAGATAGACCAGCGGGAGCAGCAGCAGGGTCCCCAGGAAGACGAACTCGACGACCGCGCTGCCGGCGTCGGCTGGCGAGGACACGAGTCGGCCCCGCAGCCACCCCTGGACACACCGCGACCGCCCACGAATGACTGCCCTCATCGTCACTGCGCCTCGGAGAAGGCTCGTCCCTGGATGTGCATCCGGCCATTCGGGCCGATCACTCCGACGACCGGGAAGGGCGAGGAGACCTCGACGGTCACCACCGACACTCCCCCGGCGCTGCCCTGATGGGCGGACACCCCCTGCGCGTAGGAGTCCGGCAGGGTGGCCGCGATCAGCGCCCTCGTCCTGTCTGCCCCGTCGCCGGGCGTCGAGTCGACCCGTGCGCCGTAACGAGCCCCCTCGCTGGCACAGGAGATCAGCGTGTTGCGCACATGCAGGATGAAGCCGAGCTGGACGACGGCCAGGAAGACGACCATGACCAGCCCGGAGACCATGGCGAAGTCGACGACTGCCGCCCCGGTCTCGCTGTGGTCCGGCTGCCCTCTCGAGACCGTGCCAGACATCCTCAGATGCCCGAGACCTTGTTCATCGCACGCTCGAACAGGTCCAGGATCTGCCCCTGCGCAACAGCCCAGATCGCGGCAACCAGGGCCGCCGTCATGAGGGTGATGAGCACCCAGCCGGGGACATCCCCTCGCTCCTCACCGGACTCGGCAAGTGCTCGGACTCGGTTGATCAGTGCCTGGTGGGCACGGACAAGGGACTGCATTGTGGCTCCTATCGTCGTTGACTCTCGTTGCATCGAATTGCGTGTGCTGTCAGTGGTTTTGGCTTCGTCACATGGTGAACCTCATGAACGAGAAACCGGGGAACACCGCGAAGAGCACGGTGACGGGCAGGACCAGGAAGACGACCGGGACCATCATCGTGATCTCCTTCTTGCCGCCCTCCTCCATCGTGGCCCGACGGCCGGCCTCGCGGACGTCCTGGGCCTGGGCACGGAGCACCTCGGCCAACGGGGTGCCCCGCTCGACTGCGACGACGATCCCGTCGACGAAACGCGCGAGGCTGACCAGACCAGTCCTGTCGGCGAGCCCCTGGAGGGCCACCGGGAGGTTGGCCCCGGCGCGGGCGTCTGCGAGGCACCGTGCCAGCTCCCCGGAGAGCTCGCCGTGCGAGAGACGCGTGACCCGCTCCAGCGCGCCAACCGCCCCCTCGCCGGCGGCGACCGCAAGTGCCAACAGCTCTGCGATCGTGGGGAACTCGGCAAGCATCTGTCGCTCCCGGGTGTTGGCCTGGCGGCTGAGCCACTGGTCCCGCGCGACGATGCCGGCCAGGGCGCTGCACAGCACCAGCAGGACCAGCGAGACCGGGGATGCCCCGCGGGCCAGCCAGGCGAGGAGACTGAACGCGGCGCCGGCGGCCGCCCCCGCTGCACCCCAGATCACCTGCTCGGCACGGAAGCGGTCGACGTCGGGCGCCTTGCCTGCGCGCATCAGCCGGGAGCGCACCGATGTGGCCCCGCCGAGGAAGCGCTCGACCACCTGCGCGCTGTCTGACAGAAGCGGTGCGAAGAAGGCCCGGAGCGGGGATGTCGACTCGACGGGCGACAGCAGTCGACTGGGTCTGGGCGTGTCCCGCAGATAGGGGACGAGTCGGGCCTCGAGACCTGGCCGGCGCCGGTGCGGCAGGCCGAGATAGGTCAGGAGCAGTCCCGTCCCAAGGAGGGCACCGAGCAGACCGCCCAGCAGTGGCGTCATGGTCATCGCAGCACCCGCTGGTCCTCGGAGAGACGTCCGAGCTGGATCATGATCCGGTATGCCGCGAGGCTGACCGCCGCCCCCACGAACAGGACCACGGCGCCGGCGCGCGTGTCATATGCCTGGATGGACTCGGGCCGGGTGCAGAGCAGGGCGAGGACGATCCACGGCGCCGCGACGGCGAGGCGCGCGGCATTCACTGTCCAGCTCTGGCGCGCCTCCATCTCGGCACGCGTGCGCGAGTCCTCACGCAGGAAGGTGGACAGGGTGCGAAGCAGCGCACCGAGGTCGCTGCCGCCGACCTCCCTGGCGATGCGCAGGGACTCGACCAGACGGTCGCCGACGGGGTCGCTCAGTCGCTCCTTGAGCCGGTCGAGGCACTCGTGGAAACGCCCGGTGGTCCGGTAGTCGTGGGCGAAGGCCGCGAACGGCGGGCGCAGTTCCTCCGGTCCGCGGTGCCCGAGCTGCGCCAACGCCTCGGGGAGCGCCATGCCCGCTCGCACAGCGGACGCGATGTTGTCCACGGCATCCGGCCACAAGTCCCTGAGCGCGGTGCGCCGACGACGAGCCCGCATGCGCACCAACGCGATTGGCCCATAGGCGGCGAACAGCCCGAAGCACAGAGCGATGGCAGCGACCTGGCTGATGAGGAAGAACAGGACTCCCACGAGCAGGCCCGTGCCGACGCAGCCCGCCAGCAGCGTCTTGGGCGAGACCCCGCCATGGCCGGCCTGCACCAGCTCGTCCCCGAGCCTGTCGAGCAGGGTCGGCCGCCCCCGGTGACCGACGACCGTCTCATCTGGCACCCAGCAGGACCACCAGATGAGGAAGAGACCGACGCCCAGAGTGAGCCCGAGCAGAGATCCGCTCACATCGTCTCCTGGGCAAGGAGCGCCGCCACGTCATAGCCGGCGCGCTCGAATCGCTCTACGTGGGGCGGGAATCCGTCTGCGCGAGCCAGCCTTCCACCGCGCTGGACGAAGAGGTCGGCGATCTCGACGACGTCTCCCTCCGTGCGGCCGGGGACGGCGCAGATCTCCCGGACACGACGGACCCCGTCACGCTCCAGGGCCGCATGGACAACGATGTCGACAGACCCGGCCACGGTCGGCACGACAAACCGGCTGCCGACGTTCTCCCCGGCGAGCAGCGGCAGCGTGCACATCTTGGTGATCGCCTCGCGGGCGCTGTTGGCGTGCAGCGTGCACATGCCAGGCAGGCCGCTGTTGAGCGCGATCAGCAGGTCAAGGCTCTCTGCCTGGCGGACCTCCCCGACGATGATCCGAGACGGTCGCATCCGCAGCGCCTCCTTGACCAGCCGGCGCAGCGGCACCTCCCCCGTGCCCTCGAGGCTGGGCTGGCGGCACTGCATGGCGGCGACGTCGCGCTGCGGGATCTTGAGCTCAAAGACCTCCTCGCAGGTGACGACCCGCTCGCGGGGAGGGATGGCGGCCGCGAGGCAGTTGAGCATGGTGGTCTTGCCGGCCTGGGTGCCGCCCGCGACAAGGATGTTCAGCCCGGCGACAACTGCCGCCTCGAGGAAGCGCGCGGCCTGGCTGGTGAGGGTGCCCAGCCGCACGAGGTCCTCCAGACGGTCGGCCTTGACCACGAACTTGCGGACATTGACCGCCCAGTGCTCGCGGGTGATGTCGGGGATCACGACGTGCAGTCGGCTGCCGTCGGGCAGCACCGCGTCCACGAAGGGGGAGCTGAGATCGACCCGCCGGCCGGAGGACTTGAGCATGCGCTCGACGAGGTCGCGCACCTCATCGGCCGTGAGGATCGTCGTGGTGAGCTCGGCGACGCCACCGCGTGCGATGAAGACCTTGGACGGCTCGTTGATCCATATCTCCTCGACCTCGGGATCATCGAAATAGCGCTGCAGCGGACCGAAGCCGGCCACCGAGTCCCACACGGCCTTGGCCGCGTCCTCGAGGTTGCCGAGCATCGGCAGGCCGCCGTGGAGCGCGCGCTCGTCGTAGTCCTCCACGGCCTCCCAGACCAGTCGTCGCGCAGCCGCCTGGTCCCGCGCCGGGTCCAGCTCGGAGCGACGGATCAGCTCTCTGACCTCGCTCTCGACGGTCCTGATGCCGTCCATGGCCCCCCTTCCCCTTCGTCGGCCATCGGCCTCGCATGTCCGCCCCGCAGCACCGTAAGTGGGGTTGCACAGTCCGGCAACCGGAGGAGCGTGTGACCAGCCCAAGGTATGCCGGGCGCGCCGGGACGGGCCGTCGTCATCCACAGGCTCGCGGCCTGTGGATAAGTGCCGAGGCGGTCATCGCCTCAGGCCTACTGTCGCGGGCATGCAGATGGCACTCCAGATCGCCCGCCCGGGGGTCCTGTCAGTCGTCGAGGTCGCCTGCCCCGCCGCGACGACCTTCGCCCAGCTGGGGCTCGGCGGGGCAGCATGGCGGTGCGGAGAGACGCCGGTGGACCCGGACGCCGTCCTGGGGCAGCCGCCCCTCCTCCACGGCGCTGTCCTCTCACCGGCGCCCACGGACCCGGCGCGCTCCAAGTGTCCTGCCGACCGACCTCCGCCCGCTGCCCATCTCGGCATCACCGCCGGCCCCGACTGCGGGCGCACCTGGCCACTGCCGCTCGGACGGCACACGGTCGGCCGGGATCCGGGCAACGACATCGTCGTGGACGACCCCGCGGTATCGCGCCACCACGGCATCCTCGAGGTGACGCCGGACGGCGTCACCCTGGTCATGGGCACGACGACCAACGGCGGCCCCCGCCGGGAGCGGGTGACGATCGCCGACCCGGTCTGGATCGGCGCCACGCAGATCGCTCTGCTCGTGGCCGGCCGACGCCTGAGCACCGTGGCCACCGGTGACGGCACGGTGGAGGTCCGGACCCGCGCGGCCGGCCGTCAGGCACCCCACCCGACCACCGTCACCGTGGCGGACCGGCCCAGCACCCCAGAGCCGCCGCGCATCCCCTGGCTGCCGATGCTGCTGCCGCTCCCGGTCAGCATCGGCCTGGCCATCTTCATGTCCCCCTATCTCCTCGCGTTCGGGCTCCTCGGACCGCTGCTCCTCGGCGGCAATGCGTGGTCGGACCGTCGGGCCCACCGCCGCCGTCACGCCCTTGCCCTGGCCCAGCACTCGACCGAGCGCGCTGCCGCGATCGCCGAGCTGGAGGCGAGCGCACGCCGCGAGCGGGCCTGGACCGAGTGGGCACACCCCGATCCCGCGACGGTCCTGGTCACTGCCGAGCAGCCCGGCGATCGCCTGTGGTCGCGCCGCCCGACAGACCCCGAGTTCCTCACCGTCAGACTCGGGTCCGGGACGGTCCCCGCACGATCGAGCGCCCAGCTCGGCACCGGCAGGACACGTCCATCGATGCTCGCGCAGGCCCCAGTCACGTTGTCGCTCAACGAGATCGGCCTCTTTACCGTCCACGGGGGCGATGCTGCCGGCATGGTCCGCAGCATCATCGGTCAGCTCGCCGTCCTGCACGCCCCGGCTCGCCTGCGGCTGGTGCTGGTCGGGCCGGCGCTCGAGCCGCACCTGCCCTGGTGGGGCTTCCTCCCGCATGCGCATGCCGTCGCCACGGGGCCGGAGCTGGAGACACTGCTCGATGGAGATGAGCCAGACGGGTCTTGGACGGTCGTCCTCGCACTCGGGCCGTCCGCCTGGCCTGTGGGGTGGAACCGCGACGCACTCTTCGCCGCTGCGCGCGATCCCTCGCGCCGCCTCTGTGCCGTCGTCCTCGAGGGCGAGGAGGGCGCTCCCCCTCTCGACTCCACAGCGGTGCTCTCCCTCCGCCCAGACGGCTCAGCCTCCCTCTCTGGAGGCCAGGTGACACAGCTCTCGCCCGATGCCGTGGGCGAATGGTGGGCCCACCGGATCGCCACGGCCCTGGCACCGCTGCGTGACCGCTCGGGCACCGGTCACGGGATCCCAGCGAGGGTCACTTTCGGGGAGCTTGTGCAGTCGCCGGAAAGCATTGTCTCGCAGTGGGACTCGGGACGTCCTGTCCGTATCCCACTCGGCATGGGAACTGCCGGCCCGACACTCCTCGACCTCGACCGCGACGGCCCGCACATCCTTGTTGCGGGGACGACGGGCGCAGGCAAGTCGGAGCTCCTGCGCACCATGGTCGCCGCCCTCGCCCTCGGCCACAGCCCGGCCGAGGTCTCGATGCTGCTCGTCGACTACAAGGGAGGCGCCGCGTTCGGCGAGCTGTCGGATCTGCCCCATGTCGCGGGTCTGCTCACAGATCTCGACGAGCACGAGGCCGAGCGCGCCCTGCTGTCCCTCCAGGCCGAGCTGCGGCGTCGTGAGCGACTGCTCAAGGAGGCAGGCGTCGCCAATGCGACGGAGTATGCCGCGGTGCCGGGCTGCACCCCCCTCGCTCGCCTGGTCGTGCTCATCGATGAGTTCCGCGTGCTGGCCGACGAGTTGCCTGCCTTTCTGGACGGCATGGTGCGGATCGCCGCGACGGGCCGGTCCCTTGGCGTCCATGTGGTGCTCGCGACACAGCGCCCGGCTGGCGTCGTGTCGGCCGACATCAAGGCAAACGTCAACTGCCGCATCGCTCTTCGAGTGCGGGACCGTGCCGACTCGCAGGACGTGCTGGAGGCCGATGACGCGGTCCGCCTCTCCGCCGCGACGCCCGGACGCGCCTTGCTGCGCTCGGGCTCGGGACCCCTGGTCGAGGTCCAGTCGGCCATCCTCGGGGGCCCGTCAGATCTGCACCCCGAGACCATGGTCACGGTCGCCCCCGTGCGCTGGCCGCGACCGCTGGCCCAGGAAGGGCACCCGCCCTCCTCCGGCTGGCCTGCATCGACAGCCGCCCTCGTCGACTACATCCGCGAGGCGGCCGCCCAGCGGGGCAGCCAGCCTGCCCGGCGCCCGTGGCTGCCCGCACTCCCCACGCTGCTCGACTGGTCTGACTTCGCCGGGCAGGTCGGTTCGGAGGCCGCGACAGTGACGCCAGAGGAAGACCCGCCACAGCTGTGCTTCGGCGTGGCAGACGTGCCCGACCAGCAGCGCCGCGAGGTGCTGCGGTGGGACCCGGCGCAGGTTCCGAGGCTGGCCATCATCGGCACAAGCCGCAGTGGCCGCACCAATGCCCTCAGGGCCCTGGCCCACGCCACGACGACACTGCTCTCTCCGCCCGCACGGGAGACCCGGGACAGCAGCGGCCTTGAGCGGCCTGCCGCGCCCCACGGCGCACGCCGGCCCGCCTACCGCCTCCACTGCGTCACCGACGGGGCCGGCGGTTTCGCCGAGCTGGCCGCCTGGCCAACTGTTGCGAGCATGGTCCCGCGTGGTGATCTGCCGACAGTGCGACGTTTCGCGGCACGGATGCTCCAGGACATCTCCGCCCGCAAGGCCGCGATGCAGTCCCGCGGGTTCGCCAGTCTGGCGGAGTGGCGATCGCAGTCCCCCGCCGACGCACCCCCCTACGAGCTGGTGCTCGTCGATGGATGGGATCACCTGGCGGCCGCGAGCGAGCGGGCCGACCACGGCGAGAGCGCCGATCTCCTGGGCGCAATGGTCCGCGAGGGCGAGTCCACCGGGCTGCTGCTCGCCGCGACCGGGGACCGGGGTCTGCTGCTGGGGCGCACGAGCGGGCTCTTCGGGGAGCGCCTGCTGATGCGCCTCGCCGACCCATCCGACGCCGCCCTCGCCGGCCTGCGGCCCACCCAATTGCCCCGCGACCACAGGCCCGGACGCATCGTGCGAGCCGCTGACGCCCGTGAGGCTCAGATCGTCTGGTGCCCCACGGACAGTGACACGCCGCGTCATGCACGCACCGACCGGGACGGGTGCCCGCTGGGGGATGCGCGTCATGGGCTCTTCGCATGGCCGGCGGTCACCGTGACCCCGGTCCCGGCGCGGGTGTCCCGCGCCGATCTGCGAGCGGCCGTGGCGGCATCAGGTGACCATGACCTGTGCGGCGTCGTCCCAGTGGGTCTCGGCGGCGACGGCAGGGATGCCATCGGCTTCGATCTCGCCGGCAGAGATCGGCTCGTGCTGGTGTGCGGCCCGCGCGGCAGTGGTCGCACCACCGCCCTCGCGGCGATCGCCGACGCAACCCAGGCGGGGGGACGTGCGGTCGTGCACGTGGTGAGCCCCGGCCCCGGGGCAATGCGGCCACCGGGCTCGGTCGCCACCGATGATGAGCTGGTGCGCGCGGTCGAGCAGGCCTCCGACCCAGTGGTCCTGGTCGACGACGCCGATCGGCTCACCTCACCGGGGCTCCTCGCCGCCCTCGCACATCTCGCGCAGCGGGCCGACCAGGCCGAGCTGACCCTGGTCTGTGCTGCGGACCCGGCCCGGCTGGCGGGCCAGTTCCGGGGGCCGCTGATCGACGTGGCCCGCGCCGGGTGCGGCATTCTGCTCAGCCCGGGGCCGAGGGACGGGGATCTGCTGGGGGTGCGACTGCCCCGCGGGACCAGCAGCGCCGGGGCAGGCCGGGGGCTGCTGGTCCGTGGCGGCGAGATCGAGCCGATCCAGGTGGCGGACCGGCAATAGCCGGGGTCAGTCGCTGTCGCGGCCGGCGTCCTGCTGCTCGTTGGCCGTGGCCATCGCCGAGCCGATGCCGACGATCGCAAGCAGGGCGACGCCGACGGCGATCAGTGAGCGGCCCGACTGGTGCAGGCTCCAGGCGACGGGCAGCAGCAGGAGGTTCCAGACGATCGTCGGGGTGCGCGGCCACCAGTTGTCGGTGCGGAACCAGATGTGTCCCAGGGCAAACAGCGCCGCCGCGAAGAGCGCGATGAGCAGCACCGACATCGCCGCACGCGTGACATCGTCGCTCGCCCCGATCGCGATCTCATAGGCATAGAACGCGCACCACCCCAGCAGCACCAGCGCCTGCGCCACGCACACCAGGGAGGCGATGACTCGGGGTGTGCGGGAGACGGGCGGCGCGGTGGTGCTCATGGGAGCACAGCGTATGCCGCGCGCTCCCCGGCCCGCGGCTCCAGGTCGGCGGGCGGGCGGCAAGATCGACTATCACCTCCCGGCCCGGTGAGACTCAGTGAGCACAGCCGGGCCCCCGGATCGCATCAGGTGATAGTCGATCTGCCCGCGCACGCCATCAGTGCGGAACTCGCCACTTGGCTTAACAGGAGGTGGGGGTGAGGGCGAGGGTGCGGGCGCGGGGTGAGGGCGGCATACCGGCTCTGACGTGGGACGTCGGCGGGGCGGTCCCGCACTGGTCCGGACCACTTGTGACCAATGCCACTTCGGGGCGGATTCGGCCACACGACAGTGCAACCGGGATGGATTCTGGGGGCCGTGAGGAGGCATGGAACACAAAAACCGGGCAAACCGTTGTGGAGGGCAGCCCCCGTGACCGACAATGGTGCTCGGACAAGGACCTGTGCACGGCGGCACCCACCACCTAGCATGGGTCCTTCTCACGCAGCGAGGTAAAACCGCTTACACCGCTGAAGGCTTCACCACCCGGCGTGACCGCCCACATCCCTCGGTCGGGCACGCCGATCCTCTAGCACAGCAAGGAGCACGATCCGAATGGACTGGCGCGACCGCGCGGCCTGCCTCGACGAGGACCCGGAGCTGTTCTTCCCCATCGGGAACACCGGCCCGGCGATCCTGCAGATCGAGGAGGCCAAGGCCGTGTGCCGTCGGTGCGAGGTCGTCGACACCTGCCTGAAGTGGGCCATCGAGTCCGGCCAGGACGCCGGAGTCTGGGGCGGGATGAGCGAGGACGAGCGACGCGCACTCAAGCGCCGCAACGCCCGCGCCCGCCGCGCCGGCTGACCGGGACTCCCCCGGCACCGGCCACCACCCGACAACGAGGTCGGGCCCACACGGCATACGACCTCCAACGCACCAGCAGCACTGGAGAGCCCAGCACCGCACGGCGGTGGCTGGGCTCTTTCGCGTGCCCGCGACCGGGCCGACCGCCCTCGTGGGAGGCTGGGGGTGCGGCCGCCGCAGCGCAGCGGGGCCGGCTGAGCGGAAGGAGCACCCATGTCCAGGTCGACCCCGCTGGATGAGTCCGTCGTCACGACCGGCCTGCTCGAGGCCCTGCCGGTGACCGACTCCTCGATCACCTCGCGGGTGGTCGCCAACAACCCGCTGATGCGTGTGGTGGCCTTCGCCTTCGACACCGGGGAGCAGCTGACCGAGCACAGCTCGCCGCGCGCGGTCGTGGTGCAGGTCCTGAGCGGCGCGCTCGACTTCAGCCTCGACGGGCACACCCACCACATGGTGACCGGCGACGTGCTCTATATGGCCCCCGGCGCCCGGCACGCCCTCGTCGCCACCGAGCCGTGCCACATGTCGCTGGTCATGGTCGACACCGAGGCCGACCTGGACGCGCCAGTCCCCGAGTGACCCAGCGGGAGTGACCCAGCGGTGGTGACTCGGCCCCTCATCCCTCCCGGGTGAGGGGGCGCAGCCGGGCGGTGAACTCGGCGACGGTGCCGTGCGGCTCGGCAGGCGACCAGGTGATCCGGCCGCGCAGGTCGGAGACGAGCGACTGCACGATCTGGGTGCCCAGGCCCGAGCGGCCGGGACTGAAGCCCTCGGGCAGCCCCTCGCCGTCGTCGGTCACCCGCACCCGCAGCACCCGGTCGTCCTCGTCGTCGACCGGCTCGACCTCGACGGTCACCGACCCGCCGGTGTTGGCCAGGCCGTGCTCGACGGCGTTCTGCACCAGCTCCGAGATCACCATCGCCATCGCGGTCGCGTCCTCGGCGCGCAGCCGGCCAAAGCTGCCCTTGAGGGTGGAGTGGATGTGCTGCTCCCCCGAGGCGACCTCGACGATCGCCTTGAAGCCCTTGGCCGCGATCTCGTCGAACTCCACCGACTCGTCAAAGCCCTGGCTGAGCGTCTCGTGCACCAGGGCGATCACGCCCACCCGCCGCACCGCCTGCTCGAGGGCCTCCTTGCCGCCGGCGTCGTCGAGCCGGCGCGCCTGGAGGCGCAGCAGCGCGGCAACGGTCTGGAGGTTGTTCTTGACGCGGTGGTGGATCTCGCGGATCGTCGCGTCCTTGGTGATCAGCTCGCGCTCACGACGGCGCAGCTCGGAGGTGTCACGCAGCAGCAGGAGCGCGCCGACGCGAGCACGCTTCTCTGTCAACGGGATCGCGCGCATCGACATGCTCGCGCCCCGGTTGGAGACCTCGGCCCGCCAGGGAGCGCGGCCGGTCGCCACGACGGCGAGCGACTCGTCCACCGTCGCCTCGCCCTTGATCGTGTCGGCGACGATGCGCGCCAGCAGCTCACCGGTCACCGCGCCCTCGTGGCCGAGGCGATAGAGGGCCGATACGGCATTGGGGCTGGCATAGAGCACGGTGCCGCCGGCGTCGAGGTGGACGACGCCGTCGCCAACGCGCGGGGCGCCGCGCCGCTGCCCGGTCGGTGCCGACACGTGGGGGAACTCCCCCGCCGCGACCATCCGCACGAGCGAGTCGGCCAGCGACTGATAGGTCACCTCCAGCCGGCTCGGGATGCGCCGGCCCATGAGATTGGTATGCCGCGTCAGCACCGCGAGCACGTGGCCCTGCCGCACGACCGGGATGGCCTCCTCGCGCACCGGCACATCGCGCACATAGGTGGTGCTGGCCGCCCGCACGATCGCCGCGGTCTCACTGGCCTGGTCCACCAGCGAGGCGACCGGGCCCGCGGGCGCCGAGCCCACCTGGTCGGTATAGAACACGAGCTGGCCGGTCGTCGGCCGCACGTGGGCGGCGGCCTGCCACTCGCGCTCCTCGCCCTGGCCCTGCGGCAGCCACAGCACCAGGTCGGCGAAGGAGAGGTCGGCGATCAGCTGCCACTCGCCGGTCAGGACACGGATCCACTCCTGCTCCGCCGGGGAGAGCTCGGACTCGGCCAGGAGATCGTGCAGGGTCGCCACGGCCCCACCCTATGGCGCGCCCGGGGCGGGGCCGGTCAGCGGCCGCTCAGCGGCGGGCGGCCAGGCGGCGGGCCCACCAGGTGGCGAGCGCGACCAGCGCCGTGGGGAGCAGCAGCAGCGGCAGCCACGGCGCGAGCGTGCCGGTTAGCCACGCCTCGACGACCGCGAAGCCCACCGTGGTGTAGATGCCCGCCCAGACCAGCGTGCCGAGCACCGACGCCGGCAGATAGCGCCCGCGCATCGGCATCCGCAGCGCCCCGGCGCTCAGCTGGATCGCAGTCTGGAGCCCGACCGTCAGGAAGGAGAGGGTGACCGCCGGCGCGCCGAAGCGGGCCACCAGCCGCTCGGCCTCGCGCACGTGCCGGGAGTCCAGGCGCCGGGCCAGCCGCCGCGAGCGCGCGCTCCCCCGCCGCACCCCACGCCCCGCCCAGTAGATCGCCTGCGAGCGCGCGATCCCGCCGAAGCAGAAGAGCGCATAGACGGCCCAGAACGGCCATCCCTCAAGCAGATCGGTCACCCCGGCAGTCTCTCAGGCGGCCCGCCCCCAGCCGAATCGCCCACCTGCCGCGCGGCATACCGAAGGGCCTCCCACCACGTGGGTGGGAGGCCCTTCCAGACGAGGTATGCCGCGTCAGCGGGCGGATCTGATCGCCCGCTTCCTCGGCGCTCCGGTCCTCGCTCACTGGCGCTCGCTGCGATCCTCGCGCTGTCGTCAGCGGGCGGCGGTGCCCTCGGTGTAGTCGCTGTCGCTGTCCTTGATCCAGGACATCAGCTTGCGCAGCTCGCGACCGGTCGTCTCGATCGGGTGGGTCTCACCCTTGGCGCGCAGCTCCTTGAACTCCTTGCCGCCGTTGTCCTGGTCGTCGATGAAGCGCTTGGCGAAGGTGCCGTCCTGGATGTCGGCCAGGACCGCCTTCATGTTCTCCTTCACGCTCGGGTCGATGACGCGCGGGCCAGAGACATAGTCGCCGTACTCGGCCGTGTCGGAGACCGACCAGCGCTGCTTGGCGATGCCGCCCTCGACCATGAGGTCGACGATGAGCTTGAGCTCGTGGAGCACCTCGAAGTAGGCGATCTCCGGTTGGTAGCCGGCCTCGGTGAGGGTCTCGAAGCCATACATCACCAGCTGCGAGGCGCCACCGCACAGGACGGCCTGCTCGCCGAAGAGGTCGGTCTCGCACTCCTCGGTGAAGGTCGTCTTGATGCCGCCGGCGCGCAGGCCGCCGATCGCCTTGGCATAGGACTTGGCGATCTCCCAGGCCTGGCCCGAGGCGTCCTGCTCGACGCAGACGAGCACGGGCACGCCGCGGCCGTCGACATACTCGCGGCGCACGAGGTGGCCGGGCCCCTTGGGGGCGACCATGATGACGTCGGAGCCGGCCTCGGGCGTGATGTAGCGGAAGCGGATGTTGAAGCCGTGCCCGAAGAGCAGGCCCGCGCCCTCCTTGAGGTTGGGCTTGATGTCGTTGGCATAGACATCGCGCTGCACCTGGTCGGGGGTGAGGATCACGACGAGGTCGGCCTCCCTGACGGCGTCGGCGACGGAGAGGACCTTCAGGCCCTCGGCCTCGGCCTTGGCGCGCGACTTGCTGCCCTCGGCGAGGCCGACGCGCACGTCGACACCGGAGTCGCGCAGGTTGAGCGAGTGGGCGTGACCCTGGCTGCCGTAGCCGATGACGGCGACCTTCTTGCCCTGGATGATCGACAGGTCTGCGTCGTCGTCATAGAACATCTCGGCCATGGGGGTGAACTCCTTTGTGTGACGTGCGTTTTGGTCTGGTGGGTCGTGGTGCGTGGTCTGGTCGTGCACTGCGGTGGGGTATGCCGCGGGGCCGGCCCCGCGGCATACCCCTCGGTCTCAGGGGCGCAGGGCCCGGTCGGTGATGGAGCGGGGCCCGCGGCCGATGGCGACCGAGCCGGACTGCACCAGCTCGCGGACGCCATAGGGCTCGATGACCGACAGCAGCGCCTCGAGCTTCTCGACGGTGCCGGTGGCCTCGATCGTCACGGTCTCGGTGCCGACGTCGACGACGTGGGCGCGGAAGAGGCGGACGACCTCGAGCACCTGGGTGCGGGTCTGGAGATCGGCGCGGACCTTGATCAGGATGATGCGCCGCTCGAGCGAGGACTCGTGGGGCAGCTCGACGACCTTGAGCACCTCGACGAGCTTGTTGAGCTGCTTGGTCACCTGCTCCAGCGGGATGTCCTCGGCGTCGACGAGCACGGTGATGCGGGAGATCTCGGGGTGCTCGGTCTCACCGACGGCGAGGCTGTTGATGTTGAAGCCGCGGCGGGAGAACAGGCCCGCGATGCGGGTCAGCACGCCCGGCTTGTTCTCGACCAGGACGGACAGCGTGTGCTTGCTCATGGCTTCCTTACTTCCCGTCCTTGTCGGCGTCCTCGGACTGCTCGAAGGCCTCGGACTCCTCGCGGTCGAACCGGGGCGCGGTGTCGCGGGCGATCTTGATCGCGTCATTGCTGACGCCGGCGGCGACCATCGGCCAGACCATCGCGTCGCGGTGGACGACGAAGTCGACGACGACCGGGCGGTCGTTGATCGCCATCGCCTGCTCGATCGTGGCGTCGACGTCCTCGGGGCGCTCGCAGCGCAGGCCCACGCAGCCATAGGCCTCGGCGAGCTTGACGAAGTCGGGCACCCGCTCGCCGTTGTGGCTGGTGTGCAGGTCGGTGTTGGAGTAGCGCTCGTTGTAGAAGAGCGACTGCCACTGGCGCACCATGCCGAGGCTGGAGTTGTTGATGATCGCGATCTTGATCGGGATGTCGTTGATGACGCAGGTGGCCAGTTCCTGGTTGGTCATCTGGAAACAGCCGTCGCCGTCGATGCCCCACACGACCCGGTCGGGCTCGGCGGCCTTGGCGCCCATGGCGGCGGGCACGCAGTAGCCCATCGTGCCCAGGCCACCGGAGTTGAGCCAGCTGTTGGGCCGCTCATAGGAGACGAACTGGGAGGCCCACATCTGGTGCTGGCCCACCCCCGCGACATAGGTGGCGTCGGGGCCGGCGATCGCGCCGATGCGCTGGATGACGTGCTGCGGCGAGCACATGGCCGGGTCCTCCGAGGTGTAGCCGACCGGGTAGTCGACCTTCCACCCCAGGCAGCGCTCGCGCCAGTCGTCGTAGTCGCCGGCCTTGCCGGAGTCGCGGTCGCTGTCGACCGCCGAGATCAGCTCGACCAGGACGTCCTTGACGTCGCCGACGATCGGCACGTCGGCGTGGCGGTTCTTGGAGATCTCGGCCGGGTCGATGTCGGCGTGGATGACCTTGGCCTCGGGGGCAAAGCTGGCCAGCTCGCCGGTGACGCGGTCGTCGAAACGCGCGCCGAGGGTGATCAGCAGGTCGGACTTCTGGAGCGCGGTCACGGCCGCGACGGAGCCGTGCATGCCCGGCATGCCGAGGTGGAGCTGGTGGGTGTCGGGGAAGGCGCCCCGCGCCATCAGGGTCGTCACCACGGGGATCTGGGCCAGCTCGGCGAAGGTCGTCAGCTCGGCCGCGGCGCCGGCGCGGATGACCCCGCCGCCGACATAGAGGACGGGCTTGCTGGCCTCGGCGATCAGCCGCGCGGCCTCGCGGATCTGCTTGCTGTGCGGTCGCACGGTCGGGCGATAGCCGGGCAGCTCGAAGGTCGGCGGCCACGAGAAGGTCGCCTTGGCGACCTGGGCGTCCTTGGTGATGTCGACCAGCACCGGGCCCGGGCGTCCGGTCGAGGCGATGTGGAAGGCCTCGGCGATCACCCGCGGGATGTCGGCCGGGTCGGTCACGAGGTAGTTGTGCTTGGTCACCGGCATCGTGATGCCGCGGATGTCGGCCTCCTGGAAGGCGTCGGTGCCGATCGACTTGGAGCCGACCTGGCCGGTGATCGCGACGATCGGCACGGAGTCCATGTAGGCGTCCGCGAGCGGGGTGACGAGGTTGGTCGCGCCGGGGCCGGAGGTGGCCATGCACACGCCCACCTTGCCGGTGGCCGCGGCATAGCCCTGGGCCGCGTGGCCCGCACCCTGCTCGTGGCGCACGAGGATGTGGCGCACGCTCGTGGAGTCCAGCAGCGGGTCATAGGTCGGCAGGATCGTCCCGCCCGGGAGACCGAAGACCGTGTCGACGCCCATCGCCTCGAGGGAGAGGACGATGCTCTGGGCACCGGTGACCTCCACCGGCGCCTTGGCCCGGGCCTGCTGCGCCATCGCCGCCGGCGATGGGGCGGCGGGTGCTGCAGGGCGGGGGGCGTTGCTGCCCGCGTTGCTGCTCACGTCGTCACGCTTCTTTCGTTGGGTCGTGCTGGTGCTGCCGGTCGTGGCCGTGAGGGTCACCCGGCCACAAAAAAACCCTCCGGTCCATTGTCAGGACGTGGGAGGGGGAGCGCGCAGGCGGGGGTCGGTCGGACCGTCAGCCGGCGCGCTGGGGAAGTACGAGGAGGTGTGCCACGTCTGCACTCTCTCCCCCGCGCGCTCGGTGTGTCAACAACTGAGACACCCGATCTCGCCATGCGGGCTATGGGGTGCCTCACAGGGGTATGCCGCGGCCTTGGGAAGGTGGGTCTGTGCGGCCCTGCGGCGGCGGGCTTGGAAGGATGCTCCCCGTGAACCATGAGCTGATCGAGCCGGGACTGCTGCGCCGCACCGTGCTGACCATCGCCGCCCTCAACTTCGGCGCCTTCTTCGTCGAGATGGGCGTCGCCCTCGCGATCGGCTCGGTCTCCCTCTTTGCCGACAGTGTCGACTTCCTCGAGGACACTGCGATCAACCTGCTCATCGCCATGGCCCTCGGCTGGTCGCTGGCCCGCCGGGCGAGCGCCGGCCGCGTCATGGCGCTGGTGATCCTCGTGCCCGCGTGCGCGGCGCTGTGGCAGGCGGTGGAGAAGTTCCGCGACCCGGTCGCCCCGGCCGTCGGCCCCCTCATCGCCACCGCGGCATTCGCCATGGTCGTCAACGGTGTCTGCGCCTGGCTGGCCTCACGGATCCGCCATCACGGAGGCTCACTGACCGCAGCCGCCTTCCTGTCGGCGCGCAATGACGTGCTCGTCAACGCGGCCATCATCGTGATGGCGCTGGTGACCGCGGCCGTCGGGACCGGATGGCCCGACCTCGTCCTCGGCGTGCTGATCATCGCGATCGCCGGCCACGCGGCGTGGGAGGTGTGGGAGGCCGCCGGCGAGGAGTCGCTCGCGGCCAAGGCCCTCGCCGGCGAGGACATCGACTAGGGCTCAGCCCTCCACGGGCGCAACCACATTGGCCAGGGGCTCGCCCGCGGCATACCGCCCCAGCTGCTCACGCAGGAGACGCACGGCGCGCGGCCGGAAGGCGCTGGTGTTGCCGCCGGTGTGCGGGGAGATCAGCACTCCCTCGGCGTGCCAGAGCGGGTGGTCCTCCCGCAGCGGCTCGGGGTCGGTGACGTCGAGCGCGAAGCGCAGCCGCCCCACGTGGCGCATGATCGCGCCGGTGTCGGCGACCGGGCCGCGGGCGATGTTGACCAGGAGCGCGCCGGCCCGCATCCGGGCGAGGAACTCCATGTCGACCAGGGTGCGCGTCGCCTCGGTCAGGGGGACGACCACGATCACGACGTCCTGCTCGGGCAGCAGCCCGGGCAGCTCGTCGATGCCGTGGACCCGCTCGACCAGGTCGTCGCCCTCGCGGGCGCGGGAGGCGACGGCAGTCAGCTCCACCTCGAAGGGCAGCAGCCGACGCGCGATCGCCCGGCCCACCGAGCCATAGCCGAGCACGAGGACGCGGCGGTCGGCGAGCGAGGGCAGGTCGGCCGGCCGCAGCCACTCCCCCCGCCGCTGGGCGAGGACGAACTCGGGCAGCCGCCGCAGGGACGCCAGGGTCAGCGCCACGGCCAGCTCGGCCGTGGAGGCATCGTGGACACCGGCGGCGTTGGCGACCTGCACACCCTCGGCGAGCTGCTCCCGCACACCGTCATAGCCGGCCGTGAGCAGCTGGACCGCCTCCAGGGCCGGCAGGGGCGCGGTGGCCGCGAGCAGGGTCGCGGGCTTGAGATAGGGCGGCACGACCAGGCCGATGTCCTCCCGCGGCGGCGGGCCGGTCAGGTCCCATTGCACCAGCTCCAGGCCGTCGACGGGGCCGATGTCGGCGATCCAGGAGTCGTCGGGCAGGGATGCCACCCGGGGACCGTCGTGACCCATGTGGAGCCTCCTTGCGCAGTGGCGTGCTCGTCCGCCACCAGACTAGGCGACCCTGCCTGGCCCGCTTGCCTCGGAATAGACCCCAGGGTCGGGTAAGTTGCTGGGGAGCGCGGGCACAGTGCCCGCTCGGAATCGCGTCCCGCACCGGGGTACGACACAAGAGAAGGGGTACCAGACCTCATGGCAGCTTTTGACGAGATCCTGTCCGCTCTGCCGGTCGACCAGCTCGCCCAGCAGCTCGGCGCCGACACCGGTGAGGTCGAGCAGGCGGCCCGCCTGAGCCTCCCGGCCATCCTCGGCGGCCTCAACGCCAACGCCCAGGACCCGAACGGCGCCCAGTCCATCCTCGAGGCCCTCACCCAGCACAGCGGTGGCCTGCTCGACGGCGGCGTCGACCTCGGCCAGATCGACGTGCAGGACGGCGAGAAGATCGCCTCCCACATCTTCGGCTCCAACGAGGACCAGGTCGCCGCCCAGCTCGGCGGCCTTGGCGGCGGTCAGACCGGCGCCCTGGTCAAGAAGCTCATCCCGATCCTCGCGCCGCTCGTGCTCGCGTGGCTGTCCAAGCAGGTCGGCGGCGCCGCCGGCGGCTCCGGTGGCCAGGCCTCGCTCCCCCAGCCGACCGACGCGGCTGCCGCCCCCGGCGGGTCCGCCGGTGGCTCCATCCTCACCGACATCCTCGGCTCGGTCCTGGGCGGCGCCTCGCAGCAGCAGGCCCCGACCCAGCAGGGCTCGGTCAACACCGGCCAGATCATCACCGACGTCCTCGGTGGTCTGCTCGGTGGCGGCCGTCGCTGACGACCCACCACTGACGACGAGGCCCCCGCACCGGCTCGGTGCGGGGGCCTCGTCATGTCCCGGGCCTGGTGTCTCCGGCGTCGCCCGGGGCGGTTTTGCCCAACTGGGCTAAAGCGCCCGGGGCGTTTGTGCCCAACTGGGCTAAAGCGCCCGGGGCGTTTGTGCCCAACTGGGCTAAAGCGCC
>JAJTBD010000005.1 GCA_021287075.1 Micrococcales bacterium | reverse complement strand
CTCGAGACCGGCGGGTTCAGACCCCGGTTCCTACACCCTCGAATGGGATGAGCCCCTTTGAGGTAGAGCCATGGATCAGCGGGGCGGTCGAGCTCACCGAATGACGTCACGTAGTCGGCCCACACCATGGCTGGGCTCAGGGGTGTCGGAGATCCGTGTGCCTCGGTGAGGTTGCGGTGGGGCTCGTTCGCGTAGACGTCGATGGCGTACTCCCAGAGCATGTCTTGGAGATCCTGCGGCTTTATGGGCACGGCGAGCTCAAGGTCATTCGGCCGGTTCAGGACGTTCTGGCCCTTGTGGATCGGGAGGGTGCTCTCGACATCGGCGATGACCCTGTGGATGGCTTCGACGACGCCTTTGGCGTGCCCTTGTCGCGGCGGACAGAAGACAACGTCGATGCCGCACTCCGCCGCGAACCCCAAGGTGTGGTCGCTGGCATTCTCCGTGCCGTGGTCGAACACCAGGGTGCTGGAATGGATCGCGGGCTTGCGGCCGATGACCTTCTGGATGGTCGTCTTCTCTCCCTCCGGGTCATCGTTGAGCGCGACGAGCTTCGGTATGCCGTGCCACATCTCCAGCTCGTAGGGATAGCCGGCTCTGGTCACCGTCGGCCGGCCCATCTGCGCGATCAACGCGCACACATCCCGTGATGTGGCTGCGCCGACGCAGACGCGAAGCGCGACGAACCAGCGTGTGTAGACGTCGATCGCGCTGAGGATGACCGCCGGGACCAGCACGCCTTGGGGACCGAGAATGGCCACCGTCGTGGGGGTGGCATCGACCTGGACCAGTTCACCGGGACGACTGACGCGTTGAGCCCCGTAGACGGCGAGAGGCCGGCTGGACTCAGAACGACGAGTCTTCGCCACGTGGTGAAGGCCGCGCCCCCGAGAGACCTCCCCGACCAGGACGCCCAACTGATGGCGCGTGACCTCGTCCGCCACTGCGGCCCGATCGAGCCTGCTTCTGATGCGGACAAGCAGCTTGCGCTGGCTCTTTCGCGGCCTTTGACTCTCGGCCGCGACTTCCTCGCGGACGATCTCAACGACGGCCGGATCGAACTCATCAATTCGTTGGGTCAGAGTCCGGCGGTTCCCGTGGATCAGGAAGTCGGGACCCTCGCCGATGCGGCCAACTTGGCGGTAGAGCGAGGCTCGGGAGGCGCCCACCTCGCCGAGTGCTTTGAGCTCGCGGCTCTTCGTGATCAGGCGCTCTGCGGAGGTGGTTGTCTTCGGGTCGTATGCCGGGTTGAGGATTCCAGCACGGCGGTCGGCCTCCGGGTTCCCTCGCAGTGATCCCGTCTCGATCTGCACCAGGTCGCGGTAGCGCTTCGAGACGGCCGCGCGCTCTTCTTCGCTCAGTTCCGCCAGCATGACGGCTGGATGCTGCTCGAGGACATCCACGGGTGGTGCCGGCTTGCAGGTCAGTGACGCCTTGACCAGGGCCATCCACGTCACTCGCGTTCGGTGGTCACCATGGTCGACGACAACAACGACCCTGCCGTCCTCGTCGCGGGTGATCCCGATGACCTTGCCCGCATCTGGCTGCTCGTCGATCGGGTGTCCAGCACCGATGGGCCGACGGCGATGAGCAGCGGTCACATGGTGTGCAGCCACGGCGCACCCCCTCCCGACGCCTGGAACGCAACCGTGCTGTCCAGCTCCATCACGGAGTCGAGGTTGACCTGCACGTAGCCGTGCGCGATGAGATCCCACAGGCGAACGAAGCCTTGTGGCCCTCCACCAAGCAGGTCGCTTGCACGCTGGACGTCCATCGAGCCTGGTGCTTGGCGCAAGACCCGTGACGCGCCAACCCGGTCTTGCACGGTGTCATTGCGTCCGGCATGGAGGAAGTTGAGGTTCCGCACCCGCTGGGCGGGGAGCTCGGTCCGCACCTGGTACTCCCAACCCAGGGCCTCAGCGGTCGTCGCCGTGAGCTGGAGGACTGCCTGCAATCTTGGATCGTCGAGCTTGGTCCGCGTGGTCACGTCGACCAAGAGCGCACGCCCGTCGGCGTCGCGGAGGAGGAAGTCGGGGACGTGTCCCCGGACTCCAGTCGTCATGATCCACTCCAGCCGCAACGGCTGTGTCGCAATCTGGGTCGGTTGTCGAGTGATCAGCAGGTCGCGGAGATGGGTGAGTTCGTTGAAGCTCTCGCACCACACTGCCCGGCACTCGTGGGCCTCGGTCGGAACGACCACTCTGGAGATGTAGTTCTTCATTCCCTTGTGAGAGGCGGGCCGGCGGACCGGCAGCAGCTGGTCTGGCACCATCGACATCAAGGAGTTGACGTCGGCGGTCGCGACCATGGGCAGGCAGTTGGTGTCGATCGTCAGGAGTGTCGCCGTGGCGGCTGAGGCCACCTTCGCCCGCTCGGCGGCGTCGCCAGCGACATCGATGACCTCTGCCCACTTCGCGGGCCGTCCGTCGAGTGAGGGGATGAAGTTGGTCCGTCGGCCGAGTCTGTGAGGGACCGCGGAGTGGCGTTTGCGCATGAAGGGTTTCCTCTCGTCAAGAGGCTCACCGTTGACGCGGGCACGTCAGGTCGCCACAATGGCAGCAGCGAGCCCCCGAGGGGTTTCGGGTTGAATGAACTTGAGCGCGGTGTCTGCCGCGTTTCGCGTCGAAGCCGGGTTGCCGCCCGGCTTTCGTCGTGTCTGGGGGATAACGGGCTCCCAGAAGTGCCCGGGGACGCGTCACATGGCCTGCTCCTTGAGGAGGACCTCCTGAAGGGCGGCTTCACCAACTGCACTCACCGTGCGTCCTGTGTCGTCGGCGACAGCGAAGAGTCGTTGCGCCAGTTCAGGGGTGAGCCGCAACTCCACACGAACCGGACAGTCCGTGGAGATGGCGCGCAGCCGTGGGCGCCCACGTCGGGCCTTGATGGGTTGCTTGGCGACCATCTCTTCCTCCGGCACTCCAACTTCAACGAGCCTGGGGCCAGAGGGTGATAGCCCGTTGCTTTCCGGCCGGGGTGGTCAGGTCCGTCCGGGCCACGTTCGATCTATCGGAGATTCGGTGTGGCTTACCGGTTTGTGAACATACCGGTATGTGCAGCGGTTGGGAAGGGCCTACTCGACCGATCGGGCAAGCTGCTCCTCCAACGCAGTCGCGACTGCTTCGAACTCCTCAAGCGCAGCGGTGAGGTCTTCGACGATCTCGCGCGCCAAGACATCCGGTGACGGCAGGTTGTCGAGATCCTCGAGGGACTCGTCACGCAGCCAAGTGATGTCGAGGTTCGCCTTGTCACGGGCAGTGATCTCGTCGTAGGTGAACGGCTTCCAGCGTTCCTCCTCGACTCGCTCCCCTCGGCGACCCGGCTTGTATGCCGTGACGAAGTCCTCGAGATCGGCTCGCCGAAGGGGGTTCTGCTTGAGGGTGAAGTGCTTGTTCGTTCTGAGGTCGTAGACCCACATCCGCTCAGTCCAGGGTTGGCCAGGACGGGCGACCTTCTTGTCGAAGAAGAGCACGTTGGCCTTGACGCCTTGCGCGTAGAAGATGCCGGTCGGCAGGCGCAGCATCGTGTGCAGTTCGAAGTCGGTGAGCAGCTTCCGGCGGATGACTTCGCCAGCGCCGCCCTCGAACAGCACGTTGTCCGGCAGGACCACGGCCGCGCGGCCGTTAGTGTCCAGGATCGTCATGATGTGCTGGACGAAGTTGAGCTGCTTGTTGCTCGTTGTTGCGACGAAGTCCTGGCGCTCAATCTCGCGGTCCTCTCGGACCTCTCGTCCGTCGGCGCCGATCATCGTCAGGGACGACTTCTTCCCGAACGGTGGGTTCGACAGCACGACGGTCCAGCGCTGACCGGGGTCGGCGATGAGCGAGTCGCGGACCTCGATGAGGGAGTCGCCGTCGGCGGTGCCCATGCCGTGAAGGAGCAAGTTCATTGCGGCCAACCGAGCCGTGCCGTCGACCAACTCGAAGCCCGTGACGAAACCGTCCCGGAGCTTGTCGCGCTGGACCGGAGTCATCGACTCGGCGCCCTGAGCGGCATACTCGCTCGCCACGAGGAGGAAGCCGCCGGTGCCGCACGCGGGGTCCACGACGGTGTCATCCACCGTGGGTTGGATGACATCGACGATGGCCTGGATGAGAGCACGCGGAGTGAAGTACTGCCCCGCGCCGGAGCCTTTGTCGGATGCGCCCTTGCTCAACAGCTCCTCGTAGGCGTCGCCCTTGATGTCGGTGCCGGTGCCGCTCCAGTTCTCCTTGTCGATGAGGTCGCCGATGAGCCGCTTGAGCTTTGCTGGGTCCTGGATGCGGTTCTGTGCCTTGCGGAAGATGGTGCCGATGACGCCGGGCTGCCGGGCGAGACCGTTGAGGATGCGGGTGTACTCGAACTCCAGCTGGTCTCCCTGCGCGTCGAGGAGCCGCTGCCACGAGTACTCCTCCGGCAGGATCCGCTGCGGTCGGAGCTTCCGCGTGGCGCGCTCGTGCGCCATCTTGAGAAACAGGAGGTAGGTCAGCTGCTCGGTGTACTCGATGACACCAACGCCGTCGTCGCGAAGGACGTCGCAGTACGACCACAGCTTGTCGACGAGTCGTCGGGAGTCAGTGGCTGTAGTGGTCATGGGTCCTCTTTACCTGCTCGGCCCAGAACTCGAGCTTCTGGTCCGCTGTGGGCTTGGGGGTGAGTAAGCCGAGCGACGAGGCCAGTCGGAAGAAGCCAGGACCTGCGTCGTTCTGGCCCAGGTAGACAACGATCGACGAGATCAGTGCGCCCACCCCGGCCAGCTTCTCGGTGGCGACCTCTCCGAGGATGGCTCCAAGCGCCGCCCGCTCGCTGTCTTGGTTGAAGTCGAAGCGTCGGTGGCCTGTCCGCTGGTGCAGGACCGTGTTCACCTCGGTGTACGTGGTCAATCGTGCCAATCGCGCCTGCTCAGCGAGGAACTGGCCTGTCGCCTCGACGAGTTCTTGCCACTCGGACTCCTCACGACCCCACTTCATTGGTCTCTCCAATCTGGATGATGAGCGCGCGGAATGTCTCCGCCGGACCGGAACCGAGGGTCGAGTAGTCGATCCACGTCAGCGGATACGAGCCACGCAGGTCGAGGGCCGCTTCTCTCCCGCGAGAGGTGCCGCCGGTGTTGGGCCCCCAGGCGCGAGAGCCCTCCAGCACGGCGCCTTCGCCGAGCCTGAATGCGTCGGCATTGGTGATCCGGCCGTGGGTGCGCGGCCGCCAGTAGCCGGCGTCATTGGTCAGGACGACCACCAGCCCTGTCCACCCTTGCCGGTTGAGCGTGAAGCGTTCTACGCGGTGGATGTCCTTGACGACGTCGTAGCCGCGCAGGTCCGAGGCTCCGTGGTTCTTCAGTGCGAAAGACTCGCCGCGATCCATTCCCGCCCAGAGTCGAGTCATGTATTTCAACTCAACTGCCAGCCCACGGTCTCCCGCAGGCGTGATCAGCTCCAGATCGAGACGGACTGCTGGCTCGGGATGAGTCTCGAGCCGCACCTCCAGGTCTGGACGTTGAAGCTTGGCCTCCCACGCGAAAGCGAACTGGAAGTCAGCTTCAGAGTGAAAGACGGGCCGCTTGGCGGCCAAGCTCCGAAGCACAGCTCGCGCATCAATCAGAGGTCCCTCAGTCGATGCCACGGCTCTCCCAGGCACCGAAGGAGCCCTCGGGCGATACCCACTCGACGCGTCCGTTGCAGGAGCGACCGAGCGCTACCGCGCCTGCCGTGGAGGGGGAGGAGAAGACGATGTCCCGGGTCACGAGCCCGACACCGCCTTCGGCCACGATCGAGCCGTCCGCCAAGAGGCTCTCGTGCCGCGCCCGATAGCCCGCGTAGGCCCGCTGAGTGCTCGTCGCCTTGCCCACCCCGTGCCAGTGCGGAACCACGCGGGAGCCAGCCAGGAGCGTGAACTCACCATCGATTTGCTGGGCAGACGCCTGAACGCCGGCCTTGGCGTTGCTCAGCGTGAAGATCGGTGACTCGACGGGTTCTGAAGCGACCGGAGTGGGTGCCTTCCGGACGCGGATCGCATTAACCCCCAAGACCGGCAGCATGATCTGCAGCTGCCCGATGAAGTACTCCATGTCGGAGGCGTCCGCCTCAGGCAGGTTCGGCGTCGGCGGAGCAGTCCCGTTCTCCAGCGAGACTCGGCCCGCCTTCGTAGCCAGCTGGATGAGGCGGGACTCCAAGTAGCGGCCATGCGACTTCGTGAGGTTGGTGTCCTTCGACGTGATGACCACGACCCGGTCCCAGAACGCCTTGTCGTGGCTGTTCGCGTGATACCGGAGGCGCGTCGCGATGACGTCCGCTTCTCCGATGTAGCAGAGGGTGTCCCCTAGCGCAGTCTCGTCATCGCCAAGCAGGAGGTAGACCCCGGTGCGCTGCACTTCCTCGCGCTTCAGCAGATCCGCAAGATCTGAACGCCGAGCGGAGAGAACATGTCCGGTCCAGTTGGTGATCTCAGCCGTCGTCAGCCCGCCCGGTGTCCCGTCGACGAGGAACAGCTTGACCTGCTTGCCGTTCATGCTCCCGCCAACTCCTCGACCACTTCGACGTCCGTATGCCGCCCCGTGAGTTTCCCCTCGAACGCCGCCTCCAGCACGGCTCGCCGAAGGCTGTGGCTCCGACGAGTGGCGATGTCGATCGTCTCAAGGGCCACATGACGGTGTTCCTGAAGTCGGCTCATGGCGGCGACGATGCTCATCTGCTCCGACAGCTCCGGCACGGGCAGCTGGATGGCGCCCAGTTGGGACTGATTGACCTTGTAGATCCCGGCGCTGGTCCGGGCCACCCGTTCGATCTGGTCTCTCGTTGAACGCGAGTTCCAGACCAAACTCAGGAACTCAGGCAAGACGGCAGATGGCCGGGCCCGTGCCCTGATCGCAGTATCGGGGAAAGCGACTTCGTCGGGTTCGTGTCGTAGAAGTGACCCCTTGCCGACGAGACGAAGACTGCCATTGCCCCGGGCGATGAGGAAGTCTCCCTCCTTCACCAAGAATCTCACCGCTTCAGCACGCTCCCACGCACCGCCCTTGCGTTCTTCCAAGTCGACCCCATCCTCCTTGAGGGCGGTCAAGCGGAGGACGGGGAATCCGCCGTCACGGCTCGGGACGGAACGACCATTCGACAGTGGCACCTCAAGTACCTCCGACAAAGGTCGCCGAACCGCGTCGCCAGGAATCAGCACCTGGAGTGCAGCCTCCGATAGTGACTCCAGGCGGACGTTGGCCCGAGTCAAGTCCGCAGCGGCGGCGTCGAGGTGGGACAGGTGTTCTTCGAGGATCTCGACGATCCGTCGCTCAACGTACGGGCCAAACCGCGGGACGGGGTAGTCGCGGATGCTCTTTAGGGTTACGTGTGGCAACTGCGTGCCTGACGCAGTCCCTTGCAGGTGTCGGATGAAGCCCTGACCACTCAACCAGTGGTACAGGTACGTGCCATCGACATGCAGAGGGTGGATTCGCGCCACTCGTTGTACCAGCAGGGACGGGCAGTCTGCTTCGGTCACGCGCGCGAGTTTGAGACCGGTCGAAATGACCGGACGGTCCATGCCCAGGATCAGGTCACCTGGCTCTACGTAGAGGTGCTCGTGGCCTTCGAGAAGCTCTCTCGGCCAAGCTCGTGTCTTGACCCAACGCAATCGCCCCGGCTCTATGTTCTCGCCTCGAAGCAGGGGCACGCCGTCGCTGGGGTCGACGAAATAAGGACTCTTGAATGCCGGCCCAGAGTCCACCTTGCAGAGCGCGCCGACTGTCTGCCGCATCAAACTCACGCGGTGAGCTCCGTGTTGAGCTGCTCGAGGTAGGTCTCGGCGTGGTCACCCAGATCCCGGAGGGCGCCGTCGACGCCGCCCTTTTCGGTGAAGGGTGCGCGGTCGAGGTCGTTGGCGGTGATGCCGGCCGAGGCGGCGATGACGTCGACCATGCGGTCCAGCCACCACCTTTCCAGAGCCGAGAACTCTGTTCCGGCCTGTTCCTGCTGAGCCAGCCACGCGGCATACCGTTCCTGGACGCGTGCGGCATAGGGGATCAGCTCGTGGTCGAGGCCGACGGTATAGCGCAGCAGTGACACCAGGTCGGTGAGGGTGTGCCGGTCGCTGTGGCGGACGCGGTCGACGTCGATTGCTTCGTAGGCGTGCCAGATGATGTCGGGGGTCCAGTTGTAGGGCGGGCGGGAGATGCGGTCAGCCAGCTCCTGGACATCGGCGAAGGCGATGCGGCGTTCTTTGGCCTCGGTGACGAGCTGGATGGCGGTGATCTCGTCGCGGTGGTCGAGCAGGTACTGGGCCCAAGACTCGACCACCGACTTGGCGCGGCTCGTGTCGACGACTCCGTGGGCATCGATCAGAGTATCGACACTGACCTCGTCGATGACTCGGTCGTGGGTGGCGCGCAGTTCGAGGAGGCGAGTGCGCAGGTCCGGGCTGCCGGCGATCGGTTCGACGGCGCGTTCGAGGAGGTCGTGACGAGCCTGATCAGGATCGGCTGCGCCCTCCGTGGCTTTGGCCTGGACGTCGGGATCGACGGCATCGACGAGCCCCCGGACGATGTCACGGACCGAGCGGCCGGCGACGTCGTCGAGTTCCTTGCGTTCGGCGTCGGTGAGTTCGAGTTCGAGCTTGGCCAGCCGCGAGGCCAGGGTGGCCGTCTCGTCCTCGGTCAGGGTGAGGGTGGCGGCCTTGTCGAGCAGCTTCTTGAGGCTGATCGACTTGTCGCGGTTCAAAGGCGGGTCGACGAAGTCGTGCTCGGTGACCCCAACCGCGTCGACGATGACGAAACGCGTCTTGGCCGAGGCGTCCGGAGTGACCGACTGGAAGTCGGCCGGCGTGATGGTGCGGGCTCCGCGGCCCTTCATCTGCTCGAAGTACTGCGCCGAGCGGACGTCCCGCATGAAGAAGACGCACTCGAGCGGCCTGACGTCGGTGCCGGTGGCGATCATGTCGACGGTGACCGCGATCCGCAGGGACGGGGAGGTGCGGAAGGCCTGGAGCTGGGACTTGGGGTCGCGTGCGGCATACGTGATCTTGGCGGCGAAGTCGTTGCCCTTGCCGAATACCTCGCGGACGGTGGTGACGACCTCCTCGGCGTGCGCGTCGTCTTTGGCGAAGATCAGCGTCTTGGGGACGGTGGAGCGGCCGGGAAAGATGTCGCTGAAGAGCTTGTCGCGGAAGGTCTCCAGGACAAGGCGAATCTGGGACTTCGCAGTGACGGCCCGGTCGAGCTGCTTGTGCGTGTACTCGAAGTCCTCCTCGATCGCCTCAAGCCGCTGCTGTCGGGTGCGGCGGTCGACCTTGGGCACGATCGTGCCGGCCTCGATCGCGCCTCCCTGCTCACTGATCTGCGTGCGGATCCGGTAGAGGTCGAAGTCGACGTTGACGCGGTCGGCGACGGACTGCGGGTAGGTGTACTCGGAGACGAGGTTCTGCCGGAAGAACGCGAAGGTCTGCTTGCCCGGGGTCGCGGTGAGGCCGACGACGTGGGCGTCGAAGTACTCGAGGACGCCGCGCCACACGCCATAGATCGAGCGGTGGGCCTCGTCGACGATGACCAGGTCAAACGCTTCGGGCGGCATCTCGGGTGAGTACGTGACGGTGACCGGGGCATCGGGGAGGAAGTCGTCGAGGTTCGGGTCGTCGCCCTCGGTGACGTCTTGGCCGCGCAGCACCGAGTAGACCCGCTGGATGGTGGAGACGATGACGTGGGAAGAGCCGAGCATCCCGGCGCTGGTCAGCTTGTCGACGTTGTAGAGCTCGGTGAACCGGCGTCCGTCGTCGGGGGTGCGGTAGTTCTGGAACTCGGCGATCGTCTGCTCGGCCAGGTTGTTGCGGTCGACGAGGAAGAGGATCCGCCGGAATCCGCCGTACTTCAGGAGGCGGTATGTCGCGGTGACGGCTGTGTAGGTCTTGCCGGCTCCCGTGGCCATCTGGACGAGCGACCGGTCGTGATGCTGCTTGGCCAGGCTCTGCTCGATGCCCTTGATCGCGGTGATCTGCGCCGGTCGAAGGGGCGCTGTGTCGAGGGGCGGCAGGTGCTGGACCTTGGCCCGCCACGTGGGCGTTTCCGGGGCGGCCTCGGCATCGCGGATCTGCTTGGCGAGCGTTGCAGGCGTCGGGAAGTTGAAGATTCTGCGAGCCCGCGGGCGCGGGTCGTAACCGTTCGTGAAGTGGGTCTCCGAGCCACTGGCCTCGAAGACGAACGGCAACCTGCCGTCGACGGTGATCGACTTCAGCTCGGCCTCCGCCGGCAAACCGTTGGCGTAGACCGCGGACTGCCACTCGACGCCGCTGAGGGTTGTGCCTTCGGGTTTGGCTTCGATCACACCGACGACCTTGCGATCGACATAGAGCAGGTAGTCGACGCGACCGTGCCCGGCCTTCATGACCACCTCACGGCAGGCGACCCCCTGGTGGGCGATCAGGTTCAGCGACTTCTTGTCCTGCACCGACCACCCGGCATCAGCGAGCTGGCGGTCGATCAGCACGCGCGCACGCTGCTCCGCCGCCAGCTTGGGGTCGCCATTACCGGTATCCACTACTGGCAACCCTAGAGGTGGTGCGCAGTCCACGCCCTAGAAGTGCCTACTCATCCACGTGGGTGTCCACTCCAGACGCGGCGGACCCCGACGGCTCGTCGGTGGGGGCGATTTGGCGAGGCTCCTCTCCCGACTTCACCTCAAGCAGCGCGATTCGTTCGGAATCGGGCAAGTTCATGGCGTGCGCAAGCAACGACACCAGAGCCTTGACCTGGGTTGACGCCGCGGCGGGGAACCTCAAGTGCAGGTCCGCATCACGGGTAATCAGGTCGACTAGCGATGGCCCGTCCCTCAGGTGAGCTACCTTGCAGCGCACATACCGGATCTGGCCAATCGGGATGTCGGTGTTGATGGCGCCTTCCTCCAGGAAAGCATCGGACTCTGCCGTGAGGACACGGCGGTCCGTCACCACGATGAGGGTTCTCGTTGTCGCCCGGTCGCGGGCTGCGTTCAGCCTCTCTCGCGCCTTGTCGAGGGTCGCGGGGAGCAGGCCATCGCCAGCTTCCCGGTCGGACAAACCCATTGCTTGAATGACCTCGTCATCGTCCAAGAACCATCGCAGGACCTTCAGGAGGGGCTCCAGGTTCAGATCGTCCTCGATGAGGAGCACCTCTGGGGGAGCCAGCGGTGGAGCCGGCGGATGGAGAGCTTCGGCAAGGGGTGTGATCGCCTTGAGAACGCTCGTCGCGGTCGCCTTGGCAGCCTTCGCCCCGGAACGGGCGCGCGGGAGTGACTGCGAGATCGTTCGACGCCCAGGAAGTTCAGCCACGAGGCGCAGCTCGTGCGTGAGAGCGTCGGTAAGCGTTCTGATCTCGCTCATGGAGGACTCGATCTCTTCGCGGGTGTCCCTAGCAATCACCTCGACCAATCGCTGCTCGTCGGGATCGTCCCGTCCCGCTGTGCGGGCCTTGCCTGCGTGCAGTGCTTGAAGACCGGTCCACGCCTGCAAGGACGAGAGAAGGGCCGTGGTGTCCACGGCGATGCTTTCCGCGTTGAACTGCAGGTAGTCGCTCCTGGAACGCGTGTCTCCGGAGCCGATCTGTTCGACGTGCCGGCGCACCTTCTCACGATGGAGCTCCTGTTGGTCCCACAGCGCAGCTCCCAAGCTGGCGACCGTGTCCCACAGGGATGCTGGCACGCACTCGAGTTCCTTCGCACGGGCAATCGCTCGATCAATGGTTGCCACCAGGCCTGCGAGTTCCGCCCGCTGGTCTCGCTCCAGGGCTGCATGAACCTCGCGGGTCAGCACCACGTTCGTCTTCACGAGCGACGTGATCTCACTGAGCTGCATCTGCAGGGCAATGGTGGCTACGGCAGGCCCGATCGCGGCCGCCGTCTGGGCAGCTGTCAGGCCGGTCACGGGGATGAATCGGGCCTGCTTCAAGCCCTCGGATGTGAGCACGGTCCCGAGATTGGCTCCGTCCTTCACGGCCAGTTTGGCGCCGGCGGCGAGCAGCGCCTGGGTCGCGTCATTCACGCGGTACACCCCTTGAAGGCTTGCCAATGCCTGTCCGACGTTCCCTGCCACGGTGGCGGCGTTGCCCGCCGCGCCGAGCACTGTTGACAACTGAGCGAGGTCGGATGACGTGACGAATCCGAAGTCGACGAGTTCAAGATTGAGAGGGCGCGGTCCGAAGACAACGGCAATTCCAGGGCTGATCTCCGCAATCACCGTCTCGTGGTCATCCCCAAGGTAAGGCTCCAGCTCTGATCGCTCGCCTTCGCCACCTGCGGGTCCTTGGTCCGCGCCGTCGTTGCGACCATCGGAAGGCTCAGCCGGTTGCAATTGTTCGCCCTCCTGCTTGGTTCGGTCAGTTGTCTCTCACCGTGCTGCCGGTCCGGTTGGATTGCGGCCGCGAAGCCACTGCATCACCTGCTGTCCACCACCGTAGACGCCGGGCATCCTCGGTGTACGGCGACGGCTCCTACTCGCCCACGCGATCGCCCATTGACCGCCGCTCTCTGTCGAAGGCGTCGATGATGGTCCGTCCAGCCAGGTCCAGTTCGTTGTAGGCGTGTAGGTAGAAGCGCTCGTCCATGTCCGAAGGCCGGACTTCGTCAAAGGCTCGGAGGAGCGAGCGCAGCTCATCGATGGCGGCCGCCAACTCGGGGATGTCGTCACGCTCGCCCGTGTCGTCGCCGCTTGTCATGTACCCAGCGTGCCGCAGTCGCTGGCCCTGTCAGTGGCATCTGAGTGAATGGGGACATGGACGAGACCTGGACCAGCAGAGACCTGCCTGTGCTTACGGCGATCGTGGAGGTGTTCGAACGCACCGGCCGAGTCATGAGCCCGAACGAGATCGTGGAGCAATCTGGCCTGGACGCTGACCAGGTCGAGACCGCGCTGCGGGCTCTCGAAGGTGAAGACCCACCGTTCATCACCAAGCTGGAGCGACGAGCCTCCGGTGGGATCAGCCTCGTTGGCAAGCCCACTGGTCACGCAAGACGCGCGGTCGGCGCGTGGCCAACACCCGAAGGCATCGCCGATCGCCTCGTCGCCGCCCTTGACGAGGCCGCGGAACGCGAGCCGGACCCAGAGCGACAGGGCTGGTTGCGCAAGACCGCTGCCTACCTTGGCCACGCTGGCCGGGACCTCGCGGTCGAAATCGGAGCGACCGCGATCAACCGCCAGATGGGGATGTGACTGGGGAGGCCGTCTCAAAGTCCGCCGCTGACGTCTCAGAGTCCACCGCTGGAGCGGCGATCCGTCTCACGCCGTCTCGTACTCCCCGGTAAATCTCAAAATCGCTCGCCGTTGACAGATCTGAACCTCACTGGTGGTCGCGCAGATACCTGCCGAAGTGCGGGACGGTGAACGCGATCCGGCCACGCTCCCCGGAGTAGATGAGCCCCTTCTTGAGCAACGAATCCCTTGCGGGAGAGAGGGACTGAGGCTTGCGGCCGAGCAGGTCGGCGACGGCCGAGGTAGGGACGGACTGCACCTCGTCGAGGTCCTCGCCGCCCTCCGCCGCGATGGCGATGGCGACATCGGCCATGGCGCGCAGATACTCCCGCTCCCCCGGCGTCGCGCGCTCATAGCGCGAGCCGAAGAAGCCGACCGCCAGCTCCGAGTCCGCTTCAGGCGCAGCCATTTTGATGTCCTCGGCCGTGATAGGCGACTGCGGCGCCACGTCCCAGGCGACCTTCCCATAGGCCTGAATGAAGTAGGGATAGCCGCCTGTCGCGGCATACATCGCCTCAAGGGCCTCGGGGGCGTATGCCGCGTCCTCCTCCTCCGCGGGCACCGACAGCGCCGCGTCGGCAGACTCCCGGTCGAGCCGGTCGATGCGGGCGTAGCGGAACAGCCGCTCGGAGTAGGACTTCGACGCCGACAGCACCGCGGGCAGGTGGGGCAGTCCGGCGCCGACGACGATCACCGGCAGGCCGGACTGGCTGATCTCATGGCATGCCGCGCACAGCGCCGAGACGTCCTCGGGGTCGAGGTCCTGCATCTCGTCGATGAAGATCGCGACACCCTTGCCGAGATCGGCCGCGAGCCCGCCGACGTCGCTGAGCAGCTCGACGAGGTCGATCTCGATGTCGCCGGAGTCCGCACGGCCCGGCACGGCGGGCGCGTCGATGCCGGGGTTCCACTTCTCGCGCAGTTTGGTGCCGGGCGCGGAGTCGCGCTGGGCAAAGGACTTGATGACGCCGAGCACCTGGTCGACGTCGTCGCTCTGCGGGTGACCGAGCTCGCGCACCGCCATGTGCACCGCGGCCGAGAGCGGCCGGCGCAGCCGCTGGTCGGGCCGCGCCTCGAGCTTGCCGGTCCCCCACCGCGCGCGCACCGCGGCGCCGCGGAGCGCGTTGAGCAGCACGGTCTTGCCCACGCCGCGCAGACCGGTCAGCACGATCGAGCGCTCCGGCCGCCCACGCGAGACGCGCTCGAGCACGACCTCGAAGGTCTTCAGCTCGGCGTCACGGCCGGCGAGCTCGGGCGGGCGCTGGCCGGCCCCGGGGGCATAGGGGTTCCTGATCGGGTCCACGATGAGACCGTATGCCGCTCTCTACCGCCCCAGCGATATTTCGGCATACGCGTGTCGAGAGGACCGCGGCATACATCTCCTCGACATAGTGTGTGACGCACACTATTGTTTGATGTATGGGATCGGATGACCTCCTCGCACTCCATGGTCAGGAGCTGCGCCGCGGCACGGTCGTGCTGGCGGTCCTGGCGCTGCTGGGCGAGGCGCGCTACGGCTACGCGCTGCTGGCGGACCTGGCCGACGCCGGCGTCGAGGTCGAGGGCAACACCCTGTATCCCCTGCTCCGACGCCTCGAGAAGCAGGGCCTGCTCGCCAGCGAGTGGAACACCGACGAGAGCCGGCCCCGCAAGTTCTATGCCCTGACCGACCAGGGCCACGCAGCCCTCGGCGCGCTGACGGCCGAGTGGCAGACCCTCAGCACCTCGCTCGACCGACTCCTCCGGAAGGTCTCGCCATGAGCACCCTCACCGACCGCTACGTCCACGCCGTCACCACCCAACTCCCAGCAGGGCAGCGCGACGACATCGCCAGGGAGCTGCGCGCCACGATCGCCGACGCCGTGGAGGCCTATCCGCCCGAGGACGTCGACGCGGAGCGCCAGGCCCTGCTCGACCTCGGCCACCCCACCACCCTGGCCGACGGCTACCGGGGCGGTCCTCGTGCCCTGATCGGGCCCGGCGTCTATCCGGCCTGGGCGGCGCTGCTCAAGCTGCTCCTGGCGATCGTGCCCGTCATCGTCGGCGGCGTGGCCCTGGCCGTCTCTGCGACCGAAGGCGAGGGCGCAGGCGAGGTGATCTCCGCCGCGATCTTCGCCGCCTTCGAGGCCGCACTCCAGGTCGCCGTGTGGGTCACGCTGGCCTTCGCGATCGTCGAGCGCGTGGGCGTCGACCCCGGCACCTTCGCCCCGCTCACCCCCGCGGCGCAGTGGGCTCCGGAGGACCTGCCGGACCCCGAGGCCCGGCAGGTCGGCTGGGGCGAGGCGTCGTGGTCCGTCGCCGTGGCCGCGGTCGGGATCGCGCTGCTCACCGCGGTCGACTATGTCGTGCAGGTCGACGGCCGACCGGTCCAGGTCCTCACCGACCTCGCCCTCACGTGGCGCTGGGTGGTCGTCGCCGGGCTGGTCCTCGGCGTGATCGTGGCAGCCCACCTGCTCATCCGCGGCCGCTGGACGATGCGCTCGGCCACGGCCAACCTCGTCAGCAACCTGCTCGTCGGCGTGCCGCTCGTCACGCTGCTGCTGACAGACCGCCTGGTCACCCCCGCGGCCCGGCCCGGGCTCCTGCCCGGCAACAGCATCGAGTGGGCCGATCTCAACCTCGGCGTCGCCGCGGTGATCATCGGCGGGATCCTCCTGTGGGACACCGTCGACGCCTTCCGCGGCGCGGCACGCAACCGCCGCGGCTGACAGGCCTGGGTCAGTCCAGATCGCCCGGCACGTGCAGCGCCGGATCGGGCTCGGGCTGACGGGACATCAGCAGCGCACAGCCTGCGAGAGCGGCCGTCAGCGCCAGCAGCGAGATCGTGAACGCCCCACTCTCCGTGCGGGTCACGGCCATAAGCAGCACGATGACGAAGGACGCCTGGCCGGCCAGCTGGATCAGTCCGTTGCTCGTCCCCTCCGGGGTGGGCGCCGCGACCTCGGACGCATACTGCATCCCCACCGGCGTCGCCCCGGTCAGGAAGGCCCCGACAAAGAAGGCACACACCGACAGCTCCCACATGCTCGAGGCCAGGGTGAAGCCGAGCAGGAAGGGCACGGCCACCCCGAGGCCGAGCACGACCCACGGCACCCGGCGACCGCTGCGATCAGACAGGGCCCCCAGGGCCAGCGCCCCGACCACGCCGCCGCCGATGAGCAGCGCCACGAGATTGCCGGCGTCGGTGCGGGTGAAGCCGCGCGGCCCGACGATCTGCTCGATCCAGGTCGAGACACCGTTGAAGATGCCGATCCCGACAAAGGCGCACACGAGGAAGACAAGGAACGGCCGGACCGACAGCGCATGCCGGATCCCTGTCGTGACAAGGGCTTTGGCCTCGGCCTCGCCGAGATGTGTGTGCCCTCGCGGGGTGTCGCGGGCGAGGGCGACGAAGAGCAGCGCGCTCACCCCCGCGCACGCCCCAAGCACCAGCTGGATGCGGTCGAGCGGCATCGACCCCATCAGCGCAGGGGTGAGCACCCCACCCACCGCCGTCCCGACGAGCGAGGCGAGCGTCACGAGCGAGACCGCCAGAGCTCGCTGTTCGTGCGCAAACCACTTGCCCGCCAACGTGGTCCAGGAGTTCATCAGCAGTGGCTGCGCGGCGGCGATGACGACCGTGGACGCGAGCGCCGCGGCATACGACGTCCCGGACAGGCCCCGCGCGATCCCGCCGGCCGCCGCGAGCACCGAGCCCAGCCCGACTGCCAGGCGCAGCCCGTGCCGGTCGATAAGCCAGGAGCCCGGGATCGACAGCGGCAGGAAGGCGATCATGAAGACCATCGAGAAGAAGCCGATCGCCGTCGGCCCGACCCCATAGAAGCCCGCGGCGTCGTCCGTGACCGTCGAATAGGTGATCCAGAGCATCTGGACGGTCGCGTTGACGAGCATCGAGACCACGAGCACGACCCATCGGTATGCCGGTGCCGGCGCAGGTGACATGGCGTGACCGTAGCGGCCCGCACCCCGGGTGCAACAGCCCCTGACCAGCGGTTTGTCCAAGGGGATGCCGCCTGCGCGCCTCCCCGGCGAGGTGTGCGTCTGCGCCCGGCGCTCAGCCCTCGGGCTGGAAGGGCCGCACCTCGACCTTCTGACGGCAGGCAGCCGACCCGCGCGCCGCCCAGTCGAGCGCGGCCGCGTCGTCGGCGACGTCGATCACCCAGAAGCCGCCGAGCAGCTCCTTGCTCTCGAGATAGGGGCCGTCGGTGGTGACGGCCTCGCCGGCGCGGGCGTCGACGACCTTGGCGCTCGACCCGGGCATCAGGCCACCGGCGAAGCGGTAGGCGCCCGAGTCGGTCAGCGCGGTGTTGAAGGCCCCGACGTCGGCGTAGACCTGCTCGAGGTCGGTGCCCTCGTCGTAGGCGTTGTCGAAGTCGTGGTGGACGGACAGCAGGTACTGCGACATGACGTGCTCCTCGTGGTCAGCGGCGCCGGCGGCGCCCGGTCCCCAGTGGGGCTTTCGCAGACACCACGGACGGGACCGCCCTGCTGCGAGCGTCCCGTCCGAAGTTTTTGTCGGCGCTTCTCAGATGACCTGGGGCTCGCCCTGGTCGGAGGTCATGGCCTTGCCCTCGGCGGCCCACTGCTTCATGCCGCCCTCGACGTTGACGGCCTGATAGCCCTGCTGCTCCAGCCACTGGACCGCGCGGCCCGAGCGGTTGCCGGAGCGGCACACGATCTGCCACGGCTCCTCGATGTCGGCCAGCTCGGCCACCCGGCCGGGCAGCTCACCGAGCGGGATGTGGACGGCGCCCGGCGCGTGCCCGGCGTCCCACTCGTTCTGCTCGCGCACGTCGACGATGACCTCGTCGTCGGGGATCTCGCGGGGGGCGATGACGGGGATCTCACTCATGCGCGCCAGTCTGGCAGACCGAGCACCCACGAGAGGAGGTATGCCGCGGGGGCGGGCCCGCGGCATACCTCCTGTCTGTGTTGTGGATCAGATGGTGAGCATCGCCTTGATCGCGCGGCGCTCGTCCATCGCCTGGTAGGCCTCCGCGGCCTGCTCGAGCGGGAGGGTGAGGTCGAAGACCTTGCCGGGGTCGATCTCGCGGTCCCAGATGAGCTGGATCAGCTCGGGGAGGAATCGGCGCACCGGCGCGGGGCCGCCGTGGAGGTGGACGCCGGAGAAGAAGAGCTCCAGGCCGGGCAGCTCGACGTCGTGCGAGACGCCGACATAGCCGACGTGGCCGCCGGGGCGGGTCGCGCGGATCGCCTGCATCATCGACTCCTGGGTGCCGACGGCCTCGATGACCGAGTGCGCGCCGAGCCCGTCGGTGAGCTCCTTGATCTTGGCCACGCCGTCGTCGCCGCGCTCCTCGACGATGTCGGTCGCGCCGAACTCCTTGGCGAGCGCCTGACGGTCGGCGTGGCGGCTCATCGCGATGATCCGCTCGGCGCCGAGCTGCTTGGCGGCGAGGATGCCGAGCAGGCCGACGGCGCCGTCACCGACGACGGCGACGGTCTTGCCGGGGCCGGCCTCGGCGGCGACGGCGGCAAACCAGCCGGTGCCGAGCACATCGGACGCGGCGAGCAGCGAGGGGATGAGGTCCTCGTCGGGCTGGCCGGGGGTGGCGACGAGCGTGCCGTCGGCGAGGGGGATGCGGGCCTTCTGGGCCTGGGTGCCCTCGGCGCCGACGGGCTGGGCGTGCACGCAGCGCGACTGGTAGCCGGCCTGGCAGATCTCGCAGGTGTTGTCGGAGGCAAAGAAGGAGCCCACGACGAAGTCGCCGACCTTGAGCTCCTTGACCTCGGGGCCGATCTCCTCAACGACGCCGACGTATTCGTGGCCCATCGGGCTGGGCTCCTTGACCTCGTCGGTGCCGCGGTAGGGCCACAGGTCCGAGCCGCACACGCAGGCGGCGGTGACGCGGATGATCGCGTCGGTCGGCTCCTTGATCGTCGGGTCCTCGCGGTCCTCGACGCGGATGTCACGGGTGGCGTGCAGGACGACTCCACGCATGTGGGCTGCTCCTTCGGGTCGGTCAGTCTCGTTCATCTCTAGGGGATCACGCGGCCGCCCGCTGTGGGAGTCCCCGAGAGGGCACCCCACCACGGGAATGACCCGGGGCGCTTTTGCCCAAGTGGGCTAAAACGCCCGGGGCGGAACTCGCCACTTGGCGTAACCGGCGCGACGCGGGGCGGAACTCGCCACTTGGCGGAATCCGCGACGACTCACGCCTCGGGCGCTTTTGCCCAATTGGGCTAAAACGCCCGGGGCGATCGTGCCCAATTGGGGTAAAGGGGGGTGGGTCAGGCGAGGGGGTGGGTCAGGCGAGGGCTGTGGCGGCGACCTCGCGGGCGGCGACGGAGTCACGGGCCTTCATGACCGCGGCGGCAGCGCTCTTGCACTGCTCGAGGGTGACCTGGCCGAGGCGGGCGCCGACGGACGGCACGGCGGCCGCAGCCATCGACAGCGAGGTGACGCCGAAGCCGACGAGCACACACGCCAGCACCGGGTCGGCCGCAGCCTCACCACACACCCCGACGGGCTTGCCGGCGCGCTGGCCGGCCTCGGCGGTGCGGGCGATCAGACGCAGGACGGCCGGCTGCCACGGGTCGGTGAGCGTGGCCAGGTCGGGCGACATGCGGTCGGCGGCCATCGCATACTGCGTGAGGTCGTTGGTGCCGATCGAGAAGAAGTCGACGACCTCGAGGAACTCCTCGGCCAGCATCGCGACCGACGGCACCTCGACCATGACGCCCGGGGTGATGCCGCGCTCGCGGCACTTGGCGGCGAAGTCCTCGGCCTCGGGGATCGTCGCGATCATCGGCGCCATCACCCAGGTCGAGGCGTCCTCGCCACGGGCGGCCACGGACGCCGCGCGGGCGGCGTCGAGCTGGCGGGTGAGCAGCCCCTCGTTGCCGAAGGACGTGCGCACGCCCCGCACGCCGAGCGCCGGGTTGGGCTCGTCTGGGGCAGTGGCGAACTCGAGCGGCTTGTCGCTGCCCGCGTCGAGCGTGCGCAGCACGACCTTGGCCTCGGCGGGGAATGCCGCGAAGACCTCGCGATAGATCTCGGTCTGCTCCTCGACCTCGGGCTCGGCGTCGCGGTTGAGGAAGCACAGCTCGGTGCGGAAGAGCCCCACACCCTCTGCCTGGCCGGCCGCGGCCTGCTGGGCGGACTCGCCGTTCTGCACATTGGCGAGCAGGTCGACGCGGTGGCCGTCGGAGGTCTGGGCGGGGCCGGTCCAGGTGCGGATGCGCTCGCGCTCCTCGGCGTCGGCGGCGACCCGCCCGCGCGCGGCGGCCTCGTCGGGGCGGCGCTCGATGACGCCGGAGGTGCCGTCGACGAGGATCGGCTCGCCGTCCTCGATGGCCTCGATGCCGTGGGCGGCGACGATGCAGGGGATGCCGCGCTGCCTCGCGATGATCGAGGTGTGGGAGGTCGGGCCGCCGAGCGAGGTGACCAGGCCGACGATGAGCGAGGCGTCGAGCTCGGCGGTGTCGGCGGGCGCGAGGTCCTCGGCGAGGATGACGACGGGGGCACTCGGGCGCGGCACACCGGGCTCCGGCAGCCCCTCGAGCTCGGCGACGACCCGGTCGCGGATGTCGCGCAGGTCGGTGACGCGCTCGGCCATCAGCCCGCCGAGCTTGGTGAACATGACCACGAACTGCTCGGTGGCGGCGACGGCGGCCTGGGCCGGCGGCATACCGGCAGCGATCTGCTTGTGGGCGGCCTTGATCCACCCGCGGTCCTTGGCCAGCGCGGAGGTGGCCAGCAGCACCTCGGAGGCGACCCCAGTCACGCGCCCGGCGCGCTCGCGCAGGCGGTCGGAGACGGCATTCGCTGCGGCCGTGAAGCGCTCCTTGGCCGCATCGCGCTCGCCCTCGGGCAGGTCGGGCGCGCTCGCGGGGACCTGCGGCCGCGGCCTGGTCCAGGCGGCCGGCGCATAGCCCACACCCGGGACAACCCCCGTCCCGCGGATCTGGGCGACGTCCCCGGACGTCGCGGGGGACTCGATGCGCGTGCTGTCGGCCATGTCCAACTCCTCGGCGAGCTTCTCCCAGACAGCGGCGTCGCTGCCTGATTCCAGATCGTAGCCACTTCCCCCTTGACGGCACAACACATACGGGAGTAAACAAACACATACGGACTTCCGATTATCTTCGGGGGGACGCCAGAGCAGACCTCGACGAGGAGGACGGTGTGTACGCACCCGAGCGGCAGCAGGAGATCGCGCAGCTGACCGGCGCGCAGGGACGCGTCGCCGTCACCGACCTCGCCCACCACTTCTCGGTCACCCCGGAGACCATCCGCCGCGACCTCGCCGAGCTCGACCGGCTCGGCGTCGTCTCCCGCGTCCACGGCGGCGCCATCCCCCGCAGCTCACTCCCCCGCCTCGAGACCACCGTGGCCGAGCGCAGCCAGCGCCACGCCGAGCAGAAGGCCGCGATCGCCCGCGCCGCCCTGACCTGGCTACCGGCCGCGGCCCCGTCCGGCCGGGCCAACGTGATCCTCGACGCCGGCACCACCACCGCCGCCTTCGCCGAGCTCATCCCACCGCGCGAGGACCTCACCTGTGTCACCAACTCCGTGCCGATCGCCGGCCAGCTCGTCGACCTCCTGCCCGGTGAGGTCGTCCTCCTGGGCGGGCGGGTGCGCGGCATGACCCAGGCGACCGTGGGCGACGCCGGGGTCGAGAGCCTCCGGCGGCTGCGTGTCGACGTCACCTTCCTCGGCACCGACGGCCTCACGGTGGCCCACGGCGCCTCCACCCCCGACTCGAGCGAGGCGGCCACCAAGCGCGCGATGGCCGCCGCCGGCCGCGTCGTGGTGCTGCTCGCCGACTCCTCCAAGATCGGCACCGAGCATCTCGTGCAGTTTGCCACGCTCGAGGACATCGACGTCCTCATCACCGACGACGGGCTGCGGCCCGCAGACCGAAAAGCCCTCTCCGACAAGGGAGTCGAGGTAGTCATCGCATGATCGTCACCGTCACGCCCAACCCGAGCATCGACCGCACGGTCACCCTCGACGGCCCGCTCGTGCGCGGCGCGGTCCACCGTCTGACCTCGGTCATCTCCGAGCCGGGCGGCAAGGGCGTCAATGTCGCCCGGGCGCTGCACTATGCCGACGTCGACGCGCTCGCCCTGCTCCCCGCCCGCGACGGTGACCCGCTGCTGGCTGCGATGGACGAGCACGGCCTGCGCCGCGCGACCGTCCCCGCCCCCGGCGCCGTCCGCACCAACACCGCGGTCACCGAGCCCGACGGCACCACCACCAAGCTCAACGAGGCCGGCTCCGTCCTCTCCGACGATGACGCCCGCGCCCTCACCGCGCTCGTCGTCGAGCACTCCAGGGGCGCCGGGTGGGTCGTCATGTCCGGCTCCCTCCCGCCCGGCCTCCCGGCCGAGTGGTATGCCGTGACGATCGACGCCCTGCGCGCGGCCGACAGTCCCGCCCGCATCGCCATCGACACCTCCGACGCGCCGCTGGCGGCGCTGTCGGCCCGCCTCCCCGGCAGCGCGCCCGACGTGATGAAGCCCAACTCCGAGGAGCTCGCCCAGCTCATCGGGCGCGGCGACGGCGTCGAGCTGGAGGCAGCGGCGGCGCGCGGCGACATCGCCCCCGTCGTCGCGGCCGCCCAGGCCCTGCGCGAGCGCGGGGTCGCCGAGGTCCTCGTGACCCTCGGCGGGGCCGGCGCCGTCCTCGCCGCCGCCGAGGGGGTCTGGCACGCGAGCGCACCGCGCATCACCGTCGTCTCCACGGTCGGCGCCGGCGACTCCTCGCTCGCCGGCTATGTCTCGGCGGCCGAGGCCGGCCTGCCCCACCCCGAGCGACTGCGCCGCGCCGTCGCCTATGGCTCGGTGGCCGCCTCGCTGCCGGGCACCGACCTCCCCCGCCCAGACCAGGCCGCGGCCCTCGCCGACGGCATCACGATCACCCAGCTGTGAAGCACGACCCGGCGCCCCAGGAGCCGGCAACCACCAAAGGAGCACCAGGTGCCATGACCGACACCCAGCTGATCACCCCCGACCTCGTCGCCCTCGACGAGAACCTCGGGTCCGACAAGAGCGAGGTCATCCGTGCCCTCGCGACCAAGGTGGCCGACACCGGACGCGCCTCCGACGTGGCAGGGCTGCTCGACGACGCCCTCGCCCGCGAGGCCAAGTCCGGCACCGGCCTGCCCGGCGGCATCGCCATCCCCCACTGCCGCTCGACGACGGTGACCGAGCCGACGCTGGCCTTCGCCCGCCTCGACCCCAAGGTCGACTTCGGCGCCAAGGACGGCCCCGCCGACATCGTCTTCCTCATCGCGGCGCCCGAGGGCGGCGGCCAGGAGCACATGAAGCTGCTGACCAAGCTCGCCCGCGCGCTCGTCAAAAAGGACTTCGTCGCCTCCCTGCGCGCCGCCCAGAGCAAGGACGAGCTCGTCGCCCTCGTCGACGGCGTGGTCAACCCCGCCCCCAGGCCCGAGGCGAACGCCGCGGGCGCACCCGCCGCTGCCGCCACCGGTGCCGCCGCTGCGACCGCCGGCGTCGGAGCCTCCGCGGCCGGCGCCTCCGCGCCCGCCACCTCGGCGTCCCCGACCACCTCGGCAGGCGCGGGTGACCCGGCAGCCGCCCCCGCGGCATACGCCCAGGACGAGCAGCCGGCCACCACGGCAGGAGCCCGCTCGGTCGTGGCGATCACCGCCTGCCCCACCGGGATCGCCCATACCTACATGGCCGCCGACTCCCTCACCGACACCGGCAAGGAGATGGGCGTCGACGTGCTCGTCGAGACCCAGGGCTCGGCCGGCTCGACCCCGCTGACCGCCGCCCAGATCGCCGCCGCCGACGCCGTCATCTTCGCCACCGACGTGGGCGTCAAGGGCCGCGAGCGCTTCGCCGGCAAGCCGGTCATCGAGTCGGGCGTCAAGCGCGCGATCAACGAGCCGCGCGTCATGCTCGAGGAGGCGCTCGCTGCCGCCGACAACCCCAACGCCCGCCGGGTCGCCGGCACCGCCGGAGCAGCGGCCGCCGAGGAGACCGGCCCGCAGCTCAGCTTCGGCAAGCGCATCCAGCAGGCGCTGATGACGGGCGTCTCCTACATGATCCCGTTCGTCGCGGCCGGCGGTCTGCTCATCGCCCTCGGCTTCCTCTTCGGCGGCTATGACATCACAGCGGTGGCCGACAAGGTCGTCGCGGAGAACTCGCTGACTAACCTGCCCGACCCGACCGGCCACGCGCTCTTCGGCTCGTCGCTGATGACCTATCTGGGCGCCGTGATGTTCAAGCTCGGCGGCCTCGGCTTCGGCTTCCTCGTGCCGGCGCTCGCGGGCTACATCGCCTTCGCGCTGGCCGACCGTCCCGGCATCGCCCCCGGCTTCATCACCGGCGCTGTCGCGGGCGCCGTCGGTGCGGGCTTCATCGGCGGTCTCGTCGGCGGTCTGCTCGCCGGCGCGATCGCGCACTGGCTGACGACCTTCCGCCCGCCGCGCTGGCTGGCCGGCCTCATGCCCGTCGTGATCATCCCGCTCGTGACGACCCTGCTCGCCGGCGGTCTGATGTATGTCCTGCTCGGCAAGCCGCTCGCGTCCCTGCTCACAGCGCTGACCGACTGGCTCGCGGGCATGTCCGGCACCTCCGCCGTCCTGCTCGGCGTCATCGTCGGCCTGATGATGTGCTTCGACCTCGGCGGCCCGGTCAACAAGGCGGCCTATCTCTTCGCCACCACCGGCCTCGACGTCAACAACACCGCGTCGATGAAGGTCATGGCCGCGGTCATGGCGGCCGGCATGGTCCCGCCGATCGCGCTCGCCCTCGCGACCCAGCTGCGCCCGGGCCTGTTCACCCCGTCGGAGCGCGAGAACGGCCGCGCCGCATGGCTGCTCGGCGCGTCCTTCATCTCCGAGGGCGCCATCCCGTTTGCCGCCGCCGACCCGCTGCGCATCATCCCCTCGATGATGGTCGGCGGCGCCGTCACCGGCGCACTGTCGATGCTCTTCCAGGCCGCGTCCAAGGCCCCGCATGGTGGCGTGTTCGTCTTCTTCGCCATCGACAGGTTCCTGCTGTGGCTGCTCGCGATCGTCATCGGCGCGGTCATCTCCGCGGTGATCACGATGGCGGTCAAGTCGATGGGCCGCAAGGACACCGAGGTCGAGCCGGCGCGCGTCGCCGCCTGACCCGCTAGCGTCACACCAGAGTTCGCCAACCGATAAGGAGCCACCATGGCCAGCAAGACCGTAGTCGTCGGATCCGCCGTCGGCCTGCACGCCCGCCCCGCGACGATCATCGCCGAGGCCGCCGAGAAGTACGACGAGGAGATCACCCTCTCCACGCCCGAGGACGAGGAGGGCGTCGACGCCGCCTCGCAGCTGCTCATCATGACCCTCGGCGCCGAGAAGGGCGCGACGGTCACCATCACCTCCGACAACGCGGCCGCGGTCGAGGAGATCGCCGCGCTCGTCGAGAGCGACCTCGACGCCGAGTGATCGAGCGGTCCTCACCGCGAGCAAGAGGTATGCCGCGTCGCCCAGCCGGGCGGCGCGGCATACCTGCGTCTGGGGGTGGGCAGGTTCCCACGGGGAGGCCGGGCCCCCTAGGCTGCGGGACGTGAGCACACAGGGGGTGGCCGGGCGCGAGCGCGCCGACGCGATGGCGGAGTCCCCCCTCGACCCGGCCCGGCAGGCGCTCGGCCTCGCGGGGCGCATCCTGGCCGACACCGGGCTGGCGCTGCTGCGCGCCGGGGTGCCGCTGCTGGCGCTGGCGCTGACATCCTTCGTCCTCCAGAGCCTGCTGATCGACAGGGCCGCCGACCTCGCGGCAAAGAACGGCCCGGCCGGGCTGGCCGTCCTCGTCGCGTCGATCGCCCTGCGGCTCGCGCTGCTGGCCGCCGCGATCCTGGTGGCGGCCAGGGCGATCCGCATCGACGGCGAGCCGCTGACCCGGGTGGGGCCGCGACTCGGCGCGGGGCGCGCCATCGACTCGCCCGGCGCCGTCTCCGACGCGCTGCGGCTGGCGATCGTGCCGATGGTGGTGCTCTATTCGGCCTGGGAGCAGATCAACTGGGACATCCACCGCTTCATGCTGCGCAAATACGGCAACTCCTTCACCGAGGTCATGGTCACCGGGTCGGTGACCGACCGGAGCAATATCTCCTTCTCCGACGGCGGATGGCGGGCCTATATCCCATGGGCCATCGCCTGCTTCGTGCTCAAGGTCGTGGTCGAGAAGGTCGCAGACCGCACCGAGTGGCGCCTGCTCGACGCCGTCATCGTCGTGCTCGAGTGCGCCTGGGTCGTGCTGGGCTGGCTGGTCATCTCGCGGTGGATCTTCGAGGGCCGCGAGTGGCTCGGCGGGCGCGTGGTCGCGGAGCGATGGCGCGGCCTGATGGACTGGCTCGGCGGGCTGCACCTGCCCTTCGACATCCATCTGCCACAGGTGTTTGCCTCGGTCTGGTCGGGGCTGACCACCGCGCTTGGCGTCGGCTACCAGCAGCTGCTGTGGCCGCTGGTCTGGGTCGCGGTCGTCGGGCTCCTGGTCGGCTGGGCGTCCGAGCGCGAGATCTCCCTTGGCCGCGAGCACCGCGACTATGGCGTGCGGGTCCTCGCCCGCGCCCTCGACACCTCGACTGCGGGGCTGCGCGAGAAGTACGCGCCGCTGGCCGACACCGCACGGGTGATGCTGCGGGCCGGGCTGCTGCCGCTGCTCACCATCGCCGTGCTGTATGCCGCGCTGATGCACGTGTTCGCCTGGGCCCGTTGGCTGCTGGCGGAGCTGGTGCACCCCGAGGCGCTGGTCAACACGCACATGAACGACGTCTTCCTCGCGGTCACCGACTCGCTGGCCATCCCCGTCCGGGTGGCCTTCCTGTGTGCGTGCTTCGCGGGCGTGCTGCGCGTGCAGCAGCAGCTCGAGCAGCGGCGGGCATGAGCGCTAGGGGCGCACCCGCCCCATCACCTCGCGGTCGCCGACCTTGACCTTCTGCACCGACACGCTCAGCCCGGACGCGTCCTTGGGGACGACAAAGGTCTCGACGAGGTGCTGCACGCCGTCCTTGACGCCCTCGCCGCGCCCGATCTTGAAGGCCGGGGCGGAGCTGCCGAACTCCTTCCAGTCGCCCACCCGCGAGGTGGGCTCCCAGAAGCGGTCGCGGTCGTCCACCAGCCGCAGGACCGGGCCGGTCGCCCCGTCGGGGCAGCGGCACTCGAAGCGGACGAGCGCATAGACCGAGCCGTCCGGGATGGGGTCGGCCGGCGGCCCCCACTCCTCGAGCGGGGTGAGTCCCTCCACCCGCTCCACGCCGGTCACCCGCATCGGGTTGAGGCCGTCGGGCGGGCCCATGGGCTGCCACTCGCCAAACCGGAGCTGGGCCTGGGGCGACAGCTCACTGGGCCGATAGGTGTCGTGGGACTCGTGCTGCCAGATCACTGCCGTCCCGGCCAGCGAGGCGGCCAGCAGTGCGCCCCAGCCGGCCCGCACCAGGGCTGCGCGGCTCATCGCATCCCCACGACGAGTCGATCCTGGACCTGCTGCCGCCCCAGCGGGGTGCGGGCGGCGTCCTGCGCACTGCCGAAGGAGCTCCACAGCGTGAGGTCGTCGGTGTTGACGCCGTCGGGCACGACGAATATCTCGCGCGACTCCTCGCGCACACCCGCGTCAAAGACCTGGGAGATGCCGCCAAAACCGCTGCGCGGCAACAGGGTCACGCCGTCGCTGGTCAGCCACGGCTGGCCGCTGCGGGGCTCGTCGGTGCTCATCCCCTGATGGACGACGGCCAGGATGAAACTCCCCTTGGGCGCGGTGTAGTCGGTCCCGACCGGCTGCGTCGCCCCCGGGGCGGTCACGGTGAAGGTGCGGGCGGCCATCACCCGGACCGGCGTGATCGTCCCGAGCCGCAGCCGCGCCGGGTCGCCGAGCGCCACCCGAGTCGGGAAGGGGTCGTCCGAGGAGGTGATGCACGCCCCGCTGATCGAGGCACCGCACTCGTCGGCCGGCAGGGCGACCAGCACGCCCGCGAGGGCTGCGGCCGTCACGGCATACCCCGCCCACCAGGCCTTGGTATGCCGCGGCGCGGCCAGGCGCGCATGCGTGACCGCCGTCGCGCCCCGATCCGCCAGGGGGACGACCCGACGGCGCAGCCCCCTCATGCGCTGCCTCCCGGCGGGGAGACCGGCACGACGACGAGATTGCGCCGGTGCGACCCACCCCAGTCTGGGCCGGCGTTGATCATGTTGTTCCACTCATAGGACTGCGCGCTGAGGACCACGAAGACCTCGTCGGGCGCGGAGCTCCCCTTGGGCAGGGCGACCTCGATCTGGCGGGTCTCGGGCAGGCCCGGCTGGAGGTCGCCGGCATAGCCATCGGTGCCCGTCGGCCGCACAAAGGTGCGACCGTCGGCGCTGACGTCCAGCAGCAGGTCGCCGCGATAGCCCGCGGTGGCGTCAGTGGTGTTCTCCAGCCTGAGGTCGAGCAGCACCCGCAGGGCGCCGTCGGCATAGGGCAGGCCGGTGCTGGGGTCATTGCTCGCCATCGTGGCCCGGGTGACCGCGAGGTCGAACTGGCCCACGTCGACCGGGTGGCCCACCGCGACGCGCGGCCAGGGGTCGGACGAGGGGCGGAAGCCGCCGAGCAGCCAGGTGGCCCCGACGGCCAGCAGGGCGAGGGCGGCGACGGTCAGCAGGGCGACCAGCACACGGTGGCGCATCGCGGCCCCGCGCAGCGTGGTCGCACCCCCCTGTCGGCCATGCCCGTCACCCTAGCGACCCCGGCGCCGATCGGACGAGTGGTGGCGCACCGCTGCGGGACGGGACACGAGCGGCGTCACGGGCTCAGCCGACGAGGATGACGTGCAGGTGCCTCGGGCCGTGCACGCCCTCGACACGGGTGAGCTCGATGTCGCTGGTGGCGCTGGGCCCGCTGATCCACGTGAGGGGGCGCCGCGGGTCCAGCCGCTCGAGGGCGTCGGGGACGTCGTCGACGACCTGGTCGGCGCGCACGATGCACACGTGGCGGTCGGGCACGAGCGTGATCGCGCGGCGGCCCTGGCCGCTCCCGTGGTCGAGCACGATGGTCCCGGTCTCGGCAATGGCGACGGCGGCGGTCGTCACGACGGCGTCCACAATGTCCAGCGCGGATGCGGTGAGCCCGTCGTCGACGCGGGCGCCCGGGATGTCGAGGGGCAGTCCGGGCGCGACCAGCACGGAGTCGGCCAAGGCGACCGCCCGCCGCACGGCCTCCTCGAGTCCCGCTGCGGCACAACGCTCCACGATTGCGCGGTAGTCGGCCACCCGCTCGGCGAACAGCTCCAGCCGCTCGCTGCCCGACAGCGGCGATCGCCGCGGCACCGCCGGTTGCGCCGGCGTGGGTGACGGCGCTCCGGGAGCAGGCGCAGCGGACGCCGCCGTGGCGCGCTGAGCGGCATACCCCTTGTCGGAGAGGGCAGCCCGCACCCGACCGAGGATCTCCCCGCGCGCCCCGGCCCCAGTCCCGTCCTCATTCGACCACTTGGCGAATTCCGCCCCCCGAGCCTCACTCATCGCGGCCTCCGTCGGTGCGGGCCCACCACTGGCGGAAGGACTCCCGCGGCGGGGCGGGCAGGTCGCGCGCGCCGGTCCAGGCTGTGGCCGGCCCGGCGAGTCGTCCGGCGGAGGCGCGGCCCCCGGGGAGGACGGAGCGGGACAGCCGCCCAAGCACCGTGCCGGACAGACCCGACGCGCGCTCGACCAGGCCGAGGCGGCTCGCGTCGGCGAAGGCCCACGACGCAGCCCGCATCGCGACGGCCTCGGGTGTGGGCAGGCGGTCGCCGCGGTGCCCGTCGACGACGCGGGAGCGCAGGTGGACAAGGACCTCGGGGATGTCGATGCGCACCGGGCAGACCTCGAAGCACGCGCCGCAGAGCGAGGAGGCATAGGGCAGCGAGTCGGTCTGGGGATCGCCCGGTCCGCGCATGAGGGGATTGAGGATGGCGCCGATCGGGCCGGGATAGACCGAGCCATAGGCGTGGCCGCCCGTGCGCTCATAGACGGGGCAGGTGTTGAGGCAGGCCGAGCAGCGGATGCAGCGCAGCGCCTGACGGCCGACCTCGTCGGCAAGGGCCCGGGTGCGGCCGTTGTCGAGCAGGACGACGTGCACCTCCTGCGGGCCGTCGCCAGGAGTGACCCCCGACCACATCGAGGTGTAGGGGTTCATCCGCTCGCCAGTGGACGAGCGCGGCAGCAGCCGCAGGAGCGGGTCGAGGTCGGACCAGTCGGCGACGACCTTCTCGATCCCGACGACGGAGACGAGCACCTCGGGCAGGGTCAGGCACATCCGGCCGTTGCCCTCGGACTCCACGACCACGAGCGTGCCCGTCTGCGCCACAGCGAAATTCGCACCGGAGACGGCGAAACTGGCCCGCATGAACTTCTCTCGCAGGTGCAGTCGCGCGGCCTCGGCGAGGGCGGCCGGCTCGTCGGTCAGCAGGGCCGGCGCAGGGCGACCCGCCTGGGCCATCTGCCGCAGGAAGATCTCGCGGATCTCGGCCCGGTTGCGGTGAATGGCCGGCACGAGGATGTGGCTCGGCAGGTCATCGCCCAGCTGCACGATGAGTTCGGCGAGGTCGGTCTCCCAGGGCAGGATGCCCGCGTCGACCAGCGCGTCGTTGAGCCCGATCTCCTGGGTGACCATCGACTTGACCTTGACGACCTCGTCGACGCCATGGCGCTGGGCGAGCCCGACGACGATCGCGTTGGCCTCCTCGGCATCGCGTGCCCAGTGCACGGTGGCGCCGCGGGAGGTGAGCTCCTCCTCCAGGCGCAGGAGGTTGGTCTCGAGATCGAGCAGTGCCCGCTCCTTGGCCGCGGCACCCGCGCGCCGCAGCCCCTCCCAGTCCTCGACCTCGCCGACCACGGCCGCACGCTTGGCCCGGATGACGGCCGTGGCGTGGGCGAGGTTGTGGCGCAGCTGGGTGTTGGCAAGGGCCTCACGGGCGGCGGCCGGGAAGGGCGGCATACCGACGAAGGTGTGGGTCATCGGTCGGCCTCCGTCGCGGCGAGCACCTCGGCCAGATGGGCCACGCGGACCCCTGAGCGCTGCCGGGAGAGCAGACCGCCGATGTGCATCAGGCACGAGTTGTCGCCTGCGACAAGGACTTCCGCGTCGGTCTCACGCACATGACGGGCCTTGTCGGAGCCCATCGCGACCGAGACATCGGAGTTCTTCACGGCAAAGGTGCCGCCGAAGCCGCAGCACTCCCGTGCGCCCGGCAGGTCGACCAGGGTGATGCCGCGGACCGCCTGCAGCAGCCGGGTCGGCCGGTCGCCCACGCCGAGCAGGCGCAGCGTGTGGCAGCTGGGGTGATAGGTCACGCGGTGAGGATAGTAGGCACCGACGTCGGTGACCCCGAGGTCGTCGACGAGGAACTCGCTCAGTTCGCGCACCCGCGGCGCGGTCTCGGCGACCGCGTCGGCGAGCGCGGCATCCCCTGCCCGCTCTGCGACGAGGGCGTGCTGGTGTCGCGCGGAGGCGGCGCACGAGCCGCTCGGCGTCACGACCGCGTCATAGCCGGCGAAGGCGTCGACGAAGGTGCGCACCACCGGGACCGCCTCGTCGAGATAGCCGGTGTTGACCATCGGCTGGGCGCAGCACGTCTGGGCCGCAGGGAAGTCCACGTCGATGCCGAGGCGGCGGAGCAGCCGCACGGTCGCCTTGCCGGCGTCGGGGAACATCGCGTCGTTGACGCATGTGACCAGGATTGCAACTCGCATGGCGACTACTTTAGGAACTTCGAGGTCCGGCGGTCGGCGAGCGGCTTGCCGCCCGTCTGGCAGGTCGCGCAGTACTGGAGCGAGGAGTCGGCAAAGCTGACCTCGCGCACCGTGTCGCCGCACTCCGGGCACGGCTCGCCGGTGCGGCCGTGGACGCGCATCCCGGCGCGCTTGGCGTCCTTGAGTTCGGCGGCGGGCTTGCCCGAGGCAGCCACCACGGCGCTCGACAGCGTCTCCCGCAGCGCGGCATACAGCCGGTTGACCTCGTCGTCGGTCAGCTTGGCGGCGATGGCGAAGGGCGAGAGCTTGGCGACGTGGAGGATCTCGTCGGAGTAGGCGTTGCCGATGCCCGCAATGACCGACTGGTCGCGCAGCACGCCCTTGATTTGGGCCTTGCGCGCACCAAGGATCTCGGCGAACGCCTCGCGGGTGAAGCCGTCGGCGAGCGGGTCGGGGCCCAGGCTCGCGACGCCCGGCACCTGCGCCGGGTCTGTCACGAGGTATGCCGCGAGCCGCTTCTTGGTGCCGGCCTCGGTCAGGTCGAAGCCAGATCCGTCGTCGAGGCGCACCCGCAGCGCGATGGGCGACTTGCCCGGGCGCAGGCGGGTCTCGGGGATCTGCTCGGACCAGCGCAGCCAGCCCGCCCGCGCGAGGTGGAAGACGAGATGGGTGCCCGAGCAGTCGAGGTCGATGAACTTGCCGTGGCGCGCGACCCCGTCGACGAGGAGGCCGACGAGCGCCTCTGGGGGCGGGTTGAAGGTCTTGAGCACCGAGATCGACCCGAGCTCGACGCCGGTGACCGCACGGTCTCGGGTGCGCTCGGCGAGGAAGTCGACCAGGGCCTGGACCTCGGGCAGCTCGGGCATCTGCTCAGGCCTCCCTGGCCTCGGCGCGGCCGAGCACCTGCCGCAGCAGGTGGAGCAGGCCATAGCCGTCGGGGGCCCGGACGTCGGGGACCGCTCCCTCGGGGCGCCGCCCGTCGAGGAACTCGCCGATCTCGTCGTTGGAGAGCGGGAGGCCGTGGCTGAGGACCTGCTCGGCCGGGGTCAGCTCGCGGATGGCGATGGCCTCGACGTGGTCGGGGCTGCTGGCGGCGAAGTCGCCATAGATCTTGGGGTCGTGCTGGCCGTCGTCGCCGATCAGGACCCAGCGCGTGTTGGGCAGCTCGCGTGCGAGCCGGGCCAGGCACTGGCGCTTGTGCTCCTGACCGGAGCGGAACCAGCCGGTGTTGGTCGGCCCCCAGTCGGTCAGCAGCAGCGGCCCGAGCGGGTAGCCGTGGCGCTTGAGGAAGCGGGTCAGCGTCGGGGCGGTGTTCCACGCGCCGGTGGAGACATAGACGATCGGGGCCCCCGGATAGCGCTCCATCAGCGAGCGGTACATCGTGGCCATGCCCGGGACGGCGCGGCGAGCCCCCTCGTGCTGGACGAAGGTGTTCCAGGCGGCGATCAGAGGGCGGGGCAGCATCGTGGTGATGACGGTGTCGTCGATGTCGCTGACCAGCCCGATCGGCTGCTCCGGGTCGACGATCAGGACCGCGGCGGTGGTCTCCTCGGCGTCGGGCGAGCGCAGGGTGGCCTCGTGCCAGCCGGGCTCGAGGCCATGGCCGGCGATCGTCAGGTCGATCAGCCCGGCCCGGTCGGTGTGGCTGGCGACTGTGGCCGCGCCGAGAGTGATCTCGACGGGCGCGTTCATCGCGGGCGCGGTCACGAAGGCCCGCCAGCCGCGCTGCTCCTGCTCGGCCTCCTCCAGCTCCGCGTCCTGCGACGTGGCGTCGACGCTGGTGGCGTCGGCGGGGCCCTGGGTGAGCAGCACCCGCCCGAGGACACGCGCTGCCTGCGGGGAGCCGTAGCCCGTGTGGCTGACCAGGCGAGTGCGCCAGCCGCGCCCGCGCAGCACCGACTCGACCCGTCGGTTGAGGGCGTCCTCGAGGAGGGCGGCAGCGTGCGGGCGAGCCATGGCTGTGAGCCTAGAGCAAAGGTCAGCGCTGAGAGCTCAGTGCGCGCGCGATCTCTCCGACGAGGCGGTGGACGTCGCCCTCGTCGAGATCGAGATGCCACAGCCGCTCCCCCCACGAGAGGGTCAGCGCTGGCAGCACGGTCAGCTCGAGCGCGGCGGCGATCGCCGCGTCCTCACCCGCCATGTCGTATGCCGTGCCGGAGGCGGCGAAGATCGCCGTCGCCTCCGCGTCCACGCCGAGCCGCTCCGCGATCTGCGTGATGCCGTCTGGGGTGCGCGGGTCGAGGCCGTCGGTCAGGCCCGCATAGAAGGTCTCGATCGCCCTCGCACGGTCGTCGTCACCGACCGAGACGATAGCGAGCAGTGCGGCGGAGGCGGCCAGGTCGGGGCCGGCGACCACGACCTCGAGGTCGACGTGATCGCCGTATCGCTCGGCGAGCTTGGTCAGCGCCCCCCACTGACACGGCGTCAGCGCCACCAGGGGGTCGAGGAAGCAGGTCAGCATCGGCCGCTCGCCGTCGGTGCGCAGCCGTCCGTGGTGCACGGGGCGGGCCGTGGCGCCTGGCACGCGCGGGCCTGTGTCGACGGGGGTCCGATGGGCACAGCCGCGGGGGTGCCTGGGAGTGGACGGCACGCCGCACCAGCGCGGTCGGGGCAACTGACTCATCGATGCCTCTGTGGGAGGAGATGACCGCCGGCGGCTGCCAGCGGGTCGTCGGGGCCACCGCGCACCGACGAGGGCAGAAGTCGACGGATGGCCGACCCAGCTGCTTCAGGTCCGCCTCACTCTACGCCAGCAGCTCGCCTGCGTCACAGGTCTCGCCCTGGCGGGCGGACTCGACGATCTGGCGGGCCAGGTCGCGGACCTTGACGTTGCGGTGCTGGGAGGTGGTGCGCAGCACGTCGAAGGCGCGGGACTCGTCGATGCCGTGGATGCCGATGAGCACACCCTTGGCCTGCTCGATGATCGCGCGGGAGGCCATTGCCTCCTCCATCTGCGCGGCGACCTCACGGGCGCCGATGATCTCGATGCCGGCGTGGATGGCCTCCGCCGCGCGGCGAGCGGCGGCCCGGGCCACCACCCGCACGCCCTCGTCGGTGAAGGCATCGGGCTCGTTGCCATAGAGGTTGAGCGCGCCAAAGGCCTCGCCCTCGCTCATCAGCGGCAGCGCATACAGCGAGTGGATGTCGCCAAAGCTCTCGACCCCGTCGACAAAGGCGGGCCAGCGCTCGCGCGCGGCCTCGACGGTGACGAGGTTCTCGCGGCGCTCCCGATAGGCGTCGAGGCACGGGCCGTCGCCCACGGCATACTGCACGCCGTCGATCTGGAGGGTCTCGGCGGTCGTGCAGGCCGCGGTCTGGGGGCCGCGGTCGCCCATCAGGGTCACGCCGACCTCGTCGCATCCGTCGATGTGGCGCTGGACGGCGTGCACCACGCGCTCGAGATAGGCCTCCAGCTCGTCCATGGTGCGGCAGACGCCGTCGAGGTCGCTCATGAGCAGGGCTAGGACAGAGTCACTCGAGGCATTGTCGAGCGCGCCGGTCATAGGTGCCTCCAGGCAGGGGACATACACACAGGTCAGGTGGCCCGTCGGCCCCCTGACGAGCAAGCTAACGCGCGGGTAGCACGCGGCCCGCATCCGCCACCAACATCTACCCTTTGGGGTGTGAACCGCCACGCCCTCGCCGACGTCCTCGAAGCGGCCCGGCTGGGCCGGCACCCTGCCCCGGACGGCGGCTGGACCCGGCTCCCCCGCTATCGCGCCGGCACAGATGCGGTGGTGGCGCTGACCGGTCACGCCTACCTCTGCACCGAGACCGCGCTCACCGACGACGAGCTGACCGCGCTCGGGGTCGACGGCATCGGCGGCGCCCACGCGCCTCAGGTGGCCCTGGCGCTCGCCGGCGCGGGCGGGTGGATGGACGTGCTCGACGCGGTGCTGCTCGGTGTCGGACGCGGCCGGCCGGATGGGGCGCTGGCGCGGCGCCCCGACCTGGACCTGCACCCGCGGGTGGTCCACGGTGGTCGGATGCGCGAGGACGTCGTGGCCTGGGGCTATCGCGACCTGGCCCGCACCGATGTCGTGTCGGTCGGCCGGGGGGTCGGCGGTCTGCTGGAGATCGGTCTCGAGGTGGCCACCCCCGGCCAGGGGTCCACGATCGTCTCGGACACGCTCGACGCGATGCCTGCCGGCGAGACGGTCGTGGCCTCGGTCTCCCCCGGCAACGCCCGCTCACTGCGCGCCTTCCTGCGCGCCGGTTTCGTGCCGATCGGGTCGGTCCAGGTCATCGTCCCGCGCGACTGATCCGCCCCGCTCGCTTTTTGAGCCAAGCGGCGAGTTCCGCCCCGGGCACTTTCGCCCAAGTGGGCACGATCGCCCCCCGCTCGCCTTTTGAGCCAAGTGGCGAGTTCCGCCCCGGGCACTTTCGCCCAAGTGGGCACGATCGCCCCCGGGGCGCTCCCGGTGGACGGCGTACAAACACGTGCGACACGACGGTTAGAATCCCCTCCCATGGGCAACCGCGAGGCACTCCTGGACGGCGCGAAGCGCTGCATCACCGACAAGGGCATCCCCACCACCACCGCGCGCGACATCGCGAATGCCGCGGGCGTGAGCCTTGGCGCGATCGGCTACCACTTCGGGTCCAAGGACGTGCTGCTCGCCGAGGCTGCCGCACAGCTGGCGGCCGACCAGCTGCTGGACCTGTGGTGGGCCGCGTTCTCCGAGGCCGCAGGCGACGCCGGCCGCTCGCGCGCGGAGGCCTTCGCGGCCGGCCTCTCCGGCGTCGTCGTCGGTCTCGACGAGCAGCGGTCTGCGCTCCTCGCCGGCATCGAGGCGCTCTCCCTCGCCGAGCGCTCGCCCGAGACCCGCGAGCGGGTGCAGGCCGACCAGGCGAGCGACCTCGCCGAGCTGGCCGAGGGCTTCGCCAAGGCCTGGCCCGACCTGCGCGGCAAGGAGCGCAGGGCGCTCGCCGCGCTCGCCTACAGCGGCATCCAGGGCGTAGCGCGCATGTGGCTGACCGACCCCGCCTCCGTCCCCGCCGGCACCCAGATCGCCCAGGCCCTCGGCATCCTGGGCGGTCCGCCGGCCGACCCCACCAGGTCCGAGGCCACCGCCGCGCCGGCCGACGAGCCCGTCGCAGCTCCCGCGCCCAAGACCAAGAAGCCCAAGAAGTCCCGCGCCAAGAAGAGCAAGCGATAGGCAGTGACCGCCGGGCGGCGCCTAGCGTCTGCGGTCGTGCGCGGTTAGCGCGACTGAGAGGGTGAGCCCATGACGGCCGTCTATCGCAAGGGCAGCGTGAGCGCGCCGGCCGGCTACTTCCGCTGGGAGGCCGCCGGGCTGCGCTGGCTCGCCGCTGCCGAGGGCGCCCGCACGGTGAGCGTGGTCGGGGCCGCCGACGACCACCTCGACCTCGAGCGCCTCGCACCGGCCACGCCCACGGCCAGCGCCGCCGAGGCCTTCGGCCGTGGACTGGCCCGCACGCATCTCGCCGGCGCGACGGCATTCGGCGCCCCACCCGACGGCTGGACCGGCGATGGCTTCCTGGGGCCGCTCAGCGAGCCACTCCCCCTGCGTCTGGTGCCGTGCGAGACATGGGGTGAGCTCTATGGCATGCACCGGGTGCTCTCGACTGCCCGCCAGGCCATGGCCCGCGGCGTCCTCTGCTCTGGCGACCTCGCGGTGGTGGAGCGCGTCGTGACCCGGCTGCGCGACGGGGAGTTCGACGACGGCCGCCCACCGGCGCGGATCCACGGCGACCTGTGGTCGGGCAATCTCATGTGGCTCGAGAGCGAGGCCGTGCTGATCGACCCGGCCGCACACGGTGGGCACGCCGAGACCGACCTCGCGATGCTCGACCTCTTCGGCGCGCCGCACCTGGAGCGGATCCTCGCGGCATACCAGGCGGTCAGCCCGCTTGCCGATGGCTGGCAGGGGCGCGTCGCCCTCCACCAGCTGCACCCAGTGCTGCTGCACGCCGTCCTCTTCGGCGGCGGGTATGCGGCGCAGGCCATGCGGATCGCGCGCGCCTACGCGTGAGCGTCAGCGGCGGGCCTGCACCCGGTTGCCGAGCTCGACAGCCTTGGGCAGGAAGCGCTGCGCCCGCGAGAGGAACTGCGCGAGGGTGCCGACCTGGATGACTGCCCGATCGTGCTCCAGACCCTCCAGCGCCTTCTCGGCCACCGTCTCAGGCTGGATCAGACGCGGCTGGAGGGCCTTGATGTTCTTGCGGAAACTGCCCTCCGCATAGCCGGTGGTCGGCTCAAAAGGCTCGTCGATGAGCGGCGTCTCGACATAGGCGGGGCAGAGCACGCAGACGCGGATCCCCTTGGGGCTCGCCTCCGCGCGCAGCGCCTGGCTGAAGCCCACGACCGCCCACTTGGTCGCCGTGTAGGGGGTCATGACCGGGGCGGGCATGAGGCCGGCCAGCGAGCCGGTGTTGAGGATCGATCCGCCCCCCTGCCGCTGCATGACCGGGTATGCCGCGCGGCAGCCGTTGACGACGCCCCTCAGGTTCACGTCGATGGCGGTGTCCCAGTGGCGGTCGGTGGTCTCCTCGAAGGGACCGGCAAAGAGGATGCCGGCGTTGTTGACCATGAGATCGAGCCGGCCGTGCTGGTCGACGGTGTGCGCCACGAGCGCGTCCATGGCGGGCCGGTCGGCGACGTCGACGCCGTAGCCGCTGGCCGTGCCCGGCCCGGCGGCGCTCAGCTCGGCGGCCACGCGGTCGGCCGCCTCGCGGTTGAGGTCGGCGATGACGACATGGCCGCCCCGGGCGGCCAGTGCCGACGCGAGGGCGCGTCCGATGCCGGAGGCGCCTCCCGTCACGATGCTGACGGCGGGGGCGAAGGGCTCACGAGGGCTCATGCCGACCGAGAGTAGCCAAGTTCGGGGCGATCGTGCCCAAGTGGGCCAAAGGGCCTCGGGGGCGGAACTCGCCACTTGGTGTGAAGGGGGAGGGCGGCGGGACGGTCAAAGGGCCTCGGGGGCGGAACTCGCCACTTGGCGTGAATGGGGGACGGGAGCGGGGGTCAGGGTCAGGGGGTGAGCTGGCGACGGCGACCGGCGCGAAGCGCGCGGTCGAGGTCGGCCCTGACGACCGGGACCGCCTGTAAGGCGGGCTTGGCCACCTTGTGCAACCACGTATAGCGGATGGTGTAGCCGAACCGCCGGATGATGCGGGCGCCGTCACCCTCGGGCGTGACCGTCCACCCGTCGCGGGCCATGTGCCACGGGCGGACGGCGGGGCGCAGCCAGAGTGGGACGCGCACGGGGCCGCGGCCGCGGCATACCCCCTCCGCCGCGGCGGGAGGCCACGGGACGAAGGCGTCGGCACTGACCTGGGGCATGGTGCCCACCGTAGATCACTCGGCGACGAGGCGTGCCACGACCTTGGGGGCCGGTTCGCGCAGCGAGCGCAGTGTCGGCAGCAGGGTCGCCGCCGCGGTGACGAGGAAGCAGACCACGACCGCGCCGCTGAGATAGCCGAAGGGCATGACGAGGTGGGCCTTGGGCAGGAGAGCGCGGAAGCCGGTGTAGAGGAAGGTGGTCGAGACCGGCGCCATGACCAGCCCGAGGACGGTCGCGGTGACGGTCACGATCAGCGCCTCGAGGACGGGGATGACCGTCTGCTGCGAGGGGGTCGCCCCGATGACGCCGTCGAGCGCGAGCTCGGCGTCGCGCTGGCGCGACATCATCACGAGCGACCCGACCGAGCCGGCGACCGCGATCGCCAGCGGCAGGGCGATCATCGACATCATCGCCTCTGGCGAGGAGCCCTCGAGCTGGATGCCCATCGAGTCGGAGATCGAGCGGTCCATCGTCCCGGCGAAGGACACGAGCCCAAAGACGAGGCCGACCGCAAACATCACGGGCACAACGGATTTGACGAGCCGGTCGCTCTTGGCGATGGCGGTATGCCGCGCGAGGTGCCAGGCCGCGCCGGGCACCGGCAGGGCCGTCCACAGGCGGGTCATGGGGCCGACGATCAGCGGCGCGACGATGGCGAGCGCGAGGCCGGTGAGGAAGAGCGAGGCCAGCGACATCTGGGCGAGGTTCATCGGGGCGTCGCGGCCCATGTCCTTGGCCGCGCTCTTGAAGATCATGACCATGGCGACGACCAGCCCGGTCAACGCGGCGAAGACCACCCACCGGAAGGCGATGCTCGCCGTCGAGCGCCGGATGGTCCCGGAGTCGCGCGACTGGCGCAACGCCTCGACGGGCAGGATGCGGCTCGCGGCCCGTGCCTGGCGCAGTCCGCCGACAAGGGCGAGCACGACGGTGAAGAGCGCGCCGCCGAGCATGGCGTCGGGGGCGAGGACGGCGGCGACGTGCGGTGTGCCACGGTCGGCGGCGACATAGTCGAGCGCCGGCTGCACGGCGAGGCGGGCGAGCAGTGCGCCGACGATCGCGCAGGCAAAGACGGTCAGCACCAGCTGGGTCATGACGAAGCGCACGACCTGGCTGGGGGTGGCGCCGCCCATGCAGGCGGTCTGGTAATCGACCCGCGGGTGGCGCGGGCCGCGCTCGCCTCGAGCCCGCGGCATACCGCCCCCGAGCCGCTCGCGGTGCTGACCAGGGCGGAGCGGCTGGTCGCCGAGCAGCTCGCGACCGGCGCCACCAACGGCGAGATCGCCGGGGCGCTGGTGCTCGCCGAGCGCACGGTCAAGAACCACATCTCGACGATCCTGCGCAAGCTCCAGCAGCGCGACCGCACCGCCCTCGCGCTCTATCTCAGCCGCGCCTTGGACGAGAGCATCGCGTCCGGCTAGCGGGACCCGTCATCGGGACCGATGAGTGCTGCCCTGGCAGCAGCCCACGGTCCCAATGGTGAGGGGACCACGCGGCATACCGCTCAGGCGCGGTCGTCGCCGAGCCGCTCGGGCTCAGGGGTGCTGGCCACGGCCTCGGCCCGCGCCTGGGGCGACTCCTCGGTCTCGGCGGCGGCGAGCTCGTCGGTGACCTCCCGCTCGGCGGCGATGTCGCGGCCGTCGGGGTGGGGCGCCTGCTCCTTGGCGCTCGCCGCCTTGAGGAAGACATTGAGCCAGCGCAGCCGCCGGTCGGAGTCGATCAGGACCGACTTGAAGAAGAGGGTCAGCGGCACGGCCAGCACGGCACCCAGCGGACCGATGATCGCGGTCCAGAAGATCAGCGAGATGAAGGTGACCGAGGTGTTGAGGCCGACGGCGTCACCGGTGAACTTCGGCTGGATCACCGACTGCATGACGAAGTTGATGATCGTGTATGCCGCGATGACCCAGATCATCGACACCGGCCCGTGCTCGAGCAGCGCCAGCAGCGCGGGCGGGACGAGCCCGATGACGAAGCCGACGTTGGGGATGTAGTTGGTGATGAACGCGAAGACACCCCAGGTGAAGGCCAGCGGCACCCCGAGGCTGAGCAGCGCGAAGTAGTCCATGATCGCGACGACCAGGCCGAAGACCGTGGAGACGACCCAGTACTTGCGCACCCGCGAGGAGAAGTCGGTCAGCGCCGCCGCGAGCGCCGGCCGGGCCCGGGTCAGCTCGGTGGCGCGGTCGGTCAGGTTGGCGGTGTCGAAGACGAGGAAGGCCAGGACCATGACCAGGGTCAGCACCTGGGTCGAGCCGGCGGTGATGCTGGCCAGCAGCTTCTGGGCGACACCCAGGATCGAGGTGTAGTCGAAGCTCTGGAGCTGCTCCTTGATGTCGGCGGTCTCGATGCCGAAGCGGCCGATGAAGGAGAGGATCTGGTTGTAGATCTCCTCGAAGCGGTCGCTGTAGTCGGGCAGTTTGGTCGACAGCTGCGCGATCGCGGCGGCCAGCGCGCCCAGCATCCCGAAGAGCAGGGTGTAGAGCCCGAGGAGGACCAGCAGCGTGCTCGCCCAGGCGGGCAGGCCCTTGCGGATCAGCCAGTGCATCGCGGGCCGGACGGCGATCGCGAGGGTGAGGGCAAAGAAGACCGGCCCGATGATGCTGGCGACATAGCGCAGCCCGCCCATGGCGATCGTCGCCGCGGCCAGGGTCAGGACGAGCGTGACGCCCGTCGGGATGCCGAGGATGCCGCCCGGGTCGTCGCGGTCCGCGGGGGTGCTCGCGACTGCGGGCGCGTCCGAGGGCTGGGTCGTGGTCGCCATGCGTCAATCGAAGCACGCCGACGCCGTGACCGCCGCACCCGCTCAGGTATGCCGCGTGCTCACCGCTCCCCCCTCTCAAGCCAACTGGCGAGTTCCGCCCCACCCCCTCAAGCCAACTGGCGAGTTCCGCGTGCGGGGCTGCCGTGGCAGGAGCACGATGATCTCAGCGCACGCGCAGGGGCGTGCCCATCCAGCGAGGAGTCGTCATGGCCGACCAGCGTCCCGAGGTCAAGCTGCCCACATGGGTCAACGTGGTCCTCATCCTGATCCTGCTGGCCTCGTGCGGCAGCGCGGGCGACAGCGCCGTCCAGATCAACAACAACACCGACGAGAGTCTCAAGCAGGTGTGCACGGTCCTCGGCGCCGTCGCAAAGAAGCAGGGGCTGACCGCTGCGGAGCTCCAGGACGCCATGAACGCGACCGGTGGCTCCGGTGACGGTCCGTGCGCGCAGGTCATCGCCTCTCTCCAAGGGTCGGCCCCCTCGCAGTGAGCCCGGCCCACTAGATTGGGCGGGCACGCACGGAGGAGGCGCCGATGACCCGGCACACGCACGAGCCCAACACCAACGACGCGATCATGCTCGAGCTCGAGCGGGCCTTCGACGCGCCCCGCGAAGCGCTCTATCGCGCCTTCGCCGACGGCGAGATGCTCGCGAAGTGGTTCGGCCCCAAGGGATTCCATGTCGACCCGGCGTCCGTGGACGTGCGGGCGGTCGTCGGGGGACCGCAGCGCTTCACGATGGTCGCCGATGACGACCCGAGTTTTGTCTCGCCGGTCAACGCGATCTTCACCGAGGTGGTCGAGGGCGAGCGCCTGGTGGGCGAGGAGCGCGTCACCGGCGAGGGCGACGGCGAGCCCCCGATGGACCTGACCCTGGCGCTGCGGCTCGACTTCGCCGATGGCCCCGACGGCGGCTCCCGGCTGCGGCTGACCCAGGGCCCCTTCCCCGCCATGGTCGCCGAGCAGGCCCGCGGCGGGTGGGAGTCCTCCTTCGCCAAGCTCGACGAGCTGCTGCGGGGCTGAGCAGGGGCGCGGAACTCGCCACTTGGCTCAAGGGGTGGGCGCGGAACTCGCCATTTGGCTCAAGGGGGTGCGACCTCGCCCGGTCCGCCCCACGGCTAGCGGCGCAGCCACTGCGTGGTCGCGTTCTCCTGCCATCCGACGCGGTGCAGCAGCGGGGTGTGTGAGACCGCGTCCTCCGACTCCTCCGGGCGGCCCAGGCACAGCCATCCCTCGAAGGCCCATTCCTCCGGCACCCCGAGGATCCGCCCGACCACCTCCGGTCGCAGGATCGAGACCCAGCCGAGCCCGAGGTTCTCGGCGCGCGCGGCCAGCCAGAGCGAATAGACGGCCATCGCGGTCGAGGCCCGCAGCGTCTCGGGCATCGTGCGCCGCCCCAGGCCCCGCCCGCTGGCGGGGTCGGTGTCGGTGAAGACCGCCAGCTGCACGGGCGCCACCTCCATCCCAGCCAGTTTCAGACGGAGGTATGCCGCGCGCGCCCCCTCGTCGTACTCCGTCGCCGCCAGCGCGTTGCACTCCTCGAACTCCGCGCGGGCCGCCGCTCGCAGCCCCGGGTCGTCGACGCGCAGCACCCGCCACGGCCTGGCGTTGCCGACCGATGGCGCGAGATCCATCGCGGCGCGCAGCCGCTCGAGCGTGGCCTCGTCCAGGGCATCCGGCCTGAAGTGGCGCACATCCCGACGCCATCGCATGACATCCCACAGGGTCCCCGCCTGCTCCGCCGTGAAGATCACGCAGGACACCCTCTCGTGCGCGCTTCGGCCGCCACGCACCAGGGCGAGATGCTTCGATGAGGCGAGCACGCGGCATACCTGACAAGGAGTTGGCATGACCACACGGCCCAGGCGGATCGCGATCGTCGGCGCCGGCCCGTCCGGGCTGTTCGCGGCGCAGGCCCTTGCCAGCCAGGACCGGCTGCCGGTCGAGGTCGACCTGATCGAGCGGCTGCCGACGCCGTTCGGGCTGCTGCGCTATGGCGTGGCGCCCGACCACGAGAACATCAAGGCCGTCGCGACCGCCCTGGCCAAGGTCCTCGAGGATCCCGCGATCCGCTTCTGGGGGATGTGCGAGTTCGGGCGGGACACCACCCGCGAGGAGCTGCTCTCGGCCTATGACGCGGTCGTGTATGCCGTGGGGGCGAGCGAGGACGTGCAGATGGGCATCCCTGGCGAGTCGGTGGAGGGCAGCCGCAGCGCCCGGGAGTTCGTGGCCTGGTATGGCGGGCACCCCGACGCCACTGGCCAGTCGCTGGCGGGGGTGCACGGCGCGGCGGCGATCGGCGTGGGCAATGTCGCGGTCGACGTCGCCCGGATCCTGCTCAAGACCTCCGCCCAGCTCTCGGTGACAGACATGCCCCAGACGGTCTTGGACGAGCTGGGGCGGGCGCGCGTCGACGACGTCTGGATCGTCGGCCGGCGCGGGCCGCAGCACGCCTCCTACACGACCAAGGAGCTGCGCGAGCTCGTGCAGCTGCCCGGTCTGGCCGTGTCGGTCTCAGACGGCGCCTTCGACGGGGTCGACGAGGGCGGCCTCGACCGGCGCACCAAGGCCAATGTGGCGCTGCTGGGTGAGCTGGCCGACGGGCCCGCGGGCGAGCTGCCGGTGGCGGCCTCCGGGCCGGGCGCGATGGGTGCCCAGGCGGCAGGCGAGGGCGCGGCACCGCCGCAGCGCCGCCTGCACTTCCTCTTCTGGCGGCGGCCGGTGGAGCTCGAGCGCGACGAGGACGGGCGGCTGGCCCGGCTGGTGCTGGAGCGCACCCGGCTCGATGGCGACGGGCGAGTGGTCGGCACCGGCGAGCGCGAGTCGATCGACGTCCAGCTCGTGCTGCGCTCGATCGGCTACCGCTCCTCTCCCCTGCCCGGCGTGCCCTTCGACACCACGCGGGCCGTCGTGCCCAACGCCGAGGGGCGGGTGCTCGACGAGTCCGGCCAGGCCTCGCCCCGGGAGTACTGCGTCGGCTGGGTCAAACGCGGGCCCATCGGCGTCATCGGCACCAACAAGTCCGACGCCGCCGAGACCGTCGGCCACCTGGTCGAGGACCTGCTCGCCGCGGGCGAGACCCCCGCCCCCGCCGTCGACCTCCCCACCGCGATGCGCGCCCGCGGCTACGAGCCCAGCACGCTGGCCGACTGGCGCTCGATCGACGCCGCCGAGCTCGCCCTCGGCCGAGAGCACGGCCGCGAGCGCACCAAGATCGCCACCTGGGAGCAGCTCGTCGGGCTCCTGCACACCAACGCGCCCTGACGCGGCCTCCCCGCGCACCCCCGCCACGCGGCATACCCCCGGCAATATCGACTATCACCACAGCGGCTCACGCGTCGGGCTGAGCACGAACGGATCTCCGTGCCGCCCAAGGTGATAGTCGATGTTGCCGCTCACCCCAGGAGCGCCTGCCGCATCCGCACAGCCTTCTCAACGATCCGGCGCACCCACTCGCCCTTGTGCATCACATCGGGCCACGAGAACCGCAGCACCGTCCAGCCTTCGGCGGCCATCCGCGCATAACGCCGGCAGTCCCGCGCAAAGGCCTCCGGCTCGCCATGGAACTCGTGGCTCTCGGCCTCCAAGACGATCTTGAGCTCAGTGCAGGCCAGATCGACCCGCCCGATGAATCCGTCCTCGTCCTCGATCTTGACCTGCGGAGTGAAATCCGCACCGGGGATGTCCAGCACGTGCGCGCGCAGAACTGACTCGAATGGCCCGTCTGCATCCGCGTTCGCCGCATCCAGGACCCTGATGACCCTGCGACGCCACTGCTTGGGCAGCGTCTCGACCCGCGCGATCAACTGGGCCCGAGTGACCAGCTGCGAGCGCAGCGCCGAGTCCGCGATGGAGAGCGCCTCCGTGAAGGGCAGGAACACCATGCAGTCCAACGCTGTGCGCAGGGGTGTCGTCACCCACCCGTTCTCCACGTCAGCTTCGGGTATGCCGCGCCAGCTCACGTCCACCCCGGCCCGCCTTTCCGGGCTGATCTTGCGGCCCCTGGGCACCACAACCTGAGGACGCTGATGAGTCCACTGCATGCGCCACCCCCAGAACTCGGCGGCGGTCAGCAGCACGGCCACTCCTGAGAGCCGGCGGGCCGCATCACTCGCGTGGGCGAAGTCTCCGCGCACGTACTTGCCGTGCCACAGACGCGCCACGACCCCGTCGCGCATCGCCGCATCGATCTCACGTCTGGAGTGCGCGCGCCGCAGCTCGCGCCAGGTCGCGACGCCACCGAGCCGCTTGATGGTGAGGGTGATGTCCCAGTGCCGCATCTCAATCTCATAGGCCACCCAGCGAAGCCTGCCCGGATTGGCGGAATGGCCTGGGCGGTTATCCACAGGCCCCTGGGCGGCAAGATCGACTACCGCCTCAGGTCTGTCGTTGCCGTGCCCAGCCTGAGCAGCAGGCCCAACGGCGGCTGGTGATAGTCGATCTTGCCGCGGCACCGGTCGGACAGCCCCTCCATCTTTTCTTGACCAGTTCCAGAGAACGTGCCACCCTCGAGGGATGACGACACCCGAGACCCAGCTCCGCGCAGCATCGCTGCGCGTGACGCGGCCGCGGGTGGCCGTGATCGAGGCGCTGGGCTCACGCCCCCATGCCGACGCCGACACCGTGGCCACCGCGGTGCGTGCCGACCTCGGCCGCGTCTCCACCCAGGCCATCTATGACGTCCTCGGCGCGCTCACCCGCGCGGGCATCGTCCGCGCCATCGAGCCGGCCGGCTCGCCCGCGCGCTATGAGCTGCGGGTGGGCGACAACCACCACCACGTCGTATGCCGCCGGTGCGGCGACATCGAGGACGTCGACTGCGCGGTGGGTCACCGGCCGTGCCTCGAGGCCGACGACGACCGCGGCTTCGTCATCGACGAGGCAGAGGTGACCTATTGGGGCCTGTGCCCCGACTGTCGCCTTGCCCCGCCCGCGCCCACGGTGACGCCCGGAGCGGCAGCCGGCTGACGCGGCATACCCGCCGACCGGGCGGGCCGCCCCCACGAACCCTCACCATCCATCAGCACCTTCCAGCACGAGGAGAACTGAAGTGGCAAGCGAAAAGGGTCCCAACCAGCCGGCCGAGAAGGTCGAGCACGCACAGAACGTCATCCCCTCCCACGACGAGGCCAGCCCGCAGCCGATGACCACGGCCGCCGGCGCGCCGGTCTGGGACGGCCAGAACTCCGTCACCGCCGGCCCGCGCGGCCCGATGCTTCTCCAGGACGTGTGGTTCCTCGAGAAGCTCGCGCACTTCGACCGCGAGGTCATCCCCGAGCGGCGCATGCACGCCAAGGGCTCCGGCGCCCACGGCACCTTCACCGTCACCCACGACATCACGCAGTACACCTGCGCGAGCATCTTCGCCGAGGTCGGCAAGAAGACCGAGATGATGGCGCGCTTCTCCACCGTCGCCGGCGAGCGCGGCGCGGCCGACGCCGAGCGCGACATCCGCGGCTTCTCGCTGAAGTTCTACACCGACGAGGGCAACTGGGACATGGTGGGCAACAACACCCCCGTGTTCTTCTTCCGCGACCCGCTGAAGTTCCCCGACCTCAACCACGCCGTCAAGCGCGACCCGCGCACCAACATGCGCTCCTCGGAGAACAACTTCGACTTCTGGTCGAGCCTGCCCGAGGCCCTGCACCAGGTCACGATCGTCATGTCCGACAGGGGGATTCCCAAGTCCTACCGGCACATGCACGGCTTCACCTCGCACACCTACAGCTTCTACAACGCCCAGGGTGAGCGCTTCTGGGTCAAGATGCACTTCCGCACCCAGCAGGGCATCGAGAACCTCACCGACGAGGAGGCCGCGACCCTGGTCGGCTCCGATCGCGAGTCCCACCAGCGCGACCTCTACGAGTCGATCGAGAAGGGCGACTTCCCCAAGTGGACGCTCTTCGTGCAGATCATGCCGGAGGCTGACGCGGCGACCTACCGCTACCACCCCTTCGACCTGACCAAGGTCTGGTCCAAGAAGGACTACCCGCTCATCGAGGTCGGCGAGTTCGAGCTCAACCGCAACCCCGACAACTACTTCCAGGACATCGAGCAGGCCGCCTTCACCCCGGCGAATGTCGTTCCAGGCATTGGCTTCTCGCCCGACCGCATGCTCCAGGGTCGGCTCTTCTCCTATGGCGACGCCCAGCGCTACCGCCTCGGCGTCAACCACCACCAGATCCCGGTCAACGCGCCCAAGGCGGCCAAGACGGCGCACTCCTTCCACCGCGACGGGCAGATGCGTGTCGACGGCAATCTCGGCTCCGAGAAGCACTACAACCCCAATGGCTATGGCCTGTGGGAGGAGCAGCCGCAGTACCGCGAGCCCGCCTACCAGCTCGACGGCAAGCCCGGCGACCGCTGGGACTTCCGCGCCGATGACGACAACTACTACGAGCAGCCCGGCATCCTCTTCCGCGAGAAGATGAGCCCCGAGCAGCAGCAGGCGCTCTTCTACAACACCGCGCGCGCCATGGCCGGCGTCACCAAGCGCACGGCCGAGCGCCACATCGACAACTGCACCAAGGCCGACCCCGCCTATGGCGAGGGCGTGCGCAAGGCCCTCATGGAGGTCGACCCCGACGCCTTCACCCGCGAGTCCGCTCGCTGACCCGAGGTCACCTGACCCCAGGGTCACCGGCACGAGACGGTATGCCGCGCAGCCAGATTGGCTGCGCGGCATACCTTTTGCGCAGGGTCACCCCGCCGGGCGGCGGGCTCGGCCGCGTCCAGAGGGCGATTTGACGAATTAGGTAAGGCTCACCTTACCTTTGTCCCATGAGCGTCGCCCCACAACGCCAGCCGGTCTATCGCCCGTTCGCGGTGACCGTGGCAGCGGTCCGCCGGCTCACGCCGCACTTCCTGCGCGTGACCTTCACCGGCGAGGACCTCGACCTGTTTGGCGACACCTGCCTCGACCAGCGGGTCAAGCTCGTCCTGCCGCTCCCGCGCGAGGAGCCGTTCGCCCACTTCCCCGGCGGGGAGGACTGGTTCCGGCCCTGGCGTGAGCTGCCCGACCAGCGCCGCAACCCGATCCGCACCTTCACCGCGCGGGCCGTGCGTCCGCACCTGCGCGAGGTCGACATCGACATCGCCCTCCACGAGCACACCGGCGCCGGTCCCGGGCCCGCAGCCGCCTGGGCCGAGCAGGCCGCCCCGGGGATGCCGCTGCTCATCGTCGGCCCCGACTCGCGCGGCGACTCCGCCCTCTGCGGCGTCGAGTGGCGGCCGGGCGCCGCCCGACGAGTGCTGCTCGTCGGCGACGAGACGGCCGTGCCCGCGATCGCCTCGATCCTCGAGCAGGCGCCCAGCGACCTGAGCGGCCAGGCCTTCCTCGAGGTCCCGACGCCAGACGACATCCTGCCGTTGGCCCACCCTGACGGCATCGAGGTCGTCTGGCTGCCCCGCGCCGCCGGTGAGGTCACCGGCGAGCGCATCGTGGCCGACGTGCCGCCGGCCCTCGAGCGCTTCCCGCGGCCGGTCGCGGAGACCTCTGATGCTGACTTCGGAATCGACGAGATCCTCTGGGAGACACCGGAGTCCGACGAGCACCGCCGTTATGCATGGATCGCCGGCGAGTCGGCCATGGTCCGTGCCATGCGCCGGACGCTCATCGGCAGCCATGGCTGGTCGCGCAAGGACATCGCATTCATGGGCTACTGGCGCGCCGGCCACCAGGAGTGCTGAGCCCAGCTCTCCCAGCCCGCCCCACCACCGGCGCACCGACGGCGCCGCAGCCCCGCCGCTGTCCTCGCGGCATACCGAAAGGACCCCATGCGTCACACCCTGCGCATCACCGCCCTGGCCACCCTGGTCGCCGCCTCGCTGGCCGCCTGTGGGAGCGGTGAATCCAGCTCCGGCGAGGCCACTGGCACCAGCACGGCGGCCGGAGGCTCGGGCTTCCCGGTGACCATCACCCACGCCCTCGGCAAGGCCGAGATCCCCGCCGCCCCCAAGCGCGTCGTCACGCTCGGCATGGGCAGCGCCGAGACGGCCATCGCGCTCGGCGTGACCCCTGTCGGCACCGAGCGATATGACTGGGGCGCAGACAAATCGGGTCAGCTGCCGTGGGTCGCTGAGGCGGTCAAGGAGCAGGGCGGCACCGCCCCCGAGCTCATCACCGGAGCCAACGAGCTCGACATCGAAAAGGTGCTGGAGCTCGAGCCCGACGTGATCATCGCCCCCTGGTCGGGCGTCACCGCCGAGCAGTACAAGCAGCTCAGCGAGATCGCGCCCACGGTCGCCTATGCCAAGCAGCCGTGGACCGTCGAGTGGGACGAGCAGATCCGCACCGTGGGCAAGGCCCTGGGCAAGTCGGCCGAGGCCGAGCAGGAGATCAAGGACCTCGACGCGCTCTTCACCAAGACCGCCAACGCGCACCCGGACTGGGCAGGCAAGAGCTTTGTCTATGCCTACAACACCGGCCCGGGCACTCTCGGGGTCTTCCTGCCTGCCGAGCAGCGCGCGGCATTCGTCGAGAAGCTCGGCCTGACAACGGATCCCGTCGTCAGCACCTTCAAGGAGGAGCCGGGCACCATGTCGGCCGTCATCGGGCTGGAGAACGCCTCCAAGCTCAAGGACGCCGACCTGTTCTTCACCTTCTACATGGACGAGGCCTCCCGCACCAAGATCGAGGCGCAGCCGCTGTATGCCGCGATCCCGGCGGTCAAGCGCGGCTCCGTGGTCACCTCGGCCGACACCTCCCTGGTGACGGCGACCTCCGAGATCAACCCCCTGACCGTGCCGTGGGTCATGGACCGCTATGCCGCCCTCATCGATGCGGCGGTGGCCAAGGTTGGCTGACTGCGGCACCCGGCGCCGGCCCGCCGTCGCGCTTCTCGCGCTGACGGCGGGCCTAGCCGTGCTGTGCCTGGCCAGCCTCGCTCTCGGGTCCCGGGCAATGCCCCTGTCCGACGTCGTCGACGGACTGCGTGGCACGGGCGACCCGGCGGTCGCCGCCGTCATTGACAGCCGCTGGCCGCGCACGGTTGTCGGCCTGTTTGCGGGGGCGGCGCTGGGCATGTCCGGCGTGCTGGCGCAGACCGCGACCCGCAACCCGCTCGGCGACCCCGGCCTGCTGGGCGCGACGGCCGGCGCGGCCGCTGCGATCGTCACGGCCACGGCCTTCCTCGGGCTCGGGAGCGCGGTCTGGGTGGCGGTCCCCGGCGCGCTGGCGGCCCTCGGCCTGGTCATGCTCATGGGCGGCGGACGCAGCGGGCTGGTCCCCATGCGCGTGATCCTGGCGGGCGCCGTCGTCACCGCCCTGCTGGGCGCCTACGTGCAGGGTGTGACGCTGACCCACCCCAGAACCTTTGACTCATATCGCTTCTGGGCCATCGGCTCGCTCAACAACGGGCTGCCCACCCTCGGCCCAGTGCTCGTGGCGACGCTGGGCGCCGCGCTCGCCGGTGCCCTCGTGCGTCCGCTCAACGCCCTCGCGCTGGGCGACGACGTGGCCGCCTCGCTAGGCGCGCGGCCCGGGCGCACCCGCCTGCTCGCACTGACCGCGACCGCACTCCTCGCCGCTGCGGCGACTGCCGCGGCGGGACCGATCCTCTTCCTGGGCCTGGCCGCACCGCACGTGGCCCGGGCACTGGTGGGCCGGGACCACGGCCTCCTGCTGCCGGCGGCCGCACTGCTCGGGCCCGCACTGCTGCTCCTCGGTGACATCGCCGGCCGGGTCGTCGCCCGGCCCGAGGAGGTCCAGGTCGGGGTCCTGACTGCACTGTTCGGTGGCGTCGCCCTGCTGGTCCTTGTGCGTCGCGGGGCGGTCGCGGCATGAGAGCGCGCCCTGCCCTGGTCCTGGGGGCACTCCTGGGGACCCTGGCGGCGATCGCCGTCGGCACCCTGACTTTTGGGAGACTCGGGCTGTCGCTGGCCGAGCTCGGCGACCTGGTCACGGGTGGGCTCGACGGGCGCTCCCGGATCGTGGCCACCAGACTGCGCGGACCACGGCTGGTCACGGCACTCGGTGCGGGGGCCGCGCTGGGGATGGCCGGGGCGCTCATGCAGTCCGCCACCCGCAACCCGCTCGGCAGTCCGGACGTCATCGGCATCACCGCCGGGGCGGGCGCCGGGGCTGCCGCCGCCACCCTCTTCGCCCCTGGGTCGCCGGGCTGGGTCGGCGCGCTCGCCGGAGCCGGGCTCGCCGCCGTCATCGCCTGGCTCGCAACGGGATCCGGATACCGGGCGGTGGGGCCGCTCGTCCTCGCCGGCGTCGGCATCGCAGCCGTCTCCACCGCGCTCACGCAGTATGCCGTGACCATGACCCTGCGCGAGCAGGCGAGCAGCCTGGCCGGATATCTCGCGGGCTCCCTCAACGCCCGCGGCTGGGAGCACGCCGCGACGGCTGCTGTGACGGCGGTCGTCCTCGGCGTTGCCGCGGGGGCCCTCTCCCGACGACTGACACTGCTCGAGCTGGGCGACCAGCTGGCCGACGGTCTCGGCGGGCAGGCCGAGCGGACCCGCACCCTCGCCATCGTCCTGGGCGTGCTGCTCACCGCAGGCGCGGTCGCCGCGGCCGGCCCCATCGCCTTTGTGAGCCTCACCGCGCCGCAGATCGCGCGATATCTGGCCGGGGGCACCGGCTGGCGTCTGCCCCTGTCGGCCGCCGTCGGCGCCGTCGTGCTGAGCGGCGCCGATCTCATTGCGGCCCAGTCGCCCCGGGCCTCAGGCCTGCCCGTCGGCGTCCTCACTGCAGGCCTGGGCGGCGCCTATCTGGCCGCACTCCTCGCCCTCACCTGGCGGAAGGGACTCGCATGACCGACACCGTCCTCTCGTGCACCGACCTGGCGCTCGGCTATCACCGTGAGGAGGTATGCCGCGACGTCACCATCGGCTTCCGGCCGGCCGCCCTCACCGCGGTCGTCGGACCCAACGGGTGCGGCAAGTCGACCCTGCTCAAGGGTCTCGGCGGCGCCCTGCGGCCCAGGCGCGGAGAGGTGACGCTCGACGGCAGGCCGCTGACGGCATACCGGCCCAAGGAGGCCGCCCGCACGGTGGCCACGCTCCCCCAGAATCCCGTTGTGCCAGAGCAGATCACGGTGCGTGAACTCGTGGCGCGCGGGCGCTATCCCTATCACTCACTCCTCCGCAGCTCGGCCAGTGACGACGCCCGCGCCATCCAGGCCGCGCTCGCGCAGACAGGCACGGAGGAGATCGCCGACAGGCCGGTCGCCGAGCTGTCCGGCGGGCAGCGGCAGCGCGTCTGGCTGGCGCTCGTCCTCGCCCAGGACACCCCGGTCGTGCTGCTCGACGAGCCCACGACCTTCCTCGACATCGCCCACCAGCATGAGGTGCTGGAGCTGTGCACCAGCTTGCGCGACAGCGGCCGCACCGTCGTGGCGATCATGCACGACCTCGGCCAGGCTGCGGCGTTCGCCGACGACCTGGTCATGATGCGCGACGGCCGGGTCATCGCCCAGGGCGCCCCCGCAGCCGTCCTGACCCCGGACCGGGTCGAGCAGACGTTTGGTCTGCGCGCGCGCATCGTGGCTGACCCCGACACGGGCGCGCCGTTGGTCCTGCCTCCGCTCTGATGCACCAAAAGGTATGCCGCGCAACCAGACTGGCTGCGCGGCATACCTCTGCGTGGTCCGGGCGCTCCTCCCACACCCGGTTGGGAGCGCCGCCCCCTCAAGGTGCCGCCGGAGGCCGATCAGGGCGCGAAGACGGCCCGCTCCCAGTAGCGCAGGGCGGCGCAGGTCTGGAGGAAGGCCTCGACGCTCGCACGCGAGCCGATGTCGACGAAGCCCGCGTCGCGCTTCATGGCCACGCCCGCCGACTCCAGCAGCTGCTCTGCGTCGGCGCCCACACCAATGAACTTGAAGTGGTGGAAGGCGTCGGAGACGAAGTCCTTGGCTGCCGGGTTGGCGGCCAGGTCGGCCACCGTGTCGGCGCCGGGCACGAGGGAAACAGCGTCGAAGAGGACCGACGGGCCGCCCGCGATCGCCTCGTCGGCGGCGAGCTTCTTGCCGTCGCTGAGGGTGACACCGCCGACGCCGGGGGCGACGACCTTGACCGTGACACCAGCGGCCTTCGCGGCATTCAGGACAGCCTTGACCGCAGCGGCGGGGGCGCCGTCGCTGACGAGGAGGCCGAGCTTGCGGCCGGCGAAGGACTCCGGCGCGTGCGCGGTCATCGACAACGCAGGCGAGGCCTCGAGGTCGACCGGCGCGGCGGCCGGCTCGCTCGCGGCTGGCAGCTCCATCGCGAGCCCGTCGGCGATGATCGCGGCCATGTCCTCGTCGACATTGCGCAGGTTGGCCAGCACGGCCAGACGCACCTCGGGCCGCACGCACTTGCCGAGCTCGAAGGTGTAGGCGTCGATGATGTGCTGCTGCTCGACGGGGCTCTGGCTGATGTAGAACTGGCGGGCCTGGCTGTAGTGGTCGGCGAAGGACTCGGCGCGGATACGCCGCATCTGACCACCCTCCTGCCGGGCGACCGTCTGGAAGCCCTGCTCGACATCGGCACGCGGGCCACGCTCATCGCCCTGCAACGAGTTCGGCTCGTAGTTGGCAACGCCCCTGTGCACCTCGGTCTGCATGTGACCGTCCCGCTGGAAGTGCATGACGGGGCACTTGGGCGCGTTGACGGGCAGCTTGGTGAAGTTGGTGCTGCCCAGGCGCTTGAGCTGGGTGTCGAGGTAGGAGAAGTTGCGGCCCTGGAGCAGCGGGTCGTTGGTGAAGTCGATGCCGGGCACGATGTTGCCGGTGCAGAAGGCGACCTGCTCGGTCTCGTCGAAGATGTTGTCGACGGTGCGGTTGAGCGTCATCTTGCCCAGCGGAGTGACGGGCACGAGCTCCTCGGGGATGACCTTGGTCGGGTCGAGCACGTCGAAGTCGAACTCGTCGGCGAAGGTGTCGTCGAAGATCTGCACGCCGAGCTCCCACTCCGGGAAGTCGCCGGCCTCGATGGCCTCGTAGAGGTCGCGGCGGTGGAAGTCGGGGTCGGCGCCGTTGATCTTGACCGCCTCGTTCCAGACCACGGACTGCAGCCCCTGGAGCGGGGTCCAGTGGAACTTGACGAACTTGGCATCGCCCGCGGCATTCACAAACCGGAAGGTGTGCACCCCGAAGCCCTGCATGAAGCGGAACGAGCGGGGGATCGCGCGGTCGGACATCTGCCACAGCGTCATGTGGGTCGACTCGGGCATGAGCGAGACGAAGTCCCAGAAGGTGTCGTGGGCCGACTGCGCCTGCGGGAAGCCGCGGTCCTGCTCCTCCTTGACGGCGTGGACGAGGTCGGGGAACTTGATCGCGTCCTGGATGAAGAAGACGGGGATGTTGTTGCCGACCAGGTCCCAGTTGCCCTCGTCGGTGTAGAACTTGGTCGCGAAGCCGCGAACATCGCGGGCGAGGTCAATCGAGCCGAGATTGCCTGCCACAGTGGAGAACCGGACAAAGACCTCGGTCTGCTTGCCCCGCTGCTGGAAGGGCGCGGCGCGGGTCAGTTCCGGCACGGCCTCGTAGCACTCGAAGACGCCGTGCGCGCCATAGCCGCGGGCGTGGACCACCCGCTCGGGGATGCGCTCGTGGTCGAAGTGGAAGATCTTCTCGCGCATCGCGAAGTCCTCGAGGGCCGTGGGCCCCCGGTCACCGACGCGCAGCGAGTTCTGGTTGTCGGACATCGGGATGCCCTGCGCGGTCGTCATCCGGGCATCGCCCTCGACCGCCTGGTGCAGCTCTCCGCCGTTGCCGACGATGTCTTCGGGCCTCGCGGCCTTGGAGGTCTTCGCGTTCTTGCGGGTCGACATCGAGGTGCCTTTCCTTGCGTGGCAGGGGTTCCATCTCTGACGCTAGACAAACCTGACCCGTGCAGACACCCTCCGCAGGGGTGTGCGGGAGCCTCGGTATGCGCTCCCACGACCGCCATCGAGGTTGCTGGGATGGCGGCCGAATGTCTGGGGAGGACTGGCGAGGCGTGAGGCTCGACGACAGGCGACGGCAGAGGAGGCAAAGGGTATGCCGCGTGAGCCAGCGGGCGCAGCACCCAAGGTCGCGCTGTCGGTGGCCACTCTGCTCTGGCTGGCGGCGCTGGTGTGGCAGTGGTTTACCCTCCCCGAGCGGGTCCCCACACATTGGAGCTGGGGCAGCGTTCCCGATGGCTGGTCGAGCCGCACGGGGCAGCTGTGGTTCGCCCTGCTGATGCCAGTGGTCTTCGCCTATCCGATGATCTGGCTCTCAAGGCTGTGCCTCGTGTGGCCGGACCGCATCAACATCCGACACAAGGAGTAGTGGCTCGAGACGCCGGCTCAGCTCGTGCGCTTCGAACGGGTGTTCCGCGAGGACATGATGTGGTTCGCGGCGCTCATGGTGCTGCTGATGACCGGCGTCGACATCGCCATCGGCGTCGCCGCCCCCCGCCCACAGGGTGAGCTGCCGGTGGTCTTCGCCGTGCTGCTCGTCGCCGGCTTCCTCATCGGGATCGTCGCCTTCGTCATCAGGGTCAGCCGCAGTCGCCATCTCCCCCAGGACACCGACCCCGCCCTCGCCTGACCGGGGCGCGTTCCGCGCACCCCGCAGGCTCAGCCCGCCATGAGGTCGAGGGCCTCGCGCCGCAGGAGTGGGCTGGCGCCGAGGGCGGCGGTGAGGCCGGCGACGGCGATCAGCACCAGCGCGATGCCGACGGCCAGGGCGGGCGCGATCGTGAAGGAGGCGTTGGCCAGGCCGATGCTCGTCAGCGACACACCGAGGAGTCGGGGCACGAGGAACCACCCGATGACGCAGCCCACGACGGCACCGGCCACGGCGAGCGGCAGATAGGAGGCCACGAGCTGCCGGAGCAGCTGGGAGCCGGTGAAGCCCAGCGCCTTGCGCACGCCGAACGACGAGCGCTCGGCCGCGAGCAGGGTGCTCACCATCAGCCCCACGACCAGCCCGGTGACGAGCACGGTGACTGTCAGGATGCCCCACGCGAGGATGCGCATCATCTGGAGATAGACGGCGAACTGGCTGTCGAGACTCTGCCGCTGGTTGGTCACCGAGAAAAGCCGGTCACCGGCCACAGTCGAGACCTGGTTGGCGACAGCAGCGGGCGACGCGTCGTCGGCGAGCTGGATGTCGATGTCGTGGTGTGCGTGGTCGGGGACGAGCCGCTGATAGCCACCGGTGGTGACATTGGCCCGCATGCCGGCGTACTGCACGGTCGCGATCTTGCCCACAACGAGATAGTCCTGGGACCGCGGCCCGACGCTGAGCTCGACATGGTCGCCGAGACCCACGCCCGCCTGGTCCGCCAGGGGTGCGCCGAGGGCGATCTCGTTGGGATGCTTGGGCTCTCGGCCCTCGAAGACCGACGAATAGCGCTGGGCGGCAAAGTCATCCATGATGACCAACCCGCCACGGACGCCGCCGACCGTCCCCTGCAGGTAGTCCTTGTAGACCGCCCGCTGGACCCCCGGGATGGCGTCGATGCGCTCCAGCAGGTCGCCGCGGTCGGCATCCTGGGTGGCGACGGCCGCGACCTCGCCGAGGTCGCCGACGAGCAGCTGCATGAAGCCGTGCCGGTCGGAGACGGCGTTGGTGAAGAGGGACGCCGACGCCATCGCGGCGAACGACACGACCACCAGCACGCCGAGCACCATGACGCTCTGGGCGCGGTGGGCCAGGCCTTGCTTGATGCCGAGCAGCAGGTGCAGGTTGCCCCGCGTGCCGGCCAGCGGCAGCAGCGTCCGGCGGAAACTGCGCGACCGGTGCCCGCCGGCCAGCGCCTCGACCGGCCGCAGCCGCAGCACCCGCAGCGCGGCGAGCCCGGCGAGGGCGAGCGCGCACAACGCGAGGAGCGCCGCGATCACGAGGCCGGAGACGACGTCGACACCAGGGCTCCACGGCAGCCCAGTCTGCCCGGCGAGCGATGTGGCCACGACGGGCACGGCGGCATACGACACAGCGACACCCGCGAGCGCACCGATGGCCACCACGATCGCTGGCGGCAGGGCGAATGCCGCGAGGACCTGTCGCGCCGGCGTCCCCACCGTCGCGAGCACGCCCAGTGCGCGCAGGTCGTTGGCGATCGTCCCGCGGATCCAGAACCACACGACCATGAGCACGACGAGCACGACGACGAGGGTGAATCCGACGAGGCTGACGGCATAGATGCCCGGGCCGGTCAGCGCCGCGGTCCGCAGCATCTCCCAGTCCCAGGTCCACGTGGGGGGCATCGTGTCGTTGGCTGCCGAGAGCTGCTCGGCGACACGGGCCGAGATCGCGTTGATCGCAGCCTTGTCGCCGATCCTCGCCTGCACGATCGAGGTCGGATAGGGCGGCTGCGGGGAGTCGGCCAGCGCGGCATACCCCTCGCTGGGGAGGCCGATGCCGATGGCGCCCATGGTGAGGAAGCCGAGATAGAGGTTGGTCGTGAAGCCGGCGACGTGGAAGGTCCGCGTGCCGCGCGGAGTCGTGATCGTGAAGTCGTCGCCGACCGCATAGCCGCCGTTGGACTTGAAGAGATAGGGCAGATAGACGGGGTCGGTGACGCCCGCGTCGTCGCGCTCGAGGACGGTGGTCTGGCCCAGATACGAGGGGTTGTCGAGATCGAGATAGACGACCAGGCTGTCGACGGTGGCGTCGCCGAGCGGCAGGGTCGCATACTCCCCCAGGCGCTGCGTTGATTCGACTGTGGTGACAGCGGATTCGGCGCGCAGGACATCCACCGCGCGTGTGGCGACGGCCGACGCGGCCAGCACCTGGAGCTCAGGCGTCCGGAGCCGCGCAGCCTGCTCGTCAATCATCTGCGGATAACGGAAGGCACACAGTGCGGCCAGGTTGAGCATCGCCCCGGCGAATGCCGCGAGCAGCCCGACGACGATGAGCTGGGCGCGCCCCTTGCGCAGATAGCGCCGCACGAGCAGCCCAATGGCGCCCACTGTCACCACCCCATCTCGTCGAGGAAGCCGGTGAGCCGGGTCAGTCGCCGCTCGTCGTCCGCCACCAGGTCGTATGCCGTGTGGTTGCCTGACGGCGCACGCCGCCCGAGCACGCACTCGCCTCTGATCGCACCGTCCCGGAGATAGAGCACGCGATCGCCGCGCAGCGCCGAGCGGACGTCGTGGGTGACCATCAGGACGGTCTGGCCGCCGGCGTTGACCTGGCTGAGCAGGTCGAGCACGGCCCGGGAGAACTCGCTGTTGAGCTGGCCGGTCGGCTCGTCGGCGAAGACGACGTCGGGCTCGTTGACGAGGGCGCGCACGACGGCGACCCGCTGGGCCTCGCCGCCAGAGAGCATCCCGGGAAATTTGCGCTGGGTGGCCTCGTCGATGCCGACGCGGGCCAGCAGCTCGCGGGCCCGGGTGACGACCCGGCGCCGGTTGCGGTCGGCGAGGAGCCCGACGGCGAGGACGTTGTCGAGCACGGAGAGCGCATCGAGGAGCTGGATCTGCTGGAAGACGAATCCACAGTGGTGGCGCCGGAACTCGGTCAGCGCCCGCGGTGAGAGGTCGGCGATCTCGGTGTCACTCACCCGCACCCGTCCGAGGGTCGGCGCGTCCATCCCGCTGAGGACGTGCAGGAGCGTGGACTTGCCGGCGCCGGAGGGGCCCATGACCACGGCATACTCACCGGTCCGGATGGCGAGGTCGAGGTTGGTCAGGACGTGCTGCTGGACGCCCTCGTGGGCAAAGGTCTTGGAGACATTGCTCGCCAGGATCACCGGGTCCGACGTGGTCGCCGTCGCGGGCTGCCTGCGGTTCACGGTGCTGGTCATGACGACGACGCTACGGAGGGGCGGCGCGCAGATCCTTACGACTTCCCTAAACCCTTCCGAAAGAGTGTCGACGCGGGTCGTGCTCGCGCTCGGCGCACGCGAGGGTGAGGGTCACCTCGAAGCCACCAGGCACATTGTCGACGGCGAGGTCGCCGCCCATGCGCTCCATGAGGGCGGCCGCGGTGTGCAGGCCCAGGCCCTGCCCGCGGTGGCCGGCGGCATTGGCGGCGCGGTAGTGACGGCGGGTGACCAGCGGTAGCTCGGCTTCTGGCACGCCTGCGCCGTGGTCGCGGACGCGGAGGGTGAGCAGCTCGTCGGCGAGGGATCCGACCACGGTCACCGGGGCTGCGCCGTATTTGCGGGCGTTGCCGAGGATGTTGTCGGCGACCTGGCGCAGGCGATGCCGGTCGGCGACCACCATCACCTCCGGCAGGGCGCACTCCGCGATCCACCCCGTGTCATCGACCTCGCGCAGGATCGCGGCGATCTCCTCGCTGCCCACGGTGGCCAGCTCGACCGGCAGCTGCTCGAGCTCGTCGGCGTTGGCGTCGAAGAGCTCCTGGGTCAGCTGCTCGATCTGGCGGGCCTTGTCGGCGATCACGCCGAGCCGGGGGTCGGGGTCGCCGAGTCGCAGCAGCTCGGTGGTCGCCTCGATGGTCGCCAGCGGCGTGCGGATGTCGTGGCTGAGCGAGGTCACCAGGTGCTTGCGGCTCTCGCGCGCCTCGGTCTCGCGCTCACGGGACCGGCCGAGCTCGGTGCGCAGGATGTCAAAGCTCTCGGAGAAGGCGCCGAAGGCATCGCCGCGGTGGACCCGCAGCGGCGCGTCGAGGTTGCCGTGGGCGACCTTGTCGGCGAAGCCGCGCAGCTCCCGGAAGGGTGCCAGGATCCGGCGGTCCAGCCAGAGCAGCCACACAGTGGCGAGGAGCCCGATGGCGGCGAGGGCGTTCAGCACGGCAGTGAGCGCGGTGCGCTGGCGCTTAGCGGCCGCGGCGGGATAGGGGTCGATGAGATAGACCGATCCGACCCGTTCGCGGTCCACCGTCACGGGGAATGTCGCCGCCCGCGCGCGGAAGGCCCGGTCGGCGTCGCCCACCGCCGCGCCCTCGGCGAGCAGGACCCGACCGTCTGCGTCCACGACCGTGAAATCCGGTGTGTGAGAGGGATAGTCGCCGCGAGTGGGGGCGGGCCACCGGGCCTGGGTGGTCTGGACTATGTCATTGGCGGTCGCGACGTCGGCGGGGGGCGCGTCATGGCGCAGCGCTCGGGCGACGCCGAGCCCGGTCGCTAAGAGCACCAGCCAGAGCAGCAGCACCGGCACCCACCAGCGCAGCCGGGCGCTCACGACTGGCCCCGGAAGGAGTAGCCGCGCCCCCAGACGGTTTGGAGATAGCGGGGGCTGTCGGGGTCGGTCTCGATGCGCGTCCGCAGCCGACGGATGTGCACGCTCAGGGTGCCGTCGCCGGTGATCGCATCGCCCCAGACCTGCTCGAACAGCTCGTGCTTGGTGACCACGCGCTCCCGGTTGAGCACGAGGTGGCGCAGGAGCCGGTGCTCCATGGCGGTCAGCGCGAGGTCCTCCCCCTCGAGCCAGAAACGGTCGGCCGCAGGGTCGAAGCGCAGCCGCCCATCGTCATAGCCCTCGGGCCCCGCGTCTCCGGCCGTGCGCTCGATGATGCGGCGCACCTTGGCGAGCAGCACCCCCAGCGAATAGGGCTTGCGCAGATAGTCGTCGCCGCCAACGCTCAGCGCGAGGATCTCGTCATCGTCGCTGGCCCGCGCCGAGAGGAAGACGATCGGTGTGGCGGACGAGGCGCGGATGCGCCGGCATAGCTCGAAGCCGTTCATCCCCGGCAGGTTGATGTCGAGCAGCACCACGCGTGGCCTGTTGTCGGCCAGCCAGCCGACGGCGTCCTCGGCCGACGGGGCGTATGCCGTGCTCAGCCCGAACGCGCGGAGGTACTCGAGCGTGCTCGCCCCGAGGTCGGCCTCGTCCTCGACCATCAGCACGTCCACCGGCGCCCACATGACCGTCAGCCTACTGGCGCATGAGGGTGGGTATGCCGCGCAGCCGGCCCCGCGGCATACCCCGCCCGCCCCCCGGCGCGGAACTCGCCACTTGGCTTAAACGGACCCCTTACGCCAACTGGCGAGTTCCGCGCAGCCGGTGGCAGGCCGGAGGCGCTTTCTCCCAGGTGGGCACAAACGCCCCGCGCAGGTCAGGCGATGCCGAGGCCGGCCGCGAGCTGGTCGGACCAAGCGTCGAGGACGCGGGCGCGGCGGCGCGAGTCGTCGGTGAGGATGTCGGCGAGGGCCAGGCCGCGGGCCATGTCGAGGGTGGCCTGGATCAGACCGCGCACGTGCGGGTCGGAGTCGTCCACCTCGAGCAGCTCGACGGCGATGGAGTGCACCCCGCGGGCGAACTTCCGCTCCAGCGGCGCGATCCGGTCGCGCAGCACGGGGTCGGCAGCCGCCACGGTCCACACCTGGAGGGCGGCGCGGAAGAGCTCGCCCATGTAGAGGTCCATGAGGTCGGCGACGACCTCGCGCACCCGGGCGGCCCCGCGCTCGGTCGGCGGCGTAAGGGCCCGCGCTGCAGCCGTGCGCTCGCCAAACATGTAGTCCAGCGCCGCGATGATCAGGTCCTCGCGCGTGGGGAAGTGGTGCTGGAGAGCGCCCCGGCTGATCCCCGCCTCGGCCGCGATCGCACCGACACTCGTGGCGTGGAAGCCCCGCGTGGCCAGGCACTCGACGGTCGCCTCGAGCAGGCGCTGGCGGGTGGCCCGGCTGCGGTCCTGCTTGGGCTCGGTGGCGGCGCTCATCCGAGCCCCCGTGCGAGGCCGGTCACTCGGCGGCCCAGCGCGGCTTGCGCCGCTCGAGGAAAGCCGTCATGCCCTCGCGGGCCTCCTCGGAGGCGAACAGCCGCGACGACTGCTCGGCGACCCGGTCGCGGTCGGCGTCCAGCCCCGCCAGGACTGCTTGGGTGGTGAGCAGCTTGGACTCGCGCAGGCCCTGGGGGGAGCAGACGGCGAATGCCGCGCGCAGCTCCTCGACCGCGGCGTCCACGTCGTCGACGGCCCGGGTCACTAGCCCCACCCGCTCGGCCTCCGCCGCGTCGAAGGTCTCGCCGGTGAGGAAGAGCTGGGACGCCGCGCGGCTGGTCAGCCGCGGCAGGACGGTCACGGAGATCACCGACGCCGCCAGGCCGAGCCGCGACTCGGTGAGCGCAAAGGTCGACTTCGGGCCGGCGACGACGATGTCGCAGGCCGCGACCAGACCCATGCCGCCGGCGCGGACGTGGCCGTCGATGCGGCCGATGACGGGCTTGCCGAGGGCGACGATCGCGCGCAGCAGGTCGACGAGCTGCTCCGCCCGGGCGCGGGCCGGGTCGCCAATCGTCCCGGAGGACGCCTCGGTCAGGTCTGCGCCGGCGCAGAAGGTGCCACCGGTGTGGGTCAGCACGACGGCGCGCACCGACTCATCGGCATCGGCCGCCGCGAGCGCCTCGTGCAGCTCGCGGACGAGCTGGTCGGACAGGGCGTTGCGGTTGTGCGGAGAGTCGAGCGCGATGCGGGCCAGGCCGTCGCCGTGCTCGACGGCGACGCGGGGGCCAGTGGGGGCGGGCTTGCTCTCGGACATCACTGCTCCATGGTCTCGTCGGCGGTCTCGACAACAGCCAACGTAGTGCCTTGTGCGACCTGGTCTCCGGCCGATACCGCAAGGTGAGCGACGACGCCCGCGGCGGGCGCTGCGACGACGTGCTCCATCTTCATCGCCTCGAGCCAGAGCAGCGGCTGACCGGCCTCGACGTGGGCGCCCTCCGCCACGGCGACCCGCACCACCGAGCCGGGCATCGGCGCGACCAGGGCTCCGGCGGGGGCCTGCGCCGAGGGGTCGACGAAGCGCGGCACCACCCGCAGCACGACGCCTCCCTGGGGGCTGTCGACGACGACCTGCTCCTCGCCCACCCGGTCGACGCGATAGGCCCGCCGCACGCCGTCGATCCGGAGCACCACCTGCTGCGGAGTCGCCGACAGCAGGACCACGTCACGGACGCCGTCGGGGAGCCGCTCGAGCTCCAGCCGACCGCGTCGCAGGCGATAGGCGACGGTCAGCTCGCCCTCCCCCACGGCATACCGTCGCTGTTGAAAAAGGGCTGGGACAGTGCGGAACCCGCTGGCAATGCCCCCGAGCACCTTGGTCTCAGAGCGGTCGTATGCCGCGTCAGCCAGCGCCGCTGCCAGCGCACCCAGGTGGGGGTCGAGCCCGGAGTCGGCGGTGAGGCCGGCGGGGTCGTGCTTGGTATAGAAGCGGGTGTCCGCCTCTCCGGAGAGGAAGTCGGGGTGGAGAAGGCTGGCGACGAGCAGGTCGCGGTTGGTCGTGATGCCGTGGACACGGGCGTGGCGCAGCGTCGCGGCGAGCTCGCGGGCGGCCTGCTCACGCGTCGGGGCGCGCGAGATGACCTTGGCGAGCATCGGGTCATAGTGGGTGCCGACCTCGCTGCCGTCCGCGACACCGGAGTCGAGTCGGATGCCGTGCATGGGCGGGATCGCGAAGTGCGCTGCGACACCGGGGATCTCGACGAGATGGAGGGTGCCGCTCTGCGGCTGCCAGTCGGCAGCAGGATCCTCGGCATAGAGCCGGGCCTCGATCGAGTGGCCGGTCATCGTCGGCTCCTCGCCCGTCAGGGCCTCGCCTGCGGCGACGTCGAGCTGGAGGCCGACAAGGTCGAGGCCGGTGACGCACTCGGTGACCGGGTGCTCGACCTGGAGTCTGGTGTTCATCTCGAGGAAGAAGAAGTCGCCGGAGGCATCGGCGAGGAACTCGACCGTGCCCGCACCGCGGTAGTCGACAGCGGCCGCGGCATCGCGGGCGGCCGTGAGCAGGCGCTCCCGCAGGTCGTCGCCGATGCGCTCGACGAGCGGCGAGGGGGCCTCCTCGATGACCTTCTGGTGACGACGCTGGAGCGAGCACTCCCGCTCGCCGAGCGCCCACACCGTGCCGTGGGCGTCGGCCATCACCTGCACCTCGACGTGGTGGCCCGACTCGAGATAGCGCTCGCAGAAGACGGTCGGGTCGCCGAAGGCGCTCGCGGCCTCGCGGGAGGCGGACTCCACGGCCCCGCCCACCTCGGCGAGGGTGCGCACGACTCGCATGCCCCGCCCGCCGCCGCCGGCCGATGCCTTGACGAGCACCGGCAGCTCGGCCTCGGTGATCGCGGCAGGGTCGAGGCGCTCCAGCACGGGCACGCCGGCGTCCTGCATCCGCTGCTTGGACTCGACCTTGGAGCCCATCACCTCGATCGCGGCAGAATCGGGGCCGATCCAGACTAGCCCGGCGTCCTGCACGGCGCGCGCGAAGTCGGCGTTCTCCGACAGGAAGCCATAGCCGGGGTGGACCGCGTCGGCGCCTGCGCGCTGGGCGGCCTCGATGATGAGGTCGCCGCGCAGATAGGTCTCGGACGGGGTCACCCCAGGCAGGTGCACGGCCGAGTCAGCCTCTGCCACATGGGGGCTGGCGGCGTCGGCGTCAGAATAGACAGCGACAGTGGCCAGTCCGCGGGTGCGGCAGGTGGCGAAGACGCGTCGGGCGATCTCACCGCGGTTGGCGACGAGGACGCTGGTGATGGCAGTCGGCGCAGGGCTGGTCGCGGGCTCAGAGCCGTCAAGGGTCTCGGGGATGGTCGTCATGTCGTCAGCTCCCACTCACATGCGGAAGACACCGAAGGCGCTCGTGCCCTCGACCGGTGCCGTGTGGATGGCGGACAGCGCGACGCCGAGGACGTCGCGGGTGTCGCGCGGGTCGATGATGCCGTCGTCATAGACGAGGCCGGACAGGACGAGCGGCATGGCCTCGGCCGAGATCTGCTGCTCGATCATGCCGCGGATCATCTGGGCACCCTCCTCGTCAAAGGGCTTGCCCTGGGCCTCGGCCGACGCCTTGGACACGCTGTAGGTGACATCGGCCAGCTGCTGCGCGCCCATGACCGAGCTGCGCGCACTCGGCCAGGTGAAGACGAAGCGCGGCTCGAAGGCCCGCCCGCACATGCCATAGTGCCCGGCGCCGAACGAGTTGCCCATGAGCACCGAGATGTGCGGGACGGTGGAGTTGGAGACGGCGTTGATCATCATCGAGCCGTGCTTGATGATGCCGCCCTGCTCATACTCCTTGCCCACCATGTATCCGGTCGTGTTGTGCAGGAACAGCAGCGGGGTGTCGCTCTGGTTAGCGAGCTGGATGAACTGCGCGGCCTTCTGTGACTCCTCGCTGAAGAGCACGCCGCGGGCATTGGCCAGGATGCCCACGGGGAAGCCGTGGATCTCGGCCCAGCCCGTGACGAGGGAGCTGCCGTAGAGCGGCTTGAACTCGTCGAAGTCGGAGTCGTCGACGATCCGCGCGATCACCTCGCGCGGGTCGAAAGGGTTCTTGAGGTCTGCGGGGACGATGCCGAGCAGGTCGTCCGCGGCATACCTCGGAGGCCCGTATGCCGCGATGCGCGGCCCGGATGCCTTGCGCCAGTTGAGCCGTCGCACGATCCGGCGTCCGATGCGGATGGCGTCCTGCTCGTCGAGGGCGTAGTAGTCGGCGAGGCCAGAGACCCGGGCGTGCATGGACGCGCCGCCGAGGGACTCGTCGTCGGACTCCTCGCCGGTCGCGGCCTTGACCAGGGGCGGGCCGGCGAGGAAGACCTTGGAGCGCTCCTCGATCATCACGACGTGGTCGCTCATGCCGGGCAGATAGGCTCCGCCGGCGGTGGAGTTGCCGAAGACGAGGGCGATGGTCGGGATGCCGGCCGCCGAGAGCCGAGTGAGATTGCGGAAGGTCGCACCGCCCGGGATGAAGATGTCCTTCTGCGTGGGCAGGTCGGCGCCGCCGGACTCCACCAGCGAGATGACCGGCAGGCGGTTCTCGCGCGCGATGTCGTGCATGCGCAGCGACTTCTTCACCGAGGCGGGATTGCTCGAGCCGCCCTTGACCGTGGGGTCGTTGGCGACGATGAGGCACTCGACGCCCTCGACCACACCGATGCCGGCGACGACGCTGCCCCCGACGGTGAAGGCGCTGCCATAGCCGGCGAGCGGGGCCAGCTCGAGGAAGGGCGCGTCGCGGTCGAGCAGCAGCTCGATGCGCTCCCGGGCGGTGAGCTTGCCGCGCCTGTGGTGCCGCTCGACATATTTGTCACCGCCGCCGGCGACGGCGATCGCGAGTTGCTCGTCGATCTCGGCAAGCTGGGCCTCCATCGCCTCGGCGTTGGCGCGGGCCTCCTCGCTCGTCGGGTCGAAGGTGCTGCGGAGCGTGGTCATGAGGTGTACCCCAATCGTCGTGCGGCCAGCTGGGTGAGGATCTCGACGGTGCCGCCACCGATGCCGAGGATGCGCATGTCGCGGTACTGCCGCTCGACCTCGGACTCGGCCATGTAGCCCATCCCGCCAAAGAGCTGGACGGCCTGGCTTGCGACCCACTCCCCCGACTGGGTGGCGGTGTTCTTGGCGAAGCAGACTTGCGGGATGAGCTGCTCGACCGGCTCCCCGGACTCGAAACGGTCGACGACGCTGCGCGTGTAGGCGCGGGCGACGTCGATGCGCATCGCCATCTCGGTCAGCGTGTTCTGGACCGGCTGGCGTGAGATCAGCGGCTGGCCGAAGGTCTCGCGCTGGCGGCACCAGTCCAGCGTGAGGTCGAGACAGCGCTGGGCCTGCGAATAGGCCTGTGCCGCAATGGCGATGCGCTCGGACAGAAAGCCCAGACCGATGAGCAGGAAGCCGGAGCTCTCCGGCCCGACGAGGTTGGCCGCCGGCACCCGGGCGTCGGTGAAGGACAGCTCCGCCGTGTCTGAGGAGCGCCAGCCCATCTTGTCGAGCCGGCGCGAGACCTCGAAGCCGGGCGTGCCCCGCTCGATGACCAGAAGCGAGATCCCACGTGCGCCAGGCGATTCCGTCCCGCCCGTGCGCACCGCGGTCGTGACGAAGTCTGCACGGCAGCCCGAGGTGATGAAGGTCTTGGACCCGTTGACGACGTAGTCGTCGCCGTCGCGACGGGCGGTGGTGCGCAGCCCGCCGACGTCGGAGCCACCGCCCGGCTCCGTGATCGCGAGCGAGCCGATCATCTCCCCCGCCAGGGTCGGGCGGACCCAGCGGTCGATCTGGGCCTGGTCGCCGCAGGCGATGATGTGGGGCAGGGCGATCCCGTTGGTGAAGAGCGAGGCATAGACGCCACCGGCACCGCCTGCCAAGTGGAAGGCCTCGGCGACAACGAGCGCCTCGCGCTGCCCGCCACCGCCGCCACCCACGCTCTCGGGGAAGGCGACACCGAGCAGCCCCTGCCGCCCGGCGATGCGGTGCAGCTCGCGGGGCAGCTCGCCGTCGCGCTCCCACTGGTCCTGGTGGGGCAGCACCTCGCGCCGGACGAACTGTGTGACGGAGTCACGAAGCGCCGTCAGTTCCTCTGCCTGCCACGGGTTCTGGGACTGAGCAGCCCACTGGCTCATGACTGGGCTCCGTCCAGCAAGCACACGGGGATGTCGACGACACGTGCCCGCAGCCACTCGCCGAGGGCCTTGGCCTGCGGGTCGAAGCGAGCGGCATAGGCGACGCCCTTGCCCAGAATCCCCTCGATCGCGAAGTTGACCGAGCAGACGCCCGGCAGCGGGGTGCGGGCGATCTTGAGGCCGGCGGTCTCGGGGAGCAGCTCGCGCAGGCGGTCGGTGGTGAGGAACGCGTCGAGCCACGCGTAGGCCTCGTCGCTGCGCGCCCAGACCCCGATGTTGGCGTTGCCGCCCTTGTCGCCGGACCGCGCGCCGATGAGAGCCCCCAGCGGCACCCGCCGCGTCGGGCCGTATGCCGCGAGGTCTCCCGCCGTCACCAGCTCGCCCTCACCACCCAGCGGCTCGAGAGCCCGCGTCTCGGCTGGCGGGTCGATCCGCACCGTCGACCCGTCGGGCAGCCGCACCGAGTGCTCCGGGATCGACTGCGGCACATAGCCGGGCGTGAAGACGCCATAGGCCGAGCCGCCGCCGGGGGGCGAGGTGATGAAGCAGCCGGGATAGGACGCAAGGGCGATCTCGACGGCGGCGTTGGAGAAGGCCCGGCCGGCCTTCTTCTCGTCGGGGTCGCGGGCGACGACGGTCAGCGTCGCGGCCGCGCGGGCCGCGGTGTCGGGGTCGTCATGCTCGGTGTGCGCCAGGGTCCAGGTGAGCTCGGCCGGCTGGACCTTGAGCGCGTCCTCGACCTGGCGCTGCACGAGCTCGGCCTTGGCGTCGATGTCGAGGCCGGTGAGGACGAACGTCATCTCGTTGCGGAAGCCGCCGAGGGTGGAGCACGAGACCTTCACGTCGGGCGGGGGCGCCTCGCCCCGGATCCCGCTGCCGCGCACGCGATCTGGCCCGTCCTGGGTGAGGCGCACGGAGTCCAGGCGCGTCGTGACGTCGGGCCCGGCATACCGCTCGCCCTGGATCTCATAGAGCAGCTGGGAGGTGACGGTGTCGACGGTGACCGCCCCGCCGGTGCCGGGGTGCTTGGTGACCGTGAAGGAGCCGTCGGCCTCGATCTCGGCGATCGGGTAGCCGGGACGGGTGAGGTCGGGGATCTCGGTGAAGAAGGCGTAGTTGCCGCCCGTCGCCTGGGTGCCGCACTCGATGATGTGCCCGGCGACGGTGGCTCCCGCGAGAGCGTCGAGATCGCCACGGCCCCAGCCGAAGTGGGCGATGGCCGGGCCGATGATGACCGAGCCGTCGGTGACCCGGCCGGTGACGACGACGTCCGCGCCGGCGCGGCAGGCCTCGGCGATGCCGAAGGCCCCGAGGTAGGCGTTGGCCGCGAGCGCGCCGTCGAGCCCGAGCTCCCCGGCGCGCGCGGTGAGGTCGTCGCCGTGGACGGCGGCGACAGAGGCATCGAGTCCGAGCCGCCCGGCCAGCTCGCCGACCGCGTCGGCGAGGCCCAGGGGGTTGAGCCCGCCGGCGTTGGCGACGATGCGCACGCCCTTGTCGAGGGCGAGTCCGAGGCAGTCCTCCAGCTGGCGCAGGAAGGTGTGGGCGTAGCCGAGGGAGGGGTCGCGCATCCGGTCCTTGCCGAGGATGAGCATCGTCAGCTCGGCGAGGTAGTCACCGGTGAGGACGTCGAGCTCGCCGCCCTCGAGCATCTCGCGCATGGCCGAGAGCCGGTCGCCATAGAAGGCCGAGCAGTTGCCGACCCGCAGGACGTCGGCCATGTCAGGCCTCGCGTCCGCGCATCATCGCCTTGGGTGCGCCGGCGAAGACCTGGGCGAAGGTCAGCCAGCGCGCGGCCTCCTCGCCCTCGGCGACGAGTGCGGTGTCCTCGGCCTCGCGGCGCTGGGCGACGACGAGGCAGAAGTCCTCGGCCGGCCCGGTCACGCGCTCGGCCGCGTCCTCCGGCCCCCAGGTCCACAGGTCGCCGGACGGCCCGGTCAGCTCGATGCGGAACTCCTCGGCCGGCGGGGCGAGCTCGTTGATCGCATAGGCGAAGTTGCGCGTGCGGACGCCGAGGTGGGCGATGTCGCGCAGCCGGTCGGTCGGCTCGCGGCGCACGCCGAGCGCGTCGGCGACGTCCTGCCCGTGCGCCCAGGTCTCCATCAGCCGCGCGGTGGCCATCGAGCGCGGGCTCATCGGCGGGCCGAACCACGGGAGCTTGGTCGCCGGGTCGGCGTCGCGCAGGGCGGCCCCGAGCGCCTCCCGCCGCTCGCGCCATGAGGCGAGCAGCGCGGCATACGGCTGCTGGGAGAGCCGCTCGGCCTCGGCGTCGACGAAACCGAGCGGGTCTTTCATCGCCTGCTCGCCCACGGCCGCGAATGCCGCGTGGTCGGTGGCCGCGGCCAGCGCCACCTCGTCGGTCCACGCCAGATGGGCGATCTGGTGGGCGATCGTCCAGCCCGCGGCGGGGGTGTCGGTGCGCCACCCGGCGTCGTCGAGCGGGGCGACGAGGGCGTCGAGATCGGCGCTCTCATCGAGGAAGGCCTGCACGGTGTCAGCGCTCATGGCGGGCAGACTGGCACAGAACGAGAAAACAAGCAAGGGTGCTTGTTTTATTGGATCGAACCCCGCTACCTTCTCGTCATGCGGCTCACCGACGACCACCGTGACTTCCGCGCCAGCGTGCGCAACTTCGTTGACACCGAGGTGAATCCCCACGTCGACGAGTGGGAGCGGGAGGGGATCTTCCCCGCCCACGAGCTCTTCCCCAAGGCCGCCGAGGTGGGCCTGCTCGGCATCGAGTACGACCCGGAGTACGGCGGCGAGGGAGCCGACCACAGCTTCCAGATGATCGCGGCCGAGGAGCTGGGGCGGTGTGACGCGGCGGGGGTGAGCATGGCCATCGGCGTGCAGTCGATGATGGCGACCCCGTCACTGGCGCGCCTGGGCACCCACGAGCAGAAGCAGCAGTTCCTCGCCCCCGCGATCGCGGGCACCTCCGTCGCCGCGATCGGGGTGACCGAGCCCGACACCGGCTCCGACGTCTCGCGGCTCCGCACCCGCGCTCGCCGCGACGGCGACGACTGGGTGATCAAGGGCCGCAAGCTCTACATCACCAACGGCAAGCAGGCCGACTGGGTCTGCCTGCTCGCCCGCACCTCCGACGAGGGCGGCTACAAGGGGATGTCGCAGATCATCGTGCCGACCGACACCCCCGGCTTCTCCGTCGCGCGCACCCTCGACAAGATGGGCAACCGCTGCTCCGACACCGCCGAGCTCGTCCTCGACGAGGTCCGCGTGCCGGTCGCCAACACCATCGGCGAGGCCGGCCGGGGCTTCCAGCAGCAGATGCACCAGTTCGTGATCGAGCGGATGTTCGCGGCATACAGCGCCGTCGGGGCCTGCGACAAGGCACTGGCACGCACCCGCCAGTTCGTCCAGGAGCGCGAGGTCTTCGGCACACCGCTCGCGACCAAGCAGCACGTCGCCTTCCGCCTCGCGGAGCTCCAGTCGGAGGTCGACCTGCTCCGCAGCCACAACCTCGTCGTCTGCGAGACCCAGCTGGCCGGCGAGGACATCACGCGCCTCGCCTCCGTCGCCAAGCTCAAGGCCGGCCGGCTCATCCGCGAGGTCGCCGACGCGTGCCTGCAGTTCCACGGCGGCATGGGCTACATCGAGGAGACCTGGACCGCCCGCTTCATGCGGGATGTGCGGCTCAGCTCCATCGGCGGCGGCGCCGACGAGGTCATGCTCCAGGTCCTCGCCCGCCTCGACGGCCTGCCCGCCTGATGCCGGCCACACAACCCGCCCCATCATGACAAGGACGCACCCATGACCCTCGCCGGACGCACCATCGTGATGTCGGGCGGCAGCCGCGGCATCGGCCTGGCCATCGCCCAGCGGGCGGCCCGCGACGGCGCCAACGTCGCCCTGCTCGCCAAGACCGCCGAGCCACACCCCAAGCTCGAGGGGACCATCCACACCGCCGCGGCCAGGATCGAGGAGGCCGGCGGCCACGCCCTCCCCGTCGTCGGCGATGTCCGCGACGAGGCGTCGGTCGCCGACGCTGTGGCGCAGACCGTCGAGCGCTTCGGCGGCATCGACATCGTCGTCAACAACGCCAGCGCGATAGACCTGTCCAACACGTCCGACCTGGCGATGAAGAAGTATGACCTGATGCAGGACATCAACTGCCGCGGATCCTTCCTCCTGGCCAAGACCGCACTCCCCCACCTGCGGGAGTCCGACCACGCCCACGTCCTCACCCTGTCCCCGCCGATCAACCTGCGCCCCGAGTGGGCCGGCCGTCATCTCGGCTACACGATCGCGAAATACGGCATGAGCCTGGTGACCCTCGGCCTTGCCGAGGAGCTGCGCGCCGACGGCATCGCGGCCAACAGCCTCTGGCCCCGGACCACCATCGCGACAGCCGCCGTCGCCAATATCCTCGGCGGCGAGCAGCTGGTTGCCCGCAGCCGCACGCCCGAGATCATGGCCGACGCGGCATACGCCGTGCTGACGCGCGACCCGCGCACCTGCACCGGCAACTTCTTCATCGACGACGACGTGCTCCGGGAGGAGGGCGTCACCGACCTGTCCGCCTACGGCGGCGACGACCTCGCGCTCGACATCTTCCTCGACGAGTGACCCAGCCCTCCGATTTCGCAACGGCGCGAAAGGACCTCCCATGAAGCCCGACCTGTCCCAGGTGGACCCCCTCGACTACAACCTCGCGACCCGGGTCAACGTCGGTGACAGCCTGACCCGCACGGCCGAGCTCTTCCCCCACCGGACCGCGGTGGTCCAGCCTGACGGCGAGATCACCTATCGCCAACTCGCCGAGACGAGCGACCGGCTCGGCCACGCGCTGCTGGGACTGGGACTCGAGCCCGGCACTCCGGTAGCGCTGATGATGACGAACTCGTGGCAGATGCTGGCGACCTACTACGCATGCGCCAGAGCGGGATTGGTGTGTATGCCGCTCAACTTCCTGCTCTCGCCGGACGACACGGCGTGGATCATCAACGACGCGCAGGCGCCGATCGTCATCGCGGACGCAGCGATGCGGCCGCTGCTGTCGGCCGTCCTGGCGGGGACCCCCGGCGTCAACCGCGTGGTTGTGCGCGAGGACTCCCCCGAGCAGGTCGGGGGCCGCGAGACGATCGGCTGGGATGAGCTCGTCGCCCGAGGCGAGGACGGCCCCCTGCGCGTCATCGTCGACGACCGCGACACCGCCCAGTGCCTCTATACCTCCGGCACGACCTCGCGTCCCAAGGGCGTGCTGGTCAGCCACACCGCCCTGACGGTCGCGCTCCTCAGCAACGCCATCGTCACGCGCCAGACCTGGGGGCTCCAACCACCGATCATGCTCGTCGTGCTGCCGATGTTCCACGTCACCGCGCTCAACACCCTCACGATGCCGGTGATCATGATGGGCGGCACGGTCGTCCTGGCGGGCATGGCCTTCGACCCCGCGGCCTCGCTCGACGCGATCGAGCGGCACCAGGTCACCCACACGATGATGCTGCCGATGATGCACGCGGCGTGCGCCGCCGAGCAGGCCGCCCGGCCGCGTGACCTGTCCTCGGTGACCTGCGCCGTCTATGCGATGGCCCCGATGCCCGCGCCGCTGCTCGACAAGGTCGACGCGATGTATGCCAACGCCTGCGTCATCCTCGGCTCGGGCCAGACCGAGGTCGTCCCCGCGACCGTCATGCAGTGGCCCGAGCACCGCGACACCGCCGCAGACTCCTGGGGCCCGCAGGTGCCATCGGTCCTGGCCAAGACGATGGACCCGGCGACGGGCGAGGTGCACGCGCCGCACGGCACCGGCGAGATCGTCTATCGCGGGCCCAATGTGTGCAGCGGCTACTGGAACAACGCCGACGCCAACGCGGTCGCCTTCGCGCACGGCTGGTTCCACTCCGGCGACATCGGCCACCTCGACGACGACGGTGTCGTCTGGTTCACCGACCGCCTCAAGGACATCATCAAGTCGGGCGGCGAGAACGTCTCCTCGGTGCAGGTCGAGGCCGTCGTCCTCGGCGCCCCCGGCGTGGCCGAGTGCAGCGTCATCGGTGTCCCCCACGAGCGCTGGAGCGAGGCGGTCTGCGCGGTCGTCGTGCCCGACGGCTCGGTCCCCGACCACGAGATCGAGGCCTGCGTGATCGCGCATGCCAAGGCCCACCTCGCCGGGTTCCAGGTGCCCAAGGAGGTGCGGGTCGTCGAGTCGCTGCCCAAGACCGCCACGGGCAAGATCCAGAAGAACGAGGTCCGCGCCCTCATGCGCGACTGAGCCGCCACCCCTCTTTAGCCCACTTGGGCACGATCGCCCCGGGGCGTTTGCGCCCAACTGGGCTAAAGCGCGGGCGAGACAGACGAGGGGTACGCCGCGCGCTGGCTCAGCGCCGCGGCATACCTCTTTTCTCAGGGATCAGACGGTCAGCTGAGCTCGGGACGCTTGCGGCGCAGGTGATCTGGCGCGAAGCCGTGCTCCACACCCCACAGCACCGCCTGGGAGCGGCTGGCGACGCCCATCTTGCGATAGGCCGAGCGGATATAGGACTTGACCGAGTTGATCGACAGATAGCAGGTCGAGGCGATCTGCTGGTTGCTCAGGCCCTGGGTGATGTGGGCGATGATCTCCGACTCGCGCTGGGTCAGGCCCTCGGCGCGGCCGGGCCAGTCGCCGCCGACGAGCTCGTCGTCCTCGACCTGGGTCTGCACCCGGCTGACGATGCGCTCGCCCGCGTTGATGCGCTCCAGGGCCTTGACGAGGCCCTCTGCCGGAAGGGTTTTGGACAGGTATCCGTCGACACCCATCTCGAGCGCGATGCGGATCACGTCGTTCTGGAGATTCCAGGTGTAGACGACGACGCGGCGCACCTTGGGATTGTTGAGCACGTCGGCCAGGTCGCCGGCGTCGAAGGGCGCCTGCGCGAAGGAGTCATAGAGGGCGATGTCGACCGGCTCGGCGACATCGGTGCCCGCGTCGAGCTCGACGACCGAGACCCGGTCCTTGTAGTCGTCGAGCATGTGGGCGACCCCCCGCACCACAAGGTCGTAGTCGTTGACCAGCGCCGCCGTGAGAGGTTTGCGCAGGTCAGAGGGGGCATCTGTCATGGTCCCACCGTAATGCACGCTCGGACGTGAGACACCCGGCAGGGTGAGGCGGACCTGTCGTGGGGCTCCCTAGAGTGACCCGAAGCCCGTGTTCTCAGGCGCGAGAAGAGCCCTCACTTGACCCACCGCCCCGTCCAGCTTGCCGCCGACCCCTCGCACCGGAGCACCCCCGCCCTCGACGTCATCGCTGCCGCGCCACCCCTGCCGGCCGCGGAGCGCGGGGTCGAGATCGCGCTCGCCCTTGGCCCCCTCACGCCGCGCCCCGGCAACGGGGAGACCCTCGCACTGTTGGAGGTGCTCGCCTCGCTCGGCGCCCGCGACCTGACCCTCGCCCGCGTCGTCGAGCCCCACCTCGACGCCCTCTCGATCCTGTCCGAGGCCGGCGAGGTGCCTGGCCTGGACGCCATCTCCGTCACCGACACGCGCTCGACCTGGGGGGTGTATGCCGCGGAGGGCCAGGGCTGTCGGCTCACCGCCGAGGAGGGGCCCGAGGGCTGGACCCTGACGGGCAGCAAGCCCTGGTGCTCGCTCGCGGGCTCACTCACCCACGCCCTGGTCACCGCGTTCCTCGACACCGGCGACCGTCGCCTCTTTGCCGTCGACCTGGCCGACCCGGGGGTGTGTGTGCAGCGCGACGGCTGGGTCTCCCGCGGCCTGTCCGGCGTCCCCTCGACCCCCGTCTCCTTCGCCCATGTCGCGGCTGTCCCTGTGGGCGACGCGGGCTGGTATCTCTCCCGTCCCGGCTTCGCGTGGGGCGGCATCGGTGTGGCGGCCGTCTGGCACGGCGGCATGGTGGGCATCGCCCGGCGCCTGGCCGCGCAGGCCGGTGAGCGCGAGCTCGACCAGGTCGGCGAGATGCACCTGGGCGCCGTCGACGCGCAGGTGCATGCCAGCCGCGCCGTTCTGGCCGAGGCCGCACAGCTGATCGACGCTGGCCGCGCCGACGGCGCTGCGGGCAGCCGCCTCGCCCTGCGGGTGCGCCAGATCGTCTCTGCCGCAGCCGAGTCCGTCATCGCCTCCGCTGGTCACGCGATGGGCCCGGCACCCCTGGCGTTTGAGGAGGAGCACGCCCGCCGCACCGCCGACCTGGCCGTCTATATCCGTCAGGACCAAGCCGAGCGAGACCAGGCCGCCCTCGGGCGGGCGCTCCTGGCCGACGGCCCGGGGTGCGTGCCGTGGTGACCGGAGCCGGCAACGCCGACCGCATGATCCGGCACACCGACACCGGCACACCCGAGGCTCAGTGGCAGGGAGATGCGCGGCTGGCGAGCCTCCAGCCACTCGACGTCGACGCCCTGCCCGACGGTCGCGTGCTCGTCCTCTCGGCCCACCCCGACGACGAGTCCCTCGGCGCGGCAGGCCTGTTGCGGCGCCTCTGCACGCTCGGCCGGCTCGTCCACGTGGTCGTCGCCACCGCGGGTGAGGGCTCCCACCCCGACTCCCCGACCCACCCGCCTGAGCGCCTTGGCGCCCGCCGGCTGCGCGAGCTGCGCAGTGCCCTCGACGAGATCGACCCCGCGATCGACCTCACGTGCCTGCACCTGGCCGACGGCGGCCTCGCCGAGTGCGAGGACGAGATCGTCGCGCAGACCCTTTCGCTCTCGGGTGGATGGTCACCTGGGCTAGTCCTGTCGCCATGGAGCGGTGACGGGCACCCCGACCACGAGGCCGTCGGGAGGGCCGCCCGACAGGTGGCCCAGGAGTGCAGCGCACTGCACCTCGAGTTCCCGATCTGGCTCTGGCACTGGGGATCCGGCGACGATGTCCCCTGGGATCGCGCTGTCCGCCACGACCTCAGCCAGGAGGAGGCGACCGCCAAACGGCAGGCGATCATGCGGCATACCTCGCAGGTGGCGCCGCTGTCGGCCAGGCCAGGCGACGAGACCCTCCTGCCCGCACACCTGCTCGCCCACTTCGAGCGCAGCCACGAGACCTTCATCGTCTCGAGCGACGAGCCGGCGACCGTGCCCGACCCCGAGGTCTTCGAGCGCCTCCACACCGAGGTGGCCGACCCGTGGGGCGTCGAGACGCGGTGGTACGAGCGTCGCAAGCGGGCAGTCACCCTCGCCGCCCTGACGAGGGAGCGCTATGGCCGCGGGATCGAGGTCGGCTGCTCGGTCGGGGCACTGCTCACCGAGCTCGCCGGGCGCTGCGACGAGTTGGTCGGTGTGGACGTCTCGGCGACCGCCCTGGCTGTCGCCGCGGAGCGGCTGTCGGGCCTCCCCGGCGATGTGGCCGACCGGGTGCGGCTGGAACAGCGCCGAGTGCCCGACGAGTGGCCGGGGGGAGCCTTCGACCTCATCGTGCTCTCCGAGGTCGGCTACTTCCTCGACGGCGACAGGCTCGACTCGCTTCTCAAGAGCTGTCTCGAGTCCCTCACTGCCACAGGCGAGCTCGTCCTGGTCAACTGGCGGCACCCGGTGGAGGGCTGGCCGCTCGACGGCGCCGATGTGCACCAGCGCGCCGCCCGACTCCCGGGGCTGGTCCACGCCGTCAGACATGCCGAGCCCGACTTCGACCTCGACGTCCTGACCCGCTCCGGGGTCCCGTCCGTCGCCGAGCGGGAGGGGCTGCTGTGACCGGCTGGTTCGTCCGCGTCGTCATCCCTGTCCATGACGAGGAGCAGCTGCTGGGCCGATGCCTCGACAGCGTGGCGGCCGCCGCGGCCACGGCGAGCACCGAGGGCCACGACGTGCGGATCGTCGTCGTCCTCGACGACTGCACCGACCGCAGCGCCGGCATCGCGCGCTCCCGCCTCGGCGTCGACGTGCTCGAGACCGACTCGGGGCTCGTCGGCGAATCCCGTTCGCGCGGCTGCGAGTCCGCGATCCACGAGGCCGAGGGCCACGGCATACCGCTGGAGCGCGTGTGGCTGGCGAGCACCGACGCCGACTCGGTCGTGCCGCCCGAGTGGATCGTGCGCCAGCTGGTCCTCGCCGGGGCCGGCAGCCAGCTCGTCCTCGGCACGGTCCACCCCGACCCCGACGAGATGACCCCGGCGCTGGCCCGCCTCTGGGCGAGCCGACAGCGGCTCGAGGACGGCCACCCGCACATCCACGGCGCCAACCTGGGGGTGCGCGGGGACGCCTATGTCGCTGCCGGCGGGTATGCCGCGCTGGCCGTCCACGAGGACGTCGACCTGGTCGAGCGGGTGCGGCGGCTCGGGGTCGCCGAGTCCGCGACAGCCGGCAACAGCGTGCTCACCTCAGCACGCCTGGAGGGCCGCACCCCCGGCGGGTTCAGCGGGTACCTGCGGGACCTGGTCGAGTCCGCCGACCCCGGCGGCCTGCCCGCCTGACGGAGCCGCTCCGCCTGCCGCCCGCACCGCATGCCGACCCCGCTCCTTGGGGTGTGCCCGACGGCCCGGTCATCTGCGCAGGGTGGAGGCATGACCGATCGCACCGACCTGTCCGCCATCCCCGCCCAGACCCAGGACTGGCCCGGCCGCGTCGCCGAGCTGGAGCCGGCACCCGACCATGGCGAGCAGTCCTGGACCGGCCGAGACCGCCTGACCGGCAAGCGCGCCCTCATCACCGGCGGCGACTCCGGGATCGGCCGCGCCGTAGCCGTCGCCTTCGCCAAGGAGGGCGCCGACGTCGCCATCACCCACCTGCCCGACGAGGCCGAGGACGCCGAGCGGACCGCAGAGCTCATCCGCGAGGCCGGCCGCACCGGCGTGCTCATCGCCGCCGACCTGCGCACCCTCGAGGAGAACAGGCGCGCCGCGAGCGAGGCGCGCGACCGCCTGGGTGGGCTCGACGTCCTGGTGTGCAACGCGGCATACCAGATGACCCACGACTCGCTCGAGGAGTTCCCGGAGGAGCAGATCCACCAGACCTTCGAGACCAATGTCTACTCGCCCTACTGGCTCGTGCGCGAGTGCGCCAAGGACCTCGAGGACGGCGGCGTCGCGATCGTGACTACGTCCGTGCAGGCCTACTCCCCCAGCGAGCACCTGCTCGACTACGCCGCGACCAAGGCGGCGCTCAACAACCTCGTCGTCAACCTCGCCGCCGAGCTCGGCGCCAAGGGCACGCGCGTGAATGCCGTTGCGCCAGGCCCGATCTGGACGCCGCTCATCCCCGCGACGATGGCCGCTGACAAGGTCAAGGGCTTCGGCTCCGACACCCCGCTGGGACGTGCGGGGCACCCGACCGAGGTTGCCGCGGCATACGTCTTCCTGGCCTCCGACGAGGCGAGCTATGTTTCGGGCACCGTCATCGGCGTGACCGGCGGCAAGCCCGTCTTCTGATCCGGTGTGGGCGCCCTGCCCAGTGACGCCGGGCAGGGCGCGGCTCTAGCGTGTCGGCATGACCAACGCCTGGCGCCTGCTCACCCGTCGTGATGACATCTCCGAGACCCGCCTCGAGGAGATGCCGGTCCCCACTGCCGGCGAGGGTGAGGTGGTGCTGCGCCTCAACCGGATCGGCCTGAGCGCCAACAACATCACCTATGCCGCCCTCGGCGACTCCTTCCGATACTGGCAGTTCTTCCCGGCGGAGGATCCGTGGGGCATCGTGCCGGTGTGGGGGTTCGCCGATGTCGTCGAGTCGCAGGTGCCGGGTGTCGAGGTCGGCCAGCGCTACTACGGCTACTACCCCTCGGCCTCACACCTGGTGGCGCGGCCGGGGCGGGTCGACGAGCGCGGCTTCGCAGAGGTCTCGCCGCACCGCGTCGAGCTGCCCTCGCCCTACAACACCTATGCGCTGACCTCCACCGACCGGGCCTATGACGAGGCGCAGGAGGACCTGCTCGCGCTGTATCGCCCGCTCTTCTGGACCTCCTGGCTGCTCGCCGACTGGCTCGCCGCCGGTGGCGCGGAGTGCGCCACGTCGGTGGTGATGTCATCGGCGTCGAGCAAGACGGCATACGGCACTGCACACTGCCTGGCCGGCTCGGGGCTGCGACGGGTCGGGCTCACCTCCGGCCGCAACAGGGACTTCACGCAGAGTCTCGGGTGCTATGACGAGGTGCTCGCTTATGACCAGGTCAGCGAGCTGGATCCCGCCTCGCCGAGCGTCTATTGCGACTTCTCCGGCGACGCCGACCACCTCACCGCGCTTGACGACCATCTCGGGGACTCGCTGCGCAAGGCCGTGGTGGTGGGGATCACCGCGCAGAACGAGCGACCCGTCGCCGGGCTGCCCACGCGCACGAGCAAGGGTCTGTTCTTTGCCCCCGACCAGATGCGCAAGCGGATCGCCGACTGGGGTCTCGACGGCCTGGACGAGCGCTTCGCCGAGGGCTGGCGCTCCTTTGCCGCCGACTCCGACCTGTTTGTCGAGCTCAGCGAGCAGTCCGGCCCCGAGGCCCTCCAGGCCGTCTGGCAGGAGGTCCAGTCGGGCCAGTCCGACCCGCGGACCGGTCACATCCTGACCTTCTGACCCCTCGGGCCCGCCCCACCCCCGCCCCACCCCACGCGCGTCCAAACAGGCGGTTTGGTCAGGGCATACGGCGTGGCGTCGCCCAAACCGCCGGTTTGGGCGGGGCTGTGGATAGCCGGGCGCACGAGTTGTCGCAGCGCGGCATTCTCCTCGTATGCCGCGAGCCATCGATCCGCCGGACCTTCCGCTCGCATTCACCCGGCTCAAGGTCAATGAATGGTGTCTCACCAGGACCGACCTCCAGCGGCTCGGGATCACCCGTGTCAGCCAGGGGCTCTATATGGCCCGACCGCCGGAGCACTGCCGCGAGCTGGCCGCCGCCCACCGGTTGGTGCTGACTGCGCCCTACGCCTTCTCCCGCGTGACCGCGGCTCGACTGTGGGGCTTGCCGCTGCCACATCCGTGGTCACCGGGTGAGCGGCTCGACGTGCTGCGTCCGACGACCAGCCGCGGTCAGCGTCGGAGCAGCGTCCTGTGGCACCCCGGGCTGGAGCTGCGCTCGACCGAGGATGTCGATGGGCTGCCGGTCACCACGCCAGCCTGGACTCTGCTCGATCTCGCTGCCCTGCCCATGATGCGCGTGACCGATCTGGTGGCGGTCGGCGATGCTCTGCTGTCACGGGACGCCAGTCTCGGCGACGTGATCGCTCGGCTTGTCGAGCGCTGGAGCGGTCGGGGCGTGGTCCGCCTCCGCGAGGCGGTGGGCCTGATGCGGACGGGCAGCGGGTCACCGATGGAGTCGCGCGCCCGCGTCGAGTTCCACCGCGGTGGCCTGCCCGAGCCCGAGCTGAACGTCGATGTCATCCATGACGGTGAGTGGCTCGGTCGAGTGGACTTCTTCTGGCGGCAGGCGGGCGTTGTCGTCGAGTTCGAGGGCGATCACCATCGCACGGACCGGTCCCAATGGCAGCGCGACATCCGTCGGGAGCGACGGTTCACCGAGCTGGGCTACACCTACATCCGGATCACCTCGGCCGACCTGCACGACCCGCGGCTGCTGCGCGATCTGCTCACCCGACTTCGCGCCCTCGTTGGCTGACCCCACCTCCAGCCTTCTGTCCCCTGCCGCAGCCGTACCCCCTGGGGCCAAACAGGCGGTTCGGTCAACGACACGCCGGGACGGATGCCCGAACCGCCTGTTTGGACGCAGGGCGCGGGGGCGGGCGGGGGGTGGCGGGCGGGGGGTGACGGGTGGGAGGGGTGGGAGGGGCTGTCAGCACTCGATGACGTTGACGGCGAGCCCGCCGCGGGCGGTCTCCTTGTATTTCACCTTCATGTCACGGCCGGTGTCGCGCATCGTCTTGATGGCCTTGTCGAGGGAGACGAAGTGGTCGCCGTCCTCGCGGATGGCCATGCGGGCGGCGGTGATCGCCTTGATCGAGGCCACGGCGTTGCGCTCGATGCACGGGATCTGCACCAGCCCGCCGATGGGGTCACAGGTCAGCCCGAGGTTGTGCTCGATGCCGATCTCCGCGGCGTTCTCGACCTGGAGCGGTGTGCCGCCGAGGACCTCCGCCAGACCCGCAGCGGCCATCGAGCAGGCCGAGCCGACCTCCCCCTGGCAGCCGACCTCGGCCCCGGAGATGGACGCGTTCTCCTTGTAGAGCGTGCCAATCGCCGCCGCGGTCAGCAGGAAGCGCACGATGCCGTCGTCATCCGCCCCGGGCACGAACCGTATGTAATAGTGCAGGACCGCCGGGATGATGCCGGCCGCCCCATTGGTCGGCGCGGTGACGACCCGCCCGCCCGCGGCGTTCTCCTCGTTGACGGCCAGCGCAAACAGCGTGACCCAGTCGATCGCGCGCATCGGGTCGGTCCAGTCCTCGTGCTCGCACAGCTGCTCGCTCATCTGCGCCGCCCGCCGCCGCACCTTCAGACCCCCAGGGAGAGTCCCGGTCGCGCGGCAGCCGCTCTCGACGCACTCCTTCATCACCGACCAGATGTGCAGCAGACCAGAGCGCACCTCTTCCTCGGTGCGCCAGGACAGCTCGTTCTCCAGCATCACCTGGCTGATCGACTTGCCGGTGCGCTGGGTGACGGCGAGCAGCTCATCGCCGGTGGTGAAGGGGTGCGCCACCGGAGTGGTGTCCGGCACGATCGCCGCGGCGCCGGTCTCATCTTCGTCGAGCACGAATCCCCCACCGACGGAGTAGTACTCGCGCACCACGAGCGGTGACGCGCCGTCCTCGGGACGCGCCGTGGCATACGCCGTGAAACGCATCCCGTTGGTGTGGAACTCCAGCCGCTTGGTGCGGTGCAGGATCACGTCCTCGTCGACGTCGAAGGCGATCTCGTGGCGCCCGCCGAGCAGCAGCCGCCCCGACTCACGGGCCGACTGCACCGCCGAGTCCGCCGCCGCCGGGTCGACCTCCTCGGGCCGCTCGCCCAGCAGCCCTAGGACGACGGCCTTGACACTGCCGTGCCCGTGGCCGGTGGCTCCCAGCGACCCGAACAGCTCCGCGCGCACACTGCCGACCTGCTCGATCAGCCCCTCGTCGACCAGCCGTTCCACAAAGGTCCCCGCCGCACGCATGGGCCCGACGGTGTGCGAGCTGGAAGGACCGATGCCGACGGTGAACAGGTCGAATGCGCTGACGGCCATGGGGTTCTCCCGGGGTGGCGTGGGTGGGGCGGGGTCGCGTCTGTGGACGTGATGGCCACGGTATGCCGCGGTGCCCGTTTTGTCTGCACCCGTAGGCTCGGGGGCATGTCAGTCCTGCTCGTCGTCGGTGCCTCGCTCGCGGGACTCTCAGCGGTGCGGGCCGCCCGGGCCCAGGGCTTCGAGGGACGGATCGTCGTCGTGGGGGACGAGCCACATCGCCCCTATGACCGGCCGCCGCTGTCCAAGGCGCTCCTGCGCGGCGAGGTCGACGCCGCGGAGCTGGCCCTGGAGACGGCCGGCGAGGAGCTCGACGCCGAGTGGCTCCTTGGCCGGCGCGCCGTGGGTCTCGACGTCGGCGCGCGGACCGTCTCGCTCGACGACGGCCGCTCCCTGAGGGCCGAGCACATCCTCCTCGCCACCGGTGCGCGCGCGAGGCACTTGGCCGTCCCTGGCGCCGAGAGCACGGGCGTGCACACGCTGCGCACCCTCGACGACGCGGTCGCGCTGAGATCAGACTTGCTCGCCGCCGGCGAGCCCAGCATGCGCGCAGGCGCCACGGCCGGCGGGGGTGGTCGGCTGGTCGTGATCGGGGCCGGGTGGATCGGCGCCGAGGTCGCCTCCACAGCGCGCTCGCTCGGTCTGGCGGTCACGCTGCTGGAGGCCGCACCTCTGCCACTCATCCCGGCTCTCGGGCCCGAGGTCGCCCGTGCGGTGGCCGCCCTGCCCGCCCGACACGGGGTCGACGCGCGGCATGGCGTGCAGGTGAAGGCGCTGGAGTCGGGCCCCGACGGCAGGGTGACAGCCGTGCGTCTGGCCGGCGGGGAGCGGCTGGCCGCAGATGTCGTCGTGGCCGGCGTGGGCAGCCTCCCCAATGTGGAGTGGCTGGACGGGTCGGGGCTCGAGCACACCGGTGGTGTCGTCTGCGATGCCGCGGGCCGCACTGGGGCGCAAGGGATCTCGGCAGTGGGTGACTGTGCCGCATGGCCTGACCCGGTCGCCGGCCTGCCCCGCCGCACCGAGCACTGGAGCGATGCGCTCGAGCGGCCGGCGATCGCGGTGGCCGCGCTGCTCGGGACGGGTTCCGAGGTCCCGGGCGCGGCCCCGGCGCCCTATGTATGGTCCGAGCAGTTCGGTGGCAGAGTGCTTTTCGCCGGGCGCGCCACCGCCGAGGTGACCCTCGAGGAGGGTGACCTCGACGGTGATCGCTGGCTGGCGGCATACCACCACGAGGGTGCGGTCGTCGGCGCCGTCGCCCTCAGCCTGCCCCGCCCGTTTGTCCGGCTCCGACGACAGATCGGCCCGGCCTGGCCGCGCTGAGCGTCAGAACATCCCGTGCCGGGCCAGGGGGTGGATCAGCTCACGCTCCTCATAGGCAAGGTGCGACAGCAGGGTGTCGGTGAGCAGATCGACTGCGGCAGAGAGGCTCTCGAGTCTGGCACCCACCTCTCGCGGCTCCACGCCGACCAGCCCGACAAGCGCCTGGTCGAGCTGCTCGAGCACGTCGGCGATCACATGGTGCTCGTCCTCGAGCCGGTCGAGCACGTCGACCAGGTGCGGGTCGCTGCGCCGCAGGTGGGGGAAGATGCTGCGGTCCTCGAGCGTGTGGTGGCCGGTGACGACCCGGCAATAGCTCTCGCAGTAGGCACCGAGCGTCCAGTTGTTCTGGCGCATCGTCATCGTGTTGATGATCGAGCGGGCCTGCCCGATCTGCAGCAGCCCACCCCGCACCTGGTCGATGACCTCGCGCACCTGGGCGAGCTCGCCGCGCAGGTGGTCGTGCACGTCGATGAGGTGCTGGGCTTGGGCCTGCGCCTCTGGGGGGTATGCCGCGTCAGCCGGCTTGGGCGATTCGGGCCGGCTGGTCTCGTCCCAGGCCAGCGGCCCGGTCAGGCGCACCCCGTCGTCCGGGGTGGCCACGACCTGCATCGTGACCGTCCGCGGCGGGCGTGTGACGGGCGCGTCCGTCAGGCCGGCCCGCGGCGGGCGTGTGGCGGGCGCCTCGGTCCGCCCGGCCCGCAGCGCGCGCTCGTCCGCCACCTGCGCGCGGACCGCCGGCACGACCTCGGCGGCGAAGCGCCGCAGGACATCGGGGTCGTCGGTGCCGAGGATGAAGGTCGACATGCCCTCGTCGAGGGCGAGCCCGGCCAGCTGCTCGACCCAGTCGGCGGCGGTGCCGCGCAGGAAGTCCGACGAGCGGCCGAAGGAGCCGAAAATGTTGTAGATCCGGCGGATGTCCTGCGGGGCCCGGTCGGCCGCGGCAGCCGCCTCGTCAATGCGCGCGTTGAGCTCGCCGAGCGCAGGCGGGTCGGCATAGCCCATGCTCGGCACCCACCCGTCGGCGAGCTGACCGGTCAGCCGCAGCATCCGCGGTTTGTAGGCGCCCACCCAGATCGGGATCCGGTGCGCGGGCAGCGGCCCGGGCCTCAGCCCCTCGACCCGATAGTGCTCGCCGTGCACCCGCACGGACCGCTCGCCGGACTCGCCCCACACCCCGCGGATCACCTCGATGGCCTCGACGAGGGCATCGACCGCCTCCCTGGGCGTGCGCCGCGGCCCGCCGGCCGCCTCGATGGCATCCCAGAAGGCACCCGCGCCCAGCCCCAGCTCGACGCGACCACCGCTGAGCAGGTCGAGCGTCGCAGCCGAGCGGGCGAGCACAACCGGCTCTCGCAGAGGCAGATTGGCGACATTGGGCGATACCCGCACCGTGGTCGTGCGGGCCGCGATGACCGACAGCAGCGTCCACGTGTCGAGGTGCGCCGCCTGATAGGGGTGGTCCTGCACCGACACGTGCTCGAGCCCGCTGGCCTCGGCCAGGTGCGCGAGCTCGAGCACGTGCTGTGGGTCCGCCGCGGACGGCGTCGGGAAAAGGCCGAACTCCAGCTCCAGACCGTAGTCCGGCATCAAACCTCCCCGGTGCCGGGCGCGCCGAGGGCCCGCGCGAGGTCCATCGCCCACTGGGCCTCCTCGCGCCGCCCCTGACGCTGCATCGTGCGCCCGAGGAGCAGCGCGGCATACCCCTCGGTGGGGTGCGTCGCGAGCACCCCGCGCGCCATCTCCTCAGCGCGGCCGAGCTGCGCGGAGTGGTAGTAGGCGCGGGCGAGCAGCAGCCGCGCGTCCTCGAGACCGGTCGTCAGCTCCTCGGACTCGGCTTGGGCCATCAGCCGCTCCAGCTCGCGTGCGGCGTCGCGGTAGTCGCCGTGGTCAAAGAGGTTCTGCGCCCAGCGGAACCGCGTGAACGCGTCGATCTCGACCTGCGGGAGACCGGGGAGGGAGAAATCGCTGCTGTACATGGTCGCCTCCTTCTGTGGACACCAAGGCTCTCATTTGGGTCAACAACCCGCTATTCCGCGCGAGCCCCGAACGCCAAACCTGCCCTGGGCGCTTTCATCCACGTGGACACATACGCCCGGGCATACCGCCACCGACGACCGCGCGGCATTCCTGTCAGGGGAGGTATGCCGCGCGACCGCGTCGGTGGGGAGGTGTCAGCTGCGCTGAGCGGTCTCCGCGACGTCGCTGCGGATCAGGTGGTCAAAAGCCGACAGGGCGGCGGTCGCACCCGCGCCGGAGGCGACGGTGATCTGCTTGAACGGCGTCGTGGTGCAGTCGCCGGCGGCGAAGACACCCGGCACGGAGGTGCGGCCGTGGTCGTCGACGACGATCTCGTGGCGCTCGTTCATCTCGAGGGTGCCCGAGAGGAACTCGGTGCCCGGCAGCAGACCGATCTGGACGAAGACGCCCTCGACGTCGAGCTCGTGGTGGGCGTCGGCGCGCAGGTCGGTGTAGTCGAGGCCGACGACCTTGGCGCCGTCGCCGCGCACCTGCGTGGTCGCCGCGCGGGTGACGATCTCGACATTGGGCAGGCTCGCGGCCTTGGCCTGGAGCACCGCGTCGGCGCGCAGCTGCTCGTCGAACTCGAGCAGGGTGACATGACCGACGATGCCGGCGAGGTCGATCGCGGCCTCGACGCCGGAGTTGCCACCGCCGATGACGGCGACGCGCTTGCCGGTGAAGAGTGGGCCGTCGCAGTGCGGGCAGAAGGTGACGCCCTTGGTGCGGTAGTCCTCCTCGCCCGGGACGCCCATTGTGCGCCAGCGGGCGCCGGTGGCGATGACGAGCGAGCGCGTGCGAAGCGTTGCGCCAGACGCGAGCTCGACCCGGATGGGCTCGTCGCCCTCGGCGGGGTGGACGTGCTCGACCTGCTGGCCGGTGACGACCTCGACGCCGTAGGAACGCACCTGCGCCTCGAGGTCCGCGGCCATGCGCGGGCCCTCGGTGTGCTGGACGGACGGGTAGTTCTCGATGGCCATCGTGTCGAGCAGCTGGCCGCCGAAACGCTCGGCGACGATGCCCGTGCGGATGCCCTTGCGCGCGGTGTAGAGCGCGGCGGACGCGCCGGCTGGGCCACCGCCGATGACGAGGACCTCGAACTGCTCGGCGGCGTCGAGCTGCTCGGCTGCGCGGGCGGCGGCACCGGTGTCGAGCTTGCCGATGATCTCGTCGAGCGTCATCCGGCCGGAGCCAAAGGTCTCGCCGTCGACGAAGACGGTCGGCACGGCGAGGACGCCGCGGTCGGTCGCCTCCTGCGGGAAGACGGCGCCGTCGACGGCGGTGTGCGTGATGCCGGGGTTGAGCACGGCCATCACGTTGAGCGCCTGGACGACGTCGGGGCAGTTCTGGCAGGACTGGCTGAAGAAGGTCTCGAAGTGGTGCGTGCCCTCGATGCCGCGAATGGCCTCGGCCTGCTCCGGCGTGATCTTGGGCGCGTGGCCGCCGACCTGGAGGAGGGCGAGGACGAGCGAGGTGAACTCGTGGCCCATGGGCAGGCCCGCGAACTCGACCTCGACGTCGGTGCCGGCCCGACGGATCACGAACGAGGGGACGCGTGCGTCCCCCGCCGCCTCGGAGCGGCCACGCACGTGCGTGACGGACTCCGAGGCGCCTGCGATCTCGTCAAGCAGCTCGCCCATCTCGGTCGCGGTGGCCGAGTCGTCGAGCCGGGAGACCAGCTCGATCGGCTCGGTGACCTTGGTGAGCAGCTCCGTGAGCTGAGTCAGCAGTGCGGGGGCGAGCATCAGATCTTGCCGACCAGGTCCAGCGACGGGGCCAGGGTCTCGGCGCCCTCTTCCCAGGCGGCGGGGCAGACCTCGCCCGGGTGGGCGGCGACGTACTGCGCGGCCTTGACCTTGCGGACGAGCTCGGCGGCGTTGCGGCCGATGCCCTCGGCGGTGACCTCCATGAACTGGATGACGCCCTGCGGGTCGACCAGGAAGGTGCCGCGGTCGGCCAGGCCCTCGTTCTCGCGCAGGATCTCGAAGTTGCGCGAGAGCTCCTGGGTCGGGTCGCCGAGCATCGTGTAGCGGATCTTGCCGATGGTCTCGGACGAGCCGTGCCACGCCTTGTGGGTGAAGTGGGTGTCGGTCGAGACGGAGAAGACCTCGACGCCCATGGCCCTGAGCTCCTCGTCGTGGTCGGCGAGGTCGCCCAGCTCGGTCGGGCAGACGAAGGTGAAGTCGGCGGGGTAGAAGAAGAAGATCGCCCATTTGCCGGCGATGTCCTCAGAGGTGACGTCGACGAACTCACCCTGGCGGAAGCCGGTGGCCGAGAACGGCTTGATCTGCGTGTTGATCAGAGACATGAGGTGCGTGCGCTCCTTCTAGAGAGTCCAGTCATTTTGGAACGACTCCAGATTAGCGATCCGGTGCGCCACCGCCAAATCGAGGTATGCCGCGGGGTCGCACCCGCGGCATACCTCACCCCTGGGGTGGCCGCCCCCAGACCGTTGACCTGGCGCAAATCACGCCCAAAAATGGCGTTTTGGGCGCGAGTTGTGACAAGTCAACGAGGCAGGAGGCCCCCGGCGGGGCGGGCGGCTCAGCCCTCCGCGCGGCCGTCGCTCTCGCGCGCGGACTGCCACAGGTCGATGCCGGAGTCGACGGCGTGCTGGTCGATCGCGGCGAGCTCGTCGTCGGTGAAGTCGAGCCGCTCGAGCGCGCCGACGCTGTCGCGGACCTGCTCGGCCCGGCTGGCGCCGACGAGCACGGAGGTGACCTCGGGCCGGCGCAGCGCCCACGCGAGCGCCATCTGGGCGAGGGTCTGGCCGCGCCCCTGGGCGATCTCGTTGAGGGCGCGGATGTGCTCGATGGCCTCGTCGGTGAGCATCTCGGTGGCGAGCGACTTCTCCTGGCTGGCGCGCGAGCCCTCGGGGACGCCGTCGAGGTATTTGTCGGTGAGCATGCCCTGGGCGAGCGGGCTGAAGGCGATGCAGCCGACGCCCAGGTCGCCGAGGGTGTCGAGCAGCCCGTCGCTCTCGACCCAGCGGTTGAGCATCGAATAGGACGGCTGGTGGATCAGCAGCGGCGTGCCCAGCCCGTCGAGGATCTCGGCGGCGCGTCTGGTGCTCTCCGGGGAGTAGGAGGAGATGCCGACATAGAGCGCCCGGCCGGATCGGACGATGTGGTCGAGCGCGCCCATCGTCTCCTCGAGCGGCGTCGAGGGGTCGGGGCGGTGGTGGTAGAAGATGTCGACATAGTCCAGGCCCATCCGCTTCAGGCTCTGGTCGAGGCTGCCGATGAGGTACTTCCGCGAGCCGCCGATCTGCCCGTACGGCCCCGGCCACATGTCCCAGCCGGCCTTGCTCGAGATGACCAGCTCGTCGCGCAGCCCGGCGAAGTCGGTGCGCAGGTGCTCGCCGAAGTTGCGCTCGGCGGAGCCATAGGGTGGGCCGTAGTTGTTGGCCAGGTCGAAGTGCGTGATGCCGTGGTCGAAGGCGGTCCGCAGGATCTCGCGCTGGCGCTCCAGCGGCACGTCGTCGCCGAAGTTGTGCCACAGCCCCAGGCTGATCACCGGCAGGTCCAGGCCGCTGCGCCCGGTCCGGCGATAGGTCATCGAGTCGTATCTGGCGTCCGCGGGGTGATAGGTCATGTCTCGATCTTGCCCTGATGGCCACGCTCGCTCCACAGCCGGTCGGGTGGGTGCCTAGTCTGACCGTGTGGCTCACGACCAGCTGACCGCCCTAGAGGCCGTCGCCGCTGCCCTCGCGCCGCTGCTGATCATCATCCCGACCCTCGTGTGGTTCCGTCGCCGGCGCCGCGACGAGATCTTTGCCGGCATCACCCCGGGCGAGGTGCCCGGCCTCGGGCAGCAGCCCCGGCGCGAGCGGGTGCGCGGCGGCGACGAGTGGTCCGGCTCGGTGGCGCCGCGCTTCAGCCCTCCCGACGGACTCACCCCGGGCCTGGCCGGCACCGTCATCGACGGCAAGGCCAACCAGGTCGATGCCAGCGCCACGATCGTCGACCTCGCTGTGCGGGGCCACCTCACCATCACCGCCACCCCCCCGTGGCGATTTCCCCGAGGGCGGCGCGACGGTGGCCGTCCCCGACCGCTCCCCCCGGCAGGTGCCCGGCCCCATGCCCACGCCCAGGGAGGGGTATGCCGCGGAGCCGGCTCCGCGGCATACCGCACCCGGAGGGGGCGAACCGCCCAAGGCGGGCGACTGGGTGCTGACGCTGACCAACCCGGCGCCCGACGACCTGCTGCTGCCCTTGGAGCGCCAGCTGCTCGCCGAGCTCTTCCGGCGCGGCGATGTCGCGAGCATCAACGAGCTGAAGCGGCACGGCTTCGACATCACGATGCGCGAGGCGCAGGTCGGGCTCTATCGCGAGGTCGTCGACCGCGGCTGGTATCGCAAGCACCCGCGTGAGCGGAACCGGCGGCTGGCCAGGCTCGGGATCCTGTTGCTGCTGGTGGGGATTGGCGCGGTCGTCGGCGGGCTCTATGTCATCGGGCGGAGCATCGGGACCGACCAGCAGTGGGGCGTGCCGCTGCTCACCGGCGGCGTCGGCTCGGTGCTGGGTGCGGCGCTGCTCATCTGGGGTGGGCGCGGGCGCACGCCGCGGACCGCCGAGGGGTCGGCCGCGCGGGTCCAGGCGATGGCCTTCGAGAAGTATCTCGCCACAGCCGAGGCGGGTCAGATCCGCTTCGAGGAGGCGCGCGATGTCTTCAGCCGCTTCCTGCCCTATGCGATCGTGTTCGGCGTCGCGGAGCACTGGGCCAAGGTCTTCGGCGACGTGGCGCGGCAGGCGCGGATGTCGGGCATGGCCGACGCGGCCGTCGACGCCACGCTCGACCTGACGTGGTTCGACGGCATGGATTTCCTCAGCCACGCCGCGGCGGTGCCGATCGACCTCGGCGACCCGGGGCCGGCGATGCTCGACGCCGATGGGCCCGGGGGTCTGGGTGACGCCTTCGCGTTCGACGGCGGCGACTTCCTCGACACCGTCGGCAGCGGGCTGGCCGAGGTCACGTCGTCCGTCGGCGACTTCGTCTCCAGCGCCGGCGACCTGTTTGACGGCGGCGACGGCTGCCTCGACGGCCTGGACGGCTGCGACGGCTGCGACCTCCCCTGACCCTTTAAGCCAATTGGCGAGTTCCGCCCCCTCGCGCTTTAGCCCACTTGGGCACGATCGCCCCCGCGTGTCCCCAACCCACCTTTAGGCCAATTGGCGAGTTCCGCCCCGCGGACGGACCTCAGCCGCGCCGATCCAGCAGGAGGGTCGGGCCCGCGAACGCCTCGTCCTTGAGGGTGCACACGCGCGTGCCGGGCTTGCGGCCGGGGCGGACGTCCGACACGGCATACCCCGCATCTGCCACCCGCGAGCGCACCGCCTCGATGTCACTGACGCGCACCGCGAAGCCGCCCCAGCGGTCACCCCGGGGATCGTCGCTCGGCGGCTCGGGGCTGACGATCTCGACGACCGTGCCGCCACAGCGGAAGAAGAGCGCCCGCATCCCCCACTCCGGCGCCGTTCGGTCCAGCCGCAGATCCAGCCCGAGCCGAGCGCCGTAGTCCGCGGCCGCCCGCTCGGGGTCGTTGGTGCGCACGACGACGTGGTCGAGGATCGCGCTGTAGTCGCTGCGGTTGGCCTTCGCCTGCTGCAGTCGCCAGGTCAGCCCGCAGACCTCGACCTGCCCGTCGGCCGGGGGCAGCCCGCGCCGCTCGAGTGCACGGGTGTCGCCAGCAAGGTCGTTGCTCGCGAAGGTCGCCGCGCTGAGCCCGCCGCCGCCCGCGACGAGCTCGATCACAGTGTCGCCGGCGCGCAGTTCCTCCCCTAGGACGAGGGCGTATGCCGCGTGGCTCGCCTCGGGGTCGGCGCACCCGATGGTTAGGCCTGGGATCCCTGTGAGCATGTCTCGATCATCCCGGACCCACACGCGTCGGCGGGGCGTTAATGCCCAACTGGGCCAAGCGCCCGGGGGCGGAACTCGCCACTTCGTGCAAACGGGAGATCAGTCGTCGTCGCCGAGACCGCGAGCGGCGAGCGCGTCACCGGTGCGCTGGGCATAGGCGACGGCTCCGATGACAAAGGGGGTGACGGACGCGAAGCAGTTGCGCTCGAGCCCACGGGCCCGTGCGGCGTTGCGCACATCGCCCGACAGCCCGACGAGGTAGGGAATCGAGCGCAGCATCAGCGCAACCGCGAGCCCGAAGCGCTCCGAGCTCAGCCCCACCCAGTCCAGTGGCCGCGAGGCAGCGACCAGGGCGTCGACGAGCACCGGGGCGGGCGTGGTCATCGTCAGCACCCGGCTGAGCCAGATGCACGCCAGGAGGTTGGTGGCCAGGGTCAGCCCGACCAACGGCCGCCCATAGAGGGAGTGATAGCCGACGATCAGCGCGAGCAATATCCCCATGCCCCAGCCGAACCCGAGCGCCAGTCGCACCGGCAGCCGCGCGATCATCAGCACAGCGGCTGCGATGCCCAGCACCGCGAGCGCCAGCCACCACTGCTGGGCGAGCAGGCTGGGAATGGTGCCGAGGAGCACGAGCAGATACTTCGCCCCGACCGGCAGCCGGTGGATCACCGACTGGCCCGGGATATAGAGGCCGAAGAGCTGGGTCTGCGGCTTCATGCGCCCCCGACCGCCTTCGCGCCGGGTGCCCCCCTCCCGGACGCCCTGGTCCCGGAGGCCATCAGCCCGCGATAGTGCGAGATCGCCTCTGCCGCAGGGCCGTCAAAGGACAGACGCCCTTCCTGGATCACCAGCGCCCGGTCGGCCTGGGCCGCGAAGTCGAGGTCGTGCGTGGCATAGAGCAGCTGCTGGGGCAGGCCGAGCAGGGCCTCACATACGTCCATCCGGTTGCGCAGGTCGAGGAGCGTCGTCGGCTCGTCGGCGACGACGATGGCCGGCTCGATCGCGAGGACCGTTGCGAGAGAGACGAGCTGACGCTCCCCGCCGGACAGGTCATAGATCGACTGGTGGGCGACGTCGCCGAGACCGCGCTCGTCGAGGACCGCCTGCGCGCGGGCGGCCCGCTCCTTGCGGTCGCGGATGCGCTTGCGCAGGCTCAGCTCGATGTCGTCGGCGGGGGTCGACATCACCAGCTGGCTGAGCGGGTCGGTGAAGACGAAGCCCACCCGCTGCCGCGCACCCTTGCCGTCACGCGCGGGGTCGATGCCGTCGACGAGCACCCGCCCCGCCGAGGCGGTGATCAGGCCGTTGAGCAGCCGCAGCAGCGTCGACTTGCCAGAGCCGTTGGCGCCGACGACGGCGACGCGCTGCTCGGGCAGCGACGCGGTGACCCCCGTCAGGAGCTGCTTGGTGCGCTGACGTCCACCGTCACCCCACACGGGGACGGCGACGCTCACGTCGTGCAGCTCGATCACGGTGTCATTCTCGCCCGGCTGGGGGTATGCCGCGTCGCCGCGTTCGCCCCCAACTGGCCTAAAGCGCGGGGCACGTCAGGCAACGAGCTCGCGCTCGGCGGGGACAGTGGCGGCGGGGCGGAGCGCCAGGGCCGGGAAGGCCTTGTGGACGGCGGTCGCGATGAGCGAGGCGACGATCGTCTTGATCAGGTCACCGGGCCAGAAGGCCATGTCGATCTTGAGCGCCTTGCCGAAGGGGATGTCGAGGTTCTGCATCAGGCCCACGATCCCGAGCGGGTGGATCAGCAGGAAGCTGCCGATCAGGCCGGCGACCACGAGCCCGACGACCGCCATCCGCAGGCCGCGGCGCAGCACGGCGTACGAGAGGGCCCCGACGAGCAGGGCATAGAGGGGGAAGCTCAGCAGATAGCCGACCGAGGGCTTGGCGAGGACGCCGACGCCGGCGGTGCCCTGGGCAAAGACCGGGAGGCCGGCGAGTCCGACGAGCACATAGAGCGCGGTCGCCGCGAAGCCGCGCCACGGTCCGAGCACCATCGCGGCCAGCCCGACGGCCAGCGTCTGGAGGGTGATGGGCACGGTGCTGCCAGGGACCGAGATGCCGGGCACCCACACGGTCACGGCCGCGATCAGCGCGGCGAAGATGGCCACCAGGGCCAGATCCATCATGGGGTTCCTGCGGGACACGGTCACTCTCTCCTGTCGACGACAACTGAACAGCGTTCAGGATAGCCGCCCCCGCCGGTTAGGGTGGACGGGTGGCCATCACCCGGACCGAGATCCTGCGCACGGCGCGGGAGATCGTCGCGTCCTATGGCCTCGGCGACCTCACGATGCGCCGGCTGGCGACCGAGCTGGGCGTCCAGCCCAGCGCCCTCTATTGGCACGTCGACAACAAGCAGGCCCTGCTCGCCCAGATCGCCGACGAGCTGCTCGCGGCGGTGCCCCAGCCCTCGCCGCGACGGCGCTGGGACCGGCAGGTCAGCCAGTTCGCGGCCGATCTGCGCGCCACCCTGCTCGACCAGCGCGACGGCGCCGAGATCGTCACCGCCAGCCGGGCAGCGTCGCTGGGGACGAGCGACCTCGGCAAGCGGCTCGAGGAGACCCTCGCCACCGGCGGTCTCGCCCACCCCGACGTGACCGCCTCGCGCGATGCACTCCTGCACTTCGTCCTCGGCTTCGTCCAGGACGAGCAGACCCACGCCACCATGGCGGGCCTGGGGGCGGCACCGGCCCGCGCCGACGACGCCGACGCGGCATTCACCGATGCCCTCGGCGTGATTCTCGCCGGCGTCCGCTCGCTCGTCCCGCGGCCCTAAGCAGGCTCCCCGCCGCTAGGCCCGCTCGAGAGCGACGTTGGGGTCGGCATCAACCGCTCGCCGCACGAGCGGCATCACCGTCAGGCCCTGCACGGCGATGGTGAAGAGCACGATCGCATAGGTCGCGGTCACCAGCGTGCCGCGATAGGGCCCCTGCGGCAGGCCAAGCGCGAGGCTGATCGCGATGCCGCCGCGCAGGCCGCCCCACGTCAGCAGCCGCACCGTCCACGGCCCATAGCCATCGCGCCCCCGCACCAGCGGCATCGGCATCCCGACGCTGACGAAGCGCGCCGCCAGCGCGACCACGATCAGCAGCAGCCCCGCGACGACCTGCGCGCCGCTGGTCGGGGTGAGCAGCACGTCGAGCCCGATGAAGGCGAACAGCAGCACGTTGAGCACCGAGTCGAGGGTCTCCCAGAAGCCCTCCACGTGCTCCCGGGTCGCGCCGTGGAAGGCGACGTCCTTGCCCCATGACATGACCAGGCCAGCGACGACCATCGCGAGCGGACCCGAGATCCCCAGCGCCGCCGCGGCGAAGTAGCCGCCGATCACGGCCGCGAGCGTGATGAGCACCTCGACCACGTGTCCCTCAATGCTCTTGCACATCAGGTATGCCGTGGCTCCCACGAGCAGGCCGAACAGCATGCCCCCGAGCGCCTCCTTGACGAAAAGCCCTAGTGCCCCGGCAAGACTCGCCTCGGCATGCCCTCCTGCACCCACCCCGGCGATGCCGGCAATGACGATGTAGACCACCACGCCGACACCGTCGTTGAAGAGGCTCTCCCCAGCGATGAGGGTCTCGATCTTTTTGGGCACCCGGGCCCGCTTGAGCAGGTCGAGGACGGCGACAGGGTCGGTGGGACTGATCAGTGCGCCGAAGAGGAGCGACCACACCAGGGGCACGTCGAGACCGACGAGGGCGAAGACGGCATACGCCCCGAAGCCGATGAGGAAGGTCGACAGGACCGTGCTGCCGACCGCCAGGGTGAGGATGGAGGCACGCTGGCGCATCATCTGCCTGGCCTCGAGACTCATCGCCCCGGCAAAGAGGAGCAGCGACAGGATGCCGTTGAGGACGAACTGGGTGAAATCCAGTGTCTCGAGCAGCTTTTCGCCCTCGATCCGCGGCCCCGAGAAGCCCACCTGGTCGAGGCCGATGAGGACCAGCGACGCCACGGTGCCGGCAAGCGTGACGCCGACGGTGGTCGGGATGCGCACGAAGCGCTCGTTGAACCAGGCGAGGACGGCGGTGAGCACAAGCAGGACGGCAAAGGCGGTGACCACAACCAGAGGGTATGCCGCGGACGCACGTCCCGCTGTCGCACACCTCCCAGCGCTCACCCGCCCGGGGGTTCCCCTCGCCGCGCAGTGCACCTAGCGTCAGGGCATGACCGACCTGCGGATCTCGCCCAGCCGGGCGCTGGGGCTGCTGCTGCGGAGCAAGGTCGCCGGCGACGACGCGGCGCGGCTGCGGGCGCAGATCTGGGACTCCCCGGGGGCTCGATGGTTTGACCGGGACGACCCGATCTGCCGGGTCCACGAGCATGCCGCCATGTATTCGGGCGGCATCGCCTCGCTGCTGCTCCAGTCACTGCACCCCGGCGCGATGGCGGGCGTCGCGGGCCACTCCGGCTACCGCTCCGACCCGTGGGGTCGCCTGCAGCGCACCAGCTACTACATCGCCGCGACGACCTTCGGCACCATCAAGCTGGCCGAGGAGACGATCGACCGGGTGCGCTCGATCCACGAGCGGGTGCGCGGCAAGGACCACCGCGGGCGGCCGTATGCCGCGGGCGACCCCCACCTGCTGCGCTGGGTCCACGTCGCCGAGATCTCGACCTTCCTGGCCGCCCACCAGGCCTACTCCGCCACCCCGCTGAGCGCGGCAGAGGCCGACCACTATGTCGACCAGACCCGGGTCGCGGCGGAGCGGCTCGGCGCGGGGGACCTGCCACGGACGGTGGCCGGGCTGGAGGCGACGCTGGCGGCATACCGCCCGGAGCTGGAGGTCTCGCCGGCCGCCGAGGATGCGGCCGCCTTCCTCCTGCACGAGCCGCCCCTGCCGCTCATCGCCCGGCCCGGCTATGCCCTCGTGGCCCGGGGCGGCGTCGCGCTGCTGCCCGGGCACGCCCGGACGGCGCTGGGCCTGGAGGTCGGCGCCCTCCGTGGTCGGGCCGACCGCGCCGCCGGCCTGCTGGCCACCCGCGTGATCCGCCGCGCCCTGGCCGCGATCCCCGACGAGGACCGCTCACCCGCCTGAGCTCACATCTCCTCGTGGGTGTCGGGGTCGCCGTCAAAGAGGCGGCCGTCTTCGCGGGCGAGGCCGCAGATGCCGGCCATCTCGGCGTCGGTGAGCTCGAAGCCGAAGATGTCGAGGTTCTCCCGCTGGCGCGAGGGCGTTGCCGACTTCGGCAGCGGCAGGCTGCCGAGCTGGACCTGCCAGCGCAGGATGGCCTGGGCCGGCGAGACGCCGTGCGCCTCGGCGGCCTGCACGACGGGTGCCGCGTCATACTGCGCCTCACGCTTGCCGAGGGGGCTCCAGGACTCGGTGCGGATGCCGAGGCGGTCGTGGGCGGCGCGCATCTGCTCCTGGGGAAAGGCGGGGTGCAGCTCGAGCTGGTTGACGGCGGGGGTCACGCCGGTCGCGTCAATGATCCGGGCGAGGTGGGCCTCGGTGAAGTTGGAGACACCGATCGAGCGGGTCAGCCCGCGCTCGCGTGCCTCGACCAGGGCCTCCCACGCCTCGACATACCTGTCGACGCTGGGGTTGGGCCAGTGGATCAGGACGAGGTCGAGCTGCTCCAGCCCCATGGCGCTGAGCGAGTCCTCGATCGAGGTGAGGGCGAGGGCCTTCTCGTGGAAGCGGCCGGGCACCTTGGTCGTGATCTGCACCTCGGAGCGGTCGAGGCCGGAGCGGCGCACCGCCTCGCCGACCTCCTTCTCGTTCTCGTAGTTGACGGCCGAGTCGAGCAGCCGGTAGCCGGTCTCCAGCGCCGAGACCATCGCCTCGACGCCGTCCTCGCCCTTGAGCGGATAGGTGCCGAACCCGATCTGCGGCAGGCTGGTGCCGTCGTTGAGCTCGTATCGGGGTGTCGTGGTCATGGCTCTCTCCTTGCGGTCGTCACAGGCGATCTGGTGAGTGCGTCCACCTCGACCGTATCGATCCGTGGGCGGGCGTGCGCAAACCGTCCACACAGGACACCATGCGCGAGCATAATGGGAGCCGACAGGCGCAGCCGGCCGCCGAGGAGGTCCCATGGAGTTCTGCAGCAGCTGCGGCGCGCGCCGCGAGGGCGCGAGTGCCTTCTGTGGGTCGTGCGGCCACCGCTTCCCCGACACGGCGTCCGCGGGCGACACCCAGATCATCCCCGCCCAGGGCGACGGGTCGGGCTGGGCGCCGCAGGAGCCGGCCCACCAGCCCTATGCCCCACCCCAGCAGGGGTATGCCGCGCAGCCGTCCCCACCCCCGCCGGCGGGGCCCCAGCAGGGGTGGGCCGCCTCCAGCGCCCCGGCGCCCCGCAGCTCCTCACGACCCGGCTGGGTGGTCCCCGCGGCCGCCGGCGCTGGCGTGCTGCTAGTGACGGCCGGCACCTATTTCGCCCTGTCGGCGAGGGGCGGTGACGGCAAGGCGACCGACCGGCCGACCGTCGTGGTCACGGCGACGGTGGCACCCACCGGCACGACCCCCTCGGCGAGTTCCTCCAGCTCTGCGGCGTCGACATCGGCGCCGGCCTCGTCCTCGGCCAGTGCGACCATGAAGAACAACGCTCCTGGCGCACCGACACCGGCGCCCGGCGTGCCGACGGTCAACGACCAGTCGGGCGCCAACGCGACGGCCAAGCGCAACCTGGAGCTGTCCCGTGAGTTCGAGGCCGAGAACGGCATCGACCTCGACGGCCACTGGATCCTTCAGCTGGCGAGCAAATACGACGGTGTCAGCGACCCGCGCCAGATCGCGAGCGACGGCAGCCACGTCTTCCGCTATGTCGACATCTATGCCGAATACCAGCGCATCGCCGGCAACATGGGCGCCAAGGGTGTGCCGGTGCGGCTGCTGCTGGGCAGCGACTTCGGCAAGCAGCTGTCCTTCTCGGACCGCACGTGGGTGACGATCGCCGACCCGGGCGGCATCTCCAGCAAGGAGGCCGCCAACGACTACTGCGCCCAGCTCTTCCCCAACCTGTCCGGCAAGGACCTCCTCAACGTCTGCTATCCGCGGCAGATGACCCCGCCGCACAGCTGAGCCCCGGCCCGACATCGCCGCGGCCCTGCCGGATCGCGGCGACGCGGCTGAAGGTTCCTGCGCTCAGCGGGTGCCGCGCACCTCGTCGAGCAGCCGGATGGCGTCCTGGCCGGCCTCCTCGACCCGGCCGAGCTCGCCGCCGCGGGCGGCCGCGACCATCGGCGCGATGCCGGCGTCGACGAAGATGCCGACGACCCGCGCCTTGAAGAACAGATAGGCCGCGATGGCCCACAGCAGCAGCATGAACAGCACCGAGGCGCCCGAGATCCCGCCCCCGTAGTAGCCGCCGTAGCCGCCGAGCGCGCTCATGATCCCGCCGGTCGCCAGGGTCAGCAGCCCCCACAGGACGAGGATGGCGCCGGCGACGACATAGCGGGTGCGCACGCGGGTGCCATAGCTGATCCCGTCGATCGCGTCCCACGGCGCCGAGGAGAGGTAGTAGCCGAGCGGGATGATCCCGAAGATCGTCTGGGGGTGCTGGACGATGGCGCGCCGGTCGGTCAGCACGACGCGGGTCTTGAGGTGCTGGAGGATCAGGTGCGGGGTGAACTGCACGTCTCGCTCCAGCCGCTCCCCCGGCAGCAGGGAGATCTGGCCCGTCGGCTGCGGTGCGACGGCGGGGTATGCCGCGGGCGCGGCTGATGCGTGCGGGGTGGTCGAGCGCGGGCCGGCAGGTGCCGGGCTGCCCAGCGGGGACGTCGCGGGGTAGGCCACGCCGGGCTGGGCATCGGCGCCAGCTGGCGCGGGAGAGCTGGGGGTCTCGGCGGCGACGTCGATCGCGCTGCCGCAGGCGACGCAGAACTTGCCGGCGTTGTCCTCGTGACCGCAGGCAGGGCAGGTACGACCACTCATCAGGGGCTCCTTGGTTTGTGCTCAACCAAAAGGCTAGTGAGCGGCCGGCCGGGGCGCGCGCCGTTTGCACGACTGCGGCAGGTGACCTGCGCCCGCGGCGGAACAGCAGCGGCATACCGGACGTTTGAGATCACTGGAGACGCCGCCACCGATGGCGTCCGATCCCAAGGAGGGGACCGCAATGACGTTCGGCGACAACATGAAGCGCAAGGCGGACGAGGTCGGGCTCGAGCAGAAGGCCAAGGACCTGATCGACGCGCTCGCGGAGATCGCGAAGTCGGCCGTCGGCAATGCCGGCGCCTACGCCAGCCAGCACCAGCACAAGATCGACGAGGTCATCGAGAAGGCCAGCCAGAAGGTCAACGAGAAGACCGACGGCAAGTACGCCGTGAAGGTGGAGAAGGCCAAGGAGTCGCTCCACAAGCAGAGCGAGAAGCTCGCCGAGCAGGCCAAGGCGGCCGGTGGCGCGGCGGGCGCGGCCGGCGCCGCGGGTGCCGCCGATGTCGCGGGCGAGACCCCGACGGCGACGCCGCAGGAGCCGCAGCCCGGCGTGTGGCGCACCGACGAGAGCCCCCAACCCTTCGCCGACATGCCCAAGGACGCGGGCACGCCCGACGGCCCGCCCCCCGCAGCCGGTGCCGGCGACCCGTGGGGCGACGTCACCGACCGCCCCTGAGCTGATCTGACACAGGTTCCACGCTCATACACACCCTGGTGGGGGGTGCCGATCTAGCAGGATCGGCACCCCCCACTTCTCTGTGTATGGGGCCGCTCAGTCGCCCATCAGGTGCAGGGCGGCGGCGTGGATGCGCTCCTCGTCGAGCAGGACGGTGTCGGCGGCCGGGCCGAGGGGGATGAAGGAGTCGTCCGAGCAGACCCGCGCGACGGGCGCGCCCACCCCGTGGTCGGCCAGCAGCGCGAGCACCGACTCGGAGACTCCCCCGCTGGCCCGCGTCTCGTCGACGACGAGCACCCGCTGCGCCGAGCCCACCGCCGCCAGCATGTCCTCGGCGGGCAGGGGGGTGAGCCAGCGCAGGTCGAGCACGCTCGCCTGGACGCCCTCCTCCTCGAGGCGTCGCGCCACGCGCAGGCTCATCGGCACGCCGTTGCCAAAGGTCACCATCAGCAGGTCGCGGCCATCGCCATGCTGGCGCGCCGAGACCGGGCGGGCGTCGAGATCCGTTGTGGGGACGGCATACTCGCTCGTCCACAGCCCGTCGCCGGGCTCGTGCAGGTCGCGCGAGTGATAGAGCGCGATCGGCTCGAGGAAGATCACCATCCGCCCTTCCGCGCGGGCGACGGCGACCGAGGTGCGCAGCAGCTCGAGCGCGTCGTCGGGGTGGGCGGGCACGACGAGCTGCACGCCGGGGATGTCGCGCAGCGCGGCGACGGAGTTGTCGTTGTGGAAGTGGCCGCCAAATCCCTTCTGATAGGCCAGTCCTGCGATCCGGATGACCATCCCATTGGTGAAGTCGCCGTTGGAGAAGAAGGCCTGGGTCGCCCCCTCGCCGCGGATCTGGTCGATGGCGTTGTGCACATAGGCGAGGTACTGGATCTCGGGGATCGGCAGCCAGCCGCTGACCGCCATGCCCAGCGCCGTGCCGAGGATCGTCTCCTCGTCGAGGATGGTGTCGAAGACGCGCGCCTCGCCAAAACGCTTGCGCAGCCCGCGCGTCAGGCCATAGACGCCGCCCTTGGTCGAGATGTCCTCACCGAAGGCGAAGGCGTCGTCATGCGAGGTGAGCGTCTCGTGCAGGACCGCGTTGATCGCCTGTGCGAGAGTCAGTCTCGCGCCCACCTTGACCACGGGCTCGCGCCCCTGGAGGTATGCCGCGCTGCTGCGGACGAGCTCGCGCACCTCCTCCGGGCGGCTCACCGTCAGGGGCCGGCGCACCTCCTCGGAGCTGGTGAGGTGGGGCTCCTCCCCCATCTGCGCGGCGAGGCCCATGACATGGGAGCGCTTGTCCTCATAGAGCTCCACGACCTCCTCGGGCGTGAGCACCCCGGCGTCGACGAGCAGTCTGGCCGTGCCGAGCAGCGGGTCGCGCTCGTAGTCGCGGGCGATGTCGGTGCGCGAGCGATAGGCCACCTCGGCGTCGGTGCCGGCGTGGCCCATGAAGCGCACGGTCTTGAGGTGGAGGAGGGCGGGGCGCCCGGTCGCGCGCACCTGGTCGGCGATGCGCCGGGTCTCGAGCAGGGCCGCCACGGGGTCGGAGCCGTCGACCAGGGTGTAGTCGACGCCCGGCAGGCAGGCCAGCGACGCCTCAAGCCAGCCGGCCGGGGTGCGGGTGGAGATGCCGATGCCGTTGTCCTCGCAGACCCACAGCAGCGGGAGGCGGATGCCGCGGTGGGTGACATAGCTCGAGGCGTTGAGCGCGCCGATCGCGCTGGCGTGGTTGGCAGAGGCGTCGCCAAAGCTGCACACCGCGAGCGCGTCTGCGGACCAACGGCTCTCGAGACCGAGCAGGTCCTGCCGGCCGAGGGTCATCGCGACCCCGAAGGCCCGCGGCAGGTGCGAGGCGATCGTGGAGGTCTGCGGGATGACGGCCATGCCGTGGTGGCCAAAGACCTTGTGCCGGCCGCCCGAGATCGCGTCCCGTGAGCTGGCCGCCAGCGAGCGCAGGGTGTCGGTGCAGGAGTCGATGCCGAGCTGGCGCGAGCGCGCGGCATAGAAGCCGCCCGAGCGATAGTGCAGCAGAGCGGGATCGGTCGGGCGCAGCGCCATCGCGACTGCCGCGTTGGCCTCGTGCCCGGCGGAGCCGATGGAGTAGTAGCCCGTCTTCTGCACCCGCATCCACCGTGCGGCGAAGTCGATGTGGCGGGTCTCGAGCTGGGCGTCGAAGTAGGTCAGCAGGGTGTCGGCGTCGAGCCCCGGCGGCAGCCCGCGCGGCTCGCGCGCCTGCCCCGGCTCGCCCGACTGGCCCGACTCGCGGGCAAGCGCCAGCACCTGCTCGGTGAAGTGGACATCGACCGGCTCGAGCGTCTCGGTGGACACTGACTCATCCCTCGCTTCGTTGCGTGACGGCACTCAGTCTGCCCCGGGTGGCCCCGGCGCGGGGACAGGCCTGCCGGCTCAGAGCGTCACGCGCAGGCCGGCACCGGTCGCGCGGGCCCGCTCGAGCACGGTCTCGGCGGCGGCGGCGTCCTGCACGCCGAGGCCGACGGAGTTGTAGAAGACGGTCTGGTCCTCGTCGGTGCGGCCCGGGCGGTGGCCGGCGAGGATCGCGCCGAGGGCCACCAGGTCGCCTTCGGCGAGGGTGCCAGCCTCCAGCGCCTGCATCACCGGGCCGGCGTGCTCGACATTGGTGTGCACGTCGTCGACGGCGACGACGTCGAGACCGAGGAGGTCCTGACCGGCCTCGTGCCGGTCGGGGGCAAATGAGCCGATGCTGACGACGGTGGCGCCGGGCCGCACCCAGGCGGCGTCGATGACGGGCGTCATGCTCGTCGTGCACAGCACCACGACGTCGGCTTCCCGCACCGCGCCCTCGATGTCGTCGCTGGCCTCGACGGCCGGCCCGTCGCCGCGCAGGTCGTCGGCCACGGCCTCGGCCGCGTCGAGCCGGCGCGCGGCGATGAGGACCCGGTCGAGGCCGCGCACCCGGGCGAGCGCGTGGCCGTGGGAGAGGGCCTGCACGCCGCTGCCGACGATGGTCAGCGTCGCGGCGTCCTGGCGCGCCAGGGTGTCGACCGCGACGGCGGAGCCGGCGGCCGTGCGCAGGGTGGTCACGGCGGTGCCGTCCAGCACGGCCGCGGGCCGGCCGGTCTCGGCGTCGAGGACGGTGATCACGCCGTGGATGAGGGCGAGGCCGCGGGCGGGGTTGGCCGGGTTGACCGAGAGGAACTTGCCCACGGCCGGGCCGTCAGCGCCGATCCGGGCGAAATAGCTGAGCGCCCGCGAGCCCTCCTCGCCGGGCAGGCTCGCCTTGGGCCCGAGGTGCGTCCGCCCCTCCCCCAACGCGAGGAAGGCCCGACGCTGCGACTCGATCGCGGCGTCCACGTCGAGCAGCGAGGTCACGTCGGCGGACGGGAGGATGATCAGGTCGAAGGGCTCGGTCACGGAAGGTCCTTGCGTCGCGGGAGGGTCGGCCACCACGCTGAGGGTATGCCGTCCGCACAGCTCCCGACGAGAGCCTCCGCCGCCATCATCGGCGGGGGCGTGATGGGGGTCAGCGCGGCATACCAGCTCGCCAGGGCGGGCGTGCGCGATGTCGTGCTCGTCGAGAAGGGCGCCTTCGGCGAGGGGTCGACGTGCAAGGCCGCGGGCGGGGTGCGGGCGACCTTCTCCGACGCGGTCAACATCGAGATCGGGCAGCGCAGTCTGGCGACCTTCGCCCGCTTCGAGGAGGAGTTCGACCAGGACATCGACCTGCACACGGTCGGCTATCTCTTCCTGCTCGAGCGGCCCGAGGACGTCACCGAGTTCGAGCGGCAGGTCGCGCTCCAGAACGAGCTTGGCGTCCCGAGTCGGATGATCACGCCGGCCGAGGCCAAGGAGCTCTCGCCCTGCATCTCGACGGAGGGGCTGACGGCCGCGGCATACAACCCGATCGACGGCCACTGCACGCCGGAGGCGGTGGTCGCGGGCTATGTGCGGGCCGCCCGCCGGCACGGTGCGACCCTGCTCAGCTGCTGCGCGGCGACCGGCATCGAGTCCACCGGTGGCGTGATCACCGGGGTGGTCACCGAGGCCGGCACGATCGCGACCGACACCGTCATCTGCACGGCGGGCGCCTGGGCCCAGCAGGTCGGCGAGTGGGCCGGCGTGCACCTGCCGGTCGAGCCGGTGCGCCGCCAGATCCTCACGACCGAGCCGGTGCCGGGCCTGCGACTGGACACGCCCTTCACCATCGACTTCACCACCTCGTTCTACTTCCACAACGAGGGGCCGGGGCTGCTGCTCGGCATGTCCGACCGGCGCGAGACGCCCGGCTTCAAGCTCTCCCGCGACGACGCCTGGCTCGAGCCGCTGGCCGAGGTGATGGAGCGCCGCGCTCCCGCGCTGACGCAGTTTGGCATCGCGTCGGGCTGGGCCGGGCTCTATGAGAACACCCCCGACCACAACGCCCTGATCGGTGAGGCGGCCGAGGCCAGCCGCTTCCTCTACGCCACCGGCTTCTCCGGCCACGGCTTCCTCATGGGGCCGGCCGTGGGCGAGATCCTTCGGGATCTCTACCTCGGCACACAACCTTTTGTCGATGTGGCAGGCTTCGACGCAAGGAGATTCGCGTCCGACCACGTCCGACCCGAGCTCAACATCGTCTGACACGTGAGGTATGCCGCGGGCTCGCGCACGCGGCATACCTCACCGCAGCAACCGACCGCAGCAACCGAAAGGCAGACCATGACCACGACCCTCCCCACCGCCGAGGACCTCGCCGGCCAGGCCAGGGCCGCCGCCGAGACCTGCGGCGTCGACCTGGCGGCGATCGCCGGTGACCAGGCGGGTGTCTCCCCCATCAACGGCGAGCAGCTGACGGCCGTCGCGTGGACCGACGCCGCCGGGGTCGACGCGGCGGTGCAGCGCGCCCACGAGGCCTTCCTCCAGTGGCGCACGGTGCCGGCGCCGGTGCGCGGCAACCTCGTCAAGCGTCTGGGCGAGCTGCTCACCGAGCACAAGGAGGATCTCGGTCTGCTCGTCAGCCTCGAGGTCGGCAAGATCACCTCCGAGGCGCTCGGCGAGGTGCAGGAGATGATCGACATCTGCGACTTCGCCGTGGGCCTCTCGCGCCAGCTCTATGGCCGCACGATGCCGTCCGAGCGCCCCGGCCACCGCCTCATGGAGACGTGGCACCCGCTCGGGGTCGTCGGGGTCATCTCGGCCTTCAACTTCCCTGTCGCAGTGTGGTCCTGGAACACCGCGGTCGCGCTCGTCTGCGGCGACACCGTCGTGTGGAAGCCGTCGGAGGGCGCCCCGCTGTGCGCCGCTGCGTGCGCCGCGCTGCTCGACCAGGCCGCCAAGGACGTGGGCGCGCCCGAGGGCCTGAGCCAGGTCGTCTATGGCGACGGCCCGGTCGGCCAGGCCCTTGTCGACCACCCCAAGGTCGCGCTCGTCTCGGCGACCGGCTCGACCCGCATGGGCCAGACCGTCGGCCCGCGCACGGCGGAGCGCTTCGGCAAGGTGCTGCTCGAGCTCGGCGGCAACAACGCCGCGGTCATCACCCCCTCGGCCGACCTCGACCTCGCGGTGCGCGGCATCGTCTTCGCCGCCGCCGGCACGTGCGGCCAGCGCTGCACCACGATGCGCCGGGTCATCGCCCACTCCTCCGTCATCGACGACCTCGTCGAGCGGCTGCGCGGCGCCTACTCCCGCCTGCCGATCGGCAACCCGATGACCGAGGGCACGCTCGTCGGCCCGCTCATCAACGAGGCCGCGTTCACCACAATGCAGGACTCGCTGGCCGCGGCCAGGGAGCAGGGCGGCGAGGTCGTCGTCGGCGGTGGCCGCCGCCTCGAGGACGAGGCCCCCGGCGCCTACTACGTCGAACCGGCCGTCGTGCGGATGCCGGGCCAGACCGACATCGTGCGCACCGAGACCTTTGCGCCCATCCTCTACGTCCTCCCCTATGAGGAGCTGACCGAGGCCATCGCGCTCAACAACGATGTGCCGCAGGGCCTCTCGAGCGCGATCTTCACGGGTGACCAGGCCGAGGCCGAGATCTTCGTCGGTCCCGAGGGCTCCGACTGCGGCATCGTCAACGTCAACATCGGCACGTCCGGCGCCGAGATCGGTGGCGCCTTCGGCGGCGAGAAGGAGACCGGCGGTGGCCGCGAGTCCGGGTCCGACGCCTGGCGCGCCTATATGCGACGGGCCACCAACACCGTCAACTACTCCGGCGAGCTGCCGCTGGCCCAGGGCGTCGACTTCACAGTCTGACCCCCGACCGCAGACATGGGGGCGCCCTCCCCATCACGCCAATTGGCGAGTTCCGCGCGGTGCGGAACTCGCCAATTGGCTTAAGAGGGGTGGCTCGGGCGAGCGGGGCCGGGCCGCACTCGTGTCTGACGTGCCGTGCGGGAGGTGCGGTATGCCGCGAAACCGGCTGCGCGGCATACCTCCTCGGCGTGGGTCAGGTGATGGGAGTGGCGCCGAAGAGCGCGGCGACCGTCGGCCAGTTGTGGGCATAGGTGACGCCGTTGTTGACCGCGATGATCACGCCGCGGGGCCAGGCCTTGCCGCCGGAGTGGATGACGACCGGACCGCCGGAGTCGCCGGGGCCGGGGGCGACGCCGCCCTTGAGCGTGACCAGGCCCGGGGTGCAGCCAGAGGCGTCGCAGAAGCTCGCATAGGTCGAGACGACCTGCTTGCCGCACTGCTCGTAGGTCGTCGACCCGCTCGTGCAGTAGCCGACGCCGGGGCGCAGGGTATAGGCCGAGCCGCCCGGCACGCGCACGCCGGTGCGGCCGCCCATCCAGTACTGGCTGCCATAGGTGCCGCCGGTGAGCAGGGCCAGATCCCACTTGGGGAAGCTGGGGCGCCGGGTCAGCACGCCCTCGAAGGCTGTGCCGGTGACGAAGCGGTCGCCGATGAGGCCGCAGTGGGCGGCGGTGACCATGCCGCGGGTGCCGTTGGCGAGACGGACCGGGATGCCCGAGGTGCAGCGGGCGCCGTTGGCCTGGTTGTAGATCGCGGCCCCGCCCCGCAGCGGCGGCGCGTCGTGATAGCGGTCGAGCCCGACCCGCTGGCCGCCGGTCGTGGCGGTGACGCGCACGGCGCCGCTGGCCAGGTCGCGCTTGGGCAGACGGGCGCGGTCGACCCGGCCGTCGACGTGCACGCTGTCGCTCGCCGGGTCGTAGTAGAAGCCATAGGCCGACGAGGAGGTGCGGGCCGCCGACAGGGCCGCCTGGACGCGGGCCAGCTCGGCGCGGCTGAAGCGGCTGGGCACGTCGCGGGTGCCCTTGAGGGCCGCCACCCGGCCGCCGCCCTTGAACACACGTCGCATGGTGGCGCCCTTGGCGGTGTAGGTGCCCAGCTGTGCCTGCTCGGGGAGCGGGCGGGTCGCCTCCTCGGCCAGCGCACCGGTGAGCCGGGTGGGGGCGGGCGGCGGGGTGGCCGCGGACGAGCCGGAGGCGGGCGCGGCGCCGGCCGCGAGGGCGACGGCGATGGCGGCTGCGGCCGGCAGCGCCAGACGGCGGGAGATGCTCATGGGCGGTCCTTCGAGGGTGCGTGCCGGACCCCTGAAGCTCCGGCCCTCTCACGCTACGGCGCTGCCGGGGCCGCCTCAACCTCCTTGGCCCGCAGGTCGGTCACGATTGGGGAGCGACCTGGTCGGAGCGGGCCTGGGGAGGTCGAGGAGCGGCTCGCGGTCGGGGTCAGGAGCGGATGTCACGGCGGCGGTATCCGAGCAGCCCGAGGGCAATGAGCGCGAGGGCGACGAGCACGCAGGCCAGCACCGGGAGCCAGTCCATCGGCTCGGCGGGGATCTTGGGCAGCGGCTCCCAGGGGGTCAGCCGCTTCATCCACTCGGGCAGGTTGAGGGTGCCGCCGACCCAGATGACAAAGAGCGACCAGAAGACGACGACCCAGGTCAGCCAGTCGAGCCGGGGCAGCCAGCCGTGGAGCAGCACCGCAAGACCGAGGACGAGCAGCACCCCCGGTGCCAGCGCGAGCCCGGCACCGGCGATCTGGGCGAGTCGGTCGGCGTGTCCCTGACCAATCGCCTCCGGCAGGGCCAGGCAGAGCCCGACCAGAGCCATCAGCGCGGTCGCGGCGACGACCGCGATCCCGATGTGTGACAACGCAAACCGCAGTCTTGGCACGGCCGTCGCGAGGACCGTCTCGGCGTGCTGGCGCCGCTCCTCCTGGCCGAGCCGCTGGAAGAGCTGGACGGCCATCACCGCGACGACCACGCCGACGATGCCGAGCATGGCGGTATAGAAGGCGTCGACCAGGTCGGACGCGTCCTGCCCCATCCGGCGGAAGATTTCCTCGAGGACCGGGGCCTCCTTGAGCATGTCGCCCATGCTGCCCGATAGCGATCCCATGGCAAAGGCGAAGAGCATCATGCCGAGCGTCCAGCCGATGACACTGCCGCGCTGGAGCCGCCACGCCAGTCCCTCGGGCGAGAGCAGCGAGGCCTTGGCGCGCGGTCGTCCGCTCGCGGTCGCGCGCAGTCCGGATCCGTGGTCGCGGACCGCCTCAAGCCGGTATGCCGCGAGCACCAGCACCAGCGTCAGTACGGCCGGGAGCGCGAGCACCCACCAGCGCTCGCCGGCGTAGGGGCGGGCGAGGGCCATCCACTCGATGGGCACGCCCCAGTGGAGCGGGCGGAGAGCGCTGGAGTCGGAGACGCCGTCGGCGACGGCGCGCACGGCATACATCGTGCCGAGGGCGCCCATGGCCATGCCGCGCGCGGCCCGCGCGGAGGCGGTGATCTGGGCGGTGACGGCGGCGACGCCGGCGAAGACCGCGGCGACCAGCGTGGTGCCGAGGCCATAGGCGACCGAACCAGAGGCAGCCTCGCCCTGGGCGATGAGGCCGGCGGCGATGAGGACGCCGAGGACGGTGGCGGCGCCGAGGGCGACCAGCACGGCGGCGGTGAGCGGCGCGCGACGGTCGACGGAGCCGGCGCGCACCAGCTCGGTGCGGCCCTCCTCCTCGTCGGCGCGGGTGGAGCGGATCACGCCGAGGGCGGTCATGATGCAGGCCATCGTCGCGGTGAAGGTGCCCACGCGCCAGGCCGAGAAGCCGCCGGGCGTGCTCAGGTCGAAGGGCGGCCCGAGCATCGCGCGCATCGTGGGGTTGCCGACGAGGGTCGCGATGAGCACGTCACGCTTGACGCCCGTGCCGACCACGGCCTCATAGGCGCTGGCCGTCATCACCGGGGTGATGCCGAGGGCGAGCACCCAGGCGAGATAGAACCAGCGGTTGCGGCGGACCGTCAGCCGCAGCAGGTCGCCGAGGCCGCTCATGCGGGCTCGCGCTCCCCTGCCGGCTCACGGATGTCGTCGTCATAGTGGCGCAGGAAGAGCTCCTCGAGCGTCGGCGGTGCGCTGGTCAGGGTGCGCACGCCGAGGGCCGACAGGCGGCCGAGGAGGTCGCCGAGCGCGGTGTCGTCGACCTGGGCGTCGAGGCGGCGGCCGTCGATCGTCACGTCGTGCAGGCCTGGGAGAGAGGCGATCTCGGCCGGCACGGGCTGGGCGAGCTCGGCCGTGACGGCCGTGCGGGTGAGGTGGCGCAGCTCGGCGAGCGTGCCGGACTCGACGATGCGCCCCTGCCGGATGATGCTGACGCGGTCGCAGAGGTGCTCGACCTCGCTGAGGATGTGGCTGCTGAGCAGGACCGTGCGGCCCTTGGTGCGCTCGGCGTGGATCACGTCGCGGAACTCGGCCTCCATGAGCGGGTCGAGACCGGCCGTCGGCTCGTCGAGGAGCAGCAGTTCGACGTCGGAGGAGAGGGCAGCCACGAGGGCGACCTTCTGCCGGTTGCCCTTGGAATAGGTCGAGCCCTTCTTGCGGGGGTCGAGGTCGAAGCGCTCGAGCAGCGCGTCACGCCGGACCGGGTCGAGCCCGCCGCGCAGCCGGCCGAGCAGGTCGATGACCTCGCCGCCGGTCAGGTTGGGCCAGAGGTTGACGTCGCCGGGCACATAGGCCAGGCGTCTGTGGAGCGCTGGCGCGTCCTTCCAGGGATCGCCGCCCAGCAGCCGGGCCGTGCCGGAGTCCTGCCGCAGCAGGCCGAGGAGCACGCGGATCGTCGTCGACTTGCCCGCGCCGTTGGGCCCGAGGAAGCCGTGCACCTCGCCCTCGGCGACATCCATCGTGAGGTTGTCGAGGGCCTTCACCGGTCCGAAGGTCTTGGTCAGATCCCGGATCTCGATCGCGGTCATGTTCATGACGATACGCGCGCTTGGCGAGTCCGGTTCGTCCGATTTCCGCGTCCGCAGATGTCTGCTCCACCACAGCCCCCGCGACCTGCGCTTTCGCCCGCGAGGGCACAACCGCGGGCTCCCCCGCGTCCCCGCCCCACGCGCTTTCGCCCACGTGGGCACAATCGCCCCGCGCCCACAGCGGCGGGGTATGCCGCGGCCCCCTGCGCCGCGGCATACCCCGCCTCTGACTGTGCGCGCCCCAGGTCAGGAGGGGTCGGCCGAGGGGGCGTCCTTGACCACGCGCCCGTCGGAGAGCGTCAGGTCATAGGTCATGAACGGCGTGGGGCCACCCTCGCCACTCGGCGGCAGCGGCTCGTCGGAGAAAGAGGGGCCGGGCCACCAGGCGACGTAGTAGCCGTCCTTGACCGTGGCCTCGACGTCGAACTTCCCGGCGTGGATGGTCACCCCGGTGACGCCCGGGCCGACAAGGCCCTCGGTCATCGAGATCGCCGGGTCATCGCCCGACTGGGAGACGCTGCCCTCCTTGAAGGCACCGGGCGGCGGCGTGACGCGCGGGCCGTCGCTGCCGCCGATGCCGACGGACATGTCGTCAACGTCAGTGGAGCCGACCTTGTTGACCCCGACGCATGTCGCGGCGTAGTCGGCCTTCGCGCCGCGGATCATCACCGCGACCGAGTCGCCGCGTCGCTCCGCGATGGCCACCGGGTCGCTGCCGGCCTGGATGCCGGGCACTGTGTGGGAATCCTCGGCAGTATTGGCCAACTGGGAGCGGCACTCGTCGATGATGGGCTGGGCGTCCTTGGCAGACAACGGTGTTGCCGTCGCCGTCCAGGTCGCATAGGCCTTGCTGTCGTTGCCCATGCCCGGCAGCAGGATCGAGGCAGCGGCCAGGGTGGCCGCTGCCGTGCCGATAACGGCCACCCGGCGGCCGCTGCGTCGGCGGGAGGTGACGGGCCGATCGGACGAGGCACCCGAGGCATACGGATCAGTCGAGATCACCTGGGAGAGAGTGGCGTTGGCGCGCTCGCGCTGGGCGTCGGTGATGGCCTCGGCGGCGTCGAGCGATCGCAGGGTGCGGTCGGTGGTGTTCATCGGGTGGGCTCCTCGATAGGAGTGGTTAGCGGTGGGGTGTCGCCGGCGAGCTCCAGCTCGCGGCGCAGTGCGCGTCGGGCGCGCATGAGACGGAGGCGGTATGCCGCGGCGCTGATCCCGAGGACCCGCGCCGCCTCTGGCGAGGTCAGGTCCTCATACACCGCGAGCGCGAGCGCCTCCTGGTCGGTAGGTGACAGGCGCCGCCAGGCGTGGGCGAGGTCCACGCGGCGGGCGATGTCGTCGGGATCGAGCCCTGCGGCCGTGGGCGTGGGTGGGGCCGCGTCGGCGATCCGGACGGCGAGGGCGTCCTGCCGCTCCAGGCCCCGGCGGGCGTTGAGCAGGCAGTGACGGGCGATGCCGAACAGCCAGGCCCGAGCGTCACCGGGCCGGCTGGGCAGGTCGTCGAGCCGACGCCAGGCGACGAGGAAGGCCTCGGCGACGACGTCCTCGGCGTGGCTGGGGTGGACGCGTCGCTGGGCGAAGTGGAGCAGGTCCTCGTATGCCGCGGCATACAGGGCCTGGAATCTCACCTCGCGGGTGCTGGTCGTTGTGCTCACATCCCCTACCGGTCCGGCACGGCCGGAAGTGTGTCACGCCCCCGCGAGGGCAGTCAGTTCAGCTGCGGTCAGTTGAGCTGCGGCCCGGTGGGCGGGGGCTGTGGGGGCGCGAGGCGGAAGTCGGGGGCGATGCTCAGCTCCCGCCGGAGCAGTGCGGTGAGCATCTCGGCGGCGACCGTGCCGGTGCTGGCCTCGAGGATCGACTGGCGCTCGGCGAGGGTCAGGTCGTGGGCCAGCGCCACGGCATACACCAGGTCGTTGCCGGACCTGCCCTGCTCGGTGGGCGCCCGGCGCAGCTCCTCGCACAGCGCGAGATAGGCGCGGCGGAGCTGGGCTTCGGAGGCATGTGTCGGCGGCTGCTCCTCCAGCCAGGTGACGACGCCGGTCGGATAGCGCGTGCCGGCGGACTCGTCGATGCGCTCGAGCCGGAAGCGGGCGCCGCCGACGCTCTCGACGGCGAAGAAGGGGCGGTCGCCACTCGGCGGGTGGATCTGGCGCACCTGCGCCACGCAGCCCACGCACCCCAGCTCGTTGACGACGTCGGCGCCGACCTCGCGGCCCCGGCGGATCGTGACGACCCCAAAGGCCGGCGCATCCGGCGACCGGTCACCGATGTCGCGCAGCAGGTCGAGATAGCGCGGCTCGAAGACCCGCAGCGGGAGCGACGCCCCGGGCAGCAGCACCGTCCCGAGTGGGAAGAGCGGCAGGCTCGGCACGGCGCTCCCCCGTCACTCGGCCGGATGGCCAGAGGCGTATGCCGCGACGGCCTCCCGCGCGTCGGGGCTGGTCGGCCGCGCGATCGGCAGACCCATGCGGCTGATCGTGTGCACCATGCCCTGGCCCATGTGATCGGCCATGACGTGGGTGATCTGGTGCTCGCGCAGGAAGCGCACGATCCGCGCGTGGTGGCTGCCCTCGGTGCCCTCGTCGTGGGCGACATCCCACCCGACGGCGTGCTCGGTCCACGAGGTGACCGCGCCGTCCTCGACCGCGGCGACGGCCACCCGGGCGGCCCGCCCCCAGCGGTGGTCGACCTGACCGTCCTCGGTCACCGGGATGACGATGTGCATGCCACCGAGCCTAGCGACGTCGGCTGCGGTCAGCGCCCCGCTCGGGTGCGTGAGGAGAATGCCGCGGCGCCGCCGCCGCTCGACGGCCGGCCCTGGCGGCTGGTCGCCTGGCGGGTGCTGCCGCCCTGGCGCTGGCCGGCCTGGCGGGAGTTGCCGCCCTGGCGCTGGCCGGCCTGGCGGGAGTTGCCGCCCTGGCGCTGGCCGCCCTGGCGGGAGCCGTCGCTCGAGCGTGCGGCACCCGAGCGCGAGCCCTCGCCCTGACGTGCGGCGCCCGAGCGCGGGCCGGCAGCCTGCTGGGCACCGCGGCCACGGCCACGGCCGTTGCCTCGAGCGCCTGCGGCACCAGCCGCGGAGCCGTTGCCAGAGCCACGACGGGCACCGGAGCCACGACGCGAGCCCGAGCCTCGGCCCGAGCCGCCCTCGGCGCGCGCGGGCGCCTCGGTGGCGGGCGGGGTGAAGGCGCCGGCGAACTCCCGCTCACCCGGCGCGATCTCGCGCAGCAGCTCGTGCGACGGGGAGACGCGGGTGGTGGTCGGGCGGATGCCGGCCTTGCGGGTCAGGTCGCGCACGTCGCGGACCTGCTCGTCGGTCATGAGGGTGACGACGGTGCCCGAGTTGCCGGCGCGGGCGGTGCGGCCCGAGCGGTGCAGATAGGCCTTGTGCTCGACGGGCGGGTCGGCGTGGATGACCAGGCCCACGTCGTCGACGTGGATGCCGCGGGCGGCGATGTCGGTGGCGACGAGGGTCTCGGCGGCACCGGAGTGGAAGGCGTCCATCGTGCGGGTGCGGGCGCCCTGGCTGAGGTTGCCGTGCAGCTCCACAGCGGGGACGCCGTGCGAGTTCAGCTGGCGCGCAAGCTTTTTGGCGCGGTGCTTGGTGCGGGTGAAGACGACCGTGCGACCGGGAGCGGCGACGAGGTCGACGAGCACCGAGAGGTGGTGCTCGTTTGCGACGTGCAGGACGTGGTGGACCATCGTCGCGACGGGTGACTGCGCGGAGTCGGCCTCGTGGGTGACGGGCTGGTGGAGATAGCGCTTGACGAGGGCGTTGATGCCGTTGTCGAGCGTCGCGGAGAAGAGCATGCGCTGGCCGTCTCGCGGGGTGGCGTCGAGGAGGCGCTTGACGACGGGCAGGAAGCCGAGGTCGGCCATGTGGTCGGCCTCGTCGAGGACGGTGACCTCGATCGCGTCGAGGCTGACGTGCCCCTGGCGGATGAGGTCCTCGAGGCGGCCGGGGCAGGCGACGACGATGTCGACGCCCTTGGCGATCGCGGTCACCTGCGGGTTCTGCCCGACGCCGCCAAAGACGGTGCGGGAGGTCAGGCCCAGTGCCGCACCCAGCGGCGCGAGGGCCTCGTCGATCTGGGTGGCCAGCTCGCGGGTCGGCGCGAGGATCAGCGCGCGGGGGCGCTTGGGCTGGCGCCGGCGGCCGGAGGCGGCCAGGCGGGCGAGAGTGGGCAGGAGGAAGGCATAGGTCTTGCCGGAGCCCGTGCGCCCGCGGCCGAGCACGTCACGGCCGGCCAGTGAGTCCGGCAGCGTGGCCGCCTGGATCGGGGTCGGGGTCGTGATGCCGCGCGCGGCGAGGACGTCGGACAGGGCGGAGGGCACGCCGAGCGTGCCGAAGGTGTCAGTGGACACAGAGATGTGGTGCTCCCAAAGGGGGGGTGCGATGCGATCGGTTCTGCCCGGCGCGAGGGGTGTTCACCGTCATGGTGAGGGCGTCGCGGCGCAGTGGCATCGACTTGCAAAAAGAGACGCAGCCCGATGCAGAACGGGTCGGGCTGCACTCACCAGCCTACGGGGTATGCCGTGCCCGCCGCGAATCCGCCCCCCTCACACAAGCGCACACCAGCCGCGCGAGTGGCGCCCCGGGGCGCTTTAGCCCACTTGGGCGAAAACGCCCCACCGCCGGACCCGCGACCCCGGGGCGCTTTAGCCCACTTGGGCAAGAACGCCCCACCGCCGGACCCACAGCCCCGGGGCGCTTTCGCCCACTTGGGCGAAATCGCCCCCCGCCGACCTCCCCCCATTAAGCCAATTGGCGAGTTCCGCGCGGTGCGGAACTCGCCAATTGGCTTAATAAGGGGGGGTGGGGGGTCAGTCCTTGGGCTCGGAGCCTGGGTCGGCGGGGGCTGGCTGCTCGACGTCGAGGTCCTCGGGGTCCTCGGCGCCGGGGACGAGGCTGACGACCTCGCCATAGCGCGGGGTGACGGTCTGGATGTCGAGCTCGTCCTCGATGCGGTCGGCGAAGTGGGTCGCGACCTGGGCCTCGCCGTGGACGACATAGACCGTCTGGGGCTTGGGGTCGAGCGAGGTGACCCAGTCCATGAGGTCGGAGGCGTCGCCGTGCACGGAGAACTCACGGTCGCGCACGATCTCGGCGCGCACGCGGGTGTAGCGGCCGTTGATCTTGACGTCGCGGGCGCCTTCCTCGAGTGCGCGGCCACGCGTGCCCTCGGCCTGGAAGCCAGTCAGCACAACGGTATTGCGGCCATTGGGCAGGGTGCGCGAGAGGTGGTGCAGGACGCGCCCGCCCTCGGCCATGCCGGAGCTGCTGATGATGATCATCGGGTCGGTGCGGCGGTTGAGCGCCTTGGACTCGGGGCCGGTGCGTGTCTCGGTCAGCTGCGGCAGGTCGGTGAAGTCCTCGACGGTCACGCCGTCCTTGAGCTCGTCGGGCATCGAGCGGTAGACGTCCATCGCGGCGAGCGCCATCGGCCCGTCGACCACGACGGGCACGTCGGGGATGCGCCCCTCGCGGTGCATCGCCACCAGCGCCTGGAGGATCGTCTCGGTGCGGTCGATCGCGAACGCCGGGACGACGACGGTGCCGCCGCGCTTGATCGTGCGGTTGATCGCCTCGGCAAAGTCCTGGTGGGGCACGTCGGGCTCGGGGTGCTCGCGGTCGCCGTAGGTCGACTCCATCACCACGACATTGGCGCCGGGCGGGGTGTCGCGCGGCTTGAGGATCGGGTGGTCGTGGCGGCCGACGTCGCCGGAGAAGAGGACGGACGTCTCGGGCGTGCGCACGTGGATCGAGGCCGAGGCGAGGATGTGCCCGGAGCGCACATAGCGCGCGACGATCCCGTCGCCGAGGTCGAGGTCCTCGTCGAACTCGACGGCGCGGAAGAGCGGCAGCGTCTGCTCGACGTCGCTCATGTCAAAGAGCGGCTCGGGGTTGGCGTGCTTGGAGTAGCCGCCGCGCTTGGCCTCCTCGGTCGCCTGCTCCTGGAGCTTGCCCGCGTCACGCAGGACGATCTCGCCGAGGCGGATCGAGCCCTCGGCCGTCCAGATCGGCCCGCGGAAACCGCGCCGTACCAGCGCCGGCAGATAGCCGATGTGGTCGGTGTGCGCGTGCGTGAGCAGCAGGTCGGTGATCGTCGAGGGGTCCACCGGGAAGGGCTCCCAGTTCTTCTCCCGCCAGGACTTCTCCCCCTGGAACATCCCCGCGTCCACCAGGATGCGCCGATCACCGACGGTGAGCAGGTACTTCGAGCCGGTGACCGTGCCCGAGGCGCCGAGGAACGTGAGCGTGACAGTTCGCTGCGTCATGTCACCGACTCTTCCAGAGTCCGGCCACAAGCGGGAGGTATGCCGCGCAGCTGGGCCGGCGGCATACCTCACCTCTGCGCACCCCCACCCCGATCACGCCAACTGGCGAGTTCCGCCCCACTCCCGCTGAGCCAAGTGGCGAGTTCCGCACCGGGGCGCGCTCGCCCACCTGGGCAGTGTCGCCCCGGGGCTCAGCGTCCCGCGCGGTCGAGCTCGACCTCGGTGAGCCGGCGGCCGAGGTCGATCAGCTCGGCGGCGCGGTGGAAGTCGAAGGTCCGGGCGGCGTCGGACGGGATCGTGATCAGCACGTCCGGCGGTCGCCCGGCGAGTCGGTAGCGCGCGATGACATCGCCCATGGTGTCGAGGGCCCGGGTCGTCTGCTCGAGCGAGCGCATCACTGCCTGCGGCGCAGTGGGGGTCAGGCTCTCCCGGATGGAGGAGGCCATCGCGGCAGCGCTCGCGCGCACCCGGTCGGCGGCCCGCATGCGCTCCTCGGTGTGGGCGGCCTCGTGGGTCGGCGTCTGGGGCTGCTGCGGCGAGGAACCGCTCAGCGACACCGCGACGGTCAGGTCGCAGGGGGTGGCGCTCAGGGGCTCGATCGGCACGGGGTTGAGCACCCCGCCGTCGACGAGCGTGCGGCCCTCGTGCATCACGGGCGTGATCACCGACGGGATCGCGACCGACGCCCTGATGGCTTCGTCGAGCGGGCCCGACTGGAACCACACCTCCCGGCGCGCATACAGATCGGCGGCCACAGCGGTGAACGGGACCGGCAGGTCCTCGATCATCCGGTCGCCGAGCAGCTCGGACAGTGCCGTGAAGACGCGCACGCCGCGAAGCGCCCCGGCCTCCGCGAGGGCCGGGTCGAGCAGCCGCACGACGTCCATCTGGGTCAGCCCGCACGCCCACTCGGTGAACTGCTCGATCTCGCCTGCGGCGGCGATGCCGCCGACGAGGGCGCCCATGGACGTGCCTGCAATGGCGGCGACCTCGTAGCCGCGCTCCTGGAGCACCTGCATCACACCGATATGCGTATAGCCGCGCGCTCCCCCCGCCCCGAGGGCGAGCGCGACGCGCGGCCGCTCGGCCCGTTCGGGGGACGGCACCTGCACCGGACGCTCACTCACCCGGCCATCGTGCCATGGCCATCCACGCATATGCCGCGCGGCGAAGGCACCCACGCCCTAGCCTCCAGACGTATCCAGGGGTGGGGAGGTGGTCGCGATGCCATCGGGAGCCGACGAGTTCACGCAGTTCGCGCGGGCGTTCAGCCCGACGCTGCGGCGCGCGGCATACCTCCTGTGCGGTGACAGGGGACGCGCGGAGGATCTGGTGCAGGAGACCCTCCTGCGGGTCGCCCAGCACTGGGAGCGCGCGTATGCCGCGCCGCAGGCCTATGCGCGGACCGTGCTCTACTCCCGCGTCGTCGACGAGCACCGGTGGCGGCAGCGGCGGGCGCCGACGTGCGGGTCACCCTCCAGCGCGCGCTCGCGACCCTGGCCCCCCGGCAACGCGCGCTGCTCGTGCTGCGCTACTACGAGGACCTGCCCGAGAGCCAGGTGGCCGATGTCCTGGGCATCTCGGTGAGCACGGTCAAGACCAGCACGCGCAAGGCGCTGGCCCGCCTGCGCGAGAGCGCCCCGGGGCTCGTGGAGCCGGCAGGAGGTGCGCGATGAGGCTCGATGAGCTGATGAGCGAGGTGGCAGAGCGGGTCTCGTCCGAGCCGGTGACCGACGAGCAGGCGTATGCCGCGTGGTCCCGCGGCCGTCGTGCCCGTCGCCGTGGGCAGGTGCTCACCGGCCTGTCGAGCGTGGCGGTGCTGCTGCTCGTCGCCGCCCTCGTGTGGCCGCTGCTGGGCTTCGGGAGTGCGGCCCCGCCCGCCGAGACCAATCAGACTGGGGTGCAACGGTCTTCGCTGAAATATCCGCAGCGGCTCGACCCGCAGATCTGGGTGCGGGGCCTTCCCGACAGCCCGGGGCCCATGGCCGGCTGGGGCGCCTTGCAGGCCGACTCCACCCTCTCCACCTTCGTCTTCGACGAGGCCGGACGGCGCTATGGGCTGCCGAGGCAGAACCGGGATGTCTTCCCGGCCCTGTCGCCCGACGGGCGCTGGCTGGCCTGGATGAACGGCGAGAGCTATGAACTGCGCGATCTCGTGACAGGCAAGGTCGTACCCATCCGGGACATCGGCATCGGCGCCAGCGACGGCACTGGCGACACGACGTCAACGAAGTACGGCCAGTCGGGACAGATGCCGATCCGGTGGTCTCCCGATGGACGCCACCTGGCAGTCCCCGTCGTCACCGCCGGATTCGACGCCGGCATCGCCGTCGTCAGCACCGACGGATCACTCGTCTTTCGCCGTCTTGCAGCCACAGAGGGCGAGTACGAGCACCTCGCCGGCTGGGCTGACGCCAGTCATCTGGTCGTCGCCCACTACAAGGCTCTGACCACCGACGCCGACACGGAGATCTCGACGACTCTGCGCACCATCGACGTCCGCATTGGCAATGTCTCGAGGTCGGTGGCCTGCCGTTGCCCACTCCCTTGCGCGCCGGCCAGACCAGCCAGTACACCGCGGCCGTCGGCAGCGACCCACGCTGGGCGCGGGTGACATCGGGGCGCGCCGAGGGCCCACCGGCGCACGTTGACACGTGGATCGTCGATCTCACCACAGGGTCGGGCGCCCCTGCGCCGAAGGCGCCGGCACCGCTTGACCCCACGAAACCCGGCGTCTGGCAGGCGTCCGCCGACCGGTCTGCCCTCCGCAGCTCGCCGGGCAGACCCCGCTGACGCTCCTCGACGGCGCGGGTGGCCCCAGCAAGCTGCGCACCGGCACCATCGCCCAGACCCGCCCGGACGGCGTCACGATGTCCGTCCCCGGGCGCACCCTGCTCGTGACCCGCGGCGGCCCGAACCTCGCCTGCATCAACCTCGCCGACGACGCCCTGGTCAACGGCCCGCGGTTGAACCTCTTCGGCACCTCGACCAACCTCGTCGCCTTCTGGTGGCGCGAGATCCTGCTCGTCGGGCTGGGACTGGCCGGCGCGGCATCCCTGCGTCGCCGCTCGGGGCGCCGCGCACGTCCCCGGCCGCATGCGAGCACATCGACGACCACCTCAGGGTCCGAGGACGCCGGCTGAGCACGGCATGCCACCCAATCGGCCTGGGGTGATAGTCGATATTGCCAGCCGCCCACTCAGTCGGGTGGCTCGACGTTGTCGTGGGCGCGCATGAAGTCGTCACGCTCACCGGGCGTCATGTCCTCGATGCCGCGGGCGAGCCGCTCGAAATAGGCCTCACGCGGCGCGCCCGGCGCGAAGTGCAGGAGCATCTCGGCCGGCCCGTCCTCGTTGCGGAAGCCGTGCATGCCCCCGGCCGGCACGTGCACGAAGTCCCCCGGCCAGCAGCGCACCCAGTCGCGCCCGTCATAGATGGTCACGATGCCGCTGAGCACATAGAAGGACTCGGTCATCGTGCGGTGGAAGTGCGGCCCCGGACCGGTCGGCGGCCCGGCGAAATGCCAGTGGCAGAGCCCGTAGGTCCCGGTCGTGTCCGTGCCGCGGGCCAGATAGCGCACGCGGTTGCCGGTGCGCCGATAGACGACATCGGGAGCCGAGTCGGCCGGCACCCGCCACGCGGTGGCCTCCCCCGACTCCCCCGAATAGATCTGCGCGGGATAGCTCATGCCGCCAGCGTCGCAGAACCCGTGGGATTACGGGGGCCCCCGGCACCCCCGGGCCTGTCCATGCGCGATGCCGGCCAAGGTGTCCAGGAGGGGCCGGAGCCGTTCCACGGAGGCGCGCAACTCGCCAAGTGGCTTGAGAGGTGCCCCCAAGGGGTATGCCGCGGGCGCACCGTTCGCGCGGACTGCGCCGCGCGGCATACGGTGCAGGGATGGAATTCCGATACCTCGGCAACAGCGGACTGAAGATCTCCGAGATCACCTACGGCAACTGGATCACCCACGGCTCCCAGGTCGAGAACGACGTCGCCACGCAGTGCGTACGCAGGGCGCTCGACCTCGGGATCACCACCTTCGACACCGCCGACGTCTATGCCAACACCAAGGCCGAGACGGTCCTCGGCGAGGCCTTGAAGGACGAGCGGCGCGAGTCGATCGAGATCTTCACCAAGGTCTACTGGCCGACCGGTCCCGGCGGCCCCAACGACTCGGGCCTGTCGCGCAAGCACATCATGGAGTCGATCAACGGGTCGCTCCAGCGGCTCCAGACCGACTACGTCGACCTCTACCAGGCGCACCGCTTCGACGTGGAGACGCCGCTGGAGGAGACGATGCAGGCCTTCGCCGACGTCGTGCGGCAGGGCAAGGCCCTCTACATCGGCGTCTCGGAGTGGACGGCCGACCAGATCCGTCAGGGGCACGCGATGGCCAAAGACCTTGGCGTGCAGTTGATCTCGAGCCAGCCGCAGTACTCCATGCTCTGGCGCGTCATCGAGCCCGAGGTCGTCCCGGCCTGCGAGGAGCTCGGCATCAGCCAGATCGTGTGGAGCCCGATGGCCCAGGGCGTGCTGTCCGGCAAGTACCTCCCCGGGGAGGGCGCGCCCGAGGGCAGCCGCGGGGCCGACAAGGACGCCGGCGGCAACATGGGCGACTTCATGACCGAGCCGGTCCTCACCGCGGTCCAGGGCCTGAAGCCCCTCGCGGAGGAGGCCGGCCTGACGATGCCGCAGCTCGCGGTCGCCTGGGTGCTGCAGAACCCGAACGTCGCCGCCGCACTCGTGGGCGCCTCCCGTCCGGAGCAGCTCGACGACAACGTCGCGGCCTCGGGGGTCACGCTCGAGCCCGACCTGCTCGCCAAGATCGACGAGGTCCTAGGTGACGTGGTCGTTCGGGACGCCGGCCAGACCGACGCCCGCGCCCCCAAGAAGCGCCCCACCTGACCTCCGCCCATCACGAGGCAGGTCTTCGGATGAGCGCCGACAACACCCTCCTCCGGGTGGCGGTCCCCGATCAGCCCGTGAGTGGGTCGCGCGCCGCAGCGCTCGCCCCGGCTGCCATGTTCGCCCTGCCGCTGCCCCTGCTCGCGTGGCTGGCCTGGTCGGCGGTCGAGGAGGGTGACCTGCCGTGGGCGACGATGGCGGTGCTGTTCGCAGCGCTGCTTGGTCTGCTCGTCGGGATGCTGGTCGCGCCACACGTGCCGCCCCGCACCGGCCATCTGACGGTCCGCCAGCACTCAGACGGGATCGAGCTCGTCGGCTCCCGGGCGGCCTGGGTGTCACGCACTCTTTGCTGTCGTCGGCGCGGCGGCGGGAGCGCTGGCGGTGTGGGGGCTGGCCACCGGCGCCGTGCCCATGGCCTCGGCACTGTGGTGGTCTGCTGTGGCCGCGGTCGGTCTGGCCTCGCTCGGCTGGCTGGCGACGGTGCTGACGGGGCGCTGGCGCCCCACCAGGGTGGACCTGACCACGGAGGGCGTCACGGTGCAAGGTCACCTGCGTGGCCCCGACAAGGTCGGGTGGCAGCGACTGGTGGCCGCGGGGGTGACGCCCGCGGGCGGGCAGCTGACCCTGACGGCGCGGGGTGAGCTGGGTCGGCGCTACCCCGTGGGCGAGCTGCGCTCCGACCCGCGGCTGACCGGCCTGCTGCTGTCCTACTACCTGGACCCACGCTCCGACGTCAGGGAGCTTGCGGACGGGCGGGCCCTCGCGCGCATCCGCGAGGGAGGCTTCGGAGCCCGTTGACCCCAGCAGGTATGCCGCGCTGGGGGCCCAGCGCGGCATACCTGCGTGGGCGCTAGTGGGTCGCTGTCGGCGAGCCGACCGTCGGGGTGTAGCCCATCGTCGGGCGCATCGTCGGGCGCATGGTGGGCCGCTTGGTGGGGGTGCGCGTGACGCTGGGCGTGTCGGTCGCGGTGGTGCTGGTCGTCGGCGAGGGCTTCTTGGCCTTGCTGACCGTTGCGGCGAACGCGCTCTGGCCGTCGAGGACGACCATGGTCGCGCTCGGGGCGAGGAGGGCTGCGAGCAGGGCGGCGACGCCGAGAGCGCGACGGCTCAGGAGGGTGTGCGTGGTCACCACGGTGGTTCACCTACTTCGGGGGGAGGGCAGGGAGTCGTCATCAGCGTAGCGGCGTGGGCCTGCTGTCAGGGAGGGCAGAACTCCCCACTGCGGGGCGGGATCTGAGCCAGACCGGGACAATCCCGGGCAGATCGCGCCCCTCCGCAAGCGATCAGCCCGGGACGTGCCGTGGTGGGCCGGGGTCAGCCCATGACCGCGCGCACGAGGGGCGCGTAACCATTGCGATAGCCGGCCTTGGTCGGGTGGTAGATGTCGGTGATCAGCGGCGCCCACTTGCCCCAGACGTACCTGCTCGAGGAGCAGACGTCGTGGCCGTCGAAGGCCGCGACTGGGTTGACGAAGGTGAAGCCATTGGCCCGGGCGCGCTGGGCGATGGTGGCGTTGAGGTTGTCGACGAGGGCATTGAGCCTGGGTGCCTCGGTGGCGGTGATGCCGTCGGCCTGGCTGCAGCCGACGGTGTCGCCGAGCAGGTGCGGGTAGCCGACGATGATGACCTTGGCCTTGGGCGCGCGGGACCTGATCGCCGCATAGGTCTGGTCCAGCTTGGCGGGCAGCTCGCCCGCGATCCTGGCGTTGGTCGAGTCGATCGTGCTCAGGCAGCCCGAGGTGTCCAGCCAGTTCCAGCAGCCGAGGATCAGGCTGGTGAAGCCGACGTCGTTGCCGCCGATGCTGAGCGTGACGTAGTCGGTGTCGCTGCTGAGGGTGCCGAGTTGGTTGGCCAGGACATCGCCGGTCTTGGCACCGCCGCAGGCGAGGAAGGACAGCGCGGTGCCGGGACGCTCGGCCGCGATGATCGGCGCGTAGGCGTCGGTGCTCCGCGCACAGGAGTAGTCGAGGTTGTAGTTGGACGTGCCGTTGCCGGCCGCGTAGGAATCGCCGAGGGCGACGTACTGGTCGGGTCCCTGGGCGGCCTGGGCCGCGCCGGCCAGTGGGAGGGCCAGCAGTGTCGTGGCGGCGGCGAGGACGGCGGCGAGACGAGGGGGACGGGGCATGGCGCACTCCCTTGTTGCGGGGCCGGGCAGAGCGCGGCCGGGGCAGGGGGTGACAGAGTCGGGCTCCGGGCTGAAGGATTACCTCAGGTAGGGAGGCTAGCGCCTGAGCGGGCCCCGCGGGAGATCTGCGTCACACTCACTCCGGCGCGTCACACGCTGGCGGCAGCCTCTCTGCGCATCCGCATGCCGAGCAGGCTGAGGCCGAGCAGGACCGCTCCCGCGATCAGCAGCGCGCCCGCGGCGCCGAGGGCGCCGTTGCTCCAGTCGACCGCGGCCTCAGTGGCGGCCATCGTCAGCGCGAGGACGCCCGTCGCGAGGTAGGGCCAGGCTCCCGCGTGCACATAGAACGCGAAGCCGAGGGCACCGACCGCGGCGAGCGCGGCATACCCGATCCACTCCAACCCCGTGCCGAAGGCGAGGTTCTGCGCGCCGATGACGGCGAAGGCGCCGGTGATGATCCGCCCGGCGGTCGCCTCGCGGAAGGCGCCGAGCTCGGTGAGCCATCCCCAGACGAGGCCCGCGACGAGGAGCATGCCGCCGAACCACAGGGGGTCGTGCTCGCTGGGGTACTGATCGAAAACAACTGAGGCGCAGAACATCCCGAGCGGCAGGGCCATGCCGGCGAGGGCAACCGCGGACGGCGCGACGAGATAGGACAGCGCCGCGGCGAGCACGACAGTGGCAAACCCGACCGACTGCGGGCGCGGGTCGCGCAGCGCGGTGAACTCGCTCGACCACAGGCCGGCGGCGAAGCCCAGCACGATCGCACCCCCGACGAGCAGCACACTCGCGAGATAGCGCCGGATCTCCTGGCCCGGGTCGGTGATGGTGCCCCGGATGCCGAGCCGGGTGGCCGCGGCACCCGCGCCGATCAGCACCAGGGCGGCGGCCACGAGAGAGGCCACGCGCGTGGCCGGCGACATCGTGTGCCACTGGGTGGCCAGGAAGACGGCGGCGGCGGCCAGGACGAGGATGCCACCGACGTAGCCGGCGATCTCGGTCAGGACGCTCGTCGTCTGACGGTCCCGGGAGGAGCCCACCGAGGCGGCCAGCACATCAAGGGCCTCCTCGCGTCGCTGGGGCTCGACCAGGCCGGCGCCGACGAGGGCGTCGACGGACCGAGCGAGGGACTGGCTGTCGGGGCTGCGCATCGCTGCCTCCCGGCTCTCGGCGGGACCACTGTGGTTCCCACGTCCATCGTCCCGCGCGCGAGTGCTCTCCCGGGAGGGTATCGCTACTCATCTCCTACCCACGCGCCCACGAAAATCCCCGCCCTCGCCCCCCATCCCGCCAATTGGCGAGTTCCGCACCCACCATCACGCCAATTGGCGAGTTCCGCACGGCGCGCAACTCGCCAATTGGCTTAAGGGGGGAGAGGTATGCCGCGCTGGGGGCTCCCAGCGCGACGTACCCGTCATGTGGCGGGCGCTATGCATTGCCCCACGATCGGCCCCCTGGCGAGGCAGTGCAACCTCCCGAGGCAGCGCAACCTCCCGAGGCAGTGCATAGCGCGGCGAACAGCACTCCCCAGGGTCGGCTCATGACTCGGCGTGCCGGGGGCGGTGCGACTCGGCCTCGGCGAGAGCGTCGTCGGTGACCTCCGCCTCGCGAGCCCTGTCCTCGTCCCGGGCAGCGGCGAGCTTGGTCCCCTCGACGTCGAGGTCGGGCAGGATCCGGTCGAGCCAGCGCGGGAGATACCAGGCCTTCTCGCCGAGCAGGTGCATCACAGCCGGGGTCGCGGTCATGCGCACGAGGAAAGCGTCGATGAGCACACCGATCGCGAGCGCGAAGCCGATGGGCCGGATCATCGTCATGTCGGCGTGGATGAAGCCGGCGAAGACCGAGGCCATGATCAGGGCGGCCGCGGTGACGACCCGGGCTCCGTGGCTGAAGCCGGTGCGCACAGCGGTGTGCGCGTCCTGCCCGTGGGCCCACGCCTCGCGCATCCCGGTGACGAGGAACATCTGGTAGTCCATCGCGAGCCCAAAGAGCACGCCGATGACCAGCGTCGGCAGGAAGCTGAGGATCGAGCTCGGGTGCTCGACGGCAAAGAGCGAACCGAGCCAGCCCCACTGATAGACCGCCACGACAGCGCCGAATGCCGCGGCGACGCTCAGCAGGAAGCCTCCCGTGGCGAGCAGCGGCACCACGATCGAGCGGAAGACGAGCAGGAGCAGCAGCAGCGAGATGCCGACAACGACTGCGAGATAGATCGGCAGAGCGTCGCCGAGCCTGTCGGAGATGTCGATGTTGGCGACGGTCTGACCGGTGAAGCCGACGTCGACGCCGGTGTCCCGCTCGATCGAGGGGGCCATGGCGCGCAGGTTGCCGACGAGGTCGACCGTCGCCTCCTCTCCCGGGCCGGTGGTCGGGACGATCTGATAGGCGATGGTGTCCTGGTCGCTGCTGGCGCCGATCGGCAGGACGAACTCAACGCCGGCGGTCTCCTTGAGTCGCTCGCCGAGCCTGAGGCTGAGGGCATCGGTCGCGGCGGCGTCCTTGGGCTGGGCCACCTTGCCGACGGCGACGATCGGGCCGTTGGCGCCGGCACCGAAACTGTCGGCGATGGTCGAATAGGTCTTGTATCCGGTCGAGTCCGACGAGTCGGTGCCACCGTCGGGCAGGCCGAGACGGAGCGACGCGGCGGGGATCGCCAGCAGCACCAGCAGGCCCGTGACGATCGCCATGACGACGTGCGGGTGCGTCGTGACCAGGCCGCCCCAGCCGGTGGCGGGCGGCTCGTGGTGGGTGCGCGCCGCCTCGGCGGCCATCTCGTCCTCGCGCTCGAGCTCCTCGCGCAGCCGCCTGCGGGAGCGCGCCGACAGGACGCGGCTGCCCATGATGTGCAGCAGCGCCGGGGTCAAAGTCAGAGCCACCAGGACGGCGACGGCGACGGTGCCGGCAGCCGAGAGACCAAGGATGGTCAGGAACGGCATACCGGTCACAAAGAGCGCGGCGAGGGCGACGAAGACGGTCATGCCGGCGAAGAGGACGGCGCTGCCGGCGGTGCCGTTCGCGCGCGCGATCGACTCCTCGAGGGGCACGCCGCGGGCCAGCTGCTCGCGGTGGCGGTTGACCAGGAAGAGGGTGTAGTCGATGCCGACCGCGAGGCCGAGCATGACGGCCAGGGCCGGGGTGATGTCGTTCATCTGGACCCAGTGGGTCAGCGCGACGGTCGCGAGCACACCCACCGCGACGCCGATGACGGCGTTGAGCAGAGGCAGGCCGGCGGCCACGAGCGAGCCGAGCATCACCAGCAGCACGAGGGCGGCCATGGCCAGACCGAGGATCTCGCCCGGCCCCATGATGCCGGCGACGTCCCGCACGAGCTCGCTCGAGTAGTTGACCTCGACACCCTTGGCGCTCAATGACTTCCCGGCCTCCGGGATCGCCTGGCGGATCTCGAGCGGGACGTTGTTGATCGCGTCGGCGAAGATCACCTGGGACTGGGCCACCGACCCCTCCTTGGAGACAAAACGCATCCCCTCGGACAGGGCGGCCTTGCGCGCACCGGTCTCCGTTGTCGCCTTGGCCGCGTCGAGCTGGGCGCGTCCGGCCTCGTACTGCGCCTTGCCGGCGTTGAGCCTGGCCTCACCCTCGGTGATCTGCTTCTGGAGGGCGGCCACCTGGGCGTCGAGCTGCGCCCGCTGCGGGCTGCCGGCAGGGGCCGCCCCCGCCTGCTTCTTGAGGTCGGCGAGCGCGCGCTTGCCGAAGGCCAGCTGGCTCTGCCCCTCCTCGATCTTGGTCTTGGCCGGGGCCAGCTTAGCCTCCCCGTCGGCGAGCTGCCTCTGCCCCGCGGCGAGTTTGGCGGCGCCCTCGTCGATCTGCTTCTGCATGGCGAAGGGATCGACGGTCGTCTCGACCCCGTCGACCTTCTTCCACTCCCCCAGGACGGTGGTGATCGCGGCCTTCTGCTCGTCGGTGAAGCGCGTGCCGTCCGTGGTCGTGAAGACGACCGTGCCCACACCCCCGGCGGCCGCGGGGATCTCGGTCCTGAGGTCGTCGAGCACCGTCTGGAAGGGTGCGCCCGGGATCTTCATCTCGCTGGTGAAGGGCTTCATCAGTGCGCCGGCGGAGCCGGCGAGCAGGCCGAGCACGAGCACCCACGCCAGGACGGTCGCCCATGCGTGGCGGGCGCACCAGCGGCCGAGCTTGTAGAGATAGGTGGCCATAGTTGTTTGCCTCCGTGCGGTGTTGCGTCAGGAGTGGGCGTCAGTAGGGGGGGTCAGGACTTGTCGAGGTGGGCGAAGCCGCCGCCGACGAAGGCCAGCGCCTCGCGAAGCAGGTCATTGAACTGGGTGAGGGAGGCCGGGGTGACCTCACCGCCGGTGGCCGACAGCCACTCGGCCTGGGCGGCGGAAGCGGCGGCGATCAGCGCGCAGGCGAGGGTACGGGTCTCCAGCGGGGCCGCGGTAATGCCCCGGTCGGCCAGCCGCTCGATCACCACGTCGTGGACGTGCTCGACCATCTGGGCCTCGCAATAGGCCAGGTGACGGGCGGTGGCCTCGGATGTCGCCGCGGCCCGCCACGCAATCGCCGCGCGGCGCAGGGCGTCGGCGTCGAAGCTCTCGGCGACTGCCCGGTCGAGACTGATGAAGAGGGACTCGTCATGGGGCCGCTCGGCGATGGCCTGGGCCATGTCGTCGATGCTGCGCGAGGCGACGTCGGCGAGCACGGCCTCCACCGAGGAGAAATAGTTGAAGAAGGTCCGCCGGGAGACATCGGCCCGCTCGGCGACCTGCTCTGCGGTCACTCCCTCAAGGCCCCGCTCCCCCACCAGCGCATAGACGGCGTCGACGATGGCCGTGCGGGTGCGCTCCTTGTTGGCCTCGCGCCGGGAGCCCAGCGGCGCACGGCATACCGGCAGGTCTCTGCTCATCCGCCCACGCTAGGCATGGTGGTGCACTGAGTGCAACTTTGCCTTGCGTGCAGTCGATCACGTATGCCGCGGCTCGGCTCGCGCGCCACGACCTGGCGCCTCCGGGTGCGCAACCGGCGGGTAGTCCTTAGCGTCCCGGCATGGGGAACTTCGCAGACTGGATCTCAGCACTGGCTGGGGCCGGCGCCTTGGCAGCGGCAGTATGGGCGGGGGTCACGGCCAAGCGCCTGTATGACATCGAGAGGGAGCGCGACGACCGCGCAGTCGAGAGACTCCGACGAGAGTCAGCCTCGCTGGTATCGGCCTGGATCGGCGTCCATAGCGAGCAGCCGGACGTGCCGGAGGACCGGCAGCAGCGCAAGTTTGGAGTCGTGGTCGCGAACCGCGGGACCACCCCGATCCATGACATCCGCGTGTCCAGTCGCAACCAGGACAATCGCGCTCAGAAGCCGATCGAACACCGGATCCTCCCTCCAGGGGTCTATTTCATCGCCGAGTCCAAGGACCCCCAGGCCAAGTTCCCCTGGAAGTTCCCTGAGCAGGTCAGCACCCTCGCAGGCCGAGTGCGACCGGTGACCGCAGCACGGAACTGGGCCGTCACGGACTTGACCTTCCGCGACTCCAACGGCGTGCAGTGGAGACGGGATCTCCAGGGCAATCTCACCGAGGTGGTCGACCAGCCGGAGCAGCCGCCGAGTACCTGACGCCTGGGCGCGCTCGGCGGCTGCGGCGATGTCGGCCAGGTCCTGGGCCATGGCCTTGCGCATCATCGACATGGCCGCCCTGCCCATGACCGCCGAGGTCAGGCGCTGGACCAGCGAGGGCTGCGCGGCCTCACCGGCGAGGTCCATGGCAAGCCTGGTGAGGGTCTCGCGCCAGCGGGTGCCCGCGGCATACGGCCCCTCGGTCAGGACCTCGACACGGGCGTCAGGGGGTTGCGGCGCGCGATCTCGGTGGACAGCGCGGTCGCAAAGGCGCACCAGGCCGGATAGGGGGCGAGGGCGATGCCGTGGCCGCGGCTGACGCTTCCGGCCCGGCGGGTGAGATCGGCCGAGCTGGTCGCCAGGGCGGCGGCGCCGGCCGCGGCGAGCCAGGGCCGCCGCGCACGGAAGAACAGCGCGCTCCAGCCCGCGTTCAGGACCAGGTTGCCACCGAGCGCGCGCCAGTATGCCGTGGCCTCACCATCGCGCGCCTCGTCATCCAGTTGCGTTGTGGCAGAGGCAGATACGGCCGCTATCGCGACATACAGCGTGGTCCAGGCGATCGGGAAGGCGGCCTTTGGGGGCTGCCACGACGGGAGGTCCAGGGAGCGATACCAGCGACTGTTCGGGTCCGACGCGAGCGAGCCGGCGACGGCACAGGCCGCCACCATCCCCGCCGCTCGCCGCACATTCCGGCCAAAGGTCTGCGGGGAGGACTCGGCGAGCGCAGCGCGCACCGCCGCCTCGAAGGAGGTCGCACCACCGGGAGGCGGGCCGACCAGCCGGCTCAGGTCGTCCTCGTGACAGACCATGTCGTGGCGCAGACTGCCCACGAGCGGGCGGGCCAGGCCCAGGTCGACCGGCGTGACCAGCGCGATCCAATAGCTGGCCAGCTCGGGGGTGATCAGCGGCACGGTGACCACCGGGCGTCGGTGGATCCCGGCCACCCGGGCATAGCGCTCGACCAGCCCGACATAGGTGTCGACATCGGGACCCCCGATGTCGAAGGTCCGATTGAGCTCGGGGTCGAGCTCGGCAGCGCCCACCAGGTAGTGCAGCGCGTCGTCGACCGCGATGGGCTGGACCTGCTGGTGCAGCCACGGCGGGACGCCCATCGCGGGCAGCCGCTCGGTCAGGTGCCGCAAGACCTCGAACGAGGCTGACCCTGCGCCCAGCACCATGCCTGCCTGGAGGCAGGCTGCCGGCACCCGGGAGTCGAGGAAGACCTGGCCGACCTCGGCGCGCGAGGCAAGGTGATCGGACAGGTCCTGCTCCCCCTGGGGCAACAGGCCGCCGAGATAGACGATGCGCCCCACGGCCGCGTCCTCGCAGACGCGGGCAAAGAGCTCGGCCAGCTCGCGGTCCCGCTCCCGGAAGTCCCCCTCGCCGTCCATCGAGTGCAGCAGGTAGTAGGCGACGTCGACGCCCTCACAGGCGGTGGCGAGGTCCCGCGGGTCGCTCGCGTCGCCGGTGACGATGTCGACGTCGTCCGACCACGCGGTGCTGGCAACTCGCTCGCGGGAGCGGCTCAGCACCCGCACTCGCCAGCCGGCCTCCAGCAGTCGCGGCACCAGCAGGCCGCCGACATAGCCGGTCGCCCCGGTGACGAGAGCGGTGCGGCCATCAGGGCCCCGTGACGCGGATTCCGTCACGTGGGAGCGGTCGTTCTCGGGTGTCATGCGATGTCACCTCAGTGCGTCAAGGATGGGCGGGAGGAGGAAGAGCATCGACATCGACCACACCACGTGGGTGATGGCCGGGCCGAGCACGCCACCGGTGACCCGTCTCTGGAGTCCGGTGAGCAGTCCGAGCAGCGCCGCTGCCAGGACGAGCATGGGGTTGCCGGTGCCGAGCACCGTCAGGGTATAGGCGACGAGGCTGCCGGCCACGGCATACCTCGCCGGCAGAGCGGCAAACAGGGCACCGCGGAAGAACATCTCCTCGGCCACCCCGCTCGCGGCGGTCACGAGCGCGACGACGCCGAGCTGCCCGGTGTGGGCGTGCTCGAGCAGGCCGTCGACGGGCCGGGCCAGGACGGGCACGGCAGCCACGCCCACGGCGCCGACGAGGAAGAGCGCGACGAGCAGGGCCCCGAGTGCGAGCGACTGGACGATGCCCCTGGACAGGCCGCCCGCGCGGGAGTGCGCGTGGCCGAGGTGGATGGGCCCGGACGCCAGGGCGCCCAGCGCCCAGATGGCGAGCACGCCCACGTTGGCGAGGGTGAAGAGCTGAACCTGCTCCGGTGGCACGCGCAGCGCCAGACCAAGCCCCAGACTGCCGAGCAGCAGGCTCACGAGCACCACCACCCTGCGGCGTCGTTGCGCCGCAGGCGACTCCGGCGTGGCCGGCACGACCGGGTCGCGCAGAGCGGCGGTCGCAAACGCCCGCACCTCGGCGACCGGTGAGATCAGTCGACTCATCGGCTCACGTCATCACTGGGCCCGGCCATGGCTCAGGCGACCTCGTCCGGACCCGACGAGTCGCCGGCCGGCCGCCGCCGCGTGGGCTCCTGGGCGGTCTGCATGGCCTCGGAGACCCGACCGAGCATCTGAGTGAAAGCCTCGAGCTCGGCGTCGGAGTAGCCGCTGAGGGCCGCGCGGATCGAGTCGTTCATGGGGCGGAACATCTCGGAGCTGGTCAGCCGACCCTCGTCGGTGGGGTCGACGATGACCCGGCGCGCGTCGACGGCCGAGCGGTGCTTGGTGGCATGGCCCACGCGCTGCATGCGGTCGAGCATCGCGGTGACGGCGGCGTTGGACAGGCCGACCCCGTGAGCGAGCTCGGTGGCGGTGACCTCACGACCGCGCTCGTGGGCGTCCTTGAGGACTCCGACGGCGTGGATGTCGGACGAGGGCAGGCGCAGCGCCCGGGCGACGTCGGCGACATAGCGCCGCGAGTGCAGCGACACGGCCCGGAGCTGGGCCTGCAGCTCACGCAGGAGCTCGTCGCGGGGCTGTGGCTGGGTCATCTTGACGATCGTATCCTTCGATGTTCGAATGTTTCCACTGTCGAATGATCCGCATTCCGACACTGACCCCTCTCGGAGCTGGTCCACATGTCGAACCTCGCACCGCGGTTGATGGGCATCCTGACCCTGGCCTATGGCGCCTACTCGGTCGCCCGACCCGACTCCATGCTGCGCACGGCGGGGCTCTCACAGGGCGCCACACCGACCGCGATCGCGAGGGCCATCGGGGTGCGCGATGTGCTCTCCGGCGGCGCCATGATGGCCGCCCCGCCCGGCCCCGCCCTGCGCGCCGCTGTCACCGCCCGGGTGCTCTGCGATGCGGCCGACACGGTCGGCTTCGGGCTGGCCTGCCCTCCCCGCACCCGCGGCAAGGTCATGGCGATCGCGGCCGGCTGGGGCGCCCTGTGCGCCGCCACCCTGCCGTGGACGAGGCATTGACACCCCGGCGGCGCATCGCGGTCGTCGGCGGCGGTGTCGCCGGGCTGACCGCGGCATACCTGCTCTCGCGCTCGCACGAGGTGACGCTGTTCGAGGCACAGCCCCGGCTCGGGGGGCACGCCCACACCCATGACGTCACCGACGGCAGCGCCACCCATCGGGTCGACTCGGGATTCATCGTGCACAACCGGGTGACCTATCCCCACCTGATCCGCCTCTTCGACGAACTCGGCGTGCAGACCCGCCCGACCGAGATGAGCATGAGCGTCTCGTGCGGCGGCTGTGGACTGGAGTATGCCGGGGGCAAGGGCCTGGGTGGCATCCTCGCCCAGCCGAGTGCGTTGGCGCGCAAGGACTTCCGCTCGATGCTGGTGGGCATCCGCCGCTTCCATGCAGAGGCCACGCGCTGGCTCGCGCAGAGCGAGGACGAGACCACCACTCTTGGCCAGTGGCTGTCGGGCCACGGGTTCGACGACTTCCTGGTGCGCCACTATGCGATGCCGCTCGTGGCCTGCGTGTGGTCCAGCGGGCACGAGCTCGCGCTGGACTACCCCGCCCGCTTCCTCTTCCGCTTCCTCGACAACCACGGCATGCTCTCGGTGCGCCACAGCCACACCTGGCTGACCGTCGTGGGCGGCTCGGCGACCTATGTCGAGCTCCTGTCCGGCCGCCTGGACGACGTGCGCGTGGCCGACCCCGTCACCGCCGTGAGCCGCGGCGAGAGCGTGAGCGTGACGACGCAGTCCGGGGCGACCTCGACCCACGACGGCGTCGTCATCGCCACCCACTCCGACGAGGCCCTGCGCCTGCTCACCGACGCGACGACCAGCGAGCGGGAGATCCTGGGGGCAATCCCCTACGGCCGCAATGCGACTGTGCTGCACACCGACGAGTCCCTGCTTCCCGAGACCGCTAGGGCCCGCGCCTCCTGGAACTTCCAGATGGACTCGTGCGACTCCGTGGCCAGCGCGCCGGTGGTCACCTATTGGATGAACCGCCTCATGGGCCATGCCAGCACGCGGCCGCATCTGGTCACCCTCAACTCCGCCGCGGTCGACCCCTCCGCCGTGATCGCCTCGATGGACTACGCACACCCCGTCTACACCGCCGAGTCGGTGGCGGCACGGGCGCGGCTGGACGAGCTGGCCACCCCGCAGACCGTGTTTGCCGGGGCCTACCACGGCTGGGGTTTCCACGAGGACGGCTGCCGCTCCGGGGTGGCAGCGGCGGAGCACTTCGGGGTGGTGTGGTGACCACCACCGCGTCCCTGCCGCCACTGCCGGCACTCGTGGAGGGGAGGGTCTCCCACGCCCGGGCCGGCGCCGTCTCCCACCGCTTCCGCCACCGCGTGCACCAGTGGCTGGTCGACCTCGACGACCTGCCTGACCACGGCGCCCTCGCGTCCTTCCACGCGGCGGACCACCTCGGTGACCCCACGCGCAGCATCCGCGACAACGTTGCGGGTTTTGTTGCCGCGCAGGGGATCCGGCTCGACGGCGGCAGGATCGTCATGCTCGCCAACGCCCGCGTGCTTGGCCATGTCTTCGACCCGCTGACCGTCCACTGGTGCTTCGCCACCGACGGCACGCTCCGCTGCGTGGTCATGGAGGTCCACAACACCTATGGCGAGCGACACGCCTATCTGCTCGAGCCGCACCCCGACGGCCACGCCGACGTCGACAAGGCCTTCTATGTCTCACCGTTCTTCGACGTCTCCGGGCGGTATGCCGTGCGGCTTGGCCTGACACCCGAGCGCATCCGGGTCTCTCTCTCCCTCCACGCCGACCAGGCCGGCGCGGTCTTCCACGGCTCGTTCGTGGGCTCGCCCAGGCCGGCGACGCGTCGCGCCGTGCTCGCCGCCTCGGTGCGCTCACCGTTGATGCCCCAGCGGGTGAGTGCGCTCATCCGGGCACACGGGATCTGGCTCTGGCTGCGCAGGCTGCCCGTGCAGCAGCGCCCCACCCACCGACCGCCGCAAGGAGTCTGACGACGATGGCGCCGCGCCGCACCGCAGATCTGATGGAACCCCTCGTCCGCTCCCGCCCACGGGCCGCGGTCGCCAGGGCGCTGTGCACCGTCGCCCTGAGAAGGGCCGGGGTGGTCGCCGTGCTGCCCGACGGCTCACATCTCGGGTCGGCAGACCCGCAGGCGCCGCGACTGCACATCGATTGCCCCCGAGATGCCTTCTCCCGCATCGGCGCCCACCCCAAGATCGGCATCGGGGAGGCCTATATGGCCGGGGACTGGTCGGCCGCACCCGGGACCGATCTCGCGGATGCCCTGGCCCCCTTCGCCAGCCGGCTTGCCGACCTTGTGCCGGCCCCCCTCCTGCGCCTGCGTCGGATCAGCGACCGGGCCCACCCGGAGCACACCCGCAACAGCCCCGAGGGGTCCCGCGAGAACATCGCCTCCCACTACGACCTGAGCAACGAGCTCTTCGCGACCTTCCTCGACCCGACGATGACCTACAGCTCCGCCTACTTCGAGGGCGAGCCCCCCTTCACCGGGGATCTGCGGGAGGCCCAGCTGCGCAAGATCGACGCCGCCCTCGACGATGCCGGGGTCTGCGCCGGCACACGGGTGCTGGAGATCGGCACGGGCTGGGGGGCACTGGCGATCCGGGCCGCCCAGCGTGGGGCCGACGTCACTTCGATCACCCTCAGCAGCGAGCAGGCGACGCTGGCCCGGCAGCGCGCGCGGGAGGCGGGCGTGGCGGTGCAGGTACTCATCGAGGACTACCGGTCGGTGACGGGCAGCTTTGACGCGATCATCTCGATCGAGATGATCGAGGCTGTGGGCGAGGAGTTCTGGCCCGACTACTTCGAGGCTCTGGACCGGCTGCTGGCCCCCGGCGGGCGTGTCGCGATCCAGGCGATCACCATGTCCCACAGTCGGTTCCTGGCGACCCGCCACTCCCACGGGTGGATCCAGAAGCACATCTTCCCCGGTGGCCTGATCCCCTCACGGGAGGCGATCGACCAGGTGCTGGCGCGGCATACCTCCCTGTCGGTGACCCACAGCCGCAGCCTCGGGGCGCACTATGCCGAGACCCTGCGCCGCTGGCGGCACACCTTCGGTGCGGCGGCCGACCGGGTCGCGGCCCTCGGCTTCGACGAGAAGTTCCGACGCATGTGGGAGTTCTATCTCGCCTACTCCGAGGCCGGTTTCCGCAGCGGCTACCTCGATGTCGTCCAGCTGCGCATCGAGAGGAGCAGGTCATGAAGGTCGAAGGGTCGCGGGTCTGGGTGGTCGGCGCGTCCAGTGGCATCGGCGCGGCGGTGGCGAGCGAGCTGGTGCGTCGCGGGGCGCGGGTGGCGGTGACCGCTCGGCGCGAGGAGAGCCTGCGGGAGGTGGCCGGTGACGCGATGGTGGTGGTGCCCGCCGACGTCACCGACGTCGACAGCATCTCGGTGGGCTGGACCTCCGTGCAGGACAGCCTCGGGGGTGTCGACTGCGTGGTGTATGCCGCGGGCTACTGGAAGCGCGCGGATGGGTCCCGTTGGGACGCAGCCGAGTTCGAGCGGCATGTGCAGGTGAATCTGCTCGGCCTGAGCAATGTCCTCGAGCTGGTCACGCCCGAGCTCGTCGCGGCCGGGAGCGGCTCCATCGCCGTCGTCGCATCGGTGGCGGGCTATCGCGGGCTGCCGGGTGCGGAGTACTACGGCGCGACCAAGGCAGCCCAACTCAATCTCACCGAGGCCCTGCGGGCTTCCCTGCGCGGCAAGGGTGTAGAGGTGGTGACGGTCAGCCCCGGCTTCGTGCGGACCGAGATGACGCAGGGCAATGACTTCCCGATGCCGTGGATGGTCGAGCCCGATGCCGCCGCAGAGGCGATCTGCGACGGCATCGAGTCGGGCGCGGCCGAAGTGGTCTTCCCCTGGCAGATGACTGCCGCGATGAAGGCCGCGAGGCTGGTCCCCCAGGCACTCTGGCCGAGGCTGACCGGTCGGGGCTGACCGGCCGCGGCTCATCGGCCGCGGAGGCTCAGGTCAGGTCGACGACGGTCGTCGTCTCGTCGTTGTCACGGCCGGCGATGGCCTTGGCCGTTTTGACGGCGGTGGCGACGAGCGACTCGCCGCCCCAGTATTCGGCCGTCTCGCCGTGCACCCTGAGGACGACGTTGTCCGGGTTCTCCGGGCCGCCCTCCATGAACATGGCAGCGCCGCGGCTCCACAGCTCCTTGGTCAGCGCAGGGTCGGTGACGATCTCGCCACGACCGGCGACCGAGACCCAGGCGGACTTGGTCGAATAGGACACGTTGACGCGCGGGTCGGCCGCGATGTCCTGCGCCACGGCGGAGCTGGCGCGCACGAGGAAGAGCGCGTCGCCGTCCTCGGCCCGCTGGGTGGACAGCGGGCGGCTGACGAGATTGCCGTCGGGGTCGCTCGCGTCGTGCGTCGTCAGCATCGCGATGTCGGCGTCGTCGATGAGCTTGTGGACCTTGTCGACCTCTTTGGGGTCGCTGGTGAGCTGGACGTCCGGGCGCCGGGTGGTCATGGGACTCTCCTTCGTCGGGTCCGACCCACGCTATGTGCGGGTATCCCACCCCGGCTCACCCTCAGGGGCGGGTCAGGCCCCTCGCTCGTCACGGGCGGAGCGCACCTGCCCCATCCACCCCGGGCGACGCATCCATCGAGATCTCCCACACGGATCTCAATCGAGAGCTCCCCCACGGATCAGGCGGACGGAGCCCGTTCGGGTTTCCGTCACAATGGCGCAGCGGGACGCTGGTCCACTTGCCTGGCTTGCCTGGGCCACAACTGCCTTCATTCGGCCTGGGTCCGTAAGAGATTCCTCGGTGTAGACACGGCCGCGTTGTTGACAATCCGCCGACTCCGCGCGGCTTGACGGCACCCAAGGACCGATCCATTCGAACTCGTGTGGCTGTGAACACGGGATGGAGTTCGCAAGTTGTGTCCTTCGAGCGCATTGGAGCAGGGCGGGCGCCACGTCATCCCCGTTCGCGGCACTCATCACGTCCTCGGCCAGCGCACCCTCAGCCCGCGCGTCCTCGCCGGGCGAAACAGCGCATCGACCGCCAGAAGTAGTCACCGCCAGGTCGAGCTGGAGGACGTTCGCGTCCAGTCCAAGCGAGGCAGCAGCTTCAGTCACGGTGCAGTTGTCGACTACCGCCGGGACCTGCGCCTCGACACGACTGCACGCAGTTTCACGACCCGATTGGTCCACGCAGCTCCCCGGTACGCTCGGCAGACTTGGGAGGCCAATGGAGTGCGCGGACGCGAGCGGCGACGGCGCCGTGCCGATGGCCGTCGTTGCATCGGGCGTAGCCTGCTGGTCATGGGGTCTGGAAGCCCAAGTCAACAGGCCCATAAGCACGGCGACGATCAGGCCCGCGATCTTGAGCTTGTTGCCGATACCGCTCTGATGCGCAGACTCTTCAGCAGCGATGGTCTTGCGATAGTCGAGCTCTTCCGCGCTCGACCGACCTGTGGTCACCTTCTCCGAAGGTTGCGGTCCGTCCGCGCCAGGATCCCAAGAGGAGTTGCTCATTCGGCGATCTGGAGGGAGGTGATCAGGGCTGTCGCTTCCTCGCGACAAGGGGTTTTCTCGTCGACAACCTGTTTGACGGACAGCACCACGGCGCCCACCCCAGCCAAGTCGGTCTTGAGCGTGGCCCGCTCCTTGAAGCGGATCTTGGCAACATCGACCTGGCGTCCATCCGCGTGCAGGGAGAACTGCAGTTCCGAAGAGGAGCTCGGGCTGTCCAGAGCCTGAGCCACGTCTGCGGTTAGCTCCCCCTCGGCCTGCGACACTCTCAGCTCCAGCGCCTGCTCCTCGTAACTCGTGCAGGGCACCGAAACGGCCAGTGCTGGAGCTTCCTTGCCCGTCACCGCGGACGAGTAGCTGCCCTCCTCCCACTGCCCAGGGTCGAACACCTGCGAACGTGTCAGTGTCTGCGTCTGGCCGGCCGTTCCCGTCACGATCGGCGGCCCGTCCGAGCCGGTGCTCGCCGTAACGCCCCCGGACGGCTCCACAGCGGTCGACTCCGAGGTCGACCCAGCGGTGCTCTCCCCTTCGTCCGGGGTTGTCGACGTAACAGGTGGCGAGGTGGAGGTCGCCGCGCCGCCTGAATGTTGTGTGACAGTGACGGTCGATGGGGAATCACTTCCCCCGGAGCAGGCTGCAATACCTAGGCTCATCCCGACGGCCATCACGCACCATATGGTCTTCAACGCGGTCCCCCCTCAGTCATGGCGACCATCGTGGACGACAACTGCCGGGCCCGCATCTTGAAGATGCATCTTGCCCGTTAGGTGACGTCGTCGCACTCGTGACCGGTTCGGGTGGAGGAGCCAGGCGGGCAGGAGGATGAGGCGGCCCAGGGCGCTGCCCCCTCGGCTCACCCTCAGGGGCGGGGACGCGCGGCGGGGATGCTCAGACGTGGCCGCTGAGCTGGCCGAGCCGCGTCTCGAGGGCGGCGATGAGGGAGGCGCACTTCTTCTCGGGCATGGCCGAGCGCTTGTCGCCGCCCTGGGCGCAGACGGGCAGCACGTCAATGGAGAGCTTCGCGGCGCCGGAGAGGGCGCGCAGGTCGTCGAGCTTGGCGGCAAAGGGCGAGCCGGAGCCCGGCGAGTAGTACTCGATCGCCTCGTCCAGCTCGTCGGCGAACAGGTCGGCCTTGGTCACGGCGATGACCAGCCAGGTCGGATTCGAGCGCCGCACGGCCATCGACGCGATGCGGTGGGAGGTGATCCCGAAGTCCTCGAGCTCCGCCGCCAGCTGCTCCTCGCGGGTCGCCTCGGCGCGACCGGTCGTGCCGGCGGTGCGGCGCGGGGTGGCATGCCCATAGGAGACGACGTGCAGGATGCCGTCGACGGGCTCGTCGTGGAAGACCTCGTCGAGAGCCCCGAGCCGCGTCGCGGCATTCTCACCGGGGACGACCTTGAAGCGGAAGCCGCGCAGGCCGCTCGCCCGACGCGTGCGGCGCTCCATCGTGGCGGAGCCGACCTCGGCGGTGGCCTCGTTGATCTGGCGGCGCACGAGGCGGTCGACCAGCCGGGTCTTGCCGACGCCGGTCATGCCGGTGACGGCCACCACGGGATAGCGGCCGCTGAGCAGGTGGGCGATGCGCTCGGGGGCGTTGGACAGCGCGCCGATCGCGCTCGCGGCGGCACCGGTGCTGAGCACGGCGCGGCCGGCGGTGGCCAGGTCGATGCGGCGGCCGGGGGTGGGGCGGATGGGCTCGTTCATGTTCACCTCGTGCGGGGGTCGGCCTTCACTCAATCACACACGGCGGCCGGCGGGGCTACCCGTGGTCACCACAGGATCGCAACGCTCCACGACGCAGAGGTATGCCGCGGCGCACGCCAGGCGCCGCGGCATACCCCTGCATGTCTCTGGGGCTCTATACCTCTGACACTAGATCGCCCGATAAGGAGCGATCGGGCGGGCCACCGCGCGGGCAGGCGGGGGACCTCGCACGGCGGGCGAACTCCTGATCTCCTTGTCGATGAAGCGCCACGGCACAGTATCTGCGAGCGGTCGATGGCGCTTTCTGCGGGCGTCTAGGCCTGGCGGAAGAAGGCGCTAGCCGCTGCGATCGAGGCGTGTTTGCGCAGGTCAACGGGGCTGTGGACAACTCAAGTGGCGAGATCCCGTGGGTTACCTAGACTCGAACGCGGCAGACAAAGCGCCCCGGGGCGGGCGCAGTACTGAGGGGAACCAGCACTCGTGTCACGCAGCCGCCGCACGTCCATTGCGCTCTGTGGAGCCGCCGTCACGCTTGCGCTTGCGGGCTGCAATGGCTCCGGGGATGAGGGGTCGCCCTCGTCGAGCAGCTCGGTCAAGCCGACCGCTGGGACGCTCACGAGTTCGGCTTCGGCTACGCCTGGGTCATCGGGCCCGCCGGGGTCTTCGGGCACGGCGAGCACGTCCGCCCCTGGCAGATCGAGTGGGACTCCTGCCGCACTTCCCGCCGCTGCCAAGGAGCACTCCGACAAGGGTGCCGAGGCCTTCGCCCGGTTCTATGCGGAGACCGCGAGCGCAATGCTCGTGTCCAACGAGCACGCGCTATTGGCTCCGATTTCTGCACCCGACTGCAAGGGCTGCAACGTGATGATGGACTTGGCCAAACAGCAGGAGGATGCCGGCGAGCACATCCAGGATGATCGACTCAAGGTGAACCTGTCTCAGGTACTTGATCCAGACGCATCGGGGCAGACCCGGGTCGACCTCCTGGTCACCGAGAAGGCCTCCTACCTCGTCAAAGACGATGGCTCCCGCAAACCGATCCCCGAGGAGAAGTCCAACCTCCGCGTAACAGCCGAGTGGACCGATGGAGCATGGCGGACGACTGACTTCGTCCTGATGAAGTCATGACGTCGGTACTGGCGGGAGCTGTTGCCATGGCGCTCTCTTTCCCGATGGCCGGCGAACCAAACACCCACGGAGTCGGGGCAGGGCTGAACAGCTCCGGCGTCACTGCGATCGGAACTCAGACCTTCAAGCGCCCCAGCACCGCGGCCCCGGGCCAGGTCGATCCGGTCAACATGGCGGGTGAGTGGAAGAACGGCGGCTTCTCGCCGCAGGGCCAATACGTCAAGGCGCCAGAGCCGAAGGTGAAGTGGGAGACCAAAGCCGAGATCGGCTGCCCCGGCGGGGGCGAGGTGACGTCCTGCACCTATGCCATCTCCGTCTGCCAGGACCGAGGCGGACCCGGACCCCTCACCTATCTCTACCGCCGACCCGAGGGCAGCACCGGTGCGTGGGAGTTCCTGGGCGAGACCTGTTACCCGGCGCGCGACATCCCGGCGATGGTCCCGGCCGGCGTTCCGGTCCCCCAGCCGCCGCCGGTGCCCACGCTGGCGCAGATCCAGCAGGCATTCCGCGAACTCCCGTTCGCCAAACCATCGGTGAGCGTCCAGCCCGTCGGCAACAAGACCCTAGTCAACCTGCCCACCTACTTCGCCGCCACCTGGCCCGCAGACAACACCCTCGCCCCTGGCGATATCTCCGAGCCTGTGCAGCTGCTGTCGTGGAGCGTGGAGTTCAAGATCGACGAGCACTCCTATAACTACGCGTTCGGTGACGGCGCCAGCACTGGTGCGACCACCAGCGTCGGCGGCACCTATCCCGACGGCGACATCAGGCACACCTACACCACGCCGATTCCTGCGGCCCAGGTCCACGTCGACGCGAAACTCACCGGTCAGTACCGCGTCAATGGCGGCGAGTGGGAGGACATCGACACCATCGCCGACCTTCAGGACGAGCCCGTCGCCACCCTCGCAGTCCTCGAGGCCCACGCCCGCCTCTACAACAACTGACCCGCGCGACAGCCCGCCGCGAGGGGCACTCAGCCGCGCTCGGCGACCTCAGAGACAACCCACACCTGGGAGTCGGGGCGGCAGCCGGTGAGCTGGGTAGTCATCGAACCGCCGTAGGACTTGCCCGAATCCCCTTCTGTGGCAATCACCTTGCCCGCCTTGTCGACGACCCGGATCGCGCCGTAGTAGGCCTTCGACCCCTTGGGCCACACCAGCGAGACCTCACCCTCGGGCGTCGCCACCCAGAAGCAGGCCTTGCCTCCGTCGATGGTCGCCATCAGCACGCCGTCGGGCTCGAGCGCCGCCGTCCGCCCACCCTCGGCGTCTGCGGTGTCCAGCGTCAGCACGGGTTCGGCGGTGGTCGACTCCCCCGAGCCCGCCTCGTCGCCCGACCCGCAGCCGCCGACCAGCGCGAGCGCGGCCAGCCCGACGACCAGTCCCTTGCGCATTGCCGCTCCTTCCGCAGGTGTCGTGCCCCAATCCTCACCCGGGCGGCCCTCCCTGTCCCGGCGACGCACCACAAACCAGGGGTATGCCGCGGGGGCGGCCCCGCGGCATACGGCACCCTTGTGCCATGGCACGCAACCAGGCAGCCCGCATCCGCAAGGCGACGGAGCAGTATGCCGCGGACCGCCCGCAGGTCGAGGCGGCGACTGCGGCGTATGTCGCGCTCGTGACGCAGCTGCTCGACGACGCGGGCATCGACTACCTGTCGGTGACGGGGCGGACGAAATCGGTGGAGTCCTATGCGGGCAAGGCGGCCCGCCGCGTCGGCGGCAAGCTCGCCTTCCCCGACCCGGCCAACGACATCACCGACCAGATCGGGGTGCGGGTCGTGGCCTATGTGCTGGCCGACGTCGACGCGATCGCGCAGCTGCTGGGCGACCAGCTGACCTTGCTCGACGACCGTGACATGGGTCAGGAGACGGCGGCGCAGGGGCGCTTCGGCTACTCCAGCCGGCACCTGCTCGTCGCGCTCGACCCTGCGCGCGAGAAGGTCGACGGCCCGATGCGCGGGCGGCGCGCGTCGGTGCAGGTGCGGACTGTGCTCCAGCATGCGTGGGCGGAGTTCGAGCACGACATCCGTTACAAGGGAACGGTTCCCGAGGAGCACGCCTCCGACCTGGACCGGCGCTTCACGCTGGCGGCGGGGCTGCTCGAGCTGGCGGACCAGCAGTTCTCCACGATCCGCGACCGGCTGCGCGACGAGGTTAGCGACCCCGCCGCCGAGGACGACGACGACCCCCGCATCGCGGCGACCGACCTGGCGGCCTTCCTCGCCGGTCAGTTCGCCGACGCGGGGTGGTCGCGCACGGAGCACTATGAGTGGATCGCCGGGCTGCTGCTCGAGCTGGGCATCACCTCTCTTGAGGAGCTGCGCGAGCTGCTGCGCGGCGTCGACCAGCCCGCCATCTCGACCGCGATGGGCTACCACTACCCGCCTGGCGCGGTCCGCCGCCTCGACGACGCGCTGCTCGCGACCCACCGCGACCGCTATCTCACGCTCCACGGCAACGCCCACCGCGTCGACCAGCTGCGCGGCCGGCTCGAGCGGCTGCCCCGGCGGGCCTGACCCACAACGCAGAGGCGGGTATGCCGCGGAGTCGCCTCCGCGGCATACCCGCGCGTTGGTCTGGTGGATTGAGTCCGGGGTGCTGACGCACCCCAAACTTCACCCCCGATCCCGGCCGCTACTCCTCCGGCTCGCCGATAACGGGGTCGGCGTCGCTGCCAGGCTCGTCGGTGAGGTGCATCGCGGCCTGCTCGGCGGGGAGGTCGGTGCGCAGATCGGGATCGTCGAGGGACTGGGCCTCGTCGACGCCGAGCACGTCGTCCTCGGCCGGGATCGCGTCGCGGTCGTCGCCGCCGACGGTGGGCTCGGGGTCACTCTCGTGGTCGGGCGCGCCATAGGCCGTGCCCTCCTCGGGCACCTCCTGCATGATGCGCTGGTCGATCGTCTCCTCGTCGGCCGGGTCGAGGTCGGCGTACTCCGCCCCGCGCGGCTGCCGCTCCGGCGGCGACCAGGGGGTGTCGTCGGTGGCCTCGGGGTCCTCGAGATGGATCTCGGCGTCGCGCTCCTGTTCGGCGTCGCGGGCGTAGGTGCCGAAGTCGTCGTCGAGGTTCTCGGTGTTCGTCATCGCCCCAGCGTAGGCGGGTTCGGGCTCACGCAGGGTGGTTGAGCAGCAGGTTCACCCCTGTGGAGGCGGCGTCACCAGCCGAAGAACTCCTTGATGCCAGTCAGCAGCATCTGCATCGACACCACGACGAGGATCATGCCCATGAGCCGCTCGACAGCGAGCAGCGTGCGCTCGCCGAGGACCCGCTGGAGATAACCGGAGAAATAGAGGATCACCGACGACGCGAGCCAGGCCAGCACGACCGCGAGCAGCCAGACCGGCCAGCGCTCGGGCTCCTGGCTCATCATGAGGATCTCGGTGGCGAGCAGCGACGGGCCGGCGGAGTAGGGCACGGCCAGCGGCACGATGAAGGGCTCGTCGATGATGGGCTCTTCGAGCGAGTGGTCGGGCGCGGGGAAGATCATCCGGATCGCGATGAGCAGCAGGATGACGCCGCCGGCCGCGGTCAGGGCCTCGGGCGAGACGTGCAGCACGGACAGCAGCGACTGCCCGACGAAGAGGAAGACCAGCATCACCGCGAGCGCGATCAGCAGCTCGCGGGCGATGACGCGCTGGCGCCGCTCGGGCGCGACATGGCGCAGCGCTGTGAGGAAGAGCGGCACGTTGCCGAGCGGGTCCATGACCATGAACAGCAGGGTCGCGGCGGTCAGGAGGGTCATTCAGGCTCCGATCCCGAAGAACGACTTGAGCCCGCCGAGGAGCATCTGCATGGCGACGAGCACGAGGATCATCCCCATCAGCCGCTCGGCCGCCTCGAGGGTGCGCCGCCCGAGCCTGCGCTGCAGCGGCGCTGAGAACCACAGGATGACCGCGGCGCCGAGCCACGCGAGCACGACGCCGCCCAGCCAGGTCAGCCACTGCCCCGGCCACTGGCTCATCAGCAGGATCTCGAAGATGATCACCGACGGCCCGGCGGTGTAGGGGACGGCGAGCGGCACGATGCGCGGCTCGCGGGTCACCGGCTCCTCACGGTTGCGCAGCGGCGTCGGGAAGATCATGCGAATCGCTATGAGCAGCAACAGCACTCCGCCCGCGGTCATCAGCGCCTCCGCCCCGACCTTGAGCACGACGAAGACCCACCGCCCGAGGAACAGCGCCGCCACCATGATCACCAGGGCGATGAGCAGCTCCCTCGCGATGACCCGCTGCTGCCGCTCCGGCCGGGTGAACTCGAGCGCCTTGAGGAACATCGGCACGTTGCCCACCGGGTCGAGCACCAGGAAGAGCAGCGTGGCCGCAGACAGCAGCGACACTCGTCCTCCTGGGGTTCATGGGGTATGCCGTGGGCTCGCCTCCGGCCAACACTCCAGTCTAGGTCGTGGCCGGGAGTGCCTCCGACCGCGAGAAGCGCCGCCCGTCCGGGAGGCTCCGGAGCCACGTGCACAACGCTATGCATTGCCCCGAGATTCACGCGTTCCGCGGGGCAATGCATAGCGCGGGAAAAGCACCCGCCACCAGCCCGTTGACTTGTAGCAACTCAAGCCTAAGAACGGCCTCTTAGGCTCGAATTGCTACAAGTCAACGGTTGTGCGCGGCATACGCGCGGTCAGGCGGCGCGGCGCTGACCGTAGGGCAGAGCGGCCTTGCGCCAGACCTTCCAGAGGCGCTCGCCGGAGCCGCCGACGGGGCCGACGGACGCCCTGAGGACGGAGGCGGACGGGAGCCACTGGGCCTCGGCGGCAGCGAGGACCTCGGGGACGGTGCGGGCCTGGGCGCAGAGGCTGAGGATGTATGCCGGGACGGCCAGTGCCGCGTCGAGCACGCCGACGAGCGGACAGCCCATGGCGGCGATCGAGGGGAAGACGGAGCCTGGGATCCCGATGGCGACCTCCGCTTTGGCCGAGGCGAGCAGCGTCCCCTCCGTGGCGATCTCGTAGGCGCTCCACAGGGCCGGGTCCTCGCGGGGGTGGAGGCCGACGCGGATGTGCCAGCCGGCCGCGGCGAGTGCGGCGGCCGAGTCGAGGAGCAGCTGGGCGCCGGGCGCGGAGCCGCCGGTCACAGAGGACCTGGTCACGGAGGTGACGATGAGCGCCGTTCCCGCGACGGGCGTGTATGCCGGGAGATCGTCAAGCGCCGGGTTGCCCACGACCTGCACGCGCGACGCGTCGACGCCGAAGTGCGCGGCAAAGACCTTGGCCTCCTCGCTTGAGCCGGCCGTCAGACCGACGAGCCGGGGCCGAATGATCGCGGCGCCGGGCTCCTCGACGGGCCGCAGATAGGCGAGCGAGCTCGCGACCACGGGCAGTCCGGTGAGCGTCTGCACGACCTGGGTGGGCCACGCGGTGGCGCCGTTGACGACCAGCAGATCCGCACCCCAGGTCGCGGCCTCGGCCACCGTCACGGCGGGGACGGGGTCACCCGGCTTCAGCTGCGATCGGTCCGGCACGACCAGGGCGATGTCCCAGCGACGAGCGGCCGCAGCCTCATCGAGCAGTGCTTTGACGTGGTAGGTCCCCCACGGCTCGTTGGTCGCGACGAGCACGCGCAGTGGCCGGTGTGCCAGCGCTGGAGTCGCCGGCAGGGCGACGGCGAGCGATACGCCAGCGGTGAGGGTCAGGAAGCCACGGCGGGTCAGATCCATGCCTGGCACCCTACGGATTCGCCGCCCGGGCTGGGTGAACTCCGCGTGACGAGTGCGCGCGGCCCGGCGGACACAGCAGCGCGCCGGGCGATCGTGGTGAGGTTCCCGAAAGGGGACTGGCCGGTCCGGCGTGAGCGCACGGCATACCGACGCTGGCCTGCCCAAAGACCACCCCTGCGGACGCCCCGCCGTGCGGGGCTGCGGTGACATAGTGGGCGGATGCCGGGAGCCAACCAGATCACCACTGCGCGAGCGGTCGGGGTGGCGGTCTGCGCGGTGCAGGTCGTGTGGACCTTCGGCCGCGACATCGTCGAGCTCGGGCGGCGGTATGCCGGGCAGCCCGCTCCCAGCCCACAGGTCGCCAGCCGTGTCCACTGACACACCAGCGGGCCCCGCCCGCACGGCAGCCGCGACGCCAGCCCAGGCCCGCGCCTACTGGACGACCGGGCCGGGACGCGGCGAGATCCGCGAGGAGCCCCTCGCCGCACCCGGGCCGGGCGAGGTGCTCGTGCGCACCCTCGCCACCGGGGTCAGCCGCGGGACGGAGTTGCTCGTCCACCGGCACGAGGTGCCGCCCGACATCGCCGAGGACATGCGGGCCCCGCACCAGGTGGGCGACCTGCCGGGGCCGGTGAAATACGGCTACCTCGCGGTGGGAGTCGTCGAGCGGGGACCTGAGGACCTGGTGGGCAGTCGGGTCTTCTGTCTGCACCCGCACCAGGACTGGTTCGTCGTGCCGGCCGCCGACGTGGTGCCCATCCCCGACGAGGTGCCCACCCAGCGCGCCGTCCTGGCGGGCACCGTCGAGACGGCGGTCAACGCCCTGTGGGACGGCGCACCGCGCATCGGCGACCGGATCGCGGTGGTCGGCGCCGGCATGGTGGGTCTCTCCGTGGCCCTGCTCCTGGCGCGTCATCCCCTCGCCCGCCTCGAGGTCATCGAGACGGAACCGGCCCGGCGGGAGCAGGTGCGCGCGCTGGGGCTGACCGGGGTGGCGCCGGATGAGGCGCGGGGTGACTGCGATCTCGTCTTCCACACGTCCGCCACTGAAGGCGGTCTCGCGACAGCGGTGCGGCTGCTCGGGATCGAGGGCGAGGTCATCGAGCTGTCCTGGTTTGGCACGACCACTCCCGCGACGCCCCTTGGCGGTGCTTTCCACTCCCGCCGGCTGGCCATCCGGGCCAGCCAGGTCGGCCGGGTCAGCCCGGCCCGCAGTGCCCGACGGAGCTATGCCGATCGGCTCGCCATCGCTCTGGACGCCTTGGGCGACAAGGCATTCGACGCCCTGCTCTCTCCGCCCATCCCCTTTGACGAGCTGCCTGCGGTGATCGACGAGATCGCCTCGAGCCAGCGTGACGTCCTCTGCCAGATCATCGACTATACCGGGAGCCAGTGATGTTCAGACTCACCGTCCGTGACCACGTGATGGTCGCCCACAGCCTGCCGGACCCCTTCTTTGGGCCGGCTGCCGGACTGCACGGCGCGACCTTCGTCGTCGAGGCGACCTTTGAGCGGCCCGACCTCGACGAGCATGGCGTCGTCGTGGACATCGGTGAGGCGACCACACGGCTCAGCGAGGTGCTCGGTCGGCTGAACTATCGCAACCTCGACGAACTGGAGGAGTTCCGCGGGGTGCTCACCACCACCGAGCGCCTCGCCCAGCACATCGCCAGCGGCCTCGACGAGACCATGGACCTGACGGGCATCACCGCCGTCGAGGTCCTCCTCAGGGAGAACCCGGACGCATGGGCGAGCTATCGCCTCAAGCGGGACGGCTGAGCCACGCGGACGCGAGAGCTGTTGTCGTGGACGAGATCGGCTTCATCGACCCCGACCTGGGTCGGCCCTCCGGCGGGGCGACCTATAACGACGCCGTCTGCGCCGCCTGGCCCACCGACGCACCCCCGCTGCAGCGCACCCGCATCCCCCTGCCGCCCGGCCGCCCTCGGGAGGACGTCGCTGCCGACCTCGCAGCCGCCATCAGGGGCCACGCGGTGTCCGTCGTCGACGGGCTGCTCGGGTCTGAGCACCCAGATGTGTTGTCGGAATCCCACACAGCCGGACACCGCGTCGTCCTGCTCCTGCACATGCCCCGGCCGGCCGAGGGGGGTCTCTCCCCGGACGAGCGGGAGCGCCTCGCCGCGCTGGAGGCCGCCGCTCTTGACGCCGTGGCAGCCGTCCTCGCGCCGAGCAGGTGGGCCGCGCGCGACCTGCTGGACCGCTATGGCGCTGGCGACCCCCGCGGCCGGGGACGCCTGCGGGTCGCCGTCCCCGGAGCTCACCCTGCGCCACTGGCACACGTCCACGAGCCACCCTGCCTGGTCCAGCTCGGCGCCATCGGCCCCCTGAAGAACCAGCTGCTCACCGCCCAGACGGCGGCGGCCTGCGCCGATCTCGACTTCCGGCTGCGGCTTGTCGGGCCGGTCGTCGATGAGGCGTATGCCGCGCAGATCGCAACCGTCCTGGCTCCCCTCGGCGCCCGCGCGTCCCTGGAGCCCGCGGTGGAGGGACTAGCGCGCGACGAACTCCTCGACGCCGCAAGCCTGCTCGTGAGCGTCGCCACGCGCGAGACCTATGGTCTGGTCGTCACCGAGGCGCTGGCCCGCGGCGTGCCCGCGGTCGTCGGGAGGGGCACTGGGGCCGAGGAGGCGTTGATGGCCGGCGGCGGCATACCGGGAGGCGCCGTGGCGACCGACGATCCTGCCGAGCTGACCGCGGTCCTGCGTGCCTATCTCACGGGCGCGGCCCGGAGAGAGCGGTGGCAGGAGGCAGCGCGGGCGGCCAGCGAGCGGCTCCCGGGCTGGGAGAGCACCGCGCGCACCATCGCACAGGCCTGCCTGGCGACCGGGCGTTAGCGCAGGACGAGCTCGGTGCAGGTGTCCTCGCCGAGCCGGAAGTGGCGGGCACGCGGTCGGGGCGCGGCCGACACCCGGTCGACGGCCGGGCCGCGCACACCCGGCACACCGTCGCCGAGCAGCACGGGCACGGTCGTGACATAGAGCCGGTCGAGACAACCGGTGGCGAGGAACCGGGAGACGGTGTCGCCGCCGCCCTCGATGAGCAGCCGGGACAGCCCGCGCCGCCGCAGGACCTCGACGAGGCGCTCCGGGGCGAAGTCGGCAGCCTCGAGCCGCAGGACCGTCACATGGTCAGCAACGCCATCCTCGCCACCGCCATGCCCGCCACCGCCATGCCCGCCACCGCCAGGCTCCGTCGCGACGCGCTCGGCGGCACTGGCCGGGGGTGGGCTCCACTCCGAGCCGACGAGCCACAGGGTCGGGGCGGCGCCGGTGGTGAGGACCTGAGAGGTGGTCGGTATGCGGGCGTGGGGGTCGATGAGCACGCGCACCGGGTTGGGGCCAGGGACCTCGCGCACGGTCAGCTGGGGGTCGTCCGCGACGACGCTGCCCGCACCAACGACGACCGCCTGGACGAGCGCGCGCAGCCGGTGCAGGTGGGCATGGTCCTCGGCTCCGGAGAGCTGTTGGCCGTCGCCGCTGCGGGTGGCGATGAACCCGTCGAGGCTCTGCGCCATCTGGGCCACGACGACGTCGGGCCCGGTCGCCACGAGGGCGCCATAGCGATCGATGAGCTCCTCGTCGCCGGGGGTGGGGGCCGACACCGGCACCCGGCCCGCTAGCAGCTCGCCCCAGACATCACCGGTCGGGGAGTCATGCCCCATCCGGGAGCGCTTCGTCGACAGATAGCTGAGGTTCTGCTCCCGCTCGGGCACGAACATCCCTGTCCGCTCGACGATCTCGATGCCGGCGGCCGTGAGGGCATGCTCCTTGGCGGGGTTGGAGCTCATGAGGCGGATCCGGCGCAGCCCGAGGTCGGCGAGGATCGCCGCGGCCTGGGTGTAGTCGCGCGCATCCGCGGGGTGGCCGAGGGCGAGGTTGGCGTCGAGAGTGTCGACGCCGCCGTCCTGGAGGCGATAGGCCTTGAGCTTCTCGAGGAGGCCGATGCCCCGGCCCTCGTGCCCGCGGACATAGAGCAGCGCGCCGGCGCCCTCGAGGGCGATCCGGCCGAGGGCGGCGTCGAGCTGCGTCCCGCAGTCGCAGCGCCACGAGCCGAGCGCGTCGCCGGTGAGGCACTCCGAGTGCAATCGCACCAGCGGGGCCACGGAGTCCGAGACGTCCTCGGCGGCCGCCCCAGTCCCAGGCGCGACCGGCATGACGAGCGCGATGTGCTCGGTGCCATCGTTGCCGAGGAAGCCGATCATGCGGAAGACGCCGTGACGGGTGGGCAGCCGGGTCTCGACGACCCGGGTGACGCTTGGCTCGCCTCCGGACCGCCCCTGGGAGATCGATGTCAGGCTCATGGGTGTCCCTCTCCGGGCAGCACGGTCGGTCTCTGGGTGGTCCTCGCGCCGCCATCCTTCTCGATGAGCGGGATGGCGTGCTCGAGGGTGGGCACGACGGTGACGGCGCCTGCGTCGGCGAGCTCACGGGCCCGGTCGGCGGACTCGGTGACGCCGATCACGGGCACACCTGCCGCGCGCCCCGCCTCGACATCGCTGACCGAGTCGCCGAAGAAGACGGACGCAGCCGCTTGTGCCCCAAGCACTCTGAGTGAGCTGAGGAGCAAGTCAGGAGCCGGTTTGAGCGAGCTGACCTGGGCGCCATCGCGGCCCGTGACGTCGTCGACGAACGGCTGCAGCCCGCACACCAGGAGGGCGGTGAGGACCGCGGCGCGGCAGTTGTTGGAGACGACCCCGACGGGGCGGTGCTGGGCACGGGCCACGGCCAGCATGCTGTGCGCGCCCGGAGCCGCAAAGGAGTCGCGGGCTGCGCCCATCTCAGCCTCGGCAGCCAGCCGCTCGATCTCGACGAGATGCTCCGGCGCCGTCTCGGCGAGCACGCGCAGGAGCTGGACGTGGTCGGTGGCCGACACCGGCGGCATACCGGTAATGGTGGCCGCGCGCTCGGCGAGGGCGCGTGCGAGATCGAGGTGCTCTGGATCAGGGAAGAGCCGGGTCAGCGGGCCGTCGAGGTCAATGAGGACCGCGCCGACCGGCTGGTCGTCTGCACTCATCGGCGCCTCCCGGGCTCCGTGCGGGGCGCCAGCCCGGGCGGGCAGACGCATGGTCAGGACCGGTCCACCGTAGGCGACCTGGGCCGTCGGCAGGGGCGCAGGCCTCGGGTTACGCCCGAAAGGAGGGACGCGGCATACGGCCTCTAGACATGTGACCTTTTGGTCACCTAATGTCGTCCTCGTGCAGGACGATCTCGTGTTCAAGGCGCTGGCCGACCCGACGCGGCGGCTGCTCCTCGACGCGCTGTTCGACAAGGGCGGGCGCACCCTCGGCGAGCTCGAGGCCGTGGTGACCGTCCGCCAGGAGATGACACGGTTCGGCGTGGCCAAGCACCTGCGGCTCCTCGAGGACGCCGGGCTCGTCGTCACAGAGAAGAAGGGCCGGGAGAAGCTCCATCACCTCAACCCGGTGCCCATCCGACTGGTCCACGACAGGTGGATCGACAAGTTCACCGAGCACCACGTGACAGCACTGACCGATCTGAAACGACAGCTGGAGGAAAAGCCATGAGCACCAACGAGACTCAGACCATGACCGACGGCACTGGGCGTGACGCGCCGGAGATCCAGGTCTTCAAGATCTACATCGAGTCGCCGCAGCAGAAGGTGTGGGACGCGATCACGAGCTCCGAGTTCTCGACGAAGTACGGCTACGGCGGCGAGGTCTCCTATGACCTCACGCCCGGGGGCGACTACGTCAGCCACACGACGCCGGCGATGAAGGAGATGGGCATGGGCGACGTCGCGGTCACCGGCCGCGTCATCGACGCAGACCCGCCCAACCGCCTCGTCCAGTCCTGGGTCGCGGCCTGGCACAACGAGGAGACGACCCTCACCTGGGACCTCAAGGAGTATCCCGGCGGCCTCACCTGCCTGACCCTCACCCACGACTGCACGGGCGCGCAGAGCACCGCCCGCGACATCGAGGGCTCCGGCGACGCCTCGCAGGGCGGCGGCGGCTGGCCGTGGGTGCTCGCGAGCCTCAAGACCCTGCTCGAGACCGGTCGCCCCATGGTCGGCGCCGGCGAGTGATCCGGTATGCCGTGAGCGCTCCTCGCGCTCACGGCATACCTCGACGGGGCGGTCACCTCTCGGTGGCCGCCCCGTCGGCGTGGTGCAGGCGACCCAACAGACGCAGGGCACGACGCGTGTGGGAAGTCGCCCTGGTGTGAAGCCCACACGTGCTCGCTCACCAGCCGCGCTGGGCCCGCAGCTCGGCGACCCGCTGCGGAGCCTCGGCTTCAAGGCGGTCCCAGTCGAGGTGGGCGCGCAGAGCGGACTGCTTGCGTCGGATCTCGTCGATCGGATCGTAGAGGTCGTAGAGGTGCAGGTGCCAGCGGTCGTTTGGCAGCTCGGTGAGGGCGCCGACGGGGATGGTGTGGATGCGCGAGTAGTCGAGTGCCCGCCCCGCCTCGGGGCCGAACCAGATGTCCGAGGCGGCCCACATCCGCAGACCCACGGTCTCGGAGTCCCGCCCCGGGTTGCCCGAGATGTCCACCCGCTCCCGGCCATGTCGGTCGCGGTAGGTCGGCAGGTGCTCGTATGGGCGACCGAAGACGCGGTAGTTGCCGAGGGACTTCTCCGACTGCCAGACGTGGTCTGCGGCGTCTCCACGAAGGCCGATGGTGAAGCCGTCGAGCTGGGCAAGCACCTCGATCGTCGAAGTCGGCAGGCTCCGGCCGGCCTTGACGAGATCGACGTGGAGAGTTCGGTTGTGCCCGACGCTTGGCCCCTCCCAGCCGCGCTCGGTCTCGATCTTCCACGACATCGGACCGTCGCCCGCGAGGGCTTCCCGCGCGGCGGGGCCGAATGGCACCTCGCGGGAGCCCCCCTCGTAGTAGTTGAGCTGGACCCAGGTCGGCTCGAAGCCCAGTGGGTGGGAGGTCAGCACATCGGCAACGACCATGCGCGAGAGCGAGTCTGGCCACCAGCACAGCAGGCAGGTGATCTGGGAATCGAATGGCAGATCCATTTGGCTCCCCCGGTTCCAGGATGCTCGGCATGCCGCGGGGACTCGACTACGCGGCGCTATGCGTTGACACGGCATTGGACCACATGGGCCGCTGCGGCCGCGGCGGAGCGGCCAAGGGCGTCCTGGCGGCGCTATGCACTGCCTCACGGGATTGCACTGCCTCACGAGCGTGTCCCCTGTCGCTATCGTCGACCGCATGGACGCGCCCAACACCATGGACTTCGAGGACGATTTCGAGTTTGACGACGACTACCGCGACGCCGGACTCGAGTCGGTGCTCGCCGCCTCCGAGGACTTGAACGACCGCCTCAACAAGGGACGCTACGAGGGTGCGCGCAATGTGATCTCGAAGGCGATCACGGCACTGGAGAGCGGGGACCAGGAGCGCGCGGATCGGATGATCCGGCTTGCTGCGAAACAGCCGTGGACCGAGGGATTCGGCGAGTTCCCGGGGATCGCGGAGGCCGGGTGGGCCCTCTTCCAGGAGTTGATGGACGCCATCGAGGCGAGCGCCCAGGACACCAGTTCGTGGCTCGATGACGCGTTCGCGGTGCTCAGCACGGCGACTGGACCCAGCCGGTATGAGCTCACGGCGAACCTCTCTGTCCTCGGGCAAGCACCGGAGACGTTCGACGTCACGCCGCATGAGGCCCGCCAACTGCGTCGTCGAATCAAGGAGCCTTCACGCAGCGACAAGCCCGTCTTTCGCGAGGAGTCCACGATCGAAGAGCGCGAGCAGTACATCCGGGCCGTGCTGGAGACGGCGGTCGCCTTCCATACCCGGCACTGGCACGGCGAGGAGTAGAGCGGCCCATCCCGCTTTCTCGAGAAAAGCCGGGTTCAGGGCGCCGAGACCGTCGCTCCCAACACCTTGTCCCTACGGCAGGCCGCAGCAGGCGCTCAGGTCGTTCATCAGGCCGTCGTGTCAGGCGGGACCAGAGTTCCGAATCGTCCCACTTCGCCGGGATCGCGCGAGTAGCGTGGCAGGCGGTGACCGCTACGGGGACCGCCAAGATCCCTGGTCGCCACATCGACAACACACCGGTCAGCAAAGAGGGCGAACGTGATGCCCACACGTTTACGACACCTGCACCGGCCCGGGCCAGCAGTGGCCTTGACCGCCATCGCGAGTTTGTTGTCAGTACTGGCAGTTGGGGGATGCGGCTCCGCGGAGTCTGAGGCTGACCTGGCGCCGGTCACTCGTACGGTGACCGTGACCGCTTCCTCGTCTAGCACGAGCACGTCGGCCACCCCGTCCCCGTCAAGTAGCTCCGGGACTAGCAACGAGACCCCGCCCGGACAGAGCACGTCGTCGAGTGTCGAGGCGCCGGCGCAAGAGACGGATTAGGACTCCGTGGCCGAGACCCCGGCGGCGGCTGCAACGCACTCGCGGCGGACGCCTACCCCATGGACTCCTTCCGTGACCGCGTCAGAACGTCCGGCTGTCCCCGCTGCGCCGGCTGAAGCGGCTGAGCCCATGAGCTCCTTCGACAGGGCCTACGCGCTGAAGAAGTGCCAGGACATCACCGATGACATCGCCCGGGTCGACGAGCGTCTCGGGGACGGCATCATGGTCGATAGCGCGCTCAACCTGCTGAGCGGGAGCTACGCGCGACTCGGAAACGCGGGCATTCCACCAGGAGTGAGCCCAGCGAAGTACGCGGCCCGCGTACAGACGCTGTCGGAATTCACCGCTGACGCTGCGGCCATCATCGATGTCGACCCCATGGAGGGAACAGCGAAGTACGAGGTCGCTCGTCGCGAGACCGGCGTGCTTTTCGACATGATCAACGGCGCCCTTGGCACCAACTTGGCGCTGCCCTGATTCTCGAACCCCCTTTAGCCTCGATCCACCGATGAGCTCGGGTCTTTGAGCGTGCCGTAACGACGAGAT
>JAJTBD010000033.1 GCA_021287075.1 Micrococcales bacterium | reverse complement strand
CCCTCAGCCCGGCTGCTTGACGATAGCGGCGCCCCGACCGCGCATCGGTCATCCGCCTCGTCGGTGCCGTCCTGGCCGAGCAACACGACGAATGGGCCGAAGGCCGCCGCTACCTCGGACTCGACGTCCTCGCCCGATCGCAGGCCGTCGACACGACCACCGACAAGGAGGTGAACGAACCAGCCCTCCAGGCCATCACGGCCTGACTCACCAACGACGAAGGATCACCCGTCGTACACCACGTCACTGGACTTGACCCGGGGGAGTGTAGATCACGCCAGCCTGCGAGGCTAGCGTGGTGAACCCCATGGACAAGGCTGCCGCTGCTGTCGCGCCTCCGAGAACACGAAGCATCTTTCTGGCCAGATGACTAGGAGGACGGTCGCCCTCCTAGTCACGCACAGTAGACCTATGCCGCGGCGTCCGCATCTCGAAGCGAGACCGTGATTTCGTACGCAACTGGTAGCAACCTGCGCTCCTGCGGGCAGCGGACTGCTCGCAGATGAGAGGCCCGACCCGGTCGCGCGCGGGCATGTCGGGTCTTCGACTCTCGGTGTGGTCGTGGGTGTACACGCCACAGTCGGGCCCTAGACCGGCTTCTTGGACACCGGCTGCGGCTGGTGACGGCTTGCGGAGCAGCGGGCCGGCCGGCCTCTTAGTGGGCATGGACAGGTAGCCGCACCACGAGGGACGGCATCGGGTGCCATAGCGGGGGATCGCGCCGGCTCAGGCGGATGCACACATGACGGGTGCACCTATGGCACAGGCCGACGAAACTGCCGTCGGCGAGCAACGGCACCGGCCGCAGTTCCGAGGAGCGTGCGCCGGACACTGTGCCGATGACTGCCATGGCCGACACACCGACGGAGGACGCCCGGACCCTCCGAGCGGAAGCAGGCGAGGTGACGAGCACCCCTACACCGGCGTCGTCCACCTTCTAGACGAGTTTCACCTGCTGGAACCTCGGATGACGGGCATCGGCACTGTGCCGCCCCGGAGGATCGCCCTAATCGCGATGACGAACTCCGGGCAGTCGGCACCGGTAGACGACTCCTTCCTTCGAGCTGCGTTCCCCGTCCGCAGCCAGGCATCCAATGTGGTCCGCATCGTCTGTTCCCCAATGGGAGGGGCGATCTCAGGGAGGTGTCGGTCACTCGCTCGCGGAGTCGGAGAGGACGGCGTCCACGTCCAGGGTGGGCGGGTCACCAGGTGTCGATGTATGCCGCCCGCTCCCGGTCCGGGCGGACCTCACCAAGGGTCGTGGTCAGCCAACGACGGGTCTCGGCGGGGTCGATGACATCGTCCAGCTCGGCGACGGCGGCGGCGTTCACCGCCCGGCCCCGCTCGTAGAGGTCGGCGAGCAGGCGGTCGAAGAGCTCCTTCTGGGCGGCCGGTGTCGGGGCGGCGGCGAGCTCCTTGCTGAAGCCGAGGCGGACCGCGCCTTCCAAGCCCATCCCGCCGATCTCCCCCGTCGGCCAGGCGACGGTCGCAGCACCCGAGGCAAAGGAGCCGGCGGCCATCGCCATCGCGCCGAGGCCGTAGCCCTTGCGCAGCACCACGGTGGCGATCGGCACGCTCAGGTTGCCGCCGATGACGAAGAGCCGGGCGAAGTGACGCACCGTCGCCGTACGCTCCGCGTCGGGGCCGACCATGAATCCCGGTGTGTCACAGAGGGAGACGACCGGAAGCCCGTGGGCGTCGCAGAGCTGGAGGAAGCGCGCGCACTTGTCGGCCGAGTCGGCGTCGATCGCGCCACCGAGGTGCTCGGGGTTGTTGGCGATGAGCCCCATCGGACGGCCTTCGATGCGCACCAGTGCCGTGACGATGCCTTGGCCGAAGGCACGGCGCAACTCCAGGACGCTGTCGACATCGGCGATCAACTCCACGGCACGACGCACGTCGTAGGCCCGCACTCGATTCTCCGGGACGACGAACCGCAACTCCCGCTCGTCGTGGGCCTGCCATTCGTCGTGCTCACCCTGGCCGTCGTCCTGGAAGTAGGCCAGGTAGCGCCGGGCGACGTCGACCGCCTCGGCCTCGTCCTCGACGACCACGTCGATCACGCCGTTGGGCGCCTGCACGGAGACGGGGCCGACCTCGTCGGGGGCGTAGCGGCCCAGCCCCCCGCCCTCGATCATGGCCGGGCCACCCATGCCGATGGTGGCCGAGCGCGTGGCGATGACGACGTCGCAGCAGCCGAGCAGCGCGGCATTCCCGGCGAAGCAGCGCCCGTTGACGATGCCGACCGTGGGCACGCTGCCAGACAGCCGCCCCATCGTGCTGAAGGTGTGCAGGTCCAGGCCGGCGACCGCGGTGCCGTCGGTGTCACCGGGCCGGCCTCCCCCGCCCTCGGCGAAGAGCACCACCGGCAGGCGTTGGTCGAGGGCGAGCTCGAGCAGCCGGTCGGTCTTGCGGTGGTTGAGCATGCCCTGGGTGCCGGCCAGGACGGTGTAGTCGTAGGCGAGAACCGCTGCGCGAGAACGCTTCTGGCCCAACGTGTCACCGTTGATCCGGCCGATCCCGGTGATGATGCCGTCCGCCGGGGTGTTGGCGATCAGGTCCACCATGGAGCGGCGTTGCCGTTGGGCGGCGACGACCAGTCCCCCGTATTCGACGAAGGATCCCTCATCGACCAGGTCGGCGATGTTCTCCCGGGCGGTGCGGCTGCCCTGGGCGTGGCGCTTGGCCACGGCGGCGGGGCGCGCTTCGTCGAGGGTGAACTGGCGCCGGTCGCGCAGCGTCTGCAGGTCGGCGCGCACCTCGTCGAGGTCCTGCACGATCTCGACGACCTCGTCCGCGGACTGGTCCATGTCGAGGTCGAGGACGACCAGGGGCGAGCCGGTGGTCACGGCATCCCCGGCGGTGGCCACCACCCGGCCGACGACCCCGGCCGCCTGCGCGGTGACGAGGTGCTCCATCTTCATCGCCTCGACGACGGCGACGGTCTCTCCGGGGCGCACCCGGCTCCCCGGGGCGACGGTCACCTCCACGACGGTGCCGGTCAGTTCGCTGCTGACGGTCGCGGCGGACGAGTGGTCGTCGGTGGTCGCTGGGGCAGCCGCACCGGCTCCGGCGACCAGGGCAGCTGCCGCGCTGTCGACGAAGTCGGTGGTGGCCTCCCCCGCGGTGACCGTGGGGTGGCGCAGGATCGCCTGCAGCAGAGTCAGATTGGTGTGGACACCCTCGATCCGGAACTCCCCCAGGGCCCGGGCCGCCTTGGCCAGCGCCGGCTCGAGCTCGCCGCCCGGCAGGTGCGTGACGACCTTGGCCACCAACGAGTCGTATGCCGCGCCCACCCCGACCCCCGCGGTCACCCCGGTGTCGACACGCACGCCGGGCCCGGACGGTGGCTCGAAGCGTGCGAGGGTCCCGGCCGAGGGGCGGGGGCTGCCGTCGGCGGTGAGAGTCTCGGCGTTGACCCGGCATTGCAGGGCCGTCCCGCGCGGCGTGGGCACCGCGGCTTCCAGGCCGAGCTCGGCCAGCGTCTCCCCTGCCGCCAGCCGCAGCGAGGCGGCCACGAGGTCGATGCCGGTGACCTCCTCGGTGACGGTGTGCTCCACCTGCAGGCGCGGGTTGGCCTCGATGAAGAAGTGCTCCCCGGTCTCCACGTCGAGGAGGAACTCCACGGTGCCCAGCCCGCGGTAGTCCAAAGCCGCGCCGAGACGGACCGCCTCGGCGTGCAGGGTGGCGCGCAGATCCTCGGGCAGGTGTGGGGCCGGGGCGATCTCGATGAGCTTTTGCCGGCGCCGTTGCAGGCTGCAGTCCCGGTCGCCGAGGTGGGTGACGGCGCCGCTGCCGTCACCGATGATCTGCACCTCGACGTGCCGGGCGCGTGGGAGCAACCGCTCGAGATAGACCTGCCCCGAGCCGAAGGAGCGCTGCACCTCGGCTCCGGCCCGCTCCATCGCGGTGACGAGCTCCCCGGGGTCGGTGACGGGCCGCATCCCGCGGCCGCCTCCCCCGGCGACGGCCTTGACCATGACGCCGTGGGGTTGGGAGCGCGCGAAGTCGAGGGCCGCGCCCTGGTCGATGGCCGCGTCGGTGGCCGGCAGCACCGGCACGTCCTGCTCCTGCGCGAGCCGCCGCGCGGCGGCCTTGTCACCGAACCGGGCCAGTTGCTCGGGGGTCGGCCCGGCGAAGGCCAGGCCGGCGGCCTCGCACGCCGCTGCGAATCCGGCGCTCTCACTGAGGAATCCGTATCCGGGCGCGACGATCGTCGCCCCCGAGCGCCGAGCGATCTCGACCAGCGCGGAGGCCTCCAGATAGGCAGCCGCGCCCTCCCCGGTGAGCTGGTGCGCCTCGTCGGCGAGCCGGGTGTGCAGGGCATCTCGCTCGTCGTGGGCGAAGACGGCCACGGTCCGCCACCCGAGGTCGGCCGCCGCCCGGATGATCCGCACCGCGATCTCGCCCCGGTTGGCCACCAGCACGGTGAGCTGCTGCGGCATACCGATCACTGCCCTCCGGCGGAGGCCACCTGCTCGACGTCGATGGCTCGCTTCTGGATCTTGCCGGTGCTGCCCTTGGGCAGCGCCTCGACGCGGTGGACCAGGCGAGGCACCTTGTAGGCCGACAGGCTCTGCTTGGCGAAGTCGCGCAACTCCTCGACGCCCAGGGTCGAGCCGGGGGCCAGCACGACCACGGCGGCGATCTCCTCGCCGTAGTGCTCGTCCGGCACACCGATGACGGCGACCTCGAGGATGTCGGGGTGGCGATAGAGCACGTCCTCGACCTCGGCCGGATAGACGTTGTAGCCGCCGCGGATGATCAACTCCTTGGCCCGCCCCGAGATCTGCAGGTCACCGTCCTCGTCGAGCAGCCCCAGGTCACCGGTGTTGAACCACCCGTCGACGAGGACCTCGTCGGTGGCCTCGGGGCGTTGCCAATAGCCCTTCATCACCACGGGGCCGGTGATCCAGATCTGGCCGACCTCACCGGGCGGCAGGGCTTTGCCGTCGAGGTCACGGATCTCGATGCGACAGTCGGCCACGGGCAGCCCCACCATGCCGACCTTGCGGGGACGGTGCAGGCCGTTGAAACTGCCCAAACCCGTTGTCTCGGTGAGCCCCCAGCCCTCGAGGATGACGGCGCCGAAGCGGTCACCGAAGGCACGCACGACCTCGCCGGGCAGGGAGGCACCACCCGAGCTGCACACCCGCAGGCTGGCGAAGTGGTCGGCCGGGTAGTCGCCCTCGGCGTGGAGCATGGCGTTCCACATCGTCGGGACGCCCGACATGATGCTCAGGCGCTCGTCACCGACGAGCGCGACCTGCTCGACCGGGTCGAAGCGGGGCCGCAGGACCAGGGCGCCGCCGGTGGTCAGGGCGCTGTTCATCACCACGGCCTGCCCGAACACGTGGAAGAGCGGCAGCGCGGTGCCGGTGCGGTCGGCGTCGGTGGCATCGATCATGCCCTCGACGGCCGCGGCTGCCGCCGCGAGATTGCGGTGCATCAGCTCGGCGCCCTTGGGGCGGCCGGTGGTGCCGGAGGTGTAGAGGATGGCTGCGGTGTCATCGGCCGCGACCGGGACCGGCTCGGCGAGCGACCCGCTCGTCTCGACCCCCGCCAGGGCCGGGTCGAGCTCGACGAAGGGGATCCCCCGCTCCTGCGCGACCTCACGAACGGCGCCGGCCACCTGATGCCAGGCGGTGGCGGCGGCGCAGCCGGCGTCATCGACGTAGTACTCGATCTCGGCCTTGGTCGACATGGTGTTGACGGTCACGGCGATCGCGCCGAGCCCGAGGATGCCGTAGTAGGCGGCGGCGAACTCGGGCAGGCTCGGGGCGAGCAGGAGCACCCGGTCCCCCGGCCCGACCCCGAGGTCCCGCAGCCGCCCCGCGAGGGCGGCGGCACGCTCGACGAGCTGACCGTAGGTCCACCGCAGGTCTGCGGAGCAGACGGCTTCCCGGTCGGCGCGGGCGAGTGCGTGGCCCCAGATCGGGGCGGCTGCGTTGGCCATGGCTCAGGCCACCTCGAAGAGGCCGGCGGCGCCCATGCCGCCACCGACACACATCGTGATGACGACATACTTCGCGCCGCGGCGCTTGCCCTCGAGGAGGGCGTGGCCGGTCAGGCGGGCGCCGCTCATGCCATAGGGGTGGCCGACCGAGATCGCGCCGCCGTTGACGTTGAGCTTGTCCGGGTCGATGCCGAGCTTGTCGCGGCAGTAGACGGCTTGCGAGGCGAAGGCCTCGTTGAGCTCCCACAGGTCGATGTCGTCGACCGAGAGGCTGTGTCGCTCGAGCAGGCGCGGGATGGCGAAGACCGGGCCGATGCCCATCTCGTCGGGGTTGCAGCCTGCGACCGCGATGCCGCGGTAGTAGCCGAGCGGGCTGAGGCCACGACGCGCGGCCTCCTCGGCCTCCATGAGGACCGAGGCGGAGGCGCCGTCGGAGAGCTGGGAGGCGTTGCCGGCGGTGATCGACGGCGGGTGCACGCCGTCCTCGGACTTCAGGACCGGGTTGAGCGACTGGAGGTTCTCCAGCGTGGTCGAGGGACGATTGCCCTCGTCCTTGGTGAGGGTGACCTGCTCCTCGCGGATCTCGCCGGTCTCCTTGTCCTGCACCAGCTTGGTCGACTCCAGCGGCACGATCTCGTCGTCGAAGAGACCCTTCTCCTGGGCGGCGGCGGTGCGCTGCTGGGAGAGCAGCGCGAACTCGTCCTGCTGCTCACGGGTGACGTTGTATCGCTCGGCGACGATCTCGGCGGTCTGGAGCATCGGCATGTAGGTCGCCGGAATGTTCTCGACCAGCCACGGGTCCTGGTTGCGGAAGGAGTTGGCGTGCTCGTTCTGCACCAGCGAGATCGACTCGACGCCGCCGCCGACGGCGATCTGCATGCCGTCGACGATGATCTGCTTGGCGGCCGTCGCGATGGCCATCAGGCCGGAGGCGCACTGACGGTCGATCGACTGGCCCGAGACGGTGTCGGGCAGACCGGCCCGCAGCACGGCCTGGCGGCCGATGTTGTAGCCCTGGGCGCCCTGCTGCACAGCGGCACCGAAGATGACGTCCTCGATCTCGCCGCCCTCGAGCCCGGCGCGCTCCACCGCGTGCTTCAGGGCGTGCGCCGCCAGCTCCTGGGACTGGGTGTTGTTGAACGCCCCGCGATAGGCCTTGCCGATCGGCGTGCGGGCCGTCGAGACGATGACTGCTTCCCTCATTGGTGCTCCAGTTGTGTTGCGGTTGTTGGTGATCGGACGTGTGTGCCAGACGGTGGTATGCCGTGTGCTCAGGCCGGGGGCAGCCCCACCAGCCCGCCGAGTGCGGCCCGGTGCGCCGCCCCCGTGCCCAGCGCGACCTGGTCGGCCTTGGCCCGCTTGAGATAGAGGTGGGCGGGGTATTCCCAGGTCATGCCGATGCCGCCGTGCAGCTGGACGCACTCCTCGGCGGCCTTGACCGACACGGCCGAGCAGAAGGACTGGGCGACCGAGGCGGCAACCGCGAGGTCGGCGTCGCCGCGGGCGGCGCAGTCCGCGGCATACCGGGCTGCGGCGCGCGCGAGGCTGACGTCGAGGAAGAGGTCGGCGAAGCGGTGCTTGAGCGCCTGGTAGGACCCGATCGGCCGACCGAACTGGTGGCGGGTCTTGGCGTAGTCGAGCGTCGTCTCCAGGCACCACTCGGCGACACCGAGCTGCTCGGACGCGAGCAGCGCTGCGCCAGTGAGGAGTCCGGCCTCGACCGCGGCCGACGCGTCACCCTCGAGGGCCTCGCCGGCGGCGCCGGTCAGCTCGATGTCGGCGAGCTGCCGGGTCATGTCGAGGGAGAGCACCGGGGTCACGGTGACGCCCTCGGAGCCGACGTCGACGAGGTGGAGGCGCGTCGTGGCGCCGTCGACGACGGGCACGATGAGCAGGTCGGCGCCGGGTGCGCCGGCGACGCTGGTGATCCGGCCGCTGAGCCGTCCGCCGTCGGCCGTGACGGATGGCGCTGGGAGGGTGCGGGCCGAGAAGGGCAGCGCCAGCGCGGCCACCGACTCCCCGGCGGCGAGCGCCTCGAGGCGGTCGGTGGCCCCGGCGTGCGCCAGCACGGTCGTCGCGATCACGGCGCTGGTGAGGAAGGGGGTGGGTGCGACATTGCGGCCGAGCTCCTCGGCAGCGATCGCCGCCTCGCGGGCGGTCGCGCCCGCGCCGCCGTGCTCCTCGGGGACCAGCAGCGCGGCGAGCCCGACCCCGGCCAGCTCACCCCAGACCGGGGCGACGCCTTCGAGCGGCTGGTCATAGACGGCGGCGTTGGCCTCGGGAGTCGCCTTCTGCGACAGGAGCTTTCGGACGCTGCGGCGCAGGTCCTCCTCGTCGGGGGTGTAGAGGAGGTCGGCGGTCGGCTGGGCGGTCATCGCGGCATCTCCTTGAAGGGCATGTCCTTGTCGACACGGTGCTCGGGCGGCAGGCCGAGGACTCGCTCGGCCACGACATTGCGCATGATCTCGGACGTGCCGCCCTCGATGGAGTTGCCCTTGGCCCGCAGATAGCGATAGCCGGGGCCGCGGCCGTTGAAGTCGACGTGGTCGGGCCGCTTCATCGCCCACTCGTCGAAGCGCAGGCCTTCCTCGCCCTGGAGCTCGATCTCGAAGCCGGAGAGGGTCTGGGCGTGCCGCGCGAAGCCGAGCTTCATCGCCGCGGACTCGGGTCCGGGGGCGCCCTTGGCCAGCTGCTGCCCCAGCCGCATGCCGGCCAGCCGCAGGACCTCGGCCTCCACCCACAGCCGCATCATCTCGTCATGCATCTCGGGGCGGCGGAGGGCGGGGTCGTCGCGCCAGGCGCCGGCGACGATGCCGATCATGCCGGTCTCGCGCTGGCGGGCGCCGCCGCCGATGGCCACGCGCTCGTTGTTGAGCGTGGCGTTGGCGACCTTCCAGCCCTGCCCGATGTCACCGACCCGGTCGGCGTCGGGGACGCGCACGTCGGTGAGGAAGACCTCGTTGAACTCCGCCTCGCCGGTGATCTGGCGCAGCGGTCGCACCTCGATCCCGGGCTGGTGCATGTCGACCATGAAGTAGGTCAGGCCTGCGTGCTTCGGCACGTCGACGTCGGTGCGGGCGACGAGGATGGCGATGTCGGCCTTGTGTGCGCCGGAGGTCCAGACCTTCTGCCCGTTGACGACCCACTCGTCGCCGTCGCGCACCGCACGAGTGGCCACCGCGGCGAGGTCGGAGCCGGCCCCGGGCTCGCTGAAGAGCTGGCAGCAGATCCGTGCGCCGGACCAGATGTCGCGCAGGTAGCGGCGGCGCTGGCCGTCGGTGCCGAAGGCGATGAGCGTCGGGGCGGCCATGCCGATGCCGATGCCGTTGATGCCGGCGAGGGCTGCCGGGCCGCCGGCCTCGGCGATCTGGGCCTGGATCTGGCTCTGGAGGTCCCGGCCGAGGCCGAGCCCGCCGAAGCCCTCGGGGAAGTGCACCCAGGCCAGGCCCGCGTCGTACTGCGCGGCGAGGAAGTCGCCGTCCTCGGTGCTCTGTGGCGGGTGCGCGCGCAGCAGCGTCTCGGTCCGCTCCCGCACCAGCTGTGCGTCGTCGCTCACGTCTGGTCCTCCCCTGGCTCGTGGGATCCCCACGCTAGTTGAAACTGGATTCAGGTTTCAATGGGGTGCCCGCCACACACCCTTCTGGCTGGGCGCCCAAGCCCGTGCTCGGGTATGCCGCGGCCGTCAGTCGGCCTCGAGCCGTGGCGTGGTCAGCCCGAGAGCATTGGTCCACAGCCGGGTGGCGGTCTCGACGAGCTGCTCGACGGGGAAGTCGGCCTCGTCGAGGTCGCTGTGGAAGCTGTGCGCCAGCCGCGAGACCATGCTCGAGAGCGCGCGGGAGGCGACGTCGGCGTCGAGATCGCGGTCGGCCAGGCCCCGGCGCTGGAGGTCGCGGATCGCCTTGGCGTTGCGCGAGACGAAGGCGGCGTTGCGCTGGCGGCGCATCTCGCGGAAGCGGTCGTCGACGAGCACGATCTGGTCGAACAGCTCCATCAGCCTGGCGTTGCGGGCGAAGGCCGCGAAGTAGGCCTCGTTGCTCGCGTGGATGACCGCGACGGGGTCGTCGGACTTCTCGATGCGGCCCGTGCCCGGGTGGAGCATGTCCCGCTGCGCCTCCTCCAGGACCGCGGCGAGGACCTCCTCCTTGCTGTCGAAGTAGGTGTAGAAGGTGCCGGTCGAGCACTTTGCCTCGGCGGTGATGTCGACCAGCCTCGAGTCGAGATAGCCGTCGCGCTCGAAGACGGCCCGCGCCGCCGCGACGAGCGACGCGCGGGTGCGCTCGCCGCGGGCGGTCACGGGGCGGCCGTGGGCGGCCAGGAGCTCGTCATAGGACGTCGCCCCACCGGATGCCGTGCTGCTCTTCATCCGGTGAGCCTAACCGCGGGCGGCCGGTGGCTCGGCGTCGGCGACCAGGCCGGCGCGGTCGGCGACCTGGTGCCCGATCAGGACGATCTGGTCGACGGCCTCGGCGGGGATGGCGCCGGTCTTGGCGGTGTTGCGCGGCTCGTCGATCTGCCGGCGCCGCACCCCCTCGATGATCGCCGCGATCTTCCACAGCCCCAGCGCATGCCAGAAGCCGAGGTCGCTCATGTCGCGGCCGCTCTCCTGGGCGTATGCCGCGGTGAGCTCCTCGTGGCTCGGGAAGCCCTCGAGGGTGGTCGCCGTGGAGCGCCACGACGGCGGATCGCCGGCCTGGGCCCAGTAGGCGAGGGTCGAGCCGAAGTCGGCCAGGGGGTCGCCCAGCGTGGACAGCTCCCAGTCGATCAGCGCGGCGACCTCGCCCGACTCGTGGGCGATGACATTGCGGATGTGCGCATCGCCGTGGACGAGCCGGATCTCGCCCGGCTCGGGCATCGATGCCGTCAGTCGCCTTGTCAGGCGGTCGAACTCGGGCAGCTCGCGCGTCTTGCTCTGCTCCCACTGGCCGGCCCAGCGGCGCAGCTGCCGCGCGGCATACGGCTTGTGGGAGGCGAGGTCGTCCAGCCCCACGGCCTCGATGTCGACCGAGTGGAGCTGGGCGAGGGTGCGGGCCAGGGACAGGCCCATCTCGCGCCGCTGCGCCGGCGTCAGCCGCGCGGCGTCGCTCTCGTCCTCGATGACGATGCCGTCGACGAAGTCGACGAGCATGAGCGGCACGTCGGTCACGGCCGGGTCCTCGCAGAGCCCGCGGACGGTGACGACGGGCACGCCGCCGCCCTGGAGCGCCGAGAGGATCCGGTGCTCGCGGGCCACATCGTGCGCCGAGGCCAGGAGGTGGCCGAGCGGGGGCCGGCGCAGCACCCAGCGCCGGCCGCTCGCGTCGGTCACCTGGAAGGTGAGGTTGGACTGGCCGACCCCGACCCGCTCATAGGCCAGCGGCTCCTCGGCCCCGATGCCGAGGCCGCGGATCCAGCTGGTCACCGCCTCGGTGTCGAGACCGAAATCGGCTGCGGCAGAGGCACTCTCGGCCAAGTCAGCCACCTCCCCTGAGGAGCTGGCCGCCGTCGATGACGAAGACCTCGCCGGTCACCCAGCTGGCCGCGTCACTGGCGAGGAAGGCCACCACGGAGCCGACGTCCTCGGGCTCGCCGATGCGGCCGAGGGGCGTGGCGGCCGAGACCTCGGCCTCGTGCTCCTTCCACAGCGCCTCCGCCAGCTTGGTGCGCACGACGCCCGGGGCGATCGCGTTGACGCGCACCTTGGGGCCGAGCTCCATCGCCATCTGCCTGGTCGCGTGGATCAGGGCCGCCTTGGAGACGTTGTAGGTGCCGATCATGTCGCTGACGTGCAGCCCACCGATGGAGGCGGTGTTGATGACGACGCCGCCGTGCTCGCCCATCCAGGCGCGGTGGGCCAGGCCCGTCCACAGGACCGGCGCCCACAGGTTGACCTCCATGGTCTTCATGAAGCGGCTGCGGTCCTGGGCGATGACCGGCCCGGGGGCGGGGTTGGTGCCGGCGTTGTTGACCAGGATGTCGAGGCGCCCGAAGCGCTCCATCACCTGGGCGATGCAGGCCTGGGCCTGCTCCTCGTCGGCCACGTGGGCGCCGATGCCGTGGGCCCGCTCCCCCACCTCGGCGGCGGCCGCGGTGGCCGCCTCCTCGGTGCGGGCGGTCAGGACCACGGTGGCGCCGAGCTCATGGAGGGACGCCGCGATCGCCTGGCCGATGCCGCGGGAGGCACCAGTGACGACCGCGACGCGCCCCGTCAGGTCGAGTCCCTTCACTTGCGCTTGCCCCACTCGGGGTTGCGGCGGCGCAGCTCTTGACGCGCGATGACCATCTTGTGCACCTCGTCGGGGCCGTCGGCCAGGCGCAGGGTGCGCTGCCCGGCATACATCTTGGCGAGGGGGAAGTCGTCGCTGACGCCGCCGCCGCCGTGCACCTGGATGGCCCGGTCGATGACCTTGAGGGCGACGTTGGGGGCGACCACCTTGATCGCGGCGATCTCGGTGCGGGCGCCCTTGTTGCCCACCGTGTCCATCAGGTGCGCGGCCTTGAGCGTGAGCAGGCGCGCCTGCTCGATCTCGATGCGCGACTCGGCGATCCAGTCCTGGATGTTGGAGCGGTTGGCGATCGGCTGCCCGAAGGTGACGCGCTGCTGGGCGCGGTCGATCATCATGTCGAGGGCTCGCTCGGCCATGCCGATCGCGCGCATGCAGTGGTGGATGCGACCGGGGCCGAGACGGGCCTGGCTGATCATGAAGCCGTCGCCCTCGCCGGCGAGCAGCGCGCTCTTGGGCACCCGGACATTCTCGAAGTTGGTGACGGCGTGGCCCTCGCGGTCCATGTAGCCGAAGACCGACAGCCCACGCTCGATGGTGACACCCGGGGTGTCGATCGGGACGACCATCATCGACTGCTGCCGGTGGGTCGGCGCGTCGAAGTCGGTCTTGCCCATGACGATCAGGACCTTGCAGTTCTTGTGGAGCGCGTTGGAGGTCCACCACTTGCGGCCGTTGATGACATAGTCCTCGCCGTCCTTGTCCATCCGCGTCTCGATGTTGGTCGCGTCGGAGGAGGCGACGGCCGGCTCGGTCATCGCGAAGGCGGAGGCGATCTCGCCGGCCAGGAGCGGCTTGAGCCACTTCTCCTTGTGCTCGTCGGTGCCGAAGAGGGTCAGCACCTCCATGTTGCCGGTGTCGGGCGCGTTGCAGTTGGTCGCCTCGGGGGCGATCTCGATCGAGCGGCCCATGATCTCGGCGAGGTGGGCGTACTCGAGGTTGGTCAGGCCGGGACCCCACTCCTTGTGCGGGTGGAAGAGATTCCACAGCCCGCGGCTCTTGGCCTCGGCCTTGAGGTCCTCGAGGATCTGCGGGTGGTGGTTGTCGTCCCCGGAGGCCTTCATCTGCTCGTGGTAGACGGACTCGCTGGGGTAGACCTTCTCGTCCATGAAGGCGAGGAGCTTCTCCCTGTACTCCTCGCCCCTGGGCGTGTTGGCAAAGATCTCGGTCATCGTTGACTCCTCCGTGCTCAGTTGTCGGTGGCTGTGGTCGTCGCGCCGGCGACGAAGTCGTCGACGGTGGTGCTCGGGTCGATCGGGGGGAAGCGGGGGTCTCGCCGCTCGATGAAGGAGGCGACCCCCTCGGCGAAGGACGGGGTGGCGAAGGACGCGAGCATCATGGCCACGGCCCGGTCGACCGACTCGTCCCGGGTCGCGTCGGCGTCGAGCAGCATCTGCTGCTTGATCATCGAATGCGACTGGGGCGCAGTGCGGCTCGCCATCTCCTGGGCATAGGCGATCGCTGTGTCGAGCAGGTCCTCGGCGGCCACGACACGGTCGACCAGGCCCATCGCCAGCGCCTCCTCGCCGGTGACGATGCGGCTGGAGAGCAGCAGGTCCATGGCGCGGCTGCGCCCGACGATGCGCGGCAGCAGCCAGGTCACGCCGTATTCGCCGACGAGACCGCGCTGCGCGAAGGACGTGACGAGCTTGGCCGTCGGGGTGGCGAAGCGGATGTCGCAGTAGAGCGCCTGCACGAAGCCGACGCCGGCCGCCGCGCCGTTGAGCGCGGCGATGAGCGGTGTGGTGATGCGCAGCGGCAGGGTGCCGGGCCGGTCGGCGGGCTTGTCGGGCCGCCCCTCCCCATCGCTGAACTCGTCGAGCATCTGCATGTCGGCACCGGCGCACCAGGCGCGGCCGGCGCCGGTCACGACGATGGCACGGATCGCGTCATCGCGCTCGCAGGCCTCGAGATGGTCGAAGTACTGCACCTCCAGCTCACCGGTCCAGGCGTTCATCCGGTCAGGCCGGTTGAAGGTCAGGACGGCGACGGGACCGTGGTCCTCGCGCAGCACCAGCTCGCTCATGCGCTCTCCTGGGGGACGGGCGCGAGGGCCTCGCGCAGCTCGATGACGGTCTGTGCGGGCGAGCGGTGGAGTATGCCGCGGATGCCGAGTCGCGCCGCGCCGTCGAGGTTGACCTGGACATCGTCGACCAGGACCGTGCCCTCGGTCGGCACCCCGAGCCGCTCGCAGGCGACCTCGAAGATGCGGCGCGAGGGCTTGCGCACGCCGATCTGCCCGGAGATGACCTGCACGTCAAAGAGGGAGTCGAGGTCGACCCCGGCATAGCAGTCGCGGCCGAGCGAGTTGGACACCAGGGCGACCGGGTGCCCCGCGTCGCGCACCTCGCGGACCAGGTCGATCATGACCGGCTCGGGCTGGAGACCCGCGGCCAGGCGGGCGAGGAGCCCGTCGGCGGAGACGTCGGCGCCGTGCGCACGCAGCACCGCGGCATACGCCTCCTCGAAGCCGTCGTCGTCGAGCCGGCCGCACTCGTGCTCGACGAGGGCCTGCCGGGCCTCCGGGTCGCGTGAGAGCAGCGTCAGCGGCAGGTCGGGGTCGAGCCCGAGCGAGAGGGCGAGCCGCTCGAAGGCTTCGTGCATCGAGTGGGTCAGGACGCCGCCGAAGTCGAACAGGACTGCGGGGCGGGGCTGCTCGCTCACCCGAGCGAGTCCTGATAGCGCTGCATGCCGCCGATCCAGCGGTCATAGTCGCCGCCCTTGCGACGGAAGAACTCGAGCACCTCGGGGTGCGGCAGGCAGAGGAAGGTCTCGTCGGCCACGGTCTGCATGACGACATCGGCGCACTCGAGCGGCTCGATGACGGCACCGGAGTTGCGCACGGCCGCCGCGCTGGCCTGGGCGTCGACGTCGTCAGACTCGGAGCCGGCGTTGAGCAGGTTGGTGTTGACCCCCATCGGGCACAGGCACGAGACGCGGACGCCCTTGTGGCCGTAGGTCACCCGCAGCCACTCGGCGAAGGCGACCGCGCCGTGCTTGGTGACGGCATAGACGGGCGAGCCGATCTGGGTGAGCAGCCCCGCTGCGGAGGCGGTCGAGAAGAAATAGCCCTCGCCGCGCTCGAGCCACTGCGGGACCAGTGCCCGGGCCGCGCGCACGTGGGCCATGACGTTGACCTGGAAGCCGAGCTCCCAGGCGTCCTCGGTGGCCGCGAGGCCGCTGCCCAGGCCGACACCGGCATTGGCGAAGAACATGTCGACGGGGCCAAAGCTCGACTGGGCCGCCGCGATCATCGCGGTCAACGACTCCTCGGTGGAGACATCGCCGCCGAAGGCGACCGCGCTCCCCTCCCGGATCTGCTCCAGCTGCTGGCGCACGAGCTCGGCGCCGTCGCCGTCGAGATCGGCCACGACGACGCGCGCACCCCCCTCGACCAGGCGCTGTGCGATGGCGGCGCCGATGCCGGCTGCTGCCCCAGTGACGATGGCGACCTTGCCCTCAATCTCCATGCGCCAGACTCTAACCTGAAACCGGATTCAGGTTCAAGGGGTGCTGCCCTCCCGAGGGTCGGGCCCGGGACCGGCCGCGACCGGTCAGCCGACGGCGGAGATATAGACCTTGCGCAGGGTGGAGTGGACCCGCCAGATGGTGCGCTCCCCCGCGCGCAGCCGCACGACCGATCCCTCGCCCACCTCCAGCTGCTCCCCGTCCTCGAAGTCGATGCGGGCGCTGCCGCCGATCACCACGAAGATTTCGTCGACCTCGGTGTCGCGCACGACCCCCTCGGTCATCTGCCACAGCCCGACCTCGGCCCCCTCGATGTCGCCGAAGGACCCGCTGCTGATGCGCGGGTAGCCGTCCATGACATCGAGCTCGGTGGGGTCCTCGAAGGCGAGGGGCTGGGTGAGCGCGTCGGCAGAGAGCAGTCGATCGGACATGGGGTCCTCCTCGTGGTGTGTCGTGGCAGGGATGGGTGTCGTCGGGTGCTCAGGAGTCGAAGCCGAGGCCGAGCCGGTCGAGGGAGCGCAGGAGCAGGTTGCGCCGGCCCTCGGCGTGGTCGGCCTGGTCGATCGACCAGCGGGTGGCCTCGATGCCGAGGGTGGCGAGGGGCCCGGGCGGGAAGGCCATCGGGCGCTGACGCACCATCTCGAGCTCGGTCAGCTCGGTCTGTCTCCCGTCGAGCAGGTCGAGCATGACCCGGGCGCCGAAGCGGGTGGCGCCGACACCGAGGCCGGTGTATCCGGCGGTGTAGGCGACCCGGCGCTGGGCGGTCACGCCGTGGAAGGCGCAGAAGCGGGTGCAGGTGTCGATCGCTCCGGCCCAGCGGTGGCTGAAGCGCACGTCCTCGAGCTGGGGGAAGGTGGTCAGGAAGTGGGCGGCGAGCCTGCGATAGGTCGCCCAGTTGTCCTCGTGGCGCGGGTCCACATCGGGGCGATAGACGGCGTCGTAGCCGCCGAACAGGATGCGGTTGTCGCGGCTGAGGCGGTAGTAGTGGAACTGGTTGGCGCGGTCCGAGATGCCCTCTCGCCCAGTCCATCCCACGCGGCCGAGCTGCTCGTCGGTGAGGGGCTCGGTCATCAGCGCATAGTCATAGACCGGGATGGTCATCCGCGAGTTCTGCGGGAGCAGTGCAGGGAAGACATTGGTCGCGAGTGCGACCTTGCGGGCCCTGACGATGACGTCGCCGGACACGACCTGCACAGGGTCGCGCCAGCCGCCGGTGGGCCGCAGCGCCGTGACCCGCATCCCCTCGTGGATCTCCACGCCCAGCCGGTCGGCGGCGCGGGCGAGCCCGATCGCCAGCCGGGCGGGGTGGACGAGGGCACACCCCTCGGAGTCGGCCTCGGCCCCGAGATAGGTGGGCGAGTCGACCCGCGCGCGCACCTGCTCCGCGGAGAGGTATGCCGCGCCGAGCTCCTCGCGCCGCTCCTCCAGCTCGCGCGCCTGGTAGCGCTCGACGGCGACCGAGAGCATCCCTGAGCGCTCCACGTGGGCGTCGATGTCGAGCTCGTCGAGGTCGCGCACGAGCCCGTCGAGGTTGTCCTGCCCGATGCGCTCGAGCTCGGCCATCTCGTGCGGCCAGCGGCTCCGGCCGTTGTCCTCGCCGTGGGTCAGGCTCGCCTCGGCGAAGCCGCCGTTGCGGCCGGACGCGGCCCAGCCGACCCGGTCGGCCTCCAGCAGCACGACCCGCAGGCTGGGGTCGCGGCGCTTGGCGAGGACGGCGGTCCAGAGCCCGGCATAGCCGCCTCCGACGACGGCGAGGTCGCAGTCGACGCCCGCGGTCAGCCGTGGGAACTGCGGCCGCTCGACGTCGGAGAGCCAGAAGACCTCCAGCCGCGAGCCGTCGAGAGCCGTGTCCACCAGCGCCGATGGCGGGGACTGCCGCTCGAAGACGGTCGACCCACGGGTATGCCGCGTGCTCGCCATGTGTGCTGCCCTCCCAGGCGCCTGCGCCGGGTCAGCCCCGCGCGTCTCACCGCCAACCTACCCAGCCGGGCGACGGGTCGGGCACCCGGCCGGGTGACATCTGGGCAACGGGCGCCGCCCCGGGCTGTGGACAGCCGCGCAGGGCTGTCGGGGACGCGGCATACGCTCGCTGTCATGGACCTGCGGCATGCACTGGTGATGGGGCGGGCGCTCATGCGCGAGCACGGCCTCACCGGCTGGACGCTGTCCTATGACCGGGCCAAGACGAGGGCGGGCGCCTGCCGCTTCACGACCAGGCAGATCACCCTGTCGCGCTATCTGACCCACCTCCACTCCGAGGAGGAGGTGCGCGACACGGTCCTGCACGAGATCGCCCACGCCCTCGTCGGGCCGCGGCACGGGCACGACGCCGTGTGGCGGCGGCAGGCGCTGGCGATCGGGTGCACCGCCGAGCGCTGCGTCCCCGAGGACGCGCCGCGCGTGGAGGCGCCCTGGGTCGGCATCTGCCCGGCAGGCCACGAGTCCCACCGCCACCGCGCGCCGACGCGGGTGGCCTCCTGCCCCAAATGCGCGCGGGTCTTCTCCCCGGAGCACCTGCTGACCTGGACCCACCACGGCCAGACGGTGCCGATGCACCCGCGCTATGCCGCCGAGCTGCGCCGGCTCCAGCGCGACCCTGGCGAGGAGCCCGCCGCGCGCACCGTCTCGCTGCTGGCACCCGGCACGGCGGTGCGGGTGATCGCCGGGGGCCGCTATGGCGGCACGGTGGGACGCATCGAGAAGGTCGCCCGCACGCGCTATCACGTGCGCACGGCCACCGGCATCCTCACCGTGCCGTTCTCGCTCGCCCGCCGCCTCGAGGAGGACGGGTGAGCGGGCCGCTCACTCCTTGGGCGAGCGGCTGAACATCGACTCCGGGGCCAGGACTGCGATGACCCGGCCGTTGGCGACCTCGCGACCCTCGGCGGTCATCGTGATGTCGACGACGACCTTCTTCTCCTTGACCTCGGTCGGGGTGCCGCGCAGCTCGAGCGGGACGCCCATCGGCGTGGGCGCGACGTAGTTGACCTCGAGGCGGCCGGTGACGAAGCGCAGCGGCGGCTCGCTGCCCATCTCGCGCTCGCGCATCCGATAGGCCGCGGCCGAGGCGGTGCCCGTGCCATGGCAGTCGATGAGCGAGGCGATCAGCCCGCCATAGACGAAGCCGGGGACGGCCGTGTACTTCTCGTCGGGCACGTGGGTGGCCACGGCCTCCTCGCCGTCCCATCGGCTCTGCACGTGCAGGCCCTGGTCGTTGAGGCGCCCGCAGCCGTAGCAGTGCGAGACATCCTCGGGGTAGTGGTGCTGGAAGACGTCGTTGTCCATCCGGCCGATCGCTCCTTCGTCGTGTTCTTCTCTTGCTGTCGCTGCTCTTTAGCCCACTTGGGCACGAACGCCGCGGGCGCTTTAGCCCACGTGGGCACGAACGCCCCGGGCGCTTTAGCCCACGTGGGCACGAACGCCCCGGGCGGTCAGTCGCGCGGGACGAGGTCCTCCTGGAGCTGGCCGGCGAGCCGCACCTGGATGATCTCCTTGGCCTCGTGGAGGACCTGGTCGACGACCTCCGCGCAGGACAGAACCTCGTCGATCAGCCCCTGGCACTGGCCGGCCCACCACATGCCGTCCTCGAGGTCGCCATTGGTGAGCACCCGCTCGCGAGCGCGGGCGCCCGAGGCGAGCTCGGCGATGTCGTCGAACTTCGCGCCGGGCCGCCTGGAGATCTCGGCGATCTGCTCCGAGATCGAGTTGCGGGCGACGCGGGCGGTGTTGTGGAACTCGCGGAAGACCAGGATCGAGTCGCGCTCGGTGTTGGCGCAGATCTGCTTCTTGACGTTGTCGTGGACCGGCGACTCCGTGGTCGCGACAAAGCGCGTGCCCATGTTGACCGCCGAGGCCCCGAGCGCGAGCGCCGCCGCGAGGCCCGCGCCGTCGGCGATGCCGCCGCTGGCGATGATCGGGATCCGCAGCTGGCGGGCGGCCGCGGGGATCAGCACGATGCCGCCGATGTCGTCCTCGCCCGGGTGCCCCGCGCACTCGAAGCCGTCGATGCTGATCGCGTCGACGCCGAGCGCCTCGGCCTTGAGCGCGTGCCGCACCGCGACGGCCTTGTGGATCACCTTGACGCCGGCCTCCTTGAAGGACGGCAGGTGCGGCGCCGGGTTGGAGCCGGCGGTCTCGACGATCTTCACCCCGGACTCGCAGATGACCTGGCGGTATTCCTCGTAGGGGATCGGGTTGATCGTCGGCAGGATCGTGAGGTTGACCCCGAAGGGCTTGTCGGTCAGCTCGCGGGTCCGCTCGATCTGGAGGGCGAGGTCCTCGGGGGTCGGCGAGTTGAGGGCGGTGAGCAGCCCGAGCGCGCCGGCGTTGGCGACAGCGGCCGTCAGCTCGGCGGTGCCGACGAAGGTCATGCCGCCGCAGACGATCGGGTGTTCGATGCCGAAGGTCTCGGTGAACGGGGTGCGGAACATCAGCCGATCCTCCTCAGCAGCGCCGCGAGCGCCTGGCCGCCCCCGATGCACATGGTGACGACGGCCAGCTCCTTGTCCTTGCGGACGAGGTCCTTGGCGGCCCGCAGCGTCAGGATCGCGCCGGTGGCGCCGACGGGGTGGCCGAGGGCGATCGCGCCGCCATAGGGGTTGACCCGCTCCTCGGGCAGGCCGGCGTCGCGGACGCAGGCGACGGCCTGCGATGCGAAGGCCTCGTTGACCTCATAGATGTCGATGTCGTCCGGGCTGAGCCCGGTCTGCTCGAAGAGCCGGCCCAGCGCGACGACCGGCGCATAGCCCATCAGCTCGGGCTCCATGGCGCCCGTCGCCACCGCCTCGAGGGCCGCCAGACCGCCCAGCCCACGCTCGGCTGCGACCGACTCGCGCGCCAGCACGACCGCCGCACCGCCGTCGTTGATGCCCGACGCGTTGCCGGCCGTGACGGTGCCGTCCTTGGCGAATGCCGGGCGCAGCCCCGCGAGCACCTCCAGCGTCGTGTCCGGCTTGGGGTGCTCGTCTTCGCTGACGGTGCGCGGCTTCCGGCCGCCGATCTCGACCGGCACGATCTCCTGGGCGAAGGCCGCCCTGGCCTCGTCCGACGCCGCGCGCTGCTGGCTGCGCAGCGCGAACTCGTCTTGTTGCTCACGGCTCACGCCATACTTCGCGGCGACGTTCTCGGCCGTCACGCCCATGTGGATGTTGTGGAAGGGGTCGGTCAGCATGCCGACGGTGCCGTCGACGAGCGACCGATCTCCCAGCCGGTAGCCATTGCGGGCACCGAAGTCGTAGAACGGCATACGCGTCATCGACTCGTCGCCACCCGCGAGCGCGAGATCGGCTGCGCCCCAGCGCATCTGCATCGCGGCAGACCAGATCGCCTGGAGGCCGGAGCCGCAGAGACGGTTGACCGTGTATGCCGGGACGGAGGCGGGCAGCCCGGCCGCCAGGCTCACGCGGCGGGCGTTGTAGGCATCCGGCCCGACCTGGCCGATGCAGCCCATCACGACCTCGTCGATGTCCTCCCCCGCGACGCCGGCCCGGCGCAGGGCCTCCTTGGCCGCGGTCGCCCCGAGCTCGTGGCCGGGGACCTCCTTGAACGTGCCGCCGAAACTGCCGATGGGGGTGCGGGCGCCGTCGACGATGACGATCTTCTCTGCGGGGGTCTGGGTCATGGCGCGAGCCTAGAGTCGGCGCCTCACGCGCCGCTATGTGCCCCGTCACCACACCGGCCTGTATGCCGAGTGCGCGGCTACGACCGTGGTCGCACCTCCCGGCCGCACAGGTCCAGACCGTCGTCGGATGTGGACACCACCCTGGGACGGGATGGTGGAGTCAACGCCGAAGGAAGCCCCCCGAGGCGGCAGCACTCACCAGACCGAAAGGCCGAGATCATGCTCACCACCTACCGCCAGCTCAGCCCGAAGCAGCGCAAGAATGTCGACCTCGTCTTCTTCATCTCCCTGGCGATCCTGCTCCCCCTGAGCGGCTACACCGTCTTCGAGGCGCTCGCCATCTCTCTCGGCACGGCGATGGCCCAGCTCGGCCTGGAGGTGCATCGCGAGCGCAGGGCCACCGCGCAGCAGTGAGCACGCGGCATACCGCCGCAGCGCCCGTCGGCAGACATAGGCGAAGGCCCCGTCCGGATGATCCGGACGGGGCCTTCTGCACTGCGTGGCGGGTGAAGGATTCGAACCTTCGTAGCTTTCGCGATGGATTTACAGTCCACTCCCATTGGCCGCTCGGGCAACCCGCCGGGTGCGCATGCGAGGATAGCAAGGAGAGAGCCGAACGACGAAATGACAAGGAGACGCCGTGGCTGACAGCTCGTTCGACATCGTGAGCAAGGTCGACCGCCAGGAGGTGGACAACGCGCTCAACCAGGCCGCCAAGGAGGTCGCGCAGCGCTACGACTTCAAGGGCGTCGGGGCCTCGATCGCGTGGAGCGGCGACAACATCGTCATCAAGGCCAACACCGCCGAGCGCGTCCTGGCCGTGCTCGATGTCCTGGAGACCAAGCTGGTGCGCCGGGGCGTCTCGCTCAAGAACATCGACTTCGGCGACAAGGAGCCCAAGGCGTCCGGCAAGGAGTACATCCTGTCCGGGCCCACCAAGGAGGGCATCGACCAGGACAACGCCAAGAAGATCTCCAAGATCATCCGCGACGAGGGCCCCAAGGGCGTCAAGGCCCAGATCCAGGGCGACGAGCTGCGCGTGACGTCCAAGTCGCGCGACGACCTCCAGGCGATCATCGCCCTGCTCAAGGGCAAGGACCTCGACGTCGCGCTCCAGTTCACCAACTACCGCTGAGCCGCTCCAGACGCAGGTATGCCGCCGTGCCCGGCCCGGGCACGGCGGCATACGTCTGTCTCGGGGTCAGTGGTGCGGCGTGCGCCTGACGTCGAGCTCGCCCTCGCCGAACTGCCGGCGCAGGACCTTCTTGTCGAACTTGCCGACCGAGGTGCGCGGCACGGCCTCGATATAGGCCCAGGCGTCGGGCAGCTGCCACTTGGCGAAGTGCTCGGCGAGGAACTCGCGCAGCTCCTCCGGGGTGGTGCTCGCGCCCTGGCGCAGCACCACCGAGGCGAGCGGGCGCTCCTGCCACTTCTCGTCGGGGATGCCGACGACCGCGGCCTCGACGACGTCGGGGTGACCCATCAGCGCCGACTCGAGCTCGACGCTGGAGATCCACTCGCCGCCGGACTTGATGACGTCCTTGGCGCGGTCGGTCAGGGTGATGTATCGCTGCGGGTCGAGGGTGCCGACATCGCCCGTGCGCAGCCAGCCGTCGCGGAACTTCTCGGGGTCGTCGTCCTTGTAGTAGGCGCCGGTGACCCACGGGCCGCGGACCTCGACCTCGCCGACCTCGACCCCGTCGGCCGCCATCTCGGAGCCGTCGTCGCCGGTGATGCGGGCCTCGACACCGCACAGCGGGCGGCCGGCACCACCGCGATAGGGCCAGATCGCGTCACCCTCGACGCCGACGGGCTCGCGCGCCACGGACGCGACGGGCGAGGTCTCGGTCATGCCCCACGCCTGGACCATCTCGATGCTGTGGCGCTCGAGCAGCGCCTTCTGGAGGGCGACCGGCACCTGCGAGCCGCCGCACAGCACCCGGCGCAGGCTGCTCAGGTCGGGCTTGTGCTCGTCGATGTGGGCGAGCAGGTCGTTCCACACGGTCGGCACGCCGCCGGACACGGTGGGACGGGAGTCGACCATGAAGCGCGCCAGCGGCTCGGCCTGGAGCCAGCGGTCGGGCATCAGCAGCGAGGAGCCGGCCATCACCGCGGCATAGGGCAGACCCCACGCGTTGGCGTGGAACATCGGCACCACGGGCAGGACCCGGTCGTCCCAGTGCAGGGCGCCGACGTTGCCGCCGCAGACGGCCATCGAGTGCAGATAGGCCGACCGGTGGGAGTAGACGACGCCCTTGGGGTTGCCGGTGGTGCCGGAGGTGTAGCACATGGCCGCGGCCGACCGCTCGTCGATCTCGGGCCAGTCGAAGGTCTCCTCCTCGGCGGCCAGCGCCTCGTCGTAGAGCAGGACGTTCTTGCCGCTGGCGCGCAGTCCGTCGAGGTCGGCGGCTGCCGCGTCGGGGCCGGCGACGAGCACGTGCTCGACCGTGGTGAAGGTCGGCAGCAGCCCCACGAGCATCGGCACGAGGGAGTCGTCGACGATGAGGACCCTGTCCTCGGCGTGGTCGGCGATATAGGTCAGCTGCTCGGGGAAGAGTCGGATGTTGAGGGTGTGCAGGACCGCGCCCATCGACGGGACCGCGAGATAGGCCTCGAGATGCTCGCCGTTGTTCCACTGGAAGGTCGCCACCCGCTGGTCGCCGTCGATCCCCAGCCGTCGCAGCGCGTTGGCCAGCTGCGCGGCGCGGCGGCCGACCTCCGCATAGGTGCGGCTGCGCATGCCGTCGGCGGTGGCCGTGACCACCTCTGACTGGGCATGCACGGTCGTGCCGTGCGTGAGGATCGAGGTGATGGTCAGCGGGATGTCCTGCATCGTGCTCTGCATGGCCGACATCGTGCCCGCGTGACCGCCGTCACGCTAGGGCCTGGGCACACATATCTCGCTGGCTGGGTGTGCGCGGCACCCCCCTCCCCCGGCGGGTGACCGGACAGACCGGGAGGTATGCCGCTCAGCCGGGCCAGACCCCCGAGGCACCTCTGCGGTGGCTGCCGACCAGATGGGTGTCGACCATGCCGACCGCCTCCATCAAGGCGAAGGCCGTCGTCGGACCGACGAAGCGGAAGCCCTTGGCGCGCAGCGCCTTTGCCAGCGCGACCGACTCGGGCGAGGTCGTGGGCACCTCGGAGATGGTGCGCGGGCGCGGGGTGTCGTCGGGCTGGAAGGACCAGATGAGCCCGACCAGGCCGCCCTCCTCGCGGAGCGCGACGGTGGCCTGTGCGTTGCCGATCGTGGCCAGGATCTTGGCGCGGTTGCGCACGATCCCGGCGTCGGCCATGAGCCGCACGATTTCGGCGTCGCCATAGGCCGCCACGGCGTCGGGGTCGAAGCCGGAGAAGGCCGCCCGGAAGGCCTCGCGCTTGCGCAGGATCGTCAGCCAGGACAGCCCGGACTGGAAGGCCTCAAGGCTGACCCGCTCGAAGAGCCCCTGCTCGTCGCGGACCGGCATCCCCCACTCGGTGTCGTAGTAGTCGCGCAGCAGCGGGTCGGCGTTGCCCCACGGGCTGCGGGCCCGGCCGTCCTCCCCCAGCGTCGGCCCTCCGGGTGTCTCAGCGGTCATGGCAGCACTGTGGCAGACCGGGCCGACAGCCGATGGTGACTGTGCGCACTGACCGGTGACGCGCGGCATACCCCGGTGCGAGCATGGGCGCTGACTGTGCACGACGACCAAGGAGCACCATGCGCACCTTCGCCAATCTCGATGACTACAAGGCCGCCGAGGGCGAGCACCTCGGATACAGCGACTGGCACGAGGTCACCCAGGAGCGGATCAACACCTTCGCCGACGCGACCGGCGACCACCAGTGGATCCACACCGACCCCGACAAGGCCAAGGGCGGCCCGTTCGGCACGACGATCGCACACGGCTACCTCACGCTGTCGCTCATCCCCATGCTCGTCTGGGAGATCTACACCGTCGAGGGCCTGCGGATGGGAGTCAACTACGGCGCCAACAAGATCCGCTTCCCCCAGCCCGTGCCGGTCGGCTCCCGCGTGCGCGCCGGCGCCGAGCTGGTCTCGCTCGAGCAGAGCTCGATGGGCTACACCTCGACGGTCAAGGTGACGGTCGAGATCGAGGGCTCCGACAAGCCCGCGTGCGTCGCCGAGGTCCTCTCGGTGCTGGTCCCGTGACCGAGGGGTATGCCGCGGGCGCCCCGGGCGCGGCCGGCGCCGACACCGCGGCCGGCTTCACCGCCGGGCTGTTCTCCGTCGCCGGCAAGGTCTGTGTCGTCACCGGCGGCACCCGCGGCATCGGCATGATGATCGCCCGCGGGCTGCTCCAGGCCGGCGCCGCCGAGGTCGTCATCTCCTCGCGCAAGGCCGACGCGTGCGAGGCAGCGGCCGGCGAGCTCGCGGCATACGGCAGGGTCCGGGCGATCCCTGCCGACCTGTCCACTCCCGAGGGCGTGCAGGCCCTCGTCGACGGCGTCGCCGACCTCGAGCGGGTGGACGTGCTGGTCAACAACGCCGGGGCCACGTGGGGCGCGCCGATCGAGGACTATCCGCAGGCCGGCTGGGACCGCGTGCTCGGGCTCAATGTCACGGGCGTCTTCCTCGTCACCCAGGCCCTGCTGCCCAGGCTGCGCGCCGCGGCCAGGGCCGAGGACCCCGCGCGGGTGGTCAACATCGGCTCGGTCGACGGCATCGGCGTGCCCGAGATGGAATCCTATGCCTATTCGGCCTCCAAGGCGGGCGTGCACCAGCTGACCCGCCACCTCGCCTCGCGCCTGGCCGGCGAGCACATCACCGTCAACGCGATCGCGCCCGGGCCGTTCGAGTCCAAGATGATGGCCTTCGCCCTCGACGACCCGGCCACCCGCGGGCAGATCGAGTCGCGGATCCCGTTGGGGCGTATCGGGACTCCCGAGGACGTGGCCGGTCTGACGATCTTCCTCGCCTCGCGCGCCGGCGCCTATGTCTCCGGCGCGATCATCCCCCTCGACGGCGGCAAGACGGGCTGCTCCTGACCCCTGACCTCGCCCCGCGCCACTGACGCACCCCAGCGCCAGCGCCCGACCCCCGTGGCGTTGAAAACATTGGTTTCAGCGCTACGGAGGGCGGTTTGGCGTTGAACCCCAGAGATTCAGCGCTACGGGTATGCCGCCAGCCCGCGGCATACCCACTCCTCCCCACCGCGGGTGGCTGGGTGCCGGCTCAGCCGAGTGCGCGACGCAGCTGCTCGATAAGCTCAGAGAGCAGAGCGTCGTCGTTGATGTCGCCGGCCGTGATGGGGATGTAGTCGTAGTCGTAGCGCCGGAAGAGCCGCCGTCGGGTCGTGTCGATGCGCCACTGACGCTTGTCGGTCCGGTGGTAGTCGCCTTCGAAGTCGACGATGACGCGGGCCTTCCGCCACAGGAAATCAACCTCGCCGAGCCACTCATCCAGCTCGACAATGTCCTGGTTGAGCTCTGGCTCGGCCAGTCCGCCCTCCGCAAACTTGATCCGCGTGAGGCTCTCCATTGCCGACCTGCTCCCGACGCGCATGAAGGGGATCGCCTCTCGGAGTTTGCGCACTCCCCGACGTCGCGGCAGCAGGCTGAGGGCGACCATCTGGTCCAACAGCGTCTCGGACCTGTTGAGAAATGCATCGCCCAGCGCGATCACGTCGTTGCGGGACCAGTAGCCCACCCCAGCCACGTCGAGGACCGTCCACGCCATGCCTGTGACAGGTAGCCCTCGGACGATGTCGGTCTCCCGCAGGTCGAGGCCGGTGTGGCCCACCAGTTCCTTGCGGGTCAGCGCCCCAGACGCGTCGGGCCGCATCACGTCGAGCTGCTCGCGTGGTGTCCAGATCCGCGGAGTCGGGGCGTTCCAGAGCCGCACCGCTGTGGTGTGCGAGAAGGCATAGGGCTCAGGGAGAACCAGCGCCATCCCCCGCGCGAAACTGACGCAGTCCTGCGGCTTCATCATGTGCAGGCCGTGGCTGATCTGCGTGAGGCCATGACGTCGCAGCAACCCGTCGCTCAGCCCTTCGGCGCGGGCTTGCGACGACAGGAAGGCGGCAGGGAGGTCCGGGGGGAGCGGAGGCAGGCGTCGCGGCATACCCACGACTTTGGCCGAACTCGGCGCGAGGCGACTCCGGTCATCCACAGGCGCCGTTGAATCCGAGCGACTCAACGCTAAACACCCCTCCTTAGCGTTGAAACCAATGTTTTCAACGCTAGGGAGCGGGCACTCGGTATGCCGCGAGGCCGGGGGGCGGGGCCGGGCTGGGGGGTCAGTCGCCGATGGTGTCCGCGGCGGTGTCGGAGATGCGCTCGGCGAGGTAGGGGCCGAACCAGAAGGGGTCGTTGTGCATCGCCCGGGGGACGCCCTCGCTCATCAGCAGCTCGGGGGCAGCGGCAGCGATGGCGCGGGACTGGTCGGGCGGGACGAGCTCGTCGGCCTCGCCATAGAGCACGCGGACGGGCGCCTTGACCTGCGGCATGAGGGCGAGTGAGTCATAGCGGTCGCGCACGAACCACGTGGGGACGACCGGATAGAGCGAGTGCGCCATGTCGGCCATGCTCGTGTAGGGCGAGCGCAGCACCACAGCCGCGGGCCGGTCGGTCGTGGCGAGCCGGACGACCACGCCAGTGCCGAGCGACTCCCCCACATAGATCGTCCGGTCGGCAGCAAACCCGTTGTCCCGCAGCCATTTTGCCGCCGCCCGGGCGTCGGCGGCCAGGCCGTCCTCGGTCGGCTTGCCGGGGTTGCCGCCGTATCCGCGGTAGTCGAGCAGCAGGGTGGTCAGCCCGAGCCTGGCGGCCTCGGCGGCGACCTCGGTGCGCCCGGCACGGTTGCCGCCGTTGCCTGCGGCATAGAGCACGGCGACCCGGCGGTCCGGCGAGGTCGGCCGCACCAGCCAGGCCCGCAGCCGCAGCCCGTCGGCGGTGTGCAGCTCGACGTCCTGCGCCCCCGGCAGCGCCGCCGCGGCGGGGCCGGGGTCGGCCCGGTCGGGGTAGTAGAGCAGGGAGCGCTGGCCCAGCCACGCCACGCCGAGGAGACCCAGGAGCACCAGGCCCGCCACCAGGAGCGCGGTCAGCACGCCGCGCCGCCGCGCCCTGCGCCCCAGCACATGGCACCGCCCCCTCAGCCCTCGACGGCCTCCTCGCCACCAGTCTCCTCCTCGGCCCCTTGCTCAGGGGTGCCATAGCGCGACAGGGAGTCGAGGGCCTCCCGCACCAGGTCCTCGCCGTCGACGAAGCCGCGGCGCACACCGGCGGGCAGATCATCGCGCTCGAGGGCCTCGCGGGCGAGCGCGAGCGTCTCGGGGTCGACGACCGAGACCGGATAGGCCAGTCGGGCCAGCCGCCCCAGCGCGTCCTCGCCGACGAACTCGCGCATCGCCGGCAGCTCCGCGTGGAAGCGCCGCACATAGGGCACCAGCAGCTCACGGCCACCAGTCCAGAATGCCGCGCCGATCGCGTTGCGCTCGTAGTTGCTGAGGTCTCGGATGCGGGTCAGCTGCTCCCAGGCCCACACCTTGGCCTCGCCGTCGGGCAGTGACGCGCGGGCGGCCAGCGCCTTGAGGTGGCCCGACAGGGTGTGGTCCTCGGTCTCGAAGCCCGCGATGTCGGCGGCCGAGACCAGGCCACGCTGGGCGAGCGTCTGGATCGCCAGCCACCGGAAGTCGGAGTCGCCCTCGAGCATCTCCGGCACGGATTCGCCTGCGGCCCAAGCCCTCAGCAGCCCCTCGTCGGCGCTGGTGCGGGCGACGAGCCGGGCCCCGATCACCCTGGCGCCCTCGCTCGAGCCCTCGCGCAGCGCCCGGTCGCCCGCCCGGTCGAGCAGGGCGAGCGCGTCGGCGCGCTCGTCGGCGCGCAGCAGCCGCGGCACGATGACGCCGACGGCGTGGTCGGCGACCTTGGCCATGGTCATCTCGGTGGTCTCCTGCGGCCACGCCGCCTCGATCACCCGCAACAGCTGCCGCGGGTCGACCTGGGCGCGCGCGACACCCTCCTGGAGCGAGACCCACAGCACCGCGCGCGCCATCGCGTCGGGGATGGCGCCGAGCCGCTCGGGCAGCGCCTCGACGGTGCGCTCGTCAGGGACCACCGCGGCCCACGTCAGGTCGCCGGCGTTGACGGCGATGACGTCGACGTCGGGGTGCGCGCCGAGGGTCGACAGCGGCGTCTCGTCGCCGTCGAGGCTCACCTGCTCGCGGAAGACCTCGCCGTCGGGGCCGAAGCCCGCCACGTCGAGGGTGTGCAGGCGGTTGACGGCGTATGCCGCGGGCGCGGCCTTGCGCAGCACGCCCGCCTCCCGGTCGAGCGTCAGCGCGTCGAGGGACGCGGTCTCGAGCCACGCCGAGCTCCAGTCCTGAAGGTCCTGCCCGGAAGAGCTCTCCATCGCCGCAATGAAATCGGCGAGCTCGCCATTGCCATAGGAGTAGTCCTCGAGATAGGCGCGCACGCCCGTCACGAAGGCATCGTCGCCGATGTGGGCGATCAGCTGCCGCAGCGCCGAGGCGCCCTTGGCATAGGAGATGCCGTCGAAGTTGGCCAGGGCGCTGGCCCCGTCGGGGGCCGGTGACCCGGCGACCGGGTGCGTCGAGGGGGCGCGGTCCGCGGCATACCCCCAGGCCTTGCGCACGGGGCAGAAGCCCACCCACGCGTCGGAGAACTCGGTGGCGTCCGAGAGGGTGCGGTGCGACATGTATTCGGCGAAGGACTCGTTGAGCCACAGGTCATCCCACCAGCGCATCGTCACCAGATTGCCGAACCACATGTGCGCCAGCTCGTGGGCCACGGTGTTGGACCGGCTCTCGACCTGGTCGCGGGTGGCCACGCCGCGGTGGATCTCGCTGTCGCGCAAGGTGACACAGCCCGGGTTCTCCATGGCGCCGGCGTTGAACTCGGGGACGAAGACCTGGTCGTACTTGTCGAAGGGATAGCGGATGCCGAAGAGCCCATGAAGGTAGTCGAAGGACTGCCGCGTGATCTCGAGGATCTGCGGGCCCTGCTCCTCCAGCTGCTCGGCCAGCGAGGCCCGGGCGTGCACACCGAGCGGGATGCCGTCGTGCTCCGCGGTGACCGAGACATAAGGCCCCGCGCACACAGTGGTGAAATACGTTGCGAGCGGCCTGGTCTCGCGGAAGACCCAGCGCCCGTCGGGCCCGCGCCGCCCGGCGCCGTTGGCGATGACCCGCCAGTCGTCGGGCGCGGTCACCGTCACGACATAGGGCGCCTTGAGATCGGGCTGGTCGAAGCACGCGAAGACCGTCGGAGCGGCGTCGAGGAAGAGATGCCCGAAGACATAATCCTGGCCGTCCGCGGGGTCGGTGGCCCGGTGCAGACCCTGCCCGTCGTGGCGGTAGCGCATCGTCGAGTAGACCTCGAGCACGTTGTGCTCGCGCAGCTTGCGCAGGGTGAGCCGCCCATCCTCGAAGGCCGAGCGCGGCAGCCGGCGCCCGTTGAGCGTGGCCCGGTGCAGGGTCTCCGGGCGGATCTCGGCGAAGGTCTCCGCCCCGGGCTCGGCATCGAAGCGGATGACCGTGAACGACCCGAACTCCCCCTCCCCCCGGGTCAGGTCGAGATCGACCTCCATGCGGGTCACGGCGACGGTCGAGGCGCGTGCGATGGCTTCGTCACGGGTCAGATCGGGCACGCCCCGATTCTTCCACCCGATGCTGGGAGCCCGCGGGCGGATCCGCCCCCAGCGCACCCCCACGACGAGGTATGCCGCCCTCCCGGGATCGGGAGGGCGGCATACCTGAGGCGTCTGTGCAGGTCAGCCCGGCTGGAGGCCCGGACGCGGCTGCGGCTGAGGGGTCGGCGCGCCGCCGAGCTGGCCCATGCCGCGGGCCATCTGCTCGAGGCGGGCGATGCGGTCGGCCATCGGCGGGTGGGTGGAGAAGAAGCGGGAGATGTCCTGCGGGCGGAAGGGGTTGGCGATCATCATGTGGCTGGCGTTGACCACCTGACGCGTCGGCGCGAGCGGGGCACGGGCGGTCGCGAGCTCGAGCTTGCGCAGCGCGCTGGCCAGGGCGAGCGGGTCGCCGGTCAGCTTGGCGCCGTCCTCGTCGGCGTCGTACTCGCGGGTGCGGCTGATCGAGGACTGGATGACCATGGCCGCGAGCGGTGCGACAAAGGCCGCCGCGAGCAGGCCCAGGGCGTTGCCGCCGCGGTTGTCGTCGCTGTTGGAGGAGCCGCCGAACATCATCCCGAAGGAGAGCATCTGGCCCACCGAGGAGATGACACCGGCGATGGCCGCCGCGACCGAGCCGGTGAGGATGTCGCGGTTGTAGACGTGCATCAGCTCGTGGCCGAGGACGCCGCGCAGCTCCCGCTCGTCGAGGATCTGGAGGATGCCGACGGTGGCGCACACGGCGGCGTTCTCCGGGTTGCGGCCGGTCGCGAAGGCGTTGGGCGCCTCGGTCGGGCTGACATACAGGCGCGGCATCGGCTTGCCCGCGGCCGTCGACAGCTCGCGCACGATCTTGTACATCCCCGGGGCCTCGGCCTCGCTGACCGGCTGCGCGCGCATCGCCCGGATGGCGACCTTGTCGCTGTTCCAGTAGCTGTAGAAGGTCGTGGCCACGCCGAGGAGCGCGAAGACCCACAGGAAGGTGGAGTTGCGCGTGTAGGCGCTGATGAGCGCGCCCAGGCCGAGCAGCAGGGCGAAGATCGTCGCGAACAGGCCGGCGGTCTTCAACCCGTTGAAGTGGTTGTGCATGACCCTATTAACGCAGAGTCACGCGCGGTTCGTTCCCGTTCAGGGGCGTGGCGGACGTGGCGGACGCGGCGGCCGCGCCGGGCGCTCGGGCCGCTCGGGTCGCGCCGGCCGCTCGGGCCGCTCGGGTCGCGCCGGCCGCTCGGGCCGCTCGGGCCGCTCGGGTCGCGCCGGCCGCTCGGGCCGGGCCGCCCTGGCACCCGGCCCGCTGCCGCCGGGCTCGAGCGCGACGGGCTCGGGGACGGAGGCACGCCAGC
>JAJTBD010000032.1 GCA_021287075.1 Micrococcales bacterium | reverse complement strand
GCGAACGTGCCCAACTGGGCAAAAGGAAGCGCGGGGCGAACGTGCCCAACTGGGCGAAAGGAAGGCGGGGTGCGGAAGGGGTCAGGCGGCGGAGCGGAGGGGGCGGCGTTGTCAGGCGGCGGAGCGGGCGGCGCGGGCGGAGGCGACGGGGAGCTGCACGGGGGCGCTCATGGCCTCGGTCTCGGCGACTCGGTCGGAGACGGTGGAGAGGAAGGAGGAGAGCGGCAGCTCGAGCGCGCCGCAGATGGCCGAGAGCATCTCGGAGGAGGCCTCCTTCTCGCCGCGCTCCAGCTCGCTGAGATAGCCGAGCGAGACAGCCGCCGCAGCAGAGACATCGCGCAGGGTGCGGCCCTGCGACTGGCGCTCCTGACGAAGCGCTTCTCCGATCTCACGACGGAGCAGGATCATGCGGGGCCTCCCCTCATAGACGGCGATGACGCTTGTGTCCCACCACGGTACCCGCCGAAGCCTGTCCGGCACAGGTGCGGGTCCTTGCGACAACCTGTGTGTCGCGCCCGGCTATTCCCACCGGTCACACGGGGAGGCGTCGGCCGGCCAGCGCCAGCACGGCCGCCACGGTCGCCTGTCGGATCGCGGGGCGGTCCCCCTCGATGGCCAGCCGCTCGACGGTCGTCTCGCCGCGCACGCACACGGCCACAAAGACGGTGCCCACCGGCTGGCCGTCCTGCGGGTCTGGGCCGGCCACACCCGTGGTGGCGAGACCGACATCGCAGGCGAGCACCCGGCATACGCCCTCGGCCATCGCGGCCGCGACGTCGGCGTCGACGGCGCCCCGCTCGGCGAGCAGCCCCTCGGGCACGCCCAGCACGGTCGCCTTGACCTGCGTGGCATAGCTGACGACGCCACCGCGCACGACCGCCGAGGCGCCCGGCACATCGGTCAGCGCCCCGCAGACGAGACCGCCGGTGAGCGACTCGGCCGCGCCGACCGTGAGCCCGGCGGCCCGGAGCGCCGCCACCAGCCCCGCGGCGGGCAGGGTCATGAGCGGGCGGCCCGCTTGGCCGCGGTGCGCTCGCTGTCGCGGCGCAGCACATAGGCCTTGGCGACATAGTCGACCCCGGTGACGACCGTGACCACCAGGGCCCCGATCAGGGCGATCCAGGCCAGGACCTCCCACAGGCCGGCCAGCGGCAGCGTCCACAGGGGCGCGCTCAGCATCGTGAGGGCGAGGGCCTGGAGCGAGGTCTTGACCTTGCCGCCGCGGCTCGCCGGCATCACACCGTGTCGGATGACGATGAAGCGCATGAGGGTGATCCCCCACTCGCGCAACAGGATCACGATCGTGATCCACCAGGGGATGACGTCGATAACCGACAGCCCGACAAAGGCCATGCCGGTGAGGGCCTTGTCGGCGATCGGGTCGGCCATCTTGCCGAAGTCCGTGATCAGGTTGCGGGCGCGGGCGATGTCGCCGTCGATCCGGTCGGTGATCATCGCGACCACGAAGACGGCCGTCGCGGCCCACCGGAGGGTGGCGTTGGCGCCGCCGTCGCTGAGCAGCAGCCAGCCATAGACGGGCACGAGCAGGATGCGCAGCACCGTCAGGGCGTTCGCGATATTCCATGGGCTGGGCGGCGGCGCCGCCGTCGCGCCATGCGACTGGGATCCTCCCGGCACGCCGGGCAGGGGGTCGGTCATGACGGCTCCGCGAGGAGGTCGATGCCCTCGGTGTCGACGACCACCGCGGGCACGAGATCGCCCACAGCCCAAGGGGACTCACCATCGAGGGCCAGCATGGTCACGCCGTCGACGTCGGGGCCCTGGAAGTCTGCCCGGCCGATCGCATGGCCCTCCTCGTCGTCGATCTCCTCGATCAGGACGACGACCTCGCTGCCGATGCGCTCCTCGGCGCGCTGCCAGTTGAGCTGCTCCACCAGCGAGGTGATGCGCTCGACCCGCTCGGCGATGACGTCCTCGGGCAGCTTCTCGCCATAGCCCTCGGCCTCGGTGCCGTCCTCGTCGGAGTATCCGAAGACACCCGTCACGTCGAGGCGGGCGTCGGTGAGGAAGGCCTCGAGCTCGGCCACGTCGTCCTCGGTCTCGCCGGGGAAGCCGACGATGACATTGGAGCGGATGCCTGCCCCCGGGGCGAGGGCGCGCACGCGGCCCAGGAGCTCGAGGAATGCCGTGCGCGAGCCGAAGCGGCGCATCCTCCTCAGCAGGGGCTCGGAGGCGTGCTGGAAGGAGATGTCGAAATAGGGGACGACGCCAGGCGTGGCGGCCATCGCCTCGAGCAGGGCAGGTCGGATCTCAGCGGGCTGGAGATAGGAGACCCGCACGCGCTCGATGCCCTCGATCGCGGTCAGCTCGGGCAGGAGCTTCTCGAGCAGCGCGAGGTCGCCCAGGTCCTTGCCATAGGAGGTGGAGTTCTCCGAGACGAGGAAGAGCTCCTTGACGCCCCGCTCGGCCAGCCAGCGGGCCTCGGCGATCACGTCGGTCGGGCGGCGGGAGACGAAGGCCCCGCGGAAGGCCGGGATCGCGCAGAACGCGCAGCGGCGGTCACAGCCGGACGCGATCTTCAGCGGCGCCCAGGGCCGGCCGTCGAGACGCGCCCGCACCACGCGCGGCCCGGTCGCCGGCGCACCGGTGAGGTCGTCCTCGGGGGCCGGCTCGGCGGCATACCCGTGGCCGGGGAGGGCCACCTCGCCCGCATGCTCCTGTCGCTCGACGGGCGAGATCGGGAGGAGGCGGCGGCGGTCCTGGGGCACATGCGCCTCGGGCCGCTCCCCCGCCAGCACGGCACGCAGGTGGGTGGACATGTCGGCATAGGAGTCGAAGCCCAGCACCGCGTCGGCGTCGGGCAGCTCGTCGGCCAGCTCCTTGCCATAGCGCTCGGCGAGGCAGCCGACGGCGACGACGGCCTGCGTGCGGCCGGTCTCCTTGAGCTCGGCCGCCTCCAGCAGGGTGTCGATGGAGTCCTTCTTGGCCTGCTCGACGAAGCCGCAGGTGTTGACGACCGCGACGTCGGCCTCGGCGGCGTCGTCGACGAGGGTCCACCCCTCGGCGGCCAGGCGGCCGGCCAGCTCCTCGGAGTCGACCTCGTTGCGGGTGCACCCCAGCGTCACCAGGGCGACGCTGCGTGAGGTCGTGTCCGTCATGGCGCCCACTCTAGTTCGCTGACCGGGGGCTACGTTGGAGGGCATGACCGTCCCCGAGCGCATCCGAGCCCTCCTGGCCGCCCATCCCGTGATCGACGGGCACAACGACCTCCTCTGGGAGGCACGCGAGCTGGCCGGCTATGACTTCGAGGCGCTCGACATCGCCGCCGGCACCGCCGGCCGCACCCACACCGACCTGCCCCGGCTCGCCGAGGGCGGCGTCGGCGGGCAGTTCTGGTCGGTCTATGTGCCCGGCGACCGGGCCGGCGATGACGCGGTGTCGATGACGCTCGAGCAGATCGACGCGGGCCACCGGATGATCGCGCGCCACCCCGACCGGATGGCCTTTGCCCGCACGGCCGAGGAGCTGGTGGCTGCCATGTCGGCCGGCAAGGTCGCCTCCCTGCTCGGCGCCGAGGGCGGCCAGTCGATCAACTCCTCCCTCGCGACCCTGCGGCTGCTGCACGTGCTCGGCGTCCGCTATCTGACCCTCACCCACAATGTCAGCCTGCCGTGGGCGGACTCGGCGACCGACGAGCCGGTGGCGGGTGGCCTGAGCCGCTTCGGGGTCGAGGTGGTGCGCGAGATGAACCGCATGGGCATGCTCGTCGACCTCTCCCATGTCGCACCGTCCACGATGCGCGACGCACTCTCGGCGACGGCCGCACCCGTGGTCTTCAGCCACTCCTCCGCCCGCGCTGTGGCCGACCACCCGCGCAACGTCCCCGACGACGTCCTCGGCCTGCTCCCCCACAACGGCGGGCTGTGCATGGTCACCTTCGTGCCGAAGTTCGTGGGCCCCGAGGCAGCCGCCTGGCACCTCGAGGCGACCGAGCTGGCGGCGGCCGAGGGCGTCACCACCAAGGACTACGGCCGGCTGGCGGCCTGGATGGACGGGTATGCCGCGAGGCACCCCCAGCCCCCGGCCACCGTCGCCGACGTGGTCGCCCACTGCGAGCACGTGCGCGAGGTGGCCGGCATCGACCACATCGGGCTCGGCGGCGACTATGACGGCGTGGGCACCCAGCCCGAGGGCATGGGTGACGTCACGGCATACCCGCTGCTGCTGGAGGCGCTCGCCGAGAAGGGCTGGTCCGATGAGGACCTGGCCAAACTCACCTCGGGCAACCTGCTGCGCACCATGCGTGGGGCCGAGGACGTCGCCCGCCAGCTCCAGGAGGAGCGCGGCCCGTCGCTGGCCACGATCGCCGAGCTCGACGGGGCGTGAGCCGGCCTGACGGTTAAGTGAAAGAACTGCCGTCGGGGCGGGCAACCCTTGTCGGGTGCCATGGCGTCGTTGCTGGTGAGGGCCGTAGGGAGCCCTCACCGCACCGACTCTGACTAGGGACCATGGACACCGCGCTCGTCACCACTCTGTCGACACCCGCCACCACCCCCGCCGTGACCGGCGTCCTGCTGCTGGCAGGCGTGCTGCTCGCCTCGTGTGTCGGCGCGGCCGTCCTCGCCGGCCCGCAGCGCCGCGTCGTCCCGGCCGTCGCCACCCTGCTCATGGTCCTCGGGACCGTCAGCGCCGGAGTCCTGCTCACCTCGCCCACGACCACGGAGTCGGCGACGTCGGTCGTCTCGACCCGATGAGCAGCGCACGCCGTGGCGGCCCCTTCCGTGGACGCCGTGGCGGCCCCTGCCAGGCACACCGTGGCGGCCCCTGCCGCTGACCCGGACCGGCCGATCTGATGCAGGCCCGTCTGCCCTTGGCCCCCACCGGTCCCGGGTGCTCTCAGCCCGTCGAGCGCAGGGCGTCCTGCACCGAGGTCTGACGCGGCCCCAGCACCGGATCCCGTTGGGAGAGCACGTCCAACGCCGCCTTGATGTTGGCGGCCCACTCGCGCAGCGCCCCGTCCCGCCAGGCGGTGGGGTGGGCCTCCCGCACGCTCCAGTCCCCCACGCCGACGGCATCGACCCCGACGCCGCGGCATACCGCGACCGCGCGGGGCACGTGATAGCCCTGGCTGACAACGAGCAGCCGGTCGACCCCGAAGACCCGCCTCGCCCGGCTGCACGAGTCATAGGTGTCATAGCCGGCGAAGTCGGAGACGATCCGCTCCGCGGGCACGCCCTTGGCCACGAGGTAGTCCCGCATCGCCGTGGGCTCGTCGTGGGCGCCGTCGCGGTTGCCCGAGACGACGATGACCTTGGCCCGCTCCTCCTCGAGCAGCCGGGCCGCCACATCCAGCCGCGCGGCGAGGAAGGGCGTCGGTGTGCCTGACGGGGTCAGCCCCGCGCCGAGCACCAGCGCCACGTCCCGGGCGGGCGCCTCGTCGGCGGCGAGGACCCTTGCGTGCGAACGGGACTGCACCCACACCGTCGGGCCGATGACCGTGACCGCGGCGCCCACGACGAGCACGAGGAGCGTGATGAGCAGCCGACGCATCAGGCCCTCGAGCGGGTGATCGTCAGGCCGACCATGCGGGCGACGACCATCGCGACATAGAGCATCCCGGCCACCTCCTCGATCATCACGAAGGAGCGCGCATTGGGCAGCACCGGCACGACATCGGAGAGCCCCGTGCTGGTCAGGGTGGTGAAGGAGAGGAAGAGCAGCTCGGTCCAGCTGCGGACCGACGCGTGCGTGTCATAGGCGATGAACGAGCCGGGCCAGAGGATCTGCGTGGCGGTATAGAGGAAGGCGAAGGCCCAGGCCAGGACGGTGAATGCCGCTCCGACGCCGAACATGTCATCGGCGGTCACGTGGGTGTCGGTGAACAGATACCGGATGATCGCGTATGCCGTGTAGAAGTAGAACGCGGAGTGCAGCACGGCCGAGGCCAGTGCGAGGGCCGCGTGCTCGGGCCAGAGGAAGACGGCGACGGTCAGCAGCAGGACGGGCAGGCCCAGCAGCCAGGAGACCCAGGTCGTCGCCGGCGTCGAGCGCACCAGCCAGACGGCCAGCGCGAGCACGACCAGCCCGAAGAGGGAGAGCACCAGCTGCCCGGCCTCGTTGCCCTCGAGGAAGGGATAGCCGACGACCGCCAGCAGCTGGGCGCCGAGCAGCACCGCCGAGGGATGGCTGCGCAGCCGGGCGCCCCAGCCCACGTCAGCGACCGTGCTGGGTCAGCTGCCAGGCGTCCTCGTCCGGCTCGTCCTCGACGACCCGGTGGGCGTCCATGTCGGCCTCGATGGCGTCGGAGCTGTAGCGGTCGGGGGTGGGCTCACCCGGCTCCTCGACGTCGCCGCCCGCGAACGCGTCGGCCGCAGCCGGGGCGTCGAACGCGTCGTCGTCCTCGGGCACGTCCTCGCCCCGCATGAGCGCCAGCGTGGTCGCGAGGTCGTCGGGCTTGACCAGCACGTCGCGTGCCTTGGAGCCCTCGGACGGGCCGACGACGCCGCGCGACTCGAGCAGGTCCATCAGGCGCCCCGCCTTGGCGAAGCCGACGCGCAGCTTGCGCTGGAGCATCGAGGTGGAGCCGAACTGCGTCGTGACGACCAGCTCGGTGGCCTGGAGCAGCAGGTCGAGGTCGTCGCCGATGTCGTCGTCGATCTGCTTCTTGGCCGGCGCGACGGTGACGTCCTCGCGATAGACCGGCTTGAGCTGCTCGGTGACATGGCTGACGATGTCGTGGATCTCGGACTCGGTGACCCACGCGCCCTGGACACGCATCGGCTTGTTCTTGCCCATCGGCAGGAAGAGGCCGTCGCCCTGGCCGAGCAGCTTCTCTGCGCCGGGCTGGTCGAGCACGACGCGGGAGTCGGCCAGCGAGGAGGTCGCGAAGGCCATCCGGCTGGGCACGTTGGCCTTGATCAGGCCGGTGACGACATCGACCGAGGGCCGCTGCGTCGCCAGGATCAGGTGGATGCCGGCGGCGCGCGCGAGCTGGGTGATGCGCACGATCGACTCCTCCACATCCCGCGGCGCGACCATCATCAGGTCGGCCAGCTCGTCGACGACGACGAGCAGGTAGGGATAGGGGTGGATCTGGCGCTCGCTGCCGGGCAGCGGCTTGACCGTGCCGGCCTTGACCGCCTTGTTGAAGTCGTCGATGTGCTTGTAGCCGAAGGCCGCGAGGTCGTCATAGCGCTGGTCCATCTCGCGCACCACCCACTGGAGGGCCTCGGCGGCCTTCTTGGGGTTGGTGATGATCGGCGTGATCAGGTGCGGGATGCCCTCGTATGCCGTGAGCTCGACCCGCTTGGGGTCGACCAGGACCATGCGCACCTCGTCGGGCGTGGAGCGCATGAGGATCGAGGTGATCATCGAGTTGACGAAGCTGGACTTGCCGGAGCCGGTGGCGCCGGCGACCAGCATGTGGGGCATCTTGGCGAGGTTGGCGATGACATAGCCGCCCTCGACATCCTTGCCGACGCCCATGACCATCGGGTGGTGGTTGTCGCGGGCGGCCTGGCTGCGCAGGACGTCACCGAGGCAGACCATCTCCTTGTCGGGGTTGGGGATCTCGATGCCGATCGCGGACTTGCCCGGGATGGGGCTGAGGATGCGCACGTCGGCGCTGGCCACGGCATACGCGATGTTCTTGGACAGGGCGGTGACCCGCTCGACCTTGACGCCGGGGCCGAGCTCGACGATGTATCGGGTGACCGTCGGGCCACGGGTGAAGCCGGTGACCTGCGCGTCGATGCCGAACTCGTCGAGGACTGTGGTCAGCGACTCGACGACGCGGTCGTTGGCGGCGGAGCGCTCCTTGTGGGGCGCGCCCTGCTTGAGCTTGTCGCTGTCGGGGAGGGTGTAGGTGATGTCGCCGGCCAGGGCGAGCTGCTCGACCCGCTGCGGCAGCGGGGTGGTGATCGGCGCCTCCAGCTTTGTGTTGACCTCGAGCTCCTCCGGCTTCGGCGGGGCCTTGGGGCCGGGCTCGGCAGCGGTGGCGCCGGCCTGGCCGGGCGCGAGGACGCCGGGGGCGGTCGGGCGCTTCAGGCCCGGGCGGGGGCCCTTGGCGCGGGCCTCGGCCTTGGTGGTCTCGTCGACGATCGCGGCCTGCTCATAGGCCTCGTCGCCGTCGCGGCTGCCGTCGTTCTCGTCCTCGGCAGACGGGCGGCGGCGCTTGCGCTGGCGGGTGAGCGCGGCGGCCGGGGCGGCCTCCTGCTCCTGCTCGGCAGGGCGGTGGGGGGTGAGGTATGCCGCGAGCTCACGCAGGCGGTCGCCGATCAGGTGGACCGGGGTGGCGGTGATGACGAGGATGCCGAAGAAGCCGAGCATGAGCAGCAGCGGCACGGTGCCCCACACGGACACGGCGGCCTCCAGCGGGCTGGAGGCGAGGAAGCCGATGATGCCGCCGGCGTCCCGCATGCGCTCGGCGCCGTCGGGCGGGGTCGGCAGGCCCTGGGCGACGTGGACCAGGCCGCAGGCGGCGAAGGCGAGGGTGATGGTGCCGATGGCGATCCGGTTGGCGGCGTGGTCGTCGCCGGGCGCGCGGAGCAGCCGCAGGCCGAGGAAGATCAGGGCGAGCGGCACGGCATACGCGACGCGACCGAAGGTGCCGGCGACGACGGCGTGGACGACCTGGCCGGCGACCCCGGTCATCCCCCACCACTCGCGGGCGGCGACGAGGATCGCGGTGGCCAGCAGGAGCAGGCCGAGCCCGTCGCGGCGGTGCTCCGGCTCGAGCTCGGAGGCGCTGGTGCCGACCTTGCGCACGGCCCCGCCGGTCACATGGGCGACCCCCATCCAGGTGCCGCGCAGGGCACGCAGGGGCAGCGGGAGGCCGCCACCCTGGGGCTTCTTGGCAGCGGTCGCGCCGCCCCGCTTGGGGGCGGGCTTGCGGCCGCTGGGCCGGGTGGAGGCGCCTCGTGAGCGCGTTTGAGTGCCAGACGTGCGGGTCGCCATGTTCCGCAGGGTACGTGATCGTCACACCCAACACACTCTTCACACGCGCACCACGGGTTGCGTGAGCCGAGCGTTATCAAGCGCTGATCCTTGATATCGACCAATCAAGCCCATACCCTTGATGCATGTACATCGTGACCGCCGACCGGATCCGCAGCCGCCGCGACCCCGGCGACGCGGTCCCCCTCGCCCTGAGCGCATTGTCCGAGGTCACCGGCCTCATGGCCGAGCGCACGGTGGGCGACGAGGTCCAGGCGGTCACCGACTCCCCGCTCCCCTGCGTCGCGGCCGTCACCGCACTGACCACCCTCGACGGGTGGCGGATCGGCATCGGCCTCGGCCCCGTGGACAGTCTGGACCCCGCCAGCCCCCGCAGCAGCCACGGCCCCGCCTTCGTCGCCGCGCGCGAGGCCATCGCCCAGGCGCGCACCGCACCCCAGCAGCTCGCCGTCCGGGCCCCCCGCGACCCCCAGCCGGAGTCGGCCGGGCACGCCGCGGCCGCCCTGTGGCTGCTCGCCGCCGCGCTGAGGCGCCGCTCCCCCGAGGGCGCCGAGGCCTCGGCGCTCGAGGCACAGGGGGTCAGCCGTCGCGAGATCGCGACCCGGCTGCGGATCTCCGAGCAGGCCGTCCAGCAGCGCCTCGCCCGGGCCCTGCACCGCGAGGTCGCCGCCGGCGTGGACCTGTGCGCCTGGGCCCTCGGGCTCGCCCACGACGACGCGACCTGACCGGCCCGCCCGGCCACACGGCATACCTCTGCGCAGCGCCGACCGCCCAGGCCCGGCAATATCGACTATCACCACGCGGCAGCAATCGCCGCTCTGAGCACGACGGCCTCGTCACAGGACCCGAGGTGATAGTTGATATTGCCCGCCCGACCCCATGCGCGTGAGGTGGAGGGTGTCGGTGGGGTCTGCTTGGATCGAGGGCATGACCAGCCTCGCGTCCCAGCTGACCACCCGTGATGCCATCACCGGCGCCATCGCAGTGGTCCTCGGCCTGGTCGCGGTCCTGGCCGGCAGCCCGGTCGTGCGGTGGCTCTTCCGCCGGGTCGACCGCGACGAGCACACCCAGGGGCACGCCGAGGCTGCCCAGCCTGTGGCACCCCAGGCCGAGACTCCAGACGAGGAGCTCGCGCCGCCCTATCGCGACTCGGTCGTCGCCGCGGCGAGCACCCTGCGCGGCGGGCACTGGATCGGGCTGCTCGAGCGGCTGACGGTCTATGTCGCGGTGCTGGCCGGCTTCCCCGAGGGCATCGCGATGGCCCTCGCCGTCAAGTCGCTTGCCCGCTATCCCGAGCTCCAGGCCGGCAAGACCTCGGCGACCGCCGAGCGCTTCATCATCGGCACCTTCGCCAGCGTCCTGTGGGCGCTGGCCTGCGCCGGCCTGACGCTCTGGCTCCAGCGACTCGTCATGCGCTGAGCCGGGCCGGCGCGCGCCCGACCTCGCCGGGCGACGGGGCCTCAGGACTCGATGACGATCGGGATGATCATCGGGCGGCGTCGGATCTTGCTGCCGACCCACGAGCCGATCGCCCGACGGATGACCTGCTGGAGCTGGTGGGTGTCGCTGATGCCGTTGCGCACCGACTCCTCGACCGCGTGGATGATCTTGGGCCGGATCTGGTCAAAGATCTCGTCGTCCTCGGCGAAGCCACGCGCCTGGATCTCCGGGCCGGCGGCGATGGCCCCGGTCGAGGAGTCCATGACGACGATGACCGAGATGAAGCCCTCGTCGCGCAGGATGCGGCGGTCCTTCAGCAGCGACTCCGCGTCGTCGGACTGGAGCGCGGAGCCGTCGACATAGACATAGCCACACGGCACTGCGCCGGCGATCCGGGCGCGCCCGTCGACGAGGTCCACCACGACGCCGTCCTCGGCGAGGACGACGTTGTCGGGGTGGAGGCCCGAGGAGATCGCGATCTCGCCGTTGGCCACCAGGTGACGCCACTCGCCGTGGACTGGCATCACATTGCGCGGCTTGAGGATGTTGTAGCAGTAGAGCAGCTCGCCGGCGGCTGCGTGACCGGAGACGTGGACCTTGGCATTGCCCTTGTGCACGACATTGGCACCAAGGCGCATCAGGCCGTTGATGACCCGATAGACGGCGTTCTCGTTGCCGGGGATCAGCGAGGAGGCCATGAGCACGGTGTCGCCGAGGCCGACGTCGATGCGGTGGTCGCCGTTGGCCATCCGCGACAGGGCCGCCATCGGCTCGCCCTGGGAGCCCGTGCAGATGAGCACGACCTTGTCGTCGGGCAGGTCGTGCAGCTTTTTGAAGTCGACGAGCACGCCGTCGGGCACACGCAGATAGCCCAGGTCGGCCGCGATCCCCATGTTGCGCACCATCGAGCGCCCGACCATGGCGACCTTGCGGCCCGCCTTCTCCGCAGCGTCGAGCACCTGCTGGACGCGGTGGACGTGGGAGGAGAAGCAGGCCACGATGATGCGCCGCTTGGCGTGGCGGAAGACCTTGTCGATCGCCGAGGAGATCTCGCGCTCGGGCGTGACGAAGCCGGGCACCTCGGCGTTGGTGGAGTCGACGAGGAAGAGGTCGACGCCCTCCTCCCCCAGCCGGGCGAAGGTGCGCAGGTCGGTCAGCCGGCCGTCGAGCGGCAGCTGGTCCATCTTGAAGTCGCCGGTGTGCAGCAGGGTGCCCGCAGGCGTGCGGACAAAGACGGCGAGCGCGTCGGGGATCGAGTGGTTGACCGCGATGAACTCGCAGTCGAAGGCGCCCAGCATCTCGCGGTCGCCCTCGCGGACGGTGAGCGAATAGGGCTTGATGCGGTGCTCCTTGAGCTTTGCCTCGACCAGGGCGAGGGTCAGCTGGGAGCCCACCAGGGGGATGTCGGGCTTCAGGCGCAGCAGATAGGGCACGGCGCCGATGTGGTCCTCGTGACCGTGGGTGAGGACGATCGCCTGGATGTCGTCGAGCCGGTCCCGGATGTAGTCGAAGTCGGGGAGGATCAGGTCGACGCCCGGGTGGTGGTCCTCGGGGAAGAGGACACCGCAGTCGATGACGAGCAGCTGACCGGCGTGCTCGAGGACGGCCATGTTGCGGCCGACCTCGCCGAGGCCGCCGAGCGGCACGACGCGCAGCGCGTCGTCGGCGAGGGGTGCGGGCAGGGCGAGGTCGGGGTGCGGGTGGCTCACTTGGCGAGGCCCTCCAGCGCCGCGCGGACGCCGTCGGTCTCGTCGGCGGTCGCCGGCACAAGGGGCAGTCGCACTCCCGGCGTGGCGATCAGGCCCTGCACGTGCAGCCCGGCCTTGGCGGCGATCGCACCCTGGGTGACGTTCATGACGGCGTCGACCAGCGGGACCAGCGAGCGGTGGATCTCGCGCATCCGCGCGAGGTCGCCGTCGGCCGCGGCCGCGGCCAACGCGGCATACTCCCGCGGGGCGACCTGGGAGGTGACGCCGACGAATCCCGTTGCGCCGTTGGCGAAGTGGGTGACGTTGTCGGCGTCGTTGCCGGAGAACCAGAGCAGGTCGGTCTGCGACATCACCCGCGCCGCCTGCCAGTAATCGCCCTTGGCGTCCTTGACGGCCTGGATGCGGGGGTGCTCGGCGAGCTGGAGGAGGGAGTCCTCTGCGATCGGCACGCCCGAGCGGCCGGGGATGTCATAGAGCATGACCGGCAGGCCGGTGGCGGCGGCGGCGGCCCGGAAGTGGGCCACGATGCCGGCCTGCGGGGGCTTGTTGTAGTAGGGGGTGACCACGAGCACCGCGTGGGCGCCGGCCTCCTCGGCCTGGCGGACGAGCTCGACGGTGTGGGCGGTGACATTGGTGCCGGCGCCGGCGGTGATGCGCGCACGGTCGCCGACGGCCTCGATGGTGGCCTTGATGATCTCGACCTTCTCGGCGTCGGTGGTCGTCGGCGCCTCCCCCGTGGTGCCGTTGACGACGAGCCCGTCATGGCCGTTGTCGACGAGGTATGCCGCGAGCTTCTGGAGGCCGTCGAGGTCGACGCTCCCGTCCTCGCGCATGGGCGTCACGATGGCCGAGGCGACCCGGCCGAACGGGGAGGAAGGGAGAGCAGTCGACATGAGCCACAGGCTACCGCGCCGCAAATGAATGGTCGTGACGCTCCACGCTCAGGGGCCGCAGAGCGCCACGACTCATTGAGAATGACACAAGTTCGTGCGGGCGGCTAGCACGGATCGGGTGATTTGGGGGGTTTCCGCCGGTGACCTGGGGCACACAGGTGGAAACGCTTACACCGCCGCGACGGCGTTTCGGTGCCTTTCGGGCCAACCGGACAGCCTCGCCCACGCTGCTAACGTCCTGCCCGTGCGCGCCTATCTCGACCTCCTCGACCACGTCCTCACCACCGGAGTCGACAAGTCCGACCGGACGGGGACCGGCACCCGCAGCGTCTTCGGCTACCAGATGCGCTTCGACCTCGCCGAGGGCTTCCCGGTCCTGACCACCAAGCGGCTGCACCTGCGCTCGATCATCGGCGAGCTGCTGTGGTTCCTGCGCGGCGACACCAACGTGCGCTGGCTCCAGGAGCGCGGCATCTCGATCTGGGACGAGTGGGCCGACGAGCAGGGCGACCTCGGCCCGGTCTATGGCCACCAGTGGCGCTCGTGGCCGACGCCCGACGGGGGCACTGTCGACCAGATCGCCAAGGTCATCGAGTCGATCAGGACCAACCCCGACAGCCGGCGCCACATCGTCTCGGCGTGGAATGTCGCAGACGTCGACCACATGGCCCTGCCCCCATGCCACGCGCTCTTCCAGTTCTATGTCGCCGACGGCCGCCTGTCCTGCCAGCTCTATCAGCGCAGCGCCGACATCTTCCTCGGCGTGCCCTTCAACATCGCCTCCTATGCCCTGCTGACGATGATGATCGCCCAGATCTGCGACCTCGAGCCGGGCGAGTTCGTCCACACCCTCGGCGACGCCCACCTCTACTCCAACCACCTCGAGCAGGCGCGCCTCCAGCTCACGCGTGAGCCCCGGCCCCTGCCGACGATGCGCATCACGCCGGGCAAGGGCATCGACGAGTTCGAGCTCGAGGACTTCGAGCTGGTCGGCTATGACCCGCACCCCGGCATCAAGGCGCCGATCGCGGTCTGACCGCCTCCAGACCAAGGGGTATGCCGCGGGGTCGGCCCCGCGGCATACGCTCACCTCATGACCGCCATCACCCTGATCGCCGCCCTCGGGAGCAACCGCGTCATCGGCAAGGACGGGGACATGCCCTGGCACCTGCCCGAGGACCTCAAGCACTTCAAGGCGACCACCATGGGGCACCCAATGGTGATGGGGCGCAAGACTTTTGACACGATCGGGCGCGCGCTGCCGGGGCGCCGGACCATCGTGATCACCCGCGACACGACGTGGTCACACCCCGAGGTCGAGGTCGCCCACTCCCTCGCCGACGCGCTCTTTCTCGCCGGCCCCGCGGACGAGGTCTTCGTCGTCGGTGGCGGCCAGGTCTATGCCGAGGCGATGCCCTTCGCGCAGCGGATGGTCCTCACCGAGATCGACGCAGCCCCCGAGGGCGACACCTTCTTCCCCGAGTGGGACCGGGCGCAGTGGCACGAGAGCGCGCGGGAGCAGCGCGACGGCTTCGCCTTCGTCACCTACGAGCGGGGCTGAGCCCGGGGGCGAGTGGCGGGGGCCACGGCAGCCCGCCGCCCCGCCCCGCTAGGGTCGAACCGTGCCCATCCACTATGAGCTGAGCGAGCAGATCGCCACCGTCACGATCGACCGCACCGAGCGCCGCAACGCGCTCAACCTCGACTCCCTCAACGAGGTCGACGCGAGTATCCGCCGCGCCGTGGACGAGGGCGCCCGCGCCATCGTCATCACCGGCGCCGATGGCCACTTCTGCGCCGGCGCCGACCTGTCCGAGCTCGAGGACGTCACCTTCACCGAGCGCCTCGCCGAGGTGCTGGAGCACCTCGCGTCAGTGCCGGTGACGACCGTCGCCGCGATCCCCGGGGCGTGCATGGGCCTGGGCATGCAGCTGGCCGTCGGGTGCGACCTGCGGGTCGCCACCGCTGACGCCCGCTTCGCCGTGCCGGTGGCCAAGCTCGGCCTGATGGTCAACTACTGGACGCTCGACCGCGTCACCCGCTTCTTCGGCGAGGGCGCGGCCCGCCAGATGGTGCTGTGCGGCGAGGTGCTCACCGCCGACGACGCGTGGCGGCTGGGCTTCATCCAGAAGCAGGGCGGCCTCGACGTCGCCCGGGCGCTGGCCGCCAAGGCCGTGCCGCTCGCGCCGCTGAGCCAGGCCGGCTCCAAGATCGGCTTCGACCACCAGCCGCACGCCGAGGACATCAGCCGCTACGAGGCGGCCTTCCAGCGGGCCTGGGCCAGCGAGGACCTCGCCGAGGGACAGGCCGCGTTCGGGCAGCGGCGCACGCCGGAGTTCCACGGGCGCTGACGCGCAAGGGCCATCCGGTATGCCGTGCGAGGATGGCGCGGTGACCGAGCCCCACAGCCACTCCCCCTCCTGCGGACACGACCACGCCGACGGCGCGGAGCGCGGGCCCCTTGCCGACGCCAGCGTGCGCCGCGCGACGCCCAACGACGCACCCGCGGTCGGGATGGTGCAGGCGGCCGTCTGGCGGGCGGCATACGCCGGGGTCGTCCCGGACGAGGCGATCGCGATGTTCGAGCCGCAGGAGTTCACCAAGGTGTGGCGCCGCTCGCTCGAAAGCCCGCCCGCCGGGCCCTATGCCCTCCTGGTGAGCTGCGCCGGCGATCAGGTCGTCGGCTTCGCCGCGATCGGCCCGAGCCCCGACCCGGACCGCACCCCCGAGACGGCCGAGATCCTGGCCATGGGCGTCCACCCCGACGCCCGGCGCCAGGGCCACGGCTCGCGGCTGCTCAACGCCGCCATCGACACGCTGCGGTCCTCGGGAGCGGAGTATGTCAACGCGTGGGTGCTGCTCGACGACGCGGCGACCCGCGAGTTCCTCCAGCTCTCCGGCTTCGGCCCGGACTCCGCCTATCGGGACCGCGTCGTCTCACCCGATGACGACACCGCGCGCGAGGTGCGTCTGGTGACTAGCCTGCGGGGCGATGAGCAGGGCTGAGCAGCCGGGTCTCCCGGAGAGCGACCCGCAGGACACCCTTGCGCCCGAGCGGCGGCGGGAGATCCTCCGACAGGCCATCTCGGTCGGCGCGGCGACGGGCGCCTATGGCGTCTCGTTCGGCGCGCTGGCGACGGCCGCCGGGCTGAGTGTCCTTCAGGCACAAGCACTTTCGGCACTCCTCTTCACCGGCGGCTCGCAGTTCGCGATCGTCGGCATCCTCGCGGCAGGCGGCGCCGGCAGCGCCGCCATCGCGACGTCATCGCTGCTCGGCGTGCGCAACGGCCTCTATGCCCTTGAGGACGCACAGTTCCTCAAGGTGCGCGGGCTGCGTCGCGTGGCCGCGGCCCAGCTGACCATCGACGAGTCGACCGCGGTCGGCCTCGCCCAGCCCGAGGAGTCGGGCAAGCGGCTGGGCTTCTGGGCCACCGGACTGGCCGTCTTCGTGCTGTGGAATCTCACGACCTTCATCGGCGCCCTCGCCGGCAACGCGCTGGGCGATCCCAAGAAGTACGGCCTCGACGCGGCCGCCGCGGCGGCATTCTGCGCACTGGTCTGGCCGCGCCTGCGGTCAGCGGACGCCCTCGTCACCGCGGCCTTCGCGGCGGCCCTTGCCCTGGCCGCGGCGCCGCACACCCCCGCCGGAGTGCCGGTGCTGATCGCGGTGATCGCCGCAGTCGTCGTCGGTGTGCGCCGCCACCCAGGACTGCACGAGAAGCCGATCGACATCACCGACCATCCCGCCCACCCGCACGACCCCGACGCCGACAGGCCTAGTGCCGCAGGCGATCCGGCCGAGGGCGACGGCCACTCTGGGGGGCGGCCATGAGCCTGTGGACCGTCGTGCTGCTCTCGGCGCTGCTCGGCTTCGTGCTGAAGTTCGCCGGCTATCTCGTGCCCGCCCACTGGCTCGAGGGGCCGCGCATGTCGCGCGTGACGACCTTGCTGCCGGTCGCGCTGCTGTCGGCGCTGATCATCACCCAGGCCTTCACCGGCGACGGCGGCGCGCTGGTGCTCGACGCCCGGGCGGCTGCGGTGGCCGTCACGGTCGTGCTGCTGCTCCTGCGCGCCAACTTCATCGTGGTCGTGCTGCTGGCCGCGGCCGTCGCCGCCGGCCTGCGCGCGATGGGCTCGGGCTGAGTCAGTCAAGCCCGAGGTAGTGCTCGAGGCCCACGGTCACGCCGGGGTGCTCGGCCACGCCCCGGACACCGGCGATGACGCCCGGCATGAAGGAGACCCGGTCGAAGGAGTCGTGCCGGATCGTCAGCTGCTCGCCCTCGGCGCCGAAGAGCACCTCCTGGTGTGCCACCAGTCCGCGCAGCCGCACCGAGTGCACCGGTATGCCGTGGACTCGAGCCCCGCGCGCGCCGTCGGGGTCCTGCTGGGTCGCGTCGGGGACATCGCCGAGCGCGGCCTCCTCACGGGCGGCGCCGATCAGGTCGGCCGTGCGGGCCGCGGTGCCCGACGGGGCGTCGACCTTGTTTGGATGGTGGAGCTCGATGACCTCGACCGACTCATAGAACTGGGCGGCCTTCTGCGCGAAGGACATCATCAGGATCGCGCCGATCGCGAAGTTGGGGGCGATGAGCACGCCCACACCCTCCTTGGCCGCGACCTGCTCGCGCAGGGTCGCCAGCCGCTCCTCGCTCCAGCCCGTCGTGCCGACGACGACGTGCGCGCCCTGCTCGACGCAGTGGGCGACATTGGCCGGCGAGGCGTCCGGCACGGAGAACTCGACGACCACGTCCGCGCCACCGAGGTCGCCCAGCTCGTCGCCCTCGTCGAAGCGCCCGACCAGCTCCAGCCCGTCCGCGGACTCGACCGCGCGGCATACCTCCTGGCCCATCCGCCCGGCCGCACCGATCACTGCCACCTTCGTCGCGTCGCTCATGGCGCCAACTCTAGTTGGCGTGCAGCGGCGAGGGCCGCAGCGTCACCGCGCCTTGGCAGGCGGGGCGACCCACGCGCTGCCCTCCCCCAGGACGGTCCCCTTGCCACTGTCCGGGATCAACACGAGCACGGTCACGGTGACGTACTCGTCGAGGAAGCCGCGATAGCCGGCGCCGTAGACGCGGCTTCCCTCCTCCGGGAGATAGATCGAGGTGCCGTTGTCGGACTCGAGGGTCATGGTCCCCGCGATCTCGCACATGGCCAGCGTGCCGCCCTTGGCAGGCACGGCGACCGGACAGACACGCGCCTTGCCGCCGGCTTCAAGAGCGATCGGCTCTGCCTCCATGGTCACGCGCTTGATGAAGCCCTGGGCGGTCTCCTGGTCGATGAAGTCGCGAACGCCGTCGAAGTCATCGACTCCCAGGATCGACGACCGCTTGCCTGTCGAGATGACGGACGAGATCTCCTTCTCGACGGCAGCGAGCCGCGACTGCGCCGGCCCACTCAGCGCCTCCTCTGCCCGGGCAGACAGGATCGTGGCCTTGTGCTTGCGCTCGACACCCAGCCCTGACCAGATGAGCCATGGCTGCGCTGCTCTGGCTCGATTCACGTGCAGCACCTGCACGTACTTCTTCTTGTCCTCCGCGCTCAGATAGGAGGGTGTAGCCACTAGGAGCGCGTCCAAAGGGTAGGCCGGCCGGCTGGGAGCGACCTGGCCCTCGAGCGCGCGGGTGAATGCCCGCGGCTGATATTCGGCTCGTTCGCTCTCGCTGTCGCCCTTGCGCGATAGCACGTCGTAGTAGTCCATGAGCAGACGCCCCCCGCCGTGCACCGCCTTCAAGTGCGACGCATCCTGCTCCTGCCATGCGGCCAAGGCCGCGACCCCTTCCCGTTGCTGCAGATCCGCCATCAGTGTGTGAGCCTGCTTGTCTTGCAACGGTATTCGCGACAAGTCCTGTTGGGTCTGGGCCGTAGGGAAGGCGCAGCCCGCCACGGTCAGCGCTGAGGCAGCGACGGCTGCCCGCGTGGACCCACGACCGCCACGTCTCCTGAGAAGGCCGGTGCCGGCCACCAGCAAGCCCGCACCCCCGGCGGCCAGCGCGACAGGGAAGGCACCCGGCACTCCGACGCCGATCCGGATGGCCGGGTTGACCCCGGGATAGGCCAGCACCGCAAAACTCACGGGTTCGCCAGACAGCTCTGTGGTGACAGACTGGGTGCCCTCCCCGGCCGATTTGGCAGTCCAGATGTCGAGTTGTTCGGGGATGTACACCCTCTCGTCGCGACCGACACGCCGGCGCACGGTGGTCTCAAGCCCGCCGGTCGCGGTGATCGCGGTGACCCGTCCGTGCTCGCGCCCCTTGACGAGATCATCGACGTCAACTGGGTGGGCGAGCCCCACAACCACCCTGCGCCCCTGCGGATCGCGGGCGCTGACGCGCATCAGCATGTTGTCGTAGGCCATGAGCCGGGTGGCCGAGACGACCGATCCAGAACCGCCGGAATCGACCGTCCGCTCGGGCAGGGTGACGATGTTGTCTGGCCCAAGCGCCCCCGCCGCCCCGAACCCGAGCAGTGCCAGCAGCGCGCCGGGCACCACCAGCCACCACCGCCGGCGGCCTGGACCGCCGGGTGCGCTCGTGGCGCCCTGCTGATCTGTCCCCTGCGTCGCCCTGTCGGCGACGTCCATCGAAATCCCCTGTGCCGTCATGAGACTCACCCAAACACAGCCGCGCAGATCATGCGCGCCGTCATCCACAGGCGACCGATCCAACCGCGGTGTGTCCACAGCTCGCGTCGGCTAAGTGGCAGGCTGGCTCGCGGTGCGGTACGGCCTCGTACAGAGTCAGATACTCACCGGAAGGCTCAGACCGTCGGTATGCCCTGCCGCGTCAGATCACCGCACCGGCCGGCCACTGTCCATTGGTGTACGGATAGACCCCCGCGTTGGACCGGACCTGATCGAAGGCTGCCGCCGCCGACTCGCCGGCCTCAGTGATCCGAGCGAAGTTGTTCGCCATGACGTCGCCGAGCAGCCCGAGCGCAACCGCGAGCGTCGCCACGACCCACAGCATGCCCACGCCGCTGGCAGCCTCGACGACCACGAGCACGAGCGTCCCGATTGCCGCGAGCACGCCCCCACGGATGCCATCCTGGAAGCTGGATATCTCATTAGCCAGTTCTCGAAGCGCTTCGCTGACCGGGAAGGCGATGTCCTGCGCCATGGCCTGAACAGCCTCCAGCTGCCGCCCCGCGCGCTCTGCATAGGCGTCGGCCGCACTACCCACCCAGGTGTGATCGGCAGAGAGTGAGCCCATCGAGTCAAGGACACCAGCACCTCGGTTGCAGGGCTCCGCAACATAGACCGTCCACAGATCGACTCGGTCTAGCAGGGCCAGAGGCGAGCCATAAGCAAGCTGATCGGAAGGCATCATGCCGAACACGCGGTCGGCCTGAGGCTGAACCGTCGTGTCCCATGCGTTGGCTGCATCGTCGGCAAGCCCATCCAGGCCGAGCCAACGCAGGAAGTCCAGACCGGTGTTGAAGGCGTCGACCACGTCCTCCCACGCGTTCTGGAACTCGATCCAGACATCGATCACAGCGCTCACGAGCTTCTCCTAACTCACGTCCGGCGACCAGAGACCGCTCAGCCTGTCGACTGCTACCTGGTCTTGGCCTCGATACACCTCAGCGACCACACTCAGCCCCCGGGACACACCGAGGAGTTCCGCAGTTCCTTCGGACAGCAAGCCTTCGACCGCATCAACGACGCCCTCGTAGGCGTCGAAGGCGCCAACACTGACCGCGGGGGCGGACATGATCAAGGGCTCGACCCTTGCCAGCGGCATGACGTTGGCGCCTACGGAAAGCACCCCGCTGACTGTTCGCCAGCGCTCTGCGTCCGCATACAGGTCGCCTAGCGCTGCTTTGCGAGTGGTCATTCAAGGGCCCTTTCAGATCGTGCGGTTGCCCTGCGGGATCCCGCGGAGCGGCGCGAGGGCATCCGGTCGCATGCGTTGCAGCTCCGCTCTGGCCCGTCCAATTGCGACAGTGACGTGATGACCGACATCGCTCGCGAACGGCGTTGTCAGCCAAGGCTGATCGAGCTCGACGCGAGTCAAGTGCCCAGACGCGGACAACTCCACGACTACGGCCCCTCGCACAGCAGATCCGGAATAAGTAGCAGAACGCATCCCTCGCACGCGGGCGCGGGCCTGTCGCAACGCCCTCAGAGTGGAGCCGAACGCCTCGTCCATTTCCGCGATGTGCGCCCTGATCTCGTCAGAGCTGAGAGCGGACGAAACGCGCACAGCACCCTCTGCGAGCGGATGCGCTTCGCCGCGGCCGGAACCCTCAGACCCCATTTCAGCGCGATCAGCGGCTTCCTCTGTGAGCAGGTGCCGGACGGCGCTACGGTAGGCCCCCATCACGGCCCCAGGAAGCTGAGTGGGCGCCAATCGCTGCGTCCAGTCCGCTGCGACCTCGACCTCTACTGGGGACGCGCTCGAGTCGATGCCGACTGTCACAGCACGGCTCTCATCCTGCCCCCAGACGTGGACCGCCGCGTTCTCGGCAAATGGTGCGTCAGCGTAGTCGCCGGCCCATCCGTGGTGTGTCATCTCTTACCCCCCCCTGTGTGCGCTCATCCTCCCGGTCGCTTGCCCGACACAGCAATGGGGAGGACTCCCCCGCAGACGCCAACGGCGCGGCATACCGTCTGGTATGCCGCGCCGCTGTCAGTCAGAACGCGAAATGCGTTGTGGCTCAGGCGTCCTCGGACGAGGCGGGAGCACCCTCCTGCGAGGAGGACTCGGCGAGCTGGTCGGACTCGCGAGTGCCCTGGCCCTGCTCGGCGTCGCCGCCGCGCTCGTCGCGGCCGCCACGACGGCGGTTGCGCGAGCGACGCTCGCCACCGTCACGACCGCCCTCGCGGTCGCCACGGTCACGGCGCTCGCCACGGTCGCCACCGCGGTCACGACGCTCACCCTGCTCCGGGGCGGCAGCATCGGCCGCGGCCTGCTGCTCCTCGGTCAGGACGGCCGCCAGCGAGAGCTTGCCGCGCGGGTCGATCTCCTTGAGCTCGACCTGGACCTTCTGGCCCACACCCAGCACGTCGTCGACGTTGTCGATCCGCTTGCCACCGACGAGCTTGCGCACCTCGGAGATGTGCAGCAGGCCGTCCTTGCCCGGCAGCAGCGAGATGAACGCCCCGAAGGTCGTCGTCTTGACCACGGTGCCCAGGAAGCGCTCACCGATCTCGGGCATCTGCGGGTTCGCGATCGCGTTGATCGCGCTCCGGGCGGCCTCGGCCGAGGGGCCGTCGGTCGCGCCGATGTAGACGGTGCCGTCGTCCTCGATGGAGATGTCGGCGCCGGTCTCCTCCTGGATCTGGTTGATCATCTTGCCCTTGGGCCCGATGACCTCACCGATCTTGTCGACCGGGACCTTGACGGAGATGACGCGCGGGGCGAAGGGCGACATCTCGTCGGGGCCGTCGATCGCCTCGTTCATCACGTCGAGGATGTGCAGGCGCGCGTCGCGGGCCTGGGTCAGCGCGCCGGCCAGCACCGAGGCGGGGATGCCGTCGAGCTTGGTGTCGAGCTGGATGGCCGTGACGAACTCCTTGGTGCCGGCGACCTTGAAGTCCATGTCGCCGAAGGCGTCCTCGGCGCCGAGGATGTCGGTCAGCGCGGCATACTGCGTCTCACCGTCGATGTCGGCCGAGACCAGGCCCATCGCGATGCCTGCGACCGGGGCGCGCAGCGGCACACCGGCGTTGAGCAGCGAGAGGGTCGAGGCGCAGACCGAGCCCATCGAGGTCGAGCCGTTGGAGCCGAGGGCCTCGGACACCTGACGGATCGCGTAGGGGAACTCCTCGCGCGTCGGCAGCACCGGCATGAGCGCACGCTCGGCGAGCGCACCGTGGCCGATCTCGCGGCGCTTCGGGGAGCCGACACGGCCGGTCTCACCGGTGGAGTAGGGCGGGAAGTTGTAGTTGTGCATGTAGCGCTTGCGGGTCACCGGGGAGAGCGTGTCCAGCTGCTGCTCCATGCGCAGCATGTTGAGGGTGGTCACGCCCATGATCTGGGTCTCGCCACGCTCGAAGAGCGCCGAGCCGTGCACGCGCGGCAGGACCTCGACCTCAGCGCCCAGGGCGCGGATGTCGGCCAGGCCGCGGCCGTCGATGCGGACCTTGTCGCGCAGGATGCGCTCGCGGACGAGCTTCTTCTGCACCGAGCGGTATGCCGCGGAGACCTCCTTCTCGCGACCGGCGAGCTGCTTGCCCTCGCCGGCCAGGTCGGCCTTGAGCTGCTCCTTGAACTCGTCAAGGCGCTCCTCGCGCTCCTGCTTGCCCGCGATGGACAGCAGCTCGCGCAGCTTGTCGCTGGACGCGGCCTCGACCGCGGAGTAGGCGTCGTCCTCGTAGTCGAGGAAGATCGGGAACTCCTGGGTCTCCTTGGCGGACTTGCCGGCCAGCTCGGCCTGGGCCTCGCACAGGACCTTGATGAACTTCTTGGCGGCCTCGAGGCCCTCGGCCACGACCTCCTCGGTCGGGGCCTGCTTGCCCTGGTTCTTGACCAGGTCCCACGTGGAGTCGGTGGACTCGGCCTCGACCATCATGATCGCGACGTCGTCACCGACGACGCGACCGGCGACGACCATGTCGAAGACGGAGCGCTCGATGTCGGAGAAGTTGGGGAAGGCGACCCACTGGCCGTCGATGAGCGAGACGCGCACGCCACCGATCGGGCCGGAGAACGGCAGACCCGAGATCTGGGTCGAGGCCGAGGCTGCGTTGATCGCGAGCACGTCGTACTGCACGTCGGGGTTGAGCGCGAGCACGGTGATGACGACCTGGACCTCGTTGCGCAGACCCTTGACGAAGGTCGGGCGCAGCGGCCGGTCGATCAGACGGCAGGTGAGGATCGCCTCGGTGGAGGGGCGGCCCTCGCGACGGAAGAACGAGCCGGGGATCTTGCCCGCGGCATACATGCGCTCCTCGACGTCGACCGTCAGGGGGAAGAAGTCGAAACCCTCGCGCGGGGACTTCCCGGCGGTGGTGGTGGAGAGGATCATCGTGTCCTCGTCCAGGTAGGCGGCGACGGCGCCGCCGGCCTGCTTGGCCAGGCGCCCGGTCTCGAACCGGACCTTGCGGGTGCCGAAGCTGCCGTTGTCGATCATGGCCTCGGCGAACTGGATCTCTGGACCCTCCATGGGCCCTCCTTTGTCTTATCAATCGTGGCCGGCACGCATCGTCGTTGTGCGTGGGCCTTCGTTCCTGTTGATCCGATATTCAGTTGTCGATGTGAAGTTGTCGTGCCTGTGAAGTTGTGGGTCATACGGCAAAGGAGCGGCCCTTAGGTGAAGGACCGCTCCCAGCCGGATGTCTTATCGGCGCAGGCCGAGGCGCTTGATGAGCGCACGGTAGCGCTCGACGTCGACGCTCTCGAGGTAGCGCAGGAGTCGGCGGCGACGGCCGACGAGCAGCAGCAGACCACGACGGCTGTGGTGGTCGTGCTTGTGCTGGCGGGAGTGCTCGGTGAGGTCCTTGATGCGCTGGGTGAGCAGCGCGATCTGCACCTCGGGCGAGCCGGTGTCGCCCTCGACCGTTGCGTACTCGGTCATGATGTTCTTCTTGGTGTCAGCGTCAAGAGGCATGAAAGCGACACATTCCCTTCGTGGTTGTTGCGCGGTGCGCCAGGGCTGGTCCACCTGGGCTCTCTCATTCCGCGGCCGGTTTCACGGCAGGGTTCAGGTTATCAGTGCGTCCGTGGGGCGCCCTAATCGGCGCGGGCTCTGCCCAACGGGCCGGTATGCCGTGGCGTCGGGGGCGTCCCGCGGCCGTCTGCGCAAGTTCCTTCACTCGTGGCCGGTACTGCGCGGCATACGCGACCATCCGCGCAAGATCCTTCACTCGTGGCCGGCCGGCCCCGGTATGCCGCGTCCGGGGTCAGCGGCGACGTGGGCTCGGCGGCGACGTGGGCTGGTCGGGTCGTGGTACTCCGGGAAGTGCTTGCGCCATTCCTGCGAGGTGACGGCCACGTCCATCCCCCGCGAGCGAAGCACTGCGACGACCCGATCCAACAACTCCGCGGGGCGCCCCAGCCGTCGGGCGGTCGCGACGACCATCCGCCACGACCAGTCCTCGAAGTCCTCGCGCCGGGAGATGTCGGTCTCCCACTGCTCCTCCGAGTCGCGGTGCTGCCAGCCGTCGTATTCGAAGGCGACCTTGACGTCGGGCCAGCCGAGCTCGGTGCGGCGGAGCACTTGACCGGTCTCCCGGTCGCGCTCGAGGACGATGTTGACCTGCGGCTCCGGCAGGCCCGCCAGCACGACCAGCATCCGCACCCGCGTCTCCTTGGGAGAGTCGACGCCCTCCCGGACGTATGCCGCGGCCCGCCGGGCCGCTCTGCCCCGGTCGCCCGGCAACTCGACCATGGCGGCCACCAGCCGCTCCGGGCTGGTGACCCGGCGCTTGACGAGCCCGTCGCCGACCACGACCAGGTCGACCAGGGGCAGCTCGCGGGCCAGATCGGCGAAGGTCTGCTCCGGCGTCGTGACCGGCAGCCCCTTCCAGACCCGCTGCGCCGAGACCCGCGCCTGCCTCGCCCTGATGCCAGGCCGGCGCACCAGCACTGCGGGTCTCACCACCACTTCGACACGGTCCGTCTGCGGCACGACAGCGCCGTACCACTTCGCGGCCGACCGGCCCGCCAGGGCGGTGCCTTCAGGACAGGCAAGCAGCGCACCCGCGAGCCGGATGTTGAGCCGCCGCGCGTCCTCCGCCCGGCAATAGACGTCGGTGTGCAGCCGCTCCACCAGTGGTCCACGCAGCTGCCGACGGGTCACGCCGCAAGCGAAGGCCTGTGCCGACGTGAAGACATCGGGCAACGAGCGTGGGAGTGAGCGTGCCGGTCGGGTCATGACGACAGCGTGACCGGCCTGGGCAGGTCGGCGTTTTCGTCATCCACAGGCAGCCTCGGGGCGTGCAGGCGGACGGGAGTGAAGGAACTTGCGCTCATGGCCGCACAGCCCGACGCCGCGTGCCAGACTCACGCCATGTCAGACCAGCCCGGCCGCCCGTGGTGCGGCCCGCTCGACGTCGAAGGCCTCGCGGCGCAGTCCGTGCAACGCCTGGCCGATGCCGCAACTCGGTTGTGGCACAAGCGCGGTGGCACCGGCGCGGTGACCACTCGACCGGAGTGGGCGTGGGACGACTTCGGCTCCATCGGACACCTGCGGGTCAACGCCGACCCGGTCCCCGGCTGGGCCGAGCTCAGTGGCTTCTTCGCGACCGCCGACGGCTGGGTGCGCACCCACGCGAACTTCCCCCATCACGCCCGCGCCCTGTGTGCCGCGCTCGAGGTGCCCGCGGACGCCCGCCGGCCCGTGGTGGTCGATGCCCTCGCCAGGGCGCACGCCGGCGACATCGCCGAGGCGGTCACTGCGGCCGGCGGCATCGCGACACCGGTGCGCACCCGTGCCGACTTCGCCCACTCCCCCGAGGGCAGGGCCGTCACCCCCGGCGGCATCGATCAGGGCCTGGCGGCGCGCGGCGAGGCCGACCGGTTCGCCCCCACCACCGACGGCCCCCTCCAGGGCGTGCGTGTCCTCGACCTCACCCGGGTCATCGCCGGTCCCACCGCCTCCCGCGCCATGGCAGCTCTCGGGGCCGACGTCCTGCGCATCGACCCGCCGCATCTGCCCGAGCTGATCGAGCAGCACCTCGACACCGGCTGGGGCAAGCGTTCGGCCGAGCTGGACCTGCGCGAGGGCGACCAGCTGACCGTGCTGCGAGACCTGATCGACCACGCCGACGTCCTGCTCAGCGGCTACCGCCCCGGTGCGCTGGCGGCATACGGGCTCTCGCCCGAGGAGACCATCGACCGGCACCCGCGGCTGGTGCACGTCACCTTGAGTGCGTGGGGCGAGCAGGGTCCGTGGGCGGGGCGGCGTGGCTTCGACTCGATCGTCCAGGCCGCGGTCGGGGTCGCTGATCTGTATGCCGCGCCGGACGGCACCCCAGGGGCGTTGCCTGTGCAGGCGCTCGACAAGGCCACCGGGTATGACATGGCCACTGCCGCTGTCGAGATGATCGCCGACCGCGACATCCAGCCGTGGCGCCACGCCGCGTTCTCGCTCGCGGCGACCGCGCTCGATCTGCTCGATCGCCCTGTGCCACAACGGGATCCGCAGCCCCGCACGCCCGAGACGGTGATCACCAAGTCGGTCCACGGGGCGCTGACCCATGTGCCGCCGCCCTTCGAGCGCGACGGCGCCCGGCTCACCTATCCCACTCCCCCGGGTGCCTACGGCACCGACCCGATCGGCTGGGCCCCCTAGTCGGCATGCCACCCCCGGGCGATCGTGCCCAATTGGGCGAAAAGTGTGGGGGCGGCGGGGTGTGTGGGGCGGCACGGCGAGGGGCCGGTATGCCGCAATCGCGGCCTACCGGCCCCTCGTGGTGATCAGAAGTTGATCATGTGACCCGCGATGCCTTCGACGGCCTCCTTGACCGCCTCGGACAGGGTCGGGTGTGCGAAGACGTTGCGGGCGACCTCGTCGGCGGTCAGGTCCCACTTCTGCGCGAGGGTCAGCACGGGGAGCAGCTCGGTGACGTCGGGGCCGATCATGTGGGCGCCGAGGATCTCGTTGTACTTGGCGTCGGCGACGACCTTGACGAAGCCGACCGGGTCGCCCAGGCCCATGGCCTTGCCGTTGGCGGTGAAGGGGAAGGTCGCGGTCTTGACCTCGTAGCCCTTCTCCTTGGCCTGCGCCTCGGAGTAGCCGAACGAGCCGATCTGCGGGTGGCAGTAGGTCGCCCGCGGGATCATGTCGTAGTCGATCGGCATGGTCTCGGCGCCGGCGATCGTCTCGGCGGCGACGACGCCCTGGGCCTCGGCCACGTGGGCGAGCATCATCTTGGCCGTGCAGTCGCCGATGGCGTAGACCCCGTCGACATTGGTGCGCATGTAGTCGTCGATCGCGATGGCGCCGCGCTCGGTCAGCTCGACGCCGGTGTTCTCGAGGCCATAGCCCTCGGTGCGCGACGCGAAGCCGATGGCCGACAGCAGCCGGTCGGCCTCGAGCACCTGGGAGTCGCCGCCCTTGGCCGGGCTGACGGTGACCTTGACGCCGTCGCCGGTGTCCTCGACGCCCTCGACCTTGGTGCCGAGCATGACCTTGACGCCGAGCTTCTTGTAGTGCTTGAGCAGCTCCTTGGAGATGTCCTCGTCCTCGGTCGGGACCATGCGGTCGAGGAACTCCACGATCGTCACGTCGACGCCGAAGTTCTTCATGACATAGGCGAACTCGACGCCGATGGCGCCCGAGCCGGCGATGATGATCGAGCCGGGGAGGTTCTCGTCGAGGATCTGCTCCTCATAGGTGACGACGTTCTTGCTGACCTGCACGCCCGGCAGCATGCGGGTCGTGGCGCCGGCAGCGATGATCAGGTTGTCGAAGGTGATCTTCTGCGTCGAGCCGTCCTTGGCCTTGACCTCCAGCTCCTTCGGGCCGGTCAGGGTGCCCCAGCCGTCGATCTCGGTGATCTTGTTCTTCTTCATCAGGAAGTGGACGCCCTTGACGATGCCCGCGGAGACCTGGCGGGAGCGCTTGTGCGTCGGGCCGTAGGACATCGTGGCCTCGCCCTCGATGCCGAACTTGGCCTTGTCGTGCGTGAGCGTGTGGGCGAGCTCGGCGTTCTTGATGAGCGCCTTGGAGGGGATGCAGCCGACGTTGAGGCACACACCACCCCAGTACTTCTCCTCCACGACAGCGGCCTTCAGGCCGAGCTGTGAAGCGCGGATCGCCGCGACATATCCACCGGGGCCAGCGCCCAGGACCACCACATCGAAGTCAGCCATGGTCACAGCCTAATAGGTATGCCGTCAGGTCACCGGCGGGTCACGATCCGTCCGCCACGTGGCACGCCTCGAGCGCGTCCGGGGGTGCGCCGCTACGGTGCCGCCGAGCGGGGGTCGCCCCGCCGGGTTGCGGGCCCCGTCCCGCGTGACATGCAGGGAGGACAACGATGTCTCAGGACGTCCATGACGGGGTGCGCACGCACCGCACCGATCCGGACCGGCCACCGGTCGCGGTCGAGGAGCCACACACCATCACCGGCAAGGAGAAGGCCGTCTTCGGCGGGATCGCCCTGCTGGGTGCCATCGCCTGGGCGATGTTGGCGATCGTGCGTGGTGAGAATGTCAGCGCCATCTGGTTCGTCTTCGCGGCGTTGTGCACCTACATCATCGCCTTCCGCTTCTATGCGCGGCTGATCGAATACAAGGTGATCCGGCCACGGGACACCCGCGCCACGCCGGCGGAGGAGTTGGAGAACGGCAAGGACTTCATGCCGACCGACCGTCGGGTCCTCTTCGGTCACCACTTCGCCGCCATCGCCGGCGCCGGCCCGCTCGTGGGCCCGGTGCTCGCCGCCCAGATGGGCTATCTGCCGGGCACGATGTGGATCATCATCGGTGTCGTCTTCGCCGGCGCGGTGCAGGACTACATGGTCCTGCACATGTCGATCCGTCGCCGTGGTCGCAGCCTGGGCCAGATGGCCCGCGACGAGCTCGGCCCGGTCGGCGGCACCGCCGCGATCCTGGGCGTGCTGACGATCATGCTCATCCTCATCGCCGTCCTCGGCATCGTGATCATCGGCGCCCTGGCCGAGAGCCCGTGGGGTGTCTTCTCGATCGCGATGACGATCCCGATCGCGCTCTTCATGGGTGTCTATCTGCGCTATCTGCGCCCGGGCGCGGTCACCGAGGTCTCGGTCATCGGTGTCGTCCTGCTGTTGGCCTCGATCGTCGCCGGTGGCTGGGTGAACAACCACCCGACGCTGAGCGAGACCTTCACCCTCTCCCCTGGCACCCTGGCCTGGCTGCTGATCGCCTATGGTTTCGCGGCTGCGGTGCTGCCGGTGTGGCTGCTGTTGGCCCCGCGTGACTACCTCTCGACCTTCATGAAGGTCGGCACGATCGCGCTGCTGGCCCTGGGCATCCTCGCCGCCCGGCCGACCGTGCAGATGCCGGCGGTCACGCAGTTCGCGCACACCGACAACGGTCCGGCCTTCGCCGGGTCGCTCTTCCCGTTCCTGTTCATCACCATCGCCTGTGGTGCACTCTCGGGCTTCCACGCGCTGATCTCCTCGGGCACGACGCCCAAGTTGATCGAGAAGGAGAGCCAGGCCCGGATGATCGGCTACGGCTCGATGCTCGTGGAGTCCTTCGTGGCGGTGATGGCGATGGTGGCGGCGGTCAGCATCGACCAGCACACCTACTTCGCGATGAACGCGACGAAGGCCCTGACCGGTGGCACCGCGGAGAGCGCGGCGGCATACGTCAACGGTCTGAAGCTGCTCAACCCGGCCGGCATGCCGATCCCGCCGATCGACGCCAGCGTGCTGAATGCCGCGGCCGAGAGTGTCGGTGAGAAGTCGATCGTCTCGCGCACCGGTGGCGCGCCGACCCTGGCCTTCGGCATGTCCGACATCATGTCGGTCTTCGGCGGCGAGAGCCTGAAGTCCTTCTGGTACCACTTCGCCGTCATGTTCGAGGCGCTGTTCATCCTCACCACGGTCGACGCCGGCACCCGTGTCGCGCGCTTCATGTTCTCCGACGCGCTCGGCAACCTCCCCGGCCTGGGCAAGTTCAAGGACCCGTCCTGGCGGGTGGGCGCATGGATCGCGACCTTCATCGTCGTCGCCGGCTGGGGCTCGATCCTCGTCATGGGCGTGCACGACCCGCTGGGCGGGATCTACACGCTGTTCCCGCTCTTCGGCATCGCCAACCAGCTGCTCGCCGCGATCGCGCTGACGGTGGTCACCACGGTCCTGGTCAAGCGCGGCCAGGCCAAGTGGGCGTGGATCCCGGGGCTGCCGTTGCTGTGGGACCTGATCGTGACGATGAGCGCGTCGTATCAGAAGATCTTCAGCGACAACCCGAAGATCGGCTACTTCACCCAGCACGACGCCTTCGTCGCCGCGCGGGATGCCGGCAAGGTCCTGCCGCCCGCGAAGTCGGCTGCCGACATGGACAAGGTCGTCTTCAACACGATGGTCCAGGGCACCCTGTCGGTGATCTTTGCCAGCCTGGTGCTGATCGTGGTGCTGTCGGCAATCGTGGTGTGCGTCAAGGCGATCCGCTCCGGCGGGCTGCCGACGAGCGAGGCCGAGGACGTGCCGTCGCAGATCTTCGCGCCGCGCTCCTTCCTGCCGACCGCCGCGGAGAAGGAAGTCCTGGCCGAGTGGAAGGCCGCCGGCCTGGAGCCCACCCCGACCGGGCGGCATGCATGACACAACCAACGGGCAGGTCGCGCGTGGCTCAGGCCGCGCGCGACCTGCGCTGGTGGTTCCGGGGTGTCACCGGCGCCGATGCCTATGAGCGGTATGCCGCGCACATGGCCCGCACGCACCCCGGCTCCCCTGTCCTGAGTGAGCGGGACTTCTGGCGGCAGAAGCATGCCGACCAGGACGCCAATCCCGGGGCACGCTGCTGCTAGGTGTGATGCCCAGACACGTTGGTCGAGTCGTTGGGGTCTGCCGCGAGTTTGGTTGACACTGTCGCGCGTCAGACTTTGTGGCAGGGCCGTTGTGTAGGTCTTGATGTCCCGCGTCAAGATTTCTGGCAGGCCGCGTACGCGGGTCCGGAGCGGCCGACGACCAGGTCGAGCAGCCGCGCCTTCACGACCGTCTTGTCGGGGCTCTTCGGGTCCGGGTGGCGGGTCAGGTCGACCATCCCGGTCAGCTCCTTCGGGCCGCGCCGGACCGGGCTGACGTGGTGCCACACGTGCTCGTCCACCCCGAGGGTGGTGACCCCGTCGAAGCGGGACTCGTCCGCGGCGGCCTGCTCGAGCAGCGGGCGGATCGAGCACCACACCGTGTCCCACGTCGTGCCCAGCTGACGGGCGATCCCGTGGATCGAGGCGTATTCCCGGCGGATCTGCTCAATCGCCCACCGACATGCCCGGGCGGTCAGCAGCGCCCGCGGCCGGGCGACTCGTTCGTCCTGCTCGACGAACGAGACCCGCGGACAGGACGACTCCGGACACACCCAGCGCCGCTTGCGCCACACGACCGTCACCGGCCGCCCGGCCGAGGGCGCGTCGATCAGCCGCACCTCGATACGGCCGTGCCCGTGCGCGACGACCCCACACGACGGGCAGCCCATCACCGCCGGCTCGGACTCCACGGCCACCGTCAACGCGTCATCCTCGCCACGGACGACGCCGGTCACGCGCAACCCATCGAGGCCGACAAGAAGGTCACAACGGTCGCAGTAACTGCCGAGCGCAGGGCAGCACGACGTAGGCTCGGGCACAGTCGAGGTCCTTGAGATCAGACGAGGTAGAAGTCCTCTGATCCTCGGGGACCTCGACCCATCCCCAGGCTCAACCCCCGACCCCGCGCGTGGCGCTCACCCTGAAGCGCCCCAGGTTTGATGCCGCATCCTTGTGAGTTCAGGTGCTGGAGCACTTGCCGGAGTTCCCGTCGCTGACCGCGGCCGCCGAGTCCGTCGCACGCCGTGAGGGGCTCGGGAAGGAGACCGTGCGTCGCTGGGTTGTCCAGGCCCAGATCGACGGCGGGCAGCGCCAGGGCGCCACGTCCGAGGAACTCGCTGAGATCAAGGAGCTCAAGGCCAAGGTGCGGCGGCTCGAGGAAGACAACGAGGTCCTCCGAAGAGCCTCGATTTTCTTCGCGGGGGAACTCGACCCCCGCAATCGCTGATCGTCGCGTTCATCGACGAGCTGCGGGCCGAGGGCCACGCGGTCGAGTCGATCTGTCGGGTCCTGCGCGAGCAGGGCTGCCAGATCGCCGCGCGGACCTACCGCGACTGGGCACAGACCTGCCGCCCCGTCGCAAACCGGACCATCAGCGACGCGCAGGTCACCAATCAGGTCCGTGACCTGGCCTGGACGTTCGATCGCGAGGGCGTGCGCCGGATGGTGCCCGAGGGGCTCTACGGTCGCCGGAAGATGACCGCACTCGTGCGACGCACCAACCCGGACGCGTCGCCAGGAAGTGTGGACCGGGCGATGAGAACCCTTGGCCTGCAAGGGATCCGACGTTCGAAAGGGATCCGGACCACGATCCCGGCCAAGGACGGCAAGCGGGCCGGTGACCTCCTCGATCGCAACTTCACCGCCGAGGCACCGAACCGCACCTGGGTCATGGACTTCACCTATGTCAGGACGTGGGGCGGGTTCGTCTACGTCGCGTTCATCCTCGACGTGTTCGCCCAGAAGATCGTCGCCTGGAACGTCGCGCCCACCAAGGCCGTCGAGCTCGTCGACGTGCCGTTGCGGATGGCGTTGTGGCAGCGCGACCGCGAGGGCCACCCCATCGTGCCTGGGAAGCTGATCGGCCACGCGGACGCGGGCTCCCAATACACCTCGATCACGTTCACCGACCACCTCGCCGACGAAGGCATCCGGCCCTCGATCGGGTCGGTTGCCGATGCCTACGACAACGCGCTCATGGAGTGCGTCATCGGGCTCTACAAGACTGAGTGCGTCCGCACCACGGTCTTCCATGCCAGCCCCTACCGGACCACCGGTGACGTCGAATACGCCACGGCCGGCTGGGTCGACTGGTACAACAACAGGCGCCTGCACGGCTCTCTTGGGATGATGACCCCAGTGGAGTTCGAGCAAGCCCACTACGCGGCCCTCACCCGAGAGCCGCAGCCCGTATAGGAGCGGCGGAGAACCTGGGGCGCTTCAAAGAGCCGGTTTTCTTGTTTGGGGTGCGGGGTCGTGCTGGTGGGTGTATTACTGGCTCTTCACAGATGAGGGTGTAGCGGTGGTGTGACCTGGGGCGGCGCGTCGGT
>JAJTBD010000031.1 GCA_021287075.1 Micrococcales bacterium | reverse complement strand
CGACGCGCGCCGACTACCTCACAGCCGCGCTACACCCTCATCTGGGAAGAGCCGGGAATCTCTGCCGCCGGCGACAGATGAGGTGGGTCGCATCATCCACCGATGCGCCGCCAACGACGTCGGTCAGCGCTACTCGGCGGTCGCCGAACTGATTGCCGAAGTCGAGAAGCTGGATGCGCCCCCTATCCAGCCGACGGCATAGCGCGTTTGGCTCTGAGGGGGATGACCGGTCAGGTAGGCCGCGACCAGAGATGACCTTGGACCGAGCGAAGTTCACGGCGGCCACGGGGCAGTTACTCGTCCGCCCAGCCGTGACCCAAGCTCGATGGTCTGGCCACCACTTCGACGTCAGGTCAGGGTGTGGCGAGGAAGACCGGTGGCGTCTCGTCGGTGTACGGCACGACCTGAATCCGGTTTGCCACTCTCGCGCGCTCTTGTTCGCCGAAGTTGCCCGCGACGCCGGAGAAGAACGCCTCGAGTACCTCTTCCCTTGCGACAGGGCTGTCGAGTGGGCTCCACCAGTAGATGATGAGTTCGCTCAGGGGCGTGCCGTTGGCGTCCTCACGATTCAGCGCTTCGTAGACGCGTCTCCACCACCAGCCGTCCGATGCACCTAGAGAGCAACCAAAGATGATAAACAGTCGAGTGTCGGCGAACAGGTGGGCGTATTCGATCCGGTTCATGGCCCAGTAGGGCTTCATGAGTTGCCGATGGGGGTCGCGGCCGGCGGCAAGGTCGTCTGGGGCGTCGATCCCGAATAGCAGTGACCGTGGGATTGGCTGCTGTCCGTGGGGATGGATGACCTCGCTTCGCAGATAGCTAGACCAGCCGGTCTGTCGGTCTCCGCTGCCATTCGGGTGGCTGGTGGGGTTGGGCCGGAAAATGAAGTTCCTGTCGGCGTACTTGTGTGCTTGCGGCAGGAACTGCTGAGCGTCGCGAAAGACGTAGTCGTCGAGCAGTGGGGTGTAGTTGAAGTTGACGAAGAGATAGTTGAACAGGTCGTAGTGGCAGGTTTCCTCGGGGAATGCGAAGGAGCTGAAGGTTTGGGACCCCCTAGCAACATCCCCAACGAAGTCCGCCATTGACTTCACGGCCAAGGAGCCCTCCGCTGAGTCACGTCCGACTCGAGCCAGGAGATCCGGTGGGGCGACGAGTTCGAGGTACTCGGAGAAGGCAGCCTGTATGGCGAGGGTCGCCTCGTAGACGTCGCCAGCCGAGTGCCAGCCGCCCGCTCGCGTGATGAGACGCCCGATCGCTCCCTCGACGTCGCTCCAGTTCTCCTCACCATCCTTCTTGGCGACGGTCATCTGCTGGACCACAAGGTTCGAGGAGTCGAAGTCGCGGGATAGGAGGTAGTGGTAGAAGGCCGGGTAGCGGGGCGAGAAGCGGGACTCATAGCGACGAGTGACTTGGATGTCGAAGCCGTTACCCACCAGCACCATAATGTTGTGCTGGCTCCTCAGCTCCGAATACTCGGCTGTCGTGAATGCGCGATACCCCATGCTCGGTCCTTGTCACCTATCACTGGCGAGGAGTCTGCGCCCGGTGCGCGTCGTGGATATGCGGTCATCCTAGAGCGGGGCGCGGCGGTCATGCGTGGCACCGGCAGCGCTCGGTTCTCCGCCACCGTCGCCGAACGTTGACCACCGGGCCGTAGCCGACAGTCGGTCTCGGTCGCCTCTCTGGTGCACTGATCCGGAAAGCGACTCTGGTGCATGCGAGCGGGCCCAGTGTGGAGGACTGTCTCAGAATACGCATCGGAGCCCATCTCATATTGGGCTGCACTGGAAGCCTGCTGTCTCAGATTCAGTCAGCGCTGACAAGATCGGTGCGCGCCGGGGTCACACCCAGGGATTGACCACCGTGAGCCCCGAGCAGGCAAGACCCTCGACATCCCTGGTGGCGACTGGCGCTTCCCGGCTACGGGCTATCGCTGCGATCTGTGCGTCCATGGTGGAGATGGGGCTCCCGAGCTCACGGCGCTCCATCACGATCAGGGCGTACTCCGCCGCTGCGCCCTCGTCGAAGGCCCAGACCCGCCCGGCCAGAGAGTCGAGCACCGTCGCCACCGCCTGCGCAAGGGTGTCACGTCGCTTGCCTGCCGGGAGGGCTGCTACTCCCAGCAGCAGTTCGGCCATGACCGGCGTGGCCGTTGCCAGCTCGCGTTTGTCGGTCTCAGCCAGCCACGTCAGGACCTGTGGGTCCGGTGCGGGTCGGAGCAGCTCGGACAGGACATTGGTATCGATGAGAATCACAGGACGGGGATGTCGGCCGCACCCTCACGGGATGGCAGCTCAAGCTCGATCCCGCCGGTCTCGCGGCGAAACCTTGCGGTCGCCTCGAGCAACGTGGGCCGTCTTAGCCCCCGCACGTGTCCGGTGAGGACCGCCCGGACCTCCGCCTCCATGGAGCGGCCATTCCGCGCCGCGAGGGACCGGAGTCCGTCACGAACGTCGTCATCAAGGTCGCGCACCGTCAGGGTCGCCATGCCACTGCCCCTTTCGCTGGGTGACGTCAATGACGTCAATGACAGCATAGGCCGGTGGCGCAGTCGACCGGAAGGGCGAGGCAGGGGCCATGTCCAGCTGCTCATGACGTCTGGGGCAGGTCCGGGACGTCCCACCACCCCGCCTCGGTCCCGGGCGCGAAGGTGCGCAGTCGTGCGCAGCGGAAGCGGTCGTCGTCGCAGGCGATCCAGTCCACGAGGTGGACGTCGTGCTGGCGCGCCAGCTCGCTGGCTCGATCGAAGGTCGCCACGAACTCGGGAGTCGCGGGGCCGTCATCGACAGGCTGGTCACAGAGCACCACGGCTGCCGCGCGATCCTCGCCCGCGCGTCCGATGGCGGTGAAGTGCTGCAGGCACGCCCTGAGGGCTGCGTCAACAGGATCGGTGCGACGGGCGTAGAGCAGCGTCAGGAACCGGCCATCGTGGGTGGCGAAGGCGACCATGAGCTGCCGGGGGCCGAAGGCCCGCTGGTCCATGGCAAGACCCAGGATCTGGTCGGGGAGGGGTCATGATCGAAGCCGGGGCGGGGACGACGCCGTCGACGGTGATGGTGTCCTCACCGCGCAGCCGGCGCGATCCTCTCTCTTTGCGTCTCATGACGCGCACGCTAGGACCATCTGGAAAGACCCGGTCAGAGTTATCCACAAGTGATGATTGGGGGCCTGTCGATAACCCTGGCCTCGTCCCAGAATCGTCGGCCGCTGACATGTCTGTCAGCGGCAGGTCGCGCGCGTTCGGTCACCGCTCCTCCACAGCCGCCGGCTCGTCGCCCGTGTGGCCGGCGTTGCGCGGCAACGCGATCGTCGCGGCCAGGCCGATGAGGAGTGCGACGGCGGCCAGCCCGGTCGTCCACCGACTGGCCTCGATCATGGCCTCGCCGGCCGCGCGGGCCACCGCCGCCTGTCCCGGCTGGGCCTGGAGGCCCGCGATGACGATGCCGGCCGACTCCCGGACGGCGGTGACGATGCCGTCGGAGGCTGCAGGCGGCATACCCAGAGCCGTGAGGTTGTCGTGCGTGGCCCGGCCGAGCTGGGCGAGGAGGAAGCCGCCGAGGAGCGCGACGCCGAGGGCGGACCCGAGCTGGCGGACACTCGACTGGAGCCCTGACGCCATGCCGCTCTCGGCGACCGGCACGTCGGCGAGGAGCAGCGAGGTCAGCTGCGCAGTGGCGAAGCCGACGCCGAACCCGTAGAGGAACAGCCACCCGGCGACGACCCAGGTGGAGACGGTGAGCGAGAGGGACAGGGCCAGCCCGCCGACCGCGATGGCCTCGAGGAGCAGCCCAGTGCGGACGATGTGCCGTTGTGAGGCGCGCCGGGACAGCTGGGGCAGCACACCCGACGCGATGAAGGTGCCCAGGGCGAGGACGAGGATGACCGCCCCGGTGCCGAGGGCGGAGTAGCCGAGAGTGCCCTGGAGGAGGAGGGGCAGGGTGAAGAGGAGCCCGAACTCGCCGAAGGAGACGATGAGCGCGGCGATCGCGCCGTTGCGGAAGGAGCGGATGCGCAGCAGGCCGAGGTCGACGAGCACGTCCTTGCCGGCCGCGGCTCGCGATCGCTCGAGCCGGACGAAGCCAAGGAGCAGCAGGAGGCCAGCGACGAGCGCGAACGGCACGGGGGAGAGGGCGCCGGACTCCTGCCGCCACCACCCGTACCACTCGGACTCGATGAGGGCGAAGACGAGCGCGCCCATCCCGGCAGCGGACAGCAGCACCCCACCCCAGTCGCGCAGCTCCGCCGCGCGGGCATCGCGCGTCTCGGGGAGCGCCCTGAGGATGCCGAGGACGACAAGGAGCCCGACGGGGATGTTGAGCCAGAACGCCCAGCGCCAGGACACGTCCGTTGCCAGCCAGCCACCCACGAGGGGGCCGATCGCCGCCATCCCGCCGATGGCCGATCCCCAGACGGCGAAGGCGATGGCCCGCGCTCGCCCCTGGAACATCGCGTTGAGCGTCGAGAGGGTGCTCGGCACGATCATCGCGGCGCCCAGGCCCTGGACGAGCCGTGCGCCGATGAGCATGGGGCCGTTCTGGGCGAGGCCGGCGACGACGGAGGCGCCCATGAAGATCGCCATCCCGGTGAGGAAGACGCGACGCCGGCCGTGGACGTCGCCGATGCGGCCGACCGTGAGCAGGAGCGCGCCAAAGACCAGGGCGTATGCCGCGTTGAGCCACTGCGCGTCGGCCGCCGTGAGCTTGAGCTCCTCCAGGACAACCGGGAGCGCGACGTTGACGATCGTCGCGTCCATAATGACGAGGCTGACGCCGAAGCCGAGGGTGAGGAGGGCGGCCCACCGCTCGCGGGTCATGCCGGTGTCGGCGACCGGTTCGGTCGAGGGGAGGTCGGTCATGTGTCGATCTTATCGACACTCATGTCGACAAACAACCCGACAGCGGTGTCGACAAGATGCCATCTTCTGAGAGGATGGGCGGCATGCCGAAGATTGACGCCCCCACGGTCGCCGAGCACCACGCGCAGCGCCGGGCCGCCATCCTCGACGCAGCGGTCGACCTGCTTGGCCGGGAAGGCATCGGCGCGGTCACCCCGGCGGCCGTCGCCGCAGCCTCGGGGCTGGCCAGAAGCAGCGTCTACCAGTACTTCCCGTCGACCGACGCGCTGGTTGCCGCCGGCGTGGGCGAGGCCTTCGAGCGCACCCGTCGGCTCATCGAGCTCGGCCAGGCGCGGGCGGGCTCACCCTCGGAGCGGGTCATCGCCTGGGTCGGCAGCGCGCTGGACGCCGCAGCCGCCGGCCACGAGCCGATGCGGGTGCATGCCGCTGCGGACCTGCCAGCCGAGTGCCGTGCTGCCGTGGCCGAACTGCACCGAGAGCTGACCGCGCCGCTGGTGTCCGCCCTCGAGGCCCACGGGGTCGCCGCGCCGGCCGCGACCGCCGAGCTCGTCGGCGGCGTCGTGGCGGCCGGCGCCCAGCAGGTCATGCGGGGTGAGTCGGTGCGCGTCGTGCGCCGCCGGGTGGGTGATTTCGTCCTCAAGGCCCTGGGTCCGGCGAGCGCCTGAGCCGGCATGCGAATCAGCAGAGGCGCCCTGGGTCGCAGGCTGACGAGGGTCGGGGCTGGCGGCTAGCGGTTTATGGAGCCACGGTGCCATCTTGATGCAACCTTAACGACTATAGTTACACCAACCGATTCGGGCGGTTCACCTAGGAGTCGACGATGGGCACGTACGTGTCGCGAGCGTGGCAGAGCGATCTGACCTCGGGCTTGCCGCGTCGAGCGCGTCGCTCGGGCGAGTACCGCGCCCATGTCCCGGACCCGTTGACCGGGTCGCCGCTCGCCCTCCAGTCCGAGACGGACGCGGCTGTGGCCGAAGCCGAGCGGATGGTGCGCTCCGTGGACGGTTCCGCACGAGACTTGGCCGGGTTTGCCCGCTTCCTGCTGCGTTCGGAGGCAATCGCCTCCTCGCGAATCGAGGGCATCGCGCCGTCGGCGAGGCAGGTCGCCTTGGCGGAGCTGGGGCAAAGCGAGGACGTCAAGGGCGTCAGCGAGCAGGCCCAGCAGGTGGCTCACAACATGACGATCGTGCGGGAGGCCACGACCGAGCTGCTCGACATCGGGCGAATCGACGTCGCCCACATCGTCCGGTTGCACGCGTCCTTGCTGCCCGACGAACCCAAGCACCACGGCATACGGACCGTGCAGAACTGGGTGGGCGGCTCGGACTGGCATCCTCTGGAGGCCGACTACGTGCCCCCGCCCCCGGTGGAGGTGCCGCGGCTGATGGCAGACCTGACGGACTACCTGGCGACCGGCCTGCACTCGCCCTTGGTGCAGGCTGCGCTGGTCCACGCCCAGTTCGAGACCATCCACCCGTTCACGGATGGCAACGGTCGTGTCGGGCGAGCCCTGATCCACACAGTCCTGGGCCGGCGCGGTCTCACGAGGGAGGCCGTCCTTCCGGTCAGCCTCGTCCTCGCGACGTTGAAGACCGACTACATCGGTGGCCTCACGGCATACCGGACCGCCGATCCCGCCAACTCGGATCTGGGAATGCAGGCGCGAGACCAGTGGATCGCCGTCTTCGCCCGGGCGACGTCGCTAGCGTGCCAGCAGGCCACTCGGATCGCGGGAGAGCTTGCGGAGATCAGGAGCGATTGGGAAGAGCGACTACTCGCGCACCGCTCAGCGCGGGGGGCGAGGCGTGCGCTGCGCAGCGACTCGGCGACCGCAGCGATCCTGGCCGACCTGCCTGCGACCCCCATCCTCACCCCACAGACAGCGCACCGCATTCACGATGTGTCCAGGCCGGCTGCCGCCAAGGCTCTTGACGAGTTGCATGCGGCTGGCATCCTCGAGAAGCGGAGCATCGGACCTGGGCGTCAGGCGTATGCCGCGAGCGATGTCCTGGAGATGATCACTTGGGCCGAGCGGCGGCTGGCCAGCACCCGTTTCGACACAAGGGTCTCGCCGCCGCAGCGCGGCGTGCCTGCCGCGCCGCAAGGTGAGTCGGGCGCTGACCTCCTGCCGTGACCAGTCGCTGGGGACGCTCGTCTACGGGCGGGTGACCCCGAGATACCTCCCACATCAGTCGTCCATCGCCTCGATGCCGAGCTCGGCGAGCTCGCCTGTGCGAGAACGGATCCGCTCGACCAGCGCCGCGGGTGGCGGCTCCCAGTCGACGACCTCCTCGACGACGCGCAGCGGCTGCTTGGTCCGATAGGACCTCGTCGGGTTGCCGGGGAAGCGCTTGTCGGTGACGTTGGGGTCGTCCTCGATCGGGCCCGTCGGCTCGACCCGATAGACGCGCGGCGGCCCGTCCCCCTGGGCGAGCTCGGCGGCGAGTGGCGCGCCCTCCCGGCTGGCCGTGAGGTAGATGTTGCGTGACTCGCGGCCCGACCCGTAGTTCGTCATCCACCCCGGCGTCAGCAGATCGCCGGGCCGCAGGTCGGCGCGGGTGCCGTGGAAGAAGGGTCCATCGTCATCGACCACCCGCGGTGTCGGCGGCGGGTCGCGCAGCAGACTATCGAGCCGGCGCATCAGGACGGCCACGCGCGAGTTCCCCTCTGGCGCACGGGGATAGCGCTCGAGGACCTCCCGCACCACGGGCGTCGCCCGCCCGGCCGCTGCCGCCAGCACATACTCCGCCACGACCGGGTCGTCACCCTGCGCGAGCTCGGCCGCCCGCGCCGCGTGTGCAGCGGCCCCGAGGATGTGCCCCACCTGCGTCGCCTTTGCCAGGGGATGGAGGTATGCCGCGGCCGCAGCGGCGCCCGCGGCATACGCCGCGTGTCTGGCCGGCTCGTCCGTGGCCGCCTTCGCGGCCCGGTTCCCCTCGACCGCTGCGACCCGCTGCAGTCGCGACCGGGCGGCCCCGTCGGCAAAGACGCGGGCAGCCTGGATCGCCTCCACCGGCCGCGGGTCGTCGGGATGGGCCCGCTGGAAGAGCACCAGCGTCTGCTCGGCGCACCCCGCGGCATACCCGGCGACGGCCCGGAGCTCGTCCATCGAGAGTTCGAAATCTGCGCTGGGGCCGGCCATCGCTCGACTCTGGCAGGTCGCCGCCGCCATGTCACGCGCGCGGCTCAATCCGGGCGCATAGTCTGCGGATGTGGCCATCCCGCTCGCGCTCGTCCCGGCGTCCTATGTCTATCTGCTCCGCTCGACCCCAGACGGTGACGAGGTGCTGCTTCAGCAGCGGGCCGACACCGGATACATGGACGGCCACTGGGTGTCCGGCGCGGCCGGGCACGTCGAGCCGGGGGAGACCGCAGTGCTTGCCGCGGTCCGTGAGGCCGAGGAGGAGCTCGGGGTGCGCGTGGCGCCCGCGGACCTCACCCTGCTGACCGTCATGCAGCGCCGGCGCGGTGAGAAGCCGATCGAGCAGCGCGTCGACTGGTTCTGGTCGGCCCGCGTGTGGGAGGGCGAGCCGCGCATCGTCGAGCCGCACAAGTGCTCCGGCCTGGCATGGTTCCCGTTCACCGCCTTGCCCGAGCCCATCCCCGGCTACGAGCAGATTGTGCTGTGTGGCATCGAGACGGGTGAGCTGGCCCCCGCGACCGCGTGGGGATTCGACTGAGCGCCCCGAGTCCGTCAGGAATCGACAAGCCGCCATCGACCCGGAGTCCCTATCGTCGTGTCGACGGCCGTGACAGCGGCCGACGGACCAGGAGGCATGCGATGGGCGGGTTCAGCAAGGCCGAGCGCGAGGCGATGAAGGAGCGGGCAGCCGAGCTGCAGGCCGAGGCGTCGTCGGGCAAGAAGGGCAGCAAGAAGGCCAAAGAGGAGAAGGCCTGCCTCGACGCGATCGCCGAGATGAAGGACGGCGACCGTGAGATCGCTGAGCGCGTCCACGCGATCGTCACCAAGGAGGCGCCGCAGCTCGCTCCCAAGACCTGCTACGGCATGCCCGCCAACGCCGACGACAAGGGCAAGGTGGTCGTCTTCCTACAGGTGAGCGCCAAGTTCGAGACGCGTTATTGCACACTGGGTTTCAACGATGTGGCACAGCTCGACGACGGCGACATGTGGCCCTCGGCCTATGCCGTCACCAAGGTCAGCGCGGCCGTCGAGAAGGAGATCGCCCGGCTTGTGAAGCGGGCCGTGGGCTGACCGTCGGCCGGCCGCAGACGTGAGCGCGCGGCATACGCCTCACGAGGACGTATGCCGCGCAGCGGGATTGGGCGCTCAGTGTCGGCTGAGCGGTGCGTGGGTGAGGGACGAGGCGTCGTCGGGCGCGGCGACCTCGCCGAGGCCAAGCGCCGGACCGGCCACTGCCGCAACCGAATCGGCGGCCTCGACACCCCGATAGACCTCGGTGCCGCGGAGCGGGTTGATGCGCTGGTCGCGCAACCGCTTCACATGCCAGGCCATCACGGCGATGTTGGCCGCGAGCGCCAGAGCCGAGACGGTGAAGAGCGCCACCGGGTTGTGCGAGGACTGCACGGCAAAGGGCGAGTCCGTCACGAAGGCGGGGACGGTCATCGTGAACATCATCCAGAAGGCGAGGGTCTGGGCGCGGGCCTGGAGCCAGGTGCCCCTGGTGATGAAGAAGGTCGGGATCGTGCACGAGATCAGCAGTGCCGCACCGGCATAGAACGAGTGGTCGCCGACGCAGTTGTAGACATAGGCGAAGTTCCACAGGTCATAGGCGATGATCCACGGCCAGATCATGTCGGGCCAGATCATGTCCTTGTAGCGGTCGCGTGAGAGGCGGATGCCTAGCCAGCCGGAGATCGCGGCGATGTTGAGCAGGCCGGCGATGCCGTTCATGAGGTTCCACGGGCCGGAGATCATGTGGACGCCGTCGACCATGCCGTCGGCGTGCATGCCATAGACCTGGAAGTCGCGGATGACGGCCTCGAGGATGTTGAGCGCGAGGATCGCGGGCGGGAAGGCGAGCCACCACTTGCTGGCGGCAGCGCCCTTGATGAAGCGGATCGCGAGGAAGCCCAGGCAGCCGGCGAGCGCCGAATAGACCTTGACCCAGTGGAACCAGGTGCCGGTCGACGAGCCCGCGCCGGCCGTGTCGGGCCAGACGAAGATCGTCAGGGCGATCGGCAGGGCGAGGAAGAGTGCGAGGGCGGCCCAGCGGCTGCGGCGCGCGATCTCGTTGGCCCCGATCAGGGCGCCGAGCACGACGAACCACATCGCGTAGGCGTACCAGGGGGCGGCTTCGAAGAGGAACACCAGATCACCTCCGTGACGGGAGAGCGAGCGGTCGGTCGGCTGGTGCTGGTCGGCCGAGGGCTAAGCGGACATCTGTGTCCGGTTAAGACCAGAGTACACCCGATCCGCGCCTACGATGGGGACTGTGACCCAGCGAGCAGACGCCCGCCGCAACCGCGAGGCGATCCTCGCCGCGGCCGAGACCGTCTTCGCCGCGCACACCCCGCAGGCGCCGCTCCAGCTCGTCGCCGAGGAGGCGGGCGTCGGTCGCGGTACGCTCTATCGCCACTTCCCCGACCGGCGTGCGCTGGCGACCGCGATCTATGAGCAGCGGCTCGAGCGCTACGAGGCCTACGGCCGGGAGTATGCCGCGGAGCCGGACGTGCTGATCGGCATGCTCCGCCTCGTGGCCCTGGACCAGATGGCCATCCCCGGGCTCTTCCGGATCATCAACATCGGCGTCGACGAGAGCCCCCCCGTCGCCGCCCTGTGGAGGCGCACGGTCGCGGCATTCTCCGGGCCGTTGGAGGCGTCCAAGCGCGCCGGTGCCACGCGCACCGATGTCGAGCTCGTCGACCTCTTCCTCGCGATCTCGATGCTCTACGGCGTGGCCAACTCGCCCGGCACCTTCCCCCACGACGGGACCACCGTCGACCGTGCGCTGGCCATCATCGCCAGCGGCATCGGCGCAGTCAGACCCGGTGCTGGAGGACGTTGAGCAGGTTGCCGTCGGGCGCCCGCACAAAAAAGCGCCGCACGCCCCACTCCTCGTCGGTCAGCGGGTGGACGATCTCATAGCCGCGCTCTCTCGCAAGGGCATACGCCTCGTCGACATCGTCGACCTGCACCGAGATCACCGGCCTCGCCGGCGCGGTGGCGTCGCGGGTCAGGACCTGGAGGTGCGCGCCGGTCTCCGGTGAGGTGAAGCGGGCCACCCAGCCCAGGTTGAACTCCTGCGTCGACAGGCCCAGATAGTCGGCATAGAAGCCACGGGCGGACTGGATGTCATCGACCTCGAGGTCGGCGATGATGTTGACGACTCGCATGGCTGGCTCCCTGTCCCGGGCGGCTGGTCCCTCGACGTTATCGACCGCCGGCCGCGCGGCATACCCCTAGATGGCGGACCGCCCGCCTCCCCAGAGGGGCGACGGGCGGTCCGATCCACACGAGCTCAGGACTCGTTGAGATCCTTCTCGACCCGGTTGTGGGCCTCCCAGATCTCCTCGGGCAGGTTGGTGAACGCCTCGAGGTGGGCCTTGCGGAAGCCCATCTCCTGCTGCCAGCGCTCCTTGTCGATGGACAGGATGGTGTCGAGATCCTTCTGGTCGATCTCGAGACCCTCCATGTTGAGCTCCTCCTGCGTGGGGATGACGCCCACGGCAGTGCGGTTGCCCTTGACCTCGCCGTTCTTGTACTGCATCAGCCACAGGAGCGGACGGAGGTTCTCGCGGTATCCCGGCCACAGGAAGTGCCCGTCCTCGGGGTCACGCTGGAACCAGTTGACGTGGGCGAAGACCGGCTGCTCCGTGGCGGCGCCGACGATCCGCATCCACGCCTCCGCGTAGTCGCCCTCGGGGTAGGACATGAACGGACGCATCGACATCGGGTCGTAGCGCAGCTGTCCCTCGACGCCCTCTGCGGCGAAGGTCGCCTCGGCGCCCAGCGTCAGGCCGTCGTAGACGCCCTCGGCCAGGTCGTCGATCGCGCGGATCAGCGGCTCGCGGTCGCGGGTGCGGCCACCGAAGATGATGCCGTCGATCGGCACACCCTTGGGGTCCTCGAAGTCGGAGGCGATGTTGGGCACGCGTGCCAGCGTCGTCGTGAAGCGGCTGTTGGGGTGTGCCCACGGCTCGCCCTTGGACTCCGCGGAGCGCTCCGAGATCTTGTTGCCCTTCCAGTCGACCCAGCCGTCGGTGTCGGCCGGCGGCTCCTTGGTCTTGCCCTCCCACCAGACCTCGTGGGTCTTCTCGTTGTAGGCGATGTTGGTGAACAGGACCTGGGTGCCCTCCTCGACCGACTTCAGGGCCGTGGGGTTGGTCGTCTCGTTGGTGTCCTTGGCGACACCGAAGACGCCGTTCTCCGGGTTCATGCCATAGAGCTTGCCGTCGTCGCCGACCCACAGCCACGCGATGTCGTCGCCATAGAAGGAGACGTAGTAGCGGTCGCCGAGGGCGTCGGGGGCGAGCATCATGGCCAGGTTGGTCTTGCCCGAGGCGGAGGGGAAGCCACCGGCGATGTGGTAGTCCTTGCCGGTCTCCTTGTCGTGGATGCCGATGAGCATGAACTGCTCGGACAGGAACTTGCGCGAGACCCAGCCGTCGTATGCCGCCTGGCGCAGACCGTGGGCGATCTTGCCGAGGAGCGCGTTGCCGCCGTACGAGCTGCCGTAGTGGAGGATCGTGCGGTCGTCGGCGACGGTGACGAAGTAGCGCTCGTCCTTGTCGGTGCCCTGGCCGAGGTTCTCGAGGTCACCGGTGACGTGCACGGCGCGCACGAAGGAGTCGGGCTTCTCGAGGTTGTTGATGAGGTCGACGCCGACCCGCGCCATGCGGATCATGTGGAGCACGACGGTGCGGTTGTCGGTCAGCTCGATGCCGGCCGCGAACTCCTCGAGCGGCGAGCCGGGAGGCGACATGAGGTAGGGGATGACATACATCGTCTTGCCCTTGGACTTGCCCCGCATCAGCTCGGTGAGCTTGGGGACCATCTCCTCGGACGAGCGCCAGTTGTTGTAGACGCCGCGGTCGCTCTCCCGCTTGGTCGCGACGATCGTGCGCTCCTCGGAGCGTGCGGTGTCCTTCCAGTAGGAGCGGGAGTAGTAGCGTCCCTCGCCGGCCGGCAGGATCTCGCCGGCATCGAGCGACTCCTGGATCAGCCGTGCGTCATCGGCGGCACTGACGACCTCGATCTTGTCGGGCTCGGTGACCCCGGCCCAATAGGTCACGTACTCGCGCACGGCAGGGTTGGTCAGGCCAGCAGCGTCGAGCACTGCCTCCACGTCAGCCATTCACCTCAGTCCTCTCACTTGCGTCGGTCCTTGCGGGCCGGCCTGGTGCCGGCTTCCGGCGAACGGGTGCAAATCTCCCGTTCTTAGAACCTAGCCCTCAACGCGCGCGAGCGGCGGGGTTCCGCCGAGACCGCCCCGTGACAGTCGCCACGCTCCCTTCTGAGCGTCGGTTCAACAGCGGCGGGTGGGCGGTGACGGTCAGCCGAGCGGGGGCACGTGGACGATCTCGCGCCCCCGCGGCATCCACCCCGACGCCGGTCCGCCGGCACCGACGAAGGCCATCGGCAGCGCGTGGTCGGTGGCCACGTCGAGACCGTCGTTGACCTGCACGTGGATGTGCGGCTCGGTGCTGTTGCCGGAGTTGCCGCACTCGGCGATCGGCTCGCCGACGCCCACCCGCTGCCCGGCCCGCACGGTGATCGAGCCGCGCCGGAGGTGGCACAGCGTGACGATCCGGCCGGCGCCCAGCTCGATGGAGATGTGGTTGCCGGCGAGGCTGTCTGCGCCGCCTCGCGCTCGCCGCCCCTGGGTGAGGAGGTATGCCGCGAGCGTCAGTGGGGAGCGCCGCCCGGCGTGGTCGGGCTCACCGTCGTGGACGTCGACGACCTGCCCGTCGCCAGGGCTGAGGACCGTCGCGCCGAAGCCGAGATAGGTCTGCGGCGGCTCGGTCGCGAGGTGGGTCCGCCAGGACCTCGGCCCCGAGCGGCCGTGAGCGTCCACCGCGACGAAGTCCACGGCATACCTCGTGCCGAAGGCGTCGGAGCCATGGCTGGGCACCCGGTCGGCCGGGGAGTTCTCAGTGCGCCATCGCCCGGTGAAGGGGAAGTGGAGCAGGACGGTCTCGCTCACCCCTCCACCTTGGCAGGCGACTCTCTCGCGGCGTACCCCCTTTGGGTGGGAAGGCCTGCGGGGTGGGCGGCGGCCCCGTGGTCGGTCAGCGCTGCTGGTCGGGCCGACCGGTGAAGTCGTCCATCGTGTGATAGATCCCGAGGCGGCCGGCGACGAAGTCGCGCCAGCCCGTCGGGAGGATGCCCTTCATCGTCTCGCTGAGCAGCACCGTCTGGGGCATCACGAGCATGGGCTTGCCGGCCAGCATGGCCGACCACGACTGCCTGACGACATCGTCGGGCTCCAGCAGCGGCAGCAGGGGAGCGGAGCGGGCGCCGTCGAACATGCCGGTCTTGGTGTAGTAGGGGCAGACGGTCGTGACCCTGACGTGGTCGTGGCCGGCCTGCTCGAGCTCGAGCCGCACCGAGTCGGACCAGCCGATCGCCGCCCACTTCGACGCGGCATACGCCGCCATGCGCGGGTTGGAGGTGAGCCCGGCCGCGGAGGCGATCGTCACGAGGCGGGCGGGTCGGCCGGCCTCGATCATGCCGGGGAGGAACTCGCGCGCGACATACATCGGGGCGAGCGCGTTGACCTCCATCGTGAAGCGGGCGTCTGTCTCGACGTCGGTCTCCCAGAAGTAGCGGTTGCCGCGCACGACGCCCGCGTTGTTGATGACGACGTCGACGCCGCCGATGCTCTCGCGCACGTCGTCGGCGGCCCACCGGATCTGGTCGAGGTCGCGCACGTCGACGACGTGCGAGAGGACCTGGTCGGGGGTGGCGCCCAGGTCGTCGGCCGCCGTGTTGAGGGCGCCCTCGTTGACATCCCACATGACGACGCTGGCGGCGCCCTCCTTGATCGCCCGCTCGACGAAGAGCCGGCCGAGGCCCATCGCGGCGCCCGTGACGAGCACCCGCAGGCCGGAGACGGATTCCATGGCTCAGTTCCCTTCTCTGGCAGCCAGGGCCAGCTCCCTGACCCGGTCGAAGTCGGCATCGGTGAAGACCCCGTTGACGCCGGAGATCGTGGCCAGGCCCATGCCGTGCTTGAGGCCGAGGCGATAGATCTCGCGGACCTTCTCCCACTCGATGGCGCGGCCGACGGTGAAGGGCTCATAGCGGCCCTCGAGCGCGAGGACGACGGTCTCGGCGAGGCAGGCATAGACCACGCCCTTGGGCAGACCGATGCTCTTCATCCGCACGTCCTCGCCGGGCAGCACGACCTCGCCCGACTCGATGACGAGCACGTCGGGGCGCTTGGCGACGTCCTCGGCGGAGAGGTCGAGCGGGCGGGCGACATCGGTGATGACCGCGCCGGGCTTGACGTCCATGATGTCGAGGACCTTCTTGCCGCCGGCGGAGGTCGCGGTGACGATGACGTCCATGTGGCGCAGGGCCCGGTCGGGCTTGGCCGCGCAGTGCACGGTGGCGCGCGGGTTCTCGTCCTCGATCTCCTGCTTGAGGGCGAGCAGCTTGGCCGTCTCGGGGGAGACCAGCCAGACCTCGTCGGCCACGAGCGCGAGCAGCCGGGCGCAGACCGACCCGATCGAGCCGGTGGCGCCGACGACCATGGCCTTGGCCTTGATGTGGCCGTCCTTGTCGACCTCGGAGATGTCGAGCTTGCGCACGGCGTCGGCGGCGGCCCACAGGGCGCCCGATGCGCTGTAGGAGTTGCCGGTGGTGATGGGCAGCGGGGCTTTCTTTGCCACGGTGATGCCGGCGTCGCCGACGACCTTGGTGAAGGCGCCGAGCCCCATGATCTGGGCGCCGAGGCGCTGGGCGATGTCGGCGGCCTCGAGGAGGCGGTTGTAGGTGAACTCGGGGCTGTGCGAGAGCAGCTCCTTGGGGGTGCCGCCGACCGCCAGCAGCCAGCCCTCGGCCTCGGCGCCGGTCGGAGACTTGATGCCGGTGACATGGCTGTAGACGAAGGGCGGCGCCATCGCCGCGGCCTTCTCGACGATGCCGCCCAGCCCGGGCACCTGGCTGATCGTGCCCATCGGCTCGACCTTGTGGAAGAAGTCGCGCGAGAGCGGGTGGATGACGAAGGCGAAGCGGCTCTTGCGTTTGGGGCCGGCCGGATAGATCGAGCGCGGCTCGAGCCGGGCCCGGGTGATCATCTCCAGCATCGCGCCGTCGTCGAGCTCCTCGCCTGTGGGCAGGGCGAGCAGCATCATCGCCTCGAGCGTGGCCGCCACGACCGTCACGTCGAAGGGCTGCGGCACCGGGTCGAGGACGAGGTCGACGCCCTTGGCGGCGAGCTCCTCGAGCTGGGCGTCGCTGATGGCCGTGGTCGCCACGGTCTTGCCGGCCAGCTCGGGCAGGTCGAATGCCGCGAGCTCGACGGGAGTGCCGATGATCAGGTCCGCCGACCGGGCGGCCTTGCGGGCGAGGCTGGCGCTGAGCTGCTCGGACTGGACTTGCATCTGTGACAGGACCGGCCCGGGGATCAGGCGGGAGGAGAGCTTGGTCAGGGCGAGGGACTGGGAGAGGAAGGGGTTGAGCTGCATCACCGCTGAGGACTCGACCCGCAGGCTGGGGTCGGTGAAGTCGATGTTGGCGGTGTGCTCGTGCAGCACCTCGACCGCGCGGCTGTGGTTGCCGTGGCCGAGGACGACGGTGCGCGCGTTGGTGAAATAGCCGGGCATCTCGGCGTGGATGCGGCGCAGCCCCCACTCCTGGAGGACCTCGGTCAGCCGCCCGCCGGTGGTGACCGGCACGTCGCCCGCCGCGTCCGTCAGCCGCTCGATGGCGCGGTGGATCGTCCACGGCCCGGTGCGGAAGAAGCCCAGCGCCTTGGCCGAGTGCAGCCCGCTGATCGCGAAGGCGTCGGCCTCCTCGCGCCACTTGACGACCAGACGCGACGCCGCCGCGACATCGCCGTTGGTGCCGATGCGCACGATGCGGTATTTGCGGCGCAGGAAGGTGACGACGGTGTCGTAGTCGCCGGACGAGTCGGTCAGGCTGATGTTGACGACCGTGCGAGGGGCTCTGGTGGCCATGGTGCTCCATCCCTGGGGGTGGTCGGTGAGCGGACCATACCGAGAAGTACATACCCGCAACAGCCCTCCGTCGCGAAATGGTTGCCGACGTCACGTTTGTGCCTTTTGTCCCCGCCGGCGGGTGCTGCCCGGCGGTCGGCTCAGAGCCTCCCGGCGATGTCCTGGGCGGCGATGTAGCCGAAGACGAGCCCCTCGCCGATGGTGGCGCCCGCGCCGGGATAGGAGGAGCCGAAGGCGTTGCCCGCGGTGTTGCCGATGGCATAGAGGCCCGGGATGACCGCGCCGTCGGGCGTGAGGGCCCGCGCCCGGTCGTCGGCGGTCACGCCGCCGCAGGTGCCGAGGTCGGAGAGCACCATGCGCACCGCGTGGAGCGGGCCGGCCAGCGGCCGCAGGTTCGGGTCGGGCGTGACGGTGGGGTCGCCGTAGTAGCGGTCGTAGGCCGACTGGCCCCGGCGGAAGTCGGAGTCCACGCCTGCGGCGGCCAGCTGGTTGAAGCGGCCGATCGTCGCCTCAAGTGCCTCGGGCGGGACGCCCATCGCCTGGGCGAGCTCACGCGGCGAGTCCCCGGAGGCGGCGACCCCCGCGGCATACCAGGCCTTGGGGATCGCCTGGCCCGGGAAGACCGCGCCGGCCAGCAGATAGGAGGAGCGGTACTTCTTGTCGAAGACGAGCCACATGCCGGTGACCGGTCGGCCCTCGTCCTCCTGGCGCAGGATCTCCTGCCCGAAGGACATGTAGTCCATCGCCTCGTTGAGGAAGCGCTGGCCGTCCTGGTTGACGATCAGCGAGCCGGGCAGGGAGCGCTCTGCGAGGAGCACCTGAGGGGCGGCGTCGCCGAGGGGTGCGACGGCCGGGAACCACCACGACTCGCGCATGAGTGACGTCCCGGCGCCCACCTGCTGCGCGGCACGGATCCCGTCACCCACGTTGCCTTCGGCGCCGAGGCTGAGGTCATCACGCAGGCTCGGGGACTGGTGCTCGCGCCGCATGTCCACGGCGTGGTCGAAGCCACCCGCCGCGAGGACCACCCCGCGACGCGCGGTCACCGTCACGCGCCGCCCGTCCTGCTCGAGCACCGCGCCCGTGACCCGGTCGCCGTCGCGCGTCAGCTCCACGAGCGGGGCGCGCGTCCAGACAGGCACGCCAGCCCGGATCAGCCCGGCGAAGAGCCCGGCGGCCAGCGCCTGGCCGCCCGCGACGTATTCGCGGCCGAGCGCCATCCCGCCGACGCCCTGCACCACCCGCCGCATGATGCGGGGCCACGCCTGGACGGGCTTGCGCATCATGAGGTTCATCCACTTGTAGTCGGCGCCCGTGACCGGCATCGGGATTGGCGCCTCCATCACGCTGCCGCGCAGGCGTCCGCGCTCGTCCCCGAGGACCGAGGCGTCGAGCGGCTCGCACTCGCACGTGCGGCCGACGGCCGAGCCGCCCGGCTGCTCGGGGTGGTAGTCCGAATAGCCCTTGGCCCAGAAGAAGGTCATCGGGGTCGTGCGCGTCAGCATCGTGATGGCGTCGTGTCCGTGGGCGAGGAAGGCGCGGCGGCGCTCGGCCGGTGCGGAGTCGCCGACGACCGCATCGAGGTATGCCGCCGCCGACTCGTCCGTGCCAGGCGCGCCGGCGGCGCGCAGCGTCTCGTTGCCGGGGACCCAGAACGCGCCGCCGGAGCGGGCGGTGGACCCGCCCACCAGCGCTGTCTTCTCGACGACGAGCGCCGAAAGGCCGAGCTCGTGGGCGGCCAGCGCAGCGGCCATGCCCGTCCCCGAGCCGATGACGAGGACGTCGACAGTCGTGTCGGAGGCCGTGGGTCCGGTGGGCGGCGCGGTGGTCATGGGGCTCCTCTCGGCGTGGCCCCACGGCGGGGCCGGGATGTCGCTCGTCCAGTCCTAACACGCCCGGCCCCCGGCTGGAAGGCGTCGCCCGGAGCGAGCAGCGGATCCGTGGCACGAGGTCGCGGTGGTATGCCTTGTCCATGCGCGCAGTGGTCTATGACGAGGTCGGTGCCCCACCAGTCGTCCGCGAGGTGCCGGAGCCGGACTGTCCGCCCGATGGCGTCGTCGTCGCGGTGACCGCGACGGGGGTGTGCCGCTCCGACTGGCACGCCTGGATGGGCCACGACCCCGTCGCCCTGCCGCATGTGCCCGGCCACGAGCTGGTCGGCACGGTCGCCGCGGTCGGCCCCCAGGTCACCCGGTGGCAGGTCGGCGACCGGGTCACCGCCCCCTTTGTCTGTGGCTGCGGCACCTGTGGCGTATGCCGCGGCGGCGACCCCCAGGTCTGCCCCGCCCAGACCCAGCCCGGCTTCACCCACTGGGGCTCCTTTGCCGAGCAGGTCGCGCTGCACGCCGCCGACTTCAACCTCGTCGCGCTGCCCGACGGGATCGGCGACGCGGCGGCCGCATCGCTGGGCTGCCGCTTCGCCACGGCCTATCGCGGGGTCGCCATCCAGGGCGGACTGGCCGAGGGGGAGTGGCTCGCGGTGCATGGCACCGGCGGCGTCGGGCTCTCGGCCCTGCTCATCGGCAAGGCCCTCGGCGCGCAGGTCGTCGCCGTCGATGTCGCCGACGAGGCGCTCGCCACCGCCCGCAGCCTCGGCGCCGACGCGCTCGTCGACGCGCGCGGCCTCACCCCAGAGCAGGTCGGCGAGGCCGTGCATGCGGCCACGACAGGTGGCGCGCACGTCTCGATCGACGCCTGTGGCTCGCCGGCGACAGCGGTCGCCTCGGTGCGCAGCCTGCGCCGGCGCGGCCGGCACATCCAGGCCGGCCTGCTGCTCGGCCCCGAGTCGACCCCGCCCCTGCCGATGGACCGCGTCGTCGGCTGGGAGCTGGGCGTCCTCGGCACGCACGGGCTGGCGGCCGCGGACTACCCGGCCATGCTGGGGCTCGTGGCACGCGGCATACCCCTCGACGCGATCGTCGGGGGGACCGTCGGGCTCGACGAGGCGCCCGCCGCGCTGCTGGCCCTGGGCGGGCCACCCGCGCGCGGCGGGATCACCGTCGTCGACCCGCGCCGCTGAGGGCCTAGGACTACTTCGCGTCCTCGTCGGGCTGGTGGACGCCGAAGGTGTTGCCCTCGGTGTCGAGGTAGTAGCCCTGCCAGGCCATGCCCGGCAGCGCCATCTTGGGCAGGGCGACGGTGCCGCCCGCCTCGAGGATGCGCGCCTCGGTGGCGTCGTAGTCCTCGACGCCGACCGTGCACACATAGGCGTTGGTGCCCTGGCCCGCGCCCGGCGCCGCGACGGGCCGCTGGAGCAGACCTCCGTTGATGCCCGCATCCTCGTCGTCGCCGGTGATCACCCCGAAATAGGGCGACCCGGTGAACTGGCTGTAGTCCTCGAAGGACCAGTCGAGCGCGTCGGCATAGAACTTCTTCGCCCGCTCGATGTCATCTGCCTGGATCTCGAAGTGCACCACGCGTGCCATGTCCGGCTCCTGTCATGAGGGTGATCGTGGTTGCCGTGCGTCCCCAGTCTTGCGGAGCGCGCCGACAGCGGGAACCATTGAGGGGAGACCACCGTTGAGCCAGATGGCCCGCCGACTGTGCGCGCCACCGGACCACATCGCGAGAGGAGAGGCAGATGGGCCCACGCGAGCGCTCGGGCTTCCCGCTGCGCGCCTGGCTGCTCTCGGCCCTGCCCGTCGTCCTCGCCGCAGTGCTGCTGGCCGACCGTGGCGCGCCGGTCCTGGCCACCGCCTCGCCGCTGCTGCTCTTCGCCGCCCTCGCGGCGCTCGCCGTGACCGTCGTGACCATCTCGGTCCAGGATCGCACCCCGGTCCCGGTGCGTGTGCGCGCCCAGGTCCGTCGTCGTCTGGCCCCCCTGGCCCACCGCATCGACGTGCCCGCCCAGCCGGCGCGTCCGCGGGCTCCCGGCTGCCGCTGACCCTGCCCGTCCCAGCGTGGTCCCGCCACGCCTGAGGTATGCCGCGCGCTCTCGCCCGGCACGCGCAGGGTCCCTCTCCCGCAACCCTTCTCATCTCGAGTGGCCCACCCCGGGCCGGGAGACCCGCCATGACCTTCTCTGCTCTGCCTGCCGCCCTTCCCACCATCTCCAACCCCGTGACGGGACCGATCAGCTCGGCCCTCGCCGCGGCATACGACCTCCTGACCAGGCTCGGGCTCGAGCCCGACAGCGGCACCACCTGGGTGGCCGCCCTCGTCCTGCTCGTCGTCGGCGTGCGACTGCTCGTGCTGCCGATCGCCGTCCATGGCGTGCGCACCGCCCACGCCAGCGCCCGGGCGAGACCGCAGCTGACCGAGCTGTCGCAGCGCTACAAGGGCAGGACCGACATCGAGAGCATGCGCGCGATGGCCGAGGAGAGGCGGGCGATCACCAGTGAGCACGGCGTCTCGCCGCTGGGCTGCCTGCCGATGCTGCTCCAGCTGCCCGTCTTCTTCGGCCTCTATCGGGTCTTGTCGGAGGTCGCGCAGCACCGCCCGATCGGCGCGATGACTCCCGACCTGGTCGCCTCGCTCGACTCGGCGCGCTTCGGGGGAGTGGCGATCGCCGACCGCTTCACCGACGCGCTGGCGGCCGGTCCTGGGGCGGCGGCGCTCATGGGCGGGCTGGTCCTCGCGGCGGCCACGCTGACCTGGGCGAGCCAGCGCTTCTTCACGCTGAAGTCCTCGCCGCGGCCGGAGATGCCGCAGGTCGAGGGTGCCCCGCCGATGCCCGACATCATGGCGATGATGCCGGCGCTGTCCTTCGTCGGTGTGCTCGCGGGTGGTGTCGCCGTGCCCTTCGGCATCGTCGTCTACTGGCTGGCGACCAATGTGATCGCACTCGTGCAGGCGGCGGTCATCTGGCGCTGGGCACCCACCCCGGGCTCGGAGGCGCATGCCGCGCGCGAGGCCCGGCGGGCGGCACACGCCGGATCGTCGGAGGGGAGTGGGGCCTGAGGGCTACCAGCCGGTGATGAGGTAGTCGTGCGGGTGGTCCTCCACCCGCGCCTCCGGGTCGGTGCCCTCGGCCGTGTCGGCCGTCAGGTAGTCGAGCAGGGCGCTGTCCTCGGCGCGGATGGCGTCCAGCTCGGCCGTCAGGTCCAGGTCATCCATCGTGAACATGCCTCCAGCGTGACTCAGGTCACGTTTGCGGGGAAGCCCTGACCCGTGAGTAGTGTCGAGCGATCGGGAATTGATCGCCTGCGCCCACCGTTGGCCACCCTGGTTGATCCATCAACAATTCCCGTAGTGCCCCCGAATCGAGGAGATCCCCCGTGAAGATCGGCATCATCGTCGGCTCCATCCGCGACGGCCGCAATGGCGAGAAGGTCGCCACCTGGGTCAAGCGCGCCGCCGACACCCGAGGCGACGCCGACTACGAGGTCATCGACCTCAAGGACTTCGACGTGCCCATGCTGACCTCCGCCACCGTGCCGGGCATGGCCAACAAGCAGTACGACTCCGCCGAGGTCACCCGCTGGAGCCAGGCCGTCGACGCCTGCGACGCCTTCGTCTTCGTCACCCCGGAGTACAACCACGGCGTCCCCGGCGCCTTCAAGAACGCCGTCGACAGCCTGGGCCCGGAGTGGACCGGCAAGGTCTTCGGCCTCGTCTCCTATGGCGCCGACAACGGCGTGCGCGCTGTCGAGCAGTGGCGCCAGATCCTCGCCAACTTCGAGGGCATCGTCGTGCGCGGCCAGGTCTCGCTCTCGCTCTTCACCGAGATCGGCGAGTCCGAGGTCACCCCCGAGGAGCGCCGCGGCGAGGAGATCAAGACCCTCCTCGACCAGGTCACCAAGCTGGCCGCCACCCGCGGCTGACCTGCTGCCTCGAGGGCCTGCGCCGGGAGTCCGGCCCGCCCCCACCACCCCTCATCACACCAATTGGCGAGTTGCGCCCCGCGCGCAACTCGCCAATTGGTGTAACCGGGGGGTGGGCGCTGCACAACGACGACCACGGTCGGGGCGGTATGCCGCGCTGGCCGTGCTCAGCGCCCCGTCGCCTCGGCGCGTGGCCGGCATCCGTGGTCGTCGTTGTGCGCGGCGGGCGGGGGGCGCGAGGTCGGCGAGCGGGGTGCGCGGCCGGTGAGGACCAGTGAGTGGACGGCCACACTGACACCGGCGTGCCCGCGGCATACACTCCATGGAGAGCACGTGCTCCGGGGTCGGTGAAATTCCGAGCCGGCGGTGACAGTCCGCGACCCGGGTCCGTTTTGGCGGACCCGGTTGACCCGGTGGGATTCCGGGACCGACGGTTAAAGTCCGGATGGGAGGCAGCACGAGCGTCGCCGCGCGTACCCACGCGCGCGACGCGCCGGCGACCCGTCGCCTGCCCCGGTCACGCGCGAGTGGACTCGTTGCGAGACGGAAGGCATTGGCAGTGAAGGGTTTTGGCCGGCGGGAGCTCATCGCCCCGTTGCTGCTCGGCGCCCTAATCCTGGGTGCCTGGTGGCTGCTGACGTCGCTCGGCGCCGTCCCCGACTACACCCTGCCCACGCCGAGGGCCGTCCTGGCCAGCCTGCGCGACATGCTCGTCGGCGGCGAGATCTGGCCCTATCTCGGCATGACCCTGCTCGAGGCGGTCGGCGGCGCCCTGCTCGGCACCGCGGTCGCCCTGCCGCTGGCGGTCCTCATCCACCGGTCGCGCTGGTTCTCGGCCGCGACGCAGCCCTATCTCGGTGCGACACAGGCGATCCCGGCGATCGCACTGGCGCCGCTGCTGGTCCTGTGGATCGGCTACGGGCTGTGGGCGATCGTCGCGCTCTGCGCCCTCATGGTCTTCTTCCCCATCCTCATCTCGACCGTGGTCGGCCTGCGCCACGTCGACCCCGATGTCGTCGACGCCGCCCGGATCGACGGGGCCGGCTCGTGGACGCTGCTGCGCCACGTCGAGGCCCCGCTCGCGCTGCCGTCTGTCCTGGCCGGGCTGCGCAATGGCGTGACGCTCTCGGTCACCGGCGCCGTCGTCGGCGAGATGGTCATGGGCGGCAACGGGATCGGGACCATCCTCACCGTGCAGCGCGACGCCGTCGACACCGCCGGGATGTTTGCCTCCATCCTCATCCTCTGCGTGATCGCCTCCACGGCATACAGCCTCATCCACACCTGGGAGCAGCGCTCGCAGGTGATCGAGTCACTCACCCGACGTCCGTCGAAAGGCACCTGATGACCACCTCGCTCACCTCCTTCCCCCGCACCGGCCGGTATGCCGTGGGCGCGCTCGCACTCGCGCTCGCCCTGGGTGCCTGCTCCACCGGGGAGGCCGCCAAGAAGGCGTCGTCGTCCGAGTCGAGCGCCAGCGCTGTCGACAAGGAGATGCAGTCGGCGACCATCGGCATGAGCTATATCCCCGACGTGCAGTTCAGCCCCTGGTATGTCGCCAAGGACAAGGGCATCCTCGGCAACAACGGCGTCAACGCGACGATCCGCCATCACGGTGCGCAGGAGGGGCTCTTCACCGCTCTCACCTCCGGCAAGGAGCAGTACCTCATCGCAGGGGCCGACGAGATGCTCCAGGCGAAGTCGCAGGGGATGGACCTGATCGCCGTCGCCCCCTACTACCGCTCCTATCCCGTCACGCTCATCGTGCGCGGCGACTCGCCTGCGGTGAAGGTCGCCGACCTCAAGGGCAAGAAGATCGGCGTCCCCGGCAAATACGGCGAGAGCTGGTTTGGTCTCCAGGTCGCTCTGAAGAAGGCCGGGCTGACCGAGAAGGACGTCACGGTCCAGGAGATCGGCTACACCCAGCAGGCCGCGCTGACGACCAAGAAGGTCGACGCCGTCGTGGGCTATGGCAACAACGACCTCGTGCAGTTCGGGCTCGCCGGTGTCGAGGTCCGCGCGATCCCGCTGGCCGACGAGATCCCCCTCGTCTCCGTCTCGCTGCTGACGACCGCCAAGCAGGCCAAGGACAACCCAGAGCTGACCAAGGCGGTCGTGAAGTCGCTGCGCGAGGGGATCGAGGCGGTCAAGGCCGACCCCGACGGCGCGATAGCCGTCTCGGCGAAGACGATCCCCGGCCTCACCAGTGACAAGGCCAAGAAGGCCGCCAAGGGCACCCTCGACGCCACGCTCAAGCTCATGGTCGACGACAAGGGCGAGGTCAGCTCCACGCTCGACAAGCAGCAGTTCGTCGACATGGCCGCCTTCATGGAGGGCCAGGGGCTGCTCAAGACCAAGGTCGACGGCGCCTCGGCCATGACGACGGAGTATGCGGAGTAGTCATGGCACTCTTCCTCGGGCTGCTCGTGTGCGCTGTGTTGGGCGCTGGCGTGGCGATCGGCGCCGACTCAAACACGTGGGGCACGGCCGTCGCCGCGCTGGCGGCGGCCCTGTTCCTGCTCATCGTCCAGCCCCGTCTGGCGCGGCGGACCGGCCACGATGACGATTCGCCGGATCGACGGTATGTGAGGCCCTGATCCGCCCGGTGCTCCCGTGGTGCTGGCTGCCAGGGCCGGGTCGCCCGCGGCTCACATCGTGGCGAGTTTGACCGCGATGGCCAGCATGGTGATGCCGACGCCGATGTCGATCACCTGCCAGGTGGCCGGCCGGGCAAGGGGTTTGGCCAGCTTGGTGGCGCCGAAGCCGAGGCCGGTGAACCACAGGATGCTGCCGGCCATGGCGCCCGCGGCATAGGTCCACTTGGCGCCGTCGTACTGGTTGGCGAGGTTGCCGAGCATCAGCACGGTGTCGAGATAGACGTGCGGGTTGAGGAAGGTCAGCGCGAGCGTCGTCGTGACCACTGAGCCCCTGGAGCGGGGCGAGGCCTCGGCCAGGGAGTGGCGCTGGGTGGCCGCGCGCAGCGAGTTGACGCCAAACCAGGTGAGATAGGCGACGCCGCCCCACTTGAGCAGGGCGAGCAGCCGGGGCTCGGCGCCAAGCAGTGCACCCACGCCAGCGGTCCCGACGCCGATCAGGGCCATGTCGGCGAGCGCGCAGATCGCCACGACGGCCCCGATGTGCTCGCGCCGGATGCCCTGCCGCAGCACGAAGGCGTTCTGTGCGCCGATGGCGATGATGAGCGACAGGCCGGTGAGCAGACCGGTGAGGGCGACGTGGTTCACGGTGACAACGCTAGGCGGCATCTGCTGTGAAGCCCAGCGCAGGAATCTGCATCATCATTAGAGTTGCTTCATGCGTCTCGACCAGCTCCGCGCCCTCGCCGCCGCCGTCGACCACGGGTCCTTCGAGGCGGCGGCCCGCGCGCTGCACATCACCCCGTCGGCGATGAGCCAGCGCATCAAGGCCCTGGAGTCCGAGGCCGGTCAGGTCCTCGTGCGCCGCTCCCTCCCGGTCCAGGTCACCGATGCCGGCGCCCCAGTGCTGCGGATGGCCCGCGAGGTCGCGCTCCTCGAGGCCGAGACCCGGGCCGCGATCGGGGAGGTGTCCGGGGAGGGTACGCCCGGCGAGCCCACCCCGCTGCACGTCGCGGTCAACGCCGACTCGCTGGCCACCTGGTTCGCGCCCGTCCTCGGCATCGTCGCGGGCTGGACCGACACGACGCTGCATCTCGAGGTGGAGGACCAGGGCCACAGTGCCGAGCTGCTCCGTCGTGGCGACGCCGTCGGGGCCGTCGTGGGGACCGCCGCCGCGTCGCCGCCGGTGGTCGCGGGATGCCGGGTCGAGCCGCTCGGGGTGATGCGCTATCTGCCGGTCGCGACCGCGGAGGTGCGCGCGCGGCATACCCAAGGGCGGTCCGTCGACTGGGGGCGGATGCCGGTCGTGCAGTTCGGCGCCAAGGACGACCTCCAGTGGGGGCTGTTGCGCGACAAGGGAGTCGACGTCGCACCGCCCACCTCGGTCGTGCCGTCCTCGGAGGGTTTCCTCGCAGCGGTCCGCGCGGGACTGGGCTGGGGGATGCTCCCCGAGGCGCAGCTCGCCGACGAGCTGGAGACCGGCGAGCTCGTGCTCCTCGACGGGCGGGCGCACGCCGACGTGCGGCTCTTCTGGCAGGTCTGGCGCCTGCGCTCCGAGCGGGTCGAACGGCTCACCGGCGCGGTCCACGACGCGGCGCGCAGCCTGCGGCCGATGCGCTGAGTGTCACGACCCGGCGGCAGCGGTCTCCTTGTCGCCGAAGTACCACATGCCCAGGAAGGCGACGACGGTGATCAGGGCCGGGATGACCCAGACCCACGGCTCACCCGGTCGCCCGAACAGCACCCCGATGACGCGGCTGGCGTGGTCGAAGGCGAACCACTGGACGAGTGGGAAGGCCCCCAGCGACAGGAAGACCAGGAAGCAGAGCCCGGCCAGACCCTTGGCGGTTGATGCGGTCATGTTGTCCTCCTCTGTCCGCAGCCGTTCGAGTTTTCAGTGCGACTGCATTGAGATCAGAGTAGGCCTTCGATGAGATAGAGTCAATGCAGTTGCATTGATTCTGAGGAGGTGGACATGCGCCAGGAGCTGCGCGACGAGCGACGTCGGCACATCGGCGCCGCGGTCATCCGACTGGCGGCGTCGTCGGGCATCGGCGCCGTGTCGCTACGGTCGGTGGCGTCGGAGGCCGACACCTCGATGGGGCAGGTGCAGTACCAGTTCGGCTCTGTCGCAGACCTGCTCGCCTATGCAACCGAGCTCGCAGTCAAGCGGATCGAGGCCCGCGTCGCCGCCGACGGCGTCGAGGGCCAGGACCGGCTCAAGCTGCTCGCCCGGACCCTCGTCACCCACGACCCCGAGCTCGGGGAGGTGCTGCGCGCCTTCGCCCAGCTGCGGACCGCCGCGGTCGGCAATGAGCGGATCGGCGCGAGCGTCGCCGGACTGCATCAGCGTCAGCGCGACGAGATCGCGGACGTCCTCCGGGTGGCCCGCAGCCGCCGGCTGCTGCACTCGATGGTCGAGCCGGCGGCCGAGGCCGACGTCTTCTGGACCCTGCTGCTCTCCGTCGCGATCGAGGTGGCCCAGGGGCTGCGGCCCGCCGACGGTGGCCTGGCGACCGTGCGCTACCACTTCCTCGCGCTGGCCCGCAGCCGTCGCGTCACCCGCCCGCTCCGCCCGTCCGCCGTCAACAGAGATTGACGCGCCCGGCATTCGTCAACCATGATTGACGCATGAGGACGGCACTGAACCTGGGCGACGAGGGCGGCACGCCGATCGAGCGGCTGGCCCGGGTCGCCACCGCCAAGAGCGAGATCGCCCGGGCCGAGGCGGCCGAGGTGCGCCGCGCCCGGCTGGCCGGCATGAGCTGGGCCGAGATCGGGCGGGTCCTCGGCGTCAGCAAGCAGGCCCTGCACAAGAAGTACGGCAAGGTCGGCTGAGTCCGCTCTTCGGGCCTCATGCGCCGACAGCCCAAACGCGCACCGGCTCCACAGCCCGCAGGTGACCTGAGCACATTGCCGCACACGCGGCATACCCCTGCCTTGGGGAAGTAGTCTGCGAAGGTGAGTTTCGAGAAAGTCGTCTTCGGGTTCTTCGTGCTGCTGGCCGCCACGATGAACTTCGGGTTCTTCATCGGGGAGATCGACGACCCCCGCGTGCACAACATGACCGAGCTCTATATCGCGGTCGTCATCAACCTCGTCGCGACCGTGCTCAAGTTCGGCGACCGCACCCAGATCGGCGCGATCCACCTCGCGACCAGCCTCGTCGCCGACATCCAGCTGATCGCCGCGGCGGCCGTCTACGTCTATTCGACCCAGGCCGCGGGCGGGCTCACCCCGCACTCGATGAGCAGTGTCGTATCGCTCTCGGGCGGCGCGCTCTTCGCCAATGTCGTCTCGGTCGTGCTGCTCGTCGCCGAGACGCTGTCCTACCGGCGCCGCTGACCCCAGGCCCGCCACGTGCAACCGCTGCTGTCGTTCATCGCGCGGCCCTGGGCTCGCCAGCCGAACCACAGCGCCCGGCGCCGCCGCGTCGACATCCCCACCGAGACCCCGTCGACCGACGCGATCTTCCTCATCCTGCGCCGGATGCGGATGCCGCTGATCGTCCTGATCACGGTCTTCACCGTCTCGGTGGCCGGGCTGACGCTCATGCCCGGCGTGGACGACCAGGGCCGGCCGCACCACATGAGCGTCTTCGACGCGTTCTACTTCATCAGCTACACCGCGACGACGATCGGCTTCGGCGAGACCCCCTACACCTTCACCATCCCCCAGCGGATGTGGGTGACCGGGTCGATCTATGCGACGGTGCTGGGCTGGGCCTATACCTTCGCCGCGCTCTATGGGCTGGTGCAGGACAACAACTTCCGCGACGCGGTCGCCCACCAGCGCTTCGCCCGGAGGGTGCGCCGGCTGACCGAGCCCTTTGTGATCATCGGCGGCTATGGCCAGTCGGGCGAGCGGGTATGCCGTGAGCTCGCCGAGGCCGGGCGGCGTTTCGTCGTCATCGACGTGCGGGGCGAGCGGATCGACGCGCTGGGCGGCGAGCAGCTCGGTGCCGACGTGCCCGGCATCGAGGCGGACGCCCGCAACCCCGGCGTGCTCGGGCTCGCCGGCCTGGCCAAGCCCAACTGCGAAGGCCTGCTGGCGTTGACCAACGACGACAACACCAACCTCGCGATGGTGATGGCCGCCAACCTGCTCCGGCCCGAGCTGCCGGTGATTGCCCGATGCGGTGACCGTGGCGTCGAGGAGCACATGCACGACTTCGCGGCCGAGGCGGTCATCAACCCCAACGACCGCTATGGCGGCTATCTCGTCCTGGCCATGCAGCGGCCGACGACCTATCAGCTCGTGCAGTGGCTGATGTCGCCCGAGGGGGCGCAGCTGCCCGAGCGCGCCGAGGGTCTCGGCGAGGGGCCCTGGGTGGTCTGCGCCGACGGGCAGTTCGGCGAGGAGGTCAGCGCCGACCTGCGCACCGGTGGCCTCGAGGTCGTCCGGGCCGACCCGGCCGACGGCGACCCCGACGTCACGGGGGCCGCCGGCTTCGTCGCCGGCGCCGACGACGACACCACCAACATCGCGCTGGCCGAGCACGCCCGACAGCACAACGAGCGCCTGTTCGTCTGCGTGCGCCAGCAGTCGACGATGAACCAGCCGCTCCTCGACGCCCTCGACGTCGACTCCGTCTTCATCGCGACCGAGCTCGTGGCCCGTGAGTCGCTGGCCCGGGTCGTGACGCCGATCTTCCGCTCGTTCGTCGACCACGCCCTGGAGCAACCGGAGGAGTGGGCCCAACGGCTCATCGACCGGATGGTCGCCCGCTGCGACACCACCGCGCCGCGGCGCGAGCTGTATGTGCTGGACCGCCACCAGGCGCCCGCGGCATACCGGTGGATGACCAAGGGCAACGAGCTGACCCTGCGGGACCTGATCCGCGACCCCGACGACCGGGAGCAGCCACTCGACATCGTGCCGCTGATGTTGATCCGCGGTGAGGAGGTGGCGTTCACCCCGGACGAGTCGGTGCGCCTGCAGCCGCGCGACCAGGTGCTGCTGGCCGGGCGCGACCGGGCGCTGGGTGACCTGGACTCGGGGCTGTTCTATGACTCGGTCATCGAGCACCTCGCCACCGGCGCGACCGTCCCCGACACCTGGCTCTGGCGCAAGCTCACCCGCCGCTGACCGCCGTTCTGTTTGAGCCAAGTGGCGAGTTCCGCCGCGAGTGGCTGGCCGTGCCGTTCAGGCGCAGGTCGTGCCGAGAGTGCGTTGATCGCTACGAGTGGCCTGTTGTGCAGTCTTCTGGCGAACTGAGCCCCGCGGGTCTTGCCCGCCCCGGGCTGACCACCGCTCCGCACTGCCACCAGACGATCCTCCCGATCGTGGCCAGCGAACAGGGCCGAGCCGCCTGTGTCTCTCGAAGCGTGTGTTGAGCCAGTCGTCGTCGGGCTCGAACTCGCTCACCCCAAGACCAGTGCGCGGATGGCCTGATCCCGGGCGACATACTCGGCCGTCGCTTCCAACTGCGCCTTGGTGTCGTGGGCGTCGACTTTGGCCCGCTCCCTGTGCACGCCGGCCATAGCCCCGAGCCAGCGGTCTGCCTCACTGGAATCGTCGGCATGGTCGGCCAGCCAGACGTAGCCACCCATCAACGAAGTGCCGGCTTCCCACATCCCGTCATAGACCGCAACCGGGTCGGGGCTCTCAGGCACATGCACACTCCCCCGGTGGCGTGCCCCGACCCGCTCGGCATACTCCGCGTAGTCGAGCCGGCCCGCGGCATAGTCCCGTGCGTCAACCGCGTCCATCAGCTGGTGATCGCCCTCGACCGTTGCGGCCTCACGCGCCCGGGGTGCTGCCTGGCTCATGGCTCTCTCCTCCTGCTCGTCGAGCACTGCTTCTACCGGTCGACCGATAACGGGTTGAACCCGTTTCGGACCGATCTGGTTTCGGTCATGGTTTCGGACCGCAGTTTCCCCGCGTGGGACCAACGACGTCCACACCCTCAACGGACGGGCCAGAATCGGTCGTTACCGGGCGGTGAAAAACAGCCACAGGCCGGCGATCCCGACGATGAGGGACACGGCCGCCGCGACTTCGGGCGCGGTCACGAACTGCGCTGCGTGGCTGTGGGTACTGAGTTCGCATCGCTGGAACGGTCCAGAGCGCGGCTTAGCACAGCGGCCCTGGACGGTCGCGTTCCACGCCGTGCAGCGGTAGGCCAACCACCCGGCCACCGCAAAGGGAATCAGCAGCAGCAGACAGGCCAGCAGAACTGCCCACACGCCGCCGGCGTCGTAGAACCGATCCCACGACTTCGTGACAATGAGCAGTGACAGTAGATCGACGAGACTCACGCCTTCGGCACGGGTCGACGACCGGAATCGAGATGGCCCCCGAGGCGCGGCCGGTCGCGGCCGCGACACGGCGACAGGTCGTGATGAAGTAGTCCACGCTCGCGCGACCCCTGACCGTGGGCACACCGTGCCCGGGCGATGTCGCTGCACGCCGCAACGGCTGTCGTATTGGCACACGGTTATCAGCCTCCTCATTGTCTTGGTCAATGCTGTCAGCGTGGTCTGACATGGGTTAGCGCACGAGCCTGTTAGGCAGGCGCGGCGGCGGGGTGGGCACGAACGCCCGGGGGTCAGGCGCAGGTCGTGCCGAGGGTGCGTTGGGCCAACGCCCCGGCGGCGCAGACCACATAGACCACCGCGCCAAAGACCGACGGGGCCGTTGCCGAGAGCGCGAAGAGCCCCATCACGACGAGCAGCCCGGCGATGCGCGAGCAGGGCGTCGCCGGCGTGGCCGACCCGCGCCCGCCCGCCAGTGGCACATAGGTGGCGAGGGCGATCGCCCCGATGATTGACCCGAGTCCGACCAGCCACGCCCACACGAAAGGCAGCGGCGAGGCGGCCGTCGACGCCAGCCAGAACAATGCCGGTGCCAGCACGACCGCGGCGACGGTATGCCGCCCGCTCCACGCGTGCAGCCAACTCGCCTTGGCGGTGGGTCCGCTCAGAAGACGTGGCGCCCGGGGGATGTCGGAGAACATCCGCTCGAGATTCTCATGGTCGGGGCGCACTCGTGCAGCATACCCAAGGGGGTATCTGTTCAGATGCGTCGGATGTCGGGGGTCGCGCCCAGCGGGGGCGCCCATTTGTGGGTTTGGGCTAGGGAGGACAGCACGCCGTCCACGGCCAGGTCCTTGAGCTGCTGAGGAACGTTTCCGAAGCCGTGAACGGCGTGCTTAGACCACTATTGTGGGCTGGGCTCGCCGATGCTGCATAGGCTGGTCGTCGGCGAAAGTATCGACCTGGCTGGGGAAGAACGCTAATGGTTCAACCTTGCCCGGGATCAGACTATGGACCAACCCGATCTCTCTCCGAGCCTGTCCGCCCAACGTGCCCACGCTTAGTGAGCAAACTCCGGCGATGCCAGAACCACTCTGTGACCGCCCAGGCCCCTAGGCCCAGCAGTAACGCCTTTGGATCGGCATCGGTCCTTGTGAGGAATACATAGAGGATTGCCGCCACAGGAACGCTGACAGCGACTCGTACCCACCAGGGCGCTCTGGAGCGAAGTGGGGCGTCCCAACTGGCGAGGCACACGCCCGCTGCAGCCGCGATTGCATATATCATTTACAGCCCCAGTACCACGGAGCTGCAGCACGAGGGGTCATAACGACCTTGACCGCTACACACTTGTTCATGGCGGTGGCTGAGAGAGCCCATGCGGCCACCGCCCCGCAGATCGTCGCCAGGTAGCCGCCGACTACTGGCGCCTTGCTCACGACGAAGGTGCAAGAGCCGCCGCCAGCAGCGAGCCGATTTGTCTCAGACCGGTTAAAACGGACATCGAAACCGTACCAGCGCTTTACCGTGGTCGGGTCGGCGACGACGGGGAATGCGGTATTTCTTGTGGTCTTCACGACTTGAGTCAGTGTGCTGCCCTTAACCTCGTAGCGCGTGGCGACCGGGTTTCCGTGTGCATCCTTGGCCCAGGGCTTCTTGATCTGTGCCACTAGCCGGCCCTCGCCTGTGGGCTCAACCACGGCTACCGAGCCATCGGGGAGAAGTTGGAGTTCCTTACCTGGGTAGTCGTAAACGATCTCCTTCGGGCTCGAGGGCGACTCAAGGATGCTGAGCAACTGAGTTGTGTCTTTGTCGACCTGCTGACCGACGTGTGTCACGCCATGACCCACCCAAGTGCGGCGGGCCCCCTGGCCCGGTTCGCTCTTCGCACCGCGGATCCGGATCGTCACTCCATCGACGTCGACGGAGTTGCCAGCAACGTCAAGTACGCCCTCTGGCTGACCAACATTGGTTCGCTTGAGGAGTGAGTCGACGTCCTTATCCCCCGGTGCTGCGAGCGCCTGCCCCCCGTTGAGGAGGGTGAGGCTAACGGCTACCACTGCCGCTACCCCCCCCCAACTGTCTTCTGCTTCATGGACCCCTGCTTTCGTTTCGTGAGGGGGGAAATTCCACCCTCGTGCTCACCCTAAGGGCGCCATCGAACCCCCGCCACCGCTGTGACGTGATGACCATGCCCATGCCATGGCGGTGCGCCGCCATGCAAACCGACAAGCTCCTCACCGAGTCGTTGGACTAGGGTCTGTCCGATGAACGGTGTTTCCGGCGTTCATCTCAGAGGTTCTCCGCGGCC
>JAJTBD010000043.1 GCA_021287075.1 Micrococcales bacterium | reverse complement strand
GCAGCAGGACGGAAAGACCCCGGGACCTTTACTATAGTTTGGTATTGGTGTTCGGAACGGCTTGTGTAGGATAGGTGGGAGACTTTGAAGCATGCACGCCAGTGTGTGTGGAGTCAACGTTGAAATACCACTCTGGTCGTTCTGGATGTCTAACCTCGGTCCGTGATCCGGATCAGGGACAGTGCCTGATGGGTAGTTTAACTGGGGCGGTTGCCTCCCAAAAGGTAACGGAGGCGCCCAAAGGTTCCCTCAGCCTGGTTGGCAATCAGGTTTTGAGTGTAAGTGCACAAGGGAGCTTGACTGTGAGACAGACATGTCGAGCAGGGACGAAAGTCGGGACTAGTGATCCGGCGGTGGCTTGTGGAAGCGCCGTCGCTCAACGGATAAAAGGTACCCCGGGGATAACAGGCTGATCTTGCCCAAGAGTCCATATCGACGGCATGGTTTGGCACCTCGATGTCGGCTCGTCGCATCCTGGGGGTGGAGTTGCTCCCAAGGGTTGGGCTGTTCGCCCATTAAAGCGGTACGCGAGCTGGGTTTAGAACGTCGTGAGACAGTTCGGTCCCTATCCGCTGTGCGCGTAGGAAACTTGAGAAGGGCTGTCCCTAGTACGAGAGGACCGGGATGGACGAACCTCTGGTGTGTGAGTTGTTCTGCCAAGGGCACCGCTCATTAGCTACGTTCGGAAGTGATAACCGCTGAAAGCATCTAAGCGGGAAGCACGCTTCAAGATGAGGTTTCCATGGACTTTTAGTCCGAGAGGCTCCCGGCTAGACTACCGGGTTGATAGGCCAGATGTGGAAGTGCAGCAATGCATGTAGCTGACTGGTACTAATAAGCCGATAACTTGATACACACAAACTTTAAGTTTAATGCTCGCGTCCACTGTGCAGTTCCCGAGATACGGTCGGGAACGATTGAAATCTCCATAGAGTTTCGGCTGTCATAGCGAAGGGGAAACGCCCGGCTCCATTCCGAACCCGGAAGCTAAGTCCTTCAGCGCCGATGGTACTGCACTGGTGACGGTGTGGGAGAGTAGGACGCAGCCGGACATACTTTCAAAAATGCCCTGGCCTTTTGGCCAGGGCATTTTTGTATTCTCACGTCTTTTGTGCCGTCGCGGCCGTGGCCTTGGTGGTGCTGGCGGTGAGGCCGGCGGATGGAAGACACTTGAGCAAGCGGCGTCCCAAGGGACGCATTGAGTCGAAGAGAGAGCGTCATGGCAGAGCGGTACGACCAGGAGAACGACCCCCGCGGCGATCGGGGTGGCAGGGGCTCACGCGGTCCTCAGCGGGGCGGCCGACCGTCCGGGCCATCGGATCGTGGTGGTGCCGGTCGCCCTCGCCGTGATGAGGGCCAAGGGAGTTATGGCCAGGGGAGCTCCGGCGAGCTCGGCCGTGGTGGACGTCCGGCGCGTGGCTCTCGTGATGGTGAACGTTCCTATGGCGATCGCCCGGCGCGTGGCTCTCGTGACGGCGAGCGGTCCTATGGCGATCGTCCGGCGAGGGGATCGCGTGATGGTGAACGTTCCTACGGGGATCGCCCCTCGCGTGGCCGTGGTGACCGACCGCCGCGCGGTGGGGCGGGCCGCGGCGATCGTGCCCCCGGCGAGTTCGACAACAGCGAGCGTCGCGGCGGGAGCCGGCTCGCCCCCAAGAGCCCCCGGCTGCCCGACCCCCGGATCGACGACGATGTGACCGGCAAGGAGCTCGACCGTCAGGTCCACGCGCAGCTGCGCACTCTCAGCAAGGAGAACGCCGAGGGCGTCGCGCAGCACCTGGTCATGGTGGCTCGCCTGCTCGAGGCGGAGGACCTGGCCGGGGCCGAGGCGCACGCCGAGACCGCTGTGCGCCGAGCAGGCCGGGTCGCCGCGGCGCGAGAGGCCCTGGGGATGGTGGCCTACCGCAAGGGGGATTGGGCTCGTGCCCTCACCGAGTTCCGCACAGTGCGTCGGCTGTCCGGCTCGCATCACCTGCTGCCGCTGATGGCGGACTGTGAGCGCGGTCTGGGCCGGCACGAGCGCGCCCTCGAGCTGGTGACCTCGCCCGAGGTGCGCACCCTGGGGCTCGACGAGCAGATCGAGCTGCGCATCGTGCTGTCTGGCATCCGGCGTGACCTCGGGCAGCTCGACGCTGCGGTCGTCGCCCTGGAGATCCCCCAGCTGAAGTCCGCGCGCCGGCAGCCCTGGGCCGCCCGTCTCTTCTACGCCTATGCCGACGCGCTGCTGGGCCGCGGTGACACCGATCAGGCGCGCGCCTGGTTCGCCAAGGCGGCCGCCGCGGACGATGACCTCCAGACCGACGCGGCCGAGCGGCTCGACGAGCTCGACGGCGTGGTCGTGACCGACCTGCTCGAGGGCGAGGACGAGCAGGTTGATGACGGGTCCGGCGCCCCTTCTGGGGAGCGCACGGACCTCGACGAGGCCGGGGACGGGCGCTGAGATGAGCCTGCTCGCGGCATACCAGGGGATCGTCTGCGATCTCGATGGGGTGGTCTATCGCGGGCATGCGGCGGTGCCGCACGCGGTGGAGGCGCTCAACGAGGCCGGCCTCCCCGTCGTGTATGCGACCAACAATGCCTCGCGCCCCGCGACTGAGGTCGCCGAGCACCTCTCGGAGCTCGGCATCGCGGACGCCAGCAGGGTCCTGACCAGCAGCCAGGCAGGTGCTGCCGCCATGGCGGAGACACTGGCGCCCGGGTCACGCGTGCTCGCGGTCGGCGGGGCCGGCGTCGGCCTGGCCCTGGAGGAGGTGGGGCTGGTGCCGGTCAGCGGTCGGCCTGGTGAGCCCGTGTCCGGCGTGCTCCAGGGCTATGGCCCGCAGGTGAGCGCGACAGACCTGGCCGAGGCGGCATACGCCATCCAGGGAGGGGCGCACTGGATCGCCACCAATGACGACCTGACGCTGCCGACCGACCGGGGGATGGCTCCGGGCAACGGGTCGTTTGTCGCCGCGCTGCGCAACGCCGTCGAGGGCGACCCCCAGATCGTGGGCAAGCCCCACCCGCCGCTCTATCTGCGCTGTGCCCAGCTGCTCGGAACGGAGGTGTCCGACACCCTCGCGATCGGGGACCGGCTCTCGACCGACATCGCCGGCGGCGTCGCGACCGGTATGGACTCGGTGCTCGTGCTGACCGGTGTCGACGGAGCGAGCGAGGCCGCGTTGGCCGACCCGGCGCTGCGACCGACCTTCGTCGTCGTCGACCTGCGTGGCCTGGCAGAGGACTATGCGGGTGTCGCGGAGGATGACGGCTGGCACGTCTGCGGCGAGACCGCGCGTCGCATCGTGGGAGGGCAGTGGCAGACCCGCGGAGCCGAGGACTCGATCGAGAGCGTGCGCGCGGGGATCGCCGCCCTTCAGGAGGCACGGGATGCCGGGGCCGTGGACCAAAGTGGCGCAGAGCAGTTGGCCGCACTGCTGCGCCCAGCGCAGTAGCGTGTGGGGAACCACCTCAACGCGCCACCGGCAAGGAGCATGACATGGCATTCGAGTCAGTTCGCGGGTACATCCAGTTCGCCAGTGGCCTGGGCGACATGACCAAGGCCCGGGCAATGGAGGCTGCCGAGGGGCTGATGTCGCTGCCGCTTGTCGGCGACGCGGGCAAGGTCGCTGGCCAGGCATCCGCCCTCGCCGACCAGATCCTCGAGGCCGCATCCGCCAACCGGGCCAGCCTGATCGCGCTTGTGCGCCAGGAGGTCGACAGCTCGATGGAGCGGGCGGAGATCGCGCGCCGGGCGGACCTGGAGGCGGCCCGTCAGGTCATCGCCGCGCTGGCCACCCAGGTCCAGGAGCTCAGTGAGATGGTGCGCACGGGGCGCGCCGGCCAGGCTGTCTCGGGGGCCGCGACCGAGGCGGTGGCCATCGGGGCGCTGGCGGTCAAGGGCCCGGAGGCGGTCATCGCCGATGAGGCGCGGCGCCGAGCGCACCTCGAGGCCGAGGGACGCGACGCCGAGCTCGAGGGCCTCGACGGCGAGGTGCTCAGCGTTGACGAGGCCCTGGCCGTCGCGGAGCCTGCAGCCGCCCAGCCCGCAGCCGCCCGGCGGCGGCCGGCCCGGGCGTCCTTCGCGCGGACCGGTGCGGCCAAGACCGCTGCCACGAAGGCGACTGCGAAGAAGGCGACCGCGAAGAAGGCGACCGCGAAGAAGGCGACCGCGAAGAAGG